>NZ_AP018694.1:3897500-5097500 GCF_009689585.1 Aquipluma nitroreducens | reverse complement strand
CATGTTTAATCAGTTATACCAGAACCGCCTCACGCAGGATGCGGCCATCGAAGGCCCTTCGGCTACCAGCCTGAGGGCAGCAGCAACCAAAAGCTACGAGCAGTTCTGCACAGCAGTTGAACAAGCCGTCAACTTTATGCCGACGGCTACCCTCACCACCCTGTTTAATCAACTCGACGAACTGCGTAAAACCTATGCACGACTCATTCACACCAAGAAGGAAGAACCAAAACCCGACCCAACCCCTGCTGAATAAGTCCGCTTTTGATTAACCCCGACAGGCCGAAAGGCTTGCCGGGGTTAATCAAAAGGGAATGTTAGAAAAAGTACTATAAACTTGCCACTATATACTAGTTATGCGCAAGGTTAACAGGACGCACACATTGACAAACTAATACTATGATTATAAATTTTATACATTGGGACATTGACCCTGAAATTATTAATGTATTTGGGATTTCACTCAGATATTATGGAGTTCTTTTTGTAGGAGGATTGATACTTTGTGTTTATATCCTCAATTGGATTTTCAAAAAAGAAAATATTCCACTTGACAAATTAGAAAAACTCTCAATCTATGGATTGATAGGAATTTTTGCAGGAGCAAGATTGGGTCATTGCTTATTTTATGACCCATCATATTATCTGAGTAATCCATTAGAAATGCTTTTACCAATCCAACAAACTGCTGGTGGAGGTTATGAATTTATTGGTTATCAAGGATTGGCAAGTCACGGCGGTGCTCTGGGATTAATAATAGCTTTAATTATTTATGCAAAAAGGACAAAAGAATCTATTATTAAAACAATTGATTTGATTGCAGTTGTAGCACCTTTGGTAGGCTGCTTTATCAGACTTGCAAACTTGATGAATTCAGAGATTATTGGGATTCCAACAAGAGTCCCTTGGGCATTCATATTTGTTCGTGAGGACAATTTACCACGACATCCAGCACAGTTATATGAGGCAATTTCCTATTTGGCTATATTTGGATTAATTTTTTACTTGTATAAAACAAAACGAGACAAGTTACAAAATGGATTCTTTTTTGGATTATCTATCTCATTGATTTTTATCGCACGATTCGTTATCGAATTTATAAAAGAAAGACAAGAGCCATTCGAAGAACAAATGCAACTTGACATGGGACAATTGCTGAGTATCCCATTTATTATAGTTGGATTAGTATTTGTAATTTACGGACTGATAAAGACAAAAAATAATGAACCCAGCGCATAACTTCAGCTACCCGTCAAGTGCGGCAGCAGTGGTTTTCGGTGGGCATCTTTCCGCCCAAGCAGCTTTTCGGTTTGACAGGAAATCGCCCGCAATCCGCACCTGCGTGTAGCTTCCTACGTTATGGGGCAGTTTAGTCGCTCCTTGAAACAGTTTCGTTCTTAGACAAAATTTTAAAAGTTGACTGTTTACCAGCTTGAGAAATTTTCGGGGTTGAGAGAATTTTGCAATTTGACTCTGAATCTATTGACTGACGTCGTATATATAAGTGATTTACAAAAAGTAAAAATATTAAATAATAGCTGATTCGCAATGAACAATAACTCAAGAATATTTATTGAGAATTATTTACCTAAATTTTGCCTTTGGAATAGTCTATCCTTGAATTGGAGGAAAACTCTTATTGCTTATGTAGACTTTAATGGAAGTAATAGACTCAATTTTCAATATGTAACTGGTTATATCCAGTCAGGTGAATATCCAGACTTGTCGGCATTTGAAATTTATCAAGTTGAAGATGGAAACGAAAAGGATATTCTTTATGGAGAATTGGAAATGTTAACTTTTTTTGACAGACTTGATAACTTAAGAACGTTTGATATATCTCGCATTTATCTAGATCAAGGAGAGCATCTTTGTGATCTTTCATTGCTGAGTAATTTGGAGATTCTAATATTAAAAGGAAAATCGGTTAATAGTTTAAAAGGTATTGGAGAATTACTTGTTCTAAAAAACCTTGATATTAGAGAAACTAAAATTATATTGTAAATTCCGGTCAAACTGACCACCCTGTGCCGATTCAAATTGACCATGTGTTGCCGATTTAAATTGACCACATAAAAGAGCCCTCTGAAAACTACCTTTTTTTCATGCCGTAATTCATATTCAAAATTGTAAAAATTATTCCTTGTTGATACTTTTTTTCTTTCTCATTGATTCTCCGTGTAATTCGATGCGGTGAGCTTGATGAATCAGCCTGTCCAATACTGCATCAGCAATGGTTTTTTCTCCAATAATATCATACCATCCCTGAACCGGTATTTGTGAAGTAACGATAATGGAACCCTTATTGTGTCGGTCTTCAATGATTTCCAATAGCGTTATCCTGTTTTGACTATCGAGTGCCTGGAGTCCAAAATCATCGAGTATAATAACATCCTGCCTTTCGATTTTCGCTAGCTCCTTCAAGTATGAGCCATCGGCTTTTGCCATTTTTAACCTGGAAAACAACTTCGATGTATTGAAGTAATTTACCCGGTAGCCCTGGATACATGCCTGATAACCCAGTGCCGTTGCCAAATAACTTTTACCCACGCCGGTACTTCCTGTGATTAAAACGTTCTCGTTCTTCTCTACGAACTCACACTCTCCAAGTCGTAAAATAAGGTTGCGTTCCAGGTTTCGTGATTGATCGAAAGTGATGCTTTCGATGTTTGATTTGTAATGGAACTTGGCATTTCTAATTAGTCTCTCTATTTTTCGGTTGTGACGTTCGTCCCATTCTGCATCAATAATCATGGACACAAACTGATCGATGGTGTAATGGTCTGTTTTCCCGGTTTCGACTGCAGTTTTAAATGCACCATGCATTCCGGAAAGCTTCATTTGTCTCATTTTTGTCAACGTTGATTCATTCATAATGATTTGATTTTAAATTTATTTGTAATAGTTCTTCCCTCGTATGTTGTTGTGTTCGGGCAATTCCGGATCTTCTGTTGTCTCATCCTTAATCATATCCAGGTTGTTTTCAAGGATGTTTTGTATGGCTTTAAAACTGTAGGTTCCAAAGTCAAGAGCACGTTTGCAGGCATTGATAAGTCTTTGTTTGCCAACCTTTTTCTCAAACGAAAGTATCCCCATGCAACTTTTAAACGCCTGCTCAGGATGGTTTCGGCTTTCAATGATCTTAAAGATATATTCCCCGGCAACCGGGTCAATACTGTTTGCCCAATTGATAAACCGGGGGGCAGTCCAATCGGTTACAAATTGATGGGTGCTCGCTAAATGTTCGGGTGTGGTTGTGTAGCTGTAAAGTGCGTAGTCCCGGGGATGGGTAGCCAACCGATTGTATTTAAAGTAAATCTCGACCGTTGTTCTGGTGTACATCACCTTCACCTTTTTGCGGATGTATTGGTACGGCACGCTATAAAAATGTTTGTCGCAACTAAGCTGCACATGACCATTTTGCATGACCGTTGCCTGTGCCTGATACTTGATCTCAAAGCGTTGGATGGGCAGTGGCGACAGTTTGCCCTTCTCGATGTCATTGTATAGCTCAAAACGTGTGTATGGACGACCGGTGAGCTTTTTGTTGTTGTGTGCATCCAACAGGTCGCCGATGCGATCGTTCAGTTCCGCAAGGGAGAAAAACGTTTCGTCCTTCAGTGCAGCATAAATCCTGCGGTATAGTATTTTAACAGCACCTTCAACTAACGATTTGTCCCGTGGTTTATAAGCTCTGGCTGGTAGAATAGTGGTTTCGTAATGTTCTGCCAGATCTGCCAGTGTTTCGTTGATGGTGGGCTCAAAACGGCTGCTTTTTATCACCGCTGACTTTAGATTGTCCGGAACAATTGCTGCCGGAACGCCTTCAAAAAAACGCATGGCATTTTCTACCGATACAACAAAATCTTCCTTCTTTTGGCTGGCCGTGGCTTCGGCATAGGTATATTGGCTTGCCCCTAAAACAGCAACAAAAAATTCTACTTCACTTACCTCTCCTGTATCTTTTTCAACCACAGATAGCTTTTTGCCTGCATAATCAACAAACATCTTGTCGCCTGCCTTGTGGTTCATGTGCATCACCGGATTTACCTTCTGGCTCCACAGTTTGTAATGCTCCCGGAACTGGGAGCTTTGATAACCCCCGGGGTATTTTTTAATGTACTCTTCCCACATACACTGGCCCGTGACGCCAACCCGTTTGAGCTCCCGTTCCATATGAGGGAAAAACTCATATAGCTTTTGTAATCGCGGGCTAATAGACTCTTCAGGAGGGTGTGAAAACAACGTTTCCAACTCAAGGTCAGTCTTTTGATTGATCTCTTCAATGGTCAACCCCTGAACTTCAAAAAGGGAAATATACTTCTTTACTGTATTCCTTGATAAGGATAAATATTGGCTTATAAACAGCTTGCTTTTCCCGCTGCAATGCAACTTAATCGCTTTTCTAATCTTACTCATGTCCGTTAATTTATTTGCCATAATCCGCTCTTTTTTTGAACGAAAGTATGGGTAACGACATGAAAAAAAGTAGCTGATTTTAGGTGGTCAGTTTGCTCCGGAAACAGTGGTCAATTTGCTCCGGAATCTGGTGGTCAGTTTGCCCCGGAAATGGTGGTCAATTTAAACTGGAATCAGGTGGTCAATTTCACCGTTTTTTCCAGAAGATATTAAAACACGGAAAAATTTTGATGATATTTTCTGGTTGTTAAAAATAATAGAGCAAACCGACCCGTGCTCCCGCGCGATTATATCGCGTGGTGAGGAAAAGAATAAAAGAATAATTGAAAAAATGCCACACGATGCAATCGTGCGGCAGCATAAGGGGGTAATTTTACAGACACTGCTCATAAAACAAAATAGTATGACAAAGAAACAACCAGACAATACAGCATTGCGGACAGCTCTATGGAGAGCTTTACACGTTTTGACAGACGACAAACCTTACATTATTGAGGACAAAATTGGCTTTGATTTAATCAAGCCCGAACAAGGTTGGCAAGAACGACCCGATATGAAATTTACCAAGTCGCTTCGTGCTTCTATTATAGCCCGTGCACGTTTTATTGAAGATATAGCAAAAGAACAAATTGCAAAAGGCGTAAAACAATATGTTTTGCTTGGTGCAGGACTTGACAGTTTTGCTCAACGAAACACAGCTATCAGTTCGCAGATTGACATTTACGAAATAGACCAGCCCGACACGTTGACTTGGAAAGAAGAAAAATTGATTGAAAACGGTTACAAAATTCCAAACAATCTACACTTCGTTCCCGTTAGCTTTGAAACTTCATCGTGGTTAGACGAACTGACCAATAACGGCTTTGACATCAAACAAACGACATTTGTTTCCTGCACAGGCGTAACACTTTATCTTACGAAAGAAGTAATTACCGACACGCTGAAAAAATTAACTTCCCTTGCATCGGGTTCAACTATTGCAATCTCATTTTATTTGCCGATAGAACAACTTGACGGAGAAGACAAAAATTTAATGGAAATGTCAATCAAAGGTGCAGCGGCTTCGGGAACACCTTTTGTAAGTTTTTTTACTTTTGAGGAAATTGCAAAACTTGCAGAAAGCATTGGCCTAAATGAAATACAAACCGTTTCAACAAAAAATATGACAGACAGATATTTTAAAAACCGAGCCGACAATCTTGTTCCTGCGAATGGAGAATTTTTCTTAGTTGCGAGAACATAAAAACTACCGCCAACTTCAGCTAACCCGTGCTACCGCGCGATTATATCCCGTGCTCCCGCGCGATTATATCGCGTGGTGAGGAAAAGAATAAAAGAATAATTGAAAAAATGCTACACGATGCAATCGTGCGGCAGCATAAGGGCACCTGCGTGTAGCTTCCTACGTTATATACCATTTTACAGCAATACACTTAAAAATTTAAAAGCTAAAAAAGAGAAATGACAAAAATCGCATTAGTAACAGGCGGAAGCCGTGGAATTGGAAGAGCTATTGTCTTGAGCTTAGCCCAAAAAGGTATAGACATCGTTTTTACATACAAAGGTAATGAAACAGCTGCGGCACAAGTTATTTACGAGGTAAAGAATCTAAACCAAAAAGCAAAAGCCTTTCAGCTTGACACTGGCAATATTAGAGGATTTGATGCTTTCATCAATACGTTATCTCAATACTTAAATGATGAATACCAAAAATCTAATCTTGATTTTTTAATAAACAATGCAGGTATAGGATTGTATGGAGGTGTTGCAGATACTACCGAAGAAACCTTTGACGCTGTAATGAATGTGAACTTTAAAGGAGTTTATTTTCTTACACAAAAGATGTTGCCTCTTTTAAATGATGGAGGTAGTATCGTTAATGTTTCATCTAGCTTAACGAGGGTTTGTGTTCCAAATGTTTCGGTATATGCAAGTATAAAAAGTGCCATTGAAACTTATACGAAATATCTCGCCAACGAATTAGGAAAAAGAAGAATTACAGCCAATGTAGTAGCTCCTGGTGCCACTGCAACTGACTTTGCCGATGGTGCAACTAAAGACAATGAAGAAAGAAGAAAATTAACGGCAAGTACTACTGCACTTGGTCGTGTAGGTGAACCGGAAGACATTGGTGGTGTTGTGGCTTTTCTGTGCTCTGAAGAAGCAAAATGGGTAAATGCACAGCGTATTGAAGCATCGGGTGGAGCAAAGCTCTAAAAATCATTTATAACCCCGTGCTACCGCACGATTATATCGCGTGGTGAGGAAAAGAATAAAAGAATAATTGAAAAAATACCACACGATGCAATCGTTCGGGCATAGGGGGCAAAAGTAAATGATCAGCAATCGCTTTTCTTTTGTTAAAATGTTTATTTTTATGCAAACTTAAAACCAACAAACCATGCAACGAAGAAATTTTCTGAAAAGCTCGGCTGCGGTTGCCGCAGTAGCAGCTACCGGAGGAATTGCCTCCGCTACAAACCTTCCTGTTTCGGACAAAGAATTCTATGAATTCCGAATCTACCAGCTCACTGGAGGAGGATCAAAAAATATCCTGAAATCGTACTTCACCGAAGCTTTAATGCCGCTGTTTGCCAAATTTGGGGTTAAACTCGGGGCTTTCGAAGAACTCGATAAAGAAGAACCGCCGAAGGTTTACATCTTGTTTGTATATCCATCTACCGATGTTTATTTTAAACTTCAGAAAGAACTAACAACAAACAGTGAATATTTGGCAGCAGCCAAAACCTATTTTGAATTACCAGCAGCCAAGCCAGTGTTTGAACGGTACGAAACTTTCTTGACAGAAGCTTTTGACGCAATACCCAAACATCGCACTCCGGACAAGAGCAGAGGATTGTTTGAGCTTCGTACTTATGAAAGTTACAATGAAGATGCTGCCCGTCGAAAAATCGCCATGTTTAATAACGAGGAACTACCATTATTTGATAAGGTTGAACTTCATCCGGTATTTTTCAGTAAAATATTGGCAGGGAAATTTATGCCCGCGTTAATGTATATGTTGTGGTTTAAAGATATGGATCAACGGGAAGCAAACTGGAAGAATTTTGTAGATAGCCCGGAATGGAAAGCCATGTCGGCAAAACCAATTTATGCTGATACGGTAAGTAAAGTTCACCGTAAATTTCTGACACCAACAGATTATTCACAAATTTGATGAATCGTCTGAAATTAATATCTCTGGCACTGGCAGCCATCATTGTTTTTGGTGGCTGCACCAGTACCCGATACCTCACCGACTCAAAAAGCATTGATCGTCAGCACGACATGAGGGCAAACCGGTCGGGTGTCAATGTTGTCGACGTATTTGCAAATATGGCCAATCTGTTTATTTCGGGAGCATTAAATACGGATTTCGAAATTTCGCAAACCAAGCGTTCGTTTAAAAGAATTACGATCATCAATGAATCGACCGATTCGCTGTTTGTCAACATGGTCACCGACATTGTTTGGAAAGAAAGCGGGTACTGCGACATTATGGGAATTGTGCTTCCGGCTGGCGCTCATCAAAAATTACTTGTTCCCTACCCCGCGGCCTACAATGTTTACTTTAGAACACCATTTACGGAGGAAGAAAATCTGGAAATACGAACTGATAACAAGCACCGCAGGTTTGTACTTCGGCCAGGAATGACAGATTGGATGAAAGAAAATGGAAATTAAGATTGGATCACATGATATTGTTCTGGGGAATTTTGAATTCTGATTTAAGTCCTACAATAAGAAAACCCAAACTCATTGTAAGCATTCGGTAAACTCCGTTATATTTTCTTAGAAAACCAGCAACCCACTTTCAGAGGTTCTCTAAAATGTTCGGAGAACTTTGAGAGGCTTAGGAGATGGAACTGTTACAAATCTGGTTTTGAAGTTTGAAGTTGTGTGGAAGTAATTCGGCCAGATCCTTGCTGTAATCGTTATCGTAATTGTGGATGTTATTCAGAAAGTATACCAGCCACTCGCGGAAGTTTACTTCGCTTGCCTTGCAACAGCCCAGCATGGAATACATGATTGCTGCATTTTCGGCTGCATCGTGGTTTCCACAGAACAACCAATTCTTCCGGCCTAGGGCAATTGGACGGATAGCATTTTCTCCGAGATTGTTGTCAATTTTCAACCGACCATCCAAATGGTATCGGGTCAACTTGTGGTAAATGTTATAGGTGTAGCGGATAGCCTTTCCGATACGCCCTTTGGGCAAAACTTTGGGGTATTCATTTAGCAGCCATTTTTCGAAGGCTACCATAATAGGATAAGCCAAGCGGGAACGAAGATCGGCGCGCTCGTCATAAGAGAGTTGCTGCTGATCGGCTTGCCTCTCCACCTGATAGAGCAGTCCTATTTGCTCCAGCGCATAAGAAGCCCTGACTTTGTCCTCTGCCAAAGCCTCTTCAAATTTACGCCGGGCATGAGCCCAGCACCCAATGGGCAGAACGCCCTTTTTGTTTTCGTAAATATCGTAAACGGCATAACCATCGGTCTGGATTACGCCTTGAAAATCCTTAAACAATTGCAGTGCGACCTTTTGTGCCCGGGAACCGTGGTCGTAATGAAAAAAGACCAGGTTGTCCATAACCGCACGGATCATCCAGATGTATCCTTTTATCGTGGTGTGCTTTTCGTTATTTATAATCGGGATCGTTGTTTCATCGCTCTGTATATAATCCGAAGCCAGCACCAGCTCCTTTAACCGGTAATAAGTAGGCCTGATCAGGTCGGCTACATCCTGAAACCAGCCGTTAATGGTTGCAGGTGCAATGGATATACCCTGTTGTTTGAACATCTGGATCTGACGATAGAAAGGAAGATGGTTCACATATTTGTCGATGATAATATCAGCCAAAACACTTGCCCCGGCATAGCTTTTTGCTATGGGAAGTACGGGCATGGGAGCTGTAATGATTTGCTTTTCCACATCCTGGCTTTTATCTTTCAACGCATATTTGTGGCGGATGATCCGGCGCACATACCATCTGGCAGATTCGCGTTCCAGAACTTCTGTAATTTCCGGAGCCAGTTCTATCCAATTCTCGAGTTCAATGTGCTGTGGATAAATGTGGGTTTCTTCTCTCGGTAGACTTTCGGGCAGCGGTTTGCGTACCGGATGGTTTTTCTCCTTTACCTCTATAACACGGATGGTCTTGTACTTTTCGATCTCCTCTTTGGCACTGGTTGCAAGTTCCTTTTCTTCCGGAAGCAGGTCAAGTCCCTCAAAATCGAGCTTTCGTTGCAGGGGATCCTCATTGATATACCGTTCACTGGATTTGCCCCAGATCCTTCGCTGGAGCATCTCTATCTGTTGTTTCAGCTTGTTAATTGTTTCATCCAGTTGGCTGATTGCCCGATCTTTTTCGGTAATCAGCTGGTCTTTTCCGACAATTTGTTTTTGGTAAGTGGATCTTTCTGAATCGAAGTTTTCAAAGTTGGAAAGTTGACTTTTAAGCCTGGAAGTTTCCCTAAAAAGCCGGTCACGTTCTTCCAGAATTTGCTGTAAAAAACCCTCTTCTTCAACTGTCATTTTTACTTGCTTTTGATGGCTTGAAGATACTAAATATCAACCGTATAGACAAGTTAAAAACCAAGTAAAATCTACTGTTTCGAAGGTTTTTCCCATCTTTTTTTATTCATTTTTCCATCCGGTGAGGTACCCTGTACCATCAGCATCAACTCCTGCCAGCTGGCTTGAAACGTATTGGTACTTTCATCAAAAACCGGTAGTTTAAAACTGCCCGATTCCAGTTTCATGTGATAGATCACCAAACCACCGCATTCCAAGTGCAGGATTTTCATGCTGGTACACGGGCGGTTGATAAAGATATAAACATCCCCGTCCTGCACGTTGCGCCCCATCTGGTTGGTCACCATTCCGCTCAGGGTGTAAAAACTCCGGCGCATATCCGTTGGGTACGAATACAGGTAATACCGCATTGACGAAGTGAGGCTGAACATCCTACCGGCGCGTTAAAACCAACAGCGACCGTAATATCTGTGGGTCGGGCAAACCGTTCAGCTTTAAACACACCCCATTCGGATAGCTAATCTCACAGGAGATGGTTTGGGGTCTGGCTCCCGATGTTGAAAAGGTTGTCGATTGTACCTGCACCGGGGCTGGAACCCGCGACGACTGGGCTTGCCCACCATTCTCAAAAACCACCGGGATAAATCCACTTTTAGGTGGCAATAGTCCTTTTAGCTTGTGTTGCCAATAATAGAACTTAGCCTCATTCATTTGTTGATTGGCGCAATAATCCCGAATGGTCAGGCCCGATGCCAGAAACTCGTCATAGATGGCCCGGAATTTTTTCTCATTATACATGTCGTTTGTCTTTGAAGTAAAAAGCAAACTTATAGACTGACATGCAAAATTAGTTGACGCACTTCAGCGAATGCTTACAACTCATTTACCTCGTCCTCCAGCCGGACAGGCTGTTACTTTTTCTCCTTAGGCGGAACAAAGACAATGCATTGCAATGATTTTTAAATCAAATGTCCAATTTAATTGGTATCCTTTGGGCTTAGTTTTGCCTCAATCGATGCGAGTGGGCAGGCCATCAAAACGCCCGGCGGAGGGTTCGTTTTGACATCCCGAAGTCTCGGGATTGCTTCCTTTTCATCGATTGGAAAAGGAAGAGCCAGTCCGGCTAGAGGACTGAAACGTTTGAATACAACTTGATCATCTTTTTCCTTCACACAAGAATATGAATTGATCCTTAAGATTCAGTCAAAAAGTAATAATACAATTAGCTTTTACTGCCAGTCAATTCTTTCCGGATGTATTCCCGAATCATTTGGTTATAAACATCCATTAGCCGCACCATTGCGGGGTTTTGAACATTAAACAATCGTTTGCCAATTGATATAACTGGTAATATCTTCGGAGATGTTCCGGTTAGAAAAACAGCATCGAAATCGTCAACTTCTTTTGCAGAGACAGCCTCTTCAACAATTGTATAACCTAACTCTTTCAGGCAATCAAATACTTTTTTTCGGGTAATCCCCACTAAAATCATGGAGTCAGGAGCTGTATAAAACACATCCGATTTTACAAAAAATACGTTCGAACGGCTTCCTTCTGTAATCATCCCATCCCGATCGACGAGCAGAACTTCATACAATTTCCGGTCTGCAATCATTTGATCTGCCAGATTTCTTATCCCAACCTGAATAACCTTTGCATTTGGATTCTGACGTTCAGCAAAAAGGAAATCAGTTGTTACACCGAATTGGTAATTCTCCGGAATGGGATAATTGTGCGGAATAAAACGAAAAGCCCAATGCGCATTTCCTTTGGCAACAGAATAGACAAATTTCACATTTCCTTCCATTATCTGATTTAGCCTGACAAGTTCGGCTATATTTTGCTTAAAATCGGAATAGGACATTTGGATTAATAAGCCCTGGATCTGCATCGAAATTTCGAGCCGTAAAAAATGATCTTCAACAAAAAGAGCAACTCCATCAATTACCCGAATAACTTCGTAGACCGTCTGATCAGAATAAAAAGAAATATCTGAATAAGAAGTTTCGTGTATCAGACCTTCATTGGACAAAATCAAATTCATATATTAGATTTTAAATTACGCAACAATCGATGTGTGAAATAAAACGTCCTTTTAAAGCATTACTTATTGAGTCAATTATCATCTTTTCAATCATTTATGAACATTTATTTCATTGGGGTGTTAAAATCAAAAAAGTAAATGAAAAATAAGATAGCTTTAAAAATAGCTTTAATTTACTTTATCATTGGATTTCTGTGGATTCTTTTTTCCGATCAGTTTATACTTTCAATAGCTGGAACTAGAAATTCTGTAACTATTTTACAAACATACAAAGGTTGGTTTTTTGTTAGTATAACCGCAACATTACTGTTCTTTTTAGTTCGAAAAGAAATAATCAAAAAAAATCAGGTCGAAGAAAATTTGATCAAGGCCAAACGAAAAGCTGAAGAATCTGATATTTTAAAATCTGCATTTCTGTCGAATATGTCGCACGAAATCAGAACTCCGTTAAATGGAATTTTGGGATTTTGCGAACTAATTATTGATGATTCGTTTAGCAGCGATGACAAGAAAATCTTTGCAAAAAACATAAACAAAAATGGGAACGATTTGCTCAAGTTGATAAACGATGTGATGGATATTTCAAGACTAAAAGAGAATCAATTTGACATTTCAAAAAAAGAGTTTAGCCTCAATAGTTTACTCAACGAAATATATCTTGAATTCCAGCAATCAGACAAGATAAGCCAATGCAATCAGGTTACGTTTAGTATAATAAGCGAAAAAAACAATTCAGAAGTTAAACTATTCTCTGATCCTTTAAGATTCAAGCAGGTTTTTAGAAATTTATTGAATAATGCTTTCTTTTTTACCCATGATGGGTTTATCAATTTTGGATTCGAAATAACAGAATCAGGCATTGAGCTATTTGTTGAGGACTCGGGTTGCGGCATTGATGAATCGAGTAAGGACCTTATATTTAAGCCATTCTTTAAAGGTAAAAATCAAATTGTTGGAAATAGCGGATTCGGTCTCGGGCTTGCGATCAGCAAAGGTTTAATTACATTGCTGGGCAGCAATTTGCAATACACTTCAACGATCAATAAAGGATCTCGCTTTTACTTTAAGATCGACAATAAAGACATTATTTCGAAAACCCCAGCTTCATCTCCATCAAATAAAAACTAACAAAATAAAACCCACCAATTCAGAATCACCCGATAACCTACCAATTCAAATCTGATTTATACATATTGCAGTTCAGTTTGCGGGCATGGCAAATAAAAATGGTATAAAACCAATCGTTTTATACCATTTTGCAAGAAGTAGTATTTTGAATAGAAGCTACAAATCTATTTCGTTGTAGCGATTACTGCCCTGAAATAACCTAAAGATTCGGCAATTCCCATATCCGGATTTGCCATATCTCTTTCGTACTCTAAACTACAAACCCCAGAATAACCAACGGTCCGAAGCATTTTAACAAATGCAGGAAAATCGATAACTCCACGACCAATTTCGATGGAATATCCAAGCTTTGTTTTTCCGGTTACATCCTTGATGTGAATATCAAAAACACGGGATATATACTTTTGTAAATCGGCAACTGCATCTTTCCCATTGCGGGTGTCGTGACCAATATCCAAACACATTCCAATGCGGGGATCAAGGTCTTTCACATGATCCCAAACGTCTTCAGCATCAGGATAAATTTTAATATCCGGACCATGCAAATGAATCGCATATTTGAAATCATATTCCTTCACTTTTTTATCGACATAAGGCAAAAGCTCATAATTTGGAACACCAACAATCAATTTCACTCCTACTCTTTTGGCATAAGCAAAAGCTGAGTCGATCTCTGCTTCGGTTTTCATGTAGATTGGCCCAACGGCATAACCTGTAACGCCTTTTTCTTTCAATTTGGCATGAAAAGCAGCAATTTCGGCGGTCGTGCTTTTAAATGGTAAATGGAAATCCTTGATGCAAAGATAGTGGACGTCGGCGCGCTGCATGATTGAGAGCGATTTGTCTAAATCATTTAACTTGACAAATGAATAACCAGCCATTCCAACACGGAATTTTTCTCCAGTTTCTGCCGCTGGTTTCGGTCCCGGACGCTCTTGTTCCTGAGCAATAAGTGCTGTACTTATCAAAGTAAGAAAGGACAGTAAATAAAAGAATCGTTTCATCTTGAGAAATTTAGTTTATTGGTTTTATTATAGACAAAACTATTAAAATTGACGATGAATTAATTAATGAGAGCTAAGTACATGACAAAAATTTAAAAATATCGATATCATCTTGAAAGAAAGCGTTTAAAAGCACAGTTGCAATATAAGTTAGTCCATATTTGAACAGACTTTTCGCTTTATTTCCATGCTTCTTGATCGGGATTGGGTTGATGTATCTATGCAAATAATCACCAACTAGATATGCCCATGTAAAAGCAACCATCACTAATGCAAATAATTTTTCAATTCTTTCTATTTCAGCCAAATGGGTGTTCTCGATATTGAACCCACTTGTTTTTAAAGCTCTGAAAGCAGTTTCAATTTGCCATCGTTCTTTGTAAATTTCCAGCGCATCTTCAGGTTTGTTGAACGAGATAACAATCTGCAATTCAGGCTTCCCATCTTTGTCTTTTCCTTTCGAGGCTGAGAGATAACAGAGTTGGTCGTTCAGGGACACAATTCGTTGATTCACCCGACAGCCATTTAATGGCAAATTTGCAAACAGCCAACTGGCTTTAACTCGTTTGCCATTGTGTGGTTGCAAAACCCAGAAGTTTTCGCGAATACGGATATAATACCTAATCTGCTGTTCATTCAGGTATTTAATCCATCGTTCTCCAACAAACTCACGATCTGCTGTCAAACAATCCAATGCTGCAGAACCAAAGAGACGGATATACCGTTCAACCAATTCAATGCGTTCATTGGTGTTTGAATTGCCAAATTTGGGCAACAATCGAAACAGCAACGGAAAAGCAACTCCGTGATAAACAACTGCGAGCACCAATACATTGATATTCTGCTGACCAAACTTCCAATTCGTGCGATCCATTGCTAAACGGAAAGGTGATTCATGTGGTAATAGTCTGAATATCAATCTGGAAATCAAATCTATATCCAAAAGATAAGTCGCCATAAACCGTTGTATTCTCCGCAGCGAGGAATTGGTATTGGCATTGCTGTCAAAGGCCGTTGCTAACTTCTCAAAACCAACAGTTTGCACCTTGCAAAGCGCACTAATAATTAAAACAAAGAACTTTACTCGTGCCAGATTCCAACCTGATTGATCATGGAAAATGGAAACTAATTCACTACTTTTAGCATCTACCCTGGGTGTCATATTTCTTACTAAGTGATGTGGTAATCCCTTGTAAGATAATGATATTCAGGGTTTTATGCAAATATTTTAATGCTTATTTTGTTGATAATCAATTGTTTATGTTTTTGTCATGTACTAAGTAATGAGAGAATCAAAAAAAAAAATTAAATCCTGCCCAGTTCCGAAAAACGATGAGCAGGATTTTTTAGTAAATGACTATTTGAAAAAAAACTAAACTTTTACTTATTAAACTTGAATAACGGATCAACAGATTTATAAAAGTTATGGAGCAATTAATTCAAGCCTATTTAATCCATTCGCATTTGGCCTGTTTCACATCCTGCGAATTGGTGCCAATTTGTACAACAAATTCTCCGGATTCCCAGTCGTATTTTAGATCGCTATTGAAAAATTTCAATTCTTCAGTGGTTATTTTGAACTCAATCTCTTTGGTTTCACCCGGATTCAGGCCGATCTTCTGAAAACCTTTCAGGTCTTTAACCGAACGCGAAATGCTGGCAACCGGATCGGAAATATAAAGCTGAACAACTTCTTCACCAGCCACTTTACCGGTGTTGGTCACTTTGATTTTTGCAGAAAGCGTTTCATTATCTTTCAGGTTGGTTTTGCTCAACACTACATCACCATATTCAAACGTGGTGTAGCTCAAGCCATAACCAAACGGGTAAAGCGGCTCATTCGGAATATCGAGGTATTTAGAGGTAAACTTGTTCTTCGGATCCATCGGGCGACCCGTGTTTTTGTGGTTGTAATAAATCGGGATCTGTCCTACGCTGCGCGGGAAAGTCATGGTGATTTTTCCTGAAGGATTATAATCGCCAAACAAAACATCTGCAATGGCATTTCCACCTTCAATTCCGGGAGCCCAGGCTTCCAAAATCGCAGGTACATTTTCATTTTCCCAATTTAGTATCAGTGGACGACCATTAACAAGTACCAGTACTACCGGTTTGCCAGTGGCAACCAATGCCTTCAACAAGTTTTCCTGACTTTCCGGAATACTAATATCAGAGCGGCTGGCAGCTTCGCCGGACATGCTTGCCGATTCGCCTAAAACAGCTACAACCACATCCGCATTTTTAGCTACGTCAACTGCTTCGGCTAATAATTCAGAAGGTGTCCGGGATTCAATTTCTTCTTTGATTCCCATATAAGCCGCAAAAGGGTTTTTAATGCCTTCTTTCAGATACGGATCATCGGTAATATTGGCGCCTTTGGCAAAAACGACCTCCGCACCCGACTGAACAGCACCTTTAATTCCATCGATCACCGAAGTTGTTTTTGTAACATCACCGGTTGACCAGGCTCCAAGCAAATCGGCTTTACTGTCAGCCAACGGACCTACAACAGCAATTTTACCTGACTTTTTCAGCGGTAATGTTTGGTTATTGTTTTTCAGCAAAACCATGGAGCGGGCGCCCAATTCACGGGCAAATTTCAAATGTTCAGGCGTTAAAACTTCCGATTTCAGGCGTTCTTCCTTCACATATTTGTACGGATCATCGAACAATCCCCGCTTGTATTTGGCTTCGAGCACGCGACGGCAGGCCGTATCAATATCTTTCATGGTCACTTTACCTTCGTCGAGCGACTTCTTCAAGGTGGTGAGGAAACCTAATCCTTGCATATCCATATCAACGCCAGCTTTCAGAGCCAATACATCAACCGCTTGTAAATCGCCCATTCCATGAGCCATCATTTCATTAATCGAGGTATAGTCAGTCACCACAAAACCTTTAAAGCCCCATTCTTTCCGCAGAAGATCGGTTAACAACCATTTATTGCCTGTTGCAGGTATTCCGTCAATCAGGTTGAATGACGACATAGCGCTTCCGGCTCCAGCATCGAAAGCTGCTTTGTATGGAGGCAGATAATACTGGTACATGGTTAAGCGGCTCATGTCAACCGTATTGTAATCGCGACCAGCTTCAGCGGCGCCATACAAGGCGAAATGTTTCACGCAGGCCATAATGGTGTTGTCTTTTGAAAGATCTTCGCCCTGATAACCGTGTATCATCGCTTTGGCAATTTGCGAACCCCACCACGCATCTTCTCCGGCGCCTTCGGCAACCCGGCCCCAACGTGGGTCGCGGGCAATATCAAGCATTGGAGAATAGGTCCAGCAAATACCATTGGCGCTCGCTTCAACAGCCGCAATTCGGGCACTTTTTTCAATCATGTCCAAATCCCATGTAGAAGCTAATCCCAAAGGAATCGGAAACCCGGTTTTATAACCATGAATAACATCGACGCCAATCAAAACAGGTATTTTCAGGCGCGATTCCTGCGAAGCGGTCTCAATGTCTTTGGCCGTTTTGAACGAATAAGCCCCGGTAGCGCCAATTTGTCCTTTGCGCACTTCGTCGATCATACCGCCTCCACCCGCCAAAATTGCGCCAACGCTGCCCGACGAAAGATTTAGCTGACCCAGCTTTTCTTCGAGGGTCATCTTACCCATCAGTTGATTAATGAAAGCATCCATTTTGGCATTTTGTCCGAATACTGAACAAACAGCAAATAACGAGACCAGTAAAAATTGCAACTTCTTCATAGATCAAATTTTATTACTTTTTATATTTGGCTACTCGGGCATCGTTAATTACCCCACTCCAATTCAGCCCAAAGGCAAAATCGTAAGTATTGCCATCAGAGTCGACATAACATTTCATGTCGCGCGGAACGTCTTCTTTTTGTTCTTCAACCGTTTTCATATCAGCAGGCATCTGGAAAGGCAACAAGGCTGAAGGTTCGACAGCACCGGTTAAAATATCCATCAATGCCTGATCCTGAACACCCATATGTACAAGAATCGCATTGGCGCTTTTTTCAATTTCAGAAAAAATCATTGGATTTGAAACTTTGACAACCACAATCACAGGTTTTGAACCCATTTTTGCTTTGGTTTCAATAACAGTTTTCATATCCTGAACATTGGAAGCCTCCACAGTTTTCCCTTTGTACGTGCGGTTGGTAAAGCTTTCGAACGGGCTACCGCCGGCAATACTGGTTTCGCGTGCAAAATCGGCTTTGTACGGACCATATTGTAAACTAATTGGCACATACCCGTTTCCATTTTTTTTCAGGTCATCTTCAGAATATCCAACACCGCTTTTCGGACTATCAATGCAAACTAAGGCAAAGTCTGCATCTTCCGGTTTTTCAACTACCTGAAAATATTTTGCTGCAACCACTGGATTAACAGCATCTTTCCAACTTGAAGGAGTTTCAATACCAAACCAATTTTTTCCACCCGGTAAAAATTTCTTCGGAATATAAACTTTCATCTGTTTTTTCAACGGCAGTGCTTTCTCCTGATTCTTAAGCATCACAACTGACCGCAATTGAGCATCGTAACCTGCCTTCATGTATTCAGGATTGCCAACAACTTTTTCGGTTTCGGCAGCATCGAGATAAGCATTTTCGAACAAACCTACCCGGAAGATATTGCGAAGCAAACGTACAGCCGACTGCTCAAAACGTTTGCGCATGTATTCTTCTCCATGTTCCTTCACTCCCATTTGATAGGCTTCAATTACCGGACCCATTTCATTGTTTCCACCAAACTGATCAACACCAGCTTCAATGGCTTTATAGTGACGGTCAGCCTCGCTCAACTTTTCAACACCCCAGCATTTCCCCTGAAAAACAAATACATTTTTGGTGTCTTTGGTAATCATCCAGTCGGTACAAACCACGCCATCGTAGCCGTATTTACCGCGAAGCAAATCGGTAATCAGATACTTGTTATAGCTGTTACCAACATTCTCACCATTTACTGTATCCTGATTGAATGAAATGGTATAATAAGGCATCACCGCCGAAGCCATCCCGGTTTTGCCTTCGAGTTTGAAAGCTCCTTCAGTAAATGGTTTTAAATGATCTTTTATATTTTTGCCCGGATAAACAGCGTACTCGCCATAACCAAAATGCGCATCGCGACCACCTTCTTCGGGACCACCGCCCGGCCAGTGTTTCACCATCGCATTCACACTTTTATAGCCCCATCCGCCCGAAATTTCGTCAGCACCGGCTGAAGTTTGAAAACCATCGACATAAGCCCTTGCCATGTCAACAGCCAAATTTGGATCTTCACCCATCGTTCCTTCGAAACGGCTCCAGCGAGGTTCTGTTCCCAGGTCGATTTGTGGTGAAAGGGCGGTAGCGATACCCAATGCGCGGTATTCTTTCGAAGCAATTTCGCCAAATTGTTTCATCAACTGCGGATCAAACGATGCTGCGACGCCTACAGTTGCAGGCCACATTGAGATTTTACCTCCTGCGCCCAAATTGTATTCAGCATTCGAATCGGTTCCATGGCGAGGATCGGAACTGTTATTTGCAGGAATTCCAAAACCAATACCTTCGACCAAAGCCTGAGCATTGTTGTTCCATTGTGCGGCAATAGCCGGACTTTCAACTGTAGTAATCAGTACATGACGCAGGTTATCGTCGGTTAAAAATTTCTTTTGCTGATCGGTCAAATCGCTCGATTGAGCGCCGCTTTCTTTAAACGATTTCGAGTTATAGGTTGCCGCGCCAAAAGGGCCGCCACCAAAAGCAGGAATCGACTGATGTGCGCTGTACAACATCAGCCCGGCAATTTGCTCAACCGACAATTTTGCTGCCAAATCTTTGGCACGTTCGTCAACTGGCAAGCGCCAATCTTCGTAAGGATCGAGCTTTCCGTTTTTATTCAGGTCTTTAAATGCAAGCCGGTCAACAGTCAGAATCTTCACTCCTGAATTAGGAGAATAGCCTAAAGTTTGACCACCTTCATTACTAATCACTTTAAAAGATCCTTTATCTGTTTCGGACCATTTGGGACTGCACCCAAAGCTCAAAAGCAAAGATGCAATTAGTCCCATTTCACAAAGTTTAGTTAGATTTTTCATTGTTAAGGTTTTGAAGTTATCGCTTAAGTTAAGTTTCAACAATCTGGTGCAATGTTAAAAATAAAAAA
The DNA here is from genome assembly GCF_009689585.1 of Aquipluma nitroreducens. Classification (GTDB taxonomy): domain Bacteria; phylum Bacteroidota; class Bacteroidia; order Bacteroidales; family Prolixibacteraceae; genus Aquipluma; species Aquipluma nitroreducens. The sequence continues at coordinate 5,077,247 of NZ_AP018694.1, read as the reverse complement.
TCCCCGCTTAAAATCATAAAGGTTAAAAGCAGGGATTCATATTCCTAAACCAACTCAATTTAATTAACTAATCTTATTTTGAAACCAGCTTATTGATTTCGCGTGATGGAGCTAATGCTTTTGTCACTTTCCCTGCGCTCAATTCCTTACCTATTTTAAAGTTTGCTGTTTGTTTAATATTCAATGATGAAGCTCCTACTTTCAAGGTGTAATTTCCGGCTTCAGCAATCCATGAAGATGTTGCTTCGTTGAACGATGCAAAATCTTTGGTTTCAATCGTAAAACTTACGGTTTGCGATTCACCTGGATTCAACAGTTTAGTCTTAGCATAAGCGGCCAGTGTTTCTTCTGGTTTTTTCAGTTTTCCTGAAGGAGAACCAACATAAATCTGAACAGCTTCGCGACCTGCAACCGACCCTGTGTTTTTAACATCAACTGTAAAAGTTAGCTTTCCGGAAAAATTAGTGCTGGCAAGTTTCAGGTTCGAGTAATCGAAAGTGGTGTACGACAAGCCATAACCAAATTCGTAAGCGACTGGGACTTTAAAAGTATTGTAGTAGCGGTAACCTACATAGATATCGTCTTCATATACCACTTCCCATGGCGTACGGCGCATAAACGAAAATCCGGAGAGATCGGCAGCATCATCTTTCTTATTCGATTTTTCAGCAACACCAGGGAAATTTTTGGCCGATGGGGCTTCTGAATAATTCAGTGGGAATGTTGCCGCCAATTTTCCAGAAGGATTCACTTTGCCCGACAATACATCAACAACCGAGTTTCCGCCTTCCTGTCCGGGCTGCCATGCAACCAAAACAGCATCGACTAAATCGCGCCAGCTTGCAACTTCAACTACTCCGGGAATATTCAGCACAACAATGGCTTTTTTACCCTTGGCATGGAAGGCATTTGCCACATTTTTAATCATGTCCTTTTCTGTTTTATTCAGTCTGAAATCACCTTCGGTATCGGTACGATCGCGGCCTTCACCAGCATTACGGCCAATGGTGATTAATGCTATATCATCTTTGTCAGCAAATTTCTTTGCCAAATCAGGAGTAATGGTCATTTCCGAAATGGGTTGTTTCCCCATCATCAAGGCCATAAGCGGATTGTTTGATTTAGGCGCCTGAGCCCTCATGTGATCCATATAAGCACCATAAACAGTGGTCAAAACGTCATCGGGAGTATAACCTCCATTGGTTAAACCTTCGAACAGTGAAATTGTATAAGCTTCGTTTACATCGCCACTACCGCTGCCACCAGCAATAAAATCGTAGGATGTATTTCCAAAAGCTGCAATATTTTTAACTCCTGAAGAAATTGGAAGTGCATTTTTATCGTTTTTCAGCAAAACCATACCATCGGTAGCAGCCTGACGGGTAACTTCGGCATGTGCTTTTAAATCAGGAGTATTCGAATACGGATACTTATTGTAGCGGGGAGCTTTCATCATAATGGTTAAAATCCGGCCAACATTACGATCCAGAATTTTCACATCAAGCTTTCCATCTTTTACAGCAGCAATAACATCAGCAATTTGCTTGGGCTGACCAGGCTGAATCATATCGTTTCCGGCAATCATTTGAGCAACTACATCACTGCCGCCACCCCAGTCGGTCATTACATAACCCTTGAAATCCCAGTCGGTGCGCAGAATTTTGGTCAACAAATCATTACTCTCTGAAGTATATGTTCCATTAATTTTATTGTAAGAAGACATTACTGTCCATGGTTGAGCTTCCTTCACGGCAATCTCGAATCCTTTCAGGTAAATCTCGCGCAAAGCACGTTCGCTCACAATTGTATTTACCGACATGCGGTTTGTTTCAGAATTGTTGGCAGCAAAATGCTTAAGCGAAGTACCAACGCCATTCGACTGAATACCTTTGATCATGGCGGCAGCAGTTTTACCGGCAACAAGCGGATCTTCCGAATAATATTCGAAGTTTCGGCCACAAAGTGGATCGCGCTGAATATTAATTGCCGGGGCTAACAAAATATCGGAGCCATATTCTTTTACTTCATTTCCCATCGACTGTCCAACTTTATAAACCAAATCAGTATCCCAGGTCGAAGCCAAAACGGTTCCAATTGGGAAAGCGGTGCAATAATATGTCTTTGTATCGCCCTTGCGAGTAGGCTGAATTCGCAAACCGGCAGGTCCATCACTTAAAACCTGGGTTGCAATGCCTAAATCAGTAAATTCTGATGAATTACCAGCAGATCCGGGCAGGTACTTGCGAATGCGTTTCACCATTTCGGAATAAACCGGATCCTTTGAATCGCCTTCTCCACCAAATCCCGGAGGCATTAATGCTTTTATTGAATCAGGCATTTCGAAAAACATACCAGTACCGATAACCAGTTGAGCTTTCTGTTCAAGAGTCATTTTTGAAATGATTTGCTGAACCTTCTGATCGTCGGTCGATTTTGCACTGGCAGTTTTTAGCTGAAAAGCCATTAGAAACATGGAAAATACAACAGTAAAAACCATTGCTGAACGGAGCCATTTAATTCTCATTTGTATCATTTTTAGTTAGAAAATTCTTTGTGTCACGACGACGCAATGATAGTTGATATATTACTGAATTCAAAATCGGAGAAACGTGAAAATGGAATAATTACCAGCATTTTAGCCTGAAAAGATATATTATACAACAGGTATCCTGAATCGTGCTGATCGAAAAACAGGCCTATAAATTCCTGTGCCACCGAAAACCGCATCCTGAAAATGTGTTTCAGAACGCGATTTCGGTAGCTAAGAAATGATCTATCATTATTGTTTGTGGTATTCGCTTAGATTTCTCAGATTAGTTTTCGGGCTTCACGATCTGGATCGTTTTTCAACTCCGGTTGGTCGGTCAAAATCATGGTTTCACCCTTTTCTGAAGTATATGCTTTCCACTCCGGAAGTCCGCCTTTGTTTGGATTTCCGGTTTTCATGAATTGAAGCAATGTTCCCGACATTTTTTCTGACAATGCGCGAGGACGTTTTCCTCCACCAGTATGCGTGAGCATCAAATCGGTATTGGCAAACCAGAAACAGATATCCAAACAATGGAAAGCCCGCATCCGGTTGTCGAACATTGGAGGTTCCCAGCCAAACCATGCCAGGTAAACTGGCGCCTTTTGCCCTGCTTTTGCATTGGCAGTTTCAATAGCCCCCTTACGGTTACTACTTACCAAAGTCATCACTTCAATGGGTTTTGCATTTGGAAACGCTTTGGCATATGCATCATACACTGTTGCAGCTTTTTCTCCAAGTCCGCCACCCATTCCGGCACGCTCTTTCAGCATTTCAATGGCTTTTTCGCGGGTTATCAGTTCCATTTCGGGCATGGTGCGGGCCATTCCCCATTCATGGAAAGTGGTGCTGATCATCATTGGAACATCGGATGAGATACCTGACGCATCAGAGAAGAACTGACCTTTGGGAATGTTCATTCCATCGGCTACAGGGCTGAATCCGCCGCGCACACCAGTTCCTGAATTTTCGGCAGCGAATTTCTGAGCAGCTTTATTGGCTAATAAAATGTAATCTTTCCAAGGCATTTCCTGAAGTTTTTCAACTTCAGAAGCAGAGAGTCCCGCTTCCTTCAGGATATATTCTCCCAGTTTTTGAGAAGCCGTTTGATCCATTGCTTTTATGGTTGATCCGCTTAATGGAACAGCTTTATGAAACAATCCTTTGGCTTTAGGCATGGCGGTCAACACACAAACTTTGGCACCCCCACCAGATTGACCCATGATGGTCACATTGCCCGGATCGCCACCAAAGTTGACAATGTTATCGCGTACCCATTCGAGAGCGGCAACCATATCCAAAGCACCCACATTGCCAGAATCGGCAAACTTCGATCCACCGATTCCGGATAAATCGCTGAACCCGATTGGTCCCAACCGATGATTGATTGAAACAAATACAATATCGCCTTTGCGGCTGAGGTTTTCGCCATCGTATCCATCCTGTTCAATTCCATTTCCGTTGGTATAACCACCGCCATGCAACCAAACCAGAACCGGACGTTTTTTGGCGTTAACTGCCGGTGTCCAGATGTTCAGTTTCAGGCAATCTTCGCTTACATCGTCGTAGTTCCAGTGGTCAACAAACGACGAATAGGCATTGGCATAGCGGTTATCCATGATTTGAGGTGCCGTATTTCCCCACCAAACGGCCGGCAAAGTTGTGGCCCAGGGTTTGGGCGGTTGTGGCGGCATAAAGCGGTTTTTTCCTGAAGTATCAGCACCATATGGAATTCCACGATAGCAGGTTATTCCTCTCAGGATAAAACCTTTTACCTTGCCGTATTTGGTTTCAGCAATGGCAATGTTGTCACCAATCAGCAATTGCTGGTCGTCTTTATCTTCTTTTGATGGAGTTGATGCACTGGAAATAAATGGCACTGAACTCAATCCAAGTCCGGCGGCGCCAACTCCCAAAGTCTGGAAAAAATTACGTCTGTTGGTTTTCATAGTTTTTGAAATTTTTAAGCCCCCTCCAAACCTCCCCCGAAGGGTGAGGCTAAAAAAAGCAATGTCATCATTTTTGGTTATCTGATCATCCTCCTCCCGATAAATATTCGGGACATGTTGTGTGTCAAAATTGTTTTGTCATGAATGATCCATTAGGTCTAGGTCTTACCTTAATGTTACTTCTTTTTTCAGTTTGACATCGCCTGCTGATGCGCCAACCAGCAATTCGAGTTTGCACAAATCGTCGTTCCATGCCTGTTTGGTTTCGTTCCAGTATTGCAGATTTTTTACCGGTATTTCGAGTTTTACAATTTTACTTTCACCCGGATTAAGCGACACCCTTGAAAATTCTTTCAGTTCTTTTTCAGGCCATTCAACCGATGGATTGACGCGATGAACGTAAACCTGAGCGACTTCGTCAGCTATCGACTTACCTGTATTTTTAAGTTCAAACGATACCGCAATCACCTCATCTTTGCCATACTTCACCTTGTTAGTTTTCAAATTGGAATACTGAAAAGTGGTGTAAGTAAGACCGTAGCCAAACGGATACATCACCTGGATTTTTTTCGTGTCGAACCAGCGATAGCCTACCAGCGATTCTTCGGAGTACAGGGCAGTATTTGGATCATCTTTCGGTTTGTCCTCTTTTTTAGCCTGAGTTTTTCCGGCTGGATCGGTTTCAGAAACCAGGTTAGCAAAAACATCGGCGTTCTTTCCTCCCTGAGGATAATTTCCCAACGCATAAGCTGGCGAATCCTCCAGTTTTACTGGCAAAGTAAATGGCAAACGTCCGCTTGGCGAGATGTTTCCAACAAGCACATCAGCCAGCGCATTTCCACCTTCGGAGCCATTAAACCATGAAATAAGCAATGCCTTTGAAAGCGGGTTCACCACATTCAGGTCGTTGGGTGCACCGCTTGTCAGCACAGTAACAATATTGGGGTTTACCGCTGCAATTTTTTTAATCAGTTCGTCCTGTCCTGAAGGAAGAAATATATCTTTCCGGTCGCTTCCTTCGGTTTCAACAGCGCGGTTATCTCCTCCAATAAACAACACCAGATTAGCTTTGGCCACAACTTCAAGCGCTTCTTTGGTCAGTTTTTCAGCAATAATTTTCTTTTCCTGAGCCTTTTTCTCAACTTCTTCCGGTGTTTTTTTTCTGAACATATCGGCAAAGCTGAAAGTAACAGGATCGTATCCTTGTGCAAAAATGATTTCAGCCTTATCTCCAATCCGGCTCTTTAATCCTTCAAGAGGAGTAATCTCATACAATGTTTTCACACCGGCACCCATTCCGCCTGATCCCATAATTTGTGTAGCATTGGCGCCAATAACCGCAATTACTGGTTTACTTTTCAACTGTAATGGAAGAATACCATCATTTTTCAGCAAAACAATCGATTTACTTGCAACCTGATAGGCTATTTTCTGCTGGGCAGGCTGAGAGGTCATTTCTTTGTTTGCTTCAGTTTCCGGAATCGGCTTGATGGCCAACCGAACACGCAAAATTTCACGTACTCGCTGATTAATAACTTCTTCAGAAACTTTACCAGCTTTTACCGAATCAATCAAGGCTTGTCCGAGAAATTTCTGATCAGGCATTTCTACGTTGAGACCAGCTTTTACAGAGCCTACTGTGCTATGAGTTCCGCCCCAGTCAGAAATAACCATTCCGGCAAAACCCCAATCCTGACGCAGAATTTTATTCAGGAGGATATCATTTTCGGCACACCACCAACCGTTTACTTTGTTGTAAGCCGACATAAATCCATAAGCGTCACCTTCCTCAACGGTTGCCCGAAAAGGAGGAAGATAAATCTCGCGCATAGCTCGCTCACCTACAATTACATTAACTGTTCCGCGGTTGTTTTCCTGGTTGTTCAACGCAAAATGTTTGACACAAACGGCAACGCCATTGTCCTGAACACCTTTGGTATAGCCAACAGCCAGTTTCGAACTTAAAAAAGGATCTTCACTCAAGTATTCATAGGTTCTTCCACCAGTAGGAATCCGCTGGATATTGATGGCCGGCCCAAGTATCATATCTTTTCCGCGTAACCGTGTTTCCCGGGCCATTCCGGTGCCATAACTGTAAGCCAGTTCAGGACTCCATGTTGCTGCCAACGCAGAACCTGTCGGGAAGAATGTAGCTTTATCATTTTCCCAGCCCAAGGGCATCCATCCTTTGGGTTGCATTTCCTCGCGCACGCCAAATGGTCCGTCAGCATATCTCATGTCAGCAATGCCCAATCGCTCAACGCCAGCCGAAACAAACATAAACTTAGCATGAAGCATATTTACTTTTTCGTCCAAAGTCATTTGGCTAATGATGCCATCAATCTGTTTGTCGTATTGAAGTAACGACGATACATGCTTTTGGGCATTCACCTGGTTTGTTAAAATTAATAACATCGCTATAACGATTGTCAATCCAGCTATTTTCATGTGTCAGTTGTTGAGTTTTACTATCTAAATAATTGTGGTGCCATAGTGTTCAGATATACCCGCCAGTTGGCCCAGGTATGACCACCTTCGGTTACAAAGAAGGTATGCTTCAATCCGTTTTCAGTTAATTTGGCATCAAGCTTTTTGGCACTATCGTAAACAAAATCGGTATTGCCGCATGCCAGCCAGTACATTTTGTAACCGGCCTTTTTAAGTCCCTGTAGTTTTGCATCGATGTCGGGCTGTTCTCCCCACAACCCCATGCTTAATGGACATATATATTGAAACATGCCCGGATATTCATTGGCCAAAGCGATGGTGTGTCCGCCACCCATCGAAAGACCTGAAATGGCCCGGTGATCAGGATCGGCAATTACCCGGTAATTCTTTTCAATGTAAGGGACAATGTCTTTTGCAATACTGTTTATGTAGAGGTTTTGTTTCGACGGATCCCTGAAATCAAATTCACTCTCAGTAAGCATGGTGGTTTTAGCTGCCATTTGATTGGGATTTCCATTTGGCATTACACAAATCATAGGAACAGCCTGACCTTTTTCAATCAGGTTATCCAGAATTTGACGGGCGCGTCCCATGGTACTCCAGGCATCTTCGTCGCCACCGGCTCCATGCAACAGGTAAAGAACAGGATAACTTTTCCCGCTGGTTTCGTAACCGTAAGGCGTATAAACAAACATGCGGCGATTAAACCCTATGGTTGGCGAGTCGTACCAAACCTGTTGCAAGTTGCCGCGTTGTTTGGCCTCTAAATAATTCTCAGTTTTTTTACCCGGAACAAGCAGAACGCTTAAGTAACGGGTACCGTCGCGTTGCATAAAAATGTTGACTGGGTCGTTAACTGCTACTCCATCAACAATGAAACTGTAAGTATAAAGTTCGGGTTCTGGAAGTGGCAGTGTGATTGACCAAAGTCCTTTCTCGTCTTTCTTAAGATTTACACTGCTAGGAACGTCCATAGTCCCGAATGACGTTTTCATCTTTACAGTTGGTGTAAAACCACCATTAATTTTCACCGTGTCGGCATTTGGAGCCATCAGCCTAAACGTTACTTCTTTTGAACCAATTTCAGGAGAAACGATAGGTTTCTGATTCATGAAATTGGAAAGTTCCTGAGCTTGTGTCCCTGCAATGAATGCAAGGCAGAAAATGAATAACAGAATTTTTTTCATCGGTTTTGTATTAATTGTTTAGCATTACGTTGTGTATTCAGGTTAGTCAAAATCTTTTTCATTGCATTTAGTAATCGGAATTATTTACTATTGTATTTCAAAATTGACTCACCCCAAGCCACCTTACGGTGACTTTTCCCCTCTCTCGCGAGAGAGGGGCGGAGCGAGTAAAGCGAGCTCGGGGTGAGTCAAGAAATAAAAATGCGACATTTAATTGTTGTAACTACTTAGTTATTGAGTTCGTCCATGAATTTCAATTGTTCTCTGTACGGCAGCGGAGCGGCTTTTACTTCGTCGCCGAGCTCGATAATCTGAGGATCATTTTCGTTGAAAGCTGGCCAAACAGGTAGGCCTTCGCCATTGGGGTCGCCGGTTTTGGCAAAATTCACCCAATAACTGCTCATCGAATCTTCAACTTTATAATCGACATCGGTAAACGGGCGGTTCCATTTTTTCAGGTTGTGTAGGGCATAGCCAAATTCAGCCGAATGGAAAGCTCCGTAGTTCGGTTCTCCCGGAGGCACGCGTTTGAAATAATACAGGTAAGCTTTTCCGGTGCCCTTCGAGGCCTGTAAACGAACCCAGGCATAGTTGTTCCAACCAAAGAAAAGCTGCGAAATCAGTTTCTGCGACTGTGCGGCTTCCTCATCGGTTTTCGCCGGAAACAGTTTCAAAAAAGCATCAGCTTTGTCGCCGTATTGCTTTTTAACATTCTCCTGAAACTGGGCTGCCTTAGGTGCAGGACCAAAAGAAACGCCGTCGTCGGCATTCCAGCCCGAAATTACAGCCACATCGTTGTGCTTTCCGGCAGCGAACGTATCGTAAACTGGTGGAATTACCACATTGTCAACAGTTACGCCAATTCGTGTCTGAATTTTCAACAGCGAATCGGCAGGCATAGCCCTGAAAGCCGCCATGTTGGCAATCTTCAGTTTTTCGGTCAACTGTTTGCCATTCTCTTCTGCCGCTTTCAAAGTGCTACCCAGCGAAAGCTGTTTGCCAAACATTCCGCCACTTTGTGCAATGGCTTTTTGGAACAAGCCTTTAGCTAAAGGTGAAACAACCAACATATTTACGCTGAAAGATCCGGCTGATTGTCCGTCGATAGTCACATTATTCTGGTCGCCACCAAACTCTGCAATATTTTCCTTCACCCATTTCAGGGCTGCAATCTGATCAAGAATTCCATAGTTTCCTGAAGTTTTAAGTTCCGATTCGGCTGAAAGTTCAGGATGAGCAAGGAAGCCCAAAATGCCAAGTCGATAGTTGATGGTCACAAACACGACACCTTTGCGCGAGATCGCTTCGCCGTCGTAAAGCGGCACAGTACCTGAACCTCCTGTAAATGCGCCACCATGAATCCAAACCATTACCGGCATTTTATCTTGTGCGGTCTTGGCCGTTGTCCATACATTCAGGTACAAACAGTCCTCGCTGAGCGGCGATTCAGGAGCCATAAACTCTTTAGACCAGCACATAAACGGTTTAGGCGGAGCTTGAATAGCCGATGCCGGTGGAGCCACACAGGCACGAACGCCTTCCCATGCAGCTACAGGTTGAGGGGCTTTCCAGCGCAAATCGCCTACAGGCGGCGCAGCAAACGGAACTCCCATGAAGATTTTTACAACCTGATCATCAGAGGTTTTCCCGGAGATAATTCCTGATTTAACCTTCACTGAATTCACATCAATTTTGTCTATTTTCTGAGCCGTGGTACAGGCAAAGAAAAGAGTGACAAGCAATAAGGGAATTAATCGGTTCATTTCGTGTGTTTTAGTTAGTGGTAGATGTGTTGCAAATTATTTAAAAAGCAGTGGTGCAAATTCAACCAGGTTGTGCCGCCAGGTAATAAAAGTATGTCCGGCAGGATAGCTGTTGGTTTGGTATTTTATGCCGAATTTGTCGAACAACGCTTTGGTATTTTCGCCGTTTTGGTAAGCAATATCTTTCTCACCACCCATCGCTATCCAGAAAAGCTTCAGCTTATTGATTTCAGGATTTTTCAAATTCGAGGTGTACTTTTCTTCCATCGATTTCAGGATTTCAGGAAAGAAACCAGTGCTGAGCGGCAGTACGTACGCAAACTTTTCTGGATAAAAAATGCCCATATTTAAAGCCTGAAGTCCGCCCATGGAAAGGCCTGCATAAGCCCGGCTTTCGCGAGTTGTACCTGCGTTGTAATGCGATTCGATATAAGGTACCAAATCTTTGAAGAAATAGTTGTAATACGGATCGGCGTCCACCCCGGCGCCTGAAAAGAAACCTCTGCCAGGATTTCCGAAAGGCATGACAACGATCATAGGTTTCACTTTCCCTTCAGCCAGCAAATTATCCAAAATAAAATTGGCTCGTCCGGCCGTTGCCCACGAAGCATCATTATCGCCGCCACCATGCTGTAAATAAAGCACCGGCAATTTGCCTTTCATATTTTCGTAACCCGGAGGTGTGTAAACATGTACCCGACTGGTTTTCCCCAAAGTGGCCGCGTTGAACCAAACCTTTTCGAGTTTTCCGTGTGGTACATTTTTCACAGCCAGGTAATCGGCTTCTTTGCCCTGAACTTCAAGCAGGTTAGAATATCCGCCAGCACCTTCCTTCAACTGGATGTTTTTCGGATCGATAACCTTCATTCCATCAACCGAAAAATCGTAAGTATATAAATCGGGCGCAACTGGACCAACTGTTACCGACCAAATTCCAATCTGATCTTTCTGAAGTTTCAACGCACCATACGTTTGCTGAAAGTCGCCTGAAACGGTGACTTCCGAGGCTATTGGTGCATAAATGCTGAAGGTTACTTTTTTATCGGCTGAAATACGAATCGATTTGAGTGTGTCGCCCGGAGTTGGTTTGTATCCCGGGAATTGGGCATTTCCGGCCAATGAAAAACAAGCCAAAAGCCCAATTGACGCGATATATTTTATTGATTTTATCATTGAGTTTGCAGATTAATTTCTGAAATTATTGGATACAAAAGGCAGTGCGATGTACAAGGCGGTATGCCAATATTCCCAGGTATGACCGCCATCGCGGACGCGGAATTGATAAGGTATTCCGGCCTCTGACATTGCTAAAACAAATTCGGTATTGGCTTTAAATGTGAAATCGTCGTCGCCGCAATCGACAAACCATTTTACCGTTTTCATCGCTTCAATTTTGGTCTTGTCGGCATTTTTCACATACTTAACACAGTTGTTGTCTTCCACGAGTTGGTGTACCTTTTTTACTACCGGGTCGTTGAAATTGATCCAGAAAAGATTGTCGTGACGATAAAAATATCCACTCATGGAATATGCAGCAGAAAAAAGTTCAGGATGATGAGCGGCATAAATTACAGTTCCACCTCCACCCATCGACAAACCGGCAATGGCACGGTGCTTTTTATCAGCAACTACCCGGTAATTGGATTCAATAAAAGGCACCAATTCCTGAAAGAAGTAATCTTCGTACATCCAGTCGGGATTGTTGAAGTAGTTCATAAAATTCTTTCCGGCTTCAGGGCAAACCACAATCATATCGGCAGCTTCACCCGAATCAATCAATGGATTAATAACATCAGTCAAACGGCCTTTCTCAGGCCAATCGGTATGAGTTCCGCCCCCGCCATGCAGTAAGTAAAGCACAGGATATTTTTTGTCCGGGTTAGTTGAATAACTTTTGGGTAGGTAAATCGCATATTCGCGATCCTGTTTCAAGATTTTGCTGGGCATGGTTTTGTATTCCACTTTTCCCATGGGGGGCATTTGGGCAAATGCAACACAAATAGAGCAAATCAGGAGAATTGATGCTATTATTTTTTTCATTGAGATTTAATTAATTTTTGCGGGGTCGTAAACAATGCTGGCACTACCTTTAGTGATTATCATTGGATTTTGAGTACCTATTGCGACTTTGGTAGGATAAGGTTTTGCAGTGCTGGTTTTGCCTTTCGATAATTCTTCGGCCAGTTGGCGCATTTCGGTCATGTAGGTTTTGTCGTAGGCTTTCTTCACATATGGATAATGGCCGCAGTAAATTTTGGTGATTCCCTTATCCATCAAGGCTTCCATGGTACGGCACGATTGTGCATAAATGGCCATTGATACATGTGGTTCGAGTTGCATCCAAACTTGCCCGGAACCAAAAGCATCACCAGAATAGCAGTTACCAGCTTTTCGATCGAGCAAAACGATTGAGCCGGGAGTATGTCCGGGCGTGAATAGAACTTCGATTGTAGTTCCTCCCAGATCGAATTTCTCACCATCTTTCACGTAGTTGATTTTTCCATTGTAGGCAACCTTCATCGTGCGCATTAAAACAGTATCGCCCGGATGAAAATAAATTTGATCGAAATACTTAATGTTTCCGGCATGATCGGGATGAATATGCGTAATCATCACAATGAGTGGCTTTTGGGTAATTTGCCTGATTACTTCATCCAACTTTTCACACTTGGTTCCATTATCAATAAGCATGGCTTTTTTCGAGCCTTCGATGATGTACATGGTGGTATTGTCGGAAGTCTCGACCACCCACATGTTCTTTTCAAGCTTGGTAATTGTGAGGTCGTTGTTTTTGAATACTTCCTGAGCAGAAGCAAAGATTCCTGAAATCAAGATCAGGAATAATGTTAAAAAATTAGTTTTTAGGTTCATCGTTTTGGTCCGTTAGTCATTAGTAAAAAGTCATAAAAAAAAGAATCAGTCATTGGGAAAGCTGATTCACTTTTCCCAATGACTGTTGACATCTTTCTACTTGAAAAGTAGTGGCGCAAATTGCGACAGGTAAACTCTCCAGTTCGTCCAGGTGTGACCACCTTCGGTTTCAACATATGTGTATTTCATTCCCATTTTATCGAGCTTTGCACGATAATCGACTATATTTTTGTACAGAAAATCGGCCTTACCTATACCAATCCAATAGAGTTTGTAGCCATTTTTCATCTGAGTTTCCAATGTTGAATCGATATTTTCGTAAACTTTCGATTGCACTTTGTCGTTTGGAATGATGGCTGCCGAAAAAAGGCCCACATAGTCGAAGGTATTTGGATAATATCTTGAGATATGCAGAGAATGGTATCCGCCCATCGACAGACCGGCAATGGCACGGTCGGCCTTATCAGCTTTCACACGGTAATTGCTTTCAACGAATTTGATTACATCAGGAAAAGTTTCTTCGAATTTACCATCCATGGTGTGTTCCATTTGCATACTAGGTTTGGCATAACCCAGACTTGATTCGCCAGGAGCAGCTTCCTGAGCCACATTTCCGTTGGTCATCACTACGATCATCGGTTTTGCCTTTCCCTGCGCAATTAAATTGTCGAGGATTTGAGAAGTACGTCCAAGAGCAATCCATGCTTCTTCGTCGCCACCCATTCCGTGCAACAGGTAAAGTACCGGATATTTATCTTTACTCGCTTCGTATCCGGCAGGAGTATAAACAGTAACGCGGCGAGGCATTCCGTTTCCGGGAGAATCGTACCAACGGCGGGTAACCGATCCATGCGGAACTTTGCTTACTTCGTATAAATCGCCTTTACCACCATCCACAATAAATACATTGAATACCGAAGCCACATCGCGAATAATATAAACATTGCTTGGGTCTGTTGTTTTGAAGCCATCAACAATTACTGTGTACGAATATAAATCGGAAGCCAATGGCTGCGAGGTAAAAGTCCAAATTCCCTTTTCGTCTTTAGTTAGTTTGGCTGTTCCGGGAACATCCATCATACCCCATTGGGTTTTCAGTTTTACAGTCGGCAAAAAGTCGCCGGTAATTTGTACAGAATCGGCAGCTGGAGCCTGGATCCGGAAAGTGACAGTATGATCGGCTTTAACTTCAGGCGAAACAATTGGCGCTCCACCGAAAAGTGCCTGTTGGGCAAAAGTCGCCATGCTGCATAGGATTATGACAGCAATAATTGTAATTTTTCTTTTCATAATTTAAGTTTTACAGTATTTGTTTTGAAAAATATGTTTTGCTTTTAACATTCGATTGGTATCGAATTAGACCCTTAAAATTACATTGTGTTTAACCGACACATAGATTTATTTTCAGTATTGACGAAAACAGAATTTATACAGCCAATCGGATCACGTTAACTTACTGAATAATTATATATTAACCATCTTAAAATCCAGTTATTTAAATTGCTTTTCATCCAACCGAAAAAAGCGAACGGCATTATTGAATAAAATATCACGCTTCTGGTCAAACGACAGATACTGGGCATTTTCAATTACACCGATTGATGTTTCGAAAAGCTTTGGCCACATCATAAAATCGGTTCCGTACATAATGCGTTTCCCAAAACCAGCCTGAACCAAGCGTTTGATATAGGCATGAATTTCATCCAACGGATAACTCCATATCATTCCTGAAATGTCGCAATACACATAGGCATTTGCACCCATTAGAGCAATCAGTTCATCGGCCATCGGGTAACCGGCATGTTGAACCCAGATTTTCAGTTTTGGATGCCGTGCCAGCAAATCTTCGAGCAAAAGTGGGTTTCCCATCGATGCCCGATATTTCGGTTGAGTAATGTTAGCCATTCCGTTTCCTCCGGTTCCCATGTGAATTCCTACAGGGATATTCAACTCTTCAGCAACAGCAAAATAGGCATCGAGGGACATATCGCTGGGCGACATACCCTGATATTGTGGAGCTACTTCGCTCATCACTTTATAAAATCCATTTGAAAGCGAATCGCGGAACGCTTCAACAGTCATTTCTTTTGAACTACTGACTCCAATTCCAGGAATAATCCTTCCTTTTGGCGCTGCATTATACCAATTGTGCAAAATTTCGGCATCGCTGAACGCCACCATGGTCATGTTGAGCCGCTCCATGGTTTCCATCACGGCGGCCTGCATTTCGGCATCGCTTTTAGCAGGTTTTAAAGGATTGGCGCAATCGCCGGAAGCAGCAAATACCATTTTTTCGTTGGGGTCTCCACCGGGCATGTTACTCAAAAACCAGGGACACATTTCAGAAGTAAAATTGGGATTGATCTTCATGGTGTGCACATGCACATCGATAATAGGCAAATGAGGGCTTTTTTTAGCAGGCTGAGCTACAACGAACAAACCTGAGAAAAGAAAAAGTACCGCTAAAATATTCTTTAAATAATTCATTGTTTGGCATTTAAATTTATAGAAGGTCGTTCTCCAGACTTCCAATCTGTTTAGAAACCTCAAAAACGACCTCCTGAATTTTTAATTATCCTTTGATGTTACCATCCTGGATTTTGCTTAATGTTTTGATTTACACCCATTTCGTGTTCAGGAAATGGAAGCAATTCGTTTTTACCAGTCTTAAACCCGTAGGTTTCGTTGCTGTATGGATACGAAACAGCTGTTCCATTAAAAACAGGAATCTGTTTTCCTCGATTGGCCAATGCTGTTGCCGCATCGCCCCAGCGCACCAAATCCTGAAAGCGCACCTGTTCGATACAAAGCTCAAGGCGTTTTTCCTTCTTAATATCATTCAGGGTTAAGGTAGAAAGGTTTGGCAGTTTCGCACGAGTCCGGATTTGATTGATGTAGTTTAACGCGCTGGCCTGATCTCCAGACTGGAGGCAAGCTTCGGCTGCAAGCAGCAATACCTCGGCATAGCGCATCATTCGATAGTTATTATCCGTCGCTAATCCGTATGAATTGGTTATAACTTCCGAACCCAGAAACCTCCATTTCCAATCAAAAACACCTTCGTGCCCATACAGACTTGTCCCAGCGTTGATGGTAACCGGAGCAATTGGAGCCCCAATGGTTTTTACCTGCTCGTAGGTTTTTAATGTATTATTTAAACGATATCCATCCTGACCTTCCATTTCAACGAACGCATCGTAAAGCGACTTGGTTGGATTCGCAAATCCCCAACCACCTGGATACAGATCGTGTGCATTCATGAAGTAACCGAAAAGCGACATTTTATCGCTTCTCCAGCCGTACATGTTACCCAAAATAGTTGTACCCTGATTGAATGCATTATCTCCATCGTTGATTGAGTTGACTTCGAAAAGGTTTTCTGCTCCAAAGTCCTCAACCTTACGTAATACATTGCTGTAGTCAGCCACCAAAGAATATTTTCCGGAGCTGATTACTGCTTTTAAAGTTGTCGCAGCTTCAGCATTTTTGCCTTCAAAAAGCTGCGATTTGCCTAGCAATGCCTGGGCAAATTGCTTTGTAACACGCGCACCAATTGTTTTGTCAGTAACACTTGATTTTTCAGGGAGTTCGCCTGAAGAAATGGCTTCGTTCAGATCTTTTTCAATATAGGCCCAAATATCACTCAATGAACCGTTGGCCTGCTGATATTCGCTTGGAGCAAGTGGTTTTGTTACCAATGGAACCGGCCCCCACAATGTTACCAGGTTGAAATAAGCCCACGCACTTGCAACTTTAGCTTCAGCAATAGCTTTTTTCTTGGTTGTTGACTCTTCAGAAAAGTTATTGATTACCAGATTGGCACGGTAAATAAGTGTGTACAATCCGCTGAAATATCCACTGGCCGTACCGTTTGACGGGCTAAATTTGTATTCATTTAACTGCTCAAGAATGGCATTGTCGCCTCTCGAACCACCGCCTGAGTTGATGTCATCTGAAAGACAGTTCTTCAGAAAGAAATCGTTATAGGCTTGCGACCTCCATTGAAAATATACTGCTGCTATTGCCTGTTCGGCATCGACATCGGTTTTATAGAAACTTTCGACAGAAGTTGCGCCCTGCTGTTCAACCAAAAGCCGGTCTTCACAGGAAGAGAATAGTAAGGTTCCGGCAATACAAAAGAATATATATATGAATTTTGTTCTCATAATTTCAGAATTTAAAATGTTACGTTGATACCAAACAAAACTTTCATTGAATTTGGATAAGCTCCCTTATCTACACCCAAAAGTGTAGTTGAACCAGCTGAAGCTTCCGGATCGAATCCTGGGTAAGACGTGAATACGAATGCATCCTCAACCGAAGAATAAACTCTCAAACTACTTATATACATCTTTTTACACAATGTTTTTGGAAGTGTATATCCAAGTTGTATTTGTTTAATCTTGAAGAAGGAGCCATCCATAACGGCATCGCTGCTAATCCAATATTTATCCTCACCATTGGCATTTGGACGCGGTTTTGACGCAGTTGTATTTGTCGGAGTCCAACGATCGGTGTAGAAAATTTCCAATTTGTTACCGCGTGGACGGTCAATTCGTGTCAAGCAGTTATAAACATCATTACCATAAGAGCCTGTTCCGAAAACAGTGATGTCGAAACTTTTGTAGGCAGCATTTAATGTTAGTCCGTAGGTAAAATCAGGGATACCACTACCCAACATCACTTTGTCATCATCGGTAATTGCACCATCATTATTGGTATCCTGAAATATTGGATCCCCAGTGGCATCACTAATATCCAAAAGTTTATAACCACGCATATACCAAACCGGATACCCCTGTTCAAAAACAGTAATTCCTTGTTGCGTATGGAAAGAGGCGCCGTTAATCCTAGAAATACTTGGGTCGAGGTAAGTTACACTATTTTTAAGGGTCGCCAGGTTTCCATGGATGCTGTATGAGAAGTCACGGATTTTCTCACTCCAGTTCAATTCGAATTCCAATCCTTTATTGGTAACATTTCCAGCATTAACCGCAGTAGATGCAACCCCTGTTTCATAGGGAGGTGTAATGGATACAAGCAAATCTTTGGTCTTTTTCTCATAATAGTCGAAACCAAATGTCATCCGATTTTTAAATGCGCGAATATCAACCCCAAAATCCAACTGTTCCGAAGTTTCCCATTTTAGCTGGGGATTACTCAAGGTTGAAGGAGCAGATCCAATCTGGTAATCGATGGCATCTGAATAGGGATAGGAACCAATTGTTCCAATTGATGCGCGATATGCAAACCCTCCAAGAGGACCGGTACTACCGTTCTGCCCCCAACTGGCGCGCAACTTCATTGTATTAATTGGTGTGTTTTTTGGAAAAAAATCTTCATTTGAAATGGTATAACCAGCCGAAAGAGCCGGGAATGTTCCCCAACGGCTTTCTATCGGAAGAATAGATAAATCACTGGCATCGCGACGTAATGAACCTTGAAGAACATACTTGTCGGCATAGTTATAAATAAAACGTCCGAAATAAGAGAACTGTCTGCCTACATTCGAGTATCCACCGGCAACCGTTTTAGTCGCAGTTGCTGTCAAATAATTCAAATCGCGGTAAAGTGCGTCATCTTTCAAAATTGCATTTCCGGTTGCTGTGACTGTAGTTGAATATGGTTCGGAATAAGATGTACCCAACATGGTTGTCAAATTGTGCTTACCAAGTGTATAAACATAGTTTGCAAAATTTTCCCATTGGTAATAAATACTGTTGGCGTTGGTGCGCCCCACTTCAATATTGTCGTTTTTTGTGACATCATTGGCGTAATAGATATAATTGAAATGATAACTACCGGTGAAAGCTCCCCGATAACCGAGCTTTGAAGTAATGGTAAGGTTTTTAATGGGTTTCATTTCTGCATAAATGGTTCCCATAACGCTGGCACCTTCGTTCTTTGCATCGGCACGATCTCTCATCAGTAAAGGATGAACATTGTCAGATTTATATATTTGAGACAGGCCATAATATCTGCCATCCTCATCCTTCAGCAATGTTTTTCCTGAATTGATAAGGTCTTGCATATATGAAGGCAGATTGTTTGCATCAAAATAAGGCTGAGTAAGCGGATCCATCGTTAAAACAGAAGCCAAAAGGCTGCCGTATTCAGAGTTTTCAGTTACCGATTTGCTTTTCCAACGTTCAACAATATTGTTTGTACCAACCTTTAACCAACTGTTGATATTGTAATCGGCATTTGCCATTGCGGTTACGCGGTTGTAAACATCATCATCTCCCTTTACAATACCATTCTGATCAAGGTACGAAAGCGAAAGGTTGTAAGATCCCCGATCGTTTCCACCCATAAAGCTAAGGTTGTGTTTTTGCATGATCGAATTCTCGAAAGCTACGTCTGCCCAGTTCGTATCAGTTTTTCCATCCCACAATGCCGAAATTTCAGCAGGAGTGATAAAGTTTGCTTCAGTCATATAATTTACATACTCCTGGGCATTCATTACTTTGGGGATGCGAGCCAGTTTGTTGGTTACATACTGAAAGTCGTAACTGATTTTGCCCTCTCCTTTTTTACCTTTTTTGGTTGTGATAAGAACAACCCCATTACCGGCCTGAGCACCGTAAATAGCAGCCGAAGCGGCATCTTTCAGTACTTCCATCGACTCAATATTGTTAGGATCAATGGACCCAATATCTGAAGTTCTTAAACCGTCAACCACATAGAGTGGATCGGATGATGAATTGGAGCTGAACCCACGAACACGAATGGTTGGATTTGATCCGGGAGCTCCAGATGTCTGGATGACCTGAACACCTGCAGTTTTTCCCTGCAAAGCCTGTTCCGCACGAACAATGGTGCGGTTTTCCATGTCGGCTGATTTAACCTGTGAAATAGCTCCTGCCAAATCACTTTTTTTAACCGTACCGTATCCAATAGCCACGACCTCTTCAATACCAATCGTTTCATCGAGCAATGTGACATTAATCGACTTTTGGTTGCCGATTACTACCTCCTGCGATTTCATCCCTACAAATGAAAATTGCAAGGTTGAACTATCAGCAATTTTGCCAATCGAATAATTTCCATCGATATCGGTGATTGTTCCGTTTGTTGTTCCTTTCACCACTACAGTAACTCCGGGTAACGGATTTCCACCTGAGTCGACTACTTTACCTGTGATTGATTTTTGTTGTTGAATCGCAGGTTCTGACCCATTTTCATTCTTTCTTTTCAAAGCGATATAACGGTCAATAATCTTGTATTCCAGGTTTGTTCCATTCAGTAATTTTTCTAAAACTTCTTTTATTTCTTTCTTATCAACGTTAATTGAAACACCTTCCAGAGACTTTATTTCGTCGTTGTTGTAATAAAAATAATACTCCGACTGACTTTCGATTTGTTTTAACGCTTCAACCAAAGTCCCATTCTTGAGATTGATGCTAAGCTTCGTCGATTGAGAATAGACTGAAGCATTTACGCTGATAACAAAGACAAGAATTAAAAAGCTCGTTAGTTTCATAATTCGTAATAGTTTTTTTAACAGCCTGACATGGCTATTACATTCTCGATGTTTTTTCATAAGTTTGTGTAGTTTAAAATGAAACAATTATTGTTTTATTTTCCGGCGATGAAATGGGTCCAAGCATTTCATCGCTTTCTTTTTATTCCATATTCAAAAGTTTAGTTTATTTCGACATGATTGTTATTAAATTTTTCTCGTTGGGGCGTACCTGATACTGAAACCTGATGGGAGCCAACTGCTCCATTGCCATAATGGTCTGGTCAATTGGCTTAGCTCTCAAAATAGTTCCCGAAAAATTATAGTCTTTCAATGATTCCTGGCTAAATCTGATTTCAACATTGTACCAACGCTCCATCTTTTTGGCAATATCGCTCAACTTCTCCGAACTGAATGTGATTTTGCCATCTTTCCAGCTGGTATAAAAATACGAATCGGCATTTTGTACCTGAATCGATGAATTCCCATCTGTTTTTACGGCTATTTGTCCTGGAATTATATCTCCTATCTTATGGCCAACCAAGTCGTTGATCTGAACCTTGCCTTCGTCCAGAAACACAGATTGAGTTGGCTCTGATGGATATGCAGAAAGATTGAAAGAGGTTCCCAAAACTTCAACTTCAAGCTTGCCCGTTTTTACCTTAAAAGGCAGGTGTTTGTTTGGAGCAACTTTAAAATAGGCTTCACCCTCCATAAACACATTTCGCTCATTCTGATTGAACTTATTTGGATATTTAAATTTCGTTCCCGAATTCAGCCAAACTTCAGTTCCATCGAAAAGGAATAGATGGCCTGTTTGCCCATACATCACTTCCATTTCGGCATATTGAACATCATTACCATCTCCGGTTAACAAAGAATGGGCATATAAACCAGATACAAATGCCAGTACAAGAATTGCGGCGTATTTCAGCATTGCTGCTGAAGAAGGTAAAAATCGCTTTTTAACAACTGCATTTTCAATATCATTCCAGGAGCTGGTTTTATCTGATTCATGCAATTGTTTAGCATCTTTTAAGCCCTGATAAATCTGATCACCTTTGGCATACAGCCGTCGATTCTGAGGATCTTCCAGCTCTAGTTCCAGCAACGTATTTTCATCAGGATCAAGTTCGCCGTGCAACTTTCCAGAAATTAAATCCCAATACTTGTTATCATTCTTTTCCATTGTAAACCTGTATATATAACCCACGACGCAAAAACGGGATAAACAGGGTGACAGGAATTACACCTTTTTTTAATAAAGTATCAATTTTATTTGCTGACTTGTGTATAACAGCTGCTCGAAGAAGAAGCGACTCTCCCACTCAATCTGTATTTTCAACTGAATATCAAACCAATAAATTGAAAATGATTAAGAATTAAATTGCGATTTGGGAGTTTGTATTAAAAGGTGAAAGAGTAAAAAATTAGTTGGATCAAGTTCTTCTTTCAGAAACTGATATGCTCGTCCCATTTGCGTTTTTACTGTATTAACGGAAATATTCAGACGTGCAGCAACTTCCTTATAGGATAGCGATTCGAAGGCGGCTAGCTCAAGTATTCTTCGCCTTTGCTCAGGCATACGCTGAATGGCCTGATAAAGTCCGGCATAATAATCAAAGTGGTTGATTGTCGTTTCATCGGGCACATCAGGAAGGGCTTCAAGTCCTATAACCAACTGATGTTTTGATTTTCGGGCCTGGCTCACAATTTGGTTCCTGAGCATCAGGTAAAGGTATGATTTTAAAGATTTTTCGATGAAAATATATTGACGGCGCTCCCATAGTTTTATGAAACAATCAGAAACCAACTCTTCAGTATGAGTTGTATTGCGGCTATATTTGCAGGCCCACAACCACATCTGGTAATAATATTTTTCGTGCAAAACTTTCAACGCCTTAACATCACCCTCAACAATTTTACTCCAAATATTCTGATCGTCCATGTTTGTTTACCAATAAATGGTTTTTAAAAAATATATCAAAACCGAATTACGCGAATAAGCTTTTGCCAAAAGCTAACTCATATAAACATAAATCAATGAAACCTATTTAAATGCTAAAAAGAGGATGAATCCATTTCATGAAATCCTTCCTCTTTTTATGTCTTAATTCAAAATTGATTATCAACAGAAATACCTGTTAATAAATAAATTAGCTGAAATCAGTAATATTATTTCACGAAATCAGATTTCAGAAGATAATCAGCACTAAGTTTAATTCCTTCGAGTGAGGTCTTCAGCATTTCGGCTTGTACTTTCGGATCCTGTGGACCAAATCCCGGAGGAGGAGCCCCCTGACCATCTTTTGGACGGTTTTTCATCATATTAGCCATAAAATCGGCCATATTACCACCCTGAGCCTGAATATTTTTCATTTGGTTCATCATAGCCATCGACTGTTCACGTTGTTCTTTATTCATTTTGGCTTCCATTTCAACAAACCAATCCGAATTACCATTTTTGTAGAACTGATTGAAAATTGCTTCATAGTTGATCTTCCCGGTTGCGCCAACCACATATTCATCTTTGATGTGCAATAATTTGAAACGGGTCGGATATTTCTTCAGATAAGCAACAGGATCCTGACCACCCACCGAAATCCAGTAAACATCCATCTGGAAGAATACTTTATCAGGATCAGTGTTGGCTAGAAGAAAATCTTCATACAATTGATCTGTATTTGGGATCTTAACGAATTCAATATGGTGGTTGTGATAACCAAATTTGATTCCCCTTTTGTTCGCCTCATCACCTATTTTATTCATCAAGTCGCATTCAGCCTTTAGTCCTTCAATTGTTCCTGACCAAATATTCATTGGAAAAACCACATATTTGCAGCCAATAATTTTGTGGTCGGCAAATACCTTTCCCCAATCGGCCAGGCTACCTTCAACATCTTTCACATCAAATTTACCACGTGCATGGCTTGAAATAATTTCCATACCACACTTCTTGGCCAAAGCAGCATACTCGGCGGGTTTGTACCCAGCAACTAAACCTGTTTTAGCATCGTAATTCGAGATTTCCATAACGACATAACCATCGTCGGCTAGAGCTTTGAATGAACCTTCGATATCCGATTCAAGGCCTTTCACAGAATATGTTGCGATTCCAATATGTTTTTTAGGGCTGGAAGCTCCAAAAGAAGTTGATGAAGTATAGAAAAGCGCCAAAATCGCAATAAAACAAAAGCTTAAAGTTTTTTTCATGAGTATTTTAAAAATTATTTAACAAATGAAGCATTGTTCAGGTAATCGAAACAGCCCTTAACACCTTCGAATTGAGTCATGTTCGTTTTTATCTTTTCAATTTCAACATAAAATTCGTTGATCCCAATTGAATACGCTTTTTTGAAGATGTTTTCGAAATTCATCATTCCAGACTGACCTAAAACTGAGCGGTCTTTGATGTGAAGAACCTGAATGCGTGTTGGATATTTTTCAAAATAATCCAGTGGATCCATCTGTCCCATAACCGTCCAGTAAACATCCATTTCGAAGAATACCAAAGCAGGATCTGTTGCTTCCATCATCAGGTCATAAACGATGTCGCCAACCGGACGAAGAACGGCTCCAGGACCAGTAGGGAGAGTTTCACCTGGTTTTGCAATCCGTTTGAACTCCATATTGTGGTTGTGGTACCCCCATTTGATACCGGCAGCTTTTGCTATCTCTCCAGCATTGTTGAAGACTTCGCCTACCAGCTTTGCATCGTCGTGGGTTTCAATAGTCGGCATTCCCGGCTGAATCAAACGGCCAACTCCTAATTTTACATGATCCTCAACAGCTAACTTCCACCAATCGGATATTTTAGCAACATTATCTTTTGTGTATGTCCTTTCCGGAGGATTCACATGAGCGCTGGTTATTTTCAACCCTGCATCTTCTGCTATTTTACGGTATTCGCCAACCTCATATTGACCCATCTTCCGATTGCCGTAGCCGGCCAGTTCGATTGTGCTGTAACCAATTTCTTTTATTTTTTTCATTCCTTCCGGAACATTCTCGGTCAGTTCTTTCATTAATGAATAGATCTGCAACCCGATCACCTTTTTCCCGGCAATCGTTGGTGCAGTTTTAGCCGATGCAATAACAGGAGCGAAATTTCCAGTCATCAAACCACCGGCTGTTAGTAAAGATATTTTCTTTAAAAAATCACGTTTTGACTCCATCATAATTTTTGATATTAGAATTTGTTGGTATGTGTTTAACTATTGAAAATGCCCCGAAAAGCCAATCATTTTACAGGACAATAAAGAGTACTGCAAATAAAAGCTTTTCGGGGCAAATGTATTATTTGTATAACGAATACGGATTTCTGTAATCGTAATGGTATAAACGGTGAGCAGCAGCTTCTTTATCGTCGCCAAAACTCAATGTAGCAGGATTCCATTTTACCGGACGTTGAAGTTCGGTAGCCATGTTTCCGAGGCAACAAGTGATTGCTGTGCTACAACCAACTTCGATTGGAGCAATTGGATTGTTGCGAGAGCGAACACTATCGATAAAATTCTGCATGTGTGGAGAGCTGATTTCAAAACTTCCGCTTCCTTTGGCTGCGCTTTTCTGCATTTCCTCGAACATTTTTTTGCGTTCTTCTGGAGTCAGATTTTTCGGACGTCTTCCGGCTAATTCAGCTGGAACAAGAGATGCATCAGAACAAGCCAGATAACCACGGGCAACTTCAATCCATCCTTTGGTACCTATAAATTTGATACCCTGTGCATTTGGCATATCTTCCAGATAAGGTTGTTCTGTCATTTCAACACCGGTCAGGTATTTAAAAGTAAGATAAGGCTGATCTTTGTATCCTTTAGGAGTAATAAGAGCAGGACCCGATCCGTCCATGCCGATAGCAGCCTGAGCAATATCGAACATGTGAGCACCCCAGTCGGCGGTAAAACCATTACCGGTTTCGCGGTACCAGCGCCATGCGCCCCAAAGTTTTTCACGTTCTTCAGGTTCCAATGAAATTGGAGGGCACAAATCAGGATGATAGTGAATATTCGGATCGTTCAGCGGTCCCATCCAAAGGTTGAAATTCAGGTTTCCAGGAATAGCCATTTCTGGTAAATCCAACGGTTTTGGCGGATCACCAACTTTGGCATAGATTTTTTCGATGTGCCCAATAGCTCCAGCTTGAACCAATTCAATGGCTTTCTGGAATTCTTTGCTCGAACGCTGCTGAGTTCCAACCTGAACGACACGTTTGTTTGCTTTAGCCACTTTCACCATCTGAAGGCTTTCGGTAATGGTGAACGAAAGCGGTTTTTGCACATACACATCTTTCTTTGCCTGACAGGCATGAATCGTCATTAAAGCATGCCAGTGGTCTGGAGAACAAACTTCAACAGCATCAATGTCTGTGCGCTCAAGCAATTCTTCGTACTGTTCGTACATGTCGCACCGACCTGCAATTGATTTACTGGCTTGCCAGGCTTCGACACGTTTTTTAAAGCGCTTTTGTTTCATGCTGTCAACATCGCAGCAAGCTGCAATTTGTACTCCAGGAACGCTTGAAAAACTGCCAAAATCGTTTATCCCTTGTTGTCCTAGGCCGATAAAACCCATAACAACGCGATCGCTAGGAGCAATTCGGGTTCCGTCGCTCATCGTCCAACTTGGAAGGATGGTAAGGCCGGTAAGGCCAATAGCTGAAAGTTCCAGAAAGTTACGTCTGTTCATTCCACTGGTTGAATTTTCTTTCATTGGTAGATTGATTTAGTTTGTGGTATATTTAAATATATTTATTCTCAACATTAAAACGCATTCTATGCACTAACATGTTGTTAGGAAAACAATTCGCTAAAACTCACAAAAGTGTGTCCAACTGACGCAATGATAGTTTTTTTATTCCAGAATTGGACAGTATTTAGTTTTGTTGTAAAACATATCAGAGGGATTCAGACATATATTTTTAATGGCCATAAATGCCAATAAGATGGGGATAAAAATTAGCTATAAATGTATGAAGAAGAAAAACCCCTTTGCCATTGCTGGTAAAGGGGTGAAACAAAAATTCATATCAACTTTTGATGTTAATTCAGCACTTCGTATTGCCTTTTTTTTGACATATCCCGACCAACAGAATATGAATTTATGATATATAAGGTTCTATCTGAAATCGAAAGTTATTTTCATATTTAACTTTCCGCCATGAATTTTAGCAGAATTGAACTGATAAGGATTTGATTGCGGCCCAGACGAAGAAGCATCGGTAAACTTAGTTCCGATAGCATTGATGCCATTCAGGAAAGAGATATCGCCTTTGGGATATTCGATTTTTGTTCTGGCAGGTGCTTTCGGATCGGCTGGGGTCAGCATTCGGAGGAAAATGTCTTTGCTGTGAATGTAAACCTTGAAATCCGGACTATCTTTTCCTTCAATCTTTGCCCAATATACTTCAGAATGGTAACCTTTAAACTCAGGATATTTGAATCCTGATTCTCCAGTGATAGTATTGTTGTAAGCTTTTTCCCAGAGTCCAAATTCAACACCTTTCATACGGTTTTTATAGACACGGTAGGGTCCGTTTCCCAACCATTTTATTCCGACCACATTTTTTTCAGGATAATCGAATGTTACGCCCGCAAACAGACAATTGTTATTCGGTTCATAGTTCACATCCAGATCAATCAAGCCATTTCCAAAAACAGTCCATTTGAGCATGTCGTTGTTTTCGAAAACCGTTTCAATAACCAGCACATTATCCTCGAAACGGTGGGTCGATTGTTTTACCTTCTTTTCACCGGCAACAAACACCGGCCCGTTGGAAAGTGGAATCAATCGATCTCCATTTTTGATTTGCTGAATAGTTCCGTCTGTCTTGCTGAATGTGAAATTTAGTTTATTAGTCTTCACAATCAACTCTTTTTCAGTCTCCTGAATAGTTGGTTTTTCTCCTGAAGTTTCTGTCAGCAACTCTTTTATTTTTGCTTCAGGATATTTCACCGGCCAGCTCCAGGTATTTAACACTCGACCATACTGATCAGTTGCCTTAATTCGCAGAGCATCGAATTTTTGCCAGTTTTCAGGCAACTTAAGCTGAATCATTCCCTTTTGACCGGGAGCCAGATCAATTTTTAGATTCTCACGACTATTCACCTCTTCTGTCCTGTTTTTATCGGGCGAAGAAAAGCTAACCCATTCAGCATCAAATGTGCATTTATTAAGATTGGTATAGAAATATCGGTTTTCGATCCTGAAAGAACCGTTGAATTCAGGACTGATGTAACGTTTCTCAAATTGAACAGGCGACCAAATCTCTTTGATCGTATAAAAGCTTCCTTCTTTCTCATTGTATGGTCCCAGAATACCGTCAGGGGCATGATTACCGTCGCTGTCGAGTTCCCGATTACGGTCAGTGCGTTCTACCGCCTCGTCGGCAAATACCCACAGAAAACCTCCGGCTGCCAGTGGATTATTCCACATCATTTGCCAATAATCGTCCAATCCGGCACCAAGGCCACCATCGTACAAACCATGTAAAAATTCGGTAGGGAAGAATATTTTGCGTTTGCTGAAACCGTCGAGAGCCAGTGAATTGTAGTCGCTGTAATGCAGCGTATTGGTTAAATCGTAATCCTGCCATGGGTGTAACACTTTACGTTTCTGAATGTCCAACTCGGCAAAATCATCGTTCAGGTTATTGTTTTCGCCACCTTCGTTGCCATTGTCCCAAAGAATGATCGACGGATGATTGACATCATGGGCAATCATTTCTTCCATTAATTTCCGGCCAACAACATCGTCATACGAAGGTTTCTGCCATGCTGTAAGTTCGTCGAGTACAACAAGTCCAAGTGAGTCACAAACATCGAGGAAGTGCTTGTCGGGAGGATAGTGCGACATACGAACCGCATTCATGTTCATGTCTTTCATCAGGTTCACGGCTTCTATGCTCAGCGCTTTTGACGAGGTTCGGCCATATTTTGGGTTAAAAGTATGGCGGCAAACCCCCTGCATTTTTATACGAACACCATTTATATAAATTCCGTCGCTTTCGCGCACCTCAACAGTACGGAATCCAATCAACTCGCTATATTGATTAATTAACGCACCGTTTTTGTCCAACAGTTTAAATACTGCTTTGTATCGATTGGGAAACTCAGGATTCCAGGTTTTTGGACTGGCCATTTTACCCGAAACATTACAAACCGGAGCATTTACAGCGGTTTCAAATTTTGATTCAGTTTTTCCGGATAGAGTCTGTATCTCAGCAATTACTTCAACTGCATTTTTGAATCCAGAGATATAAACATTGGCCTGAAAATCACCATTAGCACGCGCATCAACTGCTACCCTCGCAATATTCTCTTTCGGTTTGGCTTCCAGGTAAACCGGACGAAAAATGCCTCCGAATATCCAGAAATCTGCTTGCCGTTCAGCCTCGTTGATCGACCAATTACCGGAATGTTTATTTACCAAAACCTCCAATTGGTTTTCTTTTCCAGGCTTCAACAATTTACTGATGTCGTACTTAAACTGATAAAAAGCGCCCTGATGGATTGGTCCGGCCAGTTTGCCATTAATCTTTACTTCAGCATCGGTCATCACACCATCGAAAACAATATTTACCTGTTTGTTTTGCCAACCGGCGGGTACGTTAAACTTATAGCGATATGTTCCGGTCTCGTTGATCCTGTTTTCGTACTTGTCATGTCCGTAATTGTAAGCGCCAAATCCTTGCAGTTCCCAGCACGAAGGAACCGCAATAGTTGTCCATTTTCCACTGTTCATACCTGCTGAACAGAAAAACTTCCAGTTTACTGTTTTATCAGCTCCGGTTCCCGACAGATATTGGGTCTCATTATTTTGAGCTAACAAAAAATTGGAAAGAAATAGAAGTAAAGTGAGTTGAATTATTTTCATACTAAAATTAGGTTGGTGTTGTGTTAAGCATCGTATGAGGTTAAGTCATTCCGAACTTGTTTCGGAATCTGTTATCTATCAATAGATGCTGAGATAAATTCAGCATGACAGTGGTTATTTCAAGCTTAGCACAACATTAGTTTAAAATGTCAGGGGTTCCATTATTTGTAAAAAAAGGCGAATACCTAAATTGTCAAAGATATCCGCCTTATTTTTCACAAACAAATTATTGTTATTTCCACATTGGGTGTTGCTTCAAATTTGGATTTTTATCAATCTCATCTTGTGGAATAGGTAATGAATAATATTTATCGGCAATAGTTTTCCCAATCCGATCAGAAATTGCATGTTGCCTCTTTAAATCAAAAAATGCCTGGCCTTCGGCTGCAAATTCCCATACACGTTCCTGAATGATAGCCTTGCGTAAATCAGATTGCGAAATATCGGCAGCAATTGGCTCTAATCCGGCACGAGCGCGCACTCGGTTAATCCCGACTAAAGCCTTGCCTGTCTGGTTTAACTCGCAATAGGCTTCTGATTGTACCAGTAAAACATCAGCGTAACGAATGACCTTCATATTGCAGCCATAATCTCCGGCGGCAGTCGATAAATTATCGTTAGGATCGAGGTATTTAGCAAAGTGACACAATGGGAACGATGGTTCAGTTCCGCTATCAGGATTATATACATAAGTTTTACCTGTTTTAACATCTTTAAAGCCTGTTAAAAAAGTGGTTTCAATTCGTTTATCGCCTGAAGCATAAGATTTGTAAAACATTGGGGTAGAAACCATAGATGACCAACCATCGGTTTTCTTCACATTGTATCCCCTCATTCCAGTAATCGCAGGGAT
Source organism: Aquipluma nitroreducens (assembly GCF_009689585.1). Taxonomy (GTDB): domain Bacteria; phylum Bacteroidota; class Bacteroidia; order Bacteroidales; family Prolixibacteraceae; genus Aquipluma; species Aquipluma nitroreducens. Next base: position 5,047,313 of record NZ_AP018694.1, on the reverse strand, counting down.
GTCGTTTCCATTGATATTGGTGACAAATTCCACATCAAAAATGTATTCCTTGCCATGTTCGTTATTCACATCAAATATTTTGCGGAAATCTGTTTCCAAGCCATAACCAAAAGTGCTTTCGCTGGTAATAATCTCATCCGCTTTTGTTGCTGCTTTTTCCCAATAACCTGCCTTTTTCCAAGGCCAGGCTGCTTGTGTCAGATAAACCTTTGATAACATAGCCATAGCGGCGCCTTTGGTAGCGCGCCCCATATCTGTAGCTCCATAGCTGCTTTTTAATACCGATTCAGCATATTTCAGATCATCTTCGATAAGTGTCCAAACGGCATCATCTGTTCCCTCATTGGATAAATCAGACGCATTCATATCATCCTTCTCAGTAATAATAGCCACGTGATCATAAAACCGCATCAGAACAAAATAATTCAAAGCACGATTGAATTTGGCCTCGCCAATAATCTGTTTTTTGGTATCCTCGCTCTTAAAGGTTACGTTGTTAATATTAAACAATAGATTATTTGCCCGCCTGATTCCCCGGTACGAAATATCCCAAATTAATCTGGAAAAGTCTGTCGTGGCCGTCCAGGCAAAATCGTCCATTTCAACCCGTGAAGGAGCGCTTGAATTGGCATAAGCTGCTTCTCCCGGGAATTCAGCTCCCATCCAGATGTAACGCCTAAAACCATTTCCATCCTGAAGGGTTTGATAAACCGAAGTCAGCCCCGCCTTAGCATCAGCTTCGTTCTTATAAAAATTATCGGGTGTGATGTACTCATAAACATCCTCTTTCAAAAAGTCACTACAGGATGTGTTCGTTACCGTTAAAACGGCTGCGATTATAAAATATTTAAATAGTCTCATCTCAGTAAAAATTTAAGGGTTAAAAATCAATGTTAACTCCGAGAATAAATGATCTGGAAGCTGGGTAAGCATTGTAATCTACACCTAATTGGAGATTACTTTGACCCTGACTGTTTACTTCAGGATTATAACCTGAATATTTTGTAAGGGTGAGCAAATTCTGTCCGGTAACATATACTCTCAACGATTGAAAGAATGAGCTTTTTCGAATTTTATAACCCAATGTCAGGTTTTGTACCCTTAAGTACGATCCGTCTTCAATTAAAAAGTCGGATTGGAGCATGTTTTGATTGACCAACACGTGAGCCCTTGGGTATTTGGCATTTACATTTGTTGGTGTCCAATAATCCAGAACTTCTTTACGCTGATTTCCCCACGTACTAACAATATTGGTCTCGGCACGCAATACATTGTAAATATCGTTGCCATAAGTACCATTGATGTATATGGACAGATCAAAATTCTTATAGGTAAAGTTATTGGTCCAGCCAAAAATAAAATCAGGGTTTGGATCGCCAACAATGGTGCGATCTTCTCCAAAACTTATTTTTCCATCTTTATTTTTATCATAGAAACCCATGTCACCAACCTGATCAAACGTAGTACTTGCTACACGAGCCGCAGCATCTCTTTCTGCCTGAGTATGCATAACTCCTGTAGTTTTGAGTAAATTCCAAACTCCAACTGGCAATCCGGGTTCCAACCAACTTCCATTCACTTTTAAGTGACCCGAGATGGTTCCTTGTTGTGACGGAATGTAACCCGGAATTGATAAAACTTTATTTCTATTCGCTGACCAGTTCAACATGGTATTCCATTTAAAATCGCCAGTTAATACATCGGCTGATATGCTTAATTCCAACCCTTTATTTTCCAGACTACCCAAATTCTTTAAAACAGAACTGAATCCGGTTGTTAATGGAACTGAAATATTCCATAAAAGATCTGTTGTTTTCTTGTAGTAATAATCGGCAGTAAGATTAAACCGATTTTCAAGGAACCCAAAATCTACCCCAATGTCAGTAATAGCAGTCGTTTCCCACTTTAAATCTGGGTTAGGCATATTTTGTGCTGCAATACCTACGTTAGTAATTCCACCGATAGGATAAACGTATGTATTCATTTTTTCGACTGAAGAATAACTTGGTATATTTTGGTTACCTGTAATACCATAACTACCTCTTAATTTTAAATTACTAATCCAATTCATTGGCTGCATAAAGGTCTCCTGATCCATACGCCAAGCTGCAGCAAAAGATGGAAAGAATGCCCATTTATTATTTGTTCCAAACTTTGAGCTTCCATCGGCACGACCGGTAACAGTTATTAAATAACGATCCATCAGTACGTAATTAAGACGGCCAAAACCAGACAACAACGTATTTTTATCTCTTCCGGAGTAAGGCTTATCCCAGGTTGCTCCTGCATCCAAATTGTTGTACTCATAAATATCTGAGATAAAGTTTCGGGCTGTCATGCTACTGGATTTATTCTCAACCGACAAAGCTGAAGTACCAATCATTGCATTGATAGAATGAATGCCCGATTTCTTCAGATAAGTTAGAATATTTTCATTTGACAGGGATTGATTTCTGTTATTTTGCTGTTGAGCAATACCATTCGCGTTATAACCGGTATTCGTTTGTTTTGGCTCATACACTTCACGTAATGCACTTGAAAGATCAGCGCCTAAGCTAAATTTCAACGTCAACCCTTCCATCAGACTTACTGAAAGATCGGCTGATCCAAGCACACGGTCAATTGTTCCTTTGTCTTTTAAAAAATTCACGTAAGGAACAGGGTTTGGCACTGCGGAACCTCCGGACAGAAAGTTCATCGACGTATAATCACCCGTTGTTGGGTTAAATACCGGAACCGTAGGGGGCATTACCAAAGCGGCATTTATAATCGAAGTATTTCCTCCCCCATCGCCATTTTCGCGACCTACATTCGAAGTAACCCGGCTTGCCGTAAAACTGGTTGCAAGGTTTATTCGTTTGCTAATTTTTGTGTCTATGTTATTACGAAAAGAAATACGATTAAAATCCTGGTTCTTTACAACACTTTCTTGATCAAAATAACCAACCAACACAGAAAATTTGGTGTTTTCTGATCCTCCAGTAACCGTCACGTTGTGATTCTGAATTGGCGCAGAAGAACGGAAAATTTCATTTTGCCAATCTGTTCCTTCGCCTAATTCACTAATTGCCGGATAAAGTGGATTCGGAGTTGCACTTGGGTAATAGGCTGGGCGTGCATCATTAGCTGCCGCTGCATTTGCCATAGTGCCCCATTCTGTAGCATTCATCATATCTAATTTCTTTGCTACCTGCTGAACTCCTGCATATCCATCGTAGTTTACCGTTGTTTTTCCAGTTTTACCTCTTTTGGTTGTAATCAGGACAACACCATTGGCGCCACGTGATCCATAAATTGCAGTTGCCGAAGCATCCTTTAATATTTCCATGCTTTCAATATCACCAGGATTTAGTGTTGCCAGTGGATTTTGACCAGAACCCGATCCGCCAGCCGAACCACCAGCAGTTACCGGATAACCATCAATAACATACAAAGGTTGATTCCCGGAAGTTAATGAGTTTCCTCCACGAATACGAATGTCTACTGTACCTCCAGGTGATCCTGAGGTCGCTGTAACCTGAACTCCAGCTACTTTTCCCTGTAGTCCTTGTTCAAATGATGCAACCGATTGTTTCTTCAAAACTTCAGATTTAACTGAGCCCACCGATCCGGTAAGATCGCTTTTACGCATCACGCCATAGCCTACAGCCACAACCTCTTCAATACCAATCGTTTCGTCTACCATTAAAACATTAATTGAAGTCTGGTTGCTGATCTTGATCTCCTGCATTTTCATTCCGACAAATGAAAATTGCAAAGTCGAGTTTACTGGTATATTTGAAATTGAATAAACTCCATTGGAATCGGTAATGGTACCATTAGTCGTACCTTTAACCACTACCGAAACGCCTGGCAATGAGGCGCCAGAAGAGTCGGTAACTTTTCCGGAAATAGATTTTTGCTGCTGCATATCAAAAGCAGAACTTTCTGATTTTTTGGACAATACGATCTGTCTACCATCCACTTTATAAGCCACATCTGCACCATTAAATAAAGCATAAAGTACTTCGGAGATTTTGGCATCTTTTAACTGCACATCAACAGTACGATCCACATTAATCAATGAACGGCTGTAGAGAAAATAGAATTCCGACTGGTCCTCAATCTGTTGCAACACCGTCTGCACTGTTGCATTTTTTAGGTTAATCGACAAAGTAGTCGTTTGAGAGTAGGATACCGCTGCCCAGGTTTGAAGAACAGCTACCAGAGAGATTACTAAGGTTAGTTTCATACATAATAACATTTTTCTCACTCCCGGAGAATTGCTCCACGGAATGATCAGTTTTAACTTTTTTTCCATAAATTTAAAGCGATTAAGTATTAACATTTAGTTAGAGCCGACGGAGAACCTGCGAAGTTCCTGCCGGCTTTTTTTATCTTTTAGTCATGTAGATTATTCGTTGTATTTCGGTTAAGTTATTTACTTTCTTGAACTCAAATGTCACCGGCAATGCCAGAGCAATCAGCTTCAGCGATTGATCCAGCTTTTCATCCTGAATGGTGGCAGTCATTAAATAGTTGTTAATTTCCGGATCGGTTAAAATAATTTCAACGTTGTACCACCTTGCCAATTTCTTAATGGCAGTACCCAGCCTTTCATCTTTAAAAATCAATTTTCCATCAACCCAGCCTGCTGCATCTTGCGGATCAACGGTTTTCTGAATTATATTTTCAAGCATCGGATCGAACTGAACCTGTTGCCCAGGTTTCACGACCAACTTGTTTTTCTCATTTTCAAGATGAATCTTTCCTTCCAGCAAAGTTGCCTCGAAATAGTTATCAGAAGAATAGGCATTCAGATTAAAATGAGTTCCGGTCACTACCGTATTCATCATAGGATTATTCACCACAAATGGATTATCAGGATTTGATTTAACTTCAAAATAGGCTTCCCCATCTACAAAAACCTCACGTTTACTCCCGGTAAAACGCTCCGGATAACGAAAGATGGTACCATCGTTTAACCATACGCGAGTTCCATCGGGTAAATCAATTTGTGTACGGGTTCCGGGTTTGGTATAAATTTCGCGAAAGGTATTGGAGGCCAATTGATTTGAACTATTGGACGGATTAAAATAGAAATAAACCGAAAGCAACAGCAGTGGAATGACGAGAATAGCAGCAACTTTCGAAAATGCCTGATAAAGACTTTTTGACAAAGTCTTGGGTTTGTGCTGTTGAATTTGCTGATTGTTAATCTGGTGGTGTACCTGATCGAGCATCCGATTAAAATTCGGCGATTGCCCTTTCAATCGGATTTCTGAATGTGTCCAGATCTCACCTAAAATTTGGCGTAACTCAACATCATTCTCCGAATTGATCAGCCAGTTTCGGATTTGCTCCGATTCAGTTGTTGTCGTTTGCCCTTCAAGGTACTTTTTTATATCGTGATAGTTCATAGCTAAATTTAATGTTTTACTATACTACGAAATCAAAGCTTATAAACCCCTATCCGGATAAAATATTTATTGGTGAAACATCAGGAAATAAAACAGCAGGCCAAGAATATCGTGTTTACCCAACTTTTCTCTCAGGTATTTCAAGGCTGAAGTCATTTGATTTTCGACAGTCTTAATTGAAATTCCCAATTTTTCAGCAATTTCCTTGTTTGAAAAACCTTGTTCACGGCTAAGCCTGAAAATTTCTTTCCGTTTTTCGGGCATTTCACGAATCAGTTGATTGGCAAGCCCTTCAATGTTACGAAATTCGACCGATTGTTCAGTTTCGCTCGTTTGAAAGTCAGTTATCCGGCCAAACTCGCTGATTCTCATTTTTTCCGACTTTTCCTTCCGGAGCCATGAAATCGTTTCATGATAAGCAACTGAAAACAGGAATGATTTAAAGGAAAGGTGTTCTTTTATTTGCTCCCGCTTCTCCCATACTTTCAGGAAGACCAATTGGGTAACTTCTTCAGCAGCAAAAGAGTCACGGGTAATACTCAGGGCAAAGGCATAAAGACTTGCAGAATATTTATGAAATAATGCATCGAAGGCAGAAAAATCGTCCTTTTTCAAACATTCCACATATTCGTTATCATCTTTTACCTGCATGAAAGATTTTATATGATGAACGAACAAAAGTAGAAAAAAATGAGTCGTAACCTCTTCCTATTTTTAAATCGAAAAATTCGATCGCCGCATCAATCTAAAAAATTCTCACGCATTTGGCATAGATAAAAGAAATACACTATTTTTAAAGCCACGCAAACAAGGGCAATTCACGAATCAATGATGCGATTCAGGAATGCCAAAAACTTAAATGAAGACCTAATGAAGACAAACAATCTTTTCTTATCAGTTGCACTGACAACCCTGTTTCTATTTTCAGGCTGCCAGAAGAAAGCCGAAAACCTCGTTCAATTTGTAAATCCGCTTATTGGAACTGGCCTTTCATCCGGACCAAATGCAGTTAAACACAGTCAAGGGTCTGAAGCCTGGGTTCAGGACATTCCGGCTGTGTCAACGCCATTTGGGATGACTCAATGGACGCCTCAAACACGTGACACCGAGGCCAAGTGCATTTCGCCATATTATTTCGGTGGAAAAGGGATTCAGGGTTTCAGAGGCTCACATTGGCTTGGAGGTTCGTGTACACAGGATTACGGAAGCTTTACGATAATGCCGGAAACCGGATATTTAAAAACATTTGCCACCGATCGGATGTGCGATTACAACAAGGAAAGCGAGGTTTCTACTCCGGCTTATTATTCATGCTTGCTTATGCAGCAAAATTTGATTTTTGTTGAAATCACAGGGACTGCCCGTTCCGGATTTTTCAGATTCTCGTACATTGAGAATACAGACGTCAAGATTGTGATTACGCCGAATAGCGATGAAGGACAGGGCTACATTAAAGTCGATCCTGAAAAAAATGAAATATATGGATACAATCCGGTACACCGTATTTATCAGGGTTGGGGACAACCAGCAGGATTCAGCGGCTATTTTGTAGTCCGGTTCGAAAAGCCAATGGATAACTTTGGTTGCTATGTACAGATGGAAGATCACAAAAAAGAAACTGAAATTTCTGGAAAACCAGACATTGGAGCATATGCAGCCTTTCAGGTTAAAAAGGACGATGTAATTCAGGCAAAAGTAGGGACCTCGTTTACCAGTATTGAAGCTGCGCGTGCCAATCTTGACGCAGAAATACCTCATTGGGATTTCAAAAAGACTCGTGCCGAAACCGAGCAAATCTGGAATGAAACGCTAAATACAATTCAGTTAAAAGGTGGAAAAAAAGAAGACTACACCAATTTTTATACTGCACTATACCATTCGATGCTGTATCCACGTACGTTCAGCGATGTGGATGGCTCCTACCCTTCTTTTGATGGGAATAAATCGATTCAGAAAATAGAGAAAGGCCATGTTTATTACGATGACTTTTCGCTGTGGGACACCTTCAGGGCTCAACTTCCTCTGGTAAGTTTAATCGCTCCTGACAAGTATGAAGACATGATGAAATCGCTTGTATTGAAGGCCGAACAAGGTGGATGGCTTCCTATTTTCCCGATGTGGAACAGCTACACTTCGGCCATGGTTGGCGACCATGCCAACACCGCACTCGGCGATGCTTACCTGAAAGGTTTCGACATCAACATCGACAAGGCGTATCCATACATGCGCAAAAATGCCCTTGAAGTTTCAGAAGGCGAAGATTTCAAGAATGGCAAAGGACGCCGTGGAATGAAATCGTATCTTCAATATGGTTATATTCCGCTGGAAGACAGCATCAAAGAAGCTTTTCACAAGAACGAACAAACTTCGCGGACACTTGAATATTCGATGACTGATTTCGTATTGTCGAAGGTGGCCGAAAAATATGGAAAAACGGAAGATGCCCAAATTTTGGCCAAGCATGCCAAGAACTACCAGTTGGTTTTCGACAACGAAACCAAAAGTATGCGTGGAAGACACATTGACGGAACATGGAGTAGTGATTACAATCCAACAGCTCGCGCATCATACCTCACCGAAGGAACTCCAATGCAGCACCTGTGGTTTGTACCTCAGGATATTCCCGGATTATTTGACCTGATTGGCGACAAAAAACAGGTTCACGACAAATTGGATGAGCTTTTCAGTACCGATGAATACTGGCATGCCAACGAACCTTGCCACCACATTCCGTATTTGTACAATTTCTTAGGCGATTACGCTGCGACACAGAAGACAGTGAAAAACATCATGGCCTCGGAATACAATAACTTCGATGGCGGGATTCCTGGTAACGACGACTCCGGGCAAATGTCGGCCTGGTACGCATTTTCAGCTATGGGATTTTATCCGGTATCTCCCGGATCAGGCGAATATCAGGTTTCATCGCCTGTTTTCAACGAAATAAAACTGAACCTCAACCCGAAATATTATCCTGGCGGAAAATTCACAATCACTCAGAGCGATCCTGATACCTACAAAACATTCAGCAAGGTAGAATTGAATGGAACTGAGATTCCGTTTGTACTGAAGCATGAAGACATTCGCAAAGGCGGAAAGCTGAAGTTCTCGAATTAATTTAAATAGGCTGCATCAAAAGTCATTAATCCAGTCATCCTGAACTTGTTTCAGGATCTCATTTGTTTATTAGATCCCGAAACAAGTTCGGGATGACCTGATTTTGGATTGTGTTGACTTTTGATGTAGCCTAATTCTTATTGCGGTACGTTCCTTCCCTGATTATCCGGACTCTTTCCTGAGCATATTTCGCATTCACGGCACTATCGCCGGCTTCCTTCAAATATTGATTGTAATAATTCAGTGCCAACTTTTTATTTGGATTGAATTCCTCGTAGGTTTTAGCAATTTCGCATAGTATTTCAACTTTCTTCGTATTGAAATTGAATGCCTTTTGCAAGGCTTTTATCGATAATTCAAACTCTCGGTTTAGTCCATAAACCTTGCCTAAATGGTGACACATTTCCGCCAAATATGTGGGTTGAGCACAAGCGACAGCCATTTCCAGAAATTCTGCACTGCGCGAAAGGGTTGCCATATCCCGGTAAGCTAAGCCCAAATAAAAATCCACATTGGGATCGTTCGGGATCTGATAAAAATACTTTTCAAGCAGGCTGATCGCTTTTTCAGGTTCTTTACAGAAATAAAGTGTTATCCCATAATTTTTAAATATTTCGAGCGCCGAATCGTTCCGCGACAGATAACGTTCATAAAAAGGCTTCGCCTCTTCATATTCGGCTAAATTGTACAATGAGTTAGCTCCACGGAGCAGAATCGCTGGATTTTCAGGCAGAAAATACAATCCCCTGTCGGAAGTCCTGACTATCTGTACTGCATCATCATTTTTCATATAAAGCAAAATCAGGTTCTGATAGGTATTAAAATCATTCGGATTAGACGCCAATACAGACTCAAACAGGTCGGTGGCCTGATCTGTTTTTCCAATCCGAAGCGCAGCCAAAGCCAATTGTTTGTTATAAACAATATTGGTAGAATCCTTGTACCTGATCAACATAAAAACATCATAAGCCTTCTGATAATTCTCAACATTCATAAAAGCCCTACCAAGCTTATATTTCAAGTTAAAATCTTCGATTGAATGTTCGGCGGCACGTTGATAAAAGGTAACTGCTTTGTAAGGATTTCCAAACTCTGTCAGTAAATCAGCATACTCAGAAAGATATTTGCTGTTTGTAGAATCCAGTGAGATTGAATTTTCAAACGAGTTTTCAGCATACAAAGGTTTTGACAATTGCCGGTAAATTAATCCCTGTTTAAAGTACAAATCAGCATCAAGACGAACTTCAAGATTTTTCCTGATCTGAAATAACGCCTCATTATAATTCTTATTCAGGATCAAAAGATCAATAGTTTGAGCAGCACAAACAAATGGAACTGCCCACAAAAGCAATGCAATCCATTTTCTGAACATGGCTCTATGAGTTAAGGTTCATAAGTAAAGCCCGGAGAAAGTAATGAATTCCGGGCTTATGAAAATTTCTATTGAAGAGCAAATTTGATTGGAACCGTGTACTGAACAGCAACATCTTGTCCTTTCTGCTTGCCCGGCTTCCATTTTGGCAATAGTTTCACTACACGCAAAGCTTCGGCATCCAATGAAGGATCAACACCTCTTGCAATCTTTGCATTTGAAACAGAACCGTCTTTATTAACCACAAAAGTTACATATACTTTCCCTTGAATTCCCTTTTTTACGGCTTCCGGAGGATATTTAACTGCTTGAGCAAGGAAATTTCTCAATGCTTGATCGCCACCTGGGAAAACAGGCATTTCATCGACAACCATAAATACTTCTTCCCCAGAGCTCAATTGAATCTTGGGTTCCACTGCCTCATCCACCAAAGTCTTGTTTCCTGTTTTTTCTCCAAGAGTTAATTTGCCAGTTTTTGCATCTTTCAATAATCCATATGCTTCAGATTTGGCAATGGCATTCAAAAGCTTCTCTACTCCTGTCTTATCGCCTGAAATTTGTACTTCATGCCCATCAACAAGAATTGTTTTTGTCTGTTTTTCGGGATTCGGTGGAATACTTGTTGATTTCTTTTGTTCAAAGGCGAATGAAGCAGTTAAGCTTCCGGCCAATATTATGCCCAGCAATATTTTTGCATAGGTAATTTTGCTGGATTTTATTTTTGACATCATTTTGATTCGGATTTTAATTAACGAATAGTTGAAGTTGTTGGCGATTACAATCTGGTCACCAACATACTGATTGATGAGGATCTGCTTGTACCACGAAGGTGCAGTTCCATGAGAGATGACGGCCTGATCGGCCAGAAATTCGTGATTCTCGCGCAATGCCCGTCTGAACATCCAAAAGAAAGGATTAAACCACTGAACGATGGCTATGATTTCGAGCAGAAGTACGTCAAAAGTATGCCCTTGCCGGATATGTTGCCGTTCGTGTTCGAGCATCTTTTCCCAACCTTTCGTATTTTGCAGGTTACTGCTAACGAAAATATAATTCAGAAATGAAAACGGACTGATTTCCCGATCCAAAACAACTAGTTTAAATTTACCTTCAGCAATTACCCTGTTTTGCTTTATTAGTCGGCCAATCTGGAACAACTGAATAAAAAGCTTTACAGCAAAAAGCACTACACCAATCAAATATACATAACCAAACAAGCTATAACTTAAAACAAGTGTCTCAGCTTCATGCGTAAAACCAGATCCATAAATGGTAATAGTACTTAATAAATTGACATACGGAGTTACAGTAACTTCAGCTAAAAGTGTTGGCTGAGGCGTATAAAACGGAATATGCAACAAGGGTAATACAGCTGAGAAACCTATCGAAACCAGCAAAAACCAGCGGTTAATGCTGAAAAAAGTTTCGCGCCTTAAAAACAGGAAATAAACGAGTGCGAAAAGGCTCAGGCTTATTCCCGATTCGATCAGATAATTGACAAAGCTAGTCATTGGATTTTGGGTTATCAGGTTCCAAATCTTTTCCAGCTTCCTTGATGATTTCTTCAAGGTCTGAGAGGCTCATTTTGTCTTCTTTGGCAAAAAACGATACCATTTCCTGAAACGAATTGCTGAAATAACCACTGAGGAAATTCTTGAAGTACGATTTCGTATAATCCGTCTTGCTGATCAGCGGAAAATACTGGTGTGTTTTTCCATACGCGTAATGGTCAACAAATCCTTTCTTTTCCAGAATTCGGATAATGGTAGAAACCGTGTTGTATGCAGGTTTTGGCTCTGGAAGCTTGTCGACAATTTCTTTGACAAAAGCTTTTTCGAGCGTCCACAATTCCTGCATAATTTGTTCTTCAGCCTTGGTTAATTCCTTCATGACAATCAGTTTAAATTCAGTTTTATTCCACAAACATCTTGCCAAAAACTAATGAATTAGTTCGTCAACTAATAATTTAGTTATTAAAGACAAAAAAAAAGATCAATTGCATTCAACTTGAAATGGACACTTGGTCGATCAATTCCAACTTAACATCTACCAGTTGATTGGATATCCGATTCAAATATATAACTAACATTTTAGTTTTCAAACTAAATAATTAGTTGAAGCTAAAATATTTTATTTTGAGTGCACGTTTTAGTTGTATAAACGCTCCAAAAGTGCTTAAGCAGAAAATGTCTAATTGATTCTTACTCCAGAGGAGCAAAATATTTATAGAAAAAGAAATAGAATATGGAAGTCGTCCGCGTGACCTAATAGAACAAGGCTTTGGCCTGCCTTCGGACGAAATGACACAAACCTTCCTAAAAAGCAAATACATGTAAGAGATTCTTTAAATCTGTTGTTCAGCCCGCTTCGGGGCTGGAGTTTTGATTACGCATCATCCCCCAGTTCCGCTTCGCTACACTGGGGGTTATTCGAATTTAGCACCTTCGGTGCATAAGAATCACATGTCCTTTATGCTTTTCGTAGCGTCCTTCGTGTGTAAAAATTAAAAAGGCCACCCGATTTGATTCGGGCGACCTTCTTTGGTTTAGAATTTCAGGTGGTTTAGGAATTCCTGGTATTACTAAATTTATTTGGTATAGATCAAGGTTCAATATTGAACGGTGTTATGACAATTGTACTTCGGGAAACCCTTACTACAAAAGGCATTTTAATTAAATTTTCTTACAAATTGCAGCCCAGCCACCACCTTTTGCCAATTCAATTTTCATCTTATCGGCTTTAGTTACTTGTTTCACAATCCGTTTATAATCGTTGCAACTTACTTCAGCGTTAATTCCATCCTGCATAATCTCAATTTCGTATGTTCCTTCGCCCAGAAACGAGAAATCGACATCTAATGTACGGGCTGTCCAGTCGGTCATGGCACCCAAATACCAATTATTGTCTTTGTGTCGGGCGGTCAGGATGTAATCTCCAACTTTGGCATCCAAAATTTTTGTTTCGTCCCAAACTGTAGGCATTTTGCTGATGAATGAGGTCGTTTCGGGTTCCTTATAATAATTCGACGGACTATCGCACAGCATTTGCACCGGCGCATCGTAGCAAACGTACATCGCAACCTGGTGACAACGTGTTCCCTGACTCATCGGATGTGAAAAACTGATAGCAAAATCCTTCTCATTTTTATTGGTCATAGATCCTGGCGTAAAATCCATCGGACCGGCAAGCATGCGGGTAAAACACAAGGTTACATCATGTTCAGGAGTAATGTCTTTGCTCCATTTGCAATTTTCCATTCCTCTTACACCTTCGTGATTAATAATATTTGGGTACGCCCTGGCCATTCCTGAAGGTTTAAATGCTCCGTGAAAATCAACCAGCAATTTACGGTCAGCACATGCTTTAGCTGTACGTTCGTAGAAATTGACCATGTATTGCTCCGAACGAGCCATGAAATCGGTTTTTATTCCTTTTGCACCCCACTTGGCATAAATATCTAGTGTACCCTCCAAGTCAGCATCAAGTGCATTCCAGAGACACCAAAGGATAATATCAACATTTTTCGATTTTCCGTAGGCAATTAATTCCTGAATATCGAGAGTAGGGTTAGCCTCTTTGATATTCAATGTTGATTTGGTCCATCCTTCATCAAGTATGATGTAAGGGATATTGTTTTTTGCTGCAAAATCGATGTAATATTTGTAGGTTTTGGTATCCAGCCCAGCTTTGAAATCAACTCCGTAAACATTGTTTTCGTTCCACCAGTCCCATGCCACTAAACCGGGTTTAATCCAACTGGTTTCTGCAATTTTACTTTCACGTGAAAGCAGAAAAACCATTTGGTTTTCGACCAACCGTGCATCTTCGGTACTGATCATGAAAACACGCCAGGGGAAAGTACGGGTTCCTGAAGTTTTAGCAATGTAATCGGCTTCCTGAATGTTTTGAATCGCGCGGTCACCTTTGGGATCAGCCTTCAGGATAACTTTGGGATATTTACTTGTGAAAGCTGCGTTACCGGTAGCTTCCAAAAATAAACAGGGATAATCAAACAAATCGGCCTCGGTGATACCAATTTTGATGTTGTTATCAGCTTTCACCAAAGTAGGAAGAGAAGAGAACCTTCCTGCAGCCAAAGAGCCGATTTTTGTGTCAAGGTAAAGGCGTTCGTAATGCGAGTAAACGGTTTCTTCTTCAGGGAAAAGCACGCCGAAGTCTCCAGCGAAATTCAGGCCTACTTCTTCATTTTTCACCATAATTTCGTCTTTTATGCTGGTTTCGAAACGGTAAGCAATCCCATTATCGAACACCCGGAAATTAACGGCATAATTTGGCTTAAATGTAAGGCTTAGTTGGTTATAGGTATTGTCTATGGTTTTCGATTTAACGGCCACAACAGTTTGAACAATTGATTTTACAGAAGTTGTTTTTGCTGAAACTAATTTTGGATTTGTGCCTAAAACCGAAGTTCCCAAATCGAGGCTCAAAGTATTGTTGGTAAAAATAGCCTGATTATTCACTGCTGCCGACCATTTAATCTGTGTATCTACAGAAACGGTCACCTTTATACTTCCGTTGGGGGAACTCACGGTGTAGTCTTTAGCAAAAACGCAAAGACCCATCATCATCAAAAAAATTAAAAATCCTGCTTTCATTCTAAAATGTATAAGTTTGGTAGTCATTTATTTTTTTAGAAAACGGTAAACCTTTACCGAGTGCGGTGGCATTTTCACAAAAACAGTGCTTTTTTCGAGGCTAACTTCTTTGTGCTCCCACAAATCGCGCAATTTGTAATTTTCGAGTTTGTATGGTTCTGATGCCCAATAATTATCATTGGCTTTCAATAAAACATTATAGTCGACCTGAACCGTTTTTTCTTCATCACTACGATTTAATAAACAGGCTGCCTTTTCATTGTTCGCCAGTTTTTTAATCCAAATTTCGTAATCGCCATTATCGCGATAGCAAAAACCTTGTTTGCCTAAAACATCCTGATCCAACGCAATTACTTCAGCATTCTTCAATATCTCAGCGGTTTCGGGCGACATATTTCCCAGATCGTTACCAGCCATCAGCGGAGCTGCAAGCATACACCACAACGAAAAGTGAGTCCGGTATTCTTCGGTTGTCATACCGCCATTTCCAACTTCCAACATATCCGGATCGTTCCAGCCACCAGGACCGGAATATTTTGCAAGATCTTTTTCTTTATCCAAAATATCAATCATCGAATCCCAACGGTCGACAATATCGCCGGTAGTCCGCCACAAATGACCAACCTCTTTGGCCCACTCCCAGGGTTTGGCAGTGCCCCATTCGCACAAACTAAACACAATCGGTCGTTTAGCGGCGAAAAGGCCGTCGCGCATAGTTGTGTAGCTAGATTTTGCTTCCTGAGTAGTGGTGTTGCACCAATCGTATTTCAGGTAATCAACTCCATAACTGGCGTATGTGCGGGCATCCTGAAACTCGTGACCTCTTCCACCTGGTCGTCCGGCACAGGTTTTTGATCCGGCACAAGAATAGATTCCGAATTTTAAGCCTTTGGAGTGAACGTAATCAGCTACATATTTCATTCCGTGTGGAAAGCGGTCTTTATCGACAACAATTTCACCATTTTCGTCGCGGTCAACCTGCCAGCAATCGTCGATTACAACATATTCATATCCGGCATCCTGCATACCGCTGCTAACCATTTCGTCAGCCATTTGCATGATGAGTTTTTCGCTTACGTTACAGGCAAATTTATTCCAACTGTTCCAACCCATTGGTGGAGTTTTGGCAAGCTGATCAAACTTTTGTGCTGAGGCTCCGAGAAACGTTATTCCAAGGAGAATTGTCCAGATTATTTTTTTCATATCTAAAAGCTAGTATAAGATAGAAACGAGTTTAATGCCACTTTAAAAATGCGATGCAAGATCCATAAATATCAATGTTCTTAAATGGACATATCTTCGGGAAGCATGGACATATAGACAACAAAATACCAGGCCGCATTTTATAGTAAACTCTATTGTAATGAAAATGAATCGGCATCGTTCAAAACCGGGAATTTTTTCCTGAATTCCATCAATTCTTTGTGCGAAAATCCAGCGAAAACAATACCCTTGTGGTGATCAGCAATTGCCGAAAGTTGAGTTCCTTTCGGGTCGATTAGTTGCGAGTTTCCTGAATAGAGAATATTACTTCCATCCACTCCTACCCTGTTTGCCCCAACTACGTATGCCTGATTTTCGATGGCTCGTGCTTTTAGCAAGGTATTCCAAACTTCAGTTCGCGATTCAGGCCAGTTGGCCGAATACACCAAAATATCGTATTCATTCCTGTTCCTTGCCCAAACGGGGAAACGCAGGTCGTAGCAAATCAATGGACAAATCCGCCAACCTTTGTAATTCACAATTAACCGTTCAGTCCCAGGCTGAAAGTGACTTTCTTCGCTAGCCATGGTAAACAGGTGGCGTTTGTTGTAAAAATGTATTTCTCCTGAAGGCTCTACAAACACTAAACGATTAAAAAACTGTTCGTTTTCTTTGATGATCAAACTTCCACACAAAGCAAGCTGATGCTCAGCGCACCGTGCTTTCATCCATTGTATCGTTTCACCATCCATGGATTCTGCAAGTTCAACATTCATAGAAAAGCCGGTTGAAAATGTTTCAGGAAGAAAAACAACATCCATTTTTCGGTTAGCTTTCTGGAGCCATTCGTCAATTTTTATCCGATTGATTTCAGGATTTTCCCAGGCCAAATCAAATTGAAATACTGCAATTCGTAAGGTTTCTTGAGTCATATGGTCAAAGAGTTATATGGTTTATATTTTTCAACTTTAGGCACTTCGAACTCTAGCTCACTTCAGGCACTTTCAAATAATTACTCTTCCGCCGAAAACCATTCCGGATGTTTACCAACAACTCCCCGGGTACGATAATATGCTTTCATTCGCCGAATATCGTCCTCTGCATCATCAGTTAATTCAAACGTTTCCAGCCAACCTACTTCTTTCCGTCCGAAATCGAAAAAGCCAAGATAAACCGTCGCTCCGGTCGCTTTAGCGATGGTATGAAACCCAGCCTTCCAACGTTTATTCCGTTCGCGTGTTCCTTCAGGAGTAATAGCCAGATGCATGGTTTCACGACTATTCATCTCCTTTATGATCTGCTTCACCACGGTTGTTCCTTTGGTTCGGTCGATCTGAATTGCCCCCAATTTCCGGAGTAAAATACCCAACGGCCAAAAGAAAAATTCCTTTTTAATCATGATGTTGGCAACTCCCCCAACCGATGTATAATAAAGATATGATATGACAAAATCCCAGGCGCTGGTGTGTGGAACACCTATAATTATTGCTTTTTGATGTGGCATTACACCATTTACAGTCTTCCAGCCCCACAGTTTCAATGCAAACTTACAACAAGCTCTCCACATATTTTAATCAACAATATTTATTTCAACGTTTTCAGCCTGACAATGGGTTTTCAAAAATTGTTCAGCCATTTGCAGCGCTCCTTCAAGAATGTGATCACCCTCAAAATCAATCAGGATCATCAGAAAACGTCGGGTTTGTTCACGCACTTCTGTTCGCGAAGAATCGCTGGTTGGCGTACCAAAAGCACCATGATCGTCCCGAAAAACAGGCAGATTTTCAATATTCAATTCTCCTCGTCCAATTCCGGAATAGGGCTCATCCGATCGACCAATTCCAAAGACAACATTTCCATGAATCTGATCAGCGTCATATCCTCCAATCGAAAAGCCAGTGGTTATTGAAACCAGGTTTAACTGGTCAACCACGTTATTGATTTGATATAATCCTTTTCCTGAAACAACCCGACGTAACAGAGCCTCGGCCGACAAACGGTAACGTGCCGGATCTTTTCCGCAAGCTTTGTAGGCTTTACGCGAAGCTGAAATTGTTGGTATTTTACTGATGGATTCAATCGCAAGTGATTGACTGATTCGCTGAATCTGACCATTCATCTCAGTCAATAATTCGTCGGAAGACTCATGCACATTCACATTGGCTTCAACACAGCCCAGCCTTAATTTCGGACAACCTTCTTTGAGTTCGTTACTGATACTAATCGTTCTCATGCGATGAGCTATTGAATTTAATGATTGAGTATTCGTGTAGTCACAAAAATAAGAATTTAGCATAGAACATAGATTCAATGCAAAAAAAATCCTGAGTTCAGGAATGAATTCAGGATTTTTTGGTTTAAAAAAACACTTCGGTTCGGATATTTTCAGGAGGAAGACCGTATTTCTCCAGAATGGTTGAAACTTCGTCAATCATCTCGGAGTTTCCGCAGAGGTAACAAATGGTATCAGCATCAATCTTATTTTCCTTCAAGTAATAGGTTACGCGCCCAAAATAGTCACCTCCATCACTTCGGGAAGTGCACAACAAATAGTTATCCGGATTGAAAGATTCTCGTCCATAGGCTTCATCTGCAAAATGCACTCCATGTAAAACCCGAAAATTCAGATCAGGATACGATCTCACATACGAATGGAATGGCGAAATCCCTGTTCCGGTTGCAATTAGCATGGCTTTGTGCCCTTTCCTGGTTTTCTCATCGAGAATAAAATAACCTTTTGGGCCTTCAACATCCAGCTCGGAACCAGGTAACAAATGCCTCAGATAGCGCGAAAATCCACCTTCAGGAATCTCACGAACCAAAAAATCAAGGTAGTCGTCGTTGATGCCGCTGTAAATGGAATACTCTCTTCCTTTATTCTGATCTGGAATGCGAATAACCACATACTGACCGGGTTCAAATTGAAAATCTCCGCGGTCGAGCCGAATGATAAATGTTTCAGGGGTTAGGTTGATAACTTTTTGAACGATATGTTTTTGACGTTTCATTATTTGATGTGTTTCGTGATGCGTGATCCGCGTTGCGGGTTATGCTGCAAAATTGCATGTTCGAGATTTTCAAGTAACTCGCATCTCGTAACCCGCAATTTTTTTTTGGTTATCTGAGACTGAGCATTGAGACTATCCTTTCACATGCCTTTCTGCATGATACGACGACCGCACCAATGGACTGCTTTCGACATACGAAAATCCACGTTTCATGCCTTCTGTCCGGTACTTTTCAAAAGTTTCAGGAGTAATGTATTCCTGAACCGGCAACAAATTCGAGTCGGGTTGAAGGTATTGTCCAATGGTAAGAACTTTGCAGCCTGCTGATCGTAAATCGTCCATGGTTTGCAAGACCTCGCTTTCGGTTTCGCCCAAACCAACCATAATTCCCGATTTTGATACAATTCCGGCAGCTGAAATCATGGAAATAACCTGTAAACTTCGGTCGTAGCGCGCTGTACTCCTGACTTTCGGCGTCAAACGGCGAACGGTTTCCATGTTGTGCGAAATCACATCAGGAGCAGCATCAATCACTTTTTGCAGGTGTTCGGGTTGCGCATTCAGATCCGGAATGAGTGTTTCAATAGTGGTTTCAGGGTTCAGTTCCTTTATTTTGCGAATGGTTGTTGCCCAAAATTCAGCGCCTCCATCGGCTAAATCGTCGCGGGTTACTGAAGTTATCACACAATGTTTTAACCCGAGCGTTTGTATGGTTTTGGCTAAACGTAGCGGTTCGAACCAATCGACAGGTTCAGGCACATCATTCTGCACGTAGCAAAACCGGCAATTGCGGGTACATTTATCGCCCAGAATCATAAAACTGGCTGTTCCGGCATTCCAGCATTCACCTTTGTTGGGGCAATTTCCACTGGTGCATATCGTATTTAAATGGTGGTCGGCTATTAAACGCTTCACTTTTAGGTAACTTTCTCCTTTAGGCAGTGGAGATTTCATCCATCGCGGCAATCGTTCCCGTTCCGCTTTTAATTCTGTCATTGTAATCATTTGAGTTTTGTCCTACAAACAGAATTCGGGGAATGAAGTTCACCACACCTGAACAAAAACATCAATTAACAATCGAAGAAATTACAAACAAGTCTGGAATACCCCACTACGAATAAATATTAGCTCGTTAGAGTTGAGATCAGGAAATTTAGTTATTTTGCGCAACCAACAAAACGAAACCATCATGAGCAAAACATACAATTGGGCCATTTTAGGATGCGGCAAAATCGCCCGTAAATTCGCCACCGACTTAAAACTTTGCCCCAACGCCCGACTTTATGCAGCAGCCTCGCGCTCGCTGGAAAGTGCACAGTCATTTGCCTCCGAACTGGGCTTTGAAAAAGCGTACGGCAGTTACGAAGAAATGGTAAACGACCCGGAAGTGGACGTGGTGTACATTGCGACTCCGCATTCCCATCACCTCGAACATGCTTTATTGTGCCTGAACCACCAAAAAGCGGTGTTGTGCGAAAAAGCATTTGCCATCAATTCCAAAGAAGTTGGTTTAATGATTGAAGCCGCCCGACGCAACAAGACTTTCCTGATGGAAGCTTTCTGGACCCGGTTTCAACCCAGTTTCCTGAAAGTCTTGGAAATTATTCATTCCGGAGAATTGGGAGCCCTGAAAATGGTTCATTCCGATTTTGCTTTCAATGCCGAATACAATCCGGAGAAACGTTTGTACAATGTTGATTTGGGCGGAGGTTCACTGCTCGACATCGGAATCTACCCGATTTTCATGTCGCTAATGGCCCTGGGAAAACCTTCAGAAATAAAAACCATGGCCAGGTTTTGTCCTACCGGAGCCGAAGAATCGATCATGATGTCGTTCAGTTATCCGGGAGGAGAAATTGCTTCCCTGGTTTCGAGTTTTGCATCCTATTCATCCACACAAACTGAATTTTCGTTCGAAAACGGATTTGTCCGGTTAAACAGGCGATTCTATACACCAACTTCGCTCACTTACTGGAAAAATTGGGAAGAAGAAAAAGTAATCACTTTTGAAAAAGGCGCCGGATTTGGTTATGAACTGGAAGCTGCGCATGTGATGGAATGCCTCGACGCCGGAAAAACAGAAAGCGACTGGATGCCTTTAAATTTCTCATCCGATCTGATGGAAATCATGGATTGGGTTCGAAAAGATGCCGGAATTGTATTTCCGAAGCACGATTAATTTAGTCGTTCATATTGTAATTTGTACAGTTCGCACCGCAAAACAGGCATTTCACTAAAAAACAAGGTATTCTGCCAAAAGAACGCAACGAAATCTAAAAGAATTGGTGTAATTTAGTTCATCTAAAAACACAAGCCATGAGATTATTTCTTTTCGGTGTATCCGTTTTTTATTTGTTGGGGCTAAAACTCACTTCACATGTTGAGATTAAATCGTCGTTAAGCACGCCTACTGCAATCGATAAAACAAAAGTATTTCCTGAACAAAAAGGAAACGCTCAACCACTTGAGGTAAAACCTGAATTGCAGAAAAAAGACACCGCAATTTCGGTCGAAACAAAGAATATTCGCCCGATATCGCCTTCTGCCAAAACGCAAAAGAACCATACCCTTCCTCGATCTTAGTGTTGCATTAGCTTGGCTTTGTCAAGTCCCAGTCACCCCGAATTTATTTCGGGGTCTCAACCGAACTAGAGATGCCGAAACAAGCCTTCGACGTGAGCTCAGTCGAACGTTCGGGATGACGAACCGTCAAAAGCGAATTAACACAATACTCTTAAAGAACTCCCATTAAATTATACCCAAACCCCGGAACGACCTACGCGTTGAATGTTTATATTTACCTGTCATTAAAATTGAATAAATGATTGAACAGAACGATATAATCATACGATCGTGGGAGCAATTGTGCGAAGAAGTTTATCATGATTCGTGGAAGCCGGAAATGGGCAGGTACCGTTCTGACTATGCTTTCAGAGGGTTATCGGATTTGAATTATGAGTTAAAAAACAGTTTCCTGCGAAACTGTGGAGAAAAGCCCGAATTGGAGTATCACCTGCTCCGCAATTTCAGAAAATATTCAATCAACAGCGATCCCCGGCTTACACGAACTTTCTGGAGGGCACTCGTTTTAGCGCAACATCACGGTTTGCCCACCAGGCTGATTGACTGGACTTATTCGCCGTTTATTGCTATGCATTTTGCCACTGCCAATACGGAAAGATACGATACCGATGGTGTAATCTGGAAAGTTGATTTTGTAAAAGTAAATCAACTGGTTCCCAGCCCGCTGAGTAACGGTTTGGCTGAAGAGAAATGCAATGCGTTCACGGTTGAGATGCTCGAAAAAATAGTTTCCTTAGGTGATTTTGACCGGCTATTTACGGATAACCAGGTACTGTTTTTTGAGCCACCATCGCTTGACGAACGCATCGTCAACCAGTTTGCCCTGTTCTCGGTCATGAATAATCCGACTGCGATACTCGACGAATGGTTGATCCAACATCCCGATTTGTACCGAAGAATTATTATCCCCAAAGAATTAAAACTCGAAGTTCGCGATAAACTCGATCAGGCAAATATTACAGAAAGGGTTCTTTTTCCCGGATTAGATGGGCTGGCAAAATGGCTGAAACGACACTATAAACCGGTAAGTTAACCGCAGTCACTTTTACGTAAGCAGCAAGCAAATCAGGCCTTTCCCGTTAAAAAGCGGCTGTTTCTTCTTTGCGAAACGGTTATCAGTAAATGCATCCGTAGTGAAATAAGTATCGTCTCCATCGACATAGGCTTATTAAATAATAGGAATGAAATAATGTCGCATTTGAATTCGTGTTTTTATCCCGACTCACCCCGCGCCCCGAGTGCTCGGGGCTTGGCCCCTCTCTCGCGAGAGAGGGGCGGAACGTCCGCTTTGCGGACGGAGGGGTGAGTACATTTAAAAGTACGACAATAAATTTTTCTCATTACTTATTTCAGGTTGTAAGTAAAAACATCTTCCGCAAAATTTTAAAACATCTTTATTCTGTGTACTTACAGACGGATTTTTTATACTTTTCGGTATCGTAATCGTGGTATTCACATTCTCAAAGAACCGTCAAAATGGAAAACATTGATTCAGTAACTCTTTCATCAATATACAAACTAAAAAAAAGCGATCGGGATATCTTTCAGGAACTAATGCCGACCAAAGTAAAAGAAATTCTTTTGCTGGCAACGCTTTACGACAGCTATTCCATTGTTCGGGAAGGACAATTCACCGATAAAATTTTTGGGGAATTCCTTCAGCTAAATCTCTACACTTACCCCAGGTTCACCAGTGTAAATTCCGAAGAAGAAGCTTTGCGCATGATAAAAACCCGCGAGTTTGAGCTTGTAATTATTATGGTTGGGGTCGATAAAAGCATTCCGATATTGGCTGCCGATGCCATCTACAAAATCAAACCACAAGTGCCAATTCTCCTATTAGTTAATAACAATGGCGATTTGCGTTACTTTCAGACTTCATCAACTAAAATTGAATCGATTGACCGGGTATTTGTCTGGAATGGAAACTCAAACGTCTTCCTGGCCATGATCAAGTACATCGAGGACAAAAAAAATGTGGAGGCGGACACTCTAAACGGAAATGTTCGGGTTGTTCTCCTGATTGAAGATTCCATACAGTATTATTCGAGGTATTTGCCCATGCTGTACACCAACATCATGACGCAAACACAAAACCTTGTGGAAGACAAATCGGCTGATGAATTGCACAAAATCATGAAATTGCGTGGCCGTCCGAAAGTAATTTTGGTAAGCAGTTACGAAGAAGCTGTTATAGCTATCAATAAATATCAAAAATACCTCCTTTCAGTAATTTCGGACGTGAAATTTCCGCGCAACGGAGTTGACGACGAAGAAGCCGGTGTTGATATTCTCAAATATGTAAGCTCGGTTCTGCGCTTCCAGATTCCAATTTTATTGCAAAGTCATGATGTAAACAATGCGCAAAAGGCACTCGATGTGGGAGCCGATTTCATCAATAAAAACTCCGAAAGCTTATCGCTCGATATTCACAACTTCATTTATAAACGCCTGGGGTTCGGAAATTTTGCCTTTAAGGACATTGATGGAAATCCGATTATGATTGCACACAACATGGCCGAATTTCAGGAAATGTTCCGCATTATCCCAGAGTCGGCGCTAACTTATCATGGCCAGCGAAATTCATTCTCGACCTGGCTGATGGCGCGAGGAGAAATAAATATTGCCGAGCAATTGTTGCCCAGGCGCCTGGAAGACTTTAAAAATGCAAACGAGCTGCGCCAGTTTTGTCTGAATGTGTTCGCAAAGGAGCGAATTCAGAAACTTCGGGGTACGATTATCAATTTTGACCCAACACTAGTTTCGGGCAACCGGTTTGTGGTGCGGCTGGGCAAAGGATCGCTGGGTGGTAAAGGACGAGGTATGGCTTTTATGTGCAATTTTCTGGAAAACATTGATTTTGCCCAGATTATTCCTGAAATGAACATTAGGATACCAGCCACTGCAGTCATAGGGGCAGGCGAGTTCGATAAGTTTCTGGAGAACAACAACATGTTCGAGGAGATATACTCGAGCAACGACTATGAACGGACTAAAACTATTTTCCTCGAATCGCAATTTGACGAAGAACTTCAGAAACGTTTATACAGCTATCTTGAGAAGATGAAGAAGCCATTGGCAATCCGCTCTTCCGGCCTGTTTGAAGACTCGCTGATGCAGCCGTTTTCCGGAGTGTACTCAACCTATTTAATTCCAAACAACCACCCCGATATCGCTATTCGATTTCAACAACTTGAAACAGCTATAAAACTGGTTTACGCGAGTATTTTTACTGAGTCGGCCATGTCGTATTTCGAGGCTGTCGATTACAAAATAGAAGAGGAAAAGATGGCTGTAATCATCCAGGAAGTTGTCGGCCATCAGTACAGCGATCACTATTACCCATCCATCAGCGGAGTCGCGCAATCGTACAATTTCTACCCTGTTTCGTACATGGAGCCTGAAGATGGTTTTGCTGTGGCTGCCATCGGATTGGGAATGTACGTTGTTGGGGGCGAAAATGCCTATCGTTTCTGTCCGAAATATCCACAAATTAATACGTTAAGCGATCACGACCTGGTTCGTGATTCACAAAAGGAGTTCTATTCCATCGACATGGATCATACCCAGTTTGATCTCGAAAATGGTGGCGAAAATGCAGCAATTAAAAAGATGAAAATTTCGTCAGCCGAAAAAGATGGAGTTTTACAGCACTGTGCTTCGGTTTTCGATTATGAAAATGATTGCCTGATTCCGGGCATCGACAGTCCCGGACTTCGGGTAATTGATTTTGCCAACATACTCAAATACAAACACATTCCGTTGGCAAACACCCTAACTTTGCTGCTGAAACTGTTCCGCGAAGCAATGGGTTCGCCTGTTGAAATAGAATATGCTGTTGATCTGGAAAACGGAGAAAACCAGCTTCCTACATTTTACCTGCTTCAAATTAAACCGTTAATCCGCCGCGACGACCAACTAGCTGTAAATGTTGGTGATGTAGATCCTGAAAAAACAATCATGTTTGCCAGAAGAGGAATGGGTAACGGAATTATTTCGGGAATAACGGACGTCATTTTTGTTGACCCTGATCGTTTCGACAAAATGAAAACACGTGAAATTGCAGTTGAGATTAGCAAGTTTAACCGTAAAATGGATTTCCTGAACAAAGAATACATCCTGGTAGGTCCCGGGCGCTGGGGTACACGCGATCCGTTTACCGGAATTCCGGTAGCCTGGGCCAACATTTCAAAGGCCAGGGTTATTGTCGAGATGGGCTTGAAAGATTTTCCGCTGGATGGTTCGCTGGGTTCGCACTTTTTCCACAATGTAACTTCTATGAATGTGGGCTATTTTACCATTCCGCACAATTCATCTGATTCAAATATCAACATGGAAATCTTAAAAAACAGACCGGTAATTGAGGAAGGTAAATACATCAAACATGTTTCGTTCGAAAAGCCTCTCCATATAATTATGGATGGGAAAAACCGCGAAGCGCTGATTTCGATAGAGTAAAAATAGTTACGGGTTGCGCGTTACAGGTTGCATAAACCCGTAACTCACAACCCGTAACCCGAAACATTTTAAACCAGTTTTGCCTTTAAATTGGCAAGCTCCAGTTTCATTTTTTCCAAATCAGCCATCAGGTTGTTCTTCGAAGTAGAATCTTCCAACTGCGTTTTGCATCTCTGGAACAGCTCTTTGTAATATTCAACACCTTTGTTCAGGTTCTCCTGAAAGGTCACAAAGTGCTTCTTTTGCTTATCGGTGAATGGTTTAACCGTTTCTTCCAGTTTACCGTTCAGGTATTCAATATACATACTGAGTTCCTTCATAAATAAATTGGGACGATCGGTACGTTCCATAACATTAGTACGCCCATAAATGTGGTCAACCATCTTTTTCAGCGAATAAGTGCTTGAAAAGTAAGCCAAATTAGGTCCCGGACAAATACTTACTGCTGTACCTTCAATCTTGGTATCTAAACCATATTCCATTAGCGACGAAGCGGTAAGTCCGTTGCATAGGCATGCTTTATCTGTAATTTTATTCAGTTCCTTTTCAAATTCCATTGCATTCAGGTTCTGCTCTTTCAATTCCTGAATTTTTTTACGCTGGAATTCCTTTGAAGCGGTGCAGGTGCCTTCTTCAGTGAAAACCGGAGTCAAAGCCAGGTATTTTTTCACACAAGGAAAACCGTATTTTCCTTCTTTATTCTGAGCCTCTTTTTTCAAATCCATGCCAGTTCCCCGAACATTATTGAAAATTACACCTAAAGGCGAAACATCGCTCATGTAAAGATCTTCTTCTTTGGCATTTACCAACACTTCCAGGGTTTGTTCGTCAACAGTAACCGCTTCGGGAACCAGCAAAAAAGGCGTGCCCCACCCAATCGAATCAAGGTTGTAATAATCGAGCAGGAACTGGTGTTCTGTGTTAGAGCCTACCCCACCCTGCGCTGTAATTTTCATCAGGAATGGCTTTTCAGGAACCGGTTTTCCTTTCTCGGCCAACGCTTTCACATAAATATCGTGAACGGTTTCAATCAATTGCTCTTTATTTTGTTTGAACTCTTCCAGGACCGGCCCCATCAAAAATCCATCGGTTGCAAAAGCATGACCTCCGCAATTCAAGCCCGATTCAACACGGTATTCGGAGACCCATATTCCTTTCTTAGCCAGGAAACGTCCTTGAATCAAAGCTGAACGGTAATCACTAACTTTCAGTATGACTTTCTTCTTCAGTTCCATTTGAGCATTCGGATAAAAATCTTCGAATTCTTCCAAATAGCTGTACAAACGTGGATTCATTCCGGCAGAAAGTACCAACGAAGAACTTAAATCGCTCAAAGCGAAACCGCGCAACGACGCCTGGGCATCGCTGTATATGGATGGTAGCTTTTCGCCATCCTTAAAGTTATCGCGATCGAGTTTCGACATGATGTTGACATCAATTTCGCCAGCCACCAGGTTTTCTTTCAACCATTCTGACAGTTTCTGCTTCATATCGGCAGTATTGATCATCTGATTGAATTTCTGTTTGATTTCAGACATATCAGGCAACATGGCGATGTATTTTTCCAGCTCTTCTTCCTTTTGGGAAACTGAATTTTTCAGGTTCTCGAACTTTTGTTTCACAATTACCTGAACAGTATTCAGGTAAGCTGTGATCCGTTTTGCCCGATGATCTTCAGTTTTTGTAGGAATCGACTGAAAAGGCAGATTGAACTTCTGACAATAAAATTCCCTTAGTTTTTCCATGGTAATATCGTCGACCAGCGAAATAGCAGATGATATTCCATAATGTGCCACCTTTATTGGTGTATCCATGGTGTAGCACAAGCCCAAAACAGGGATATGAAAAGTGTGTGGATTATTTTGAAAACTCATATTCAATTTTCTAATTTATTAAAGGCGGTAAAAGTAGTCTATTCAGATTAAAATTTGAGGTACAAATACTGATTTCGATAAAAGAAAAGCGGAAAAAAATCATGTTTTTGTAACGGAATGTCAGTTTACGGAGAATTCCGCACTCTTTTTTAACAAATGCTGTAGATAGTCGAAAAAAACACTTCAATAATTTGAGTTTTTTGACAGTCGTGTCATTTCTAAAACCGAATTGAAAAAATTAAAGGAGATTCCTGAAAAAACAGTCAGGATTTAAAGTTACTGCATACCAATTTAATCAACCAAATTCGCTGATACGCTCCAATCGTGCAATATCGAGCAATTCAATACTTTTGCAATGCATCCCGATCAGGCCATCATCCTTAAATTCTTTCATCATCCGGATGACACTTTCTGTCGACATGCCAGTTAAATCGCCCAAATCGGCACGTGAAAGCGGCAACTCAAACGAATTGCTTTGGAATATCCGGTTCGCTAAACACAACAGAATATCAGCTAAACGCCCGTGCAGTTGCTTTTGAGTTAAAGAGAAGAAGCGGCCATAAATCTGTGCGGTTTTTTCGTTGAGAAGATTAATGACATGAAAAGAAAAATCGGCATTCTGTTTTAAAATCTGCCTGAATACATTGATGTCAATCATTCTGATTCTCGAATCAGTGTATGCCGTTACGGAGTATGGCAATTTATCGTTTCCATCAAAAATAGCTGCCATGCCTAATAAGTTATTGCGGATGGCAAGCATAAGTATAAGATTCTTATTCTTCTCTTCAAGGTAAACTTTAACTAAACCATCTTCCATGTAATAGATGTGCGAAGCAAATGCACCGCGTTTACAAACAGTCTCTCCCTTTTTAAAATTAATGCTAACCGAATGCTTATCAATTAGTATTTTTTCATCATCCGACAATAAGTCGTACCAACTTTTTTCAGAATCAAATACTGAACAATGGCTTATTCCTTTAGCTTCAATTGGTTCGTTCATGTTTTATATAAAAATTAATACCTCACAAAAAAAACTGCGTTGCATCAGTTTTATCTGCCCGAAATTAGTTTTAAAATCTATATAAATCAAATTCGCTTTGTTTGAATTAACCGCTAACTTTGTGCAGAGATTATAAAAAAACCGTCAATTTATAAATCCTAAAAACGATAAACATGCTAAAAAAATTATTCGCTTTTGCCTTGGCATTAATGGCCATCCATTCGTTTGCTCAGAGTCCGGTCATTTCAGCCAAAGATCTGGCCAACGAACTTAAAACAAATAAAAACCTGGTCATCGTCGATGTAAATGCTCCTGATGTGTACGCCAAAAAACATGTACAAGGCGCTATTAGTTTGTTTTTTAAAGAATTGTACCAACCCAACGCCGTAGAAGGAAAACTAAGACCGGCTCCTGAACTAGCCGAAATCCTTGGAAAGAAAGGCATTTCGAATACCGCCAAAATTGTGGTGTACGAAAACGAGTCGAACAAGCACAACAACCGTGTTTGGTGGATCCTGAAATCGCTTGGAGCCGCTGATGTTTGGAGTTTACATGTTGATGCCAAAGAGTTTGCCGCTGCCCAACTGGTACTGAATTCAAATCCGGCAACAGCCAAGCCAACTACTTTTGCGTTAGCCGAAAGCAAATACAAATCGCTCACTATGGACGAAGTGAAAAACCTGCCACAAGGAACGCTTTTGCTTGATGGTCGCGAGAAAGAAGAATTTAATGGCGTTGATGCTGCCAAGAAAAGCAAAGGACACATTCCCGGAGCCGTGTGGATGAACTACCGGGAAGTACTCACCCCAACCGGAGCTTTTAAAACCAAAGACGAGATTATTGCTGCCGCTTCTAAATTTGGCGCCACACCTGAAAAACCAATCGTGGTGTATTGCAATTCTGGCGTAAAAGCATCGACTTTACTCGTTGGGCTAAAAGAAATCGCCGGTTT
The DNA here is from genome assembly GCF_009689585.1 of Aquipluma nitroreducens. Taxonomy (GTDB): domain Bacteria; phylum Bacteroidota; class Bacteroidia; order Bacteroidales; family Prolixibacteraceae; genus Aquipluma; species Aquipluma nitroreducens. The sequence goes on along the minus strand of NZ_AP018694.1, from coordinate 5,017,731 downwards.
CCAGAACGTGCAATATTACGGCGGTTCGTATGCCGACTGGTCGTCAAACCCGGAAAATCAGATTGTCAAATAAGGATTGCATTAAAAAATAAGGATTTGAAGTGCCGGGATTTCCCGGCATTTTTCGTTTCAGATTATCCGGAATATTTTATTTCACCAAAACACAATTTTTACTTCGTCTGGCCAGTGTTTGCTCGTAATTTTCCAATGCCTGATTCATCACTTTTGATTTTTCATCGTGACAATTCAGACAGGCGCCAACTTCCAGAATCCGCTTTTGCTCGGAAACGTTGAATGGCCGCAGCCAATCTCGGGTAGCAAAAGGTGGTTTGGCTTCCTGAAGGAATCCGATCCATGCATCTTCAGGCAAATTATCATTCGGATTGAGTGCAAACCTCGGCTCAAACGTCCAGTTACCGACATTTCCTGCCTGTTTAAAAATCAGCTCACCGCGTCCAAAACCAATCGCCAGCGGATCGTTGTGACACGATTTACAACTGCGGCCTTCGCGTTGAGTCGTGTGTCCTGAAGTTGGCGCATACAACCGATGAAAACTTTTCCCTTTTCCCTTTTCAAACGACTTTTTGTCAATGCTCAGCACCATTCCGGGCATGGCAGTCACAACCTGATTGGTGACCGAATTAACGCCCAATACTGGCGGTTCAGCAAAACTATTTCCGGCAAATTCAACCCAGGTACTTTTCGTGGTTTTGCCCGTCAGCAGATCGAATCCGGCAGTTTCTCTCTCATAGGAATTATGACAACCAATGCACTGCGGCACCCAGGCCGTGTGGCAGGCTTCGCAACTCAGCCGACTGTGCCCTTTCCCTTTGGTGCAAACCGATGCCGCAGGTTTCGACTCATGATCTTTCCCAGTCAGTTTATCCGTCAGGAAAATGCGATCAAGTGAATCAACCCGGGTATTCATGATCGGATGCTGATTTTTGGTAGTCAGCACCACTTTGGTTTTTGGATCAGTCTTGCGCAACCATGCAATCATCTGCGATTCTTTATCAGGAAGTGATGAAACAGCTATCGAATTCGCTTTTCCAGTGGTATGGCAATCCACGCATTGCACACTCACCGCATCTTCCTTGTGGGTATGATGTTTCCCATCGCCCATCAGGTCGTATGATGTATGGCAGTCAACACAGGCCATTCCCTTTTGATGATGCACATCGGCCTGCACAAATTCGACAACCCGATTATCAGGCAAAACCTTAGTTTGTGTATGACTATTTTCGGGCGCCCCCTCTCCTCTTTCATTCCAGCCTTCGTAACTCAGCGAGATCCGTCCTGAACGGCTGTGACAACTCAAACAGCGGTCGTTCGAAACCTGAATATCGATGGTCGGATGAATTTCCTCAGTTGCTCCGGAAGTTTTGGTCTGCATCCGTTTCATGCTTGCCGTGGCATCATCCGAATAGTGTAAATGACAGGCGTTGCAACCACCTCCCCTTTCGAGCCAGTCGGCATTCCCGGTTTTGGTCTTTTCCATGCTCAGATGACATCCCGCACACAGGTTGCGCAGATGCGTATCAGCAGCCGAATGCCCAAGATTCTTGACGTGAAAAGTATCGTTCAATGAAGTTGATTCTCCAAATACAAATTTATCAACGGCAATAATTCCGCTTTGGCTGGTCATCAGCGATTTCTGCATTCTGTCCGTAATATCGGCATGGCAATTTTTGGTTCCGCAGGTTTGCCGCACATTCGAAAAATTACCCGGCACCAAGATCATGTTCCGGTGAGCCATTGTTTTTCCAGTTGCATATGCATCGCCTTTATGGCAAGCCACACAGCCCATTACTGATGGATTGTGCGATTCAGACAACCCTTTCATCGAAGCATGACAGAGAAGACAGCTCTCTCTCCTCTGATTTTCAGGAATTACCTTCTGATCATTGGAACTGAATAAATTTATCGGGTCAAAAATCAGCAGTCTTTCTTCGGAAAGTTTGTTTTCGTTCCATGATTTCCATTCCCAGTTTTCACCCCTAAAAAGCAATGCAATCAATGTCATCATCAGGTAAAAAATGCCAGCCACAAGCAAAATGCGTTTAGTCAGCCTTCTGTAATTTCTCCGGAAGCGTGGAAGAAAATAGATAATGATGAGTAAAAGGAGAATCAGGATTATAATGTAGACCGGATGACTAGTGAGATGAAGCATTTCCTGAATTCCGACGAAAAACCACGGACCTTTAACTTGTGAACTGTCAGCCTGACCAAGCGGTGCCCGAAACGGCACGCTGAGAATCAGAATAATCGAAAAAACAATAAGCCAGGATTTGCGCTTTGGCCAAATGGTTTTTACATGATCGTAAACGGCGATAAATAACAAAATAGTTCCGGTAGCCACATGCTGGATGTAAACAACCTGACTATTTTCACCCACCCCGGTAAAAGCTGAACTCAAAAGTTTCCCGAAAAAAGGCACCGATTCGAGCAACGAAGCTAAAATTCGCTGTGCCTGAATCCCCGCAGCATCGCCTTTCAGGATAAAGCCCGAAATCATTTCGTAACCCATAAAACCCAGCGCAAGGCATAGAATCAGCCAGGTACGACGATTTCGAACATTGGTTTCTGTAGATTTTGACATGTGGTCGTACACATGGATAACCGAAAAAATAAAAAACAACTGTGCACTCCAGTAATGCAGGTTACGAACCAGCGATCCGGCGGGATTGTATAAAAGCAGTTCAGAAACAGACTGATGCGCATGTGTAAAATCGTAAGGAATGGCCAGTAAAATTCCACTAACGGCACAGATCAGCAGCGATGAACTGGCGATCCATCCTGCCGTATCAAATTGTAGAAACTTCTTTACTTTTTGTAGGCGCATCATGTATATTGTTGAACCACATAGGGCACATAGAAAATTTAGCTATGTGTTCTATGTGGTTTTTACTGATTTTTCTTTCATCCTCACCACCCATTGACCATTCTTTTCATCATACCGGCATTCAATTTCCTGAAGTGGTTTAATGGCAGGGCCTTTCAGTGGATTTCCGGTTTTAGCATCAAATTGGGAACCATGGCAATTGCATTGCAAAGTTGTTTCTGTTCCCAAACCGATGCGGCATCCGGCATGGGTACATTTAGTCAAGAAAGCCCTTACCGATTGATCGCTCCTGAACAGGTAATATTTTTCGTAATAGCTCAATCCCATCGGCAAATCCAGACCGTGCCGGTACTCCATTCGGTTCTCATGTTCAATTTGAAAGCCTGAAAGCCGATACCAAATCCAGCCAAACAGCCCCAAAATCAAGCCTGACATAACTCGAAAAAATGTATTTCGCGATATCGGTTTTTGTATTCCCATTATAAATAACATTCAGCGATTCAAATCTACAACTTTTATAACTGAACCAAGCTTATCCATTTTATTTTCAAAAACTGCGTTAGATCAGTTTTCTACATGACTGACCTCATAAAATTATATGAGACAATTAAATACCACATATCTATCTGATAATCTGATAATTAATAGAATACCTGCAATTATCTATATATTTAGAGTAAAAGTCATTTGCTAAACCCAAGCAATCAAGTACTTTTGTTTAAATCATAGTCGTAACGATTTTGATTACGATCAAAACGATTCCACAAAACTCTAAATATCAGCAAAATGCATACGCGGAGGAATTTTATAAAAATTGGTTCATTAGGGTTAGGCGCTACTGCAATTGCAGGTGGCACAATGAATTGGGCCGTAGGATCTTCTTCAAAAAAACTTTCAGGAGGATTAAAATCGGCTCCCATATTGAAAAAGGTTTCCACCTATTGTGAAGTTTGTTTCTGGAAATGTGCCGGATGGGCACATGTTACAACCGAAGGCCAAATTCAGAAAATTACAGGAAATGCTGACGATCCGCAATGTAACGGTCGTCTTTGCCCACGCGGAACAGGCGGTGTCGGAATGTTTTCGGATCCTGATCGTTTAAAAACGCCCCTGATTCGTATTACCAAAAATGGGGAACAAACCTATCGTGAAGCAAGTTGGGAAGAAGCGTTTGATTTCATCGCTAAAAAAATGAAGGAAATTGCTGAGAAAGATGGCCCGGAAAGCATGGCGCTATTCAACCACGGAAGTTCAGGCAAATATTTTACACAATTGCTCAATGCTTATGGCTCAAATAACGTAACAGCCCCTTCGTTTGCTCAATGCCGTGGTCCTCGCGATACGGGTTTCGAACTCACTTTCGGTGAATCGGTGAGCAGTCCGGAAGTAACTGACATCCGCGATACTCGATGTCTCGTGCTGATCGGATCACACATCGGCGAGAACATGCACAACGGGCAGGTTCAGGAAATGTCGGAAGCCATCGACAAAGGAGCTACCATCATAACTGTCGATCCACGCTTATCAACAGCCGCAAGTAAATCGAAATACTGGTTACCTATTAAACCATCGACCGATCTGGCTCTCTTGCTATCGTGGATTCACGTACTCATCTATAACGATCTTTACAATAAAGAATATGTAGCCAAATATGCTGAAGGTTTCAACGAACTGAAAGAACATGTTCGAAGTTTCACTCCGGAATGGGCGTATGGAATTACAACCATTAAACCTGAAGTTATCCGCAATACTGCCCGTGAAATGGCCAACGCTGCGCCAGCTACAATAATACACCCCGGACGCCACACCAGTTGGTACGGCGACGATGTTCAACGTTCGCGGGCAATTGCAATCCTGAACGCCTTGCTGGGATCGTGGGGAAACCGCGGAGGAATTTTCTTCAAAGAAGGTATTAAAGTTCCTGATTTTCCGCACCCGGCCTATCCAAAACCTAGCTGGTCGTGGCAAGACACTCTTAACGGAAGATATCCGTTAGCTAAAGAATCAATTACAAATACAATAATAGAAGCATCTATTCCTGCGGAAGGAAATACTCATCCGATAAAAGGCTGGATAGTTTCAGGAACAAACCTCATCGTTTCGATACCGCTGAAAGAGCAATTGATGAAAGCCATGCAATCGCTCGAATTACTGGTGGTGGTTGATACCATGCCAATGGAAATTACTGGATATGCCGATGTGGTTTTGCCTGAATGTACTTACCTTGAACGGTATGACGATCTGCGCGCCACACCACACCGCGAACCAACGCTTGTGCTGCGAATGCCGGCGGTTGAACCGATGTACGAATCAAAACCAGCCTGGTGGATTGCCAAACAAATCGGCGAACGCCTTGGACTTGGGGCTTATTTTAACTTTACCGATTTCAAAGAAGTAATTGACTGGCAATTGAAACAACTGGGTCTGTCGCTCGAAGAAATGGAGCGTATCGGGGTGAAAAAATATGCTCGAAAAACTCCAGCTTACATTTTACCTGATTCTGATCATAAATTCAAGACCGCTTCAGGAAAAATACAATTATTTTCAAAGGAACTGGAAGAAGCAGGATTCGATTCAATGCCAAAATTTACGGCTCATGCCCAACCAGAGGAAGGCTTTTACCGTCTGATATACGGACGTGCACCGATGCACACTTTCAGTCGTACGGCCAATAACCGAAATCTGGTAGCGCTGATGCCCGAAAATGCAGTCTGGGTAAATCCTCAGGTTGCTGAATTGTGGGGACTGAAAAAAGACCAGTATGTTTGGTTGAAAAATCAGGATGGCGTAGTTTCCAATTTTTCAGTTAAAGTGAGGGTTACAGAGCGCATCCGATGGGATTCAGTGTACATTGTACATGGCTTTGGACACCATCATAAACCGCTGACGTATGCATTTGGACGTGGTGTAAACGATACTGAATTAATAACCGATGTGGCGATTGACCCAATCATGGGCGGAACCGGAATGCGTGGAAATTTCGTCACATTTTTGAAAGACGAACCTAAAAAGGAGGCTAAACTATGAGATATGCAATGGCTATTGATACCCGGAAATGTGTAGGCTGCAGCGATTGCGTGGTAGCCTGTCAGACCGAAAACAATGTACCGGTAGGTTTCTGCCGCGATTGGGTGGTTGAAGTTGTTGACGGAACTTACCCGAATGTAAGCATCGAACTTCGCACCGAACGTTGCAATCATTGTGACAATTCTCCATGTGTTCGATGCTGCCCAACCGGAGCAAGTCATTTCGAAGATGGCGGAATTGTTTTGGTTGATCACGACAAGTGCATCGGCTGCGGAGCCTGCATCCAAGCCTGCCCGTACGATGCGCGCTACTCGCATCCGGATGGATACGTTGACAAATGCACTTTTTGCATTCACCGGGTTCGTGAAGGGAAAAATCCTGCCTGTGTGAGTGTTTGCCCAACCAGTTGCATGAATTTTGGCGACCTCGACGATCCAAATTCGAAAATTGTAAACGTGCTGAAGAACCGTAAATTCAAATCACTGGCTCCTGAAGCAGGTACCAAACCACAGATATTTTATCTGGTATAAACCCAATAATTAACCACATAGAACACATAGAAAAAAAATTTAAAACCTATTTTCTGTTACAAAAATAAAACTATACCAAAATGAAAATCAACCACATATACACACAATTGCGTTACAAAAATAAACTATGTGCTCTATGTGGTTCAAAATAACATACTATGAAAGAAGAATTATTCGCAAGCGGACGCAACATTCCAAATATAGATCCTTATCTAAATATATGGCACTGGCAGATTCCAGGCTACCTGTTTCTGGGTGGTTTGGCAGCCGGAATCCTATTCTTTGCCAGCTTTTTCACCATCATGGGCAAGGAAAACAAAATGGAAGCCACAGTCAAGAAAGCACCATTACTCGTTCCTTTTATATTGATGCTAGGACTTTTCTTTCTGTTTCTTGACTTGAAACACAAACTTTACTTCTGGCAACTTTACACGACCATTCGTTTGGAATCGCCAATGGGCTGGGGTTCATGGGTTTTAATGATCATCACACCAATCTCTATTCTTTGGTCAGCCAGTTACGTTAAAGAGGCATTTCCAAATTGGGATTGGAAATTCAAGATTCTGAATACAATAGAAGCCTGGTTAATTAAAAACAGAAAAATCATTGCGTGGCCAATGGCTATTTATGCTATCATTCTTGGTATTTATACTGGAATACTATTGTCAGCTTTCAATGCCCGTCCCTTATGGAATACATCGATTCTCGGGCCACTGTTTTTGGTCTCCGGAATGTCAACTGCCGCGGCTGTCATCATGCTAATGAGTAAAGATCACAAAGAGCGAAAGATTATGGGAAGAATTGACATTCTACTGATTATCGTAGAACTGTTCTTTATTATCCATTTATTCATGGGCTTTCTGGCAGGGTCAGAAGTCCAGATTAATGCTGCAAACCTATTCCTGGGAGGAAAATTCACAGCTCCATTCTTTGCATTCGTTGTAATTCTTGGCCTGATATTCCCTGCTGTACTTGAAGTTTTTGAACTGAAAGGCTATAAAGTACCAATTGCTGTACCTGCTGTGCTAATTCTTATAGGAGGATTGATCTTCAGGTTTCTGATGGTTGAAGCTGGCCAAATTACAAGATATTTATACTGATCGGGTTACGGGCTAAAAATCCGAAACACGCAACATTTTGAAAATATAAAATACACAACAATGAAGAAGATAAAAAACGACGGATCATTCTACCTCAATCCTTATTTGGGTGGAGTGATACTTGGAACTGTTCTTTTACTTTCGTTTTACATTTCGGGCCGTGGAGTTGGAGCCAGTGGAGCCGTAAAAAATACGGTTGCTGCAACGGTAAATGCAGTTGCACCGCAACATGTTGAAAAATCGGCATATTACAGTCAGTTTGCCGGTGGCGACAATAGACCGATGAACAACTGGCTAATTTATGAAGTACTTGGAGTCTTAGCAGGGGCTTTTATTTCGGGAATTGTTTTTAATCGCCTGAAAATGAAAGTTGAACATTCGCCTAAAATCACCTCGCGTCGCCGACTTTGGTTTGCGTTGGGGGGAGGACTCGTTTTTGGATTTGGCGCGCAACTTGCCCGAGGATGTACCAGTGGGGCAGCGTTAAGCGGAATGGCTGTTTTATCGTTCGGAGGTTACATCACCATGGTTGCTATTTTCGGAACTGCCTTTGTTGTGGCATGGATTCTCCGTAAAAACTGGATTTAACTATTTAAGCTAAAAATTATGATCGGACCAATCATTTCATCAGGAATTGTATCCCAGGCATGGGACAATATATTTGCCGTATTAATCGGTATGGGTTTTGGCTTTGCGCTCGAATCTTCAGGATTTTCTTCATCCCGCAAAATTATAGGCACATTTTTCGGCTACGACTTTGTGGTTGTAAAGGTGTTCTTTACCGCGGCCATTGTAGCTTCAATGGGTTTACTTTACCTAAGCTACTTCGGCCTTGTCGATTACACATTGCTCTACATTCAGCCAACCTTTTTAACTTCGGCTATTGTTGGCGGAATTATCATGGGAATTGGATTCTCGATGGGTGGTTTTTGCCCCGGAACCAGTTTGTGTGCAGCAGCAGTTGGCCGACTCGACGGACTTGTATTTTTCGGTGGGATGTTCCTTGGCGTGTTTCTGTTTTCTGAATCATTTCCAATATTCGAAAACATGTATTACAGCGGCTCGCAAGGCGCAAAAATGATTAATTCAGTCTTCGGAATTTCACCCGAACTGTTTACGTTCTTTCTTGTTTTGGCAGCCGTGGGCATGTTCTTCGGAGCAGCATGGGTTCAGAAGAAAGTTAAAAAAGTAGAATATTAATCCCCTGAAAAATCATGGAAAGAAAATACACCATACTTGCTGTTCTTCTGATTGTTTTGGCCTTGGGACTGGTTGTTCTGCCGAAAAAAAAAGATTTAAAAGAAACCGATCCGAAAGCTTTATTGTCGGCAATTACCGAAAAGTCGAGGTACCTTTCGGTTGATTTGGTTACTCACCGAATCATCGAAAACGATCCGACATTGTTGCTCATCGATCTTCGTCCGGCTAATGAGTTTAAAGCATTCGCCTTGCCCGGGGCAATCAACATTCAACCCGATTCGCTGCTTTCGGCCACCACTCTCGAATTGCTTAACCAACCCGGGAAAGATAAAATATTGTATTCCAACTCTGATCTGATGGCTGAAAAAGCCTGGCTACTTGGCACACGCTATTCAATCAATCGGTTATATATCCTGAAAGGTGGTTTGAACGAATGGTACAATACGATCATCAAACCCGGCGAGGTTTCTTCAACGGCATCGTCGGCTGACCTTGACCTGATGAGTTTCAGAAATGCTGCCCGCCAATATTTTACCGGAGCCGGACAAACATCAGAAACTCCGGTTGCGGCGAAAGCTCCTGTAAAAGTCAAAGTCATCAGAAAAGCGCCGGAAGCCAAATCGGGAGGCGGTTGCTAAAATAAGGCAAAGAGCAAAAGTAAAAAGGCAAAAGTAAAATCTAAAAAAGTACCAATGAATCCATTCATTAAATCGAATAAAATCTGGTTAAGTCTGCTTGGACTTGCAATCGTTATCGTGTTTCTGGCATTTTTATTTAGGCCAAAGTTGCCTGAATATCAAACCGGAACAGATCAAGCGATGAAAATGATGGTTGATCAGCAGAACCAGGTGACAATCTCGGATTTGGCAGGTGCGCAACTCATCGATATCCGTACAACAGAATTATTCGCACAAGGCCATGCCGAGAATGCCATTAATATTCCAGTTCGAAACCTACTCGACGAAGAATCGCTCGAACTGTTTAACCGACTTAAAAAAAACGGGCAAACGGCAGTTCTCTATGGAAGTGATGAATTGCAAACCATTGCACCCTGTTTACTTTTACAACAGATGGGCTACACCAACCTGAAAACTTTAGAAGGGGGATATGTTGCAACCAATGAATTAATGAAACCCGCTTTACCTGCTACTGAAGTCATGTTGCTGGATACCGCGACCATGAAGGCAAAACAGGAAATAAAAGTAGCTCAACCCGAGAAAAAGAAACCTCAGGTGGTAATTACTGTTCGTAAAGAAGCCACATCTGGCGGAGGTTGTTAAAAGCATAAAAACCAAGAATAAAACGTGCATCTTGTGATGCCAATATGCCGAGAGCCATTCGAAAGAGTGGCTCTCTTCTGTTTTGTTGATTTTAATCACCCGATTCGAATGACCTTGCTCATCATTTGCGAGTCTAAAAAGATCTAAGTTCGATGGATCAAATCCAGATAAACAAAGTACTTCTCTGGATAAACAAAACACGAAACTTATGGAAAGCTTATTCTCTTTTAATCCAAATCCGCTGGTTCGCTATCTTCAAAAACCTGCCGAACTATTTACCCGCGAAGACCTGATCAAATTTGTCGAAGGAAACCAGATTCAGGAATTAAACTTTAGATATGTAGCCGGCGATGGACGACTCAAAACACTTAATTTTATCATCACCGGTCATGAACATCTGGAGAGCATTTTAACCTTTGGCGAACGGGTTGACGGGTCAAGTCTTTTTCCTTTTATGGAAACCGGGAGTTCTGATTTATATGTAATTCCACGATACCGGACAGCCTTCATCAACCCATTCGCTGATGTGCCTTCTCTTGAAATACTGTGCTCATTCTTTGATCATGAAGGAAATCAGCTCGAATTATCGCCGGAATATGTCCTGCAAAAGGCAATCTCACATTTCAGGAAAACTACAGGTTTAAACATGAAGATGATGGGTGAGCTTGAATATTATGTGAACAGCAAAATCGAAGGAATTTTCCCGGCAGCCGACCAGAAAGGTTATCATGAATCGGAACCATTTGCCAAATATGAGGGAATGCGTAAAGAAGCGCTTCGGCTGATTGCCTCTTGCGGTGCCAAAATCAAATATGGGCATTCTGAAGTAGGAAATTTCTCGATGGGCGATGAATCGTTTGAGCAGCACGAAATTGAATTTTTACCAACCGATCCTGAATTTGCAGCCGACCAGCTCATCATTGCCAAATGGGTGTTGCGCATGCTTGCCGAAAAGCGAAAAGTTGAGATCAGTTTTGCACCGAAAATTACAGTCGGGAAAGCCGGCAGCGGACTTCACTTTCACATGCTGATCGAAAAAAACGGGCAAAATGTTGTGCTGGAAAATGGCAAATTATCGCCAACGGCCCGAAAAATGATTGCCGGCATCCTGGATGTTGCCGATGCACTCACCGCTTTTGGGAATACCATACCAACCTCCTATTTGCGCCTGGTTCCAAATCAGGAGGCGCCTACAAAAATATGCTGGGGCGATCGTAACCGCTCCGCATTGGTGCGCGTTCCTCTTGGATGGACAGGAAAGCAGAACATGGCTGCCAAAGCCAACCCCGACATCAATGTATCGGCTAAAAATGGCGATAGCCGCCAAACTTTTGAGTTTCGGGTACCCGATGGAAGCGCCAATATTCACCTGATTCTGGCCGGATTAATTGTAGCCTCGTTACATGGAATAGAAATGCCTAATGCCCTGGAAATGGCCGACCAGTTGTACGTTGAAGGAAATATTTTCAGGAATATACCAGCACAGCAATTGCAGCAATTACCTGCATCGTGCGTTGAATCGGGAGAACGACTAAATTCGAAGCGTGAGATTTTTGAAAAGGATGGCATTTTTCCGAACCAATTGATGAATTTTACCATCGAATCGTTAACTGCATTTCAAGATAAAAATTTGAGCAGTGAATTGATGGGAAATGCGGAGGCTACAAGAGCCATCGTCCTCAAATACATTCATTGTCAATAAACGGGACCCATCCCAACTATCTCCGTATTTAATACGCAATGCTGTAATCATCCGAAACCAGATTTGGATGATTACAGCATTCATTTTTTATACAAACACAAATTCAAATAAGTTCATCCCCACCTCTACTTTCCCAATTGGACCCATCAACTTTAAGGTAGTTTTCAAACCAAAGTAAAACTATCAGGTTCGGTTATATTCTATTCTGAAAAATATTTTCACTGTCTATTTTGAGATTTTTTGTCGTTCAGAAAATCTGTTTTGAACGATTTCACACCCGAATGAACGACAAAATCGATTCAAATTGAAAAATATTTAATTTATTTCAAAAAATATTAATATCACATAATATTAATAATCAGACATATAAAGATTTATTTAAAAAATATTTGAAATATTTTAGTACTATGTGTTGCATGGTATTAGTTTTTCTATATATATTTGCAGTACAAACAACAATGCAACGAAAGGTAGAATTTTTAAAAATGTACTATACACATTGTAACGAATTCAAATTTCAAGCGTCTATAGAATCAGAAAACAATTTTTAGAAACAGAAAACAAAATTTTAAACATTAAAACTCAAAGTCATGAAAACACAAATTAGAACCTTAATTACAGTTAGCGCACTTGTATTTACCGGAGTATTAAATGCTAACTCAGCAGTAAATTTCGAAGTAAAAAATTCTGGATTGATCAATGCAAACGAAAATTTTGCCGTTTTGAATGAAAAAATTGCTTTGTTCGAAAGTGAACAAAACGGAACTGTTGACTATGGAAAAGAAGCTTTATTGGTTACTGAATGGATTGCCGACATGGCAGAAGCAAAGACGAACAAAAAAGTGATTGAATTGGGATTTGTTGCACCAAGCGAAACAAACAATTCATTCGAAAATGAGAGCAACACTGAAACAACCGACTTCGCTAAAGAAGCTCTTTTAATAACTATATCAATTGCTGACAAGGAAGAAGCTAAAGCTATTCAGAGAGTGATGGAAAGAGGATATGTTGCTCCAGTTGAAACAAACAATTCGTTCGAAAATGAAAGCAACACTGAAACAACCGACTTCGGTAAAGAAGCTCTTTTAATAACTATATCAATTGCTGACAAGGAAGAAGCTAAAGCCATTCAGAGAGTGATAGAAAGAGGATATGTTGCTCCAGTTGAAACAAACAATTCGTTCGAAAATGAAAACAGTACTGAAACAACCGACTTCGGTAAAGAAGCTCTTTTGATAACTAAATCAATTGCAGACAAGGAAGAAGCTAAAGCCATTCAGAGAGTGATGGAAAGAGGATTTGTTGCTCCAGTTGAAGCTAACAATTCTTTCGACAATGAATCGGTAGATTTCAGGGAAGAAGCTCTTTTGATTTCCAGGTTAATTGCAGATAAAGCAGAAGCTGACATTATTCAGAAATTGGTTGCTGAAGGAAAATTAATAGCCTTTAAATAAGATTAATTTTTAACACCTATGGGCACAAATTAAAAGTAGTCAAACTGAACTCTTTTTTACTATTTTTGTAAAACTCAACCGAAAATCAAAGGATTTGACAACTAGATTTGCCCAACCCAACAAACAAAGTAATCGCCCAATAAAAAAGAAAGTGCCGGCAAAGTATCTACTTTCAATGCTTGCGCTTCTCTTTGTAGTCTCACTCACAACTATACTTAACCACTATGGTTTGTTCGAAATCAACGAAACCTTCTTAATTATTTCTCGTTGGTGTTTCCTTTTTGGCTTGGTTGGCTATGCTATTTTCAAACGTTCATTGACTACCTGGATATTGATCAGCATGATTGTTGGAGCGGAATTTGGTCACGACTTCAAGGATATTGCGTTGAATTTAAATGTCATCAGCCAGATATTCCTCCGCCTGATCAAGACGATAATCGCACCACTACTATTTGCTACTATTGTTGTTGGCATTGCAGGACATTCCGACCTGAAACAGGTTGGGCGTATGGGTTGGAAGTCGCTCCTTTATTTCGAAATTGTATCATCAATCGCCCTCGTTATTGGGTTAATATCCATCAACATCAGTAAAGCTGGTATTGGAGTTACCGTACCTCAAAGCATGGCACACTCCGAGCTTACCAATGTTCCGGTCCTGAAAGGAACAGATGTCATTCTGCATGTCTTTCCGGAGAACATTGCCAAAGCCATTTACGAAGGGCAAGTGCTTCAAGTCGTCATTTTTAGTGTTTTGTTCGGCATTGCCGTGGCCATGCTGAAAGACAAATTTAAGCGCCCGATGCTTGTTTTTACCGAAGCACTGTCGGAAACCATGTTCAAGTTTACCTCCATCATCATGTATTTCGCGCCTTTTGCTGTATTTGCTGCAATCTCGTATAGCATTGGTCATATGGGACTCGAAATATTTGTCAACCTGTTTAAATTGCTTGCCACGCTTTACGTTTCGTTGATCGTATTTTTGGTTGGTGTGCTGCTCCCCATTGCCTTAATCCTGAAAATTCCGGTACGAAAATTTATAAACGCAATCTCAGAACCAGTGGCCATCGCATTTGCCACAACAAGCTCCGAGTCGGCTTTGCCCGTAGCCATGGAACGGATGGAAGAATTTGGCGTTCCCCGTAAAATTGTAGCTTTTGTAATGCCAACTGGGTACAGCTTCAATCTGGACGGCACAACGCTTTATCTCTCACTTGCAACCATTTTTGTGGCACAAATCAGCGGAATTCACCTTTCATTCGACAAACAGCTACTCATTGTTTTTACCCTGATGCTCACCAGTAAAGGCGTAGCAGGAGTTCCCCGCGCCTCGCTGGTTATTTTATTGGCTACCGCTTCAAGTTTTGAGTTACCAATCTGGCCAATTTATATCATTCTTGGAATTGACGAACTGATGGATATGGCACGAACTTCGGTTAATGTAATCGGGAATTGTTTGGCAACAGTCGTGGTGGCCAAATGGGAAAACGAGTTTAATCCATCTGGATCGGCGCATAATAAAGAATCACTCGGATAATTCTAGTTCAATGTAACCCCATTGCGGAACGTTCAGTTTCAGAGTCTTTCCATCAATTTTGTAAGTAGTAACCTTGGGCAGCATAATGGCTAGTTTTTCAGAAAATTTGCTGTCGCAACAAATGAGAGTACACATAGCTGAAGAGATTTCAATACTATTATCGCTCACTTTAAATGTACCTCCACAGCCATTAACATCTAAATTTAATCCGTAAGTCCCATCTTTGAAGAAAACAAGCCCAATCTTCCTGCCCTCAGTTTTCGGATAAGCCGCCGACTCGACCGACATAAAACTCTTTGCTTCCCAGGAATGGTAAAGGTTATCCACATTTGCCTCATCATCTTTGTTGCAGGCAATCAAAACCACAAATAAGATCAGGATAATCAGAATTTTGGTTTTCATTTCAAATGTTTTCCAGAAGATGAAGAAAAGCATCCAAAGGTTGCGCTTATAATATCATATAAAACAAACTGAGCAGGTGACTTCGAGTCACCTGCTCAGTAGAATATCCTTTAATTTAAAAATTGTTTACGACAGTACCGACATGGCAGCGCCAATCAAGTTCGCATTTTCAATTCTCGAAATATCTACAACAGTATCGGTTAAACCACTTTCGGCCAATAATTCTTTCAATGAAGCATTTACCATGTCAACATATTTGGCATCGTGGGCTTTAACCTTGCTCCAGAACAAGCTTCCTTCGGCCAAAACCTGAATTTTTTTCACCGATGGGTAAGCCGAGTTCAAGTTCAAAACCAGTCCTGCAATTGAAGCAGCTACCAGTTTTGCCGAACGTTGATAAATCTGGAAAGCAGTTTCAACATATTCCAGTTTGTACTGATCAGGATTGTTCATCATGTTGCTTAATCCGGCAGCGTCAAGGTTAACATCCAATCCGTCGTGAGGGAAAACAGCACGGAAGATACGTCCCAGGTACATACCCGAAATAGCCTTTTCGAAGCGCTGATTTCCTTTGTTATCCGAATAGTTATCCACTTCTTCATCGAATTTGGTAAGATTTGGCGGATTGAAATTTCCTGATTCAAGATTAACCGGAGTTTCTCCACTCCAACCTTCCATGCCTTCGATTTTTGGGATATAGGCTGATGGAAAGAACGTAGCCATATTGGTTCCGGTACCAACAATCAGACCGACATAAGCATCATATCCAGGATTTGCCAAACCAGCAAACAAACTGGTAATGGTGTCGTTTACAACAGCAATCTTCCCATTGAACCCTGCGTTTAATGTGTCGTTCAGAAATTCCACCATAGGAGCGCCAATGGGTTTTCCAGCCATTCCAGCAATATTCACGCCTTTAGTCCATACGATCAGCTCGGCATCGCCATTTAACATCGGCTTTGCAGGATAAGAAAAGCAATAGCCAATTGGAGAATTTGCAGGAAGCTTTAACTGTACAATTGCTTCAGCTTCAGAATTGTATAAGTCGGTTTCGGTAAACCCGGCTGTTTTCATTTCAGTAATGTTCTTTTCGGCCAGACCGGTAATTTTTGTTTCTTCCCCAACCGAAACTACGGCAGCCCTGAAATTGGTCCCACCTAAATCGAAAACGGTTGCTTCACCAGTTATTCCGTCTTTTTTAGGATGAATATAAGTTGGCAGGCACTTAATTTCTGTGCCATCTTCCTGAAGACCTGTTTCGATTTTTGATTTCAGGTCGTTTGCTATTTCAAGCAATTGACTGTTAGATAATGCAAATGGATTGTTCATGGTATGTTTATTCGTTTATTTGGTTATTTTTCAATTCCGGCTAAAAATAGAAAAATCCTCTTACATCAGCAAAAGGACTTTCGGTATTATCTAAAATAAAAAATGAGTTATTTACCAAGTCTGAACGACATTTTCAGGAGAAAAACATTGTAAGGTTTATCGTCGAATAAGGTTTTAAAGTCGTTGTGCAAATTAAAATTACCATTTGATACCGATTGATCGCGGGACTGCGACCAAACCAGGTAAATGGTCGAACCGGGCAAATATTCCCAACGCACCACCATGTTCGATAAAAACTCTTTTACATTGAAGTCGGGTTGGTCAAATGTGTAAAGTTGGTTCCCAGACAGATCAGAAACCCGGTACATCTCGTCAGGATTTACATAAGCCAGCTCATTGCCATTCAACAGACTAAAACGGTCGGTATAATTTGTTGCCCTGCTGTTGGTAATTCGTTTAAATTCGGTGTATTTACCACTTGCCAAAAAGGGCTGTCCCCAATATTCAATGCTCAGATTTGGAGTTATGATGTAATTGATCCGCAATGATGCACTTAGCGTTTTCTGATGAATACGCGCAAAAATGTAATCGGTTTTGTTCAGATAATCCTGTTGAGTTACATATTGCAACTCGTCGTTGTTCGAGTTAAAATTAGGAGAAAGTGTAATCTTCAGGCTTTTTGACGGACGGTAACCGAAGCTAATCCCGCAATCGAACATTTGTTTCGAATTTTTCTCATTTCCGCCAAGCAGCATGATTTGAGCTTCGCCGGTTAATCTTTTCTGATCGTTCGAGCCAAAAGCAAACCAAACATTTTTGCTTCCTGAAGTTTTAAGAGCCGGACCGCCCCTAAGCTCAGTTGTGGATAGTCCCTCTCCATTCCAATTGCCTCCCAGGTGAAAATTCCAGTAGTTTTTCAATTGGGTATGAGCATTAATATTTCCGCCCGGACCGGTTAATTCGCCACCGAAATTCCACTCAGTCCATTGATTAAAATTCAGGTTCATGTTCCTGAAAATGGAGAAAGGTTCGTAAATACGGTAACCCACCCAAAACACTTCCAGTATATTATCGGCCTGACGCATATAACCAACATCATTCAGTTCCAATCCTGGCGATTTCCAGGCGGTGGCTGCCATAAACCTTAATTTGCCTCCATTTTTCGAAAGCACAACTTTCCCGCCCTGTCCAGACAAGCTTGTGCGTGTTGTGTCCAATTTCAGATATGAAGCGTCGGGTCGCTGAAACCCATGGATCCATGATTCCTGCGTGTTTGTAATTGCTTCGGCGCTTCCTTCAACCCGACTAAAATAAGTGCTTAAGTCAAATTCCCAATCTTTATTGTGCCATTTATGGACAAAATCGAATCCTCCGGTAAAGGCTGATTTGTGCAGATAATTCAACTGCTCTTCACTCAGGTTCCGGTTTACCGAGGTAAATATTCCACCCAAAAGTGTATTTCCTTTATTGAAATCTTTCTGTACTCGTCCAATCGTGTAGTTGGTGAAAGGTTCAATCATTTCGCGCCGCTGAGTACCATTGCTGATGTCGGCAAACTCCTCGGAAGTCAAACTTTCAAGAATGCCGAGTGACCACCCTGTTTTGGTTTTGCCAGTGATTTTGGCTGCTCCGAGAATGCTTGTAAATTCGGGTGCATTCATGTATTCGCCATCTTTAAGTTCCGGATCGTAATGAGGTCGGCGCCCAATCCTACGTGAATAAAATAGATTTTCGGAAGCCAGATCACCATCGCCAAACATGAGTGGAAAGCTCAGAATATTTTTCCCTTCAATAAAGAAAGGGCGCTTTTCCTGAAAAAAAGTCTCAAACGATGAGAGGTTCACTTGTGACGGGTCGGCTTCAACCTGCCCAAAGTCAGGATTGATAGTAAAATCCAGAGTCAAATTATTTGTCAGTCCAAGTTTACCATCCAATCCGCCATCCAAATGATTCTTTTTACCGGATTCCTTAAATGGATTACCGAATTCTTTTTCAAAGCGATCAGCTCTAACCACGGCGTAAGGCATAATGTCGGCGACCTTTCTGGATTTCAGATTTTTAAGTCCTTTCAATTCGCCATATTGCGAAACCCATCCTGAGGTTTTCCTCGAAGACGCCTGCCAAAGACTAACTTCCTGTTTTCTGAAAAGCGAACGACCTATCTGTAATCCCCAGGTTTGCTCCGCATTACCTTCAAAACGCAATTGCGTCAACGGTATCTTTATTTCGGCATACCAACCTTTATCATCACGACTGGTTTTTACCAACCAAATCGGATCCCAGGTATTGTCTTCATTTTCGCCGTCGTTGCTGATAATAAAATCATTTTTAATTCCGGCAGCATTGGCCATAAAAGAAAAAGCTGTTCGTTTGTCGAAGTACGAATCAAACTGAACAGCAACAAAATCACCATCCATCTCGTCACGACGGGTAAGTCTTTGCACAATGCTGTCGGGATGGTTATCCCAGCATTTGAACCCGACATAGATGCTATTTTCGTCGAGTAGAATTGCAAATTCAGTCTTTTGCGAGGGCTTTTTCCCTTCAGATGGTTCGTATTGTGTAAAATCGTCCAGCCAAGTGGCTTTCTGCCAGTCAGGTTCATCCAATTTCCCGTCTATCGAAAGTTCATTTTTTGTACAGTTGCCCGGATAATATTCCTTCTTAGGCTGATTTTGAGCAACAAGAGATGTCATAGTGGCTAGAAAAATACTAGTCAGAAAAAGTTTTGTTTTCATGGACAGGATTTAATATCCTAAAAGACTCCGAAAAGGAGTTTCCGTTACAACAATCTTTGATTTTTTTTGAAAAGCAAAAGAAGAAATGATTCTGCGATCTCTGTCAGAATTCCAGTTATCAATATTATTTAGGAAGAAACCTGATTATCTTAGGCAATTAAAGTTTCATTCGTATTCTCTGCATTTACACCTAATTTATCCTGGATAAACCCTTTATTGGATTGTTTATTTGTCCCGTTATTGCAATAAGGAATTGTAAAATTAAAAACTGATCCAACCTCAGAATCAGTATCAATCCAGATTCTACCACCCAACATTTCGACATAAGCTTTTGATATAGCTAAGCCCAGTCCGATACCCTCAAATCTTTTATTTAGCGATTCGCTCCCTTGTCTGAATCGTTCGAAAATAATTTCTTTGAGTTCAGGTGATATTCCTATTCCGGTATCTTTCACAAAAAACAACAATTCTGAAGTCGAAGACAAGCTATTTGATTCAATGCATTTATAACCAACTTCAATGGTTCCGGCATTGGTGAATTTGATCGCATTTTTTACCAGATTGGTTAGGATAGCATAAAGCTTTTCACAGTCAGTGCATATAATTGCTTTAGAACCAGAAAGTGAGTTTTTTACTGTCAGAAATAATCCTTTTCGTTCAGCCTCAGGCTTAAAGAAGTTAAAAACAAACTGGGTTTGGTCATTTACATTGGTTTCAGACATATTGATTCCCATCGTACCCGATTCAATCTTTGAAATCTCAATCAGCTCGTTAATAATATTCAATAATCGCATCCCACTTTTTTCAATAATCGACAAATACTCTTGTGATGTTTCATTGGAAAGCTCTCTGTCTTTCAGCAAATCAGCAAAGCCGAGTATGCCATTCATCGGTGTGCGAATCTCATGGCTCATGTTAGCCAGAAAGACTGATTTTAAGCGATCACTTTCTTCTGCATGTTCCTTTGCCTTGATTAACTCACACTCCGCTTTTCTCTGTTCTGTAATGTCGCGGATAATAACCAAACGGCTTTCTATCTGGCCTTTTACAAAATGCTTTAGTATCCTGAAGGTTCTAATTTCAGCGCGACTTCGAACTTCATGTGTCTGATCGTTTGTTTCGCGGTCAATTACCGCATTCAGTAGTTGTATTTCTGAAGCTACGGTGGATTGGACCGGTAACCCGATAATATTTTTATTTTGGATACCTAAGAATAATAGAGCGACTCCATTTATGTCCAGTATTCTGTTTTGACCATCAAGAACCAGGATTCCATCAGGTAAAGTTTCAACCAGTGTTTCCCGAGCCACAGGTACAAGGTCGAGAAATCGAATATTTAGAATTGCAAATGCGGCTATGATGCCACTCAACAAAATACTTACAGGAGTAATATCTAAACCAATAACAGGACTGTTGCCTGTAAGATATATAAAGCTTGTTATCCAGGGGAAAAGACCTCCGATCAAAAGAATTAATCCCTGGGTGAGGAAAGGTTTATTTTGATGAAGAATAAATCCAATTAAATTGATGGCAGCAAAAAGCAACATGAGGTTGGAATAGACTATATATCCAAGCCAAAATCCAAGCCCATGGTAATATTCCATAAGATTTGTTTCTTCCGATATGGCTGAAAATCCAACCCAGATTAAACTGTGTTTTTCATTGGTTATCGTTAGAGCCAGCGTGATTAATGGAATAATAAATAAAAGGAATAAATATTTCGGGGATAGAAATTTGTCTTTACCAGTATAACGAAGAACAAAAATTAAGTAAAGCACAGGAGCAGTAATGCCACCAAAGAATTCGAGCTTTGACCATAATATCTTTTCTGTGATGGAAAGTGAGGCGGTCTCAAATATGAGACAAAACGCACCAAGACCTATAGCTATCATCAATAGAACAAGCTCTTTCGCCCCGTTTACCAATCGTCGTTGCCAGGCAAGAAATGAAACAAAAAATGAGACTAATGCAGTTGCCAGAAACAATACAGAATATATTGTAAAAATTAAGTTCATCGTTGGCTGTTGATTATGGTTACATTGCTGTATTTGCAAAGGTAACTTTGTACGCAAATAATAACCATGTTTTGTTTATGCTTTGTAAAATTATTTGAAGCCAAATTTTACCGATTGACTCAAAGACAAAAACAATTAGTGAATAAATTAAACCGAAGATGTTCGTGATTTTGTCAGTCGCAAAACAAAAATTAGCCACAGCTTGATGTTGTGACGAGAACACATTCTTATAAATCGGCGGAAATCAGTGGCTAATCAGGATCACAGGAAACGAGCCATGAGTAAATATTACTCACTCACGAGGATGGCCAAAATGATGATTTTAGGCCCTCCCAAAGACTTGTCGGGCGGACATCTGATTATAAAAAAAACAAATTAGAAACAGATAAAAAGCTTTAATATTCACAAAAGCCCCCCGTTATGCCATGCATAAACGAGTCCCTATGTTTGTAATATACGATTTTGCTAAAGTAGCATAAGTCAAAAGAGTATTATTTTTAGTTACGCTATTAACTAATAAAACTCAAAGACTTATGCAAACACAAAAGACGGAATTAGATTTTAAAGGACAAAATTTTTTTGTCGGGATTGATGTTCACCTGAAAAGCTGGACAGTGACAATTTTAACAGAAGAGCTGTTACATAAAACATTTACCCAGCCTGCCAGTGCAGTAATATTGTGCAACTACCTGAAGCGTAATTTTCCCGGTGGCAATTACAATTCGGTATATGAAGCTGGTTTTAGTGGTTTTTGGACTCATTACAGGTTAAAGGAAATGGGAATAAACAATGTCGTTATCAACCCGGCAGATGTTCCGACCTCACAGAAGGAGCAATTGCAGAAAGATGACCCGACTGACAGCCGAAAACTAGCACGGTCATTACGTTCAGGTGATTTAAAGTCTATATACATTCCAAGTTCATCAACGTTGGAAGACAGGTCCTTGGTTCGTATGCGGGCAACTTTGGTCAAAGACATGGTTCGGTTCAAGCAACGGATTAAATCGTTTCTGTACTTCTATGGAATCGATTATCCACCGGAATTTGAAAAATCTGGGTCCCATTGGTCAAAGAGATTTATGAAATGGCTCGGTGAAGTTTCATTGCAACACGGATCCGGGACACAGGCGTTAAAAATATTGGTGCAAGAGGCCGAACAACAACGGAAACTATTGCTGGAAGTGCTTAGAGAGATCAGGTTATTGTCGCGCAGTGAAAGATATGCTGGAAATATCGCTTTGCTGCGAACTATACCTGGAATTGGGCTAATAACTGCCATCACGTTCTTGACAGAGATCGAAAATATTGAACGGTTTGAAAACACTGATCATTTTGCCGGGTTTGTAGGACTGGTTCCCAATTATCACTCTTCCGGGGAAAAAGCCAATAACGGGGAAATGACGTTTCGGGGACATAATACTCTCAGAAGATCATTAATTGAGAGTTCCTGGTTTGCCGCAAGGTTTGATCCTGCCCTGACGATGAGCTATCATAGTTATATCAAGAGAATGGACCCAAACAAAGCGATTGTCAGAATTGCAAGAAAAGTATTGAACCGAATGTATTATGTACTCAAAAACAAAGTGGAATATGTTCCGGGAGTTGTCAAATGAATCCTTAAAAACAATCAGTATATCAAAGTGACCGCTAACTGCCCCTTGCAGCTTAGTCTGCTTAACGAGAATGCGGCTCTTTACTTGTAAAAACTGAAACAGGGAAATGTAGCATTAATTTGTCTACTGATAGAAGGTTGTTTTTATGAGATGTTTATCGTCCATCGGCTTAAAACTTAAAACATTGGGTTTTTCTTAGCCATATCTGGATTCCTGTATAAGTAAAAGGAAGGTTCGAAAACCTTCCCTTATACAGTGTATCCGTAAAGAGTATTGCTGACAGGTTGCTCCCCAGCAGAGCCTGTGTCCCCTTCCTCTTTACTAAAAGCAAAGATAATCTATTGGGACCAAGCGATTTGAAAAACAGAAAAAAATAGTCAGAAAAAATAATGCTCAAAGAATTTGGATTACAACATAGAAGGGGCTTTTTGCTTAATCTCTATGTCGCGTTTTTGATTCGCTTAAAATTCGTACCTAAATACAATTTCATCGTTCTCAACGGCAACCATTACTTTCGTTCTGCCTTCCATTCTTCCTGAAAGTATTTCCTTCGACAAATCGTTAATCAGGTATTTCTGCAACATTCGCTTTACCGGACGTGCACCATGCGTTGGATCATAACCAACTACGGCAAGCCAGTCAATGGCTTCTTCTGACACTTCAATCGTAAATTGATTATTCGGAATACGCTTCAAAATCAGATTGATTTGCAATTTCACAATTTCGCGAATATCTTTTCTAGTCAACGGCGTAAACATGATTACATCGTCAATCCTATTCAGAAATTCAGGTGAAATTGTTTTACGGAGTAGCTCAAACAAATCGGTACGGGTTTGCTCCTCAATTTCCGCCATATTTCGTTCATTCATTTTCTCAAAACGGTCCTGAATCAAATGCGATCCGATGTTGGAGGTCATGATAATAATCGTATTCTTGAAATTGGCCACTCGACCTTTGTTATCCGTCAAACGACCATCGTCTAAAACCTGAAGTAATACGTTAAAAACATCCGGATGTGCCTTTTCAATTTCATCGAAAAGAATTACAGAATAGGGTTTCCGGCGAACAGCTTCAGTTAACTGACCACCTTCGTCATATCCAACGTATCCGGGAGGAGAACCAATAAGCCGGGTCACCGAAAATTTTTCCTGATATTCCGACATATCGATTCGGGTAAGCATATTCTCATCATCGAACAGGTATTCAGCCAACGCTTTTGCCAGTTCGGTTTTTCCAACCCCGGTAGTTCCAAGAAAAATGAAGGAACCGATAGGTCGTTTCTCATCCTGAAGCCCTGCCCTACTTCTTCGGACGGCATCAGAAACCGCGCGAATCGCTTCATGCTGTCCAATCACCCGCTGGTGAAGTTCATCTTCCAAATGCAAAAGCTTTTCGCGTTCACTCTGCAACATTCGGGCAACCGGAATACCAGTCCAGCGCGAAACAATTTGTGAAATATCTTCAGCGTCAACCTCTTCCTTAATCAAATGCTGAGCTTTATTATTACTTAATTCTGCTTTTAATTTCTCAATTTCCGCTTCGGATTCCCCTATTTTACCATACCTGATTTCAGCCACCCGACCAAAATCACCGGCACGTTCAGCCTGATCGGCTTCGAGTTTCATCGATTCAATTTCCTGTTTCTTTTGCTGAATTCCATCAATCAGCGACTTTTCGAGCTGCCATTGTGCCCTGAATTTCGATTGTTCCTGTTTCAGATTGGCAATATCTTCATTCAAAACAGAAAGCTTTTTCTCATCTTTTTCGCGTTTAATGGCTTCCCGTTCAATTTCGAGCTGCATAATTTTGCGGTCAATTTCGTCCAATTCCTGCGGAACCGAATCCATTTCCAGACGCAAACGCGCTGCGGCTTCGTCCATCAGATCGATAGCCTTATCCGGCAAAAAACGTTCGGTAATATACCTTTGCGACAGTTCAACCGAAGCAATAATTGCTTCATCTTTGATTCGCACCTTGTGGTGATTTTCGTACCGTTCTTTCAATCCACGCAAAATCGCGATGGCACTTAAAGTATCCGGTTCGTCAACAGTCACAATCTGGAAACGGCGTTCCAGCGCTTTATCCTTTTCAAAATATTTCTGATATTCATTTAATGTTGTTGCTCCTATTGCCCGAAGTTCTCCACGTGCCAAAGCAGGTTTAAGAATATTTGCAGCATCCATGGCTCCATCACTTTTACCAGCACCAACCAAGGTGTGAATTTCATCGATAAACAGAATAATTTCGCCATTTGCTGAGACAACCTCGTTTACAACAGCTTTTAAACGTTCTTCAAATTCGCCTTTATACTTTGCCCCAGCAATCAAAGCGCCCATATCAAGCGAAAAGAGCTGTTTTGTTTTTAGGTTTTCAGGCACATCGCCACGAACAATTCGTTGCGCCAAACCTTCTGCAATGGCAGTTTTTCCTGTTCCAGGTTCGCCAATCAAAATCGGATTATTTTTTGTTCTTCGGGATAAGATTTGAAGAATACGGCGGATTTCGTCGTCGCGACCAATAACAGGATCAAGCTTCCCGTCACGGGCTCGTTGATTCAGGTTAACAGCAAATCGGTTTAGTGAATCAAATTTATCTTCAGCACTCTGGCTGTCCGCTTTGGCTCCTTTCCGAAGTTCTTTTACCGCCATTTCAAGTTCCTTTTTGGAAACTCCAGAATCCTTCAGAAGATGGCTAATGGTATCTCCGGTTTCCAGCAATCCCATTAAAATATGCTCAACCGAGACAAACTGGTCGTTCATTTCCTGCATGATCGCAATTGACTTCTGCAAAGCCTTGTTGGCATCAGTCGATAAATAAGGTTCGCCTCCGGTAACTTTCGGATACGAATCTACAATGCGGTCGAGCGCCTGTTGAATCGCAACCGGGTTTGAACCCAGTTTTTTCAACAAAAATCCAACTACGTTTTCTGCTTCGTGAAAAAGACCTTTCAAAACATGTCCCGTTTCAATAGCTTGCTGTTGCTTGCCCTGTGCCACCTCAAAAGCATGTTGAATAGCTTCCTGCGACTTAATGGTGAAATTATTAAAGTTCATATACTTAGTTTTAACTGTTTCCAAAATAAAGATAACGAATCGAAGCAATCAAATGGTTTGCCAATATCGTTTTCGCACGAACACGAGACAAATTGACTGGTAATGAATGCTTCTATGGAAAATATTTCAGAAATAATCAAAATCAACCGACTTTTTGACATAAAAATTCATTTTTCGGACATTTCAAGGCTCAAATTGATTCATAAATATGATAAACAATAAAAACCGCAATAAAAAAAAGGATGAATCTCTTCATCCTTTCCTCACAAAACCAAACTTATCTATGAAAAAAAACTAAACTTTTACTTCTAATGTCTGATACAAAAATAACTCACGATTAAGTTAATGCACCTGAATGAAAGTTAAAGAACTTTAAATCATCACCATCCCTTTTTCAGGGCAACTAAGAGTCAGTTTTAGAATAAAATCTGCTAATGAAAAAAGGATGACCCCTGCCATCCTTTTCTAACTAACCAAACCTATTTCTATGAAAAAAACTAAACTTTTATCTCTATATTGCCTCTACAAATATACTGACCAACTCTGTTAACACATCTGAATCAACGTTAAAGAAGATTAAAATTATCGAATATCCATATTTGGCAGTTTTTTCTGATTTATACTCACACTACTAAAATCAAAATTAAAAGGACAAAAAAAAGGATGGCCCCAACCATCCTTTTCAACCTAACCTAACCTATTTCTATGAAAAAACCTATTCTGTGTTATTACTTGCTTCTAGCTACACAACAAAGATAAATCACCGTTCAGTTAAGATGTTTAAACGATCGTTAAGTAATGTTAAGATTACTGAGAACACGAGTTGTAAGCATTTCTGAAATAAAATTTCAAGCAAAAAGATATTTTAAGTAATGGCAAAAATATAATGTCGTGTTTTGAATCCACTCACCCCAAGCCCCCGAGTACTCGGGGGCTTCTCCCCTCTCTACTCTTAGAGAGGGGCAGAGCATCGCAGATGCGATGGGGTGAGTCAACAATATCGGTAGAATTTAAAATGCGACATTTAAATATTCTTATTACATAAAAAGGGACAAGCAAAAACAATTAATTCAACATACTATTGAATTACCTGAACTACAGATTTTTTGATCCATAGCAATAAAAACTCACCAACATTAAATTAAAGTTAAGAAAGTGCTTTTAGCTTGATGAACGAATATATATATTTGCATCACTCTGAAATCAAAAACAAAATTGATACTTGTACGTTTGATTTTGGGATTCAATTTTAATATGTAGTACAAACAATTGATTTAAATACGTGAGATTAACCAAGACATTACACACCTAAATAAAAATAACCGATAACATATCAATAATTTATAAACTAACACTCTATGACAAAGTACGTTTACACGTTTGGGAATGGTGCAGCTGAAGGAAAAGCTGATATGAAAAATTTACTTGGAGGTAAAGGCGCAAACCTTGCAGAAATGAACCTGATTGGTGTTCCTGTTCCTCCTGGATTCACTATCACTACTGATGTTTGTACCCTTTACAACAAACTGGGTCGTGACTACGTGGTCGAACTTATCAAAGCTGATGTTGAGGCCGCAATTGCTCAAGTTGAAGCACAAACCGGTGGCAAGTTTGGCGATTCCACCAATCCACTTTTAGTATCAGTTCGTTCTGGTGCACGTGCCTCAATGCCCGGGATGATGGATACTATTTTAAACCTCGGATTAAACGACACTGTGGTGGAAGGCATGGCAAAAAAGACCGGCAATCCACGTTTCGTTTGGGATAGCTACCGCCGTTTTGTTCAAATGTATGGCGATGTAGTTCTTGACATGAAACCCACATCAAAAACCGATATCGATCCTTTCGAAGAAATTCTGGAAGAAGTAAAACACGAAAAAGGTGTTATCAACGATAACGAACTTTCGGTAGATGCACTGAAAGAACTGGTTACCAAATTTAAAGCTGCCGTAAAAGCCAAAACCGGTCACGATTTTCCTGAAAGTTCATACGAACAACTTTGGGGTGCTGTTTGTGCCGTATTCAATAGCTGGATGAACGACCGCGCGATCTACTACCGCCAGCTGAACCAGATTCCTGAAGAATGGGGAACTGCAGTTAACGTTCAGGCTATGGTATTCGGTAACATGGGTCTGACTTCAGGAACAGGCGTTTGCTTTAGCCGCGATGCCGGAACCGGTGAAAACTTATTCAATGGTGAATATCTGATCAATGCTCAGGGCGAAGACGTTGTGGCCGGTATCCGTACCCCACAGCAAATTACCAAAGAAGGTTCGATACGTTGGGCTGCTCTGGCTGGCGTTTCTGAAGCCGACCGCGCTGCCAAATATCCTTCGCTTGAAGAAGCAATGCCTGAAATGTACCAGGCTTTGTTCAACATCCAGAAGAACCTTGAAAAGCATTACAAAGACATGCAGGATATGGAGTTCACCATTCAGGAAGGCAAAATGTGGATGTTGCAGACCCGCAGCGGGAAACGTACCGGAGCTGCTATGGTGCAAATTGCCATCGACATGCTGAAAGAAGGTTTGATTGACGAAAAAACAGCCTTACTCCGCGTTGAGCCTAACAAACTCGATGAATTACTACACCCAGTATTCGATAAAAAAGCCATCAAAGCTGCCCGTGTTCTGGCAAAAGGTTTGCCTGCTTCTCCTGGAGCTGCCACAGGCCAAATCGTATTCTTTGCCGACGAAGCTACCGAATGGGTTGCTGAAGGCAAAAAAGTGGTATTGGTTCGTATCGAAACTTCACCTGAAGACCTTCGTGGTATGACCGTAGCTCAGGGTATTTTGACAGCCCGTGGCGGTATGACCTCGCACGCTGCTGTTGTTGCCCGTGGTATGGGAAAATGCTGCGTTTCGGGTGCCGGATCGCTGCAGATCGACTACAAAGCCCGCACCATGGTGGTTGATGGAAAAACCTTTAAAGAAGGCGATTTTATTTCGCTGAACGGTACTACCGGTGAAGTTTACGATGGTAAAATTGCTACTATCGATCCTGAATTGAGTGGATACTTTGGCGAACTGATGGAAATTGCAGAAAAATATACCCGCATGAGTGTACGCACCAACGCTGATACACCAAAAGACGCACAGATCGCCCGAAACTTCGGTGCAAAAGGTATTGGGTTGACCCGTACCGAGCACATGTTCTTCGAAGGCGACCGCATTAAAGCCATGCGCGAAATGATTTTGGCCGACGACGTTGCCGGACGCGAAAAAGCGCTCGAAAAACTGTTGCCAATGCAGCGCAGCGACTTCGAAGGAATTTTTGAAGCGATGGCCGGTTATGGCGTTACTATTCGTTTGCTCGATCCACCATTGCACGAATTTGTACCTCACGAAGAAGCCAACCAGAAAGAAATGGCCGCTGAAATGGGCATTTCGGTTGAACAGGTGAAACACAAAGTGGAATCGCTGCACGAATTTAACCCGATGTTGGGTCACCGTGGTTGCCGGTTGGGTATTACTTATCCTGAAATTACTGCGATGCAGGCTCGTGCCATCATCGAAGCTGCCATGAATTTGAAAGCTAAAGGTATCGATGCCCGTCCTGAAATTATGGTTCCGCTGGTAGGTACTGTTGCCGAATTGAAAAACCAGACTGAAATCATCCGCAGTGTTGCCGAGAAAGTATTTGCTGAAAAAGGCGACCGTATCGATTATTTGGTAGGTACTATGATCGAAATTCCACGCGCTGCTTTAACAGCCGACCACATTGCTGCCGAAGCCGATTTCTTCTCATTCGGAACCAACGACTTAACCCAGATGACTTTGGGTTACTCGCGCGACGACGCTGGTAAATTCCTACCCGATTATCTCAACCGCGGCATCCTGAAACAAGACCCATTCCAGGTATTGGATCAGAACGGTGTAGGTTTGCTGGTTGAAATTGGTGTAAACCGTGGCCGCCAGACGAAACCCGACCTGAAAGTCGGTATTTGTGGCGAACATGGCGGCGAACCAAGTTCGGTTGAATTCTGCGATAAAGTGGGAATGAACTACGTAAGTTGTTCGCCATACCGTGTGCCAATTGCACGTTTGGCTGCTGCTCAGGCAAATATCAAACACAGTAAATAAAAAAGTTCGGAGTCCGAAGTTCGAAGTCCGGAGTTAAAAATAAATAAAGGGAATGATCCGAAAGGGTTGTTCCCTTTTGTTTTTAGATTGTCTAGTCCTGAAATAGCGTTACACAACAAGTAACACTATGAAAGAAGAAATTATTAAAGAGTACATTAAGCGCAGTCAGAAGGATTATTCGATGACCTTCAAACTTGGAGTAGTTCATGAAGTAGAACGAGGTCATCTCAGTTTAAAAGGGGCTCAGCGTAAATATGGTATCCAGGGGAATGCGACAGTCATCAATTGGCTCCGGAAATATGGTACCTTTGATTGGGAAAACCAAACTCCATCGCATATGCCAAAGAGCCAGGAACAAACGATTCTTGAACTGGAGCAAAAGGTCAAGTTACTGGAGAAGCAAAAAGCTTTTTTAGAGCACCAGATCGACCGGGCCGACCGCAAGGCGGTCCTGTTTGATATGATGATTGATTTGGCCGAGAAAGAGTTCAATATCCCGATCAGAAAAAAATGTTTACCCGAACAGTCGACCGAAGCCGTGAAGAAAGAAAAGAAACGATAGTTTCAGCCTGTGACTTGTTCGGGGTAAGCAGACAGGTATATTATCGCAGTAAATCCTCTTTGACTCGAAGCCGGGGGAAAGCCTCGCAGGTAGTTGCGATGGTGCATCAGGTTCGCCGGCAATTGCCGCGTCTTGGTACCCGTAAGCTATACTATTTGTTGGAGGATCGGCTCAAAGCACTGGGAGTGGGCAGGGATCGGCTTTTTTCTATCCTGAAGGCAAACCACCTGCTGATAAAACCAGCAAGGAGTTATCGGAAAACTACGGATTCACATCACCGTTTCCATAAACACAAGAACCTGGTTGCAGAACTTGTTCCAACGCAACCGGAGCAGGTTTGGGTAGCCGACATCACTTACATCGGGAATCGGGAGAACCAGCAATACCTGGCCTTGGTAACCGATGCTTATTCCAAGAAGATAGTCGGGCATGATGTTTCAGAAAACCTGAGCTCAGATGGTGCCATACGTGCTTTAAAACAAGGATTGAAAAGCCGGTCGTACAAAGCCAATACACTGATACACCACTCAGACAGAGGCTTACAGTATTGTTGCGATGCCTACCAGCAAATTTTAACCAGGAAGAAGGTAAGATGCAGTATGACCGAATCGTACGATCCCTATACCAATGCCGTTGCAGAGCGTGTTAACGGGATACTGAAACAGGAATTTATGCTTGAAGATTACCGGGTAGAACTCCCGGTGATGCAACAGTTAGTAAAAGACAGTATTGAAATTTACAATACCAAACGACCTCATTGGTCTTGCCACATGCTAACTCCGGAGCAAATGCATAAACAACAGACCATTAAAATTAAAAGCTATAAAAAAACTGACCGTTTCAAAGCTAGCTTTGAAACGGTCAGTGAATCTATTAATTTAGTCCTATAAATCTGTATCGCTTATTTAGGACTAGTCAGATGGTTAACCAAACTCAGAACCGCAAAAAAAAGTTCCAGAATTGACAAACCAAACTATTCTTGCCTTTAACTGTTCTAAATCTCCAAACAGATCAACAGGCAATCATTAATTTCACATCGTACAGGTCAAACTTTCGATTAAAAACAATAACAATGCATAAAATACCTTTATCAGTTCTGGAATTGGCAACAGTTGTTGAAGGAGGAAATCTGCGAAGCGCCATTGAAAGAACAACTGAAGTGGCTATACACACAGAATCACTGGGATATAAACGGATCTGGATGGCAGAGCATCACAACATGGAATTTGTTGCAAGTTCAGCAACGGCGGTATTGATTAGCCACGTTGCCTCCAAAACAAACAGGATTCGCGTAGGTTCAGGAGGAATCATGCTACCGAACCACAGCCCGTTGGTGATCGCAGAACAATTCGGAACTTTGGAAACCATATATCCCGGAAGAATTGATCTTGGCCTGGGAAGGGCACCAGGGACGGACCAACTAACGGCGATGGCATTAAGACGTAACAACATGAACTCTACCTATGATTTTCCCAACGACATAAAGCAATTACAGACCTATTTCAGTAAGGAGAATAGTTCAGCAAATGTGCGTGCTTTCCCTGGAGAAGGATTAAACATACCTCTCTGGATTTTAGGTTCAAGTACCGACAGTGCTTACCTGGCTGCTCAAATGGGACTACCATATGCGTTTGCTGCTCATTTTGCTCCGGCACAATTCCGGATGGCAATAGATATTTACCGTAAAAATTTCAAATCCTCCAAACAGTTAAATCAGCCCTACGTAATGGCATGTGTCAATGTCATTGCCGCAGAGACTGATGTTGAAGCTGAATTTCTGTCAACAAGCCTTATCCGCTTATTCGTTGGACTGGTTACCAATTCGCGCAAACCCATACAGCCACCCGGAGAATTACCAGAAACATTTAGAATTCCTGCCGTGCGTTCAGCAGTAAATAGTATGATGGCTTGCACTTTTACTGGCAACAGTGATACATTGAGAAATAAGCTATCCCAATTTATAGCTGAAACCGGTATTGATGAACTTATGGTTTCAAGTAATATATACGATAAGGAGGCAAAGTTGAGATCATTTTCCCTGCTTCATGAATCAATAGATATAAAGTAGGTCTTTAGCCGAAATTAAACGACATGACCCACCAATCTTAAGATCTTCAGAAGGTTTCATTTTAAATCATTTTGCTGAATATTTACAAACAAGAAACTAGTGCTATTGACTAAGCTCCTTTAATTTTCTTTGGAGATTTAGCTGATAATCTTTGGGGGTATTGCTGTTTTGAGCCAAGTCAATGACCATATTCAAATAACTAAGGGCCGTTTTTTTATCTTTTTTGGCTGTGTAGGCCTCCGCTAAGCTGCTCCCTGCTGCAATTGCAGTCTCGGTTGAGCAGGACTTATGGTCTACTGCCCGTTGAGCATATTCAATACCTTCATCAATTTTTCGGAGCGAAATAACCGGACAAGTAATTAACAAGGTTCCCAGCCTTTCCAGTAAAAATGCTTCATTAGGATGGTAGGTCAGCGCTTTTCTGAAATGTTCAATGGCCCGATTCCATAATTCCTTTTTCACAAGTATATTTCCAAGCATTTCTATAGTATTTAAATCCATCGGATCACCACCAAACGATTTTTCATATTGAGTAAGTGCAACATCCGGTTTGCCTTCATGTTCTGCAATCATTCCGGCGCACTGTTGCACTTTCGGATTCGTGAGTGCAGTCCCTTTAAGTTCACCTAAATAAGCTTTTGCCTTTTCAATTTCACCCAAAGTCAACAAAACATATATACCTCGCGAGATTACCGCAACATCATTCTTATCCTTATTAATTAGTTCATCTAAAAAAATCAGAGATTTGTCCTTCATTCCAGCCTTGTATGAAGCAAATACCAGACTTAGTTTTTGATCGGTTGCTTCAGGATTGAGCTTCAAAGTCTGATTAAAATAGGGCAACGATTCAGAATACGCACCGTCCTTCACCAACAAATTAGCCACCTCGTTGATTTCGTTAACATCATCCTTGTAATAATCCAAATGCTTAGTAAGAAGCGGAAATGCCAGTTTAGCTGCACCAATTTCAACATAAAACTTAACTGCTTTCGAAATTACATATTTATTTTCAGGCATAACCTGCAATGCATTACTGATCAGTTTATAAACCCATTCAGGATAAATGGTTCTTTTAGCCTCATCAATTTGCTTCAATAAATAAAGATCGGATTTTGAAAGCAGGGTTAACTTATCCATCAGGTTATCAACTGGGATATTGTAGGTAATCTTATCATTCGCCCGTAAAATAAACTGGTCGCTTAGCGCCTTGTTTCCCTTTTTGCTGTATATATCTCCGAGAAGTCGGTATGCAGCTCCAAACGAGCGATTTTCGTAAAGGATTTGCCGAAGAACATTTTCAGCATAACCCAATTTTTCGGCCTTCATGTATATGCGGGCCATCTGATACCTGGCATAAATATTCAATGTAAAATGGTCGGTCCGTTGTGGTAATTCACCCCGACTATCGTCTCCTTTTAATGATTCAATATTTAAAAAAGCTAATTCTGCCTTATCGTTTTCCCCAATGTTTTCATAAGCAATACCAAGATAATACCAAGCCAGGTGATTGTCAGGATTAAGTTTTATAACCGTCTTAAAATTAGTAATCGCTTTCTCAGATTCACCCATTTCCATATTTAGGGAACCCAAATAATAATTCCAGATCCATTGCGTCTTGTCTCTTTTAATGGCAAGCTCGTAGCACACTTGTGCCTCTTTGTAATATGTACTTGAATGATAAACCATCCCAAGCCTTCCCAGATTATCACAAGAGGGATTACGATATGCTTTGGAGGATGCCACTTTAATTTGGACTCTGAGAGAATCAGAGACGTTTGTCAGATCAGGAAGTGATGGAATATTGCTTCGGTAAGGAATTTCCGGAACGATCTTTACCAAAACAATTAAAACAATAACAAGTCCGGCAATAAAAAAAATATTCTTCTTTTTCTTGAACATTCTGCTTAAGTTTAGTTGGCTAAATATATCAAAATTTAAATTCAGATCAGTTTTAAAGATTCTATTGTTTGCCCCAAAGGCATATAAACCCTCCCAGCTAAGTTCCTGAATCTTTTCTAGTTCGTATGAAAAAATATCATAAACACTGCCACTGTTATAATTAGAACAGCCATCGGCAACATAATCAGAAATAGCTTTTTTGCTGAAAGATATTCATTCGACAATGTCTTTTTTAGATTCCGCAAACTGTAGCCAAGTCCGATTAAAATAAGCAATGACTGAAGCCAGGGAACAAGACTTGGCACAAACTGATGCCATGGAATATTTGCCGTACCGAAAAAATCCCAACCCCAGCCGAATGGATCGGACATGGATTGAAGAATAAAAGTGACATTGACAAAGAGCATCGGGATGACAAAAGCGATCCAAAGCATCAGCCCTAATGGAAGCAAAGCCCCGGTTGAAGCCAGAAACACTTCATTGGTGCTGTGTTTTATTCCGGAGAGTTTTGTTGCTGTCCACGACAAAAGATAAACCAGGCCGGGAACCAAAACCAATGAAAGTGTCCAAACAAACAAGGTGTATAAACCGAAAAGACCCCAGTTTTGTTTGTCCAGAATATTGACATAGTCACGAACTTCGGACCAGGTTCCTTCATACAAAATGCTGTACACAATTGAAAGTGAGAACACAGCCATCGTCAGCCAGGCTTCGCTCCTACTCCGTATTCCAAGTTCGGAGAAAAAAGGCCGTTTGTAGATGGTTACATTGTTATACAAACAACTTCGGGTACATTCCAGACAAAGTCCACAATCCTGATTTTCTTTGATTTGCCCCACATTCAAACCATATGGACACGCCCATCCTTTGGGGCTTCCTTTTTGACAATAATGAGGTTTACAGTTATCGCAAGTCTGCTGAGATTTACTTCGAAGAGCAATCGGGCTCATCCGGGAAAAAGGGCCAACGAATGCACTTACAGGGCAAATGTAGCGGCAGAAAGTACGGTTTTCCCAGAATACAGACATCAATGTAGGAGCCAGAACAAGCAAAATTACCGCTATCGCTGAAGCCATTGGATTGGCTACTAGCGTGGTAGAAAAAGTAGTCAGGATCAAGAAAACAATCAGTTTCAACCAATCGTTTTTTAGGTATGCCGGCCATTTCAGGAATAGACCTGAATACCAATTGTTGTATTCATTGGTCTTACCTTTTTGAGGAGTGAAAAACGATCGGCGTTGCAACCAGTCTCCAAAAACTGGCAAGGGGCAAATCGTGCACCATATTCTTCCTAAAAAGGGAGTTAGAAAAGCCACAAGTAAAAACAACCAGATTGCCCACATCAAAAGAACTCCCAGATTACGGCCAGAAACTTTAGTTCCAAACAAAGTAGTCAGGAGCACCACGTAAATCATCATCATGGAGAGTATGGCTAAAATGATTTGCGGCCATCTGGACGAAATTATCTTCCGGAGAACCGGAGCGTTTTTCAGAACATCGCTATAAGCTGATTCTTCAACATTTACAGGTGATTCCTCTGCTTTTTTCCTGAAAATGCCGATCAATCCTAAAACCAGTATTCCAAGCACGCACCCAAGGCTGAAAATCAGCAAAGTATTGGGCCAAATCACCAGCTTTCCCATTTCAAAAGCATGCATCGGTCCACACCAAACATGACAGCGGTAATTGCTTCGGGCAACCAGGTAATTCAAAATTCCCGGATGACTTGCCGTAAACGTCACTTCTTCTGTTGTAACTGATTCCTTCGTTGGATCGCTCGGCCTGAAAACCTCAACTTTATCACGAGCCGGACTAATCTTCGCATCCATGTCAAATTCTTCGAGGAAAAATGAATGCCCGGTATCTTCGGTTGAGAAAGTCAGATGCAGTCGGTCTCCACGATTGCAACGGATTACGGAAGGATCTTTCCCGTACCGGAAGCTTCGCACATGAATGTTCCGATCAACAGGTTTTCCCGTAAAATTTTGGCAGATCAAAGCAGGAATCAATCCAAACGCAAAAATAATTAGAATGTATAAGATGTTTTTTCTGAAATTTTTCAAGGTGCAAGTTAAGATCAGGTATAGTTTTGGTAAACGTTAGTTTTAGACTCTCAAGCTTTCTTTAAAATCAAGGATTCAGGGATCAATAGTAACTATTTTATAAAAAAAACTCAAGAGAATTTAGTTTTTTAATTAGTTTTATGTCGAATGCAACGAAGCACGAACTATACTAAACCATATCCTCCAGAATTTAAACCATGATGAAAGAAAAAACTTCACAAAAAAAGAATAAAGGCCTGAAGAACCTCATTCCGATCCTCGTAATTTTAATCGTAATCGTTGGAATCCCACTCTTATTCCTGAATTATCAGGCCAGACGCAGTGGAATGAGCATGGGAGATGCCATCAAGAGAATCACTACCAAAACGGGTTCGAAAGAAGCGGGTTCCGAAAATGCGGCAATAAATAATTCAGGTGAAAAAATCGATTTCCTTACTTCATTACCTATCGGAATGAAATTTACCGAACCACCACTCATTTCACATCTGCAAGCTGTCGATCTGGATGGTGACGGATTGCTCGATGTGATTGATTGTGATGCAAAAAACAACACCATCAACTGGATCAGGCAGTATCCGGCAGGAGTCTACACCGAATCAATTCTTGCAGGTGATTTAATAGCTCCGGCGCACATTCAGGCCATCGATTTCGATAA
Organism: Aquipluma nitroreducens; assembly: GCF_009689585.1. GTDB lineage: Bacteria > Bacteroidota > Bacteroidia > Bacteroidales > Prolixibacteraceae > Aquipluma > Aquipluma nitroreducens. The sequence goes on along the minus strand of NZ_AP018694.1, from coordinate 4,980,583 downwards.
TGATGGTGATTTGGACCTTATTCTTGCTGTTTTGGGAATGTTGTTTCCTAACAACGACAAAATAGGCTCGGTAGTTATTCTTGAAAACGATGGGCATAGTCATTTCACCAAACATTTGGTTGTGGATAAGATTGCGCGAGTTTCGGATGTTCGGGCAGGCGATCTGGACAAAGACGGAGATATGGATCTGGCCGTTGCACAATTCGGCTATGACGATGGGGAAACTCGCTGGATTGAGAATATGGGCGGCTGGAAATTTAAACAACATATCCTTCAAAATCTTTCGGGACCAATCAATGTAGAAATCGTAGATGTTGATAACGACGGCGATCTCGACATTGTTTCATTGGTAAGCCAGGAATGGGAAGAGATTTATTGCTTCATCAACGATGGAAAGGGAAATTTTCAGCCCAAGCTTATTTGGGGATCAAGTAACCAGGATTACGGTTCAAGCGGTATTTCGATGTGCGATCTGGACAAAGATGGAGACATGGATATTTTATATAGCAACGGAGATGCCTTTGATTATATTCCGCCACAAGGACGCCCTTGGCATGGTGCACAATGGCTTGAAAACAAGGGAGACATGAAATTTGAGTTTCACAGGCTTTGTAGTTTTACCGGTGCAACCAATGTGCGTGCTGCTGATATCGACAATGACGGTGATCTTGATCTTTTCGTAGTAAGCGAATTTAATTTATGGGATAAACCCGATTCGTATAGTTTAATCTGGCTTGAGAATACAGGGAATATGCAATACACTAAACATGAAATCACCAAGAATCCGACGCATATTCTTTGTTGCGAACCCGGCGATTTTAACAATGACGGACAAATTGATCTGGTAACAGGAAATATGCATACTTACCCGCCATTTGACCGGATGGGAAGAATAACTCTGTGGACAAACAGCGGAAAACTCAATAAAAAGAAATAGCCAGACGTAGGCCACCATATCAGTATTCTGTTCAACTCACAAAACCTAAAGAAAAATCGACCTTTTCCCCTGAATTCAGGATTGAAAAGGTCGATTTTTCTTTAGTAATCTATGAACCCTCTGACGTAGACAGAAGCAAAAATCACTCTGAAATCCTAATATTCAAAGAAAGCCGTTGAACGTTTCATAAAGGACGGGTGTTAATAGCTGACAACATTTATTTGAACCCGAACTTCAGGATAATATACAAATCAGTTCAATGGCGAAAAACAATCTAATTTTCCTGATTGTGTTCTTAATTTCAGGATGTAATTCTCAGAATAGAAATAAACTAACGACTAAGGAAAGCATCCAAAAAGGAGAGACCTTATTTGCCACAGTTGGCTGTACCACCTGCCATTCACTATCGGGCGAAACCCGGTATGGCCCATCATTAAATAAAATTTTAAATACTGAAGTAATTGTAATTCAGAGAGGAAAAGAACATTCAATTAAAGTCGATCGCGAATACATCAAAAAATCGATTCAAGACCCGGATTTTGAGAAACTGGTTGATTTTAAGAATAAGAAAATGCCCAAACCGACGCTCTCGTCAGATGAAATTGACCAAATTACCGATTACCTGATTTCCATCAATTCGGAATAATCTGGTAAAGCCAAACCACTTTGCCCCATTCGTATGTATTCAGACACCAATAATAATTATCAAAACGATTCACCAAAACTCACATAAAAGCCGGATTGATCGTTACTTCCTACAGCATAATCAAATCTTAAACTTGTATTTTCTTTCTTGTCAACCAGAAATCTCAATCCGCAGCCAAGATTTGGCTTGGCACTTAATTTACCAATAGAAGATAAATCAGGATAAATTGCTGAAACTCCCCCAAAGGTTGCCAGCCCAATTTTCCAAAAGAGATTCACCCGATATTCCAACTGTAATGTTGAGAGGTTTTTGTCCCGATATCTTCCGAAGTAATAACCTCTGACCAGTTTATCTCCTCCTACAAGCGAATAGTCATAAAATGGCGGAGTATTTATGACTGAAGACTGATAAAAACGACCTGCAATTGTCTGGTTTTGTTTCTTTCCAAAACCATAATACTGCCGCATATCTATAGTTATTTGGTCATAAAAATTTTCACTAAACTTAAACGAATTGACAAACTTGAAATATGTGCCTTTTGTGGGTGTGAGAATGTTATTCCTTGAATCGTTTAACAGAATCAATTTAAGCCCCCCGTTTGATGCATCTTTCAATTCCGGATGGACCATTTTTGAACTGTTATAACTGACTTTTGCGAAGTTGAAATAGTTGATTCCAATACCGACAAACCATTTGTTTTTAATATTCCTCAGAAGGTCGATATCAGCTTTTATACGGGCACTCTCAAAATTGACTTCAGCCGAATTGAGGGTTTTATCACCAATTCCATAATACAAGTCAGGATATTTCGAATAATGGAATAATCCTTGCGTAAACCAGGCTTCGTCTTTTAAAAAGTAGTTCCATTCAGTTTCCAGAACAATCTGCTTATTCCATGTATAGTTAAATTCGACTTTTGAATTGGACGATCTCGTAATACTATCTTGATAAAGATCTATCGTGAAAAGCGACACCACTCCAACATAAGTCTTTGTTTCAGGAGAATATCCAAAGGTTGGTACAGGCAGTATTTTTACCTTTTTAACCTTTATACGGTCTTGTGAAAATAAATTAAGAACAATAAAAATACACAAAAAGAGGGATAAAACAGCTGGTCTAATTGGATTCATGGTTTTCTGAAATAGGTTTTCTTCCTGAAAAGAATGGCGCCAAAGTTATTAAATTGGGTATCAAATGTATTGTAATTTATAATAATCATTTTCCAAAGGAAGCGATTAATAATAAGTCAATGCCACCCCTCTTACATCTTAGTATTCTCCTCAAGCTAAATCCCAACATTTAGGGATTGTTAAGAATCATTCTAAATAATAATCTTGCCCCAGATTTCAAACTAGTTATTTACACAAAACAAATAATCATGAGAATTACACTTGGTTTTATCTTGCTTATTTTCCAAATAAGTATTTCAACAGCCCAAACCGGGACTATTTCAGGAACTATAAAAACTGCAGATGGACAGCATGCAGAGTATGTCAACATTGGGTTGAAGAACACTTCAATGGGAGCCACCACAAACAAAAGCGGTAATTATGAAATTCGGAAAGTTCCGCATGGAAAATATACGCTGCAAATATCATCGATTGGACTTGAATCTAAAGAAGTACCGGTAGAGGTCGAATCCGGGAAAACAGTTATTGTGCATGAAATTGTATTGAACGAAAGCAGTGAGAAACTGGATGAGGTAATTATTTCGGCATCCAGAGCCTATAAAGACAACGAGATGTCTTCTTCCATGCGTTTGATGCGCCCCATTTTGGAAACGCCCCAAAACATCCAGATCGTAACCGGAAAAGTTCTTGCCGACCAGCAGGTCATCAGTATGAGCGATGGCGTGCTCCGAAATGTTAGCGGAGCAACACGAGTAGAGCATTGGGGCGATATGTACACCAACATCACGATGCGCGGTTCTCAAATTCAGGCGTTTCGTAACGGATTCAATGTGGTTAATTCATACTGGGGGCCGCTTACCGAAGATATGAGTTTCGTTGATCATATTGAGTTTGTAAAAGGGCCGGCCGGTTTTATGCTGGCCAATGGCGATCCGAGCGGATTATACAATGTAGTTACCAAAAAACCTACAGGAGTAACCAAAGGCGAATTTACTTTAACCAGCGGAAGTTACGACTTGTACCGCGCTACCATTGACCTCGATGGCAAATTAAGCCGTAACGGACGGTTACTTTATCGCCTGAATGTGGCCGGCCAGAATAAAAATTCATTCCGTGCTTACGAATACAACAACCGCTACAGCATTGCTCCGGTAGTGTCATATCAATTTGACGACCGTACCAAACTAACGATGGAATACACGCTGCAACACTCAAAAATGTCGGATGTCGGCTCCTTTTATGTATTCTCTACGGAAGGCTACGCAACTTTGCCTGTTGACTTTACAACCATGCCTCCCGGATTGGCTCCAACAATTACAAACGATCATAGCCTTTCGTTCAATTTCCAGCACGAGATTAACAAGAACTGGAAATTAACCGCACAGGCCGCCTATTACATTTTTTTTCAGGAAGGAAGTGATATGTGGCCTGCCGCAGTAAATACTGACGGAACGATGATCCGTGCCGTTTCTATTTGGGACGCGAAAAGCGAAATGACTTTAGCTCAGTTTTTCGTAAATGGAAAAATCCAAACCGGACAAATCAGTCACACCATTCTTGGTGGCTTAGATCTGGGAACAAAAAATTATATGGCTGACTGGAGTCAGAATCACCAATTAGATTCAATCGGCGCTGAATTTAACACAGCCTCGCCAAGCTATACAACACCTGTAAATGGATATCCCATCCCTAACCGTACCCTGAATTTGGAAGCGCGGGCAGTGTACAGTGGCGGATTGATCGATCAGCAGTATTCAGGGCTATACCTTCAGGATGAACTGGGTTTTCTGGAAAACAAAATCAGGCTTACACTTGCCGGAAGATATACTTTTGTAAAACAATCGGCCTGGGGAGGTTCGCCCGATGAAGCCAGGCATTTTTCGCCACGCATTGGACTCAGTGCATCAATCGACAAACAAACTTCGGTTTACGCGCTATACGATCAGGCGTTTACTCCGCAGTCGGGTATTTTGGCAAACGGAAAGGATGTTAAGCCAATTACCGGCAACAATACCGAATTCGGAATCAAGAAAGACTGGGGCAATGGCCGTTGGAACACTTCGCTGGCCATTTACCGAATCATGAAAAACCATGAACTAACCAGCGACCCTGACAGTGACCCAAATTCAGGACTCAGCGTTGAATTAGGACAGAAAAGATCTCAGGGTATTGAGTTTGACTTGCGCGGAACGATCCTTCCCGGCTTAAATCTGGTTGCCAACTACGCTTATACCGACTCAAAAGTAACTAAAGTAACCGAAGGTGTTACTTCGATCAGCGTTGGCGATGTAATCCCCGGATTTGCCAAACACACCGCAAACAGTTGGCTAAGCTACAAAATACAGAACGGCGTATTGAAAGGAACCGGCGCTTCACTCGGCTTTACCTACCTGATCGACCGGGCAACGGCAACATGGAGCAAAACCGAAAACACAAAGAACCTGCCTGATTATTTTAAACTTGACGGTGGTATCTTCTGGGAAAAAGAAAAATTCAAGATTACCGCTAATGTATTTAACATTCTCGATAAATACCTATATAGCGGCGGCTATTATGATTATCTACCTGCTTATTACTGGCAAACAGAGGCTCCAAGAAACTTAAGACTAAGCCTCGCTTACCGTTTTTAATCTGATTTATTCAGGTCATGCTTTATTGAAATTCCGTCCTGAAAATGGATGGAATTTCAATATCTAATTTTTAGTAACCGAGGTTTTATACACAAAAAAAAACGAACAATGAGTTTCAAGCAAATTATCAAAAAAATACATCTCAGGCTGGGTTTTATCTCCGGAATAATAGTCACTTTTTTGGGTATAACCGGTTGCATACTGGCCTTTCAGCACGAGATTGAACGGATAACCAATCCTTACCAGTTTGTTGAAGTTCAGGAAAACCCCGTCCTCAAACCATCCAAACTTCAGGAAATAGCTGTGCAAGCTTTACCCGAAAAGCATATTCATGGCATTTCTTACCACGAACCGGGAAAAGCAATTGTCGCCACTTTTTACAGCGAGGATTATTATTACCTCGTCTATTTGAATCCTTATTCAGGCGAAGTGCTTAAGGTAAAAGACATGGGTCGTGATTTCTTCCGAATCATTGTCAACGGGCATTTTTACCTTTGGCTTCCTCCCCACATCGGACAACCTATTGTAGCTTCAGCAACGCTTATTTTTGTAATTATCCTGATAACAGGCATCATTTTGTGGTGGCCACGGAACAGCAGGTTTAGCAGGCAAAATTTCTCGTTTAAATGGATAAGAGCAGAACGCCTAAATATTGATTTACATCGGGTGCTAGGATTTTACGCCTCATGGATTTTGATCTTCATCACGTTTACCGGATTGGTCTGGGGATTTCAGTGGTTTGCAAAATCAACCTACTGGATTACTTCAGGAGGAAAACAGTTGACTGAATTTTATATGCCAACAGTTGATTCGATTCCGGAACAAAAACCTGTAATTCCGGCGATAGATGTGTTGTGGCAGCGCATGACCAAAGAATATCCTTCGGCTAAAGTGCTTGAAGTTCACATTCCTGAAAACGACAGTTCGGCCATCGAAGTTGCCGCAAACCCTGACGATAAAACTTACTGGAAAGCGGATTACAGGTATTTCGACCAGTACACACTCAACGAAATTGAAGTAACTCACATTTACGGGAAACTGGATAGCACAACTGTGGCAGATAAAATTGCCCGCATGAACTACGACATCCACGTTGGCGCTATTGCCGGACTGGCCGGTAAAATCCTGGCTTTCTGTGCCAGCCTAATTGCCGCGTCGCTTCCGGTAACTGGATTTTTCATCTGGCGGAACCGTAAGAAAAGACAACAAAGACCATTGTTTCAGTAATGAAACCTTTAAAAAGCTAACTGATGTTTGGAACAGCAATCAAAAAAATATTCAGAAAACAAACCGATAGGCCGACTGATGAAATCACGGTTTTATATGGCAGCCATTCCGGCAATTCGGAGTTCATTGCAAAAGAAGCTCAAACTTACCTGAAAAAGAACGGGCTTACAGCAATTACCCAAAATGTTGCAAAATACGATGTGCGACGGTTGGGTACCGAGAAATTAGTATTGATCGTCATCAGTACACATGGCGAAGGCGATCCTCCGGAATCAGCCCTGAAGTTTTATAAAAACTTATTTTCGGAACAAGCGCCAGCGCTTACAAACCTGCAATTTGCCGTTTGCGCACTGGGCGACAGCAGCTACGAACAGTTCTGCAAAACAGGTAAAGATATTGATCTCAGGCTGGAAGAGCTGGGAGCCCTGCGTATCCATAGCCGGGTCGATTGTGATCTGGAATTTCATCAGGCCGCTTCCAATTGGGTTTCAGAAGTTCTCCGGAAATGCAAAACAATAGAAAACGAACCTACGCCAATCCTGATTCGTACAGAAAACTTACATCAGGTTCATCAGGCCATTATAAAAGAAAAAGTCTGTTTAAACGAAGGGTCATCTTCTGAAACTTATCATGTTGTGTTGAGTATTGATAGCGATTTTCGGTATCAGCCTGGCGACTCAATTGGTATCGTTCCTCAAAATCAGGAACCGCTTGTTGATCAGATATTAAAACAGCTTAACTTCTGCGCCGAAACTACTGTTATTTACCTCAACGAGACCGTTTTACTGAAAAAATTACTGATCGGCCAGTTTGAATTAACTTCGATCAGTAAAAAGTTAATTGAAAATTATCAGCAACTGGCTAAAAGCGCCAAGTTAGCCAGTTTACTTACCGACGAAAAGGAATTGCACGATTACATCCGGAATTGTGACGTACTCGACATCATTACAGATTTCTCATTATCCGTAAGCCCTGAAGATTTCATTTCTGTACTTCGGACGTTTCAGGCACGGCACTATTCGATTTCGTCCAGTCAGCAAAAATATCCCCGCGAAGTTCATTTGATGGTAAAACAAGTGCAGTCAGAACAAAAAGGACGCATCCGATCAGGGGCATGTTCATCATTCCTGAACCACTCTCTGGAACCGGGTTGTCCGATCAACATTCAACTGATACCCAATGAGCAATTCCGTATACAAACCAACGGAACACCTATGATAATGATTGGCGCAGGAACTGGAATCGCGCCATTCCGGGCTTTTCTGCATGAAAAAGAAAGGGGGAAGGCCGATGGAAAAAGCTGGTTGCTTTTTGGTGAAAAGTACCCACAAACAGATTTCTTTTACAAGGCGGAATTAGAACGCTGGCAACAAACCGGACTATTGAACCGCATTGATCTGGCTTTCTCGCGCAACCAGTCAGCTAAAATTTATGTGCAGCATAAAATTGAAGAACAGGCAACTGAGTTCTTCGATTGGCTAAATCGGGGAGCGCATGTTTATATTTGCGGTTCGGTTGCAATGGGGCGCGATGTTAAACAAGCCATCTGTCGGGTCATTCAGACTGTCGGAGAAAAAACAGAGCCGGAAGCTTTGCTTTATTGGGGAAAAATGATCGATGAAAACAGGATTCATCAAGATGTGTATTAAAACGCAATATATCAATAATAGTAAAAGAAAAAGACTCAAACTGGAAGGTTTGAGTCCTTTGTGGAGCTGGCGGGAACGGAACCCATCAGCTATACCGCTAAACATCAGATATTTAATTTTTCAAAATCGTTCAAACTCCCGAATTACCACCTCGAAAAAGTACTGCTTTGAGTATCAGGTTGCTTCCATTTGCATAACAAAACTACCAAAAAATTCGGAATAAAAGTCCCTGACTAATACCCAACGTCCAATCCAATGCATTTATACTTTTCATTCCAATCTAAATCACGACTTTTATTTCTGTATCCTTTTTTTTGAGTGTGGGACTGCATTTCAATCAAAATTCAGTTGATAGCGTACTGATCTACCACCTCCATCACGGGTAAATACGCCCAAATCGTATAATTGCTGTAAGTCTCTTGTCGCCGTCGCTTTGGATGCCCTGGTTATACTCATATATTTTCTCGCTGTCATTCCCCCTTCGAAACCATCAACTCCTTGTTCCATTATTTTGAGGACGGTTTTCGACTGGCGCTCATTTAACTCGTCCCGGTAACGGTCAAAAAACTGAGCTTTTTTTAATGTGAACTGAACCATTAATCTGGCATCCCTCTGAGCATCAAGAATAACTAGGGTAAAATAAGTTATCCACGAAGTAATATTCAAAGAACGTTGTGCTTCCTTCAGTGCATTATAATAGTCTTTTTTATTCTTTTCGATGGTTTTTGACAAGCTCAGCATGACAGGACGATTGAGTGACTGCGACAACGCTTTTTCAGCAACCGCACGGCCTATGCGACCATTTCCGTCTTCAAAAGGATGAATCGATTCAAAATAGAGGTGCGCTATGGCCGACTTTAGTACCCCTTCGGCAATTTCTCCTTTTAATGGAAAGACAGCTGAATTATACCACTCAATAAAAGCTTTCATTTCTGCTGGTACCTTCTCCGATGGCGGCGCTTCATAGTGTACCACTTCACGTCCAACAGCACCTGAAATCACCTGCATGGGGGCGTTTCCCTTTCTCCAATCGCCCGGATTTATATTCCGTGTACCGGCCATTAACATGCCATGCCAGGTTTTAAGCGTATTTATTGTCAGTGGTTCCTGAAAGCTTTTTCGGACTTCCGTCATCAGTTGGGCTATCCCTATAGCTCTTCGGTCTTTTACAGCAATAGGCATGTCGTTTAGCCCAAGGTTGTTCCTCAATGAGGAAAGCACATCTTCACGGCTGATATATTCTCCTTCTATCTCCGAGGTATTCAAGGCTTCAGACATCATTAATTGTAAAAGCGTTTCCTGCTTCAGGTGGTTTGGTAACCCCTGGATTATACCGTCTATTTCACCTGTTTCTTTTGCAAATTCGAGGATAAGAGGCTGAACATCCGTGGTCTCAAAGGAAAACATAGGCCATTCAGGCAACTGCCAGTTATACTTCATGAGCCGATTATTTTTCATATTCGGCTCAAATATAATAAAATAACGAGCCGAATACAACTAATATTTGGCTCACTCGATCCTGGAAATTGCTGGTCGAGAGAGTCAAAACCTGATTGAACGGAACAATCGGCTCAATTCCTCAAAGATGCGATGCCACCAAACAAGCTGAGTTTTTATTTGATTGTGTTCTGGATACCATCAACAGGATTATTCCGGAAGAAGTCAGTTATATTTATAAATACGATGAATTCAAACGATTTCTAGATAATACTTTTGAGATGCCAGACAAGATGGTGTCAATATTGGTAAGATTTCTAGAACAGAATAACGGAACACTTTCTCAAAGAGCAAAAATAAAAGAATTCTCTTTACTCAATGGAAATGAGGTAAAAGAGATTGAAAATCATTTTAAGGAAATTTTTGAAAACCATTAAAGTAAAGATTATAAAAGACAAATATCGAAAGATAGCGGTCTTTGTAGAGCGGAAACTGAACCCGTCGCCTAATCCATTGTGAAAGCTCTTATTTTCAATAAGCCTTTCAACTCCCGAATTACAACCTAAAAAAAAAACGCATTGTCTTGGTTTTCAGATCGCATTAATTTGCTGTGTTATATAAAAATTGGTCCGATAAAATCAAAAACAATTTGCTTGGGATTATAGTGAAATAGTGAAATTTTGCGATTAATCGAAAGGTATAACTCTTAATTTCAGACTAATTCAATTTTTTCTGAGAAAATGGAAAGAAAATCTTTCCATTTTCTCAGATTTTTTTTTTGAGTATAAAGTAACTGTGTTAGATTGGAAAAGCCGGACTAAAAAATACCTTACGCCGGGGATTATTGAACCATACACGACGGATTTAAGTTATTAAACTTGTGATAATTATGGGACCATTATTGCAAACGGCGCAGAGTGGTCAATTTGTCCGGCATGTTCAGTTTCACCTGAGAATAAGTCAATTTTAAAAGCAGTAATGAGATTTTAGTTGAACCAGTAAGAAATCTTTAGTACTAAAGCCCTGTTTTTCTCAACCATATATTCCGGAAAATAGTTATCAGTGTAAACGATGAATAAATCGGAAACAGGTTTGTAGCGCCATTGGAACCGTGCATTTATATTGATATTATTAATCTGTTGATTGTATTGTATATAAGTACTGAAGAATAGCTTATCTGTAAAAGTCATATCGAGTTTAGTTCCGACAAGCCATAATCCGGAATGGTTCCACGGGGCCGGTAATATTAGATTGTTGTAACTGTATACCAGTGAGATATACCCATATGGCTGGACCCGGTAATTAAGATTGCCCTCAACAATCCATCGTTCCCCATTATAATAGCCACCATAACCTGAATGAATTAAGTACTTGAAAAGTTTACTGTTATCTGAAGTGAAACTGAGTGCAAATTTATACCACTTGTATGAACTTTCAGCAGGGAGATAATACTTTCCGTTATTTGTAGGATCGTAATCTTTTTGGAGAACAAGATAGTTTAGTTCGTTAATAATAACCAAATGTGCCCTGTTTTTAAATTGCAGGAAATAATTGGCACTTATTTGCCTTTCTATTAACTCCATGTTCCAAGGTGAGTAAAAATTGACAACTTCAGTGGAGAAACCATGATATTCGAGCAGACCATTTTTTGGGAAAAAATTAAATGTCGCTTTGGGATTAACTTTCAGATAATCCTTCCGGGGAACATATCCTGCTTCAGCATTATAATCTCTTCCCACATATAATTCTTCCATTTCAAGAAGATGTGATTTTCTTGAATATGCAAAATTAATACCCTGAGTATACTCCTCTGATGTCATTTTTCCGGATGTAAATGATTTTTGTGCAAAGAACTTGCTATTCAAGAAGTTATCTCGGCTTGCAAGGTTGTATTCTAACCCAACAATCCGGTTATACTTGTTGCCATCCTGCCAATCCAGCGGAGCATTAATTTGTTCTTTATTCACAAAAACACCACCCACATTCGACCTGGCAAAAACCTTTTTCTGAAATGATGCAACGAAAAAATTCCGAACTAATAAGTTTCCTTCTTTTTCTGTTTGCATATCCATGAGTCCTAAGCGCCAGTCTCGTCCGATTTTTCCGCTTAATCTGGCTCCAGCAAGGACTGGTGCATCCAGACCTACACGCCGTGAAAAGAATGGCCTGATATTATCTGTGCCAAAACTGCCGAAGAGGTCGCTGTTCTCAAGGAAAAACTGCCTTTTTTCCGGAAAATAGAGTTCAAAACGGTCAAGGTTTGTAACCTGGTCATCAACTTCTGCCTGTGAAAAATCAGGATTATAAGTTAAGTCAAGATTGAGTGAAGTGGAAAGACCTATCTTTGAATCCAAGCCAAAATTGTATTTATATTTAGGATTTTCTCCATTTTCAATATTTTGTGAAATACTACTGTTTAAATATGGGATAAATGTTAGTCTAAGCCCCGATCGGCGAGGAGGTGTCTCCCATAATAGCTGACCTGCATACGACAAAGTTGCTGTTGCAAATTGGCGGGGAACAGGAGCCCAGGCCGATTTCTCATTTAGCTTCATATCATTTCGGGAAATTTGAATTCCCCAGTGGTCCACTCCTGTTTTATACCGGATTGATTTAAAGGGAATACGGACTTCGCCGGTCCATCTGTCACCAAAGTTCTTGATAACAGATTGCCATTTACAATCCCACATCAGGTTATTCACATTTCCGTTACTGATTGACCCGTCACGTTGAGCGCCCGAAGCGCTTATCCCGAATGAATAACCTGTAGTCTGATCATTAAAAGGATCAATATAAATTGAAAAGTTGTCATTGTTGGTAAAAACAAAATCTCGTCGCAGCGACTCTACCGGTCGTTTCCCAGGAACGGTATCATGAAATATAAATGCGAGGTAAAATGCTTTTTCATCATATGTCATCATGACCTCAGACCTAGCAGTGGCCTGTCCTGTATCGTATGGCAGCACCATATGAGAAAGGTTAATTATTTCACCTTTTCGCCAATCATCTTCATTGATAAGGCCATCAAGTTTTATATCGCTGGCACGTTTTTTTACTCTGATAATATAATCCTTATTTATTTTATTGACTTCCTGCTTGTCCTGCTTTTCGGAATGGAAGATGTTTCGCTTAATTGTATCAGTTTCACATTTGGCTGAATAAAGCTGTGACGAAAATAAGGAAAGAACAGTTAAAGCCAATACAAATGAGGATTTTACCATTTGATGCAATTGACATTATAAAAAATTGAACGGCCTCTTTTCTCTGGCAGAGGTGTAAATAGCCAGAACAATCTCAACAGCTTTTCGTGCTTCATGGCCATTAATTTCAAAGGGGATACCGGTTTCGATTGAGTCAATAAATGCAGCTATATTTTTTGCATGTGGTTCAAAAGGGATAGCGCCCGGATCTGATACACCGCCTCCTCCTTCAATTTGGTGGAATCGGTTAAATATTTCATTATCAGCTTCTGTCTGATCAGCAAATTGCCAGATCTTAAAACTATTTTCCTCCTGAATGGCTGTTCCTTTTGTTCCGGTAATTTCGATGCGGCGAAACTGACCGGGAAATGAGGCAGTAGAACCGTAAATTACACCCAGTGCATTGTTTTTAAACTTCAAAACAGCTGTTGCTGTGTCCTCAACTTCAATTGAATGGCCTAATGTCGCGATATATGCCTGCAAAGAATTAACAGGCCCTATTAGATGTTGAAGAATATCAATCATATGTATCGCCTGGTTCATCAAAGCGCCCCCACCATCGAGTTTCAAAGTTCCATGCCAGCTATCCTTGTAATAATCATCACTTCTCCACCAGGGGACACTTATCGAGGCATAGGTTATTGTTCCAAAGCGCCCGTCGTCAACGGCTGATTTCATATATTTAAATGAATCATGATAACGATAATTAAATATGCCACCCAGTTTTGTACCGGCCTTGTTGTGGGCTTCAATCATTTTGTCAATGCGTTCAAGTGAAATTTCAAGTGGTTTCTCGCATATCACATGCTTTCCATATTTTGCTGCTTCAATGGTTGGTTCCATGTGTGCACCACTTGGTGTTGCAATTGTGACAATCTCAATTTCATCGGAACGTAGCAATTCCGATGGATTCTTAAATATGTTACAATTATATTTTTCGGCAATATGACGTGCCTTATTAGGATTTGAACTACAAATTCCTACAAGTCTTGAATTTTCAAGGCTTTGAATGGCTTTTGCATGAAAATCAGCAATCAGCCCGGCCCCGATAATTCCAAAATTCCAGATTTTCATAATAAAAATAATTAATAGTTTTATCCATACCATTTTCGTTCGCGTTTCAAATTCGAATTCAGGATATCATAAGCAATATTGGCATTGTCAATTACTTGGAAATCAAACATTCCCACACACGCAAAGTCAGCCCCGCTCTCAAATGCATGGCGAAACCCATCTTCCGGTTTTATTGCACCTGCAGCCAATACTTTATAGGCAATCCAGGGTGTGGTGTTTTCTTTGAAAAAATCAGCAACAATCGGTGCTGACATGCACCAGATATTGTCGTTGGCCTGATTGTGGTCTTTACCTTGCTTTGGGAGTTCTGAGTCCTCCGGGTCTATTGTAGTTGCCGACCAATATAAATTGTCGTGAAAGGTTTTCATGAAAAAATCGACTTTAATTCCGTGTTCCACGCATGCCATAGGTACCTTTATTGAATGGGCAGCAGTTCCGGCAATCAATCCCTGGCTTTGGATAAATTCAATGGGTTTTATCAGGTCTTCTATCTTTTTATTATAAACGATTTGGTCAGCTATATTGCCCATTACAAAAGCCCCTATGGCGCCATTGTCAATGGCTGCTTTTACATTGGTTATATCAGATCCCTTAGGATAGGTTTGTGCGAGCCATTGTATTTTTCCACCCCTCTTCCAATACTTATCCAAAATTCTGATGGTATTTTCATCACAACGTAAAACTGCTGTATTGATTCCACAGGCTTCGCAGAGCCATAAGGTTTCGATTACTTTTTCATCAGTAAAATAAGTTTTAAGCCAAGAAGAAACGTAAATAAGATCGCGTGAATGAGCAAATCCGCTAATCAGGTTACCGCCAGCCATAATGCGACTTAATACTACATTTTTAATTTTACCTGCAGGGACTTTCCCTTTCAACTCACTGATTTTTCGACCTTTGGTTACCATCATTGAAGCGCCGCTTATCCCATCGGTCTTAGCAGCCAGATTTTTCTCTTCAAAACTAATCCATCCCCTTTTTTTTGCCATACCCCAAAATGCTACTCCTAAAACCGGAAGTACAGCGAGGTTTTTTATTAACTCGCGCCGTGAATCATTATATGACTCTAACATCTCATGGTTATCCTCCTGAGGAAATTTTTTTTCTTTCAGTTTTGAATGATAATAAGCAATCAGTCGTTGGATGCTCCAAAGGTAATCCTTATGAAATGATGCAAATACTATCAGTGCTGCTGCTTCTATCAGGTTATAATTGATAATGTAAAAATGCCCTTCGGAAGGAGCTAACGAATAAATAAATGGTGGGTTGGCAACATAATACAATAAGAGTAGCAATGCTCCTGAGGTGCTGGCAACGCGAGTAAAAAAACCAATAAACAAACATAAACCAATGATGATCAATCCCCAAATATTTAGAAAATCGACAATTTGCAATGAATTGTTATTACTTATCAACCAGTGGAAGAAACCTGAGAACAGCCATTTCGATTGCATCAGGTATGGCGAAGACGACCAATTATGATTAAATAATTTAGAGATACCTTCAAATAGAAAATGCCATCCGATAAATATTCGCAATGCTGTAAGAAGCCAGACGGAAGCATTCTGTTGGTTGTCAGTATGAATTAACTTAGAAATGAATTTTATTTGGTCTTTCATATTTAAAGTTATTATCTCCTGAATTATAATTAAAATATAGAGACTATATAAATTTTATTTTTTGATTCTATTACAACATTTCAGTTGACACCTTAGTTATTTAACTGATTTACAGCAAAATAACTGAATATTTATTAATATAAAATCGCAGGAATTTGTATCTTTAAAATATTAAATATCAGTTAATTAATATAATTGTGGCCACCCCTGAGATTTATGATTTGTACACAAGAATTGTTTTTGATGCTTTATCTGTTTCTAAAATAAAAGCTTAATAAATGCAGACGAGATTTTATGATTGAGATTTTCATGCGATACTTAAGTATTCCTTCACGGATCAACTTTCTTCAGTTAGACCGATACAGCCGTTTTTGGATAACAATGCTTCCGTCGCCAGTTTGAGCAGGGGTTTGACTTCTTCAGCTTCAATAAATCCTTGTCGAAGCCTTGGATTGGCAAGCATAATGCCATCGCCTTCGATCCAAGTTTTATTCATAAATCAGGCAAGCATACTCCTGTAATCGGATACTTTTGGTCGGGTTGTGCAGTGCGGGCAATTCGTGGAATTGAAATCCTTTTACTTTACCTAATCGATGCAGACACAAGGTTAAGTTTCCATCTGGAAGCAGTGCAGACACCTTCACCAAATTGCCTTTCGGATAATGAACTGACATTAATCGATTGGTATGCAGTCCTGATCAAAAAACAGATCAAACTGATACTTTCCATTACCTGTTATGTTGTCGCAGATGCATATTTCTCCAAGAAAAACTTTGTTGAAAAGATAATGGGATGCTCCCTTCGTTTGGTAAGCAAACTTTGGGAGGATTCGGACTTTTCTTACTTTTCGATACAACCTAAGACCGGCAAAATAGGCCGGCCAGCAAAGTACGGGAGAAAGGATGATGTCACCAACTTAAATCCTGAACACTTCACTCTGGTTGAAAACCAGAAAGGAATAATGACATATTCTTCCATTGTATATTCCAAGTCTCTTGAAAGGAATCTCTTGCTGGTAGTAGAACTGTTCCAATTGAAAGTGAAAACAATTTACAGGCTATTATTTTCAACCGATACCATGCAAGCCCCAATCGATGTGATCGATATTTATCACACCCGCTTCCAAATAGAGTTTGGATTCAGGGATGCCAAGCAATTTGCTGGACTTAAAAACTCGCATGCAAGAAGTGGAAATAAGCTTATTTTTCATTTCAATACGGCCTTAACAACGGTGAATATTGACAAGGTAATGCAATTGAAAAATCTGCAAACCCGGGAAAACTCATTTTCGATGGCAACTTACAAGATCTTGTTTCATAATACTTTAATGCTATCAAGATTTTTCGCCTATTTGCTATTAACCCGAACTCAATCAAAAATCGTCAACATGTCAATGAACTATTGTATTTCGTCACTATGGCCGCTTAATTATTTATCGCTTTTTGAACGAACTATTGAGTTTATATCCACGGTCAAAAGTTATTTCCTGAATATTTTAGTTGAATTTTATAACTTAAAGAATATCTTCTTTTGATAGAGCCAGAAACACAAATACCATTCAACCATAAATATTGCAAGTGCACCAATGATTGCAATTGCCGCTTGTGATATGCCAATTGGCGATATAACACCATTTACAATCGTATTGATATAATTAGAAAGCCATCGATTTACCACGATTTCGAAGAAGAGATAAATAAAAATTGAGTTCATTCCAACAATTGTAAAAAAAGGAAGAAATCGGGTATGTTTCATTACATCAATCCAAAAATAAAGAAACGCCAATGCCAGCAAACAATAGCCGCCGGAAACAAGGGTAAAAGAAGAAGTGGCAATTTTTTTAATAATAGGAGTGATACCTGCAATGTCGAGTCCATAACCTACCAACAAAGCAAGTGCTCCAAGAATAATAACAGGAGCAATTTTGCTTTTGTTATCGGGCTTAGTAAGCAGCCATTTCCCGGCTACCAGGCCCCATATTGTGTGTGCGGCGGTGGGGATACAATTTATAGCAACCCATCCTCCGGAATTGATCTTATTCATTAATATCAGATCAATATAATTACCAAAATTATGCTGATCGGTAAAAGGTTGATCAAAACCGGGGATTTGTATAAACCGATACAAAAATTCAGTCAGTATTAATAAACCAATACTCAAAAGTATCTGGGAACCAGCCTTCCAGCGAAAAACGAGAAATGCCACCAGCATGGTAAAAGATAATTGTGTTAATACATCCCAAAGTTCGAAGGATAAATGATCTCCTCGTACAGCATAATCAAACACACCCCAAAAAAACAACCACCAGCTCCGTTTAAAAGCATGTTTAGCCTGTTGATTCCACGAACGTCCCATTGTCATTTGCCTGGTAAGTGAGAAAGCCATGGCAGTACCGGCAATAAACATGAAAGCTGGTTGTATCAAATCCCAGAAATGTAATCCATGCCAGGGATAATGCTTAAATTGATTGGCTATCGAATGTAAAAAAGAACCCGGCGTGGTCATATTGAATATATGATCGTATAAGCCCGAGGCTTCAAGCATTAGAAGCACCATCACCAGTCCTCTGTAGAAATCCAGTGAAGCGAGCCGAACACCCATTCCAATCACTTTTTCTAATCCATTTTTATCAAGAGATGCTTCGGTAGCATTTACTGAAAGGACATCCGATTTATAACTATTAGATGAAGCCATGATAATAATAATGCTTAATTTTAATTTAATTCTCCATAAACTATTTTATCATTAGGTATGTTAATCCATTTCTGAAATCCATGATTTTATCACAGGTGGAGATGAGGAGTCTAGGCAGAAAAATGAATACATAACACCTGTTGTCATTTGTTTACATAAATTGATATTTTCTAAAGAGTTATGAAGTTTTAAATGCATAAATGGACCGTTTGCATTTTAGGATAACATTGAGGCTGAATCTTCATCCAGATAAAGCCACACTGCCTCATGGTTTCGCATGATCGAAGCTGGAATTGCTGGTGAAATTGAACCTTCAACCGTTTTTTTAACAGCCTCTGCCTTTCGTAGGTCGGGGACGCAGCAGATAATGGCTTTCGATTTCATGATCTGCTTTATCGACATACTGATTGCCTTTTCAGGAACATCGCTAATCGTGGGAAACCAACCTTCACCCATCTGCTGTTTCCGGCAATCTTCATCAAGTGTAACTACAAGATAGGCTTCTTCCGTTTCAAAATCTGCCGGCGGATCATTAAAAGCTAAATGACTATTCTCGCCAATTCCCACAAAAGCGACATCAATCGGATGTTTCCTGATTAGATTTCCCAGGCTTTTACATTCTTCATCCGGATTAATTTCTCCATTTACATAGTGAAACATTTTCGGGGATACAATATCTACAAATCGTTCTTTTAGATATTTCCGAAATGATGCAGGGTGCATTTCAGAAATGCCGATGTATTCATCCAGGTGAAAAGCAGTGACTTTCGACCAGTCAACATCCTCTTTTACCAACTCGTTTAGCATTTCGAACTGCGATGCACCTGTAGCAACAATGATGTTGGCCATGCCCCCGTCGAGGATAGCTTTACGAATCAATTCTGCACCCCTATGGGCGGCTATTTCACCAAGAGCTTGCTTGTTTTTTAAAATTACAATTTCCATATTCTTGTTGTTATTTAAAAAAGTTATTTATTATTTATATAATTCAAATTGTCATCCAATGGGGTCATCTTTGGCATCAACAGATGTACAAATCCCAAGATGAGGATATAAGAGAACCCTGCGATCATGAATGCCCAGAAATAGCCTGAATTACCGGCGGTATCAAGTACTGCCCCTAAGGCAATATCCGCAATTATCGCGACTGCCACCCCAATCATTTTTCCTATTCCTATCACAGAAGCGATTGCTTTCTTGGGAAAAACATCCGGAACCAACGTATAGCCATTGATTGACCATGACTGATGTCCTGCAGCAGCAAGACCAATTAAAAAGACTGCTATCCATTTGCTTGTAATAACCGGTACCAAGCTTACTGGTAAAATAATAATGGCACAAAC
Source organism: Aquipluma nitroreducens (assembly GCF_009689585.1). Lineage (GTDB taxonomy): Bacteria > Bacteroidota > Bacteroidia > Bacteroidales > Prolixibacteraceae > Aquipluma > Aquipluma nitroreducens. The sequence goes on along the minus strand of NZ_AP018694.1, from coordinate 4,960,997 downwards.
CAGCATGGTTATTTTTCTGGCCTTATTGATTGACCAGCCTTTTTTTATTAATGCACCAGAGGAATACCCCCCAAGCAGACTCCCTGCGTCAGCCATCAGGAAAATAATCAGAAAAGGAAGTCCTATGTTTTTAATGTCTACTCCAAACTGTTCTGCAAGAAATTTCGCACCCCAGAAAAGATAAAACCACCAAACGCCATCAGTTAGTGTAGTTAATGAGAAAGCCCAGGTCTCCCTCTTTGGTAATAATTTTAACCAGGGAATTTTTTCTGTTGTCTCCTCTTCAGAATCGCTGTTAATATAGGCTAACTCCTCTTTTGATAATTTTGGATGTTCTTCCGGTTTTTGATAGGTTCTCATCCATAAAAATACCCACAAAGCACTAAGCGCACCTGTAATAAGAAAAGGTATTTGCCAGTTATCTCCTTCGAGGGAAACAATGGCTCCAACAATGAACGGGGCTAAAATTGCCCCAACGCTGGTTGATGCATCAAAAATGCCGTTGGCAAAAGCCCGATCCTTTTTGGGGAACCACTCTGCTACAGTTTTAATTGCGGCAGGAAAATTTCCCGACTCGCCAATTCCAAGTCCGAACCGGGCCGTAATAAATCCAATTAAACTGAAAGCCGGCCTGATTACAGCATGCAGCATTCCGAATATGCTCCAGACTACAATTGAAATAGTATATCCTATCTTGGTGCCAAGCCGGTCAATAATGCTTCCCATGAACAGCAATCCTATACCATAGGCAATTTTGAAGGAGACCATGATCGCCGCATAGTCTTTATTTGTCCAGTCGAAAAGTTTTTGCAAGGTTGGGGCCATTACACCAACAATACTACGGTCAAAATAATTAATCGTAGTGGCCATAAATACCAGTGCCAGAATTCGATAACGATAATTTCCAATGTTTTTCTTTACTTCATTCATTATGAGTCAAATTCAAAGGGTTTTTAATAATCTGGCACATTCTTTATCAAGTTATATGGATGACTAATGTGTCTCGAGGATGGTTGAAGTGTAATTTTCGTTTATCTCTTTTTCAAGAGAATTATAAAAGCCTGTCACGGGCATGGTGTCGTTCAAATAACTGGCGGTGATATATTCATCCGCCAATTATTTGAACTTACAATTCTATTATTTTCATATTTTTGAAAGAAACTTCCCATCCGTGGTCCTGAAGAAGGATATTCCCTTCAGTTGCTTCCCCGAAATTTGGCCAGATTTTATATTTGCTTGTTGCTACAAGAGCCTTCCATGCATCGTTTCCTCTTTCGTACTCAACAGTTTTCTGCCCGTTGAGCCAGTGTTCAACATGGTTTCCGTTAACAACGATAGTAGCTCTGTTCCATTGCCCGGTACCATTATCGCGTTTGGGCAACGGGGCTATAAGATCATAAAGACCTGCCAGGGTGCGGTTTCCACCAATTCCTTCGTGTGCATCCGGATGCAATTTGTCATCAAGAATCTGATATTCGCAACCAATTGAGGAGCCTTCCCCTTTGTTTAGGTTGGTATCGACGAAGTATTTAATGCCGCTATTTGCTCCCGGAGAGTACTTAAAGTCAACGACAACCTCAAAATTCTTATACTTATCAGCCGTTACGATATCGCCTCCTGATGCTGCCTCAGCTCCTCCTGACCCATGGATAGTCAGGGTGCCATCCTTAATTTCCCAACCGGTTGAAGGGAAAGCCGAAAGTTTTGCGCCGCGCCATCCATTGGTGGTTTTTCCATCCCAAAGCAATTTCCAGCCATCTTTAAGCTCCCGGTCGCTCAGCGTGTTCTTCAGATAACTGCTTTGAGGGATAACAGGCAGATAAGGGGTAGCATATTGTTCCAGATTTTTGGTCATAATCCTGAGATTTTTCCATTTAACCTGTATGCCAACCTTACCTGAATCGTTTCCAATTCCGTGTACCTGAAGCCCGATAAACCCTGTCGGTGTCATATCGTCAGCAAGATCAGCACAGGGTATCCCATTGACCCAAGTCCGGATTGAATTTCCAATAGCTTCGATGCGGCAATGGTTCCATTCGCCGTTTTTATACGCTTTTTTTGCAGGGGGATTAATATCGAGTGTATATAACCAGAGCCTTCTTGACTCATCGTAAATGCCACCAGTCCATGATCTTGGAGAAGGATCAAGTTCAAACTGGTACCCGTAAACCTGGCCATCAAGATAATTTGGACGGCTTTCACTGCGTATATTTACCCCTGAGTTCATCTGAGGGTCAAGCCATGTATCGAACTCAAGGATAAAATCGCCATAATTAGCTTTCGTACAAAGAAACGAATCGTCGGAAGGATCGCTTGTTGCTGCGGTTCCGATAATTACCCCATCTTTAACTTCATAATGTGCAGGACCGTTAATCTGTTGCCAATTCCCAAGATTCTCCTTGATTAGATTTTCCCAAGGATCATTAGGAGTATTACATGAAGTCATTAGTACGATAATTCCGGCAAATATATAAATCAGGTTTTTCATAGTTTTGATATGTATTAAAATAGATATTAAACGTTTTCCGGCAATAAAAACGGAGGCCTATATATTTTAGTCAGGTAAGTATCTGCTTCCGCGTCGTTTATAAATTTTTCGGCTCCCGGATTAAAATAAAGGGGTCGCTTTAGCCGGGTTGCAATATTTCCCAAATGACACAGCGAGGTAGATAAATGCCCTTCCATGATTTCTGCATTCAAATTCTGCCATTTTCTGGATTTCACGCATTCGATAAAATTAGTAAAGTGATTGACCACAGATTCAGCCTCATCCGGAATATCATTGGTGAAAACCGGGCCTTCTTCTTCTTTGTAAGACGAAAATCCATCGGGTTTGATGTTAATGTTGCTGTGGTAAACTTTTCCAGTCCCTTCATCTTCACTCTCCATGCTCATCCAACCTTTAGAGCCGTAAATAAGGTCACCCACCCGAATTCCTGCTTCGGAATTTGTACCTAACCCGCGTACTTCAAATTGTAAAATCGATCCGTCTTCATATTCAAATTCAAGTTGCTGCATATTGGGGGTTTCCTGATCAGAATCCCATATAAAATAATTCCCAACACCCTGGATTCTGACTGGATGTGTACTTTTTCCCAGTGCCCATCGGGCAACATCTGCCTGATGAATTCCCTGGTTTCCCAGATCCCCGCAACCGGTATCCCAGAACCAGTGCCACTTGTAATGAAACCTATTTTCGTTAAAAGGACGGTACGGAGTAGGTCCAAGAAAAGTATTCCAGTCCACACCATTGGGTATCTCGCTGTTTTTTACATGGCCAATACTTCCACGAGGTTTCAGGCAAAGGCCCCTGGCCATATATATTTTTCCTAATCCACCGTCATTCATAAATTTAATAGCATTCCTTGTAGAAGTTTGGCTCCGAGCCTGTGTTCCTGTCTGTACCACCCGATTGTATTTTCGGGCTGCTTCTACCATTTTCCGGCTTTCTAATAGGGTGTGAGACACTGGTTTCTCAACATATACGTCCTTTCCTGCCTGACAGGCCCATATGGTTTGCAGTGCGTGCCAGTGATTTGGAGTAGCTATCGTAACCGCATCGATATCTTTGTTTTCAAGAATCTTTCGGTATTCTGCTTCAACGGCTGGTTTCCTTCCTGTAAGTTTTTCAATTTCAGCTACTGCTTCAGGGATAAGTCTTTTATCAATGTCGCAAATAGCCACAATATTTACATTGGGAATTTTCGCAAGGGCACGATAATGGTCTTTTCCCCGGTTCCGGATACCTATAACGGCGACATTAATTCGTTCATTGGCACCGATAATCGACGCATAGGTTTTTGTGCTGAATCCCATGCCACCAATAGCTATTCCAGCAGTTCCAATTACACTTTTCTTGATAAAATCTCTTCTTTCTGTCATTTGGATTCTTTTAAAAATTATTTTAACCCTTACTTTGCAATAAGGTAGGAATACAAAATATAGTGAACCGGTTAAATGATTACCGGATGGTCAACGATCTCTTCTTTCGTGCGATCCCAGTAAAGTTTTTTTCCTTCACGGTAAGCTTGTGTAGCCATTATGCTGGCTATCGAATGCCAAAATCCTGTATGGATATTCCCGTTCGGGACTACATTTCGGTTCCGCATGCAATCAATCCAATTGTTAAGATGAAACGGCATATTGTCATTCACGTTAACAGGTCCAAGCTTCATCCCATATTCTTCAGTAGTAACAATTTCAGCTTTTCCACTTTTGATCGCCTCTTTCATCCCCTCATAAAAATCAAAACCTCCGGGAAGATTTTGGTGCTCGGGAATGAAGAACCAGCGTGAACTACCTTCACCTCCATGTGCAAATAAAGTTCCTTCTTTTCCACGAATACAGGTGTAATCACCAAACATGTTTGCAAAGTTTGTTGCGTATGAATATAAGAACTTCGCATCGTCATACGTTGCCAATGCCTGGAACGTATCCGGGTTCTGACGGATATCAGGCCAACCAAATATTCCTCCGTTTGCTACCATTGAATCTGGAATGGCAGTATCGGTATAGAAATGAACTAATCCAGCACCATGACTCATCCACTGTGAGGTAATTCCTCCGGAGTAATCACGAAATATCCTGAATTCAAAATATTTCCATGGGTCGAATGGGACATATGGCTTACCTAATAGCCATCTTTTCCAGTCAGTGTCTTCTTCCCGGATTGCAGCTACATCGGGATCATTCGGAACATGCCAGCGAGGTTCATTATCATTCCAAACCTGATCGATTTTTGTAATCTGACCCAATCTCCCGGAACGAATAATATCGCGAACCTTTAACTGTATAGGATCGCTAACCCATTGTGAACCAAGCTGTACAACCTGAGAGGATGCAAGAACTGCATTTCTTGCCAGTTTAGCATCTTCCACATCGATAGCCATGGGTTTTTCACAATAACAATCTTTGCCAGCCTTGACTACTTCTGCTAAAAGCTTTGCGTGCTGAAAATCTCCGGTACCGATCATTACCGCATCAAGTTCAGGCATTTTCAGCATATCTTCAGAATATTTAAACTGTTGGACATCTGTTCCAAACAACTTTTTGCAGTTGGCTGCAGCCTTTTCTTTATTGTTTTTCCAAATATCGCAAACGGCAACTACAGCCAGGTTTTTATCTTTTGCCGATGCGTTTACCATACTTTGGTGCCCCCTGCTCCGACTTCCACAACCTAAAAACCCGATATTGATGCGGTCGTTGGAACCAATTATCCTCTTGTACGAGACGGCGCTCATAGATGAAGCGCCTGTGGATATAGCTACACCAGCAAGTCCTGCTACCGTTTTACCTATGAAATTTCTTCGTGTAAAATCATTGTTAGCCATAATATTTCTTGTTTTTTAAAATTAGTATGTTCTTTGCCCGTTAAGTATAAATACCATTGCAACCAAACAAAACCTACCATAATTCCTTTTTAATAATTTATTGTGTTCCGCCAAAAATTCTTCCAGATGACTTCTATCCAATTGTTATCAATTGAAGGACGGATAATTATTCATCATTTCAATATTTAAAGTCCGATTCTTGTCATTTATTTACAGGTATTCCTTCTCGGGAAGTTTTATAAAATCAGGCCTTTTTTATATTGGAAACTAATTGGTTAAACAAAGCCAACTGCTCTTTCAATGCAAGAATCTTATCATTTGGTTCGGTTTCTGATTCAATAAGTATGCACCCTTTAAAACTTATTCCTGCCAACAAATCAAAAAGTTGTTGGTAAGGATAATCGACTAATCTGAAACCCCTCACATGGACAGTATCTCCAATCCATTTTTTAACCAAATTAAAGTTTCCTTCAAGACCTGGTTCAAGCAAATCTGTATCATCACTGTTCCAACAGACTTTCACATTCGGTTCGGTAACCTGATCGAATATTTCTTTTATATTGGATAGCCTTTGTGTAAGGTTACCGTGTACTTCAAGCCTTACTAACTGACCATAATCCTGAGCAAACTTTCCAACCTCATTTAACGAAGCAGCAATCTGTGCAATTGTATTTTCCTTAGGTATTTCAACCGGAAGTCCGTTGGGTTTTACCTTTATTCCGTTAGTACCAATATCTTTACAAAGCTTTATATATTCTTTTGTCTGTTCAATGTTATGACGAAGTACAGCCTTGTCAGGCGAGTGAAATTCGAAATTTGAACCATAACCGACACATTTTACAAGGCTGTCGGCAAAACGCTTTTTAACCTCGGCACGTTGCGTTGCATTAAGATTAATTTCGACACCATGGGCATGTTGCGTCCTAAGTTCTACGCCAGAAAGTCCTGCTTTTTCGCAATTGGCTATCAGTGTCGGTAAGTCCCAATCTTTACCCCATTGATAAGTTGCCAGTCCAAGTTTCATTCCAGTATATAATGAATTTGAACCGAACATAAAATTGGGAATTGTTGCTAATCCAACTCCGACAGTGACACTTCTTTGTAAAAAAAGACGTCGTGGAAGAATTCTCTTCATCTTTTATCTAAATTAGTGGTTAAGCATTATGCATTTCAGAATTAACAATTAATATTGCTAAATATTTAAACTTCCTCGGGGACAACAAATGGTTTACGATAGTACCTTGTCAGAAGAGTATCTGCTTCCGGATCGTTAGCAAACTTTTCAAAATCACCCATAAACTTCAATTCACGTCCAAGTAGATAGGAGATATTAGCCAGATTGGGAAGTGTAGATGAATAATGACCTTCAATAATGTCGCAATTCAGGTCCTCGTCTTTGCCTGAGCGCACTGCATCAATTAAATTGCCCCAATGTGAATCAACATCTGTACCAATTGGTCCGGTGCGGTCAAGGGCTGGGCCACTTTCGTCCTCTTTTGAGCCTGCGAAAGGAACATCTTCCCATTTGCGAAATGCTTTCCACGGCCTTGCTTCCTCGTTTTTAAGTTCAAGGTAACCTTCAGTGCCATAAAAAATGTTTCCGACCTTTATATCAACACTTGATTCAGCATTTGAATAACGGCCTCTTGTTTCAAACTCAAGCATCTTTCCATCTTCATATTTGAATACAGAGGTTTGTGTGTTTGGCGTTTCCTGAGCACATTCTTTAGGGTCAATCCCATAAATACCACCGGTGGAATAAACTGATATAGGGTGTTCGTTTTTGTTAAGTCCCCAACGGGCAACATCAAACTGATGAGGTCCCTGATTACCAGTGTCTCCAGCTCCGTAATCCCAAAACCAGTGCCAGTTGTAATGAACCCGCTTTTCGTTATACTGCTGCCAGCGGGCTGGCCCTAACCACTGGTCATAATGAAGGGTGGCTGGTGGAGTGCTGTCTTTTGCAATGCCAAATGATTCACGTGGGTTAATACATAGCCCTCGAGCCATATAGACCTCGCCAATACCTCCATCGTGCAGGAATTTCATAGCTTCTATTATATTTTTACCTGAACGGTTTTGAAATCCAACCTGAAGGCGAACATTATACTTGCGGGAAGCTTCAATCATTTTCCGCCCTTCAAAGACAGTATGACTACAAGGTTTTTCCACGTATACATGTTTACCTGCCTGACAAGCCCAGATGGAGCCCAGTGCATGCCAATGATCCGGTGTCGCAAAAGAAACAACATGGATATCCTTGTCATCGAAAATCTTGCGCATATCCCATTCATACTTAGGTGCTACGCCATACCTATCGGTCACTAGTTTCGCCCGTTCGTTAAAGAACTGTTCGTCAGCATCGCATAAAGCTGTAATCTTTATGTTTTTGTTGTCTTTCAGAGCGCAAAAACTTTTAATGTGGGCCTCGCCCCGGCTTCGAAGACCAATAACTGCAACATTAATGCGTTCGTTGGATCCGATAATTGAAGCATACGATTTTGTGCTGAATCCCATCCCGCCGATAGCAATACCAGCGGCACCTATTACACTTTTCTTGATAAAATCTCTTCTTTTTGTCATGTTGGTTAATTATAAACTACCCTGCGTCATGAACGCAGGGGTTTTTATATTGTCCTATAAATTAATTAATACAACGATTAGTAATCGTAACCAAAAAGATTTGAGGAATCTATTATATGATTACTGGATGGTCTAAGATCTCTTCCTTTGTTCGGTCCCAGTATAGTTTTTTACCTTCACGGTAAGCTTGTGTAGCCATAATACTGGCTATCGAATGCCAAAATCCTGTATGGATATTCCCGTTCGGGACTACATCCCGATTCCTCATACAATTAATCCAGTTATTGAGGTGATAGGGCATATTGTCATTCGTATTTACAGGGCCAGGCTTCATCCCGTATTCTTCCGTACTTACAATCTCCGCTTTACCTCTTTTAATCATCTCTTTCATACCTTCATAAAAATCGAATCCACCAGGAAGGTTCTGATGTTCGGAGATAAAGAACCAACATGAACTGCCTTCACCTCCATGTGCAAATAAGGTTCCTTCTTTTCCATGAATGCAGGAGTAATCACCAAATCTGCTTGCGAAATTGGTAGAGTAGGAATATAAAAATTTCGCATCGTCGTATGTGGCCAAAGCCTGGAACGTATCCGGATTCTGCCGGATATCAGGCCAACCAAATATTCCTCCGTTTGCCACCATTGAATCTGGAATGGCAGTATCGGTATAGAAATGAACTAATCCAGCACCATGACTCACCCACTGTGAGGTAATTCCTCCGGAGTAATCACGAAATATCCTGAATTCAAAATATTTCCATGGGTCGAATGGGACATATGGCTTACCTAATAGCCATCTTTTCCAGTCAGTGTCTTCTTCCCGGATTGCAGCCACATCGGGATCATTCGGAACATGCCAGCGAGGTTCATTATCATTCCAAACCTGATCGATTTTTGTAATCTGACCTAATCTCCCGGAACGAATGATATCACGAACTTTTAGCTGAATAGGATCGCTCACCCATTGCGAGCCAAGCTGTACAACCTGAGAGGATGCAAGAACTGCATTTCTTGCCAGTTTAGCATCTTCCACATCGATTGCCATCGGCTTTTCACAATAGCAGTCTTTACCTGCCTCTACTACCTCAGCCAACAGTTTGGCGTGTTGAAAATCACCTGTGCCGATCATTACCGCATCAAGCTCTGGCATTTTGAGCATATCTTCGGAATATTTAAACTGCTGTACATCTGTTCCGAACAACTTTTTGCAGTTGGCTGCGGCCTTTTCTTTATTGTTTTTCCAAATATCGCAAACGGCAACTACAGCCAGATTTTTTTCTTTTGATGAAGTTTTTACCATGCTTTGGTGATCGCTGCTGCGATCTCCACAGCCCAAAAATCCAATATTGATTCTATCATTGGAGCCGATAATTCTACTGTATGAAACTGCACTCATGGATGAGGCATTTGATGAAACAGCAACGCCAACTATTCCAGCTGCTGTTTTACCAATAAAATCTCTTCGCGTAACACTTATTTTAGTCATAAACATTTCCTTTCATATTGATACAATACTACTGAAACTTAGTTTTTCTTTTCGGAGAGTAATCTTATGAAAAACTAATTATTTAACAATATAGATTTAGTTTAGAGTCTGTCTCAAAAGTCATAACACCAGCAGAACCAGTTCTCCACAATTCACTTAGTATGGTGATTTACAATGCAATGATATCTTAAATCAAGTTCAGATTGACGTGGTTAGCGCCTTTTGAAACAGACTCATAGTTTTACAGAAATTCTATTCTTTTCTTTCCCCAATAGCAACCATTGGATCAATGTTTGGCACTCCCGCCGGTTGTACCTTATGTACTAAAGGTTCTACATTTTTTTCAGAACCGTCGTAGCCAGGTGTCTGATTCAAAACATTATTAACGTTACCAATAAGATCAGCCTCATAAATAGGCCAAAAGATATGCATTGGATCCATAATGTAGCTTTGTGATGTATAGGTTACCCAAGGAGTATGTTCTCTGAAAAAGTCGTTTTTTTCCATCATTCTGTCGTAATAGAAACTGTTAGCTGACAGAGACTTTGCTATATCCGGTCCAGTTGAATAGGTTTTACCATTATAACATGGTTTACCACTCTTGGCCAATATAACCGAAATACGTACAAGTTCATCATGACGAAACTCTTCTCCATAAAGTTCACGGGCACGTTCATCAAGTACTGCGCCAATACCAGCTGTATTTACATCTCCGGCGGTGTACATATGGCTCGCGTTGGCCCGTTGTCGTATAACATTTATATCATCGGCAACACCGGAATTATTGCCTTGCCAGAACCTTGCTTCTGCTCTGAGCAGATAAACTTCTGCTAACCTGTAAACATACATATCAGCCTGTCCTCCATCTTGCCTGTGAGGCAAATCTTTGTCATAAGTCCACATTTTATAGATGGGATATCCATACCAACAACGTATGGTATCTTTGCATAAAAGAGTTCCATTATACCAAAGTTGAAGCGGTTTCATGTACCATTCAGTACCTTTTAGATCCGGATTGTCATACAATACATATTTCATTTCAAACCAATTGCCCGGTTTGTGACGGTAATCCTGTCTGTCTGTTTCACCTTTAAAATTCCAAACTCCGTACTGTGCATAATTGGTAATACGGCTAAACCCCTGGCCACGACCCCACTTCATCATCATAGTACCAGAACCTTGGCGGACATCAGTTCCTGCTCCACCCAAAGGAGAAGTTATGCCCTGATTTGTACTTACAAAATTAGGGCCGAAAGAGCGAACCCGTTTGGCACCCTCTTCGGAATTTCCTTTATAACCCCATTCATTGGCAAAAACCCAAATTCCTTCCCTGTTTTTAACCCTGTTTGCATTCCATTCCTGGTGTAAAAAATTAATGGCGTCGGCTGAAACATTACAACTTCTGCCCGGAATCCTGGTATTATCATAAACTTGAAAATTGTTGCCAATCATCACTGAATCTACATCTACATCGGCATCGGTAACGAGCTTAAATTCCCCACTGTTAATAATACTGGTCATTTCTGCCTCTGCATCAGCGAATCTTAAATTCATCATGTAATATTTGGCCAGCAACATTTTAACTGCAGCATTTGGTACTTGCCCTTTCGGTAATTCAATAGATGTTTTGACATATTTCTTTGCCCATTCAAGGTCGGTAACCATCTGATCCCAAACTGACTGCATGGTAAAGGCTTTGAAATCCTGTCTTGCTGTTGTAACCGCATTTAGAGGAAAGGCACAATTCCCAAACTGCATGGTTTGTTGCATATAGTAAAATGCGCGTATAAAATAAGCGCTTCCCAAAAGATGGTTTCGCTCTGGATCGTTTTGTCCTTTTGCCCATTTAACATGATCAATGTAATCAATTACCGTATTTACATTCATTAAATTTTTGTAACATAACTCGTAGGATGATCTGGAGTGTCCGGCATTGTCACTTTCCTGTGCATTTTGAGGCGTTGCATATCTCCTCATATTAACAAAAGCCTCGGCTTCATCTGTCACACCAATTACAGCGACATCACTCATATTATGGTTAAACATCATTTCGCGTGTGTCCCCGTTATATTGGTCGAAAATCGATTTTAAGGCTGCATCCAATGGCGTTTTTAAGCCAACAGCATCTGTAAACGTAATTTCAGGGCTAAGAAAAGACAATGGTTCCTTTGTCAGGAAGTCTTTGTTGTCACATGAAAATGTGATAGTAAGCAACAGCACAAGGATTATTCCTTTTATTTTATTTATTTTTTTCATTTTTCAATTTTTTTCAGTTAAATATTCTATAATTTCATATGATGTAGTTCTTCTGTTTTAGAATGATAGATCTACACTAAAGGAATATATTCTTGGTAACTCACTTAAAGACTCAGGATCGCCCATTTTCCATTTTGTCACTAAACCAATGTTATCGATATTTAACGCTATACGTGCATTGCCAAAATTGATTTTATGCAAAAGTTCTTTAGGTAAATTATACCCTACTGATAGGTTTTGGAAACGTACGTATGATTTTGGTATCCACATCATCATATCTCCAAGCCTTATTGAATTAACCCGTGCACCATCGTTAATCTTATTATCTGGTGTCCAATACGGAATTTTATACCAGTTATGGTTTTTTATGTAATCCTCCTGGTTGTTAAACGGGTATTCTGAACCACCTTTGTAGCCAAGCTTGCTAAAAAGGATAATACCCATATCGAAGTTTTTATAACGAAAATCATTTCTGAAAGTTATATACCATGGGGCAGATGATAATCCCTGGAAAACTTTATCTGCACTGTTCAATTTACCATCACCATTCTGGTCAACGACTCTAAAATCACCGGGGGACCGATCGTACTTGGCTGCCTCCGCGGCATCAGTTACCTGATAAACACCATTCACCTTATAATCCCATATCACATCTTTGCTCTGTCCTATAAACCAGCCATTATCGGTATCATCAGGTTCTTTCATTACAGGATTTCCTTTGCTATCGACTACAGGATTTCCATTGTTATCAATGACCTGGGATTTTTCACCGGTTAACGATAAAATCTCGTTTTTGTTATAGGAAATATTTAAACTACTGGTCCAAGAGAAATCGTTACTTTTAATATTCTCAGTGTTTATTGAAAGGTCAAAACCCGAATTCTTTAAATTACCAACGTTAGTTGTTATGGAGTTAAAGCCGGTAACAATAGGCAGTTTCTTGTCCAAAAGCAAATCAGTGGTTTTTGAAGTATATAAGTCTAACGCCCCTTTTAACCGACCATCCCAGAATCCGTAATCAATACCAAGGTTCCAGGCCTGGTTTTTCTCCCATGAAAGGTTTGCATTTTGCATCCTGTCAACATATAGGTAAGGTACCATAATATAACCGTTACTATAGTTGAGGTATTTGCTGTCTTGCATTCTTGCATATGCAGCATAAGGACCTATTCCACTGCTGTTTCCATTTACTCCCCAGGTTGCGCGAAGCTTCAGTGTGGAAAGCCATTTCTTGTTCGCAGCCATAAAGTTCTCTTCCGATAACGTCCATCCGGCCGAAAGGGATGGGAAAGTTGCATATAAATGATTTGAACCGAAGCGGGAGTATCCGTCGCGACGTATTGAGGCCGATAAATTATAACGACTTTGATAAGCGTAGTTCACACGACCCATCATAGCCGTTCTTGAATTGGCCTCATCATAAGAATCCGTTGACGGTTGAAGCCCATAAGCCATCTCATGAAATCCAAGATTAGCATTGGGTGAGAAATTCGAAGTATATGCATCTGTTTCCCAACTCTGGTTGCTTTCTCTGTTCCATAACCCGGTAACACTGAACCGGTGAGGGCCAAAATCTTTATTCCAGTTTAATATGTTATCTGTCTGCCACCCGTATGTTTGAGTATGTATTCTGTTTACCATACCTCCATGTGTCCATAATGGGTGTGCAGGAGAATCAAACTGAAACCTCCTTCCAAATTCCAAACGCTGTGTGAAATTGGATGTAAGTACAATGCCAAAAGGAAGTGTCAGTTTTGCATACATCGTTGGGGATAACCTGTAACTGTCGAATTTTCTTGTTATATAAGCCGGATCCAAAAGCGGATTACTCAAGTTTGAACCTGCACTTGACAGCTTCAAATTTTCTTTTGTTTGGGGCATCCCATTTCCCCAGGGAGTGTCAAAAGGCGAAGCAGATATATATCCAGATGGATCTATGGGTTGCTGGCCTTCATCTTCATAGGCAATATTGGCATTTAGCCCCACATTCAGAAAGTCGGTCACAGAAATATCGAAATTTAACCGGGAAGTAACAGATTTGAAAGTTTCGCCAACCTGAAGCGACTCGTAGTCTTTCAATCCTATCGACCAGAAATAAGTTACCTTGTTGGCACGTCCGGATACATTAAAATTATAGTCTTGCCTCTGTCCGGTATGGAATAACCAATTCTGCCAATCGTAAGATTTGCCAACCATGTAATTTTCTTTTTCATTTTGTTCAAAACCAAAACCGTCTAACCATACACTGGTAATCTTATTCTTATCTGTTTCACCTGGGATACCATTTGCAGTTAACCAATTAGCCTTATATTGATCCGGAACTTTATCATAAGGTGTCCACTGTGACCATGGTTCCTGAAGTTTACTGTTAATGGATTCCTTCATATTCACTAACCAATTCATCACTTCATCTCCATTGTAAGTTTTCAATCTACGGAAACTTGTTACAACACCGTATTTTGCACTAAACCGAATGACAGGTGCGTTGGATGCCCCTTTTTTTGTTGTAAACACAACTACACCGTTTGATGCACGGGAACCATAAATCGATGCTGCACTCGCATCCTTTAAAACGTCAACAGTCTCTACGTCGTTCACATTTATTTCAGACAAATCGCCATTAAAGATTACCCCATCGACCACAATAAGCGGCTTATTGGCAGCTGCTTCGTCATCGGGATTTGATTTTATGGTATTGGTTCCACGTATTGAAAAATCCGGGGTTGCCTTGGCATCGGTACTATATCCAACTTTTAAACCAGCTACTGAAGATCTTAACAGATCGGATACGCTCGCTGGCCGGTATTTCATTAACTCCTCTGCTTTCACATTTACAACTGCACCAGTAAGGTCCTTCTTTCTGGAAGTACCATAACCAATTGCAACAACTTCATCAAGTCCGATGGTTTCTTCTTTCAAAACAACATTCACTGTACTCTGCGCGCCAACTTTCACCTCCTGCATCGTCATTCCCACAAACGAAAACTGCAATACAGCATTTTCAGGAATATTGGACAACGAGTAATTTCCGTTGGAATCGGTGATAACACCTATCGTGGTGCCTTTTACCAAAACAGTAACCCCTGGTAGCGGAGACCCGCTTGGATCGGTCACTTTACCTGATACTTTACTCTGTGATTGTTGTTCTGACGGTGTAATTGGCACAATTACAATTTTTTTGTCAGTTAATTGAAAATCGACCTGCTGATTCTTAAAAATATCGTGCAAAATATTCGAGATTTTCTCATTATCCACATTTATAGAAACATTCCGATCAACATCAATCAGTTGGTTGTTGTAGATAAAGAAAAACTCCGAAGTGTTCTCAATCTTCAACAGAACGTCTTTGATTTGTACGTTCTTCATGTTCAGACTTATCCGAGTTTCTTGCGAATAGCTTTCTCTTGCCATCAGGCTCAAAGAGGTAATCAGAAAGATTAGTACAGTTAGTTTCATAACGAATAATGCTTTTCTTAGCACATACCAATGCAGGCATATACCATTTGTACAGTTTTTTTTCATAAATTTGAACGTTTTAGATTATTTTAATCAATAAGACCCTGCTTAGCAGGCAAATGAACAGGGGAGTGGACCAACACTTTCCTGTTTTTCTTTTTCATAGGCAATAACCCAGTTAATTTAAATTTTTACTTCTTAATATTATTTTTCTTTTCGACATTGAATTATCGGTCTGTTTTATAATAGGTTCAGCCACATAGGTCATTTGTGAAGTCATGCTCAAAATATTAAGGACCTGTTCCAGTGGTTCATTGATAAATGTACCTGTAAACTTATATCTTTCAAGCTTTTTGTCGGATATCACAATATCAACATTGTACCATTTTTCCAGTTTTTTAACTACTGTCTGAATCGGATCTCCATAGAATACAATTCGTCCATTAATCCATGCCGTATATTTGTATAAATCAGGAACATCTGATTTGGATAATGACTGGTCTGCCGGGTTTAATGTAGCCACCTGATTAGGCGAAAGCTGCATGATATCTTTATTTTGTCCACCAGTATTTTCCTGAAGAATTACGCTGCCCTCAACCAAAGCAACAGAAACTGAAGAGTTGTCAGCGTATGCTTCAACATTAAATTTTGTTCCTAATACTTTTATGCTTAGATGGTTTGCTTCAACAATAAATGGCTTTTCTATGTTTTTAGTAACCTCAAAATATCCTTCGCCATCCAGCACAACGTTTCGCTGTTGTTGATTGGCAAAAGTTTGTGGGAAGCGTAGTTTACTTCCGGAGTTCAGGAAAACTTTTGTGCCGTCAGACAATTCTACTTTTGCCTGGGTGCCATATGCGGCTTTAATTTCCTGATAAATTTGTGAAGATGAATTATCGGTAAAGATTGGGTTTAAATTGGTATGATTTAAAGAGTTGTAAATTCCTGAGAAAATCATAGATAAAACAACTACTGCGGCAGCCTGAACAGCCCAATTAATCCACCTTGTTTTGGATAGATAAATACCTGTTTTTTTTCGGATTGCACTATAGGCTTTTAATTGATTAATTGGCTCTAGCATTTTCAATGAGCTCATTTTAGCCCATAAGGCAACAAAGTCATTGTATTCCTTTAGGTTTTCGCGACTTGCTAATTTCCATTCGCTAAGCTCAGCAGCCTCTGCTTCGCTTAGTTGAGCAGTCAAAAATTTTGCAATCAGTGCATTTATGTCTTCGGAAATTGGATTCATTATTTTCATTGTTTTACAATTAACAGACGAATCCCGACATGCATAACCCTACATTGAATTACTTTTAAAAATATAAATTATTTGAAATTTATTTATAAGTAGGTATTTATAAGGTATTTGACAGAAGGCTTTGCTATCTTATAAAAGGAATTTCCCAAATTGTGTGTCGATATAAAGACAATGAAAACAAAACGAGACCACCTCCTTTTTTGTTCTTTTTAGAATTTGAAGGCAAAAATTCCTGAAGTTCAGATCTCAAAAGCTTAAGGGACCTGCCAATCAGAGCTTCAACACCCTTTACTGAAATCTCCATTTTCTGAGCAATCTCCCTATTTGAAAAACCATCAAACCGACTCATTTCGATGGCTGTACGGCATCTATCAGGAAGATTTATGATTGATTTTAGTAATTTTTCCTCAAATTCATTCTTTGAGATTTGATCTTCAGTAGTATTCTCTGATTTTTTTGACCGGAGTTTGTTATAGATTTTCGAGTTTGTTTTCTCTCTTCTCAGAAAGTCGATGCTCTGATTACGCACCATTCCCATCATATATGACAAAAGATTATCAATGTTAGTTATGTTTTCGCGCTTTTCCCAGAGCTTGGTAAACACATCCTGAATGAGATTTTCGGCAGTGTCCTGATCTTTAATAAATGAATAAGAAAATTGGCATAAGGGTTTGTAATACTGTTTGAAGATAGAGTTAAAAGCACGTTCATTCCCCTTTTGAAGTTCGTCAAGAATGAATTGCTGATTACCTATATTGTCACTTAACAAATTCGCCATATCTTTCAAAATCCTGAACCAAAGATATTATATTTATCTGATGCTTTCAATCCTTTATTTTTTACAAACTCTCAAACTTAAATTGTTGGTTCATAAATAATACCGAATCTGCTGTTCATTCAGGTATTTAATCCATCGTTCTCCAACAATCTCACGATCTGCTGTCAAACAATCCAATGCTTCTGAACC
The DNA here is from genome assembly GCF_009689585.1 of Aquipluma nitroreducens. Classification (GTDB taxonomy): domain Bacteria; phylum Bacteroidota; class Bacteroidia; order Bacteroidales; family Prolixibacteraceae; genus Aquipluma; species Aquipluma nitroreducens. The sequence continues at coordinate 4,943,658 of NZ_AP018694.1, read as the reverse complement.
AAACAGACGGATGAACCGTTCAACCAATTCAATGCGTTCTTCGGTGTTTGAATTGCCAAATTTGGGTAACAAACTAAACAGCAATGGAAAGCAACTCCGAGATAAACAACTGCGAGCACCAATATACTGATATTCTACTGACCAAACTTCCAGTTTATCCTATCCATTGCTAAACGGGAAGGAGGATTATGAGGTAATAACATGAATATAAATCTGGAAATCAAATCTGTATCCAAAAGATAAGTCGCCATAAACCGTTGTATTCTCCGCAGTGAAGATTTGGTATTGGCGCTGCAGTCAAACTGGACACGCCAGCTAAATTGACCACCTTACGCCGTTTTTCGAGATCAACCCTTTATTATTTGAATTTAATATACTTATATACGGCAATAATGGTTCAATAATCCCCGGCGTAGGGTGATTTTTACTCCGGCGTGTCCACCATACCACCTTTGCCCTTTTCACCAGTAAGGTTTTCAGGACTTATAGAACGAGTCTGGGCATTTGACAAGCGGGATAAATTACCTATATTCATGTCGAGACCGTTAAACGAAGATTGAGAATTAGCATTACAAATAATTAGTAAACTAAACAAAAGGCAGACAATGCTTCTTTTCATAACTATTTAATTTTAATGATTGTTATTGAGTCGATTTAGCTTATACTGAAAATTTACAGTAAGCATTCGGTAAACTCCGTTATATTTTCTTAGAAAACCAGCAACCCACTTTCAGAGGTTCTCTAAAATGTTCGGAGAACTTTGAGAGGCTTAGGAGATGGAACTGTTACAAATCTGGTTTTGAAGTTTGAAGTTGTGTGGAAGTAATTCGGCCAGATCCTTGCTGTAATCGTTATCGTAATTGTGGATGTTATTCAGAAAGTATACCAGCCACTCGCGGAAGTTTACTTCGCTTGCCTTGCAACAGCCCAGCATGGAATACATGATTGCTGCATTTTCGGCTGCATCGTGGTTTCCACAGAACAACCAATTCTTCCGGCCTAGGGCAATTGGACGGATAGCATTTTCTCCGAGATTGTTGTCAATTTTCAACCGACCATCCAAATGGTATCGGGTCAACTTGTGGTAAATGTTATAGGTGTAGCGGATAGCCTTTCCGATACGCCCTTTGGGCAAAACTTTGGGGTATTCATTTAGCAGCCATTTTTCGAAGGCTACCATAATAGGATAAGCCAAGCGGGAACGAAGATCGGCGCGCTCGTCATAAGAGAGTTGCTGCTGATCGGCTTGCCTCTCCACCTGATAGAGCAGTCCTATTTGCTCCAGCGCATAAGAAGCCCTGACTTTGTCCTCTGCCAAAGCCTCTTCAAATTTACGCCGGGCATGAGCCCAGCACCCAATGGGCAGAACGCCCTTTTTGTTTTCGTAAATATCGTAAACGGCATAACCATCGGTCTGGATTACGCCTTGAAAATCCTTAAACAATTGCAGTGCGACCTTTTGTGCCCGGGAACCGTGGTCGTAATGAAAAAAGACCAGGTTGTCCATAACCGCACGGATCATCCAGATGTATCCTTTTATCGTGGTGTGCTTTTCGTTATTTATAATCGGGATCGTTGTTTCATCGCTCTGTATATAATCCGAAGCCAGCACCAGCTCCTTTAACCGGTAATAAGTAGGCCTGATCAGGTCGGCTACATCCTGAAACCAGCCGTTAATGGTTGCAGGTGCAATGGATATACCCTGTTGTTTGAACATCTGGATCTGACGATAGAAAGGAAGATGGTTCACATATTTGTCGATGATAATATCAGCCAAAACACTTGCCCCGGCATAGCTTTTTGCTATGGGAAGTACGGGCATGGGAGCTGTAATGATTTGCTTTTCCACATCCTGGCTTTTATCTTTCAACGCATATTTGTGGCGGATGATCCGGCGCACATACCATCTGGCAGATTCGCGTTCCAGAACTTCTGTAATTTCCGGAGCCAGTTCTATCCAATTCTCGAGTTCAATGTGCTGTGGATAAATGTGGGTTTCTTCTCTCGGTAGACTTTCGGGCAGCGGTTTGCGTACCGGATGGTTTTTCTCCTTTACCTCTATAACACGGATGGTCTTGTACTTTTCGATCTCCTCTTTGGCACTGGTTGCAAGTTCCTTTTCTTCCGGAAGCAGGTCAAGTCCCTCAAAATCGAGCTTTCGTTGCAGGGGATCCTCATTGATATACCGTTCACTGGATTTGCCCCAGATCCTTCGCTGGAGCATCTCTATCTGTTGTTTCAGCTTGTTAATTGTTTCATCCAGTTGGCTGATTGCCCGATCTTTTTCGGTAATCAGCTGGTCTTTTCCGACAATTTGTTTTTGGTAAGTGGATCTTTCTGAATCGAAGTTTTCAAAGTTGGAAAGTTGACTTTTAAGCCTGGAAGTTTCCCTAAAAAGCCGGTCACGTTCTTCCAGAATTTGCTGTAAAAAACCCTCTTCTTCAACTGTCATTTTTACTTGCTTTTGATGGCTTGAAGATACTAAATATCAACCGTATAGACAAGTTAAAAACCAAGTAAAATCTACTGTTTCGAAGGTTTTTCCCATCTTTTTTTATTCATTTTTCCATCCGGTGAGGTACCCTGTACCATCAGCATCAACTCCTGCCAGCTGGCTTGAAACGTATTGGTACTTTCATCAAAAACCGGTAGTTTAAAACTGCCCGATTCCAGTTTCATGTGATAGATCACCAAACCACCGCATTCCAAGTGCAGGATTTTCATGCTGGTACACGGGCGGTTGATAAAGATATAAACATCCCCGTCCTGCACGTTGCGCCCCATCTGGTTGGTCACCATTCCGCTCAGGGTGTAAAAACTCCGGCGCATATCCGTTGGGTACGAATACAGGTAATACCGCATTGACGAAGTGAGGCTGAACATCCTACCGGCGCGTTAAAACCAACAGCGACCGTAATATCTGTGGGTCGGGCAAACCGTTCAGCTTTAAACACACCCCATTCGGATAGCTAATCTCACAGGAGATGGTTTGGGGTCTGGCTCCCGATGTTGAAAAGGTTGTCGATTGTACCTGCACCGGGGCTGGAACCCGCGACGACTGGGCTTGCCCACCATTCTCAAAAACCACCGGGATAAATCCACTTTTAGGTGGCAATAGTCCTTTTAGCTTGTGTTGCCAATAATAGAACTTAGCCTCATTCATTTGTTGATTGGCGCAATAATCCCGAATGGTCAGGCCCGATGCCAGAAACTCGTCATAGATGGCCCGGAATTTTTTCTCATTATACATGTCGTTTGTCTTTGAAGTAAAAAGCAAACTTATAGACTGACATGCAAAATTAGTTGACGCACTTCAGCGAATGCTTACAATTTACAAACATGATTGTCGTTTTAATAAAATGGAAGGAAGAGATATGGGCGATTTTAGTCGATCCTTGCTTCGTTTTAAAATCTATTTTCCTACAACAACTTAGTTAGCTCGTCTAATTGTTTTATTTCAAAAGTAGGCACACTTTCATGTACTAAGCCTGCCGGGTTAAAAAAGACAGTATCAATTCCAAAATTCTGAGCCCCTTCAATATCACTTTCCAAATCGTCACCTATCATTAAACAATCGGTTTTTTCTGCTTTTACAATTTGAAGTGCAAACTCAAATATTTTTTCATTTGGCTTTTGGTATCCGGCTTCTTCAGAGGTTATCATGGTCTCAAAATAGGGTTCCAGATTGCTGTCTCTGATTTTAACTTTTTGGACTTCGACAAAACCATTGGTTAACAGGAACATTTTATAACCAGCATTTTTTAAATATTCGAGAGTCTCGATCGTTTTGGGAAATAACTTGGTTTTATTAGGACTTTCTGTGATATAATCATTGCTGAATTCCTCAGCAAAAGGTTTAGCGTCGACTCCTAATCGTTTAAATGAATCAATAAAACGTTGAGTGCTCAATTTATCTTTAGAGAGCCTGCCATTTCTGTATTCCAACCATAAACTCTCATTTACATCGTAAAATGTAGCCAGAAACTTATCAAACCTTTCAACCAATTCTGGAGTATGTTTTGTGACTAGGTCCTTCAATGTTTGCTCCGAATTCGCTCTGTAATCCCATAAAGTCCGGTCCAGATCAAAGAAGAGGACTTTATATTTCTTAGATCTATTTTCTGAAGTACTCATATTTAGAATTTAATTATTCGTTCAATTACTTATTGCAATCACTTAGAGATTTCAAAATTAGATAAATTGCTTCTAACCAGGGAACTTATTGAAAGTTCAATCACTTTACGTATTTGTTTGGATGGCACAATTCAATTATATTCAAAAACGATAATTTTTCGATGTGACTATTTTGTTTTTTGTTTTTCTGGCCTTCCTTTCCGGATGACAATCAATACAAGCAACCCAATGAATGTTGTTTGGACTTTTGGAATCAAAATAGCTGGTATTCATTTTGGTGACATCCAAATTACAATTAGAAACTGCCGGATGACAATTGCTGCAACTGTGTCGTGCATCGTTCGAATGAAGTTCGTGACAATCTATGCACGAAAGTCCTTCGTGAACGCCGCGTGGTGTAAGGTCATCACCCGTTCCGGCCTGATGGCGGGCATTCGGCGCATGGCACTGGATACAATTCCGCATTTGAACATCGTCTGATACTTCTACAGGTAGCTCTCCTTCCCAAAGTTTCAATTTTGGAAGGTCTTCGGCTGGCACCTTTGTCTGATCCTGACGGTTATAAAAACTTACTTTTGAGTTGGTAACTTTGCGCTGGTAAAAAGCATCCTTCGGATTGGAATAATTGGGACTCATTCGAGGTGAACCCTTTGCATGAACCTGATGGCAAGCCAAACATGGAATTACAGGATGACTTGCCATTTTGTTATCCTTAAACTTCCATGGGCCTTTCTTATCAAGCGGTTCGACCAACCCATTGATGTCAATATCTGCAAACATTCCATGACAACGCAGACAATCGAAATTTAACTGCTCAGTTCGATTGTGTTTTTCGTTCAAAAATATATCCTGATAACGGGCTGAATGTCCTCCGGATAGCCATTTGGCCTTTTCATCGGCATGACAACGGGCACAATTATCCGTCACTGCCAAAACCTGATCTTCATTCAGTCGGATATCTTCAGTGTTTTCGTTTTTTGCATGCTTCACGATCATCGATCCCTTTTCCTTTAAACTATGAATGCCATTGCTTATGGCTGTTCCGTGACATTCGGTGCAACGCAGATTCCGGTGGTACGACTCAGCAAACATATTTACCGCACCTTCAATTTCATGGCAGGAGGCACATGTTCTTGAAGGAGGAGCAGAATTCCAGTAGGTATAAAATGATCCAAACGCGATCAAAACCAAAAGAATCAATAAAGGAATTATTATCAAAATTTTGCGAAATATCTTCTTTTTTACAGTCATGATTCATTATTTAAACCGGTTTCCTTTGTTCCATTCAGAAGCAATATGGCCACCGACCCAATAACCAAGTGCCATAATGGTCAGTGCAGGATTAAATCCGCCATTGGTAACGTGCAGACTGCCATCAGCAACAAAGAGATTCGACGTAGAATGAACTCGTCCATATCGGTCGGTTACTGAAGTTTTTGGATCATTGCCCATCCGGCACGTTCCTGCCTGATGTTGTCCGGCACTTACTCCGTTGGAAACTCCAAGCGATTTCCAGATCGTTACAGCACCGGCCTCTTTTAGCCATTCTTCTGATTTGTCTGCCAAAAAAGCGCATCCTTTTATGGCTTCTTCATGTGTTTTTCCTGAAAGCCGGGGCACAGGAATTCCCCAAAAATCTTTTACAGTAGGATCAATATCCACACGCTGATCGAAATTGGGAATTTCCTGGTATGGCCCGTGAACAGCGGCCATTTTTTTATAGTATTTACGCTGGAACTCTTTATGCTGCTTTCCCCAAAGTTTTTCTCCGGGTGGTCGCATTCTTGAAAATGCATAAGGCATTTGAATAAATGAGTTTGCCAGATAACCTCCTCCGATAATACCCGGATTGTGATGGTTGAAATCGCAAATAGCAACTGAAGATCCGGGACCAACATCATCATAAATCTCATCTTCGAACAGGCCAACTGCACTCGGATAGGCATGTCCCTGCAGATTACGGCCAACCCAGTCGTTTTCATTCCCAATTCCGGAAGGGAAAAACTTCGATTTTGAATTCAGCAATAAACGTGCAGTTTCAATGGCCGAAGCCGATAAAACAACAAGGTCGGCCAATTGGGTTTTTTTTCGGTTATCCTGATCGAAATAGGTGACACCCGTAATTTTACCCTGATCATCGACAATGATTTCTGAAACGATACAGTTTGTCCGCAATTCACAATTCCCGGTTTTCAGGGCAACAGGAATCACCGTATTGTGAGTTCCGGCTTTTGCACCTACCGGACATGGATATCCGATACAGGTACGCATCCGGTAACAAGCCGGACGACCATTGTATGGAACTGAATTTCTCAAAACCGGGATAGAAAACGGATGATACCCCAATCTTAGCGCGGCCTTATTCAGCATCTCCGCTTCGTGATTGTGAGTGAATGGTGGCATTGGTTGGGGCTTCTTCCTCGGAGCTGCAAATGGATTCAGGGAATCGTCACCTGCCACTCCAATTTCCCATTCAGCCTTTTCGTAGCAGGGTTCCAGATCGTCGTAGGTAATTGGCCAATCTTCAAGCGTGGATCCGGGAACATGACCATAAGTGCTTTTCATTTTAAAATCTTCGCGCATATAACGCCACGCCAAAGCACCATAAGTAACTGTCCCTGAACCAACACAAGCTGAAATATTGTTGTAATCGCCTTCACTCGGAAGAACAATATGACGGCTTCCATCCGCATGAATATTCACCCTTTTATACCGCTGGTCATCAGGACCACAGGAATTGCCCAAAACCGGATTACGCTCCGAATGCAGTTCATCATTCGTATGGTCGTCATAAGAAACCCATCCACCCTGCTCGAACAACACAACCGACATTCCGGCGGTGCTTAGTTCCTTGGCAACCACTCCTCCACCGGCACCGGCACCTACAATCAGCGCATTTACTTTTTTATTTGCCATGGTTTAAGTTTTATAGCGGTTTTGGCCAATTATTAATGGATAATCGAGCTGCAGCATTTTGTAGCTGATGTTGTTTTTATTTCCTCCCTGGCGGGAACTACCATAAAAAGCCTGCATGGAATGATCCCGAATAAGGTTAAAAAATTCACGGTCGGTAACTTCCGTCCAAAGCGTTTTACTTAATTCACCGGCTTCCATCTTTTCAATAAAAGAAATTTGTTCTACACTACTAAGTTTTTCAAACTTCATGAAATACATGGTTTCACACGAATTCTGAACTGCCTTCAGTCCTTTCCGGTATTTCTCCTGAAACCGGACATATGGTCCAACCAATTGTTTGTCAATAAAATTTGTAACTCCGGATTCCCGGCCACCGGGCCATTCATCAGGTGGAATCAACTGATCAGCTACTGCATCCATTAATTGGGCTTCGGCATTGGTAAAAAAACGCCATAGTGAATTAGGTTTCGAGCATTGAGAAAACAATAAAACACCTCCTGATCCAAGAGCTGCCAGTTGCATAAAACGTCGTCTCGAAAGGTTATTCCAGGGTTCCTTCATATCAGTATTTGTTTGTATATAATTATAAATAAGTGCATAAATCACATTGCAAAAATTGTTCAGATTTTATTGTTTTCCTTCGGCAAAAATGACACTGCAATGATGCCAATTGCTCCCAAAACCATTAAAGTTGCAAATCCATTCGCGTAAGTTCCGCCTTTATCCCTCATCCAGCCTACCATCATGGGCGAAAATGCTTCTGATAACCCATCAAAAGTGAGAATGATGCCCATGATTCTTCCCATCACTTTTACACCGAACAATTCTGCAGCCATCAATGGAATAATCATATAATCACCACCCAGGCCAATTCCGAAAATGAAAGCAAACAAGTAAATGACTCCCGGTGTGGATGCCAGATAAAGCAGAGGTATTGACCCGGCAACAATGGCATAAATCAGTATCATCACATATTTTTTGGGTATCCTGTCTGCCAGCCAGCCCATTAGCAGGCGTCCGATAATACTTGCGGCCAGAACAAGTGAAATCACATTGGCCGATTGTTGTTGGGTATATTTTAGATCGATACTAAAAAACAACTTGAGATTTTGACTCGTTCCGGCCACGGCCCCAATGGAACAGATACTTCCAATCAGCAACAAATAAAAGGGCCAGCCCTTTAGAATGGTACCGAGCGGAACTTTTGGCGTTTCATTTTGATGTTTATTTTTTGCGTCTTCCGGATTATCACTTACAAACCATATCATTGGAAAAGCAATCAGAATCATAAGTATTCCCAGCAACATCAGCGACTGATGCCAGCCAAATTCCAAATTCAGTTTTTTAGCAAGCTGCGGAACCAACATGCCACCAAAACCGATACCGAGATAGGCAATACCCATTGCTTTTCCGCGTGTAGTGGTGAACCATCTGGAAATCAGCACCTGATTCGGAAGCGGACCTCCACACATGTATCCCAATGCACTGATCAGATAAAAGAAATAAAAATGCCAGATTGTGGTCACTACACTTAAGCCAATCAAGGCTATTCCTCCCATCAATATTCCTGAAAGCATGATTCTTCTTGGACCAAACCTGTCGATGACCCAACCGGCGATAAACGCGAACATCCCGATAAAAATTTTACCAAATGCGTTTCCTGAAGTCACAGTTGCACGCGACCATCCATAATCCTGCACCCAGAAATCGTAGAAAAACGGAAGGCCGTAAAAAGCAATTCCGACGATTGAGAACAGGCTGAAAAATCCTGTTGCCGTAACTTTAACTTGTCCAAAACTTGGTTTTTCGATGTTCATTAAGCCTCCCTTTTATATTGTTATGACGGACGAATTCCTGAATTCAAGCATTCACCGGAAGTTGTTATTCAATCAGGTTTGCATTCCTGAATTTGCTTTTCAGTGTAATTAGATCCTTTTCAATAGCCGAAAGGATATCTTCACTTTTCATGGTAATTGTTCTGTCGCCCTTCTCTGCACCACCAAGTGGATATTCATAGTGAATCGAAACCGGACATTTGATTTTGAATTGTTTTATCAAACCAAAATATTTATCGAAATCAATCATGCCTTCTCCGATCGGTACAACTTCAGGAACCCATTTGCCCTGTTCTTTTTTCCAGAAATAATCTTTAACAGCAATTGAATAAATGTAAGGATTCAGGAGTTTAAAATCTGTTTCCCACGAATAGGCACCCTCCACTGTTGCGTGCATGATATCATATTGCGAACCGAGCCAGGGTGAGTTGATTTTATTCAAAACTGAATACAAATCCCAAATGGAAGATCCAAAATAAGATTGCGGCGTATACTTTCCGGAGTGATTTTGGTACTCGCCGCGTATTTTGTACTTTTCGTTCATTACAGCCAATTTACTCATCACAGTTTGGATAGCAACCAGATTTTGCTCAATCGATTTGGCATCATCATAATACAACCAGTCCATCCGGTAATGACCAATACCCAGCGAACTGGCGGTCTTCAAAATCTTTTCAGTTAGCGGATCATCCGCATTATTTATCGAAGTAACGATGGAGTAAATGTTTATACCAGCTTTTTTAGCAGCCTCTATCGCCTTTGGAAGATCTTCCTCTACCCGTTCGGGCAAAACATGACCCTTTGGCCTCACCGTCAGATCGATGCCATCGAATCCCATCGTGGCTAAGCGGTTGGCCATTTTAGGAACTGGCAGCCAATGAAATACTTTCGAAAATACACTGAACTTAAATGATTCCTGTTCTATTGAATCTGATGTCTTCAACTCCTGAAGGCGACCGGAATTCCCGCCGGCATACAATTTCGAATTTGCAGCAACCGAAATCCCTGCGGCTGCCAACGATGATTTTACAAGAAAATTTCTACGTGATAGCTCCATGGTTTTAGATTTTATAAGCGTGGAATGGTCAATCCTCCGTCAACCATGAATACTTGTCCTGTTGAATATGGAAAACTACGTACGGCAATCGCACCAATTACTTTCCCTACATCCTCCGGCTGGCCCCAACGTTGCTGAACAGACAAACCGTTTGCAATTAAAGCGTCATATTTTTCTTTTACTCCTGAAGTCATGTCTGTATCAATCACACCAGGCCGGACTTCGTAAACAGGAATATTAAATTCACCCAGACGCACGGCAAAAAGCTGTGTCGCCATGCTGATTCCGGCTTTGGAAATACAATATTCACCCCGATTTACTGATGCAACTGTGGCAGAAATGGAAGAAATGTTGATGATACAACCAAAAAATTCAGGATCATCCTGCTTCTGTTCTATCATCCAGTTGGCCACTTCCTGAGTCAGGAAATAGTTTCCTTTCAGATTCACTGAAAGCACTTCATTGAAACTTTCCTCTGATGCATTAAGAATATCCTGTCGTTCCTTCGGTGCAATGCCCGCATTATTGACCAGGATATTTAGTCTGCCAAAATGGGTTTTTACCTTGTGGATGATACTATTCCTGTCTTCGCGGAGCGAGATATCTCCCCGACAATAAATAACATCGGCTCCCAACGCTTTCAAGTTTTCAATGACATCACAAACAGATTCCTCCGGACGAACCCCATTGATGGCGAGATCGAATCCTTGCATCGCCAATTGTCTGACAATTCCCAACCCGATTCCCCTGCTACCACCAGTAACTAATGCAACTTGTTTCATTGTTTACATTTTATTTAGATTTCAGGAACATCAACCCAACATCTTTTTGCCCAGCTCTCCAATCCTTTTTCGGCCAGTTGAACGCCTTTTACTCCTTCCAGAAGTGTCCAGGGAAAAGGTTCATCTTTCACTACATGTTTAAGGAATAATTCCCACTGAACTTTGAAAGCATTCTCATAAGTTTCCTGCTCCGGAACTTTTGACCAGCCATCGAAGAAGTTAATCGGCTGCGCCATATCCGGATTCCACACCGGTTTGGGCGTATTGCCATAATGCTGAATGTAACATTCACGAAGTCCGGCAACGGCCGATCCTTTTGTTCCATCCACCTGAAGAGTCAGCAAATCATCGCGCCGCACCCGCACTGTCCACGATGAATTAAAGTGAGCAATCACGCCGTTTTCCAGTTCAAAAGTCGCATAGGCCGAATCGTCAGCGGTACATTTGTATGCTTTTCCGTTTTCGTCAACCCTGTTTTTGATATGCGTGGCACCCAGGCACGAAACCGCCTTTACTTTTCCGAAAACATTATCGAGTAAATACCGCCAGTGGCAAAGCATATCGACAATAATTCCACCATCGTCTTCCTTGCGGTAATTCCAAGAAGGACGTTGCGCCGGGATCGAATCACCTTCGAAAACCCAATATCCAAATTCTCCCCTAACCGAAAGTATTTCTCCAAAAAATCCTTGCTGAATTAGCCGTTTGAGCTTGACAATTCCGGGAAGCCAAAGCTTATCCTGAACAACACCATTTTTAAGTCCTGCTTTGGTGCAGATTTCGTACAACTCCAAAGCAACTTCGGTACTTACTGCAATGGGCTTTTCACAATAAATATGCTTTCCGGCTTTTACCGCCTTACGAACAGCATCAGCCCGTCGCCCGGTGGTTTGCGCGTCAAAATAGATTGAATAGTCAGGATTTTTCAGTACTTCATCCAAATCGGTGCTCATTTTGGTGATTCCGGTAAGTTCGCAAAGCTTATTCAGCTTATTGATATCGCGACCGATCAGAATCGGATCGGGCATAATGGTTTCGCCGGGGCCGATTTTCACTCCGCCCTGTTTTATGATTTCAGCGATAGAGCGAAGCAGGTGCTGGTTGGTTCCCATACGACCTGTTACGCCATTCATAATTATTCCTACTGTGTGTTGTTTCATCCGAATATAATTTGTTTTTTAAGGTCGGATGGAATTCGCATGTGAATATTGATCCGTGTTTGTTTTTGTAATGAACATGCTCGTTTCATAGAATAAAATTGATCTCATTCAAAATGTTTATGTTCTATTTTTTTAGCTTTTCAATAAAAATATTGGCGATGATTTCGTTCCCTTTGTCTGAAGGATGCAATCCATCGTAAGTGAGATTGATTGCTTCAGCAGGATAAGGATATTCATCTGTTTCAGGGTTGAAAGGAATATTGGCAAAATCAGGATATTTATAGTCTTTGTATTGTCCGGTTTCAGGATTTTTCAGCCGCTCGAAATGAACCAGGTTTTCAATCTTTAACTGCTTGTTGTGATAGAGATCAATCACTTCCAGCTTTTCCAACTGCGCAATACTTACTATTGCATTAGCAAATTGTTCAAGCGATTGTCCGTTCTTGTCTTTGTAAGAGCCCCAGGCATTGTTCTTTTTATCGTTAGAAGAAACAAAGTTGACCCGTTGCATTGGAGCCACCAGGATGATGCGGGCATTTTTGCTCAGGCTTCGCAATTTATTGATGATGATGCGGTAAGAACCAAAAAACGTTTCATTCCCAGCGTTGTTTTTATAATTATCTATCGTTCCAACGGGGCGACCGAACCACCAGTCATTTGTACCGAGAAACACGGAATAAACATCCGCTTTGCTCAATCCCAAACTTTCGATTTCTTTGGCAATATCACCCGCAGTCCATCCATTGTGTCCCTGATTGATATATTTTATGCCATGTAATTTCTCTACAACAAGCGTCATGTAACCTTTTGTAACACGATTTCCAGTTTCTTTTGCATGATCATTCAGATAAGTTATTGAATCGCCGATTGCGACCCACACTTTTTGATTCGTCGAAAACGAACTGGTAATCATCAGAATAGCAAGGAATAAAAATATTTTTTTCATGGTAAAGTTTGTTTATAATATTTATAAAAATTCGATCATTTCTTTTAAACGAATTGCTTATATGCTTTAATTATTTTTTGCAGAAACTCCGACTGATCTTCCTTCCAGTATTCAGTTGAAAATATTTCCACCTCATTAAATCCATTGAAACCAGCCGATTCGACCCATGACCGGATTTTCCGGATGGGAATACAGCCTTCGCCCATCAAGCCACGGTCGTTTAGAAAATCGGTTGTCGGTGTTTTCCAGTCGCAAACATGAAAGGCCAGCAATGCGTTATTTTTTCCGCAACGCGCAATTTCATTTTCAAGATTCGGGTCCCACCACAAATGGTAAACATCTACTGCAACCCCAACCCAAGGTGAATTCAAGGCTTCAGTCATGTCATTGGCTTGTGCCAGGGTATTAATGGCCGATCGGGAATCGGCGTACATCGGATGCAGCGGCTCAATCGCCAATTTTATCCCGGCGGCTGAAGCTTCCGGAATAAGAGCGGCAATTCCATCCTGGATTTGTTTCCGTGAATCTTCGAGTGATTGCGAAGGATCGGCCCCGCAAACCATTACGATCAGCTTTGTTCCCAATTCAGTAGCTTCTTCGATTGCCTTCCGGTTATCGTCCAGGGCAAGGTTACGTTTTGCCGGATCCGAATTCGGAAAAAACCCACCACGACACAACGAAACGATCGACAGGTCGTGTTCACGAAGCATTTGACTGGTCTGCCTGATGTTTCTTCCGGCAAGTGCATTGCGCCAAACGGTAATTCCCTTTACACCACTGGCAGAATAATTCCGGGCAGCTTCTTCTATGCTCCAGGGCTTTGTGGTAATGGTATGGATGCAAAGTTTTGAAAGTTCGTTCATCGTAGGCAGTTGAAATAAGTGTAATAGTTTTCGTTATTGATGATACGCTGAAGGTACAGGCAGGCTTCACGAATATGATAATCGCCCCACATGCTCGATTCGCCGTTTGGAATTTTACTGCCTTTCGGAATAAAATCCCAACCATTAGGCCGATGATAAATGGAGTGCAGCAAAAGCCCCTGATGATTTTCGCCGGTACTTAAATATGGCTCGTCCAGCAAGGTATTCAACACGGTAAGTCCCGCCTGAAAGTATTTTGTTCCAGCTTCAGTTTCACCCTTTCCGATAAGATATTTTCCCAACCGAAGCAAACCTTGCACACCAATTGCCGCTGCAGAACTGTCAACAGGTTCAAAGTCGTTGAATGGATTTGCCGGTTTGTTCAGATAGTCGCCCATTTTGTAAAGATTTGGCGCTCCGGTGTCCCAGTATGGAATTCCGTCGGTTGGTGTATTTTCGATGTAAAAATCGCAGGTTGCTTTGGCAGCTTTCAGCATCATTGAGGAAAGAGCTTCTTTTCCTCCAAAGGCAGTTAGTTCATTTTTGCTGATAAAATCCAACAATTCAAGTTGTTCGGTAAAACCACACATGGCCCATGCCAGTCCTCTTGTCCAGGTTGTAAAACCCGAATAACCCTGCTGCGAATTTGGGCAGCGGAAATTCCCGTCTTTGACATTGAAAATACTCTCGTGAGCAGTTCGACCCCAAACATCAAAACTATCGCGCCCTTCGCCATAAAATACTGAATAGCTGGCCGTTGCCTGAATGTGTTGAATAGCTCGCTCAAGTAAATTAATCTTTATGTCGCCCTCGCCCTGAAAAACATGGCCAAGCAGATGGCTGATTACCAATGATCGGCACGAACGGATGGTATCAACAAATAAGGAATGTGCGCCATTGAAAGAATGAATGTAGCCGCCTGATTTGATAGCAGTCCATCGTGAAGCCTGCATAGCGCCTGAAATTTTTAAAGCCAGCTCGTAGAAATTTTTCTCCCATTCGTTAAACGGTAATTTGCCTTCAAGCATAAGTCGCAACAAATTTCCGTATGTGCTGACGTTATTAAAGCCATGATCGTGAACTCCGGTATGGCTAATATGAGGTGCCATTCTCTCCAGTACTTTTCGCCTGGCAGTTTCTAACATTTTGAAATCTCCTGTTGCATCAAACTGAAGTATGGCCGAACCATATTGAAAGCCTTGAGTCCATTCTGTCCATCCACGTGTGGAATATTTTCCATCAACGGTATACACCGGAGAGCCTTTTGATTCATCATACTGATTTTCAATTAGATGAATTTTTTGATCAGAAAGCTGCCAGAATCGTTGTAGTTTGCTGGTAAGGTCAGCCGGTTTTAGTGATTTGTTAATTCTCATCATTATATATTGGTTTACTTCGGGTAAGACTAAAAGTCAAATACGGAGATTTCAAGTAAAAATTTACGCCAGGTAGTTGCCATCGCAATACCCCGGTTGCATCCAGGGTAAGTTCTCGTGGTTGAAGAATGGAGTTAGCTGCTGGGCCATTTCCTGCATTTTCGCTTCGTCCATCGGTTTAAAATTTTTCAGGATTTCGATATTCGATTTCACCACATCAATGCTATCGAGGCCCAGCACAATCACATCAGGCCCTTTCAAAGATAGCGCATATTTAATTAAATCATTAGTCTTCAGGGTAGTAATGGTTTCTCTGGGACGAACTACCTTCATCATAATCACGCCCATACCTTTGGCTTTTGCTGCAGGAACAGCCATCTCAAATCGTTTTTGAGGGTTGTTTACTGCATTCCAGTGATTCATGGCAATGAGCATGGTATCGAAATCACCCCGATCGGCCATTTCTTTCATGGCTGCTGATTCAGTATGTCCAGAGAAGCCGATAAACCGGGTTAATCCCTGCTCCTTTAAGTAGTGCAAAATATCAATAAGATTACCTTTTTCGCTGAGTTTGTCCACGTCGGCTAACGATTGTACATCGTGGATCATCAATTGATCCAAATGATCGGTTTGCAATCGTTTCAGACTGGTCTCGATCTGTTGCATGGCCTCATTCGGATCGCGACTTGTCACTTTGGTTGAAAGGAAAATTTCATTCCGACGGGTTTTCACGACAGGTCCCAAACGTACTTCACTGGTGACTAATCGTGAACTTTTGATTTTACCGGGAGGCAAGCCAATTGTATTATCATAAGCCCATGCTGTGTCCCAATAGTAAAGGCCATGGTCTAAGGTATAGTTCAACAACCGCTGAGCCTCTTCTTCACTATCAAGATGACAAAAACGTGAACCTAAACCACAAACAATTCGAGGCACCGGCACACCAGTTTTGCCAAACATGACTGTTGGCAATCCTTTAGCATCGTAAATCGAACTCGAATCTTTTTCTGACATCCTGAATATGGAACAGGATGGCAACAAACCGGCGCCTGCAACAAGAAGACTGGTACCAACAGTTCCTTTGATAAATTTCCGGCGTGAATAATTGTCGTTCATAATGGTAAGAGTTTAAAGCAAAATGATTATAATCTAAAGTTTGCTCTAAAGCACGCAATGTGATTCGGTATAGTATGTTGAAGCGTATCTTTCATTTTCTAATTTATTAGAGTGTTTAACTTTTTGTACAAATTTTACTTCCACACACATATCCGATCAAGATAATTGCTATCCTGCATTTTTTCTTTCAAGAATTCAGCGCGACCCAGAATACCTGCTTTATAAACCTCTTCGACCTGACTGATGTAATGTTTAAATGCCAAATCTATTATTGATTGTGGATCATAAGCATACAGACGGCTTTCCAGTTGGTTATCATGAATAAAATCTTCAATCCGGCCTAATTCTTCCACAGTTGCTATGCCCCCGTATGGTTTGTCTTCCTGAAAGTAAAATTTGGCTTTAGCTGTATTTCCCAATTCTTTGGCTACTACCAGTCCGGCTTCGCGGGTAATAAAATGATCAATGTGTTCTTTGATGGCCATAGGAAAAATCAGTGCTGTATTTTCCTGCACTGCCCATTTACCTACCCGTTGCTTCATCCGTTCAAAAATCAGTTCATCGTCCGGCGAAAAGTCCTCATACATGCCATGAGGAAATTCCATTTCACTGTCAGCCATAGCTTTACCCCGTGTAAGACACTCCCCTTCTCCGATAATCTGGTAGATGTAATTAAAAGCTCCAAGCATCTCGTTGAGGCAATCCTGATCTTCAATAATCCGGTTGCCGGTTGCCAGTTTTATACGTTGCAGGCTTGTATCAAAATTGGCTGAACCAGAGCCTGCCTGGTAGTTGCTCCTTGAAAACAACAAGTTGACGTGAAAATGTTTTGTGTCAAGCAAGCCTGCCTTTTTAAGTTCAAGGATGTAACCTCCAAGCATAAACAGAACATCGTCGAAATGAGGAGAAAACACAACGATGTTTTTTTCAGGAATAATCTCTTGTATTGGATATATTTTCATCACTTATAATTTTAAGGTTATTGTTTTTTTAGGAATCATACGGGCGGTAAATTTCAGTATAGGCATCAAGCATATACTCAGCTTGTTTTCGGAATAATTCTTCGTGACGGTTATCTTCCATCAGAAATTGATGTGCCTTGTGAAGTTCGTCCAGGGAATCAAAATCACTTTCCCAGATCAGGGTATTGGATGGATGCATACCTGTTAGCGGCAGGTAACGTTTGCCTTTCGGAAACTCCGGATATTGCTCTTCAAACAGGGCAAATTGCTTCTCAATAGCCAGGAACTCGGGAGATCTGCCCAGTTCAAACTTTTGTACAAATCGTAATTTATAGCTCATGATATTTATTTTTAATTGATTGTCCGTTTATAGACCTATTTTGCCTTTTGCAGCAGTCAATTATTGTCATTCATAGTCATTCTGTTGTCAATTGTCGTTTCAAAGCAACTTAATGACTACTAAATGACAATTGAATGACTTTTTAATGACTTTAGGCATATTAACGGATACTCATATATTTTTATTTACGTAAATATTTTTTCAAACGTCTCAGACATCGACAGATCTGACTGTCGGATATAATTGCCAAGTGATGCCGCATTAGCTCCCTCGTGTATCGTATCAGCCGAGGTGACTGAAAAAGAAGCCAGTATTGTTCCCAGTTCAACAGCTGTTTGCAGTGGGAATTCTTTCAGGTCTCCGGAACTAAAACCTTTGGTTAGCGGCAAACCACAACAAAGGCCGGTAATGGTTCCTGAAAGAAAAGCATCGCCTGCCCCTGCGGTTGAAACAACAGTTGTTTGTAGGGAGGGCGTAAACTCAGTTTGGCCCTTGTAATAGCAATAACTACCTCGTGAACCATCAGTTATCAGCACTTGCATTTCAGGATTTGCTTTTTGTAATCGGGAGGTGCAAGCCTGAACAATAATATCGGTATCTGGCTGGTCTCCTTCTATCTCACCAATACATTGGGCTTCATCGATATTAACCGCCAAAAGACTTGTAAGCTCAAAGCCTTTCAATCGCTCAAACTCTTCAACTTCAGTAGAGAGCACTGATGCTACAGTCAACATTTTGTGTTTTCTGCCTTGTTCCAGCAGACGGATTCGGGTTGCTACCGGTACTTCAGGCGCGGCCAGAACAATGCCTTCTTTACCGACCATTTGATAATTTTCAAAATAGGCATCAATATCGGAAGATTGAGCCAAATTACTGGCGCTGTTCGCGCTTGTGATGTTTCCACCTGAATGATCGGGATATTGAAAACATACGCTGAAAAGCGTGGCGGCATTATTGCTGACCGTAACATGACTGGTATCCATTCCTGCTTTTTCCATCATCAGGCGTAAACGGTAGCCAATATCGTCGTTCCCAATTTTACCAATAGGAAAAGAATGAAATGAGCCTGTTTTGCCTGCACCCAGCAATACCGCTATGTAGTGCATGATGATGTGCTGTTTGCAGAAATCCCCGAAAGGTTCAAGCTTTCCCATCCGGCTCTCGTTGCGCCCAAGAGTGTGGCCACCTTCGAGCGAAAAGAAGATGCCCGAACCAATACCGCCGGTTCCCACAATATGGTTGTAACACCGGGCGTTTACAGACTTAAGTGTTCTCATACGTTGATGCCTTTAAATTCCCATTCCGGGTGCTCTGAAATTGGATGCGAAGCAGTTTCGATTGTTGCAGTTATCAGCGCATCCGGATGATTCTGAAGAAGTGTAATTGGATATTCAGCAGTAACTTCAGAGAAAAGTCCTATCCGTAAGGCTGTTTGTTTCCAACTGCCTGTATCGCTGTATAAACGTATTTTTTTTGCCGATAAACATTCTTTTATTCCAAGGGTGATTGACATGGGCGGAACAAACTGGTAAGCTGCACCAAACGAGCGTTGCCCAAGGGCGATAATTGTATCCAGGTTATTCTCCTGTATCCTTAATCCGGAATTTCGTAAATCTTCAATAGAGATTTTGCTAAATGGGTGACGTCGGGCCTGGTTGTAAGCAATATGTCCATCCTGTCCCCATCCTCCTAGAGTAATATCAATTGGTGCCTCAGCAATCCTTCCTTTAATCAGGTCAATCAACCGCAGCTCAGGAAAGAAACGCTGTGGCACAGGTACTGAAAACTCTGGCAGAATGTTGCCATAAAAATAGGTTTCCATGAATGTCCGGAAATTATACGGGTCGTTCCTTGCCAAAAGCTCTCCTTGCCAGTCAAGACATTCGTCCATATGAAAAACGGTGAGGCTTTTTAATGAAACTTTCTCATGGTTGACCATCCGGGCAAACGGAGCGTACCAGCATTTCGGACCGCAGGGAACAATTGCTCTAATTGAACGCCCATCATGATTGGCCTGCTTAATTTCTTCCACAAAATCGCGCGCCATTACTTCCCCCATTTCGGACGAATCCTTAACCATACGGAAGGGCGTTTTAAGCTTTGGGTGATTCTCCAACTCATTGACCGGAATGCTACACCAGTGGTATAATTTTTTTTTATTCATCTTATAATATTAATTGTTCTTTGTAATTACAGAATGTCTGTTATTTGTAATCCATAGAGTATCAAACTCAATAATGGATTTTTACAAGATCAATTTATTGGTTTTGCAGCCATTTTTCAATCATCGCATGATACATCTCTTCTGGCTGAATCATCCAGCTTAAATCCTCACGCTGGCTTGCAAGATGAAAATACCTGTCGGGGATATAATTGGTCGGATAAGAAATAAAACGTGTTTTTCCATATACCTGCTTTAGCTTTTCCCAGACCCGGTTAAAATCCTCCATGGCCAGATGAACCTTTTCAATTCCTTCATTACGTTTAACTTTATCAGCAGTATCACACCGATTAAGTGCAAGTAACAACCTTGGTGATGTCATTTGAAAATCATACAAGGCCATTGACAATTCCCAGTAATATCTTTTCCTTTTTGATGAATTATACAGTTCAACCAACCTGGTTGATAATGCCTTATAATTATTCATTTCAATAAGAGACCGGTCGAGTCGGTCCTTGTACTTTATGCTCCAGGAACCTGGCGATTTCGGATCTGGCAATTCAATCAATTTAGTGGTATAATCAAATTGCTTTTTTTCCTGCCCCTCTAATACAGGGAGCCAATGTTCAACTCGCATCATACTTTGCAACACATTCTCATCACTTAAAAGATTACCATTCCTGAAAAATGCTTCGTACCATAAATCTGAACCAGTGTATAACTGTCTGTTAAAACCAACATAATCAGTCATTGTTACTCCAAACTCTCTTTGAAGCCATGCATTATCATATTCTTCCAGTGTTCGTCCTTCAGGAAACCAGCAATATTCCGCTGACGCAATGAACCCGCGCCAATAATTCTCCATGTGGGGCGAAGCATCATCCCATGCTGTACAAAGTGCTCCATCGATTTTTCTTTCTGCCGCCAGTTGTATAAAGCTTTTGATGGTTATAATACCCGCAGAGGCCGAACCTTTATCCCGTTCATCCGCAGCAAACATCATTCCTCCTCCAGGATTCGTTGCCGTGGCAATCATGGCTTTTAGTCCGCGGCTTTTGTACCAGTCGAGTGCATGAATATTTCCCGGTTGCATGGCTATTGAATAATTCCAGCGCATATAAACACAATTCTTAGGAAAATCTGAAAGCAGAGCATCGAGTTTTGGAATACCTTTCTCCCAGGCTTTGTCAGCTTCAGATTTAGTCACCTCATCGCTATATGTACTTTCATATACTCCTCCATGTTTTAAAGGCATATCATCCCAAAATATGGGGATTCGGTTATTTTCTTTTGCAAATTCGCACACTCTTTTCAGCCAGTAAAGACTCAGACTCAGCATACCTTCTTTATCGGCCATCGGTTTGCAACGGGGACACAAGCCGATATTTCCAATCTCATCGCCACCGATATGCAGGTATTTTGAACCCGGCGTTGCTTCGATAGCATCTCTGTAAAGATCGAACAGAACCTGATATGTGCCTTCATGTAGCGGACAAAATGCCCAGGTGTTCCACGATAATTCACGCAGACCTTCATATTCCTGATGTTTAAGAATAAAGGTCGCATGTCCCAGGCCCTGAACAAGTGGTGTAATTTCGATGTGTCTTTCTCTGGCATATCGCGTTAGTGCAGCCATTTCATCAATGCTGATCGACTGAGGAGCACCGACTAACGGTTGACGTTGATATCTGAGTTTATCTTCGAACTCAAATACCACAGCATTTATTTTATATCGGGCCAACCTGTCGATGCTTTCATAATAATAATTCATGTGATCGAGGTGATGCTTAACATCAAAATGTACAGCACGGTATGAGAGCGCTGGAAAATCAGTTATTTTGCAGGATGGAACTGGCTTTTGGAAATCCCTGGCATCTTCAAGAAGTTGTTCGAGCGACTGACAACCATAAAATAAACCAGCCTCCCCTCTTGAAATAATCTCCGCCTTCCCGCCGGTAATAGTCAAAACATATCCTTCTTCAGATGGAAATGCAGAGAAAGCCGTATCGAGCACAAGAGAAAGTGAACCTTTTTCAGCTGATTTCCCAATGGTAAGATGAGAAAGAATTTCGCCCATTACTGGCGGCTTAAGTCCTCCCTTTAAAATGAGGTTCTGCAATTTACCAGATTCAAGTCCAGTACCTTTCAGCAATTCAATATTTTGAGGTTGTGGCAGGATTTTAAACGGAACCGGAAGTTTTTCGGAAGCTCGTATCATTCCCATCTGGAAGAAGACGACCAAACAAAATACCAAAGTAATTCGAATATTTATAAGCATAGTTTTAGGTCTTATTAGATAAGTATTTAAGTAAAATAATTACCCTATTTTCATGTGTTTATAATTTGTTTTTTAATTGCCACATGGAACTCGCCATCGATAATCATTCGTCTGGGTGAGATTATCTCTCATGGCTCGTTTCTATTTCTGATTTATGGCATTCGTTAGTATTGTATAGTAATTGTTTTTCAAAAAATTCATTTCAAGATTTTGGCAGGTTGCCGTATCGTTCATAAAATAAGCGACAATCCATTGCTGTACTGGGTTTGTATATCTATCAGACTCTTTTATTCTCTTAATCAAAGCATTGGCCGACTCTGTTTCACCCCGCTGTTTAAAAATCAAAAGTGCAAACAGGTTATTAAACGAGTTCGCTGAATCGTTGTAATGTGTTTTGGTATAGTTCAGAACAGAGGATCTCAGCTCTACTGCATCACTGGCTCTGCCTAATTTATCCTGACAAATTGCTTCAAGGTAATCCTGCATCCGGTTATCCGGTTCATATGGTGCACCTACTCCCAGATTTTCGGGCCATGCTTTCGATTTTTCAAGTTTTACCAGCGCTTCCTTAAATTTCCTTTTATTCATCAAGTCGATTGCTAACAGCATGTATGCCTGTTCGTAAACGTATTTCCCCTGAGTGGATCCTTCAAATGGAAGAATGTGGGTTTTTTCGAGTGTTTTCAGACAGGCTTCATATTGATTGTTACCTAACTGGACTCTGGCTAATTGCAAGGCCAGATTGTAATTTTCAGGAAAATTTTTTGTCGCTTCGGTTGAAAGTGGCCATGCTGTTATATAATCTTCTCTTGAAATGTAGGCTTCTATTAACTGGATCGATGCACGCCAGTCATTCGGTGCAAGCTGATGAGCTGTTTTCAGATCGTTAAGTTCCTGCTTTGGATCGGTTTGTTTTTCGAGATCTGCTCTCGTCAAATAGAAAGTTGGGAAATCAGGTTCCTGTTTGCAGGCCGCGAATAATTTTCGGGCATCGTCTTCCCGCTGAATTCCCCATAAATTCAGGCCCAGATAATATTTAAATTTCCAATTGTCATTATTGCCAATTGCCCAGTTTAAAGCTGAAACAGTTTCGGTCCGATATGGAAATACAAAGGCTGGAGACTCCTTCGCTATATCAGTTAACAAAGATGGATCGCCCTTCAGGAAAGCTTTCCAAAGCAAAACCAGGGGTTGAACAGGCGCATTATCAAGAACCTGAATCGCATCTGCTTTCTGTCCAAAATTATAATAATCGATTGCCAGCTCCAGATAAGTCTGATAGGGCAATTCGTTCCTGATGGCTGACTTAAACGAGGATAAATTTTCGGAAGAAGGATGTAATAGATAATGTTCAGAACCGGCAAAATGATTCAGCGGATCTAAAGCCAGGATATTTTCAGTCATTTTGTCTGCTAAATCAGGATTTCCCTGTTGCCTGTAAACAATAACCAAAACTTTAAATGCATTAAAGTTGAAGCGGTTAAAGTCTAACGATTGGTTTGCATAATGCTCGGCCAAATCCAGATTGTTCAATTGAAGTTCGATGCCAGCCATCAGGGAATATGCTGCCGAACGAAATTCCATTGATCGGGCTGCCCATCCGAGCGACTCAAGCGCATCAATCAAATCGCCTTGCGCGCGATAAGTTATTCCGGCGTAATAATTGGCAGCCGGATGATAAGCGTCAAGCTGTAATGCCCGGTTGGCATAGTACAAGGCTGAATCAAGCTGATTGCTCCGGTAATAAATTTCGGTCAAAGCAGCCATCGCATCAATATATAACGGATCTGTCTTCATGCATTTTAATAAACTTTTTTTGGCTGGAACATAATCTCGGTTTTCTTTAAACTGTATTCCATCCTGAAATAAACCGGAAGCACTGGAAGGATCGGCAGGTATTGTGGTTGCAAATGGACGTTTGATCAGGTTTTTGTTGATCGAATTATGAACCAGATCCATTCCTTCAACCGTGACTTGATAAGGAGCATTTTCATCCAACACAATAGAAGTTTTAAATACATCCATTGGTTTGAAACTTTTATCCCCGGAATAAATTTCTTTGCCATTCGATTTAACAACCAATTTTGCCTGAACAAATGCCAGGGCATTAATTCCAATTTCAAGTTTTCCGTTTGCATGTTTCACATTCAACACTCCCATTGGCGAAACTTCTTTTAAGCCGCCAATATCTTTTACCGGAAACCAGATTTCCTTCCATTGATCAGTGACTCCCGGATTAAAAGGCATTTCCTTGATCGGACTTCGAAATGAGCCTTGTGAATACTGGTTAAAGGTTCGTCCGGCCTGAAATTCCATGTATTGACCATGTTTGTCTGTTAGCAGGTCTTTCCATATTTCACCTTCGCGCGACAATGCCCAAAGCCAGTTTTTTCGACCTGGCATATCGTTGTATAAAGCCCAATGACCAAAACCGAATTCCGATTTATGGTAATATCCGCCCATATAATCATTATAATCACCGACAACATGAATGGAGGTATGCGAATCGTAGGCATTGTTCTTATAAATTGATTTATTGTGTCCATCCTGTTCTGGATAAGATTTTACCTGTCCACTGTGTTCAAGCTCCTGGTTTCCAGGGTAGAAAAATTCCAGATCATCTGAAACTGCCGCAGCCCCAGTCATAAAGCAATAATACGATTGCGATAACGGCGTTGGATTGTTCCATAATGGAATGGTTTCAAAATATGCTTTGTCTTTTGGAAGTCGAACTTCAACCCTCCATTGTGTGCGCGAAGGCAAATCCATATTGCCGACAATGCAACTCACGCTTCCATCAGCATTTTCCCTCGTCAGATAATCAACCGGACTTGCAGTTGCCGGCGAATGACCAATTAATCCCAGATTAAATTCTATTCCTCCGGAAGTCCATGGGCCTCTCATAGAAATATTCCGGAACTTCACGACATCATTGTTGTAGATAAATTCCTTGCCGGTAGATTTCTCGATTGCTCCCCAGATTTTACCGCCAATTTCAGGCAAAATATAGACTTCGATATACTGATTTTCGAGTTTGATAACTTTCCACATTTGCTTTTGTGGGGTCAGGGTATATCCATCAAAAGTAAAATAAGGATAGACCTTAAATCCTTTGCCGGTCAGGATTGGTATTGGATTTGGATCGCTGTACGGATAAGTGATCATCTCTCTGCTTTCTTCGGTAATGGTTGCTTTGTTTTGAGCAAAAAGCACCTGTACGAATATGAATAGGGATAAAATGAGTGTTAGTTTTTTCATGTTTGATATTTAAGTAATTGTGTTTATTGGTTTAATGCAGTTTTTAATTTGCTCACAATCCGATCCTTCTGAATTTTTACAATTTCTTCACCTCTTTCAGCGCTGGCGTAAATGCGTGGATCATAACCTCTGATTCCAACAGGCCAGACTTCCGGATCATCGGTGAGGTTTTCCATATGCACCAGATCAGGCCGGTATTTCATGACTACCGAAGTTTCGAGCATGGCACCGTGATCGGACATAAATCCATTCCAATCGTCATTTTCGGAACCCCAAAGATGAAATATTTGGATACCGAACTCAGCCTCCCATTTCGCTGTGTATTTGATTACCTGACGTGTTGAAGGACCGTGACCATGCGCTACGAGAATCTTGAACCCCTGTCGCTGAAGTTGCTTTAACAGGTTCCCGATCAAAGCAATGTATAACACATCAGGAATCCAGTATGCACTTCCGGTCAGAATTTGGCGGTCGTATTGTTGTTCGGCCAAATCCGGATGGTTTCCAAGATCTTTGCCATAATAATATACGCCGTCAATTTCTTCATACTTGTCGGGACCCAAAAACAAAGCGGGCAAAACAATTCCACCAACTTCGGCTGCCAGTTCCTGAAAGAACTCAAAAGGTTGAATACCATCAGCACCCAGCGGCATGTGTTCGCCGTGCCATTCAAGCGTTCCCAGCGGAAGGTATGCAATCGGGGCTGCAGCCAATCGAATTTTAAATTCACCCGGAGTTAATTCTGAATAAAGTACCTTTTGTTTTTCAGGCTGATCCATGATCGATTGCTTTTTACAATTTGTTTTATTTCTGATCCTTTACCTCAATTTCACCCATCGGATACCATTCGTCCTTATTTACGCCGCTAATGGCCAGCTTCACTCTGGGTTCAAACGAAACGGGAGACACAATGGCAATTTCGAGCTGATATTTTCCCAACGGCATATCGAAAGGAATATAAAGGGTTTCCTCATCTACAATATCACCGGGTAACCAGTTGAGTAGTTCGGCGCAGGTAGGCAAAACCAGTGTTTTATGCGAATTTTTCAGTCTGACAGCTAATTTGTAGTCTTTGTAAATGGGCGCCACTCCCACATTTTCCCATAACGAAGTATAGGACAATTGCCCCTGGCGTGTCACAACTGAAGGATACTCAAACCGGCGGAGGACATACCGGTAGCCCATTTTATTCAGCCATTTATCAACGAGCGGACTCCATACTTCAGGAACAGGCGAACTTTTGGCATTGAATGAAGTAATGTGCCATTTAAGTGCTTCACCAAAAATATAATCAACCGTTTGCTCATCGTATTTCAAGGTTTGGAGCCAATGTAAAAACGTGTAACAAATTTCCATCGTCACCGGCGCTTTTTTCCAGACTTCACTCATCCCGCTTTTCACGATGTCTTTGGGATAGATATCTGTCATGTGGCTCCAATGTTTTTCAGGCCAAAGGTCGGTGGTCATATCGCCCAGACAATCCACCCGGTAACCTAAATATCTCATTTGTGTCCCGGTACCGTTATTCCTTCCGTCGGGCCACGATGCTGAAATGTTCGTGCCTTTTACTATAACACCGGGATCGGGAGCATCCCCGTTAAGTGGCTGAAATGTCAGCGGTGTTTTTTTGAAATTATCCAGATAGCAATTCAGTAATGCCAGGCGGGTCTGGTCAGATAGCAAATGTGAACCGTCGCCTTCGCCCCAGTAACCAACTATCGAAACATCCACTGATTCCAAATCAGGATGCCCGTCATAACGCTGTCCCAGGGCCTGAATCAAACCCCCAAAATATTGAATGTACCGCGGATCTTCAGGATCAATCCGCCATTTGGCCGATTGATTTTTATCTTCCGGTCCGACTAACTTTCGATACCAGGCAGGCACATCTTTTTCCCCAGCTTCATACGGAGCTATCCGCAGCATTAAGGTTTGTCCCCTTTCGGCGGCTGTCCGTAAAGCTTTGTCAATCATGGGCCAGTTGTATTTTTCCATCTCTGGCTCCATATATTTCCAATCCACCCTGAAATAGGCAATTGTAGTTTGAGGATGGTTTTTATTAGTAAGGTTTCCGTCAAATTTCTGATATAAAATTGGTAAACCTTCTGTCCAGCCTTCTCCGGCATTTAATGAATCGCCGTTAAACCGCTGAAAAGTAGTGAATCCAATTCCCGGATTGTTTAAAACATCATGAATTTCGATTGGTTTTACCCTTATCTGCACCGGTTGTTCCTGTGCTTTCAGGCTGGATATTCCCAATAAAGCCACTGCTAAAAACAAGAATCTTCGTTTCATTTTGTATCTATTTTAGGCTGATTAGTTTTATACTTTTGAATTTTAACTTAATCGTTTTTGATCACTGCTTCCCTCGCAAAACATGCTGGGCCTGCGGGCAACCGGCCTGACATATATTCAATGACAGAATTGTCCGTATTGGGCAATCCTGACGGTGAGATTCCTATAATTACTTTTGACATATTTTGCTTTTTTGGATAAGTCTGGGCATAGTAATTAAAAAGCCGAATTTAAAACGATTTCAGAGGTGTAATAATGTCTTCCACAGCTTGCTCATCGCCTTTAGCCGGGCCATACCAAACTCCACCACCAAATGTGACGATAAATATTTTTTCAGGATCGCGGGGATCCAAGTCTACCCTTTTCCCCCATTTGAAGTTATACCCTTTAATACGATTCCAGGTTTTTCCCTGATCGATTGATCTGTATGCAGACCCATTGAACCCACAGGCATAATATGTCTTGTTGCGAGGATCATAGGTTATATCATTGATGTGTTGATCTTTTTGAATTACAGGCTTCCAGCTTTTCCCATCATCATTTGAAAGAAAAATTCCACCGCCTATATCTGGTGTAAATTTATCCTTGGTACTTCTCCCCCAAGCTGCTAAAAGAAGTTGTTTGGAATTGTCAGGATCAACAGTTAAACAGGTGGGACCGTTGGTTTCAGCAGGAAGCGGAACTAAAGTCCAAGTTTCAGCATTATTGTCTGACCGATAAATCGCCCCATCACCATCATTACCAATACTTCCATCATCACTTCTCCGGCTAAGGATTAAAAACAGTACGCCATCTTTATCTTTTCTTATAATTCTCCATGCAAATGGTTCTTTATTCATTAATCCTTTATTTTTCTGTTGCCATGTTTTACCTCCGTCAACCGATTTGAATACCCCTTTACCAAAAGCACAGGCATATAAAGTTCTGGATGCTTTATTGCTCGAAGGATCAATGAGAATATGAGTAATGGCTGCTTCACCAATATTATCAGCGCTAACAGGTTGCCAGGTTTTACCGCCGTTTTCTGTTAGCAGAATACCTCCTTTATAGTTTGAAATGCCATCTTTTCGCCACATTTTAGGCCTTGGCAAATCATGAGTCCCACTCATTGCTGCCCAAGCTTTCCCCTTGATTTTCGGATCAAATGTTAACCAAATGGTACTATTTTGCCATTTGCGAGGAATACCGTTATTATTAGTTGCACTTGACCAACTTTCACCGCCATCGTTACTTTCCATTAAACCAATGTCAGTATTTGCCAGAAAAATATGGTTTACATCAAAAGGATCAAATACAACAGCATACCCAGTATTAACTTCAAGTCCTCTTGACATCCATCCGGCACCCTGCTTCTTTTTCGTATAAAGTTGTTCCCACGTTTTACCACCATCGGTTGTTTTGACTGTTCGGCCAAAATCAGTTGCATAAGCCACATTGGCATTAGCGGCAGATACACCTATTGAGAAAGGATTTTCTCCCCATGTAGGTCCAAAACGATAGTTTAGCCAACCACTTATGAAATTTACAGAAGGGGTATTGACTGTTTTTGTTAAAACATCTTTCCAAACAAGCTTCCATGTTTTTCCATAGTCATCACTTTTAGCAACTCCAATACAAGTAGTATCCTTATTCACTTTCAAATTATTGTAGGAAATATATATAACCTCAGGATGCAAAGCACTGGTCGCAATAGCTCGCCATTCGGGCAGCTCTGTGTCTTTCATGTTAAATGCGACAAGCCCGTCCTGCCTGTTTTCCCAGGTTTTGCCTCCATCATCAGTATAAAAAATTCCTGAATTGTCTCCTTGGGCATTAAAGTATCCTTTCCCTGAAATAGCGTAAATAATGAATTTATTTTGCTGCTTATCAAAACCACCTGCAAACGCTGTCACTTTACCCACGTTTTGAGGGCCTTTATTGATTTTCCAGAGCCCATTTTCCCGAACAGTAATTGAATTCTTTCCGGTGATATAAATTGTACGTTCGCTTTTGGGTGATGACGGAACAATGTAAATATTCTGAACTCCTTCATTTACTTCTGATTCCATCGTCCATTGCAGACCACCATTGTCAGAGATATAACAAGCTATAGATTTATCAATTGAAATAACTGCATAAAGTTTTTTTGAATTTTCCGGATCTACAGCAAATGCCAGGACCTCTCTTTTTGTACTATCGCGGGTAACTACAATTTCCTGAGCGTGGTCGCCTTTTGAAACAACTCCAATGATTTCATCAGGATTAGGATATAAAACGCTCCAGGTGTTTCCTCTATCAGTACTCTTAAATAATGCTATTGAATTTGCATAAACTGTATTTGAATCAAGAGGGTCAAACACATAATAGTTAATTGGACTTCGCAAGTTAAACATACGCCATGATTCTCCACCATTGTATGTTACAAATGATCCAGTCATGTCACAACTCACAAACGCAAAATCAGAATTATGAGGGCTCACTGTTGGATGAAACATAGCGCCACCGCCTCCGGCACCGACAAAACCCCAAGTATCGTTACGACCAATTGAGTTTTTCTCTTTTTCAACGGTATTGACTTTTGCAGATTGGCAGGCCATTAAAAGACTTGTCAAAATAATGAATCCAAAAACGGCATTGCAGACGGTTACTTTATTCAATCTTTTCATATCTTTGATTCTTTGATTTTAAACCATTTCACTGCATTCAGGCGATAGATTTTATCCACCACTTCTTTGGGCAATTGTAAGCCCTGAAATTCACCTTCAACCTTGTTGTTAGTCATTTTATCGTTAGTCACAAAATATTGCCAATCTTCGAACCAGGTATTATGCAATTGTTCTTTCGCTTTTTTTATTTCTTCATCTGAAGTTGATTCAAAGACTTTGTCAGTAGCATACATTAACCGATCCTGATACTTTAGAAAAAACTGTCGAACCTTTTCCCTGTCTTTTTGAGATTGGAGTTCCAGATGACAAATCCTTTCCGCCATATCAACCGCCATGTTTGGGAATTTATCAAGCCTTTTGGCCAATTCGTCAACGCTCCATTCCAGACTGCCTAAATGTGCTCCAACAAAGCGCATATTGGGGTGACGCTCCACAAACCTGTCGCGGGCATTGATCTGATCTTCATATGATGGATATTCAGGATGAAGGTACATATGATATTCAGGATGTGCCGTAAAATATTCCCGGTCTCCTCTCACCGTCATCTGGTCGATTGGAAGCCAGCAATTGCGGGGTTCGCCCAGGTGACCCAGAACAGTTTTATCCTGTGAGATGATATTGTCTATCACCTTATCAAATTTTGGATTGTCGATCATTATAAAATGATTGGCCGAGTCCTTATAAGCCATTCCAATATTTTTCCAGACTTTTACACCAATTGCTCCATTGGCAAAGTCAGATTTTAACTTTGCAATAGTTTGATCGGCCCAGTTTGCCGAATCCCAGTTAACCAGTGTAAATGAGGTCAAAAAATCAATATTATCAGGAAACTGTTTCTTCTGAATGGAGGCATATTCAAATTGTTTTTCAAGAGATGGCAAATCCGGAACATCAACATTAATGGTAAGAAGTTTGAAATTATCTTCTTTTGCCAATTCTGCCAACGCTGTATTTCCCGAATTAAGATGAGTGTGAGTGTCAATTTTTTTAACCTTCTTGAAATCTTCCATCGTGTAATACTTATTGGAACAAGCACTTAGCATCAGGATTGACCCTATTATGCTATAGGTTCGAATTGATTTTTTCATAAAATGTAATTTTAATAAAGTATATATTCAAGCTTCTCATACG
The DNA here is from genome assembly GCF_009689585.1 of Aquipluma nitroreducens. Taxonomy (GTDB): domain Bacteria; phylum Bacteroidota; class Bacteroidia; order Bacteroidales; family Prolixibacteraceae; genus Aquipluma; species Aquipluma nitroreducens. The sequence continues at coordinate 4,912,403 of NZ_AP018694.1, read as the reverse complement.
GAGCTAAGTTTGTTAGTTAAAATCTTTTACATCATTTATCATTGCCACAATGTTTTCGACCGGCACATTGGCCCGAATGTTATGAACGGTGTTGAAAACAAAGCCATTCTTTATGTCGCCGGCTGCGATGGTATCAATGTCCATAATTTCAATTCATTTATACCTTTCTACAGATCAACCGTTTCCGGCACTATTAAAAGATTTCATGTCTTAAAGATCGTCAATTATTACTCTACTTCAGGCACACCATGCCAAACGCTGGAGCCAAATGTGGTGATAAACACTTTTTCATGATCGTTTTGATCAACAATAATCCGTTGCCCCCAATGAAAATCATAGCCTTTTATCTTCTTCCAGGTTTTGCCCAAATCGTCGCTGCGCCAGGCTGCCTGGTTAAATGTGTTGCAATACAATCTTCCTGAATGATAGGGATCAATTGTTACATCATAGACGTATTGTTTTTTGTCGAATATTGATTTCCAGGTATTTCCTCCATCTTCACTCCTGAAAATACCACCGGGCATATCGAGCATTTTGTCGCCGCCGTTTTCCCGAACAACATCGCCGCCCACCATATCGGCCAGGCTAATATTGGCCCAACAACCCAGGTACAATAAATCAGGATTTGCAGGGTCAATGGCTATTCCATTGGGGAAAAGTAAACCATCACACACCTTCAGTTTCGTCCAGTTTTCAGCACCATCTGTAGAGCGGTAAACTGCTCCTGAAAAAATTTCTTTCCCTTTCTTTCCATCTTTGTATACAGGTGTCGGGCTGACCGTCAGGAATAAATTTCCATTACCAGCCAGTGTAAGTTCAAAAGCACAAGTATTTGTTTCAATCCCATTATTCTTTAGTGTCCATGTCCTACCGTCGTCAGTCGATTTGAATACGCCTTTGCTGTATACACCGGCATAAAGCGTACGGTTTCCTGGTGCCGATTTTGGGTCGAGCACGATTGAGGTTGCCGGAGAATTCGTTCCCATTCCTTCAATTGTAGGCTTCCAGGTTTTACCACCATCAGTTGAAACACAAACGCCGCCATTGGCATTTTTGCTTTCTTTCCATTTCGGGTTGCGGGTCATTTTACCTCTTGGAAAATCGTGTATTCCAGACCAAACCGACCAGACTTTGCCTTTTACTTCCGGATCAAATACCATCCAATAACAGGTGTTTACCCAATTGTTTGGAACACCTTCAACAGAACGGTTCCAGCTTTTACCATTATCGTATGAATGATGAAAACCAATATCAGTATAACTGATCGCAAGGTGGTTTTTGTCGAACGGGTCGAAGTGAACACCGTAAGTAGTGGTTACGTCCATGCCCCGGCTGGTGAAAGTTCCGTCAGGGTTTGGTATGCTGTAAATTTCGCTCCAGGTCTTTCCACCATCCATGGTTTTCATGGTGCGGTACCAATCGGTAACAATAGCAATATTTCCATCCTGCGGCGAAACTCCTGCATCAATCAGTTGGATAAACTCACCGCCAAAAGCCTGGTGTACCCATGAATCTTTTAAATTGGCCGCATCCTGTGCATCCTGAACACCATACTGGCCTGAGCCTCCACCACCTTTCCAGACCCAGTTCCAGCTTTTCCCTGAATCACCGGTTTTTAACGCGCCGTACCAAAACGTTGAAGTTTTGTCCTTGTTCTTTACTTCAAAATTATTAGTCACAACATAGGCATTTCCGGCATCATGCTCAGAACAAACCACCATGGTAAAACAGGGTTTTAGTCCCGATGTTTCATTCGTAATGGTGACATCCTTTGCCGGATTCCAGCTTACTCCAAGATCTTCCGATGTCCATATCTCGCTGTTAGTAAATGTGTAAGCATTTTCCTTTGGACTTAGATGATGAAGGGCATAGAAAATAGTTTTACCTGTGTTTTTTATTGTTCCGGCGGTGAAAGAAAGTGCCGGCAACATCGCTTTTGGAATATCGCGGGAGGTGATCTTTTTTGAAGTTTTGTCGAAGATAGCTATTGCTTCGTTCGAAAAGATGTAAACCTCGTTTTTTGCACTCGTAGGGTTCGTGTATAAGTTATCTATCTGATGCTGAATATCCTGCCTTTTCCAGCTTTGTCCGGCATTATTGCTGTAAAAGAAATACGAACCCATCGTAAAATAAAGAGTTTCAGCCTGAACAGGATCAACCCGAATGGTTCCTATATTTCCTTCCTGACCAACATACAATGAACTTTCAGTAGTTTCTATTTTGAAATCGGCATGATCGCCGATATATGTTTCGCTTTTGATTTCACTTTGCTTTGGAAATATTTGTTCCCAGGTTTTCCCTCCGTCTTTCGAGCGGTTTAAGGTGGAAGAACCAATGTATACAGTGGTTGAATCGTTGGGATCGAAGGCATAACAGGATGCACCTCCTGCCATGTTTATTTGCTGGTACGATATGCCTCCGTTTCGTGTCAGGTAAGAGCCGGTCATGTCGCACTTTACTAAAAAATGATCCGGATTATGGTATGAGAATGTTGGAATAAACGTGGAGCCACCGCCTCCGGGACCAATCTTTTCCCATTGAGGAACAGCTTGTTTTTGTTTATTCGCCTGCGAGCCTGACTGGCATCCGGCAATAATAAAAATCAAAAAATACAAAATCCATTTCATCGCGTTTAAGTTAGTTTTATCAGTTAGTGCAATTAATATCTTAAAATCAATCTTTCTGTTTTATTCAAAATTCATGCAATTTCAGGCAACAAGGTTTGAACAATTTGCTCCATTCCCAAATCGGTAGGATGAGTCTTTATGAGTCATACCAATATTTTTCCATACTTTAATGCCCAAAACTCCATTGGCAAAATCTAATTTTAGCTTTGAGATGACTTCATCTGTCCAGTTTGTCGTATCCCATTTTCCTAATGTCATGTCAATATATAATTTGAAATTGACATGCCGGTAAACCTTTCAATAACGGCTTTTGTCATGTACAATGAACATATGCCTAAAGAATTACAAATAGTATATTTTATAACAATTTCAATAGTTCATCCCGTATTTTATCATAATCATCCCCATGTTCAGACCATTGTACAGTATCTTTCATCGAAACTTCACTTAAAGCTTTCGGTACCACTTTCTGGATAATGCTGATTACCCTCTCTTTTCCTACTTTTTGTTGTGCCATCCACATGATGCAAGCATCCTGCTGTCCCCTTCTTATATTTTTTAAACGAATGGATGGAAATATGCGGTTTAAAGCCCTGTCCTCATTTGGATAAAAAGGCATCCGTCCCGGGTAGAACAGGATTCCATCTCCATTACAGAATTCCAAATGTTCATTGATAAATGTGAGTGGATTTTCATACATATTTTGATGAAGATGGGCTTTCGGCCCCTGCATATTATGCTGCCACTGAGCACCTTCCCAAATAAAATGGGCATTTATTCCGTATTTATACAAAATCCAACTATTAACCCGAAGGTCAACTGCAGTACCTTCTAAAATTAATGCGCCGTAACGTGGACGATTCCCATTATAAAACCAGTGGTCACCGCCTTTTTTTCTTATGTCAGGCAAGATAGTAAGATCTACGCCATCGAATCCGGCCCAGATATCAATTGCCCCAGACAATTCTTTCTGATATGATGTCGTGGTAAAAATGGGAAGTGATTTACCTGTTCCGAAATTACTTTTTACCCACTCAGCTCTTTCTTTGATCCATGGAAACTTATTTTCAGCTGGTTCATCAGTAATGTACCAAAAATAGGTAACATCCGGCGTCTTTTTCGTGAACCAATCGACCCACAAATCTGCTTGTTTCTGAACACATTCCTTTGTATTTCCCATAACCGTTGCACCATACATTCCAATTGGGAAAATCTTTTCACCAATTCCTTCGCCTGAACCATGGTAGCCATTGGCTGGGGTGTATGCCGATCCATCCAGGTATGGCAAATAATTATTCATTATTTCATTACTGAACGGAGATTGGTTTGCCACAAATCCTCCTTCAATGTCAATCCTGTGCCTGTGACCTTCGAACTTGATCATTTTATCGACTTGCTGATGAGACAATTCTGGATAATAAGCATAAATATTGCCTGTATACATCCATATATTGGTTTGGTTTTCATCAGGTAAATAATAGGGCAGTAATGTTATTTCCAATGGAATTTCTTTAACAAATTTTCCATTTTGCAAAATCTGGACAATTCCATTATAAATTCCTGGTGAAATTTTTTTCTGGTCGCGAGGCAATGAAATATCGACCCAAAAACCCTGATTTTGAAGAGGTTCTATATCGACCGGGAATCCGCCAAGGCCTGATACAGCATCTACCGGGATCAGGGCATCAGGTATCCATCCTGTCATTTTTTTTGGTGCCGATGCTGGTGATCCATAAAACCAATTCGGTTTTGTCGGATTCCTCACATGTAAATAATGTTCAGTATAAATTTCAATCGATCCGGCAGTTCCATATTTCAATGTATTGCCCCCAATAACTTTTCCGGTTGCAGCATTAACCGGTGGATCAATTGCGATCTCAATCCCATCCGCCCCATTGGTATCCGTTTCAATAATAACCTGACAGGCAAGGGTTTCATTATAAAGACCTTTTAAATGTATCGTTTTCCCATCCCATATAAAGTTTCCATTCTTACAGGGATGTTCAAGATCAAAGCGAAATACTTTTTCCCCATCTCCTAATGCCCATACATTTTTCACCTGTGCAAATCCAATGGCAGGAAGTATGAATAATCCTGATAATAAACCCTGATATAATAGGTTATATATTCCTTTCGATACTTTATATTTTCCCATAATTAATCTTATTCTAAATTATTTTATAGTAGGTGGCAATTAACTAAAATGACCTGGTTACTTTCTGGTTAACTCTTCCAACCGTTGAGCCATAGCTTTCCGGGTTAAGTAAAGCTCATTCACATTACGAGAGAAAGCACTTACGTCAACCACTAAATTACTGACTAGTGAATCTACATATTTCTGGTCTCCTAAATCTTTTAACATCCACAGATACTCATAATCTTCAATGCCTTCACGTAAAAGCTCAAATCTTATTGAAGAAACAGGGCCATCAACATTCGGCTGACCAGTATATGTTTCAGTATAATCTCCCGGATAAAACAAAGAACCTTCACCATTGATTATGTAGCCCTCACTACATTCGAAGCCTGAAATAAAAGTTACTGCATCCAACCAGGGATTTGGAGTTTCAGACCAGAAATTCAGTGCCCAATACAAGATACCAGCCATATGATAACGAGCCGTGATCCAGGGAACCATGACGAGATCGAGCGCTGGTGCATCAATGAAATAGTTAGGCTGCGGATATGCCTGATCACAGGAAATATACCAGGTCATCTCGCCTTTTTTATCCTGCTCTTCGATGATCGCTTGTTTAACCTTCTGATCGTTCAGCGCATTTCCATGAATTGAAAAGTTATTTACATATCCTACGAGGGTTCCCCAATCGCGAAGATTATCCGGGACTGGTGACTCGGTTGCCAAAAATGGAACACCTAATGCGGCCTCGTGTACGAGATTGGCCCATTGACGGGTATCTTCGTAATCTTTCATCGTATTAGGTTCATCAATTGGACTGTTAAATACCAGCCGATCCTTCCATCCATGCTTCCCGAAATATGATTCAACTTGCGATAAATAAGACATCACTTTCTGATTAAACGCCTTAGAGAAAGGTTCATCTAAAATCTGACTTTTCAAACCAGAAGGAAATGTATTTAAAAGCACCCGTTTGCTGTTTAGCTTGTTTAGATAGTACTGGTATCGTTCATCATCGAACTTTACATCCACTTTTTCACCATTGATTACAATTTTTGGCTCAAGTTGATCATTAAACCAAGGTTCCATCCGGTGAGCAAAAAGGAATTCGTAGTAAGTCTGTGTGAGTTTATCTATTTCCTGGGACGAAACCTGCTTATGATAAAAATCAGCTAAGGATTCTTTCGAGATATTCATGTAGGTAATCAGGTGTGTTTTATCTGGCAGTGAGAAGTCAAATACCTTAACCTCTACATTCAAAATTTCAACTTCCTCTCCATTTTGAGTGACTGTAATAGTCCCGGTATAGATACCACCTGGTGTTAAGGATGGAATGGAAATATCTACCCAGATAGGACGATTCCGGACGACTGTATATTGTGCGGCCATACTAAATGGTTCCTTAATAGGTGCAAGGGCGTCCGGCCAATATCCTGTTGCACCAATCGGACTTGATTTGCCGTAAAGCATTATATAGTGCTCCAGATAAAAACTAATCTGAGCTTGATCGATTGTTTTTCCCTGCTTTGAGGTAAAGTTAGAGGCCTTTATAAAGAAACCACCAGGAGCCTTCGGTCTATAACCTATAGGAACCGGAGTGGTTATCACCACCTGGAACGGAATATGTTCATTACCTGCTCCGGAAACGTATATCGTTTTCTTATCTTTTGACCAGATTAGGTTATTTGTTTCAACTCTATCATCCGGACGCACTTTCTGTTCGGCCGGTACTGCCCAAACCATTAGATCTTCACTGTCCAATACTTTGTTGACCTTATCGTTGTTTGCCCCTGTCTTGGCGAATTGTCCGTACACTTCCCCCACACCAATTACAAAGAACAGACAAATGAAGGTAATTACAGACAAGTAACGATCCACTCTAATATAAATAATGTTTTCAGGAAGGAAAGGTAATTTCCAAATCCCCCCAAAATATTTTAATGCAGATGATTTTTTTTTCACAATAATAATTGTTTGTGTCTTTTTAGCTAATCAACTTTCAATTAAATTTATAACTGATCATCAACATATACTGTTTTTGTTAATAACCAAGGTTCTGAGTAAGTTAAGGATTCAATTATAAATCATTTTCAGAAAAAAAAACAGATAGTCATTTTTCGAATCATTCTCCGCATATCTTCACTGAGTTCTTATCTTAATATTTGTTTTAATAGCTTCATTTTTAATATACTAAAATAATTTTGTCGTCACATTTAATTGTAAAAGAATATCCTTATGAGTACCTAATTTCTTTTTTGCAGATAACACAGGCAATTCATAATCTATCGAATAAGTTTTGTCCAAAATATCGTCTATTAATTATAATAGCTAAATGATAGCAGAATGCCTGAGAATAACGTCTGATAACATATCCCTGTAAATCTTAATTTTAACTGATACTTTTCGTAGGTAATATTTCTCACTAAAAATTAGAACGGGGGGCTCTAATTTGATTTTCATATTAGCCGCTGTTCATAAACTTCCTAAATTCATATAAGAAATTCAAACCTTAAGCTGTATTTGAAATCAAATAGAGAAACCCCGTTCTAATATTAAACTAAATCTAAATTTTTCTGCGATTATAAAATTTTTGATGCATGAAACTTATTAATCCCCGTATCCTGGATTTTGCACAAGTAATTTATTTAAATTCAAATCAATTTCAGGGATGGGGAACAGGTAATCATTTACACTGAAATTTACCAAATATTCAGGACGAGTCACTTTATCCAATATCCTTTTCCTACAGATATCAAACCAACGATCACTGTTTTCATAAACCAATTCCCAATTTCGTTCCTGGATTACAGCATCATCAAAAGCCCCTTTGGTCATAGAAGTTTTCATCTTTGGATGTAATGGATTATCCACGTACCCATTTGCACGGTCAATCACCTTGTTAATTGCATCCACTGCACCAGCAGTAGGTCCTCCATTAGCCATATTAGCTGCTTCCGCATAGATCAACAGAACATCTGCAAAGCGAATAATTGGCCAGTTCATGGTTGAAGAATAACCGTTAAAGTCGTCTGCTGAAATATAGTAAAAGAATTTTTTGCAAAATGGCGTCTGTTCCGGGAAATCAGTATAATGAACTCCATTCCAATCTGTAAACAGGTATGCATCCTTTCTAGGCTGAGCAGGCCAACGACGTTCAAAAGTTGTATCCATCGCAGCATCTCCCCATCCACCATCCAAATAATTTGCTGTGGTCCAAATCTCCGGGTCAGTGGCTATATCGTCGTAAGTTGAATTATAACTCCACATCATTTCAGGGCCATATTTATTTTCAAGTTTGAATACATCTTCTACATTGGGCACAAGTGAATATACTCCTGACTCAATAACTTCTGAAGCTATGTCGGCAGCTTTTTGATAATTTGAAGTTTCATTTAATGGAAATGTTGCCATGGTAAGATATACTTTTGCCAATATTCCTTTTGCCGCACCGCTGGTTGGTTTTCCAGGTTCGCCAGACCATGATACAGGTAGTTTTGAAGCAGCAAATGTTAAGTCACTTACAATTAATTGATAGACATCTGCTATAGAAGCCCGTGGCATGGGATTTAAGATTGGATCCGGTGTTTCTTCTGTAATCAGTGGAACGCCACCAAACATTCTTACCAGCATAAAGTAGTTATGTGCCTGGAGAAACTTTCCCTCTGCAGTTAATATGTCAATTGTTTCCTGGCTTTCACCTTTGATGTTTCCGGCTTTTATTGATGCCAGCGTGGCGTTGATATTTAGTAGTGCTGAATAATGTACGCGCCATAGGTCATCTCCATTATCTAACCCAATGTTTAAGTCTCCCCCATCCAGCTGGTCATCGTTACGGAAAGCCGCATAAGCATATCCATATCCAGCCCAATAATCCCATAGATAGTTCAAAGAAGCGGCATAAGCAGTTTCAACTTGCAAGGCAGAGTTGCCAAAATTGGCAGGTGTTACTGAACTAATCGGCTGCTCATCTAATTTTTTACACGAAAAAACAAGCACAAAAAGTGTGATAATAAACGAACTGCGTAGTAAAATATTTATATATTTTTTCATCGTTATACTATTTAAAATGATACTTCAATACCAAATGTAATTGTCTTTGCAGTAGGGTAATTACTGAGATCAACACCGATCTGAGCATCGTTACCATTGTATGCACTCACTTCCGGATCATAACCCGTATATTTTGTTAAGGTAAGCAAATTAGTCCCGCTCACATATGTCCTAACTTTTGCCAATCCGATTCTGTCTAATAGTAATTTAGGAATATTATATGCAACCGTTACATTTTTCAGCCTGACATATGAGCCATCTTCAACCCAACGGCTAAGGCGTCCATTATCGCCACTACCAATTTGAATTTTATTGGTAAGGCCAGCGTTCCTCCGGGTTACTTCATCAATAAATGCTGGAACGTCGGTGTTTTGATTTTCTGGTGTCCACCGATCCAAGAGGCGGGTACTTGTTCCGTCACTTCCTGATCCTTCTAAACGAATTCTTCCCTGGTTAAAGATGTCGTTTCCTTTAGTTCCCTGAATCAGTATAGTCATTTCGAAATTTTTGAATGTAAAACGGTTACTCCATCCAAAAATAAAATTAGGCATTGAATTACCAATAACCTTGATATCGCTGGCCGTAATTTTACCATCTTTATTGAAATCTGTATATTTGGGGTCACCAGGCAATTGGCCAAAAGCAGCAGCCTCGGCTGATTCACTTTCTTTCCATACTCCTTCGTATCCATATCCATACATTTGGCCAAAAGGTTCTCCCACACGTAACTGCATAAAACCATTTTTAAGGCCATAACCTCCATAAGTAGTTTTAAACTCCAACTTGCTACTTTCCCCTAAATCCAATACTTTGCTTCTATTCCATGAAATATTAAAACCTGAGTTCCATTTTACAACACCAACAGACGGATCACCTGAAATGGACAATTCAAGCCCCTTATTTTCAACCGATCCTACATTGTCGATTACACTGGCGAAACCGGTATAACTTGGTAAAGTGCGATTTAACAATAAATCTTTGGTGGTTTTTGAATATACATCTACAGTTGCACTTAACCTTCCATTAAACATGCCCGCATCCAATCCGAGGTTCAACTGTGTTGTACTTTCCCATTTGAGATCTGGATTTGGTGCATTTGCAATAATAAAACCTAAGTCGGTAGATTGACCTCCACTATACGGATAATTATATCCAGAGCCCATTCTGGCAATTGTCTGATATGGACTAATAGCCTGATTACCTACAATACCCCAACTTGTCCGGAGTTTTAGGTTTGAGAACAGGTTTAAGTTTTTTATGAAAGATTCCTCCGACATTCGCCAGGCTATTGATGTAGAAGGAAAATATCCCCATTTATTATTTTTACCAAATACAGAGGATCCATCAGCACGATAACTGACTGTTAATAAATATTTTCTGGCATAAGAATAATTTATCCTTCCCAGATAAGAATTAATTACCCTTTCAGTCACAAACGAATATTTCGATGAGATTTGCTCTGCACCAGCTAAATCGTTAATTCCAGTCTGATCAACAGTAAACTTAGTCGCAACCAAGCCAGATTCTTCCTGTTTTTCATACTGTTGTTCCGCAACTGCCATTAAAGTGAATTGATGTACTTCGTTAATATTCTTATCGTATGTCAGGATATTTGTATTTTGGTATTGGGTTGATAAGCCCGCAGACAATGTCCCATAACCGACTTTGCCTCCAATTGGTTTACCCTCCCATGTCTTGCTGTTATAGTAACTTTTGTTATTCACATTATCAATGGAGGCTCCACCTGACACTTTTAATTTTAATCCTTTAATAATTTCATACTCCAGGTAGCTATTAATATTATTCCTGTTCGTATTGTTTTGTATCACTGGTTCTTTTGCTGCAGCCAATGGGTTCCATGTATCATATGCACCATATCCAAGTGGATGGCGATTATAATTCCCTTCTGCATCATATGGAGGTGTTGTAGGATCCCATCGTGGAGCAATATTCACGGCCTGCCCCAGAAAACTAAGTGCAGTACCACCGCCATAAGGCGGAGAGTTACCGGCTTCTTTTGAACCGGCCCAATTTAATCCAAATTTCAGCTTGGTAGTAATATCAGCACTTATGTTTGCGCGTAAAGTAAAACGTTTATAAGCAGAGTTAATCAAAATGCCTTCCTGGTCAAGGTAACCACCGGAAATCATATATTTCAAATTATCTGTTCCTCCCCCCATCGATAATTGATGATTCTGAATAGGAGCAACTCTGTATATTACGTCCTGCCAATCAGTTCCCCCGTTCTTCTCAAAACCCTGGATTTGAAGTTCTGAAAAAATTGGGTCCGGAGTCCCGGATCCATTCTGAGTAGCTTTAAAAGCATTCCTGGTTTTGGCATAGTCTGCTGCACCCATTACATCCAGTTTTTTCCTGATAGATTGAATCCCAATATTGTAGGAATATTCAATTGTAGGTTTGCTCTTTTTCCCACTTTTAGTTGTAATTAAAATTACACCGTTTGCCCCCATTGATCCGTAAATAGCTGTGGCAGAAGCATCTTTTAAAATCTCCAATGACTCAATGTCATTTGGGTTCAACGAATTAAGATTTCCACCTTGAAGTCCGTCAATCACTATAAGTGCATTGTTACCGCCATTAATTGAATTCATCCCTCTAACGCGAATAGTTGTTTCAGCGCCTGGGGCTCCGGCAGTATTCAATACCATTACGCCGGAAGCACGTCCTTGCAAAGCCTGGTCAACTCGTTGCATCGGCATCTGAGCAAGTTCTCCTCCTTTTACCGAACTTACAGACCCAGTAAGGTCGTTTTTCTTCTGAGTTCCATAACCAACAGCCACAACTTCGTCAATAACTGTAAATTCTGATTCCAACTTTACATTAATTTCTTTTTGCTTACCAATCTGTACTTCCGCTGACTTCATACCAACAAATGAAATTTTTAAAGTTTTGGCAGTTGACGGAACTGATAATGAGAACATTCCATTTATATCAGTAATTACACCCAAGTTGGTGCCAACCACAACCACCGAAGCACCGGGAATTCCACCTTGATCATCTACACTGGTGACTTTACCCTTGATCGTGTTCTGTGCAAGTACAACCTGCATTCCTCCCATCAGGAGCAATACAAACAGCATTGTCAATTTTCTCATAATGTTCGTTTTTTGTTAGATACTGCGTTCATAATTTGAAGTTTAAGAGTTATATTATCATTTAATTTTTCAACAATTAAGCCGATCGCTTCTCATATATGTTGTCTTTTATAAAATTGGTTTATTCATTATGTTCTTAATGTCTATTTTAAATATTATTCTCGGAGTGTATTATTGACCACACAAATTATTTCAAATCATTACGCGTTAATTAAGTTTCATTCCAAAATGGTCAATAGCAATTTTCCTAAGTCCTTCAAGGCTTTCGAAAGCACCGGTTCCTCCTGCTTTGGTTGTCGAAACAGCTCCGGTTAATGCTCCGGATTCAAGGCATTTCTCCAATGATGAACCTTTGATAAATGCATGTATTAAACCTGCATTGAAACTGTCACCAGCACCAATGCAATCAACGACTTCAGTATTCAGGTAAGCCGGCTGATGTATGAGATTCCCAGCTTTCCAGGCATAGGCTCCATTAGCACCATCCTTAATAATAAGAGTGATATTAGGATCGATGACTTTGATCTTTTCAATTCCTTCTTCCAATGAATCTGTGCCTGTCAGCAGAAAGAACTCTGCTTTGTTTGGAAGAAAAATATCGAGTGTCGGGAGTAATTCATATAGGTTTACTTCCCATTTTTCAGCCGGATCCCATTGTGGATCGAGCGAAGTAGTCATTCCAAGTGATTTGGCTTTAGCAAACATTGCGGGTAAGCTTTCTCGGATGCCCGGTTGCAGAAAAATAGAAGAAAAATGAAGGTGCCGGGCTGTTGACAGGAAACTAAAATCAATGTCTTCCAGTTTCAGGTCTTCCATGGCACCTGGATAAGTCACCATAGCACGATCCTGATCGTAATTCAGCACAATGGTTGCGCCTGTATTTAATGTATCCGACTGTATAATATTCGAAGTGTCAACTCCTTTTTCCTGAAGACTGTCAAGTACAACTGCAGCAAAACCATCTTTTCCGATTTTGCCAATAAAAGCTACTTTTGTTCCTAATGTGCTGAGGTTGCTGGCAAAAATTGCAGATGAACTTCCAAGCGTGAGATTCATATTCTCTGCCAGTATTTCTTTTCCCATTTTCGGGAATTGTTCAATACCGTTCAGAATAATATCTACATTAAGTTCGCCTAACACTATAACATCTGGTTTTTGTTTTGTATTCATACTTGGTTTTTGTTTTATAGTAAATCGTTCAGGTTTTTTAGGTTAAATGCCGCGAAGTATTTATCCATGGCACATTCGATATTTGAAAGCACAATTCCTTCGGCCTGTATTCCACGGTTTTCAAGGTTAGAATATAATTGTGCGCGAGCGGCTAAAACTTCAGCATTTTGCCATATGTATCTGCATCCTGTACTAATCAGCCATTCTTTTCTTTCAGAACGAATGCTTTCAAAATTTGCAGCATCTTCTCCTGACTGAATCCATTTTTTCCAACGGCCTGAGTGTACAACAGCCTGATATAAAATCACTCCTATATCAGAACAACGTGCAATTTTACCAGAATTAAAATATTGTATTTCCAGTTTTTCGAGTTCCATTAATCCATCGTATTCTGAAATGGTAAATTCCGGTCCAACATTCGCACCTCCCATTCCTGAAAGCGGATAGGCTTCGGGATTGGTCACACCATCGGAATAATGACCTTTAATGACGCTTCCATACTCGCGTGCTACTTTCGTCAGTTCTTTTGCTACATTCGGATCGAAAGTGGTCGTGTGTAAATCGGTACCCACTTTGCCAACTACCAAACATGGCCAAACATCTTTCAGACCCCGGTCAGAAAGACCTTTTTGAAGAAGATCAAGAAACTTACGAAAGGTTGACATATCGGCCAGCCCTCCATGTACTTCTTCGGTGCCTACTTCGTATGCCATCCGCGGAAATCCGCCTTTCCGGCGAAAATTCTCGGTGTGTTCAATCAAATCGAGCGTTCGTGCAGCAACGGTCTCAATGGCAATTAGCTGGCCTGAAGGAAGTGTTATATCTATGGTCGGATCTACATGAATAAGATCATAACAACCTGACACAGAAGCTTCAAATGATTTTTTAACGGCTTCAAACGACCGTTCAAAACTCCATTTTTCAATCGTATGAAGATCTTTGAGCCAGGGTCCGCCATGATCGACTGCAACGATTACCGGAACTTCTACATTAAGTCGGTCAGCTTCAAGTTTAATCGTATTGAAAAATTCCTTCTGGTTGAGGTTTGTATAGCCTCTGTCAATATCTACCTGATTAAGCGTTGTGGCAAATTTCACCGGGCTGTTCCAGCGCTTGGCTGACCGCAATGCAGCTTTAATCACGGAGATAGAATTAGGACAGGCAGCAAAGATTGTCCTGTTTATTCCATCCTGCTCCGATAATTCGTCAACTCTCTTCAGTATGTAGTCCATGAGAGGGATATTCAGAGCAATAGCTTTATTCCTGATTTTATGATTCATCAATCTTTATTTTCGTATGGATAAATTAAAACACCTTTTACTACCCTGTTAATAGCGCCACTTAACGATGGCGAATCAGGATTCAATCCAAGTTGGATCGATTTATAAAACCCGATCATTTGGGCAGGAAGAATAAAACAAACCGGCAAAAACTCCTCATCAAGCTGATTTCCTTTATCGGACAGAACAAAAACGCGATCAATTTTTGCTTTTAAAGTACCGCTTTCAATTAGTCCAACTGTATATAAAGGTTGTTGTCCGTCATGAAGTGATTCAATGAGGTCGGTTTCGTATTGAATGACATACTGTTGATTCGAAAAGAGAAGAAAAACAAGCGTTTTGTTATTGATAACCGCTTTGGGCCCATGTCTGAACCCAAGAAAAGAATCTCTTTTGCAAATGATGTTTCCATCGGTAAGTTCCTGCAATTTTAAATGAGATTCAGTAGCTGTTCCCAATAAAGGACCCGATCCAAGAAAAACAGCCCTTTCGAAACTCATTTCGGCAATTTCTCTGAATATTTCTGATTGACCAAGTAATTTTTGACCGTACTGAATAAGCACGTTGACCTGCGGAGCCAGCGAATCAATTTCATTTATTCTTGCAATAAGTAATCCGGCCAGCAGCATTCCTGAATAACTACCGGTCATGGCCAGACTTTTATCATTTGCATTTTCAGGAAGAACAAAAACAAATTTTGGCGAATAGGTGTCGTATTTTGCCAATTCGCCTTTCTCGTCGCAGGTAATAATAAAGTGGAACACTTTTGAACAAACCTGATCTGCAATGCTAACAGCCGCAACGCTTTCAGGACTATTCCCTGAACGTGCAAATGATATTAACAGTACCGGACTGTCAGTGCTTAAATAATCGTTAGGATGGGTAACCAGATCAGTGGTTGAAACCGCATTCACATGTTTTCCTGATTTTCGGCCATAAATACCAGAAAGAGAAAGACCAATAAATGCACTTGTTCCAGCTCCTGTAATAACAATATTTAAATTATTGTGTTGGAGTGCTTTATTTAAAAATGAAGTGATAGATTGTTTTTCCTGCTGGACCTGGGTAAAAATCTCTTGCCACAATACTGGCTGATTCCAAATCTCTTTCCCGGTATAAGTTTTATCCTGCTTCGAAAAAACTGAATCGGAAGATTTATTCGTATTCATAGGGCTTGGTTGTAATTTTTGTAAATATTCTTTCGTTTACTTTCATTACAAATATATATATTTTTTTTTCATTTAATTTACTACATTTAAATTTATTTTATCTTTTCTTTAGTTGTCAAATCAGTTTCGTTACCTTATATGTTTTATATTTGTAATACAATTGAATTCAGTAGATAAAAAAATTATTGGCTATCTTTGCAATCAGTTGAAAAACTCCCTTGTTTTGAGCAACCAACGGAACTAAAAAAAGTATATGGGAAAAATTAATCAGCACAACACAGTTGAAAGACGGATGAAAATCATGCAGATGCTTTCTGCGCATGATCAGGTTTTTGTTAACGATCTCAGCAAAGAATTCGGTGTTAGTGAAGTAACTATCCGTAATGATTTGGAACAACTTGAAATGAAAAAACTTTTAGTTCGTGCACGTGGTGGAGCTATGAGTATAAATCAGACAGTAAGCTTTGACCAGCAACTGGGAGAAAAAAACAAAATAAATATGTCGGAAAAAAGCAGAATTGGCAAAGTTGCGGCTAAGCTTATTAATGATTCTGACACTGTAATAATCGATTCAGGTACAACTACAGTCGAAATCGTAAAAAACCTTTCGACATCGTTGAATAATGTAACTATTATTACCAATGCTTTAAATATCGCTAATCAATTGGTTTCGAATACAAATATCAATTTGATTATGCCCGGCGGAGTATTACGTAAAAATTCATTATGCTTTATTGGCCCGCTAGCTGAAAGAAATCTTAAAAATTTCTATGTCGACAAAGTATTTCTTGGCGTTGATGGCTTTGACCCTTCGAATGGCATTTCAACACCAAACATTGAGGAGGCTTACATGAATCAAATCATGATTGAAGTTGCCCGTGAAGTAATTGTTGTAACCGATTCTTCCAAATTCCTTCGGAAAAGCCTTGCTTTTATTTGTAAGCTCGATAAAATTAACATTGTAATTACTGATTCAGGAATTCTGGAAAGCGATAAAAAGCGACTTGAGGATGCAAATATTAAGGTCATTATAGCCTAAATTCCGTTTCAAAATGATTATGATAATCAAAAAAAAATGACTTTCATCACCCAAAAAAGTCAATATATCCGCTATCTTCCAATCCTTTAAGACGTTCAATTTGTTTCTGTTTAAGTTCAAATTGATTTTGATAGCCTTTGCCTTTTAACGATTGTCGAATTCTTTTCCAGCTATAGCCCAGTATCTTTTAAAAAATTCTGCAAAGTCTTTTTGCAGATGATAATATTGTGTTGAACTTTAAAGTTAGAAATACATTTATTAAGTTGCGGTTATGAAGCTCTAATTGCTTTGGAACCTCTATCGAATAGTCCCTTATGCGAGTTTTCACTCCTCTTCCAGGCATTATAGATAGGGAATCGATCCTGCTTCTTCCCCAAATATCAAACCAACGTTCTGTAGTTCTTTAGTGCAAATCAAAAATGTTTGCCAAGTCAATTATCGACCGCCTTTGATTAGATAAAAGAAGACATTAATTATGTTTCCCTTGTTGTGTTATTCAAACTGCTTTTTATGAAGTTGTTCAAGTGCTTCGATCTCTTTTGTTTTCAAAATTATTTATCGCATAATGAGATAAATGCACATATATTATAGCATATAAACAAAATACGATCTTATATTATTCTTATTACTTACATATATATATATTCGCGTTCTCAAAATGCTAAAATCAATTTAAATCTTGAGTTCTGAAACTATACCCATAAATCTGTGCTTAAATATTTCAAGCCCGAGTCACAGATTATAACAGCAATTGTCTTTCCACGAAAGGATGTCTGAAGAAGATGTAATGCTGCTGCAACATTGGCCCCAGATGAGAATCCAGCAAAAATCCCTTCTTCATACGCCAATCTTCTTGTCATCTGAATAGATTCAGCATCTGTAACTTTTAAATAGCCATCAATGTGTTCTGGCCGAAGCATCATTAACCCAGGCATAGAATAGCCACCTCCCTGAATACGATGATTAGGATAAGTGACAGGCTCACCTGCAAGTACAGCCGCTCCATCCGGCTCAATTACATAACACTTTATTGCCGGTTTATACTCTTTGAAAGATGCAGCACATCCTGCAAAAGAGCCTCCTGTCCCAACAAAATCGCAGAAAGCATCAATGATGCCTCCGGATTGTTGCAGGATTTCCGGCCCAGTATGCAAATAATGAGCACGAAAATTGCCTGCAAGTTTAAATTGATCGGCACGAAATGCATTGCGCTCGGCAACAATACGCTGTGTTTCACGTTCAACCATACCCAAATCTCCACCAGAAACTTGTCCTGTTAAAGAATCCGGTAATTGGTTAACAAGAATAACTTCAGCGCCAAAGGCAGACATCATGCGTGCCCTTTCCATAGAATTTCCTCTGGACATTACCGCTACAAAGGGATACCCCTTAATACCGCAGACTATTGCTAATCCTGTGCCTGTATTGCCGCTAGTCAACTCCACTACAGTTTGACCCGGAGTTAGTCTGTGTTCCCGCTCGGCATCTTCGATGATTTGAAGAGCAATACGATCTTTCTTTGAAAATCCAGGATTGAGGTATTCGAGTTTTGCAAGAATACGCCCATCTATCCCTTTGGTGATCCGGGATAGTTCAACCAAAGGAGTGTTCCCAATGGTTTCAATGACTGATGCAAATGCTTTATCTTTTTGATTCATCTCCGCTTGCATAAGTTTCGATTTTTGCTTTAATTAAAAAAGTCGGGGAACTGTTACCAACATCTTTAAAAATATGCAACCTTGAATTTTACTTGTCTATAATTTTACTTTTGTATCTCCTCCTTTATCGAGTAGGATATCAATAGCTTTGTTTGTTTTCCATGAACCTCTTGTAAAATCAGGTATATCCACAGAACTTGAACGATGGGCTACAGACTGTTCACTTAAAGGTGCGATAACACTCCACAAAGCTGCATCATACACGTCCTGGTCAAATGGTAATCCATTACGAAGACAATCAATCGTACGCCAATCCATTAGAAAGTCCATGCCTCCATGTCCACCAACTTCCTTAGCCAATTCGCCAACCTTTTTTACTATTTCAGGCTGGTATTTTTCTCCTAATGCTTTTACTTCCTGCTCAGATAGCCAATCTTCTCCACCGTTAGCAATCCGGCCCGGAACCGGGTACTTCAAGGCAGAACCTTTTGTTCCGCTTATTTTATGAATTCTGGAATAAATATTGGGTGAGGTAACATCATGCTGTATCATAATGGTTTTTCCCTTATTGGTACGGATCGAAGTGGTATTCATGTTACCACGGTAAGTTTCATTTACAAAAGGTTTATAAAAGTCATCTTTGGCCGCAAGTTCTTTAGCTGTTTCACTCATCATAAAATCATTACCTGAAATTGATACCATGTAATCCATTTTATCACCCCGGTTGATGTTCATGACCTGGCAAACAGGACCCAAACCATGTGTCGGGTACAAATTTCCATTCCTTTTATCGTTCTCTTTCAAACGCCACATCTTCCAATATGCATTCTTATTGAAATTTAGGTTCAGCAAATTATGAATATAAGCACCTTCAGCATGCACAATTTCACCAAAATAGCCTTGTCGTGCCATATTAAGTGTAAGTAGCTCAAAGAAGTCATAACAGCAATTTTCCATCATCATGCAATGCTTATGTGTCCGTTCTGACGTATCGACCAATTGCCAACATTCTTCAATTGTAACGGCAGCCGGAACTTCTAAACACACATGTTTGCCTTGTTCCATAGCATAAACGGCCATTGGCGTATGCATATCCCAGGGGGTAGCAATGAATACCAAATCAATATCCTTGCGGTCGCATAGTTTCTTCCATTCTTCTTCATTTCCGGTATAGATGGCAGGGTTATGGATAGAACCTTCAATGCTCTTTTTGGCACTGTCAACAACTTCAGGGCGTATGTCGCACAATGCTTTAATTTCAACCCCCTCCATTTTAGTCATATTTTTCAAATGTTCAGGCCCCCTTTGGCCTAAACCTATAAAGCCAACGCGGACAGTATTTATTTTTGGCGCTGAATATCCGCACATATTAAATCTTTGGATACCGGAATCCTGAGATTCATGCATATCAGAACTTAATCCGGCAGTATTTCCGAATAAACGTGAACCCACCAGGCTAATTCCTGTAAGCCCGGTAATTTTTAAAAAGTCTCTGCGATTGTTTTTCATTTTTATTGGTTTAATATTAGTTTATATCCAAGGTCAAAAGTTATTTCCTGAATATTTTAGTTGAATTTTATAACTTAAAGAATATCTTCTTTTTATAGAGCCAGAAACACAAATACCATTCAACCATAAATATTGCAAGTGCACCAATGATTGCAATTGCTGCTTGTGATATGCCAATTGGCGATATAACACCATTTACAATCGTATTGATATAATCGGAAAGCCATCGATTTACCACGATTTCGAAGAATAGATAAATAAAAATAGAGTTCATTCCAACAATAGTAAAAAAAGGAAGAAACCGGGTATGTTTCATTACATCAATCCAAAAATAAAGAAACGCCAATGCCAGCAAGCAATAGCCGCCGGAAACAAGTGTAAAAGAAGAAGTTGCAATTTTTTTAATAATTGGGGTGATACCTGCAATGTCGAGGCCATAACCTACCAACAAAGCAAGTGCTCCAAGAATAATAACAGGGGCAATTTTGCTTTTATTATCGGGCTTAGTAAGCAGCCATTTCCCGGCTACCAGGCCCCATATTGTGTGTGCGGCGGTGGGGATACAATTTATAGCAACCCATCCTCCGGAATTGATCTTATTCATTAATATCAGATCAATATAATTACCAAAATTATGCTGATCGGTAAAAGGTTGATCAAAACCGGGGATTTGTATAAACCGATACAAAAATTCAGTCAGTATTAATAAACCAATACTCAAAAGTATCTGGGAACCAGCCTTCCAGCGAAAAACGAGAAATGCCACCAGCATGGTAAAAGATAATTGTGTTAATACATCCCAAAGTTCGAAGGATAAATGATCTCCTCGTACAGCATAATCAAACACACCCCAAAAAAACAACCACCAGCTCCGTTTAAAAGCATGTTTAGCCTGTTGATTCCACGAACGTCCCATTGTCATTTGCCTGGTAAGTGAGAAAGCCATGGCAGTACCGGCAATAAACATGAAAGCTGGTTGTATCAAATCCCAGAAATGTAATCCATGCCAGGGATAATGCTTAAATTGATTGGCTATCGAATGTAAAAAAGAACCCGGCGTGGTCATATTGAATATATGATCGTATAAGCCCGAGGCTTCAAGCATTAGAAGCACCATCACCAGTCCTCTGTAGAAATCCAGTGAAGCGAGCCGAACACCCATTCCAATCACTTTTTCTAATCCATTTTTATCAAGAGATGCTTCGGTAGCATTTACTGAAAGGACATCCGATTTATAACTATTAGATGAAGCCATGATAATAATAATGTTTAATTTTAAATTAATTCTTCATAATCAATTTTATCATTAGGTATATTAATTCATTTCTGAAATCCATGATTTTATCATAGGTGGAGATGAGGAGTCCAGGTAGAATAATGAATACATAACACCTGTTGTCATTTGTTTACATAAATTGATATTTTCTAAAGAGTTATGATGCTTTAAATGTATAATCGTTTGCATTTCAGGATAGCATCGAGGCTGAATCTTTATCAAGATAAAGCCATACAACCTCATGGCACCGCATGATCGATGCAGGAATTGCTGGTAAAATTGAACCTTCAACCGTTTTTTTGACCGCCTCTGCCTTTCGTAAATCGGGGACACAACAGATAATGGCTTTCGATTTCATGATCTGCTTGATAGACATACTGATTGCCTTTTCAGGAACATCGCTAATTGTGGGAAACCAACCTTCACCCAATTGCTGGCGGCGACAGGCTTCGTTCAATGTCACCACAAGATAGGCTTCTTCCGTTTCGAAATCAGCTGGTGGATCATTGAATGCTAAATGACTGTTTTCGCCAATTCCCACAAAAGCTACGTCAATTGGATGTTTGCTGATTAGATTTCCCAGGATTTTGCACTCTTCATCCGGATTAATTTCTCCATTTACATAGTGAAACATTTTCGGGGATACAATATCTACAAATCGTTCTTTTAGATATTTCCGAAATGATGCAGGGTGCATTTCAGAAATGCCGATGTATTCATCCAGGTGAAAAGCAGTGACTTTCGACCAGTCAACATCCTCTTTTACCAACTCGTTTAGCATTTCGAACTGCGATGCACCTGTAGCAACAATGATGTTGGCCATGCCCCCGTCGAGGATAGCTTTACGAATCAATTCTGCACCCCTATGGGCGGCTATTTCACCAAGAGCTTGCTTGTTTTTTAAAATTACAATTTCCATATTCTTGTTGTTATTTAAAAAAGTTATTTATTATTTATATAATTCAAATTGTCATCCAATGGGGTCATCTTTGGCATCAACAGATGTACAAATCCCAAGATGAGGATATAAGAGAACCCTGCGATCATGAATGCCCAGAAATAGCCTGAATTACCGGCGGTATCAAGTACTGCCCCTAAGGCAATATCCGCAATTATCGCGACTGCCACCCCAATCATTTTTCCTATTCCTATCACAGAAGCGATTGCTTTCTTGGGAAAAACATCCGGAACCAACGTATAGCCATTGATTGACCATGACTGATGTCCTGCAGCAGCAAGACCAATTAAAAAGACTGCTATCCATTTGCTTGTAATAACCGGTACCAAGCTTACTGGTAAAATAATAATGGCACAAACCAGCATGGTTATTTTTCTGGCCTTATTGATTGACCAGCCTTTTTTTATTAATGCACCAGAGGAATACCCCCCAAGCAGACTCCCTGCGTCAGCCATCAGGAAAATAATCAGAAAAGGAAGTCCTATGTTTTTAATGTCTACTCCAAACTGTTCTGCAAGAAATTTCGCACCCCAGAAAAGATAAAACCACCAAACGCCATCAGTTAGTGTAGTTAATGAGAAAGCCCAGGTCTCCCTCTTTGGTAATAATTTTAACCAGGGAATTTTTTCTGTTGTCTCCTCTTCAGAATCGCTGTTAATATAGGCTAACTCCTCTTTTGATAATTTTGGATGTTCTTCCGGTTTTTGATAGGTTCTCATCCATAAAAATACCCACAAAGCACTAAGCGCACCTGTAATAAGAAAAGGTATTTGCCAGTTATCTCCTTCGAGGGAAACAATGGCTCCAACAATGAACGGGGCTAAAATTGCCCCAACGCTGGTTGATGCATCAAAAATGCCGTTGGCAAAAGCCCGATCCTTTTTGGGGAACCACTCTGCTACAGTTTTAATTGCGGCAGGAAAATTTCCCGACTCGCCAATTCCAAGTCCGAACCGGGCCGTAATAAATCCAATTAAACTGAAAGCCGGCCTGATTACAGCATGCAGCATTCCGAATATGCTCCAGACTACAATTGAAATAGTATATCCTATCTTGGTGCCAAGCCGGTCAATAATGCTTCCCATGAACAGCAATCCTATACCATAGGCAATTTTGAAGGAGACCATGATCGCCGCATAGTCTTTATTTGTCCAGTCGAAAAGTTTTTGCAAGGTTGGGGCCATTACACCAACAATACTACGGTCAAAATAATTAATCGTAGTGGCCATAAATACCAGTGCCAGAATTCGATAACGATAATTTCCAATACTTTGGGTTTGTTCTTTCATATTCATTTGACTGTTGTGTGAATAATTATCAAATAATAATTAATGGTTTGAATAAACTACTTTGCCGGCAACAATGGTTTTCTGAATAACAATTTTCGAGTTTTCCATTTTAAATACAATTAAATCAGCCCGCATCCCTGGCTTAATTTCCCCAAGGTTTTTCAACCCAATTAGCCTGGCCGGATTGGTACTGGCCATTTGAATGGCATCGGCGAGACTGCATTGTGTGAAATTCATCATATTTGATACACCGGCGGTAATGGGAGAGGCAGCTCCAGCCAACACATTTTCTGCCGGAAATTTCACAACATCAGGAGTTAAAACCACAGTTCTTTCCCATCTGGTGTATTCTCCGGGTTCAAGTCCTGCAAGATCGAGTGCGTCTGAAATCAATATAGTGCGGTTGATTCCTTTGATTTTGTAAAAACATTGTACCTCTTCCTGATTCAAATGAAATCCGTCAACAATAAGACTTACCGATAGACGATCGTCGGCAAGTTGCGGCCATAGAGGATTATTGTGACGGTCGATCAGGTTTGCACAACCATTGCCCAAATGAGTAGACAGGGAGGCTCCGGCATCTGTTGCCAGTTTAATTTGCTGTGCATTTCCATTGTGATGTCCAAGTGAAACAACAATTCCTTCACGACTGCATTTTTGAATAAACGAAATAGCTCCTTCTATTTCAGGAGCAACAGTAATTAGTTTAATGCCATTGTGCGCAGCTTTCTGTAATTCCTGAAATTCATTCCAGTCAGGCTTTCTGATGTATTTTTCCAGATGTGCCCCGCGAAATCCCTTTTCAGGAGAGATGTATGGCCCTTCGAGATGGAATCCAGGGACTGACAGGCCAATTTCTTCATCATCCAATGCCTTTGCAAGAATCGAAAAACTATTTCTGAGATGTTCCTGATCAGCTGTAATCAAAGTAGGTAGAAAGGACGTCACTCCTTGCTTCCAAAGGGCTTTTACAGCTTTTCTTATTCCTTCAGTATTTAAATTCTGATCTGAGAAATCGATACCCATGTATCCATTGATTTGAAGATCAATCAGTCCTGGTGCAATGTAAACCGGATTACTTTCGTCGGTATATTTATCGATTTGCTGCACACTAATGATATTTCCGTCTTTTATCTCTACGGAAACAGGTTTTTTGTTGAGGTATAACAAGCCTTCAATTTTGGTCTGGGCAAAGGAAACGTTCATTGTCAGTATTAAGTATAAAACAATTGATTGCTGGATTTTATGTGGAAAAGAGTAATTCATATTCTTGTTTTTTATTCTCACATTTTTACCTCTTCCCATTTTTCACTTGAAACTGATTTTTCCATTGCTTCGAGTACTGCTATCGGTTTTAAGATACTTTCATGGCTGAGTGGCTCTTTTCCGGTACGGAACATTTCGACCATATCGCGGTAACATCTTTCAGGTACGGATTCCTGAACCCTTGATTTGAGTTCAACAATTCCTTTTTTTGTTTCCACATATGTTTCCCAACCGTAGTGAAGCGTATTGAACACCAGATTGGCCTGTAAACCACTTTCAAAAATCAGAACAGCTCCTGCTTTTTTCCCATATTTATTGATTTTTACCACTTTGATATCTTCGCCAAACATATACATCAGCGGTTGTACCAGATGCACACCGTAAAAGAATATTCCACCATAGGGAGATTCAATATCAGCCGGGCCATTGCGTATAATATTGTTGAATTCGCCAAGCGACTTTATCTGATCAACTATATCGAATGTCGAATCTGTATGTGCAATGGTGCTGTATGATGAAACCGGAGTGCCAGCTTCCCGGGCCATTTCCAGAAATTCTTTTCCTTCAGCAACCGTGTAACAAAAAGGTTTGTCAATGAAGGTTGGGATACCTGCTTTTACAAATGGTTCTGCTGCTTTTAAATGATATTTGGCGTGCCGGTGGTCGACAATCAGTGCGTCGATCTTTCCAAGCATTTCTAACGGATCTTTCACCATATATGGGATTTGGCCTTTGGTCATAGACTCTTTTGCAAACTCTTCCGTTTCGCCCCATACATATTTAAGCTCTACTCCCGGAAATTTTTTATCGATATTGAAAAGCTTTCCATATCCGACCGTATGCGAATTCTCGGCACCAATAATGCCAATACGAATGGGTTTTTCTCCGGAAAGATTTTCAGAAATCAGGCGGGAAGCAGTGGCTCCAACAGTTGAAAATGTCAGGGTAGAAAGGGCAGTCCCCGTACTCACAGTTTTTATAAATGATCTTCGAGTGTTCATCGTTTCAAAACTTATGGAGCGTTCCTGTACCCATAAAAAGGGGGAGGAAATTTTTCTCCTGATTAAAATTTTCTCTGATTTCTTCGTTACAATTTTATTTCCCAGCCCTTTTCGTAGCTGCGTTGCCAAAATTGCATGGCATCCTTGTCGTCAAGTATATGTCCTGTTTTTGGATCAATGTTTAAGGAGTGTCCAACACGTTGCGAAATATTTCCCAACTGAACCAGCAGTGTACTTTTATGGCCGGAATCAATGTCAGAATTCAGTTTTTCTCCGGTTTTAATGCTGGAAAAAAAGTTTTGAATGTGCAAACTGTCGAGATCGCTGGCCGGATTTGATAAGTTCCGGGCATCAATAACTTCTTCGTTTTTTACTACTTTAACCACTTTGCTCTCCAAATCGAAAATGGTGTATGCATTTCCGTCAATCATCAAACTGCCGTTTTCGCCGTAAAATAAAGCTCCGACCGTACTTCCTTCGATGGTTTTTCCGTTGCAGCTACGTCCTTCCCAGGTCATAGCAATGTTGTAGCCAAATTCAAAATTGATGATCTGTGTGTCTGGTGTTTCCCAGTCGTCCTTATAACGGTAGCGTCCCCCGGCAGAACTCACTTTGGTTGGGAAATCGACATCAAGTCCCCAACGCAATAAGTCGACCATGTGTGTGCCGTTGTTCAGGGCTTCGCCTGTTCCCCAGTGCCAGCGCCAGTGCCAGTTGTAATGAACGATATTGTCTTTATAGGCTTTTCGGGGGGCAGGGCCCTGCCACAAGTCCCAGTCGAGCCACTCCGGTACGTCAACTTCTTTGCCAATCCCAATTGGTCCGCGATTGTTGGTGTACCAACCTTTGCCCAGATAAGACCGGCCGATTGCACCGTTTCTCAATTCCTGAATGGCCTTAATCACATTCGGATACGAACGGCGTTGGTTTCCCATTTGTATTACTTTTCCGCATTTGTCGGCTGCTTTTATCAATAATTCCCCTTCGGCCGGGTTATGACTGCATGGTTTTTCCACATACACATGCTTTCCGGCCTGCATCGACAAAATTGCTGCAGGAGCATGCCAGTGGTCGGGTGTTGCGATTACCATACCATCTATGTCTTTGCTCTCCAACGAACGGCGGAAGTCGGACAAACCCTTTGGTTGGTGTTGTTGGATTTCGGTTACAGAAGCAATGCACTTTTCCATTGCCCGGCGATCAACATCGCAAATGTGTATCACATCGCAGTTTGGCTGGCTGGCATAGGTTTCGGCGAGGGCTTTTCCCCGCGAGTTAACACCCATAACCGATATCCTGATTTTCTCGTTTGAACCCAAAATACGGTTGTAACTTCGCACGCTGAATCCGGGAAGGATACCGCCAGCAGATAATGCAGTTACACCAACTAATGTTTTTTTAATAAAATCTCTTCTATTGCTTTCCATACTAGTCTGGTGTTAAGTTAGTTATTTGATCTTACAATTCTTTTATTTTCATATTTTTGAAAGAGACTTCCCATCCATGGTCCTGAAGAAGGATATTCCCTTCAGTTGCTTCCCCGAAATTTGGCCAGATTTTATATTTGCTTGTTGCTACAAGAGCCTTCCATGCATCGTTTCCTCTTTCGTACTCAACAGTTTTCTGCCCGTTGAGCCAGTGTTCAACATGGTTTCCGTTAACAACGATAGTAGCTCTGTTCCATTGCCCGGTACCATTATCGCGTTTGGGCAACGGGGCTATAAGATCATAAAGACCTGCCAGGGTGCGGTTTCCACCAATTCCTTCGTGTGCATCCGGATGCAATTTGTCATCAAGAATCTGATATTCGCAACCAATTGAGGAGCCTTCCCCTTTGTTTAGGTTGGTATCGACGAAGTATTTAATGCCGCTATTTGCTCCCGGAGAGTACTTAAAGTCAACGACAACCTCAAAATTCTTATACTTATCAGCCGTTACGATATCGCCTCCTGATGCTGCCTCAGCTCCTCCTGACCCATGGATAGTCAGGGTGCCATCCTTAATTTCCCAACCGGTTGAAGGGAAAGCCGAAAGTTTTGCGCCGCGCCATCCATTGGTGGTTTTTCCATCCCAAAGCAATTTCCAGCCATCTTTAAGCTCCCGGTCGCTCAGCGTGTTCTTCAGATAACTGCTTTGAGGGATAACAGGCAGATAAGGGGTAGCATATTGTTCCAGATTTTTGGTCATAATCCTGAGATTTTTCCATTTAACCTGTATGCCAACCTTACCTGAATCGTTTCCAATTCCGTGTACCTGAAGCCCGATAAACCCTGTCGGTGTCATATCGTCAGCAAGATCAGCACAGGGTATCCCATTGACCCAAGTCCGGATTGAATTTCCAATAGCTTCGATGCGGCAATGGTTCCATTCGCCGTTTTTATACGCTTTTTTTGCAGGGGGATTAATATCGAGTGTATATAACCAGAGCCTTCTTGACTCATCGTAAATGCCACCAGTCCATGATCTTGGAGAAGGATCAAGTTCAAACTGGTACCCGTAAACCTGGCCATCAAGATAATTTGGACGGCTTTCACTGCGTATATTTACCCCTGAGTTCATCTGAGGGTCAAGCCATGTATCGAACTCAAGGATAAAATCGCCATAATTAGCTTTCGTACAAAGAAACGAATCGTCGGAAGGATCGCTTGTTGCTGCGGTTCCGATAATTACCCCATCTTTAACTTCATAATGTGCAGGACCGTTAATCTGTTGCCAATTCCCAAGATTCTCCTTGATTAGATTTTCCCAAGGATCATTAGGAGTATTACATGAAGTCATTAGTACGATAATTCCGGCAAATATATAAATCAGGTTTTTCATAGTTTTGATATGTATTAAAATAGATATTAAACGTTTTCCGGCAATAAAAACGGAGGCCTATATATTTTAGTCAGGTAAGTATCTGCTTCCGCGTCGTTTATAAATTTTTCGGCTCCCGGATTAAAATAAAGGGGTCGCTTTAGCCGGGTTGCAATATTTCCCAAATGACACAGCGAGGTAGATAAATGCCCTTCCATGATTTCTGCATTCAAATTCTGCCATTTTCTGGATTTCACGCATTCGATAAAATTAGTAAAGTGATTGACCACAGATTCAGCCTCATCCGGAATATCATTGGTGAAAACCGGGCCTTCTTCTTCTTTGTAAGACGAAAATCCATCGGGTTTGATGTTAATGTTGCTGTGGTAAACTTTTCCAGTCCCTTCATCTTCACTCTCCATGCTCATCCAACCTTTAGAGCCGTAAATAAGGTCACCCACCCGAATTCCTGCTTCGGAATTTGTACCTAACCCGCGTACTTCAAATTGTAAAATCGATCCGTCTTCATATTCAAATTCAAGTTGCTGCATATTGGGGGTTTCCTGATCAGAATCCCATATAAAATAATTCCCAACACCCTGGATTCTGACTGGATGTGTACTTTTTCCCAGTGCCCATCGGGCAACATCTGCCTGATGAATTCCCTGGTTTCCCAGATCCCCGCAACCGGTATCCCAGAACCAGTGCCACTTGTAATGAAACCTATTTTCGTTAAAAGGACGGTACGGAGTAGGTCCAAGAAAAGTATTCCAGTCCACACCATTGGGTATCTCGCTGTTTTTTACATGGCCAATACTTCCACGAGGTTTCAGGCAAAGGCCCCTGGCCATATATATTTTTCCTAATCCACCGTCATTCATAAATTTAATAGCATTCCTTGTAGAAGTTTGGCTCCGAGCCTGTGTTCCTGTCTGTACCACCCGATTGTATTTTCGGGCTGCTTCTACCATTTTCCGGCTTTCTAATAGGGTGTGAGACACTGGTTTCTCAACATATACGTCCTTTCCTGCCTGACAGGCCCATATGGTTTGCAGTGCGTGCCAGTGATTTGGAGTAGCTATCGTAACCGCATCGATATCTTTGTTTTCAAGAATCTTTCGGTATTCTGCTTCAACGGCTGGTTTCCTTCCTGTAAGTTTTTCAATTTCAGCTACTGCTTCAGGGATAAGTCTTTTATCAATGTCGCAAATAGCCACAATATTTACATTGGGAATTTTCGCAAGGGCACGATAATGGTCTTTTCCCCGGTTCCGGATACCTATAACGGCGACATTAATTCGTTCATTGGCACCGATAATCGACGCATAGGTTTTTGTGCTGAATCCCATGCCACCAATAGCTATTCCAGCAGTTCCAATTACACTTTTCTTGATAAAATCTCTTCTTTCTGTCATTTGGATTCTTTTAAAAATTATTTTAACCCTTACTTTGCAATAAGGTAGGAATACAAAATATAGTGAACCGGTTAAATGATTACCGGATGGTCAACGATCTCTTCTTTCGTGCGATCCCAGTAAAGTTTTTTTCCTTCACGGTAAGCTTGTGTAGCCATTATGCTACCAATGGAATGCCAAAAACCGGTATGAATATGCCCGTTTGTATTGGGGTTCCTGCTTCGCATGCAATCCACCCAGTTGTCCATGTGAAATTTACTGTCATCACTCCCATTGACTGGAGGAAGTTTCATTCCGTATTCTTCTATCGTTATCATTTCAGCTTTGCCACTTTTGACCGCTTCTTTCAGTCCTTCATAAAAATCAAATCCTCCCGGAAGCTCCAAATGTTCGGGAATTAAGAACCAACGGGGACTCCCTTCCCCTCCATGTGCGAACAATGTCCCGTCTTTCCCGCGGATACAGGTGTAATCTCCAAATTTGCTTGCATAATTAGACGTATAGGAATACATGAATTTCGCATCGTTGTATGTTGCAAGTGCCTGAAACGTATCGGGGTTTTGCCGGATGTCAGGCCAACCAAATATCCCGCCGTTGGCAACCATCGAATCAGGAATGGCCGTGTCGGTATAAAAATGGACTAACCCGATACCATGGCTCATCCATTGAGAAGTGATACCACCGGAGTATTCCCGGAAAATCCTGAACTCAAAATATTTCCACGGATCAAACGGTTCGTAGGGTTTGCCCAACAACCATCTGTTCCAGTCAGTATCCTCTTCCCTGATCGAGGCTACGTCCGGGTCTTTTGGGTCATGCCACCGGTGATTATTGTCGTTCCAAACCTGTTCAATTTTGGTTATCTGGCCCAACTTGCCGGAACGTATAATGTCACGCACTTTATGCTGGATAGGATCACTTAGCCATTCCGATCCTTGTTGAACAACCTGCCCGGAAGCCAGTACGGCTTCCCTCGCCTGCTTAGCTTCTTCGACACTCTCGGCCAAGGGTTTTTCAACATAGCAATCTTTCCCTGCTTTAACAACCTCTGCCAAAAGTTTGGCATGCTGGAAATCCCCGGTAGCGATCATCACGGCATCCAGATCAGGCATTTTTAACATTTCTTCTGAATATTTAAACTGCCTTACATCTGCCCCAAACATGTTTTTACAGTTTGCTGCTGTTTTTTCCCTATTAAGTTTCCATATATCACAAACAGCAACTACCCCCAAATTTTTATCCTTTTCCGACATTTTAACCATGTTTTGGTGCCCATGGCTCCGGGCACCACAACCTAAAAGTCCGATATTGATTCGATCGTTTGCACCTATTATCCTCTTGTATGAAGCTGCACTCATGGATGATACACTTGATGAAACCGCTACACCGACCAACCCGGCTGCTGTTTTACCAATGAAATTTCTTCGTGTTAAATCTTTTGTATTCATAATTTATTAGCTTATTTTTTGAATCCCAATCATTTTAATATTGCAGGAATCTTAAAATTCTATTCGATCCATTTCGAAAAAAAATTGCATAGATTTTCATTTGGCTTCGGGGATACAATGTTTAATTGTCCATCAACATTTCTGAAATGATAAGCATTTCTAATTATGTCCAGATCTTGATTAATATCTTCAATACCAACAGTAGACCCCGATGCATCTGTAACACTTACCATCATCAACTTCCTTGGTGCCAGACTGGCTTCAAGATCAGGAAGATCAAAAGCCTTAAGAGCTCCTGGAACAGTGCTATAAATAAACGCGGGATTATAAAAGCGGCTCATAACAATAGATCGGTAAGAGGAATAAGGTTTTATTAGGGCTATCCTGGTAATTGCCGGATCAAAAGCTGCCGCATACAACAATACCGACCCCATTTCTTTTCTTGCAAATCCATAAACCTCACTTATTCCAATGTTTTTCTTCAACAATTGAGTGAGCCTTACAACGTCACCAGCTCTAATTCCCACGATACTTCTTCCAATAAGCATGGAACTAAACCATACATTAAAGGAGACACCTTCAATATATGAATCTCCGTGAAAATCCCCCGGTCCCATTTCACCAACTCCAATCATATCCGGAGCCAGCACTGTAAAACCATTCCTAACAAACCATTCCATCTCGCCACCAACAGAAGCTTCGGCTGACTTGCCTGAAGGATGAAGATAGATCAGAGCTTTATTGTTTGACTTATCTGGTACCATTAACAGATAAGGAATAATATAATTACCCTCACCAGCAATAAAATACTTATAAATCACATAACCATCCCGCTGAATACGTCCGGTAAAAACCGGTTCACTGGTTACTAATGGATTTTGATAACCAGAAAGCTTTTTAGCTGATTCTAATACCTCGGGAAGATGTCTGGAAAGATCATTTCTGGAAAATTGTAATTTTGCAACCAATTTTTCTGACTCTTTGCAGTTCAAACTGAAAATAGTTTCTCCCCTAAAAGAGGTATAAACCTGTCCCGTTTTGCTTACCTGCATCTCCTCAGTGCTTAACGGTTCAACTTTCTCTTCCTTCGGATTGCCTGGATTATTTAAAGATGTCTGAAAAAAAGCATACATTGCTTCCCTGTTTTTGGGGGTTGTCCCATGAGGTCCACCATCTTGAGCTATACTAAAGTTATCCTCTTTACCAAAGGCCTTATACATGTTTGACACTTCTTTTGCAGTCTCTCTGGCTCCCTGAATACTGAAAAAATCTTCCGTAGTGGCTAAAATCAAAGCAGGTTTTGGTGCTCTAACCAAAAGAAGATCACCATGATCTAATCCACTCAGTATTCCATTAAACATGTTTTGTTCAGCATCCTGAGGTCCAATGGATTGAAATATTCTGGTGTAATTGGTAATGAAACATGAAGGAGCAGTTGCATATATACGATCATCAAGTGCGGCTATAAAAGCAGATTGTGTTCCTCCGCCTGAGGTACCTGTGATCCCTATTCTGGCAGGATCCACCTCGCTTCTTGTGAGGACATAATCCACAGCCCTGATTCCATCCCACATCATATACTTAACCTGAGAACTTCCTGTTATCAATGCCTGAGCTCCACTATATGAGTGCCACGAGTCTGATCCACCAGGTTTAGGCATATTGGTTTGCGGATCAAAATACTCAAGACGCTCTCCCTGATCAACCGGATCAAATGCGAATACGATGAATCCCTTTTTTACCAGGTTAAGTATTATATTCTGGTATGATAAGTAGCGATATCCATTATCTGAATGTCCACTGCAAAAGATAATGCATGGAACTTTATTACCCTTTTTAAGTCCATGAGGGATAAACATAGATGATGTAACATATAAACCGGGCTGAGACTCATAAATTATATGTTCTACCCTGTAACTATCCTTTTCAATAGTTCTGGTGATCTTTGCATTTAAGGGAGTTTTCTCAGGGAAAGGCCCTACAATATCTAACAAGGTTTTACGCAAAAATTCCTGCCTTTTTTGCCAATCGGAAAGAGAGTGCAAACCGACTACAAAGCTGACTCGCTGATCAAGTAAAGGATAAGCTTGTCCGGCAATATAGTGATATAATGAATTAGGAGCATCATTGAATTGAATCCAGGCATTATCTTTTCCTCCTCCTTCCTTTGAATGTATCACATCAAGTTCATTTATAACACTAACTTTATCCTGAGCCTTAATTTGGTTGTTAATCAGCAATATAATTGACACTAAAGTGAAAACTATTTTGAATAAATTCGAATAATTAAAACCCGCCCTGTAAAATATTTGTTTTTTTTTCATAAAGATTAAATCTTGATTAGCCATTTTGAATATCTATCATTTGATTTATATTGAAACCAATCACATCCGTTAATTAAAACTCTTCCTCTTATATTCAGCTTCAAAAATCCTTCTCGTGCAAATATTTTTAATCTGTTATCATCCCTCTGGTCAATTTTCACATGCAGGCCATTATGGGCTTAACCTCTCACTTAATTGGTTGGATGTTCTGTCACGATTCCGCCCGTCTTTCCACCCTGTTGATGTCGGTTACTTTTAACTTACCTAATTTTTCAGAATCTTCAATGCGTTTTCCCGGTAGAATTTCTTAAGTGTGGCATCGCTGAGCCCCAACCCGGAGAGGGGCCAAGGCGTATTCGATACGTCCCACGCGTAGAAGTGCTCGTCAAGTGTCTCCCATATACGGAATGTATTCCGATACATTGACAGGTTGTAACTCTGGTCGGTACCGTACAATAACCGGTCTGCATACTTCTCCATGAATTGCTTAGCAAACCTGGGGATAGCCGCCACGTAAGCCTCTCTCTGAGATACATCAGCATACAGATTCGGATACTTATCGAACATTCTCCCAAGCTGGTCCAGATCATACGTCTGGTTCATAAAATGGCATGCAATAAAAGTGGTTCGCGGATGTTTTTTCAAGGCGCGTTCCATGGTAGTGACCATTTCTGTAAGATCTGGAATATCCTTCTGGTTGTCTAGCCGATAATAGTATGACTCAAATAAAAGGTCATTATGTTCGTCCATCGGCTCATACATCCATCTTGGATCTCCGATGTGGAGATTGATTGGCAATTTAAGGTCAGCAAGCTTTTCCAAAACAGGGTCCATACGCGGATCATCGATGTGCATCCCCGGGCTACCAGGTAGTCCCTTACCTTTATCACTGATCTCACCAACTCCACTGGCACCAAGCTTTACACATCTTTCCAGTTCGGCTATTGTTGAGGGGCCAGAGCCTGTAAGATCAAGCCCACACCAGAGTTCGAAGCGATCGGCGTATTTCCCATAAACGGCAGCATACTTATCAAATGTTTTCCCTATTCCACAAAAGAGGATTGTCTTTTGAACGCCTGCTTCATCCATGTTTCTCAACTGTACAATAGCGATGGAATCCAGATTTCCCCCGACAGGAGCATGCATGTGCATATCAATGGCAAGATATTTTGCCCTTTTAATAAGAGTTTTGGGATTCTTAAAAATGGTTTGCGGCCTGTAATCTTTAAGAAGCAGTGAGTCCTGCAAACCAGAAGCTCTCATTTGTCGTTGCTGCGCCTGCGACAAAAACATGATTGAAGAAAAAAACAATGAAAACAATAAAATTTTCATCCGTACAAATTTTTAGTAAGTTTAATATCAATTGGTGATAAATTTTTACATTGATCGGCAAAACTGCCGGATGGAACTCACATGTATTTGATCATTGGTTTTTGTGATTGTTGTCAAACATGCTCGTTTCATAAGATTAAACATTGTGAGTTAAATTAGTGTGCCATTGTTCGTCAAAAAATAAATTGCTACTCAAACACAAGAAACCCAAACTTCTCAAAGTCATGAAAAGTCTTACTTGTCAATTGCCATGACCATTCGGAGATACCACTATCGTAATCGATCCGATAAAAATTTGCCCTCCATCTGGTATCTGGTTTTGGCAAACTATTATTTAATGGTCTCAAGAGCTTATAAGGAATAAAAAATTCTGCAGTCCAGCCCGTAATTGCGGCATTACTCCTCATTTCCCCTCCCTGGACAGTAGTAGCATGACGGGTTTTTCTATCACTATCATAATGAAAAGGCATCCACCTGACAAGGTCTCCTTTTTCGTTTGATATTAAGATCGGCAATTCATAATTTAAAGGAGAAATCTCATATTCAAAATAAACGGGGGTTTGATCATCAGTCCAAAGAAATATTTCGACAACATCTTCTTTCCAGAGATCCATAAAATCAGCATTCATGGTTGAAGTCAACTTTTTATCCCTGCAATTGAAAAGGAAATAGATGCCGGTTTTGGAATACAGCACTTTTACTTTCGTCGTTAGTGGTTCTCCAGACAAAATACGTTGGGGAAGGACCATCCATTCTGCCAAAGCCCAATTTTCAGCAGAGCCGTCTCCTGTAACCTTAAAATCAGGGCACTTTCTAACTATTAAAGCTTTTGAATCATCCGCTCTGGCAAATAATTCCAAATTAAAGCTTTTGATACCAACAAGCAAAATGACTAATAAAAATTTAATAATCACCCGGTGCAACAACTTGCTAACAGCTTGAGTTTGCGCTGAAGTCCGCTTTGGAAAACTATTTTCAGGCGAATCCATGCCATCAATTGTACCACTTCTGAATATTTTCACGAAATTTTCTTGATCATGCTTCTTGTTCCTCATGATTATATTATTACCACTGACTTTATAATATTTTATTTTGTAGAGAATACTCTTTTTTTTATTTTTTCAATATAACCTATTGTTTATTTTCCTTTATTTCTATTTTTCCCATTGGGTACCAGCCATCTTCATTTACTCCATCAATAGCCAATTTCACTTTAGGTTCATAAGAAACAGGGGAAACGATGGCAATTTCGAGTTCATAGGTTCCCACAGGCATGTCATGAGGAATATACAGGTTTTCGTCATGGACTATATCACCAGGAAACCAGTTAAGAATATTGGCGCTGGTACTTAATATCACTGTTTTTTCAGTATTTTTAATTCGAAGGGCAAATTTGTAATCCTTATAAATAGGTGCTACTCCTTTGTTTTCCCACCATGATGTAATGCGCAACTGGCCTTGGACCGTTACAACTGATGGGTAAGTAAACCTGCGAAGTACGAATCGGTAGCCCATTTTGTTCAACCAATTATCCACCAATGGTCTCCATTCTTTTGGTACTGCTGAACTTTTAGCATTAAAAGAAGAAACATGCCATTTGAGGCCTTGTTCAAAAATGTATTCCACAGTTTCTTCACTGTATTTTTGTTTTTGGAGCCAACTTAAGAATGTCCCGCAAATTTCAAGTGTAACTGGTGCCTTTCTCCAAGCTTCACTCATTCCACTTTTTATAATGTCTTCCGGATAAACATCAGTCATGTGGTTCCATTCACTTCTTCTCAAATCTCCATGACAATCCAAACGCCAACCCAGATTACGCATTTGAGTTCCGGTACCATTGTTTCTCCCGTCAGGCCAGTAAGCGGCTATATTCGTGCCATTAACCAAAACTCCAGGGTCAGGTGCATCACCATTGAGCGGCTGGAAAGTCAAGGTTGTCTTTTTAAAATTATCCAGATATGCATTGATTAAAGCCAACCGCGAAGGATCAGACAATAAATGGGAACCTTCTCCTTCGCCCCAGTAACCGATAAATGAAACATCGACAGATTCTAAATCTGGATGCCCGTCATACCGCTGCCCCAAGGCTTTGATCATCCCTCCAAAATATTTTATATACCGGGGGTCTTCGGGGTCGACCCTCCATTTTGCTATCCCCTGTTGTTTCTCTGGCCCAACCATTTCCCTGTACCAACCGGGCACGTCTTTTTCAGCTTCAGCTTCATAGGGTGAAATGCGAAGCATCAACGTTTGTCCCCTTTCGGCTGCTGTTTTTAAGGCTTTATCAATCATTGGCCAGTTATACTGTTGACATTCTGGTTCTAAAAATCGCCAGTTTACCCTGAAATAGGCAATAGTTGTCTGAGGGTAGTTTTTATTGGTCAGGTCACCATCAAAGTTCTGATATACAATTGGTAAACCTTCAGTCCAACGTATCCCTTCATTTAAATCATCTCCGTTAAAACGTTGAAAGGTTGTAAATCCTATTCCCGGATTTGTCAGTACATCGTTAATTTCTTTTGGTTTGACTTTCATAATGACATTATTTTCCTGAGCCATTAGAAATGTCTGACCAAGTAATCCGCATAATAAATAAAAGAAAATGGTTTTCATAAGCTGATTCATCAATCTTTATTTTCGTATGGATAAATTAAAACACCTTTTACTACCCTGTTAATAGCGCCACTTAACGATGGCGAATCAGGATTCAATCCAAGTTGGATCGATTTATAAAACCCGATCATTTGGGCAGGAAGAATAAAACAAACCGGCAAAAACTCCTCATCAAGCTGATTTCCTTTATCGGACAGAACAAAAACGCGATCAATTTTTGCTTTTAAAGTACCGCTTTCAATTAGTCCAACTGTATATAAAGGTTGTTGTCCGTCATGAAGTGATTCAATGAGGTCGGTTTCGTATTGAATGACATACTGTTGATTCGAAAAGAGAAGAAAAACAAGCGTTTTGTTATTGATAACCGCTTTGGGCCCATGTCTGAACCCAAGAAAAGAATCTCTTTTGCAAATGATGTTTCCATCGGTAAGTTCCTGCAATTTTAAATGAGATTCAGTAGCTGTTCCCAATAAAGGACCCGATCCAAGAAAAACAGCCCTTTCGAAACTCATTTCGGCAATTTCTCTGAATATTTCTGATTGACCAAGTAATTTTTGACCGTACTGAATAAGCACGTTGACCTGCGGAGCCAGCGAATCAATTTCATTTATTCTTGCAATAAGTAATCCGGCCAGCAGCATTCCTGAATAACTACCGGTCATGGCCAGACTTTTATCATTTGCATTTTCAGGAAGAACAAAAACAAATTTTGGCGAATAGGTGTCGTATTTTGCCAATTCGCCTTTCTCGTCGCAGGTAATAATAAAGTGGAACACTTTTGAACAAACCTGATCTGCAATGCTAACAGCCGCAACGCTTTCAGGACTATTCCCTGAACGTGCAAATGATATTAACAGTACCGGACTGTCAGTGCTTAAATAATCGTTAGGATGGGTAACCAGATCAGTGGTTGAAACCGCATTCACATGTTTTCCTGATTTTCGGCCATAAATACCAGAAAGAGAAAGACCAATAAATGCACTTGTTCCAGCTCCTGTAATAACAATATTTAAATTATTGTGTTGGAGTGCTTTATTTAAAAATGAAG
This sequence comes from Aquipluma nitroreducens, assembly GCF_009689585.1. Taxonomy (GTDB): domain Bacteria; phylum Bacteroidota; class Bacteroidia; order Bacteroidales; family Prolixibacteraceae; genus Aquipluma; species Aquipluma nitroreducens. The sequence continues at coordinate 4,873,879 of NZ_AP018694.1, read as the reverse complement.
TGATAGATTGTTTTTCCTGCTGGACCTGGGTAAAAATCTCTTGCCACAATACTGGCTGATTCCAAATCTCTTTCCCGGTATAAGTTTTATCCTGCTTCGAAAAAACTGAATCGGAAGATTTATTCGTATTCATAGGGCTTGGTTGTAATTTTTGTAAATATTCTTTCGTTTACTTTCATTACAAATATATATATTTTTTTTTCATTTAATTTACTACATTTAAATTTATTTTATCTTTTCTTTAGTTGTCAAATCAGTTTCGTTACCTTATATGTTTTATATTTGTAATACAATTGAATTCAGTAGATAAAAAAATTATTGGCTATCTTTGCAATCAGTTGAAAAACTCCCTTGTTTTGAGCAACCAACGGAACTAAAAAAAGTATATGGGAAAAATTAATCAGCACAACACAGTTGAAAGACGGATGAAAATCATGCAGATGCTTTCTGCGCATGATCAGGTTTTTGTTAACGATCTCAGCAAAGAATTCGGTGTTAGTGAAGTAACTATCCGTAATGATTTGGAACAACTTGAAATGAAAAAACTTTTAGTTCGTGCACGTGGTGGAGCTATGAGTATAAATCAGACAGTAAGCTTTGACCAGCAACTGGGAGAAAAAAACAAAATAAATATGTCGGAAAAAAGCAGAATTGGCAAAGTTGCGGCTAAGCTTATTAATGATTCTGACACTGTAATAATCGATTCAGGTACAACTACAGTCGAAATCGTAAAAAACCTTTCGACATCGTTGAATAATGTAACTATTATTACCAATGCTTTAAATATCGCTAATCAATTGGTTTCGAATACAAATATCAATTTGATTATGCCCGGCGGAGTATTACGTAAAAATTCATTATGCTTTATTGGCCCGCTAGCTGAAAGAAATCTTAAAAATTTCTATGTCGACAAAGTATTTCTTGGCGTTGATGGCTTTGACCCTTCGAATGGCATTTCAACACCAAACATTGAGGAGGCTTACATGAATCAAATCATGATTGAAGTTGCCCGTGAAGTAATTGTTGTAACCGATTCTTCCAAATTCCTTCGGAAAAGCCTTGCTTTTATTTGTAAGCTCGATAAAATTAACATTGTAATTACTGATTCAGGAATTCTGGAAAGCGATAAAAAGCGACTTGAGGATGCAAATATTAAGGTCATTATAGCCTAAATTCTTTGCCAACCAGAAGCCAAAATGATCATCAATGTAAATTCTATATTTTTTTCGATTTAGCCAGTACCTGAAGAGAGTCTGAAAAATTCCCATCTCACTTTCGGTAGGAAAATCACTCTTCGGATGGGGTGAATTTTTGAAATTTAGTGTCATTGAAAATTTCATACAGTTTCAATGAAATTAGTACATAGATAATGGAGGCAAAAGTCAGAAAAGCACAGGAATAAAATGCATTCCAATTCAATGGTCACCAAACAATTGGATTTCCGGTTTGCTGTTTAAAAGTCCATTAACAACGGAAACCTTATACAACGATTAACCAAACCTAAAGGATGATCAAATGAAAACAAAAAAAGTCAACTGGAAAACATTCATGTCAATTTTAATCTCCATATTATTTTTTACCGACCTCGGTTTAAGTCAGAATATAACATCTGGAAACCGGCCAAAAACACCAATTATGGGATGGGCCAGCTGGAATAACTTTCATGTAAAAATTGATGAGAAAACCATTCAATCACAAGCAGACTTTATGGTCTCAACAGGAATGCATGATGAAGGTTATTCCTACATCAACATCGACGATGGATATTTCGGAGGCCGCGATAAAAATGGGAATTTGCTGATAAATCTGAAAAAGTTCCCCCAAGGGATGAAAGCAGTTGCCGACTATATCCATTTCAAAGGATTAAAAGCAGGAATTTATTCGGATGCCGGTATTAACACATGTACTTCCAAATGGGATAAAGACACAATCGGTTCCGGCTGTGGATTGTTTGGACACGAACATCAAGACCTAAACATGGTGCTTAAGGATTGGGGTTCAACTTCATAAAAGTAGATTGGTGTGGAGGTGAATGGATGGGTCTTGACGAGCAAACACAGTACACTAAAATAGGGAACATCATTCGGGAAATAAATCCTGATGTTGTTTTCAATGTTTGCAGATGGCAATTTCCTGGAACATGGGCTACAAATCTCGCAGATTCGTGGCGCATTTCAGGAGATATTGACAATACTTTTAAAAGCATCCTAAATATCATTGAATTGAATGCCGATTTGTGGAAATATGCTTCGCTCGGACACGTGAACGATATGGATATGCTTCAGGTGGGACGCGGCATGAGTTACGAAGAGGATAAAACTCACTTCAGCATGTGGTGTATGATGAATTCACCCCTTTTGGCCGGAAATGATTTGAGAAACATGTCAGAAGAAACGATCGGAATCCTAACCTTTGAAGAAGTAATAGCACTCAATCAGGATCCATTGGTCTGTCAGGCACGGCGTCTGAAAAAGAACAGCGTTCTGGAAGTGTGGGCTAAACCGCTGATCTCGACCATGAGCGGAAAAGTTGCTGTCGCTTTGCTGAACAGGTCTGAAAAAACTGCAACCATAAGTTTTAACCCCGACTCAATCGGCATTGCTGCCAAAAAAGGCTATACGATGCGCGATTTGTGGGCGAAGAAAGACTTTACATATTCGGAAAATCAAAAGATAAGTTTTGAAATTCCGGCTCATGGAGTCGTCATTTTAAAAATAGTCGGAACCATGAAGCCACATAATGTATTTCAATACAAATAGGAATATGAAACGGACATGTTGGCGTCAACACAAATACCAATGAAAATAATTTCCAACGACATGTGAGTTCCATCCGGCAATTAAAAAACAAATTATTCATGGATGAAAACACAACTAAAAAAAGCTGATTTTTGCCTTTACAGCAATTATTTGACTTTCTTTTTCATCCGTGTTTTGGCAATCGATTGTAAAATCAACTTACACCTATCTGAATGTATTTTCGTTCAGCGATACCTCACTAATAAAACTGCTCTCCTGCATGAGTTATTGAATTTGATGGCCGGAAAGGCTTGCGACACAGCCCATTCATCAATTATGTTGAGTTTAAAGTGAACTTCGAACCTGATTTACTTGGAGAAATTAATTCCATCACTATGAATTTAAAACTGGCAGTTCCCTGTACTGACTGGCAATCCATTCAAATCCCGAACAAACAGGTTTTCGATTTGTCTAAACTAATGCCGCAATATAATTCAGCATTTCAGAATAGTATTCCTCAATGCTCTGCAGCAATTTAAACTGTGCTTTTGTACGCTGTAAATTATGTTCCGGAAAGCTGATTTTGTAATAGGTATCTCCGTTGAGATAATCGGCCAGAAAACGGGTTACCTGCATGTAAGTGATTAATTTAGCTCCAAATGGTAACATCTCAACTTCAATTGGACTCAGAAATTTTTTTGCTTCCTGAAGGTAGCCTTGAGTATATGACTTGAATATTTCCATGTTGAAAGAAACATTTTGTAAATCGGCGTCATCCTCTTTTCCGGTGTTTCCGGCTGAACGCATGAAATCGCCGAAGTCGGACATCACAAAACCGGGCATGGCCGTGTCGAGATCGATCACACAAAGCACTTTGCCTGATTCGTCGAACAACATATTATTCACTTTGGTATCGCAATGATTGATTCGTTTCGGCAATTTACCTTCCCTGAATAATCGTTCACACGAACACATTTCGTCGGCACGTTTTTCAATCTCTTGAACCAAATCCTTCACCTTGATTAATCGGCCAGCTGAATCATTCTTTACTGCCTCGCGGAAGGAAGCAAGGCGGGATTCCATGTTGTGAAAGTTTGGAATCGTTTCGCCAAGTGGTTCTCCGGGAATATCTGCTAGCATGGCCTGGAAATTTCCAAAAGCTTTCCCCGCATGAAAAGCATATTCAGGAGTAATCGCCTCGAATGTTTTGGCTTCAGGAATTAACAAGGTCATTCGCCAGTAATTCTCATCATCAAAATAAAATAATTTCTCATCCAAAGTCAGAATGATCGTCAACGTTTTACGTTCGAGATCGTTTTCACCTGCATCCGCCAATTTTTGACGAATGTGATCGGTTATGCGTTTTATATTGTTCTGTAAAAGATCAACATCTTTAAAAATGTGGTGATTTATCTTTTGCAAAACATACTCTTTGGGCTCACTTTTAAGAGCGACCCGATAGGTGATGTTTATATGTCCTTCGCCAAATACAGAGATCTCCTGAACTTCAGCTCCTTGTAAAAATTTATTTACGATTGATATCAACTCTTTCATAACTTCAAATATTATTATTAATTGACTATGCGACAAATTCTATTTTCTTCTGATTTGATATCCCCAAGTTCCAAAATAAAGGATAAACAGGTAAGCAGGAATAAATATCCAATAGGCGTTTTGATAATCGCTGACTGACGAAATTTCGCCGGTTTTAAAAAGATCGACCAGAAAGCCAAAGATTAAAGGCAATATCGCCCCTCCTACAATTCCCATGACAAGCAAAGAAGCACCGGTTTTTGTGAACTTGCCTAAATCGGCAATGGCCAGCGGCCAGATTGCTCCCCACATAATTGAATTGGCAAAACCAATTGCGACCAAGCTGTAAATCCCCATTTCACCGGGTAGAAAAATGACACAAAAGGAAGATATAATACCAATTACAGCAAATAATTTCAGAGCCGTTGTCTGGGAAAGTAATTTTGGAATCATGATCACTCCAAAAACATAACCTACAAACATGCCAATTGGAACATATTTGGCATATCCGGCCGGATTGGTCATTCCCTCACCAAATACGGCTTTGGCAAAACCAATGATCGAAACCATGGGGATGGTTTCAACCCCAACATATAAAAACAGAGCAAATACGCCCAATAACAAATGAGGCATCTGAAAAACACTTTTTCTTCCGGCAGCATAAACACTTGCTGAACTTGCATCATTTTCATCCTCGCCGGCAGCCTTCACTTCTGGAAGCGGAACAAAATACATGAATATTCCCAAGGCTACCAGAATTCCGGTCACGATGTAAAAAGGAAAGGACACCTGACTTAACTGAACATTTTTCAAATCAAGAAATAAGCCCAGAAATAAGGGTCCCATCCACCAGGCCAGCTTATTCATGATACCCATTAAACACATGCGCATGGCTGCACTTTCGTGTGGACCAATAATGGTAACATATGGATTAACTGCTGCCTGCAATAAAGTATTCCCAATACCACCGATGAATAAGGCCAGTAAAAAAATTGGAAAACTGGCCATATTTGCTGATGGCACAAAAAGGATCATGCCAAGTGCCATAATAAAAAAGGCAATGAGCATACTCATTTTATAACCTACTTTCTTAATAACCCAACCTGCAGGTGCCCCAAAAACAACAAAGGCTGAAAAAATTGCCGCCGTCACTAAATAGGATTCAGTCACAGAGAGGTTTAATGCATCCCGAAGAAAAGGAGTTAGAAATCCACTAATTCCGACTCCAAAACCAATTACAAAAAACAAAACACCTACAATGAGTAGTGGAATTATCAAGGTGTTTTCACCTTGCGAGGATTGTTTATTCGTCATTTTCTTAAGTGTAATTTGATAGTGAAAAATGTAATTCGAAACATTCATTTCCGATTTCAGGAGAGAATGTGATTCTTTTTTGAATTGAAACATAGATCAGAAAGACAGGATTGCAATAGCTACTACTGCAAATACCAATCCGATCATAAGCATCGATCCGGGCATGACACTGTATAATATAAGTGAAAGTACAATTGTAATAACCGGCGCCAGTCCCGTTAGCGGCACCACAATAATGGCTTTTCCGTATCGAAGCGCGTAAACAAGCATCAGCGCACCAACAGAATTCAAAACATGCACCAATGCAGCCAGATAAGGACCTTTGAACCCCCAGTTAATTGGTTGACTAAAATCAGTCATCCACCAGGCAAATGGGGAAAGGACAAGAGCCGTTACTGCCATATAAAAGAAGATGCTCTCGGCTTTCATGGTTTCATTTGAGAATTTCATCACATATGCCTGTAAACCCCAGGCCACGAACACAAATAAGGAAAGAACCAGCCATAGATATCCACGTGAATCGGATGAGCCAGGTTCCTGATAGGAAAGAAAATAGATAGCGACGAGTGCAGTTCCTATTCCAATCCATTTCAGCAGATTGGTTTTCTCCTTCAAAATAACTACTGATAATAAAATGGTTAGAATAGGATACAGCGAGATAAACGGGAAAATAATGTAGGCTGTACCTTGAAGCAATGCCTCGAAAAGCAATAACTGACCACCAGCACCAAGCAAACCAATGGCTGATCCTAAAAAAACAGATCGTTTATCGGTTTCAATCTTCCAATCGATTAAATACATAGCGACTAAGGCACAAGGAATCATGGTAAATGCCCACACAATATATCCCAGTGTTGGCGGAAATCCGGCCTTTTGAGGCACTTCAATTAAGGCTCCCCAAACGCCCCAAAACACCGTAGTAATAATAGCGAAAAACAACCAAGAACGAGAAGCTTTCATAAGAAATAATTTATTTTTCGAAGGCAAATATAAGATATTTTCTTTTGATACCTTGTTAAATTTATTTTTTTATCGTAGATTCAAGTCACAAATGCGATAAATCATTTCAAAGCTGCAAAAAATATTTTAGAAGGGGTTTGAAATTTTAATTTTTCTCTTGGTCTTCGATTTATCTTATTCTTTACCAGTTTTATATATTCACTATCATATAAATCGAAATTGCTTCCTTTAATTGAAAATTGCTTGATTAGCTTGTTTGTATATTCATTTAGTCCCATTTCTCAGGAAGAATATGGGTGTGCAAAATAGAAATCTGCATTCAGTTTTTTTGCAATTAGTTCATGTTGTGCGAACACAGAACCGTTGTCAGAAGTAATGGTGTGAGCAGTATCTTCATTGGAAAAAACGGTGAAATTGACCACCCATTTCCAGTTTAAATTGACCACCAGTTTCGGAGCAAAGTGACCACCGGTTGCCGACGCAAATTGACCACCCTTTGCCGACGCAAACTGACCACCTAAAACGCTTACTTTTTTTCATGTCGTTACCCATACTTTCGTTCAAAAATGGAACGGATTATGGCAAATAAATTAACGGACATGAGTAAGATTAGAAAAGCAATTAAATTTCATTGCGGTGGAAAAAGTAAGCTATTTATAAGCCAATACTTATCCTTATCGAGGAACACTGTAAAAAAATACATTTCCCTTTTTGAAGTACAAGGACTGACCCTTGACCAGATCAATCAAAAGACTGATCTTGAACTTGAAACGCTGTTCTCTCACCAAACCGATGAACCCATCAGCGCCCGGGTGCAAAAGCTTTATGACTTTTTCCCGTACATGGAACGGGAACTCAAAAAAGTTGGTGTTACCTCCTATGGGATGTGGGAAGAATACATCAAAAAGCATCCTGATGGCTATCAAAACTCTCAGTTCCGGGAGTATTACAAACTGTGGGGAAAGAAGGTAAATCCGGTGATGCACATGAACCACAAGGCTGGCGACAAGATGTATGTTGATTATGCCGGGAAAAAGCTTTCAATCGCGGATAAAGACACCGGAGAGATTACCGAAGTTGAGTTTTTTGTTGCCATTTTGGGGGCAAGTCAATATACCTATGCCGAAGCCACGGCCAGCCAAAAGAAGGAAGATTTTGTTGTATCGGTAGAAAATGCCATGCGTTTTTTTGAAGGCGTTCCGGCAGCAATTGTTCCGGACAATCTAAAGTCAGCGGTGATAAAAAGCAGCCGTTTTGAGCCCACCATCAACGAAACACTGGCAGATCTGGCAGAACATTACGAAACCACTATTCTACCAGCCAGAGCTTATAAACCACGGGACAAATCGTTAGTTGAAGGTGCTGTTAAAATACTATACCGCAGGATTTATGCTGCACTGAAGGACGAAACGTTTTTCTCCCTTGCGGAACTGAACGATCGCATCGGCGACCTGTTGGATGCACACAACAACAAAAAGCTCACCGGTCGTCCATACACACGTTTTGAGCTATACAATGACATCGAGAAGGGCAAACTGTCGCCACTGCCCATCCAACGCTTTGAGATCAAGTATCAGGCACAGGCAACGGTCATGCAAAATGGTCATGTGCAGCTTAGTTGCGACAAACATTTTTATAGCGTGCCGTACCAATACATCCGCAAAAAGGTGAAGGTGATGTACACCAGAACAACGGTCGAGATTTACTTTAAATACAATCGGTTGGCTACCCATCCCCGGGACTACGCACTTTACAGCTACACAACCACACCCGAACATTTAGCGAGCACCCATCAATTTGTAACCGATTGGACTGCCCCCCGGTTTATCAATTGGGCAAACAGTATTGACCCGGTTGCCGGGGAATATATCTTTAAGATCATTGAAAGCCGAAACCATCCTGAGCAGGCGTTTAAAAGTTGCATGGGGATACTTTCGTTTGAGAAAAAGGTTGGCAAACAAAGACTTATCAATGCCTGCAAACGTGCTCTTGACTTTGGAACCTACAGTTTTAAAGCCATACAAAACATCCTGGAAAACAACCTGGATATGATCAAGGGTGAGACAACAGAAGATCCGGAATTGCCCGAACACAACAACATACGAGGGAAGAACTATTACAAATAAACTTAAAATCAAATTATTATGAATGAATCAACGTTGACAAAAATGAGACAAATGAAACTCTCCGGAATGCATGGTGCATTTAAAACTGCTGTCGAAACCGGAAAAACAGACCATTACACCATCGATCAGTTTGTGTCCATGATTATTGATGCAGAATGGGACGAACGTCACAACCGAAAAATAGAGAGACTAATTAGAAATGCCAAGTTCCATTACAAATCAAACATCGAAAGCATCACTTTCGATCAATCACGAAACCTGGAACGCAACCTTATTTTACGACTTGGAGAGTGTGAGTTCGTAGAGAAGAACGAGAACGTTTTAATCACAGGAAGTACCGGCGTGGGTAAAAGTTATTTGGCAACGGCACTGGGTTATCAGGCATGTATCCAGGGCTACCGGGTAAATTACTTCAATACATCGAAGTTGTTTTCCAGGTTAAAAATGGCAAAAGCCGATGGCTCATACTTGAAGGAGCTAGCGAAAATCGAAAGGCAGGATGTTATTATACTCGATGATTTTGGACTCCAGGCACTCGATAGTCAAAACAGGATAACGCTATTGGAAATCATTGAAGACCGACACAATAAGGGTTCCATTATCGTTACTTCACAAATACCGGTTCAGGGATGGTATGATATTATTGGAGAAAAAACCATTGCTGATGCAGTATTGGACAGGCTGATTCATCAAGCTCACCGCATCGAATTACACGGAGAATCAATGAGAAAGAAAAAAAGTATCAACAAGGAATAATTTTTACAATTTTGAATATCAATTACGACATTGAAAAAAGGTAGTTCTTAGATGGTATTTTTAGGTGGTCAATTTAAATCGGCAACGCATGGTCAATTTAAAGGTTCTTCGTCACATTTGGGGATTAATTATCCGGTTTGAGATAGAATCACCTTCCTTCGCAATAGTTCAAAACCTGCCCTGCCATACATTTGGCGCTTAATGCTCTTGATCCGGTTCACATGACCTTCAACTGCTCCATTGCTCCAGGGCAAACGTATGCCATTTTCAACAGCCTTAATATCGAATAGTAAGCCGTTGGCAAATGTTTTCAGTCCATATAGCTTTCGTTTTGATCGTTTTATGAAACCAATCCATCTTTTAATGTTACCACTTCTTCTTTTAAGCATAGTTCGAAAAATCAGGACTAACCTCCTGACAATTTGAAGTTCAGGAACATTGTCAATTAGGGCTTTCATGCAGATTCTTTCGTCGGTGTCTTCAATGTCTGATAGAGATCCGCCAATATATTTGGCCAATTTCCTAGAGCTTAGAGGTTTGATATAAGGGATCATTCTTTGTTGAATCTTGGCGTTATCTAATGTGGTAAGGCTATACTCCAACTTTATTTTGTTGATGTAAGAATACGCTTGTGTGCTACCGCCGTTATATCCAAGCTGAACAATTTCATCGAATATATCCTTCTTTTTATATCCCTCCATATTTAATCGGGACAAAATATAACTGGTAAATAAATCAATGTTGATCGATCTTCGGCGAATCCTGGGTGATAAGGTTTCCTGAATGAAATAGGATCGTACCGTGTTACGACTAATATTTAAGATTTTTGAAATTCTTTTCAGTGGAGTTCCGTTTGATTGAAGTTCTTTAACTTTTTTGAAGGTATCCAGCCGTTGGTCGACTTTGATTTCTTTAGGTTCTGCGGGAACTTGCCGGGACAGGAAGCCTTTAACCGACTCAGCATTAAATAGATCAGTATTGGCAGACATCGTTAATATTTCATCCGTTTTTTCTGTTATTACCCTTCTTATCTCTTTACTTATACTTTTGAAGTATTTATCTAAGGCATCAGATAAATTCATTAATAAATGGAATCGATCCGCAATTTGAATTGCATCCGGACAAACTTCATTAATGGCCGAAGAATAGGCACCTGAACGATCTCGGGTCACTATTTCGGCATCAGGATATTGGGCTAACCATCCCTTTAAATCGGCACTTTCTCTTGATGATAATAAGTCAATTGGTCTGGATGTTTCCATGTCAATTAAAACTGTTCCATAGCTCACTCCCTTACGGTATGCCCAATCATCAATGCCAAGGACTCTTGGTTGCTTTATCTCTGGCAATTGCTGTTTAAGAGCGATCCGGGTGACGGTTGAAGGACTAACTGGAATTGAAAATTGTTTAGATAGAATGCTTCCAAGTTTTCCTGTTAGTTCAATTGACAAAGAATCCAATATTTGCGATGCTCTGGCAGTTCTTCTGGCGTATCGCATCAGATGGGACGTCTGTTCAGAAAATACCTTGCGGTGACATGTTGGATCTTTGCATTTGAATTTCCGTGTCTTTAAAATGAGTATGGTATTATGTTGAAATACGGGTAGATCAGATATCGTTCGATGGTAAAAATCATGAACAGAACTGCTGAGAAAACCACAATCAGGGCATTTGGATCGGTTGGACTTGATTGATGCGAAAATTTTGATCGTATTATTATCATGTTCTATATTCTTAATGCGAAATTTGGATAAGCAAATTAGGCGGGATATCTTCATAAGTAACTGTCATTAAATTACTTAAAGATAGAAAATATCAGTCTAATTATCAAGAAAATATCAATCTAATGCACTGGTTATCTGATATTTAATTCAATATTCAATCGAAGGTATTTTCCCCAAATGTGACGAAGAACCAATTTAAATCGGCACAGGGTGGTCAGTTTGACCGAATATTACACTTTGAGCATTAACTGTAACACGTACTGAAAGAGACGATTTCTCGTTTTGAGCTACTTTGCTATTGCGAAGTACAAAGCGAACAGCATAAGTTTCTTGTTTTTTCATACCAAAATCATTTAATTTTTGTTAGTAAATATACTTTAGCAATGAAAGAACATGAAATGCAAAACACTGCATTTCAACGCAATATAAGCGTTCAAGGTGCAAATTCGGGAGTAATTTTGTTTTTCGGGTCAACTCCCGAATTTGCACCTCGGTAGATGCTTTTAAATGCATTTTGCTGCATTTCCAAAAAACAAAAAACTCCTGTAAATGTGATATTTACAGGAGTTTGCTTTGATGTGCTTTCTGAAAAAGTGGAGCTGGCGGGAACGGAACCCATCAGCTATACCGCTAAATATCAATTATTTAATTTTTCAAAATCTTTCAAACTCCCGAATTACCACCTCGAAAACGTACTATTTCGAGTATCAGGTTGCTTCCATTTGCAAAACAAAACTACCAAAAAATTCGGAATAAAAGTCCCTGCCTAATACCCAACGTCCAATCCAATGCATTTAAACTTTTCATTCCAATCTAAATCACGACATTTTTTTCTGTATCCTTTTTTTTTGAGTGTGGGACTGCATTTCAATCAAAATTCAGTTGATAGCGTACTGATCTACCGCCTCCATCACGGGTAAATACGCCCAAATCGTATAATTGCTGTAAGTCTCTTGTCGCCGTCGCTTTGGATACCCTGGTTATACTCATATATTTTCTCGCTGTCATTCCCCCTTCGAAACCATCAACTCCTTGTTCCATTATTTTGAGGACGGCTTTCGACTGACGCTCATTTAACTTGTCCTTGTAACGGTCAAAAAACTGGGCTTTTTTTAATGTGAACTGAACCATGGATTTGGCATCCCTTTGGGCATCAAGAATAACCAGGGTAAAATAAGTTATCCACGAAGTAATATTCAAAGACCGTTGTGCTTCCTTCAGTGCATTATAATAGTCTTCTTTGTTCTTTTCGATGGTTTTTGACAAACTCAACATGACAGGACGATTGAGTGACTGCGACAACGCTTTTTCAGCAACGGCACGGCCTATGCGACCATTTCCGTCTTCAAAAGGATGAATCGATTCAAAATACAGGTGCGCTATGGCCGACTTTAGTACCCCTTCGGCAATTTCTCCTTTTAATGGAAAGATAGCTGAATTATACCACTCAATAAAAGCTTTCATTTCTGCTAGTACCTTCTCCGATGGCGGCGCTTCAAAGTGTACCACTTCACGTCCAACAGCACCTGAAATCACATGCATGGGGGCGTTTCCCTCTCTCCAATCGCCCGGATTTATATTCCGTGTACCGGCCATTAACATGCCATGCCAGGTTTTAAGCGTATTTATTGTCAGTGGTTCCTGAAAGCTTTTTCGGACTTCTGTCATCAGTTGGGCTATCCCGGTGGCTCTTCGGTCTTTTACAGAAACAGGCATGTCGTTCAGTCCAAGGTTGTTCCTTAGAGAGGATATCACATCTTCACGGCTGATATATTCTCCTTCTATTTCCGAGGTTTTCAAGGCTTCAGACATCATTAATTGTAAAAGCGTTTCCTGCTTCAGGTGGTTTGGTAACCCTTGGATTATGCCGTTTATCTCACCTGTTTCTTTTGCAAATTCGAGGATAAGAGGCTGAACATCCGTGGTCTCAAAGGAAAACATAGGCCATTCAGGCAACTGCCAGTTATACTTCATGAGCCGATTATTTTTCATATTCGGCTCAAATATAGTAAAATTACGAGCCGAATACAACTAATATTTGGCTCACTCGATCCTGAAAATTGGTGGTCGAGAGAGTCAAAACCTGATTGAACGGAACAATCGGCTCAATTCCACAAAGTTAGTGTCAATGCTGGTTAGGTTTCTTGAGCAAAATGGAGGAATCCTTTCTAAGAGAGCCAGAGCCAAAGAATTTCCTGAATTAAGGGATGATGAAGTTGTGATAATTGAAAGTGCTTTTCAGGAAATTTTTGAAATTTGATGGAACAAAGATTTCACAATGCAAAAGGTGCAAGCATTTATATATAGATATGCTTGCACCTGACGATAAATGACGTTTATAGAATTTCATGTAATTTCCATGCCTGAATATGCCGGATACCTTTATTCGAAGGTAACGAAATGTCATCAAGAGAGACAACCGCTTTTTCATAATTATCTTTTATTGCTTCCAGAGGAGCATATTCGCGCAGTGCTGTTTGCTCATCAACCAAAAGATAGGTGCTTTGAAGGTAGATCAGCCTATCCCCTTTTTTAGCTACAAAGTCCACTTCTTTATCACGCATGGCCCCAACATAAACTTCATATCCAGCCCTTCGAAGTTCCAAATAAACCAGATTTTCAAGCTTATACCCCACCCCATATCCAAATCCAGGATATAAATAATTTTTGAATGACAAGTCGTTTATATAATATTTACAGTTACCGGAGATTGTTTCCTTTCCCCTGATATCATAGCGTTCAACTTTGTGTATCATGAAAGTATCTTCAATATAACTGATGTAATTTGCAACCGTATCGTACGTTGTTTTTCTCCCGTTACTCTTGAAATAGTTCACAATATTAACTATCGAGACCAGATTAGAGGCGTTATTGACCAGATAAATAAAAACATCTTCGAGCAACTTTGGGTCCTTGATGCTGTGTCGTTGTATAATGTCGCGCAGCAATACCGTATCTTTAATAGCAGATATGTAATTACGCTTTGTTTCATCGTTAGGCAATACAAACAATTCGGGTAATGCTCCGCTCTCCATGTAGTCGATGTAACTTTGCTTTTTTACTTCTTTTTGAGTTATTCCAGTATATTCCTCATAACTAAAAGGGAATACCTCAAAATTGACATATCGGCCTGAAAGCAGTGTTGCCAATTCCATTGAAAGCATTTTTGAATTGGAGCCGCTTATAAATATTTCATAGCTTTCAACGAAATCCTGTGAATGAGAGTTCACAAAATGTTCCCATCCACTGATATTTTGTACTTCGTCTATAAAAAGCCAAACCTTACCTTCAGGTTTAAGTTTCTCCCGATATAGTTTAAGTAGTACTTCAAGGTCTTTATAATAGCTGATAAAATCGAAATCAGTAAATTCTTTGTTGACATAAAAGATATTCCTGGGATCTACACCACTCTCGATCAGTCTATGGGCAATCTGACGAAGAATATAGCTTTTACCCGCACGCCGCTGGCCTACCAACACTTTGACAAGTTTACTGCCTGTGTAGTCAAATATCTTGTCTGTATAATCTTTGCGGTAATAACCCAGTTCTGGAACATTGCCTTCCCAAAAATTATATTTCTTTAATGTTGCGAAATACTCTTCCATACTCGAATTTATTTACACAAATATATAAATATTCTTTTATACTCGAATAATTAACCAATAAAAACAGTTGCCACCACCATAACGGCAACTCTGGAAGAAGAAGGAATTATGTCGTTGGAAGAGCTAAAAGACCTGACTAATCTGGAAGAAAATGATGTTTTATTAGCAGTGGACTGGCTAGACGGTAACGAGCGTGTTGAACTACTGCCGACAGGGAAAGTTGTGAGCGTGATGCTGGTATTTTAAACGTTCCCTTCCAGCACGAAAACATATTCAGAAAACAGCTTAGAAAACAGAAATGAAAACGTTATGGCAGGAGTCGTTCTATGCACCCATCTAACCGTGCGATAAATTAGCTCAAATGCCAGTGGCTATTTTATATAGCCAATACGGTACCAGTTTATAATATTCTGTTGGCCATTTTTCCGTATACAACGAGATTTTGGCTTTGTTAATTGATCCTCAAGTTTGAGAAAACAGCGACTAATCTTGTTCTCTACCTGTTTTGTTAATACTTTTGACATGAGCCGGGTTCTTGGGATTATTTGCTTTTGGTTGCACAATAAAAACAACCTTTTCATCCAGCTTTTCCCATATATAAAAAACCTTAAGTCCCAATATGACTGGATTACAGAACTTGTTCAATCCAATTTTCGGGAAATGGTCAATTGCTTAAAGAAACTAAATGAAAGGAACACAAAGATGATTAACATAGAAAAAACAAAAGTCGCTTATATATTTGATGGGCTAACAAGCAACATCCTACCTGATGAAGCAGTCAAAGCAATTAATGCATTTATGGTGACGGAAAATCTTTATTTAGCCACGACACGGGAAATTACCACGAAGCTGGAAAATCTAAATGATGAATTCAAATATGTAAAAGATCGCAACCCTATACATCAGATAAAAGCCCGTGTAAAAACGCCCAAAAGTATTTTTGATAAGTTAACCAGGCGAGGATTTGAACTCAGTGTAGAGTCAGCTAGAAATAATCTTACCGATATTGCCGGGGTTCGGGTTATCTGTTCGTATATCGACGATATTTATCTAATTTCGAAACTACTTACCTCACAAGATGATATAACGGTAATCCGAATATCCGACTATATAAAAAACCCGAAACCAAATGGGTACCGTAGTCTCCATCTAATTGTAACGGTTCCTGTTTTCCTTTCAGAAAGTACCGAACTTGTCAATGTGGAAATTCAGATACGGACAATCGCAATGGATTTTTGGGCATCACTGGAACACGAATTGTGGTACAAGCTGACGGATGAAAAAACAGCTATGGTAACCAAGGAATTAAAAGATTGTGCCGATGGCATTGCCGATATTGATATGAGAATGCAAAATCTACACAGTATTCTTACCCCGGCAGTAAAGCTCAGGTTATAATTGGAAGAGCCGGACTAAAAAACACCTTCCGCCGGGGATTATTGAACCACACACGACGGACTTAAGTTATTAATCTTGTGATAATTATAGGACCATTATTGCAAACAGCGCAGAGTGGTCAATTTGTCCGGCATGTCCAATCAGGTTCCGTTTCAAAGCTAAAAGCAGGTAATACTTCAAATTATTAGGTGTTGTTGGATTACTGGCTCTTTTTAAATAAAGATCAAGAAATACTTCCTGTATGGCATCCTTAATGGTGTCTTCATCGTTACAAAGCTTTATTCCATACTGATACAAACGATCGATATATTGATTGTAAAAAAAAGCAAATGCTTCCTTGTCGCCATCCATGAATTGCAACCAGGTCACTCTCCAATGTTCAGTATTTTCAATATCCTTTGTTAATTCCATTTGGTAAGCTGTTGTACAATTACTTCAACCCGTTGTCGAAAATAGGATAATAAAAGAACATCCCCAAAAAAACAGCATTTCAAAAACTAGTCTTGCAATCTGTATCTGATTTAAAGTTAATTTATTGTCAGATATTAAGGCATATTAATTTCCGTAGGAAGAAGTTGGAGTACAGACATGAAACAAGGTCCAGAAGCTGATCCTAAATTTAATCCTGGTTGTATTACCGAAACAATTGAAACACCCGTAATGCCCGGAATACAATATTTTTAAATTTCTCATCGAATTGTTAAAACTTATAATTGAATGTTTCTTACTGTTGTCGTTCCTCCTCCTTTCAAGGTTAATTCAACTGCTGAATTGGTTTTCCATGCCCCTCGGGTAAAGTCTGGAATTTCAATTGGTTTGGAACCATTGGCTATTGACCATTCACTCAAAGGAGTAATACAACTCCAGGCAGCAGCATCATAAACATCCATATCCATTGGCAAACCGTTTCGCAGGCAATCAATTAACCGCCAGTCCATCATAAAATCCATACCGCCATGACCGCCAACCTTCTTTGCCATTTCACCCATTCGACGAACAATTTCAGGAGTATATTTTTCTTCCAATTCCTTCATTTTTGCCTCATCAGCAACTTCGTGGCCAAAGGCAATTTGTTGAAGAGGATATTTCTGGGCATAACATTTTGTACCACTTAATAAATGAATTCTGGAATATGGCCGTGGAGAACTTACATCATGTTGAATCATAATCGTTCGCCCTTTATTGGTCTTTATCAATTGAATATCCATATTACCCCGCATATCCCAACCGACAAACTGTTGAAAGAATGGATCAACCTTTGCTTTCGCTTCAATTTTATTTTTCAGAGTAAAATCTTCCGACATCATCGCTGTAAGATAATCCATCTTGTCGCCCCGGTTGATATTCATTGCCTGACAAATTGGGCCTAAGCCATGAGTCGGATATACATTTGCCTTACGCTTATTTTCATGCATGCGCCACATTTTGGTATAGGCACCATCGGTCATTTTATCATCTTTGGGCTTATTAAACAGCCAATAATCCAGATCATGAATATATGCGCCTTCACCATGTATCAGGTCACCAAAAGCTCCTTGTCTGACCATATTCAGGGTAAGTAATTCGAAAAAATCATAGCAGCAATTTTCCAGAATTACACAATGTTTTCTGGTACGTTCCGAAACTTCAACTATTTGCCAGCATTCATCCATTGTTTTTGCTGTTGAAACCTCAACCGCTGCATGTTTATCACCTTCCATAGCTGCAACAGCCACAGGAACATGCCATTCCCAAGGTGTAGCAATATAAATAAGGTCGACCTGGTTACTGTCGCATAGCTGTTTAAATCCAAGGTCGCCGGCAACAAATTCTTTCGCTTTAGGAAGACCTGCCTTCGCTAAAATTTCCTGTCCCCCATCAACGGCTGCCTGACGGATATCGCAAAGAGCAACAATTTCAACTCCCTCGATATAAGTCATTCGTTCTACTGCATCAGAACCACGGTCACCAATACCTACAAAACCAACACGGACTTTATCTAACCTGGGTGCTGCATAACCACACATGTTAAAATTCATAGCCGATATGCGTGCCGCTGATTTTTTAATGAAATTCAGTTTATCTTTTTCAGCTGAATTTTCTGAAGCCATTAATGGACTGGCAGCTATTACTCCGGAACCCAATGCAATATTCTTTAAAAACGATCTTCGATTTGAGCTCATAATTATTGGTTTTAAAAAATCTATTTCTTTCTGAATTTGAAGACGTCTATTACTGTAAAATTAAAAATTAAATTGACACTGATATCACCAAATCAGGTTAGATGTCAGCAAGTTATCCGGATCCAGGTTGTTTCTTTCAATATCTTTAAAATGTTTATACGTTCCGACTTTCAATTCATAAGTTGCTGATTCATCGCAAACTATCATACCACGTGGATGTAGTTGCAACGCGCTGATAGTCCACATGTGATTTACACCTTCTTCTACTACATGATGCAAAGCTCTGGCTTTGTTATACCCGTTCACAATAATCAAAACTTCTTTAGCGTCCATAACTGTGGCAATCCCAACGGTTAACGAAGAGTTGGGCACTTTGTTAACATCATTGTCGAAGAAGCGTGAATTAGCCAATTTAGTATCGTAATTGAGTTCTTTATCGCGGGTACGTGATGCCAAAGAGGAACCAGGTTCATTAAAAGCCAGATGCCCGTCGGGACCAATGCCTCCGAGAAAAAGATCAATTCCACCAACCGCTTTGATTTTATCTTCATAAGCCTGGCATTCAGCTTTGATATCCGGAGCATTACCATTCAGTATATTGACATTTCCAGGAAGAATATCTATTTGGTTAAACAGATTATCCCACATGAAGGTGTGGTAACTCTGTGGATGATCTTTCGGAATTCCAACATATTCATCCATATTAAAGGTCACTACATGGCGAAATGAAACGGCTCCATACTGGTATAATTTAATCAATTCATGATAGGTATAAAGTGGCGAAGAACCTGTTGGCAATCCCAATACAAAAGGCCTTTCTAAGGTTGGCTCTGCCAGATTAATTTTTCTTGCGATGTAATTGGCCACCCACTTCGAGGTTAACCTGTGATTGTCCTGAATGATTAGTCTCATAAGGTATCTTAAAACTTATTACTTGCTTAATAATTAGAGTACAGATTTTTATTTTTTGAGGTATAGTTTAATAATTTTCATCCATAACAGATAACCTTCTCCTTTTAAATGAAGTCCATCATTTGTTAGTTCAGGATTCAAGAGATTGCTATCGATGCATTTAAAATGACTAAACAAATCGATAAATTGAAAATGCTCTTTTTCGCACCAGTTTTTTAATTGGGCATTGATCCACATCACTTCATCAGTTTTATTGGTGTGTGTTTTAAACAATCCATAAATCGGATTAACCGGCAATATACTTTGCACAAAAACTTTTGTTTCAGGCGAATCCTTCTTGATCTTCAGTGCAATGCTGCAAATGTTTGAGAGTACAGAATCTTTAGGAATTCCTCTGGATAGATCATTTATCCCAATCAGCAAAAATACTATTTTAGGCTTCGACTTAGTGACTTCACCCAGCCGGAACAGAACACCATCAGTGGTATCGCCACTGATGCCACGGTTTTTTACATTTTTGTTTCCGAACAATTCAGCCCATTCTCCTCCATCGGTGATGCTGTTTCCGAGGAATATAATTTCTCCCTTTGTGTCGGGCAAAACTTCGAAAAGCGATTTGCGTTGTTCATAGTAAGTACTGAATTTGGAGTTCTGGCCGTTCACAATCAAAACCGCGCTCATCAAGAAGAAAAAAATCAGTATTTTCATAGTCATTGTAATTTAGAAATTTCAGTCAAATGAATCCTATAAAAACTGAAATCATGAATGGGATAAATAACATTGCAAATATCGTAGTAAGAAGAATGGCAACTGCCGCTTTTTCAGGATGTACGCCAAGCTGAGATGAGTATGCGATTAAATTAACTCCTACCGGAATCAGTGATAAAAGAAATATAATTTTCAGCAACAACACCGGATAAAAATGCAGAATGTTTTTATCCAGAATAATGTATAAACCTACTACGATTGGCCATATCACAAACTGAGCCAATGATGCCATTCCAACAAATTTCCAATCAATCATCAAAGTTTTTATCTCAGCGATTGCCAGGCCAACAAGCATCATTCCGATTATGGTATAAACCCCACGAACATCACACGCTACACTTAAATAAATATCATTCAGATCAATATTTCGAAATGAACCAAATCTTATATTTAGCACATTGAGAGATAAGCCAAGTATCATTGCATAAACCGATGGAAGCACCAGTGTCTTCTTAAGGCTTTCTGCAATTGTAAAATTTCCCAGTGCAGTCACAAAATATCCAACCGTACAACTATAAATAATGAATCCTATTCCAGCCATTATTACCGGACTTTCTGCTTCTTTGCCAAACAAGACTATTGCTGCAGGAAGAGCAAAATACCCATAATTTCCATAACTTGAAGCAAATGCGAGCAAATTTCCAGTGTTATCCTTCCATGTTTTCTTACCCAACCAAAGAAATAACAAGGTAATGATGGAACAAAGCAGAAAGAAAAATAAAGGTAGGCTTAATGCCTGAACTGTTACCGGTGTTGTAAAAGATCCATGAAATGTAATGAGTGGAAGGATCAGGAAAACCAGAATGTTTGCTGCGTCATTCTTTCTCACTTTCAGCAACTTCCCCAGAATAAATCCAAACAATGCCCAAAGGTAAATGGGAAATAATTTTATTGCAAATTCGATAAAAAGTTCAAACATGTTATTTCAATATTTCTTAAACATTCAGAATTTTATCATCTATTATTGTTCAATATTCCAAAGTGCCGGTCAATTATCATCGGTTTTATCTGCAAATTTAGGTTTGAGCATAACAAGTTGAAGTACAATAGCTATGGCAACAGGAATAGCCAGAAGAGCCAGATCAGGACCCAAGGTTCCCGAATCAGTTGATTTTCCCAAAAGATTAGTAATAAATGCCCCGGCAAAAACTCCGGTCATGTTCATCAATCCATATCCTGCAGCCCGATGCTGTGGCGATACAAACTGGCAAAGAATAGGCATGTTGTTGGCATCGAACATTCCATAGCCAATTCCGAAGAATACAGCTCCACCCACCACGGTGAACAAAGTTTGACCAAAACCCAGAAAAAGCAAGGCCGGAATGGTAAGTGACAAGCCAATGGCTCCGGTATAAATCCGCCCGCGAAGGTTTCGTTGAATCCAGCGGTCGGCCAGAATACCACCAAAAATGACACCTATAAACGAAGATAAAGCGATCGTGATTGTTGAAAGTGGACCTGCCTGAGCCATATCAATATGCAGACTTGACGAGAATAAAGTCGGAATCCAATTTTTAATAGCCCAGCCCGGAAAACTTGGAGCTGCAAAATAAAACATGATGACCCAGAAACTAATGGTTCCAAAGAGCATCCCCAGACTATTGAATACCGAGGAGAATCCACTGAAAGAAGGTTTTTTCTCTTTTTGAACCGTTTTAACTTCTCTTTTCTCCCGCAGAAAAAGAATGAGAATTACACTGTACAAAATGCCAACAAATCCAAAGGAATGAAAAGTGGTTTGCCATGAATATTCATGTGCAACAGTTGCTCCAAATCCACCCATGGCCTGCCCTACGTATAGTCCGGTCATATGAATCCCAATGGCCAGTGATCGTGTTTTACCCTGGTGATAATCGGCAATCAATGATAATCCAGCCGGGATATATAATGCTTCGCTCACTCCCATCATCGCACGCAAAATATACAGATGATCAAAGTTATCGACATATCCCATAGCCAGAGTCACTCCTGACCATACTGCCAAACTTCCGACAATTAACCATTTTCGGTTAAGCCGGTCGGCAATTAATCCGGCAACCGGACTCATCAGGGCATAGATCCAAAGAAAAACAGCCATCAACCGCCCGAAATTCTCTGCTGTTTCCAACTCATGAATGTCGCCCATCATGGCCACTTTCATGGTCGAAAGCATCTGTCGGTCCATATAATTGAGAAGTGCGACCACCCACAACAACCCAACCACCACCCAGGCATAAGTATTTCTATTTTTTAGATTCATCCGACATCAAAGTTATTTGTGAAAACTACTCATACATTTCATTCGTATCAACTGAAGCAAGTTCAATTAAGAAACCTGCAATCTTTTTAACTGAATCTTTGATAAACCGCTGACCGTTTTCCGCCGAAGCCAGTGCGGGATTCCCTACCCCGGTGCTTTCAGAAATCGAACTCCATCGTCTTTGTGCCCATGCCCATCGTTGTTTCAGCCCCTCGGTTTTAAAATTCTTCGCTTTCCCATCTCCGGCAGTTTCAATTGGTAAAACAAGTTCAGGAACTAAATGCATCATCACACTGGTTTCCAACTCGCCGGCATGGTCGCCCGGTTCAGAGAAATAAGCTTCGGCTTTACTAACCTTCCACCAATCAATGGTGCAGATAAATACTTCGGGATGTTTTACTGACAATTCACGTAGGATGGGTACAAAATTGTTACCTCCATGACTGTTAATGATTACCAATTTATTGATTGCGTGTCTTTTCAGATTTTCAACCAGATCGTTGAGAATGATCAGTTGGGTTGAAGGCATCAAATTCAGGCACAGTCTCAGATCGAGTTGCCCGGTATTTACACCCCAAGGTACAGCCGGCAGTACAATGGATTTTGCTCCAACATTCCATGCAAGTTCAGCACTTTTTAAGGCAATGAGCTCAGCCTGAATTACGTCAGTTGAATAAGGCAAGTGGTAATTATGAGGTTCGACAGCACCCCAAGGCAAAACAGCCAAATCATAAGTCAAATCTTTCACTTCCAGCCAGGTGCTGTGTGCCAAATTGAAGGGCCTCGTATTCATCTCTTTTTTAGTTGAAAATTATAATTTTTCGAGTACTTTATAACATTGAAAAAGTCCTCTTGGCACATGAAAACATCCCTTCCACTTTCCACCTTTTAAAGGTAACAATACTTCGCCCTGTCGGTTGAGATAACCATACCATTCGCCAAATTCAGGATCAGGAAAATGAGCCCAGGTGTATTCGTGCACTTTTTCGAACCACTCCAGGCATCGCACATCGCCCGAATAATGATAACCTTTAAGCAAACTGATCAAAGTTTCAATATGAACCCACCAGAGTTTCTGGTCCCATTCAAGTTGTTGTGGCGGATAGCCTTTGATGTCCATAAAATAGTATAATCCACCATATTGTTTATCCCAGCCATATTCAATGGTGCGGATACAAATATCAACCGCTTTTTTTATCATTGCTTTGTCTTGTGCTCTGGAGGCCAGATCCATGACGAACCACATCGCTTCAATCGTGTGCCCCGGATTCAGCAGGCGCCCTTCAAATGAATCGGAGAAACTGCCATCAGGCTTTACGTTTTCCAGTACCAGACCAGTATTCGTATCGTAAAAAACATCCATAACTTCGTGAATACAACGATCGACGGTCTCCCCTACAAGTTCTTTACTCAATAAATGCTCAATTTCAAGCGAAAGGTTACACAAAATCATGGGCAACGAAAAACCTTTTAACGGACGTGTTCCCGGGTAAGCCTTGTTATAGTTGCCTTTTGGATTGGAACTTTTTTTCAGAATACCCTCGAATGTCTTCTTGGCCAACTGACCATGTTCTTCATTTCCGGTGGCTTTAAAAAGTTGTCCGAACGCCATTGTCGCAAAACAGTCGGAAAAAATATTATACGGCTGAATCAGTGGTTTCCCTTCGCGTGTCAATGAAAAATACCAGTTCCCTTCCGAATCATGTCCGTACTTCTGCAAAAAGTCGGCACCAAGCAATGCCATTTTCAGCCACTCTTCTTTCTGCTCAATTTGATTGTATAACGATGAAAACATCCAGACTTCACGCCCCTGAAGCCAGACAAATTTATCGGTATCGAATACTTTTCCCTGACGATCGAGGCAGGTATAATAGCCTCCAAACTCGTTATCGGGTGACTGTTTTTCCCAAAACGGAATTACATTATTCAACAATTCGTTCCGGTATTGATTGGCTAAATCACTAAAATTCATATTGTTCCTCCTGAATTTTTTGTTTGTACAACTAATTTAAGATCTTACTCAATTATTTTAATACTTCTTATCAATGGTGTCCGAACTCCCGGACGAATTTCTCCGGATGGAATGACTACCTGTTCGTTCCACCAAAAAGCAGTTGTGGTAACCTGAGATTCAACTGGCGACTCCTCAATCAGTTTTAGTTCACCTGTGAAAGTATTAAAAGCCAGAATTTCTCTGGAAAATCCGGGATGACTGATTAAATGAATATCTTTTTCTTTCAGGATTTTTTCCTTTTCAGGCCCTTCCGGAGACTTTGAAATTTTATCGTTTAAAATTTCAGTCTTATTGAATAAATTTCCTTTGTCACCGCCAATCAGAATAATCCACCGGTCGCCATAAGCAACTCCGGTTCCGGCTGAAAGTCCAAATTTCTCTTTGTTTTTCAGTTGAAGACTTCCTGCATTGATCCACTCATTTCCGGTTGGAGAATATTTCCAAATAGTACTCAAAAAAGTAGAGGTAATACCTGTTTGATTTCGCCCTCCAAAGACATAGATGCAATTTTCATTGCCATCTGATTGACTGACAACAACCACATGGGAAAGTGATTCAGGCAAATTGGGTAAAGATTCCCATTTTAAATCCGTTAATGAAAGATCAAGGCTCATCAAATGATTGGTAGCTCCGTTTGAATCCAACCCACCGGCAACATAAACTTTAGTGCCGATTATTGTAGCGCCTGAATTGGAAAGGGCAACCGGAAGTTTCGGAAAACTCTCAAAATGGATTGAATCTCCTTCCATAGAAATCTGATAGACCTGATTTAGCTTTCCGTGAAAATCTTCTCCACCAATACTTAAAAAGCCATTACCAGCTGGAACCAATGCACTGTATGCCATCGGATGTGGCAACTTTTGTTTGAGTTGGCTCCAGATATTCGAACCATTTTTTAATCGGGTTAGAATATAAATATCGTCATGATACGATTTGGTGCCTCCGCGCCATGGAAGATTATCTTCAAAATTCGATCCGCCAGCCACAATCAGATGATTATCATCACATCCGACCAGTGGGCCAGCCAATCCAAACTGAGTTGTTTTGCCTTGTGCCGGAGGAATCTGACTCAAGATTTCAAATTCTATTTTCATAGGGTTTGGTTCTGTTTTTTTTTCAGTACAAGCCGATAGTACGACTAAAATAAAAATGGCTTGTTTGATCATCTGTAAATTACTTTTTAGAAAAAAGATGTTCCATATCGAGTGACTTTACGTCTTTCACAAATTCGTTATACATCTCGCCAGTCATATTCTTAACAGGTAACCTAAACTCTCCGCAATTCATTTCAACATAGCGCATGTAAGCTTTACCGCTGGCAATGCCGCCGTATTTGCCCAAAAGCCTGATCATGTCAATTGATAATTGCTGAAGTCTTCTGGCTTCCACTAAATCTCCCTTATCAAAAGCTTCTATTAGCTGAAGATATAATGGCGCCGCATAATTAAATGTACTGCCTACCCCACCCTTTGCACCCAGAACCAATGCCGAAAGCAAGTTTTCATCGCGACCCCAAAGCATATCAAATCTTCCGTTTTCGAAACTCATACAACTCAAAAAATCCATAAAATCTTCATGGGTGTATTTTATCCCAACCAGATTTGGAATGATTGGTGAAGCTTCCTGCAAAAAATCTAACATGGAAACGTTACAGCCGGTCAGCACGGGGATATGGTAAAAATAGACAGGCATGTCAGGAACGGCGGCAGCAATTTTCGCGCAGAATTCGGCCAGCTGTTTAGCTCCTGCTGGTTTAAAATAATACGGAGCCAAAATAGCAATGGCATCCACCCCATTTTCCTGAGAATGAATGGCACTTTCAATACATTCCTGATAAGAAGTTCCTCCAACCAGATTAATAACTTTCATGGTCTTCCTAACTGATCCTACGGAAGTCCACTTTTCAGTTATTTTTCTTTTTTCGGCCTGAGAAAGCGAAACACCTTCGCCCGTTGAACCGTTGATAAACACGCCAACTACCTTGTTCTTTTCCAGAAACTCGTAATATCCGGGAATAAAATCATACATTACTTCATCCTTTGCGCTCAATGGTGCAAAAGGGGCAGCGATCAATCCTTCTATCTTTTTCATAATCATTTAATTAAAATATTTTTGTCTATCTCCATTTCGAATGTTGATGCAGGTAGTCCTGCTTCGTTGACCAGATTCCCTCGTGAAAAAGGATTCCAGCCGTAACGTATTTTTTGCACGTTCTTAATTTGTGTTTGTATAATTATTTCTTTCCCATTTACAGAAGCATTCACCAATTCAAAAATTCCATCCCGACCAGCAATTTCAAATTCTCTTAATGGCATTCCATCTGAAGTTTTTAGTTGGGATGCATGATTAAACTGAATCCTGATCACCTCTCCAATCTGCTTAAATCCCAAAACCTCTGGCCCTGAATATTCAAGCTTTTGTCCGTAAACTTTGGCTAAAGCTAGTTTAGCAAAACGTTCACCGACTTCGCGTTTTCGCTTGGGATGAACATTCAATGAATCGCCCAAATCGCTTGTTACTACCATCGCCGTATTTGGTACAGAAAGGCTTAGCTGCCGCTGAATATTTCGAAAATAGGGCCAGGAAGGACGGTTTAAACTTGAGAGCTGGGCAAAATAAAACGGCATTTCCGGATTATTAAAGCTACTTCGCCACGAATTTACCAATGCAGGAAAAGCATTCTTATAATGTTCGGCATTGTGTGCATTCGATTCACCCTGATACCAAATAACTCCACTCACAGGCATTCCTGCAAGTACCTGGATTCCTGATTCATAAATATAGGCAGGCTCAAATGGGTGCCGTTGAAGTTCATTTTTACTTAAGGAGATATTTAATTTAGCCCGATCGCGACACCAATCCATGATAAAATCATTTTGTTTCCAGTTTGTAAGAACATCAACAAGGTTCGGATCGAACTCCAATGTTTTCCGGTCGATGAATGCTTCTATCGGAGCTCCGCCAACACTGACCTGGATGATGCCAACCGGAACGTTCAGATTTTCATTCAGCATTTTTCCGAAATAATAACCAATGGCCGAAAAATTACCGGAATTCTCCGGATTACATTTTTCCCAATTCCCTTCAAAAAAGTCCAGCTTGTTTATTCTTTCAAGCGACAACGAATCCCATTTTGTATCATCCGGCCTAACAATGCCTTTTAATTGATAGAAACGAAGATTGGGGTTGGCTACCTTTGGAAGGTCAGATGATGCAGTGGCCGCATCTTTCAACTGAAATTCCATGTTCGACTGACCAGCACAAATCCAGATTTCTCCAACCAGAATATCGTTGAGAAGAACAGATTGCTGGTTTCCTGAATTAACTTTTAAAGTATAAGGACCTCCAGCTGGAGCCGGATTAAAAGTCAGCGACCAATCTCCGGATTCGCCTACAATACATTTTTCTATTTGATGGTTGAATTCTCCAACGATTTCAGAACCGGAATTGGCCTTTCCCCACACGTGGATTTTAGATTTCTGCTGCAGAACCATGTGGTTCATGAACACCGGAGCCAGCTGCAAACCACCAAAATTTCCGGTAATATGCTGAAAAACGGTTTTTGCAATTATACCTGCCCCCGTTTGGTCAGGATGAATCGCATCTTTGAATAAATCGGGACGAGAATAGAGCGGGGTATGCAAATCAATTAACCCAACCTGGGCAGTTTTTGCAATCTGTTCAATCTTTTCCTGAATTTGCCAGAACCAGTCGCGGGTACCTGATTTAAATCTCGGATGCGCATTAAAAATCGGAGTCATCCGGCAAATAAAAATCTTGGGCGATTTTCCATCCAAACTTTGAAATGAATGAATGAGTTTCAAATAATCCGGAATAAAATCATCCCGATAATTGGGCCAGTTCCTTGGATCGGTATCGTTCAGTCCCAAATGAATGATTACTATTTGTGGTTTAAAAGCAAGTGCACGCTGATATTCATCGGTCAAAACATAAGGTCGATGCCCTTTGCTTAGCAAAGTTGTACCGCTTACCCCAAAATTTTCGACCTGATAAGATGAACCCAAAAGAGTCTGCAATTGCGCCGGATAGGATTGCGATTCGGGATTTTTTAATCCATATCCTTTGGTCACCGAATCACCAATAGAGGCCACCCGTATTTTCTGATCAGAAGGTTGGCTGAATCCAATGATGGTGTTACCCATCAAAAAACTGATCAGCAAAAAAACGATATGAAACCTGTATCTCATTTTGGTCAATTGAATCTATTTATTAACTGAGAACCTGAGTCCTTCAATTTCTTTTACCTGATTA
This sequence comes from Aquipluma nitroreducens, assembly GCF_009689585.1. Classification (GTDB taxonomy): domain Bacteria; phylum Bacteroidota; class Bacteroidia; order Bacteroidales; family Prolixibacteraceae; genus Aquipluma; species Aquipluma nitroreducens. The sequence continues at coordinate 4,845,358 of NZ_AP018694.1, read as the reverse complement.
TTTTCTATTCGTACAGGCACGAACGTAAACATCCATTTCCATGAAGTTCCACCTTGCGGCACTTTTAGAAGAACGGTGTTCCAACCTTTTTTCAAGTTGATTTTCGTTGGCTTCCGGGAAAAGTAGTTCTCGTCAGAAAACGGAATTTCTTCAGTTTTTTCAGCCAAGCCGGGATTTTTCCAGACGGGCGGATTTATCATTTCTCCATTCACCCAAACTTTCGGATTGGTAGTGTGCCATTGACCTTGTTGCGGGAATGGGCCTCCCCGTCGACCGCCCGAACGCGACCAGTCCTGAAATCCAATCCAGCAGCCCACTTTCTGATCTTTTGGCGACCAGATATTGGTTGTAGCATAAACAGTTCCCTGCTTTTCTGAGAACAAGGAAGGAAAACCAAAGAAATGTCGGATGTGGATGGTTCCACCGTAATTTGAGCCAGTCCAACTAAATTTTTTGCCGTCAATGATATAATTTTCCCGAATACTACTTTCCACCGGAAACGACTGGTTTAAATCACCTCGGCTTTCAAACGGACCAATCATTTTCCAGACTATCTCTGATTGTTTCACATACGGAAAAGGTTTATCCTGAAAATAGCGGTCGCGATGCTCGGTTAATCGTTCTTCAAAATTCTGAAACTCTTTGTATAATGGATTTTCAGGGTAAGGAAGTTTTGCAAGGTAATTTTCTCCAAAATCAACCGACTGGCCTTTCCATGAAGTTTCGCTGTAAGTCAGCATTCCGGGATAAACCGGATTTTGCCGGATAATATCGTATTCGTCATTCACATTGTTGTCGTTCCAGCAACACAAAATACCGCCTAACCGCATCGAATCGCCATGAGCAGCGCCGCAAATCCGGTCAAAATAAAGTTGGACAACTCCGGCCAATGGATCAAGGTGATTGAGGTAATTGAGCCTCGAATCGATGTAACGATGACCGTCTTTCGGCTTTCCTGCTGATGACCAAAGTTGTGTGATGGAAGTCGTATCATTTTCAATATGCTGTCCCGGACTCCAAACGATTACTTCCCTGTTGTGAGATTTCACCCGTTCGACAACTGCTTCTAAAAGACCGTCAGCAGGCCGTTCGTGTTTTGACCAAACTTCGTCGGTTCCCAAATGAAGGTAAGGCATTTTTTCCTTTGGAACCAGGTTGCATAACTCGTCAATCAGATCAAGCAAAATCGGTTTTACCCTTTGGTCGCTCATCGAATCGATAGCAAATGCCCTGCGAAATGCCTCACAATGTCCGGGAATATCAAATTCAGGAACGAGGGTTATGAAACGATCATTGCAGTAGTTGACAAGTTCCAGAAAATCTTCCTGTGAATAATACATTCCGGGCCTGCGGCTCATTGATGAAGCGACGTGCAATTCGGGATATTTTTTGCTTTCAAGTCGCCATCCGGGATTGTCGGTTAAATGAAGATGAAAAACATTGAATTTATAGGCGGCCATTACATCGATTTGCTCTTTTAACAAAGCTACTGACATGAAATTCCGTCCTACATCCTGCATAAAGCCGCGAATTTGGAAAGCAGGCCAGTCTGTTATCGTGCAACCAGCTACAAACTGCTTTCCAACTTTAGTAAAAGTTAGCTGGCTTATGGTCTGTTGTCCACGAAAGAGTCCTTTTTGAGTTTTAGCCTGAAGTACTAATGAATCAGCATTGATTTTTAAAATATAGGCTTCATCCTGATTGATGGGAACATTAGGAAGTGATGACACAATTCTCTGAATAATCCGAGTCTTGTTTCCATCAATTTTAAAACTCTGATTGTTCCGGAAAATCTGTTGAGGCATCGGAATCAAAGCCGGAACATCTACATTATTTGTTCGACCATGAAGGTTCTGTAACAAAAAAAAGAAAGAAACCGCCACCACGGTAAATTTCCAAAGTTTGAATATGACGCTCCGGCTTTTCATTTCTTATTTCTTAACCAGATTTACCAACAAGTCAGAAACTGGTATTTTCTGAAAATAAAGTTCTTTAGTTCCTTCATAAACGATGCCGATGGTATTTTCGTCAACCATTGTTAAGCAGGAATAACCATAACCTTCAGCCGAATTCAGTTCTGTCTGATAAGCTTCGGACCAGGTCAAACCATTGTCCAAGCTGGCTTTAATGGTCATGTTCGTGCGGGTATTCTTATTGTTAGGATTGGAGAAGAAAAGTACTTGCTTACTTTGGCCATTTATTTTCACATCGGCAGAAATAATACTGCCCATGCAATTGGATTCGGGCAATGCAGAATTCGAGGAAGGGTGGACAGTCCATGTTTTGCCCAAATCATTGGTAGTGGAAACAGCCCTGCCGTTGGTATCGCCTTTGTCTTTTCGATTACGGTCGTCGCGCATGTTCAGCATCAGGCTCCCGTCAGCAAGCTCAACCACCTGAGCCTCGGTAGTATTCGATTTTGCGCCGGTACCAATTTGCCAGGTATTTCCCTGATCTTTGCTGTAAACAATGGTTGAGTGACAGGTAAATTGTCCTCCATCTAGCGCTTTTGTTCCCAAATCAGCTTTGAACTGTGCAGGGAAAACCAATGTTCCGTCGGTCATGGTAATTCCGCGACCAGGGCCTTGCAAAAGCAACTGCCATGCCGGATCTTTAATTTGTGAGGTAATATTGATTGGTTGCGACCAGGTCGCTCCGTCGTCGGTACTTTTTACCAAAATGAACTGACCTGTTTCTTCAGGTTTCATTCCTGGTTTGGATGCCCACCATAGCATTTTATCAGGAGCAGAACCACTCATCCAGAGCGCTGCAACCCAGATTGTATTGGTCTTGTGATCGTAAAGCACGCAGGGATCACCAATTCCATTCAGTTGTTGCGAACGACCACCATATTCGCCCATGTCCATGATTACTTTCATGGGTTGCCAGGTCTGTCCCCCATCGGTACTGCGACTCATGCCAATGTCAATATCTTCCTGAAGGTCTTTGCTGTTGTTGTAACGGTTGTCGTAAACGGCAATCAGTGTGCCTTTGCCTGTGGTTATCAAACCTGGTATCCGGTAGGTATTTACCCGATCCTGACCGGCAGCACGAAAAAGTAGAGCAGGGTGATAAATAAATTTGTAATCAGGAGCGACTTTTATGGTCTGATTGTCGCTGAAAATAAGCTCAACTTCCTGTACCTCGAAACTTTTAGTGAGACTGGCATCACTTTTCAAGGTAAAGTTGAGGGATATCAAGTTTAAACCTGTGGACATTGAACTAGTACCCGCGATTGCAGTTTTGAGTCCATTTTTTTGTGAACTTCCGAAAAGTGGAATTTCTGTTCCGGTATAAACAACCGAAAGAGAAGCAATACAGTCGGGCTGACTGCCTGGAGTAAAGTTCAGGATTACCTTTTTAAGGAATACTTTTTCATGACCCTCATCCAACCGTAGTTTCAAAGTGTAAAGCGAAACATCACTTTTACCGATAAACACTGGTGTTCTCACAGGTGTAAGCTGAACACTTGAAATTTTTGCAGGATTCACATCTGTTGGATTGCTTTTGGTACAATGAGAAGAGGCAAGCAAAGCGAATAATACGACAAGGATAGTTTTCATAGTACTTATTTTTTTGTTGCACCGAAAGATCATTCAACACTTGTTTGGAAATATAATGATTTTGTAAATCTTGGGCAGGCAATTCGTTTTTGAAAGAAAGAATTCTTTTTTAATAATTGGAAGAAAAGAGGCTGCCGAAACAGCCTCCTTTCAATCACAAACAAACAATGTATACTTAAACTAAACTTATTTAGCTGGTTTAGAAGTTGGATAACCTGGTGTTTGATTTACCAGAGGATCACTGGTCCAAATCGCTTTTTCGATCGGCCATAAAATCATATACGATTTGGTGGCTTTGTCCAAAACTCCATAATTATGACTTGTGCTCTTGAACACCAATGGATCGGAGCCATATTTCATTCTTCTTAAATCATACCATGATTTACCTTCATGAACAAACTCTTTCACACGTTCTGAATAAATGGCCAATTCGTTTTTGTCTTTGGTTGAATTGACAAAAGGAGTTGGATCAGCATCCGGAGCAAAAGCACGGTCACGAATTTGTTTGATGTAACTGGATGGATCACTTCCCTCAGCATTCACAATTTCTGCCAGCATTAACACTCTGTCTGCTTCGCGATAAATAGGCCAATCGCTGGTGAAATAGCGTTTATTCGCGCTAATCGTTCCGAGGAATTTAACCAGTGCAGTATTTCTCACATCAATCTTGTAAGGAGTTTTGGTTACTTTATAAAAATCATAGAAAGTAACATCACGTCTCTTATCTTTTACATTGTATGCTTTAAACAACTCGAATGTATAACCGTACCGTTGGATAATCTGCATTGAATTTGTGGCTGCAATCACCAAAGGATCGACGAGCAGTGGACCCATTGCAAGCGAATCTTTGTAGTGCAGGTTGTCGAAATTGAATGTTGAATAGGTATATGAAGCAACATTACCCATTTCGGCTTCACCAACCAGGTAGCGGAGATTCAAAATAATTTCCGAATTATCCTTTTGGTTATAGGCGAATGTATTGGCAAAAGATGTTTGTAGCGTGCTTCCGGTAACGGCGTTCAGCGCTGATTTTGCTTCGGCTAAATCGGCAGTTGTGCCATATACTTTTGCCGACCACAAATAAACTTCGCCTTTCAGCATCAAGGTAGCTTTCGGACTCCATTGGCTTTTGCCTGCCGGACTAGCCAAAGTTCCAAATGCAGTTACTGATTTGTTAACATCAGACTTAATTGCTGCCAGGGTTTCCTCTTCAGTAGCTCGGGCTTTGCGCAAAAGTACCGGATCGGTATTTCCGTTCAATACTTCGGGCTCAAGACGAAGAGGTACGCCACCATAAGTACGAAGAAGGTGAAAATAGTAAAAAGCTCTTAATCCATAAGCCTGACCTAAAAGATAGTTCTTTTTATCGGCTGCCAGGAACGTTATTGCTTCTGTCTTTTGGATAAAAAGATTCAGTTGCAAAATCGGCCCATAAAAGCCGGCCCATGAAGTAATCCCAGCGGAATTTTCGTCAATGCGCTGCTCAATAATGGGCAATTCATTCAATGATGTACTCTGGCGATCGACATTGCTGTAAATACCTGAACGCATTTCACCCAATCGAACAAACATAAACTGATTGTCTCTGAGCTGCTTGTGAATACCAACCATAAAGTTGGTAACCTGTGATTCGTTCTGCCAGAAGTTTCCATCACCGAAATAATCTTCCGGAGCAAGATCAAGTGTTTTCTGGCATGAGGTGGCGGTAAGTGCTATAATTACCGCCAGTATCAAATATTTTATGTTTTTCATAATCCTCTATTTAGATAATATGGTAATTTCTAATTAAAAAGTAATATCAGCACCAAAGATCAATTGTGTTGGTATAACGTAGGCGCCATTTTGATTTCCTGTGCGTTCGGGCAAATTCAGCATTTTATTGGTTAAATATCCAAGGTTTTGACCCGTAACGGTAAGTACCAGACCTCCAATTTTAGCTTTTTTAAGTAATGCTGTTGGAACACTGTAGCTCAATGACACTTCACGGAATGCGAGGTAATCAGATTTCTTCCAGAACATACTGCTCGGCCGGTCGTAGTTTTTTGTATTCAATTGATCGGCCCATGTATACCTTGGAAGAGATGCATTTGGGTTATCAACTGTCCAGGTGTCGTAAACAGCCGTTGTAGGGGCAAATTCGCCCTGGGCACACGCTAAAGCCCACAACTGCATGAAATCCTGTTGAATATGTCCGACACCAAAATCGACGCGGGCGGCGAATGTAAACCGCTTGTAGCTTAAAGTTGTAGTAAAACCTCCCGTTAGGCGAGGAATCTCACGTCCAAGCTTAGTCATATCCCTGGTATCGATGGTGTCGTTCTGGTCAATATCTTTCCACCTTACATCGCCCATTTGGGTAGGAATCCAACCACCGGCCAAATTCAGGCCTTTTGCCGTCATAATTTTCTGGCTGGCCACCCGTTTCCCGGCGCTTCCATTATACCACACCTGTCCGGCAGCAAGGTCAACCTTGTTGTAATTGGCTAAATCCTCAGCATTACGGATGATACCTTCACTGACAAATCCATACACGCTACCCCATTCCTGTCCTTCCTGCAAACCGCCAACCCAAACATTTTTCTTTGTTGCCGGATCGTAAATCTGCTGACCACCTTGCCGGTTGTTTTCGTTTCCGTTGAAAGGAAGTGACAGAACCGTGTTTTTATTCCAGGATGCGTTGCCGCTAACCTGCCATTTAAAATCTTTTTTCTGAATGATTTTTCCGGTTACTTCAATCTCGAATCCAGTATTCTTCATGCTACCGTTGTTGGTGCGAACACTTGAAACACCCGCTGAAGTAGGCAGCAATACACTGGCTATTTTGTCGGTAGTAATTCGGTTGTAGAAAGCCATTGAGGCATAAATCCGGTTTTCGAAGAAGCCCATATCGGCGCCTACCTCTACTGTATTGGTTTTCTCCCATTTCAGGTTAGGATTTGCGATACCACTCTGCAAAAATCCGATAGTTCCATTATATGCGGTTTGAGAACCATACGAACCTTGTAATTCATAGGTTCCAATTCCGCCCACGTTACCATTTTTACCCCAACTGGTTCTCAGTTTCAGATATGACAGCCAATTTTGTGACGACTTCATGAAATCTTCTTTCGAAACAAGCCATCCTGCTGATAATGCAGGGAATACGCCATATTGATTGTCGCCGATTAATCTGGAGTAGCCATCTCTCCTTACGGTGAATGCTAAGAGATATTTGTCAGCATAGTCATAATTCACACGACCAAACTGAGAAACAATTCTTTCCCGGGCATGCCATGTATCAGTTGATCTGGTTTGTTGCTCGGCATTATTCAGCGTTAAGCCCAGATCTCTGAAATCATCGGTTGGGGCGCCTGAACCGGCAGCATAAACTCCATAGTTGTACGAATCGAAATATTCAAAACCAGCCATGGCTGAAATACTGTGCTTTTCAAGGAACTTAGCCTGATAATTCGCGATGGCATTATAGGTCTGCCGAACGGTGCGGTCAAAGTTTGCCGAAGATGCCCTCGTTCTGTTCCAACCGGTGTTTAAATTGGTAAGACTCATCACGCCTGAGCGGAAATCTTTATTGAACGATTCTACAAAAGATTCATCATACATGACGATTCCGGTTGCTTTCACATATAAACCTTTCATAATATCAATCTTGAAAGCCTGATTCATTGTGAATTTATCGGATTCATTACCCCTGAAGTATTTGTCGATGTTAAATGCCGGATTACCGTCGCTGGCGTCGCGGCCAAGAAGCAATTCACCTTTCGCGTTGGTACCACGCATGGTTGGCGGGGCAGAAAGCATACGTGCCCAATAGTTTGATTCTCCATTTTGCAGCGATTGATCTTTCCATTTGGCCATAACAAACTGGATACCGCTTTCGGAGGTTAGCCAATCTTTAATTTTATAATCGCCGTTGAAAGCGAAATTGATCCTTTTGTAGAAAGTTTCTAACGATAAACCACCTTCGTCATAATAACCCAGATTTGCGAAATATTTTCCACGGTCGTTACCACCGGTAAAACCGATGTTATAATCCTGGGTCTGTGCTGTTTTGTTTAAGCCATAATCGCCATAATTGAAATCTTTGTAAATCAAATCGTAGATGGTACCATTGGGATCGTAATTTCCGTTGGCAGCTGTTTTTATCGGGTCTTTCATTTGCTTCCAACCGGGCTGGCTTAATAATTCCTGGTTGGTGGCATCCAGTCGCATCACACTCCAGATTGCTCTTGAATCGTAATTTCCATCGAGAATATTTCCAGCTGCATCTTTGTACACGTTGCCTGTACCTCTGGGACCCACACCTGCCACATTATTAACAGCACCAACTCCGTTTTTAATGGCTTGTTCCATGCCCAGACGCGCCCATTTAATGTAGTTTGTGGCATCAACAAATTCATAAGGTGTATTCAGAAAATTCGTACCATGCTTTACCTTAACCGTTACTGTTGCTACACCTGCTTTACCTTTCTTCGATGTGATGAGAATCACACCGTTACTTGCGCGGGCTCCATAAATAGCTGTTGCCGAAGCATCTTTCAATACTTCCATGCTTTCAATTTCTTCAGGATTAATGTCGCTTAATGAACCGCGAATCTGTCCGTCCATGATAATAAGTGGGCTACCCGTACCATCAAAATTGGTACCTCCCCTTAACACAATGGTAGGAACTGCGCCAGGCCTTCCAGATGCAGTTACGACTCTCAACCCAGGCACACTACCTGACAAGGCCTGTGCAGGATTGGAACGCATACCTGTTTCCATTAACTTCATATCAACTTTTTCAATCGAAGAAGTTACCTTACTTCTGGATTGAGTGCCATAACCAACTACGACCACTTCATCAATAGCCTGAACTGAAGTCGTTAAAGCAATATCAATGATTGTAAGATTACCGATCTTTTGGTTGACCGTTGCATATCCAATCATTGAAAACATGATCTCATCTTTTCCCGCAGGAACACTTAATGAGTAGCTTCCATCAATGTCAGTTAGCGCTCCAACGGTAGTTCCCTTAACAACAACGTTAACTCCGGGAATCGTTGAACCATCAGCCGCATCTGTAATAGTACCTTTCACTGTCTTCTGTGCAGAAACCTGTACAAAAGACATCAGGAATAAAAATGCCATCAGAAGTGGCAGCCGTACAAGAATTTTATTCATAGCAGTTTAATTAATTAGTAAAAAAATCATTCACTGGCTTATGTCCTACATAACACTGCAAATATAAATATGAATTTTAGTTCTGAAAATTATTTTGTAAATTTTATTTAATGTTTTTTAACACTGGAGATAGAATTGTTTGAAATTTGCCAGAACAATTTTTTTTGATTTCAACATTTACAATTACATGATATACTTAATTTAAAGTAATTTAAAAAATACATTAAAATTTTGTAATTTGGAAACAACCCAAGATTCTGGTATAAATAAGTTGTATTTTAGGAAAATTATCTACACTTGTCTTATGTATCACTTAACTCATTTGAATTTTATTTTTTCAATTGAATTTCTATTCTAATTTTGTATGGTATGAAAACAGACGAACACATAAGCGGATTAAAGGCTATTGATACCAGTAGCCTTGTAGATAAGGTTGAAATGAATCTCATTGATTATTTTTCCAAGAAAAAACTTCAACCTGGCGATTCAATTCCAAAAGAATTGGAACTTGCCGAGATTATGGGTGTCAGTAGAACTGTGATACGCGAAACACTTACCCGATTAAAAACAATGGGACTAATTGAATCCAAAAAACACATTGGAACGATCATCAAGAGTCCTGACTTGTCATCCATCATGCAAAAATCAATGATTCCAGGGATTCTGGATGAAGGGACATTAAAAGATATTTTCGAACTTAGACTTACGATTGAAGTCGGAATGTCTGATTTGGTTGTAACCCGTGTCACTGACAAAGATATTGAAGAACTATTTTCAATTGTTAAGAATGAGATTTCACCCTCTGAAAATACGCTATTTGATGTTGATTATGAGATCCTATTCCACAGCAAACTTTACGAAATAACAGGTAATCAAACACTTAAAAGCTTCCAAAAGATGCTTCTGCCTGTATTCAGTTATGTATACACTAGTGGCTTAATCAATAAGGAAATTGCTGATAAAAAATACGTTTCGCACAAAGAACTCGTTGAAGTTTTGAGGTTGAAAGATGCAGATATGTTTCGCACGGCTATGCGAAAACATCTCGAAAACCATTTCAAAAGGCTTCTTTCAATGGATGAAGAAAAATAAGTTCATTTATAAAAAAAATATTAGTTAACCTATAGCGCGATTTAGAAGTAAGAGTTTGCCAAAGTTTGAAGAAGGTATTCATCGTTAAAAATTAAAAATGATACAATACAACACATTTAAGGAACCTACTGTTATTAAGTTATTTTTTTTGAAGTTATAACCTTGAAATCGTAAAGTGAAAACAGCTCCCCTTACCTGGTTCACTTTCCACCCAGATTTTTCCACCGTGTTTATCAACAAACTCTTTGCAGAGAATCAATCCAAGACCTGTCCCTTTTTCATTTTGAGTTCCGGGAGTCGATTGGCTTTCATCAATATGAAATAAATTCTCAATGTGTTCTTTTTTGATTCCTATTCCGTTGTCAGAGACCGCAATTTCAATATATTGTTCTGATTCAATCACCGAAATCCTGATTGTACCATCTAACCCTGTAAACTTGATGGCGTTCGAAATTAGATTGCGAACAATAGTCATAAACATGTCCTTATCAATCACTTCATAACATCTTTTGGGAAGTTCGGTCACGATAGTAATCTTTTTTTGCCTTGCCGAATCATTTAAAAGCTCTATCTCTTGCTCTATCAGGGAAATTATATCTGCTTTTTCAGGTTTAAATTCCAACCTTCCAGTTTGAATACGTGACCATTCCAACAGGTTTGAAAGTAAACCAAATGTCCGCTGAGATGAATCACGGATAATTGTCGCATACTGTTCAAGGTTTTTAAATCTCTTCTTCTTATGCATTTCCTCAATAATAAAATTACTTAATCCAAGTATACTATTGAAGGGACTTTTCAAGTCGTGGGCAATTATAGAGAAAAACTTATCTTTGGTTGCATTTAATTCACGCAGCCGCTCTTCGTTCTCACGAAGGGTTTGCTCTGAACGTCTGCGTTCAGTTATATCATGAGAAACAACCAAACCATGATATATCTGACCATGGTTATTTTTTAACGGTATTATATTTAAAGATAGGACTCGATCCTTAAATTCATAAATAAGGTTTTCGAATGGAATGCCCTTCAAAGCATTCTCATAAATTGGAGCGAGCTGTTGGGCGCGGGCTTGGGGAAGAAGCTCCCAAAGGGTTTTCCCAACTAATTGATTGGTTGTGAATCCTATATCCGGATGTAAATATCCTTCAACCAGCAAAAAACGAAGGTTTTGGTCAAAAAGAACAATCGTTGTTCCAGGAAGGTTTTGAGTAATTTGTCGGTACATTTCTTCGCTTTCATGTAAAGCCTCTTCTGATTTCTTGCGTTCTGTGATATCTACACTGCTGCTTTGAAGGGCGTATCCCTTATTGTCTTCATCTTTCAAAACATGATCAGTTATCAGAAAGGTTTTAATCCCTGATGGCAATTCAAACGTATCTTCATATTTTTCAGATATTCCAGTCTCAATAAGCTTGCGATTCCGTTCAAGATATTTTTCTGCTGTTTTCTGAGGAAGAAATTCGAGTATTGATCTTCCTAAAATGTCTTCGGGCTTACCTCCCATATTGCCAGCTGCCCTTGAATTGACGAACAGGTAAAATCCTTCTTTATTGATAATAACGATTGAAGCTCCTGAATCTTCGAAAAAGATTTTATAAGTCAATTCCGGTTTATACTTGGGTTCAGTGCATAACATTCCCATCTTCGCGAGTCCCTTTTCCCCTTTTTTCATATTCGTTTGATCCTAATTAGTAAAAATCAACTATCTGAAATTCTTTCGTTCCAATTCTTTCTGTCAATCCGGATCAATTGTTAGCACTAATTTAGAAATTAATATTCGTACATCAACAAGAACTTTGAAATATTCAATAGTCAAATATATACTCTTTTATTTTAGGATGGAAAAGAGAACTCTTGGTATTGAGTTAATTTTCTTTGAAGATTCAAACAGTTACTTCTTTAAAAGAAGCAATAACAAATGTGCCGCAGACCAGCTAAAATGTATGGCATTCAATCCTTCGCCGGTTAAAGGATGATAGTTTTCCCGTATTACCCCATCGGATAAAAGCCCAGCTGCATGTTCCAGTAACTTTCGTTTCAATAATTTACTCTCCATTAAATATCCGTAATTTTAAAGCGCTTCAATTCTAAAACATGCCAGATCAAGGATCACTTCATATTGTTGTGGGGGTTTTTTATTAAGCATAAATTTTAGGTAGCCTGAACAGAAAGAAAGTGATGTCAGTTACGGCGCTTTGAATAACTCTGAATGCCTTGATTTTAGAATTGAAAGATTCTGCTGAAGCATTCGTGCTGCGATTGTCATAGAAGTTTAAGATGTTTGGATAGTGCACATAAATAGTAGCAGATATGGTATTTAAAGAGTCAAAGCCAAATTCGGTAATATCGTTTTACCATCTTGCCAGTTTCGTGTAAGCGACACCTTTAGTTGTTGTGTGTGCAAATATCTTCCGCAGTGAATGAGTAATATGCCTTATTTAGATCGGGGTACTAGCCAAACAAAATTTGAACCGAAAACCTATAATTTCCATTGATGCCGTCAACAAGCGTTTGGCATCTACCGCATTTGAAGACTGCACTACCGATTAAGAAAGTCTTCATCGTCTTCCATCTCAGATAAAAGGCATGGCGAAGAAAAGTACAAACGTGTTGGCTTCAATTGGTTTTACAACGATCTTACTATTTCATCAAGTTCAGTAATCAAATCTAATAAATGTTTTAACAGAGCAACTTTTGTATAAAAAGATTTATTAACTTTACATCGGATACGATATATTAATGTCGTATCCGATTTTATCTAATTGATAAAAGGATTGCTAATGAAACTTTTCAGTTATCAGTTTCTGAGTTATAAAGATTGAAAGGTATAAACAAAAATTAATCATCATGAGAAATGAAATTATTTTAACAGAAGTAGATTATGTGAGATTGAATTCATTAATCTATAGATTACTTGGTAAAGATAATCAAGACATACGGGCATTGAATTTTCTAAATATCGAGATTAAAAGGGCGAAAAAAATTTATCCAAAAAAAATTATGCCTGACTTTGTAACAATGGATTCGCATATAGAAGTTAAATTCCTTGAAACAGGTAAAACAAAAGAGTTAAAATTAGTTTACCCTCAGAATGCGAATTACGAAGACGGGTTAATTTCAGTTTTGTCTCCTTTGGGCTGCGCCTTGTTAGGTTTTAAAGCAGGAGACTCGGTTGCATTTGAAGCAACTGGAGGAACTCAAATTGTTAGGATAGAAAAAGTTCTGTTTCAGCCTGAAGCAAATGGAGAAGATTTATTATAATATGCTTTATAAACATAAATTATAAGACATGGAAACAATTCGAATTGATTCGGATGCCGGAATTATCTGGCAGGTAATTAACGATAACAAGGATATCAAAATTACTGATTTGAAAAAGCAGACAAAAATGGAAATTAAAAATATATACTTGGCTCTTGGTTGGCTTGCTAGGGAAAATAAGGTGCTTTTTTCTGAGCGGGAAAATGAATTAGCCATAAGCCTCATTCAATGACATTGAAATTAAATATAAATATCCTCACCCCACCCAATTAGATTTTCGTTCTGAAGAATTTGTCATTTATCGTTCGAAACTATATACCCATTGGGGATTGACCCTATGTATCGGGATCAAGCCCCGATGCCATTGTTTCGGTGCGGACAACAAAGTCCGTACCGAAACCTCTATTCCTATTACTTACTCAAACCTAAGGAATTGACATACAGTTATTATTGGCAACTGGTGTTCTGTCCCACTAAAAATTTTCAAGCCCTAAATTTTTATAAGTTTCTAATAAAGCTTCATGGTCGTCTGTAATAATTAAAATTTTATCTTTTACTTTCAAAGTCGTTTTTCCTGTTGGTACAAAATATTTTTCTTCACGTTTTACCATTACAACCACAGTATTATCAGGTAAGGATAAATTCATAAGTTGATTTCCGTTATTTAGTATTTTAGCTGTTATCTCAATTTCTGTTGCAACTGATTTTATATCATTCGAAAAATCGACATCAAAATCCCTCAATTTTTTTATCTGTCTTGGCTTTTCTGCAAGATTAAGCCATCTTGCTATTAAAGGAAGTGATGTTCCTTGTACCATTAAAGAAACTAATGTGCATAAAAAAACGATATTGAATATGATCCTTGCATTAGGTACATTTTCTACAAGAGGAAATATGGCAAATATAATAGGAACTGCACCCCTTAATCCAACCCACGAAATATAGGTTTTATCCTTGAACGACATCTTCACAAAAGGAAGCAAACATAAGAAAACAGTTAGTGGACGAGAAAAAAATATCATCAAGAAACTAATAATCAGGCCGGGTACAAGTATTGGCAATAATTCGTGAGGATTCACAAGTAAGCCTAAGGTTAAGAACATAATTAACTGAAACATCCAAGCTAATCCATCAAAAAAATTGAGCGATGAACGTTTATGTACAAACTTTGAATTTCCGATAACCAATCCTCCAATGTAAACGGCAAGGAATCCATTTCCTTTAATAAAATACGTAAGAGAAAAAATAAAAATACAGAAAGTGAAAACTAAAATCGGATATAATGAGTCGTTGCCAATTTTAAGACTATTTATTATTCTAACCGCTAGTTTGCCTAACAAGAAACCTAAAACAGCGCCAATAACAAGTTGCAGTATTAATGTACCACCAACAATCCAATAGTTTGGTACAATTTCTAGTTTGATGATACTTATCAGAGAAATAACCAGAACGTATGCCATAGGGTCGTTACTTCCACTTTCGAGCTCCAGCATAGGGCGTAGGTTATTTTTTAAGTGTAGACCTTTTGAACGGAGAATAGAGAAAACCGAAGCCGAGTCTGTTGATGCCATTGTTGACGCCAACAACAAAGAAGTTAATAGACTGATGCCAGCTGATGCCATTGTCATACCTAAAACCCACCAAATTATTACACCGGTGATGATTGCAGTTAAAAATACCCCAAGAGTCGCTAGTACAACTCCTTGCGCTATTATCGGTCGAATCTCTGAAATCTTCGTATCTAGTCCACCAGAGAAAAGTATGATACATAAAGCGATAGTTCCAATATTCTGTGCAATATGATTGTCTTCAAATTGAATTCCTAAACCATCGCTACCACAGAGCATTCCAACACCCAAAAATAATAATAATGCAGGGACTCCGAATCTGGAACTTGCTTTTCCTGCCAAAATGCTCAGAAAAAACAGAACTGAGACTACTAATAAAATAAGCTCAATTTGTATACTCATCATTTTAAACTGATGTTGTTTAATATATCATTATTTGTTGTCCTCTGAATGGGAAATTATTTTACTTGTCACCAGCGACTTGCAGCGACCTGAAGGTGGCAAATTAGAAGCACTTCACTATCAACATACAACAGCTTTTGATAAATGTAGAAAACTTGATTAAGCAACAAAACCGCCACTTTTGAATAGGTGTCGTTGGCTGCTGTGATTCGCTTCATTGTCTTTGACCATTATGGTAAAACGATCAAAGGGGTTTGCCCTTCGTAAACTAATTCATTAATCAAAAATTTTCGAAAAAGTTGGTCGGTCAATAGACGTGAGCCTTTTTGAACAATCAGTATTTCGTCAATCTTATTGTTTATTACTTTCCTAATGTCGGCTAATGCGGTGCTACCTTCATAAATTGCGAAATTTGTATTAAATCTGCCGGCAAACAATACGGTCAGATCGATAAGATACTTTTCTATATTCTTTGTTTTTTCCTTGGGTTTTGCCAAATAGAAAAAAGTAATACTTGTGTTTTCGCTGGCAATAAAATTAAAGAATTTGTTTAACGCCAAAAGGTTCAAAGGATATTTTTCTGTTACTGCTACAAATATCTTTTTGTGCGAGTAAGTGGCAATTCCTTTGGGCATTGCAACAATAATATTTTTTGTGCTATCAATAACCTCAAGAGCCACGCTGCCAAGAAATATTTTCTTCAGTAATCCTGTGCCTTTGATTCCCACAAAAATTAAATTATCAAATGGCTCTTCTAAAAGTTTAGATAAGGTAAACTCCAAATGACTTTCTGAAACAGAGAATGAAACTTGCATTGTTGGTGGGATTAGCGCTTTTGCAAGGGTTTTTAATTCATACAATGCCTCATCATTTGTGTGTTGAGCGATTTGCTGTCTACTATCTTTGTCAGTAAGTGCTGGTGCTAAAACAATGGTTTGATGAACTAAAAGCAATTCCACATTTGCTTGTCTACCCCAATCGCATGCATACCGTATTAAGTTGCCCGAATACTCCGAAAAGTCAATGAGTATGATAAATCGCTTTTTCATTTTTCTATGATTTTGGTTCGCTATTCTGTTTGCATAGACAATCATTCACCTTATTATAATCATCCTGAATATCTTTTTACGCTTCTTGCCAATGTCACTTGTAGTCATTTGTGATGCAATCAATGACTCCATTTGATTATTAGGCATGATACCGGACTCTCATAAAATTCTATATTTATAGGCGTTTAATTATTGGTTGAAGTTGGCAAATGCCTATTAAACAGTCAGACTATTATCAACTTCAATCATTTTACATAACAAGACGTCAATTAATATCTTCATTTAGTGAGGAATCCCTTACACGAGAATAACCAAATCATTTAAATAAATGTTTGAGAGAATCCATTAAATTTGATATTTCTGCAAATGGTTTATTGTTATGTTTCTGGAAAACATCACTATGGAAATCGTCAATTTCCTCCAAAACGGGTAAAACTTTTTTCCATTTATTATCACTTATCGCGGTAAAGAACATAGTGCTTTCATCGTTTATTCTCTTTTTGGCTTGCTCATAAACAGCTTTCCCCAGATCAGACATAATAAGCAGCTTAATTCTTTTGTCATTCTCATCCTGTATCTCGAATAGTAAACCGTTATTAATCAATCTCCTTATTGTATCCATGCCAGTGGTATATTCCAGATGATAGATATTGATAAGATCGGTCTTCTTTGCTCTTTCAAGCATATCAACGGCTTGGAGGAAAAGAAATTCCAAACGTGTATTGATTACCATATCTTTCAGCGCTTTCCGGGTATAAAATTCATGATACCGGGCAATTCCCGCAACAGCTTCTAAAAATCGGATTTTATCATCGAAGTGATTTTTAAAAGGAACTGAAGATTCCTGATAACGAGTTAATATTGTTTTATTGGATATTTTCTCTTGAAGTTCTGGTTCTTCGTGATGTTTGTTTAAAATCCATTGGGCAAAATTCAGGACATCTAATTGTCCATTCTCCATTTCAAAATTCTCAAATAGGTCAATTAACTGTTTTAGAACATCATACTTATTTTCCATCAGTATATTTTTTGTGTAAAAATATAAAAAGATTCACTATGTTTGCATCGGATACGATATATATTAATATCGTATCCGATTTTATTTTAACAAATGTATAAATTAAACCATTCTTTAAAAAATTGAAGATATGTTAAAACTATCAATACTTGAAGAATTTAAGGTTAAGGAGGCTCAAAAGAAGTCGATAACATACACCGATTACTTCAGACTCATAAATCTGATAAAAAATGATATCGGAAAAGAAGATGTTTCTCCGAAGCGATTACATCATCTTTTTCTGGCTTTGACCTTTAGTCTCAAATATACATCGAATGATATTCCCGAAAATTTTGTCAGGATGAATTCGAATATATTGATAACCAATTCAGAGCATAAGAAACAACGAATTCGGATAGTATATCCGGGCGAATTGGAATCGAACGATGATTATTCAATTTATAGCTTGCTGGGATTTGTTTGTTTGGGACTCAAAGAAGGAGAAGATGTAACTTATTTCAATGGAGAAAAGCTAAAACAAGTCAGAATAGAAAAAATTATTTCACATTAACAACCTTACCAATTGAGTAGTTAATCAATTCAAAAAAATTAAAAAATCAGATATGAAAAGGAACATTATTATTACTGACCTTGACTATGTTAGGCTGGGCAACCTGATTGGTTCAATTAAGAAAACCAAAAATGAAGAACTCAGTAACCTAACCATTTTATGCGAGGAGATTGCTCGTGCCGAAAGGGTAAATCCAAAAGAAATTGAACCTGACTTTGTGACAATGAACTCGTTAATTGAGGTTGTTGATTTAGATAACGGAAAGGTAATGACAATAAAGCTTGTGTATCCAAAAGATGCCGATTTCAGAAAGGGAAATATTTCCATTCTGTCACTTTTAGGTAGCGCTCTATTGGGATACAGAGTTGGAAGCATAATAAAGTTTGATGCTCCTCTGGGCGAAAAAAAAATTAAGATTAAAAGCATCATTTATCAACCGGAAGCCAATGGCGTTTTTGATATTTAGTTTACGAATTGTTTGTTTACGTCATATTCATGTCTAATATTAAAATGGAAACTATGGCAAAAAAAGGAAATGGCTTAAAAGAACCCAGTAAGAATCTTAAAGAGAAGAGACTTGAGAAAAGAACAAAAAAAGAAGAGCTAAAAATGTCGAAACGTAAAAAATTACAGGTGAATTGATCCTAAGCGCATAGCTTGTTTTATAATTGACCATCCGCTGGCTGACTGGAATCTCCAGTTATGTTAGCGGATGGTTTAATACAAATAATTAACAAACAAAAATCAGATGAGATGATTATTTCAACTTTAGATTCCGAGTTGCTGATGGGATGCATTCGTGCGCTTGAATGTTGGCACATAACAAGATTTGATGAGGTCCAAGTATTAAAAAGAAAAATTTCGCTGGCACTGAAGGTTAAGCCCCAGGATGTGCCACGAGATATAGTTACAATGAATTCCTTTGTAGAGCTACAACGAAACAATGCTGAAGCCCCATTTACTATAAAACTGGTATTACCTGAATATGAGAACATAAAGGAAAATAGAATTTCTATTTTTTCTGCTTTGGGAGCAGCCATCTTTTCCGAAAAAACCGGAACCAAAGTCGTATATCGTACTTGGAAAAATGAGAACCACATCAAGATCACTGATGTGATATTTCAACCGGAAGCAAATGGCAATTACTATGTCAATAAACATGATTATGGCTATTTCTGATTAATCTATTCGCCTGGTTACCAAGAGAAAGACCAACTACAATATGGCAATTGTTACCTCACACGGCTAACAATATCCTTATGATGATAATTATCAATAAATGGATAAAACAAAATTATTTTAACCGTGATGAAATGCCAGATAGAAAAAATAAAAGATACAATAGCCAAAGAATATGGTTTTAGTAGCTGGGATCAGTATTTCGAATACTTCATTACGACAAAACCAGGTAGAAATGTTTTACGAAACGGCATCCGAAAAGTACTCTGGGAAGTTCTTCTTTTGTCGAATGATTTATTGTCATGCCCAAAATGCATTTTGAAGAATTACGAATCAAAAGAATTGGATATTAAGGCTGGGGAAAGATGTTACAATCTTCGCCATGAACTGCACGAGTTGAATAAAAGTACCAAACAGTTCAAAAAGGCACTAAAATCAAGCGATTATAGCCTTCCGGTCATGATGAAATTGCCTCTCAAACAAAATCATTCGAACAAATGAATAAATCAATTGGAAAATTACGAAAGAATCCTATTGAAAAGAAACCAGGCTACATTGAAAATATCTTAGCCAGTATCCACTCGGGAATAATGGTTATTGACAATAAGTTAGACACCATATATACTAATCAATATTTCTTTGAACTTTTCAACCTTCGACAGCAACAGGATCTAAATATTCATATTGATGAGTTGATTCATGAAAAAAAATTACCGATAGAACTAAAGAATGCAATAATTGGAAACTATCCAGTCAAAGATTTTGAGTTTCTATACCACACTGAAGGAGAGGGTGATATGATATTTAATTTAACTTTAACTGAAGTTCTGAATTCTGACGAAGAACGACTACTTATAATTGACAATATTACCGAAAAGAATAAAACTATTGTCGAACTGACTTTGGCAAATAAAAAAGCACAAGAAAGCGATCGGTTGAAATCGGCCTTTCTGGCAAATATGAGTCACGAAATACGCACTCCGTTAAATAGCATTATTGGATTCTCCGAACTTTTACAAGATCCAGACTTCGACCTTATTCAGCGAAATAAATTTACACAATTGATTTGTTCTAATGGAGAACAATTACTTAGCATTCTTAATGATATTATGGACATTTCAAGGATTGAAGCAGGGCAAGTTCAAATAAAAAAAGATATTGTATCAGGACATGAAATAATTATTGAAATTAAAAATGAATTTACAAATAAGGCAAATGGTAAAGGAATAGAACTAAGGGTAGATTCAATATCAGCAAGTAATGAAATTTTCTTAGAAAGTGATAGGACTAAATTGAAACAGATCCTAACTAATTTTGTTGCCAATGCATTAAAATTCACTAAAGATGGATTCATCGAGATAGGAATCAGAACTAAGGAGAACTTCGTACAATTCCATGTAAAAGATACTGGGATTGGTATACCCAAAGATAATCAAGATACAATATTTGAACGATTTCGTCAGGTTGAAGGAGCTCTGTGTCGAAACTATGGAGGTAACGGATTGGGTCTGTCAATATCAAAAGGCCTGACTGAATTATTAGGTGGAGAAATTTGGGTGGAATCTATATCTGGACAAGGATCAACCTTCTATTTATTGATTCCAACCTCCATGAAGTGTATAGTTTCAGATAAAAGTTGTACGTATTCAAAACAAATTAAACATTCGGATTAGACACATAAAAATAAGTTTAAGAATGATATTGATTCAATAATTAGTTCCGTCATCTAACATTCTATGGAGGTTTTTCCATTAATGAATGATCTATTTCATATTTTAATCACATTCTTATTTTGTAGTAAAGAACTATAATTAAAAATAAAAATCATGAAAACAAGAGAAAAGAGGATTACTGTAATTGCAGCGTTTATTTTGGTTGCAGCACTCATCGGAACGGGGCTTTTTTATTCTGCCAATAAATCAACAACAAAAGACCTGAACAATGAGAAGCTCAAATCGGAAATGATTTTATCCGAAAAATTGGCGCTTCAGAAAGAAATTGAAACCTTCAGAAGCCAGATTAATTCACTCAGTGGCAAGAATTCAGAACTCAATAATTTATTGGCCGAAACCAATAAGAAATTAAGTGAAAAGGAAGCACAATTAAGCCGAATAGTCCGCGAAAATGGAAATATTAAATCGTTGAAAAAAGAACTTGCTGACTTGATTCAAATGAAAAAGGAATTTGAAGGTCAGGTTCTTGCACTGAACGAATCAATTCGAAAATTGAATTCAGAAAAGGATGCATTGAATCAAAAGATCGCATCTCTTCAGGAGGAAAATAAGCAGCTCGCTTCAAATCTTGAAATTTTAAGTTCGATGACTGCTGATAATTATCTGGTTGAAACAACAAAAAAGATGTGGCTCAAACCAAATTTCGAAAAACTTACTGTAATGGCAAAGCGCACAAAAAAGATCACCGTGTCTTTTAAGGTTCCTGAAAACATAGTTGAAGATATTTCATTCAAAATAATAAAACCTGATGGTAAGACAGCTGAAGGAAAGGACAATGGGGTTGCTTTTCGGATTTTAAATGAAGATGAAGGTTTAATGGCAAATATTAATGGTGGGGCAATCAAAGTATCCAAAAAAATTGAAATGACTTACGAACCGAAAGAGAAACAAAAACCTGGGTTATACCAAATAGAAATGTATAATGGCGAAAAGTATATTGGTACTTGCAATGTAAAACTACGATAATAAATACTGAATAAAGAAGATACCCAACAATTGCAATAATTAATTATGATTCATCCGGGTTGCTTATGTGGCGCCCGGATGTTTTTTGAGGCAGAACGATATAAGTATTGTCATAAGGGCATTTTTATAAATAATTAGTACCATGAAAATCTTAAATTCTTTTATATGTATTGTATTTGTCATTAGTCTTTTATCGTGTAATACAAATAGCAAACTGGGCACAAAAGTTGATGAGTTTTTTCAGTCCAAAAGATATAAAGCAATGCTTAAAGACCGGAATAGCCTCTATACCGAAGCCCAGCAATTGAAAAAAGACACCACTGATCTGGGAATAGAAATGAGAAAAATTCGAAAGGAATATTCAGATCTGAAGGGAGAATACAATGATCTGTCAAACAAATCCGATTCGCAAATGGCACAACTTAATAAGGATTTAAAGGCTAAATCAAACGAATTGGAATTGAAGGAAAACATGCTTCAGGAGCGAGAACAACGACTGAAAGAAATGGAAGCCATTGTTTCCAGACAGGATTCCATTACCAAAACATTGAATAAAATTGTAAAAGACGCTCTTTTAGGATTCAAGGCTGATGAACTTTCAGTGGAAATGAAAAACGGAAAAGTTTACGTCTCCATGACAGACAAACTTCTTTTTAAATCAGGGAGTGCAGCAGTTGAAGATAAAGGGAAACAGGCCATAAAAAAACTTACAGAGGTCTTGAATAAAAATAACGACATTGATATCGCAATAGAGGGCCACACGGATAATGTTCCTATCAAAACAAACATTTATAAAGACAATTGGGATTTGAGCGTCGCGAGAGCTACAAGTATTGTTAGAATGCTGATTGAAGAATACAGTGTAAATCCTTTACGGTTAACCGCATCAGGCAAAGGTGAATATTTTCCCGTTGCCACCAACGATGATCTGGAAGGAAGAGTAAAAAACCGAAGAACTGAAATTATCCTTTCTCCAAAACTGGACGAACTCTTCAAGATGCTTCAGAGATATTAAAATATGCTAAATATAATTTTTGAGACTTGATTGATTTAAAGAATATAATAGAAACTAGGGGTTATGATTGATCCCTAAAAAAACATATGAGAATGAACGCGGTAATTAAATCATTTCTTATCATCATTTTCTTAGGAATTATTTCTTGCGGCCCTGCACCGAAAGAATCAAATTCAAAGAAAGTTGAAGATAGCTACAAACCAGTACATTCAGCTGAACAAATCACGGAAGATTTGGAATTTGCTTTTTATAAGAAGGAACCTATCCTGATAGAAAATATTTTTGCTGAATGGCAAAAAACTGTAACTCCAAATACAGTTGAATTCATAAACCAGAATGACACTATAGCAGCCATTTTTGAGGTGTTCAATTCGTTTTACAAACCAAATGATATTCACAGACTTGGTATTTGGGAATTTGACAATAACCTGAATTCGAATTGCAAATATATATTGGTTCAAAATAAAATCCTTTATTCCATACTTAATTCAAATAAAATTAATAAGATCGATTGGATTAAATCAAGAAAAAGTCTACTCAGTAATTTTAGACCACCACTTACTTCAGAGGGCATAAATATTCTTTATCAAACGGACGAATATGAAGAATCATTTATTAATTTTTTGGGATACGCGAGCCTACGGACAATAGAAGAAAAAGGAAAATTTCAAGGAATTCTGGATGAAACGCAAACAAAATATGAGCTATTGAAAGGCTATATCCCGGTGCATATCGGGCAAAAAGAGAACTTTTGGCACTTTGAAACATACCCGTATGTAAATAGAATCCTTTTCAATAAGTCGATTACAAAAGCGAAAATTGACTTTAGTGTAGGTTCACAATTTGGGATGACCATCCTCCAGAAAAAAGGCAGAAACTGGGTAATTATAGAAAGTAAAAATGAGTCTCATTTAAATGGAAACATTAGGTAACTTGTTTGATTAATAATAGTGCTCATGTTCTGATGAAAAAATATTTTCAATCATAGCAAAGCATCCAAAGGGGCAGTTGTGCTGCTCTACTGTCCCTTACAAAAAAGGTTGCAGCCAAAATGGTAATCTATAATACCATTCCCCGAAATCGTTCTGGTTTCGGGGTTTTTCTTTTGCCAATTCATAGAAATTCAATATACTGTATAGAAAGTTCCTGTCTCCTACAATTTCTCCCTGGCGTTATTTAAGCATTTCGGAAAAGTCAAGGCTTGTTTCGGAATTGCAGTCGCTGAGATTGTCGAATCATTACAACGACTAACGTGCTAGTTCAGTTTTTTATGCCTCAAAACTTTAATTTCGATATAAAGACAATACCAATATTATACAATAACTTATAATGATATTATACCAAAAATAAATATAACCCCATTAGATTTTTCAGCTTGTTCTGAAATATGATTTCAAATTGCTCCAATAAATAAAAACACCAAACAACTCAAAAATACATCTAGGTCTACTTCGAAAACTATTTTATGGCACCCGAACATTAATCAATCCAACTTATTCGAAATAACTTACTATTGTTTAGTAGCACTTTGTACCTTTGAGGTCTGGAGGCATTCGTTCATGTTTGGACGATCGGATTGAACTCAATAATTAGAAGTTAAACGTATCTTCTTGATCCTCCATTTCTGAAAGCATACATGGCGAAGAAAAATAAGGACGTGTTTGTTCCTGATAGAATTTGACAGCTATTTTCATATTTACGTCCTGTTCCTTCATAAACTCAGTTTCATCAACTTCAGGTTTTGACTTAATAGCTGCCTCTAAGATCTTTGATTTATTTTTTTCCATGTTTTCCATGATACGACCATTCTAAATTTTAAAAATTCTTCCGTTAGTTCTGTTTATTTTGACTGAACTTGAATACCTTAAACAGATAGGCAAACGCAGGAAATATGAGCAATATACCTGCAATTAGGGCATACACCAATAAAGACATAGTTCTTTCGGGAGCCTGACTATTCTGTATCGTCAGGGCTGTTCCATCGGCCAGGTAAATCATGACCGGAAATTGAATGGCAAACCACCCGGTTAAGATGCAAGCTGTTTGCACGCCAGCAAGAAACCTTGTCCGCAAATTATTCCGGTGTCGTATCCCGACCCATAAAAAAGGGATAATTACGGTAGCTATGAGCACACATCCCATCGCTACCGGAGAGTGAAGAAATCTGCTGAAGAAATTCAATTCGTACATTTCTGACACCAGAAAAACACTCAACCCCGAAGTTACCAACAGAACAAAAAAGGTGCGCGATGCTTTGGCAAATGTCTGAAACGATTCGTCATCCCGGGCTTCACCCAGCAGATAAATAGCTGCCAGGCAGCCAAACAAAAGGGTCAGAAAAATACCGGTTGTAAACGAAAACAGATTTAACCAGGGTGCGATAAAAATTGCATAAAAGGTTCCGTCAACCTGCGCCGGAATTTTCCCCAACATAATAGCTCCTAGCGTCACGCCCAGAAAGAAAGGAGTCAACAAACTCGATATCCGGAATAATTGCGTGTAATATTTGTGCATATTTTCCTCAACGGTGTCGTAATACCGAAAAGTAAAAGCCGTTCCTCGGAAAATAATTCCAAGTAGAATAATAAACAGAGGTATATGTAAATAAGTCGTAAGGGTGGTATATACAAGCGGAAATCCATTAAACAAAATCACAACCACCAAAATGAGCCAGATGTGATTTGCTTCCCAGACCGGAGCAATCGCTTTCGAAATTGTATCAATGCCTCTCTTCCCGGTAACCAATTCTACAATTCCGGCACCAAAATCGGCACCGCCAAGTAGCACGTAAAACAAAACGGCAATGCCTAAAACAATGATAACGAGGTCAGTCATGACTATTTATATTTTGAGGATTTGTATGGACAGCCGTAATTTGACGACGCATCAGTATAAAAACCAGGAACGTAAGCGCCAGGTAAATCAGTGTGATCAGGAAAAACGGATACTGCACACCCGGCATCGGTGTCACCGCATCTTTGGTCTTCATGATTCCGTAAATAATCCAGGGTTGACGGCCAACTTCCGTTACAATCCAACCCGCTTCCACTGCAATAAATCCAACCGGAGTGAGCCAAACCAACAATTTAAGCCACCAACGTTTATTCAGATTCTCCTTCCATTTAAAATTGAAAATCAGGAACAAAATACCCGTTCCCATCATCAGTACGCCCATAAATATCATGATTTGAAAAGCAAAATGCACAATGGCAACCGGAGGCCAGTTTTCCTTACTGGTTTTATCCAGTCCTTCAACTTCGGCGTTTGGATCTCCATGAGCCAAAAAGCTTAGTAAGTGCGGAATATGAATACCATATTTAACTTCCTCTTTCTCTTCATCAGGAATACCGCCAATTACCAATGCTGCGGGTTCTGAGGTTTTGAACAAAGATTCCATAGCAGCAAATTTTGCTGGCTGAAGCTTCGCTACATTTTTGGCTGAAATATCGCCACTTATAGGCTGTAGAATGGCTGCAACTGCTCCAAACAAAAGGGCAATTTGTATTGCACCCCGATGAAACTCATTTCCTTTGTGACGAAGCAGCATAAAGGCATGAACTCCTGCCACTGCAAAACTGGTGGATGCAAAGGCTGCAATGGTCATGTGTAGTGCCTGCTGAAACCAGGCCTTGTTAAACATCGCTTTCACCGGATCAATATTGATTGCCTGACCATTGACCCAATCAAATCCGGAGGGACTGTTCATCCAGGCATTGGCCGCTATCACAAATATACCCGACACCACACCTGCAATTCCAACCAAAATACCAGAGAACAGATGCACCCGTTTGTTAACCCGGTCCCGACCATAAAGGAATACCCCTAAAGCAATTGCTTCGAGAAAGAAAGCCGTTCCCTCCCAGCTAAAAGGCATCCCAATAATGGCTCCGGCATGTTCCATAAATTTTGGCCAAAGCAGTCCAAGCTCGAACGACAAAACAGTGCCCGAAACTGCACCGACGGCAAAGAAAATAGCGACTCCCCGAGCCCATGCCTTCGACAGGTCCAGATATACTTTACTTCCTGTTTTTATCCATTTTAATTCGGCTACAAACATCAGCCAGGGCATCGTCATCCCGATACAGGCAAATACAATGTGAAACACAAAAGAAACAGTCATTTGTAGCCTCGCGGCAAGAAAATCATCCATCACGGTTTAGGTTTTATCTGTTTTTTACTCTATCCTGTCGGGGCACTCAGCATTTATTCTGAAGTTTTTCTATAAAACAACCGGAAACGAAAGTTGTTACCCGAATTTCACCGGAGAACAACCCAAAGAGCCTTTATACCTGTACACTTTCCCGAATGGTTTTGGTCGCATTTACCATTTTCTTAATTGCTTCTTTGGTTTCTTCCCACTTTCGGGTTTTTAACCCGCAATCCGGATTTACCCAAATATTTTCCTTTGGAATAACGGCCATTGCTTTCTTTAGCAGACCAACCATTTCTGTATCTGAGGGAACTCGAGGAGAATGAATATCATACACGCCAGGACCTATATCATTTGGATATTTATATTCACCAAAAACATCCAGAAGTTCCATTTGCGACCTCGAGCATTCAATGGTAATCACATCGGCATCCAGGGCAGTTATGCTGTCAATGATATCATTAAACTCGGAATAACACATGTGTGTATGGATTTGGGTCTGGTCCTTAACTCCTGCATAAGAAAGCCGAAAGGCATTTACAGCCCAATCGAGATACGTTTTCCAATCGCTTTTCTGAAGCGGCAATCCTTCTCGGAGTGCCGGTTCGTCAATCTGAATAACGCTGATATGATTTTTTTCCAAATCAAGAACTTCGTCCCTGATCGCCAATGCAATTTGGTTGCATGTAACAGAAAGAGGCTGATCATCCCTGACAAACGACCATTTCAAAATAGTAACCGGCCCGGTCAACATTCCTTTAACAGGCTTCGAAGTAAGCGATTGTGCGTAGGTAATCCAATTAACGGTCATCGGGTTTGGTCGCTGAACATCACCAAAAATAATAGGAGGTTTTACGCAACGCGATCCATAACTCTGAACCCAACCATTGCTGGTAAAGACAAAACCATCCAGCATCTCTCCAAAATATTCAACCATATCGTTTCGCTCAAATTCACCGTGGACCAACACATCCAGGCCAATTTCCTCCTGCCAGCGGATTGCATTTTCAATTTCATTCTGAATGAGCTGATTATATTCTTCGCTTGAAAGTTCTCTCTTTTTCAACTTTGCCCTCCAGCTTCTTACATCCGCAGTTTGCGGAAACGAACCGATTGTTGTGGTTGGAAAGGCTGGCAACTCCAGTCGCTTCTGCTGTACTTTCTTCCGAAGTGAAAAGGGCAGCCTTTTCATTTCTTCAAATTGTTCGATGAAGTCAATGCGCTCTTTAACCAGGTCATTGTGAATCAAACTCGATATTTTTCTGCTTTGGATGGCTTCCTGGTTCTCTTTAAAAAGTTGTATGGATGATATATCTCCTTTGTATATCGACAATTGCTTTAGAACCACGACCTCTTCCACTTTTTGCTTCGCAAAAGCAAGCCATTGTTTAATTTCAGCCGATAAAACTTCTTCGTTGGTCTCCAATTCCAGATCACAGGGTACGTGTATCAACGAGCATGAAGGTGCAAGCATCACCCTTTCTAATCCAATTTTTTCGATGGTCCTGCTGATTAGTTTCAACGAATTTTCGTAATTATTTTTCCAGATGTTTCGGCCGTCCACCAACCCAAGCGATAATTTCTTTTCGTCGGAAACCAGATTCATCATGATTTCAAGTTGTGCCGGATCTCTCACCAGATCAAGATGGATGGCATCCACTGGCAAGCCGGCAACCAACTCCACATTATCAGACAATCCTCCAAAATAGACAGAGAGTAAAAGTTTGACGGTAGGAAAATTTTTCCTAATTCGTGAATATGCAATCTTGAAGGCACCCTTTTGTTCCGTTGTTAAATCCAACGCCAAAAAAGGCTCATCAAATTGTATCCATTCCACACCATTATCCACCAGCAGTGAAATCATTTCGAAATAGGCCTCAAGGAGGTTCCCCAATAAATCAATCCGATCGAACCCTTCCTCTTTTTCTTTGCCAAGCAGTAAAAATGAAACTGGTCCCAGAATAACAGGTTTTGTAATTATACCCAATTTCTTCGCTTCCTGAAATTCATCAATAAATTTGAAATTCGACAACCAGAACTTTTGATTTTTGTAAAATTCAGGAACAATGTAATGGTAGTTGGTATCGAACCATTTGGTCATTTCCATGGCCGTAATATCTGCTACTCCATCCTGACAACCTCTCGCCATTGCAAAGTAAAGATCCAGTTTCAATTTATCAGAATTACGGAGAAGTTGTGAATAACGATCAGGAATTGCGCTAAGTGCAAACGCTAAATCCAATACATGGTCATAAAGCGAGAAATCGTTGGACGGGATCAAATCAATGCCCAATTCCTTTTGCATCAGCCAGTTTTTCTGCTTTATTGCCGAACTAATCTCTATGAGCTGTTCATAACTGATTCTCTCCGACCAATATCCTTCAACCGCTTTTTTAAGTTCCCTGTTATCACCAATACGCGGATAGCCTAAATTGTGTGTTATCATTTTTTTTCAAATATTAATTAACACTAAAATCACATTACAAAGCTAATTAAAAATATAAAAAGACCTCTATGTCTTTTTATAAAATATTTATATCTTTACAAAAGAATTTTAAGATTGTCGTCATGAAAATATCACCGGATGCATCAGTTGGAGAAGTAGTAAAAATAAATTTTAAGACTGCTTCTATCTTTCAGAAAAATAACATTGACTTCTGTTGTGGCGGAGACAAAACCATTTCAGAAGCGTGTGCTAATGCAGGGTTGGATACTGATCAACTGATCGGTCAACTGGAAACAATCGCAGAACAAATCGATGCTGATTCTCAATACATCAATGATCTGAGTCTGGAAGAACTCAGCACCTACATCATTAAAAGGCATCACACCTATGTCCGCGAAAGTATCACTACAATTAAGAAGAATCTTGAAAAAATATGTCAGGTTCATGGAGAACATCATCCCGAGCTCTTCGAGATAAACAGATTATTTACAGACTCATCAGGTAATTTAATCATGCACATGCAAAAGGAAGAACTTATGCTGTTCCCGTTTATCCGGAGGCTGGAAATCTCATCAGGGGATGACACACCCCTACCCCAGAGTCCGTTCGGCTCAGTTTCCAATCCTATCTCGGCGATGCTTGCAGAACATCAACAGGAAGGTGATCGTTTTGATCAGATTTCAATACTGACTGAGAGATACACAGCTCCCGAAGATGCCTGCACAACCTATGAACTCACCCTGAAGCAACTCCGCGATTTTGAAAATGATTTGCATCGCCATATCCATCTGGAAAACAATATTTTATTTCCAAAAGCCATTGAACTCGAAAAACAAATTACAAAATGAATACACAAAATATACCCAAATTGGTTACGCTGAAAACTGGAGAATCATTCAAAGTTTATCAGGTAATCGGACAGGCGGGCATGAAAATGCCATTGCATTACAGCACCAAAGAAGCGGTAGTTATCGTTCAGGAAGGCTTTGCACAACTCAAAATTGACGAAATAAAACATATGCTTCAGGAAGGAAGTACGTTTATCATTCCAGCTCATCAAAACCATACTCTTTCTGTAAAAGCAAAATTCAAAGCGTTGGTAATAATGTCAAAGGATTCGGATATCGAATTTGTAGAATAAATTTCATCTTAAAATCGAGAATATAAACGCTATGCTTGGAAAAACAACTGAATATGCAATAAGGGCTTTGGTCTATATCTATATTCAAAATATGGAAGGGGAAAGGCCTGGGTTTAAGGAAATTGCTAAGATGATCGATTCACCGGAACAATTTACAGGAAAAGTTCTGCAAAACTTAGCCCGTGCCGAATTAGTGTCATCCATGAAAGGTCGGGGGGGTGGCTTTTTCTTTAACGAGCCGACAAACCCGATAACATTATTTAAAGTGATAGAAGCAATAGAAGGTAAAGAATATTTTTCAAAATGTGGTTTCGGGTTAAAACGCTGCGATGTCAATAATCCTTGTCCATTGCATGATGATTATGCCCATGTAAGGGATTCATTCTTTAAAATGGTTAATGAAAGGACTATACAGTCGCTTGCCAATAAAATTAACAAACGCGAGGCTACGCTAAACAGATTATAAATAAGATTCACAGATGAAACGAATCGGAATTATTGGAGGATTAGGACCCGAGGCAACCGTTGATTATTACAAAGAAATTATCAATGCCTTTAAAAACGGGAATGGAGATTTAAATTATCCTGAAATTATCATTTATAGTGTGAATATGGCACATTTCATCGGGCTGATGAGAGAAAAGAAGTATGAACAGGCCACAGCATATATTTCCGAAAAAATAGAAGGGTTGAAACAAGCCGGTGCTGATTTTGCTGTCCTCAGTGCAAATACGCCACACCAGTTATTTGACCAATTAAAAGAAAGGTCCGGAATCCCGTTAATCAGTATTGTTGAAACCACCTGCATCGAAGCGAAAAGCAAAGGACTAAAAAAGGCTGGGCTGTTCGGAACTGATTTGACCATGAAAGCCTCATTTTTCCCGGATGTTTTTCGGAAACAAAACATTGAGGTCGTTGCTCCTGAT
Organism: Aquipluma nitroreducens; assembly: GCF_009689585.1. Lineage (GTDB taxonomy): Bacteria > Bacteroidota > Bacteroidia > Bacteroidales > Prolixibacteraceae > Aquipluma > Aquipluma nitroreducens. The sequence continues at coordinate 4,814,142 of NZ_AP018694.1, read as the reverse complement.
GAAGAAGACCGGAAACTAATCAATTACAAGTTATTCAGCGAGATTGAACTGGGAATTTTTAAAGATGAAACACGCGAAATCCTGATCGGGATCATAGAAAAGATGGTACGTGAACAAGAGATCGACTCACTGATTCTGGGTTGCACAGAGTTCCCATTAATCCTGACTGCGGAAACTTATGCAGGAATCCCTGTTTTAAACACAACTAAAATCCACGTCGAATCAATTGCAAAATATTGCCGCGAAAATTCATAATACCATGGGAAACAAAGAAATATACAAAGCGGAGATGGTCGGCGGAACACATGGGCTGACCTGCATCTTTCCACGTCTGCGCGACATTGTTAATTACGAAGAGCAAAGAAGGGTTCCTGAACAGGGCTATCCACGATTTATCCCTCACCCTTTTGTCGTTGCAGTTCAGGAAAAACACCGGAAGGAAGGCTATGAAGTTATTGCCATTCAAACTCTGGAGGCTGCCAGTTTTGTCCATTCGAACTATTTCGATGCCCAAACCCGCGAACATTCTGAAATAAAAGTAGGTAATAACGGGAAAGAGAGATATGGGCTGATTTATGTAAGTAAAGAATACGCTAAATCAGCACGCGATAGTGTAACGAATGTAGGAGTTATTCTTAATTCCAGAAAAGCTCAACGAATACTCGAAAATAGTGCTTCCGGTAAAAAAAGTGATGATCTTCCGTATTTGCTAAGTAAATTAGAAGCAGGTTCGAGCCCGGAACTAACCTTTCTTTTCACCAGTGGCATGGCTGCAATTTATAGCGTTGTAAGTGGTTTCCTAAAAAAGGAAACTGGTGCTGTAGTAATTGGGAACGCCTATGTTGATACTTTGAAATTGTTTAAAAATCTACCAATAAGGTTTCCTTACAACCCGACTATCTTCATTGAAAGTGGAAGCCAGATTCACGTTCCGGATTCAGCAAGTATCGTATTTCTTGAAATCCCGACGAATCCTTTACTTAAGGTAGAAAATTTGGCAAGTATTGTACAACAGGCTCATGCAAAAGGAGCGGTTGTTATTGTTGACAGCACAATTGCATCACCATTTCATTTTTCGCCTTTTGATTTTGATGTTGATATAATTATTCATAGCACTTCAAAGTCATTAAGTGGTAAAAACAACCATATTGGTGGAGTTTTATTTGTCAATCCTCAAAATCCTGAACTTGCAAAAAAGATTCTGCCCTTTCCATTCGAAATGGATGATGATGAAAGAATTGTACTTTCTGAAAATCTTCGAAGTTTTCCTGAGAGAATAAAGAAGATGGCTGAAAATACAGAAAAAATTGTAGAATATCTCATGTCTAATTCCAGTGTCGCAAAAGTATATTACCCCACCGGATTAAAAAATGGGAATGGACATGTAGTTAGTTTCGAGCTTATAAACGACAGCTTTGAGACCGCTGAAGTATTCTATGATAATTGTACCATACGAATTAAGGGGCCCAGCATGGGATTTGAAAAAACAATGTTGATGCCCTATTCTCTGATTACGCACTACCATGACAATAACGTAACACTGGCTGAAATGGGATTAAAACGATACCTCATGAGGCTATCTGTAGGCACTGAAGATCAGGATGCCATCATTCGTGATTTAGCATCCGGATTCAGTGCCATCTCGGCACAGTAACGTGTATTCAAAATGGTTTGTAATTATATGGATAACTAAAAATAAGATGTGAAATGCAACACATTGTTAAAATAATTGAAAAGAGCTGGTTAACTCACGACGTACTTTGCCTGCGGCTAGAGAGGCCATTGGATTATTCATTCTATGCCGGGCAAGCCATTGAAGTTTCGCTTGAGAATCCGCGTTTTCAGGGAGAGAATGCTCCTTTTACCTTAACCGGATTAAGCAGCGAAAAATACCTCGAACTGATCTTGAAAGTTTATGCCGGGCACAACGGGATGACCCTGGAGATATCAAAATTAAAGCAAGGCGACCAGCTAATGATAGGAGATGCCTGGGATTCGTATAAAAACCTTGGACCGGGAATGTTTATTGCAGGCGGAACCGGGATTACCCCATGTGTTGCTTTGCTGCGCCAATTGAATGTCGAAAACAGAGTATCCGGCAGCAAATTGCTTTTTGCCAATAAAACCGAAAAGGACATTCTTCTATTTGAAGAACTCTGCCAAATGCTTGGACAAAATTTCATCAACATTTTATCGCGCGAGAAAAAAAACAACTTTTTATATGGACATATTAATCTCGAAGTCCTGAAAAATCAAATTTCGAAGCCCAATCAACCATTTTACATCTGTGGTCCAGGTAATTTTGCTGAACAGATCCGTGATCAATTACTGGAGTTGGGCATCCATAAAGACATGATAAATATAAGTTATTAGATGGAACAGAAATTCCACACCAATTTTGAGCTGAGATAACAAAATAGATAACAAAAAAAAATGAAAACAGATTTTAGTCCTGTATATCCTGTTTATTACGAGGTGTTTTCAGAAGAACAGGAAAAAGAATTTAGCAGAGTCTTTTATTTCGGAAAGGGAACCGAAGTGGAAGAAGCAAAAGGTAAAATCAATGGTTTGATTAAGAAAGGGAGTATTGAGGAATATTTGGTTTTCGATTCGGGAGAAGAAGTCCGCATCGATCGCATTATCTCAATAAATGGGAAACCCGGACCGGCCTATGATGAATATGATGCGTTCGCTCTTGCCTGTCTCAATTGTAATGTGGGTGCAGAGTAAAAACGAGCTGATTAGTCGGCTTATTTTATATTGAGTACGATCACGAATATAAAGTAAAAAAGGAAAACAGTTATGGAAAATAATGAAATACTGATAAAGAAGATTGGGAAGCTACGGAAAGAGAAAAACGCAGTTATCCTGGCACATTATTACCAGATTCCTGAAATACAGGAGATTGCTGATTTTGTTGGAGATAGCCTTGATCTGTCAAAAAAATCGGCTGAAACAAAGGCTGATATTATCGTATTTGCAGGGGTTAACTTTATGGCCGAAACGGCCAAAATTTTATCGCCAGATAAGAGGGTGTTCATTCCGGATATGAATGCCGGGTGTTCGCTGGCGGAATCATGCCCTGCGGACAAATTTAAGGAATTCAGGGAAAGATACCCCGATCATATCGTTGTTTCTTATGTGAATACGACAGCGGAGATTAAGGCAATGACCGATATTACCTGCACCTCCACCAACGCGGTCCGGATAATCGAAAGCATTCCAAACGATCAAAAGATAATTTTTGCGCCCGATCGGAATCTGGGAAATTACCTGAACAGCATTACAGGGAGAGAAATGGTTCTATGGGATGGAGCGTGTCATGTACACGAGGAATTTTCACTGGAGAAGATGTTGGCACTACTTAAAATGTATCCAAAAGCCAAATTAATTGCTCATCCAGAATGTCAAAGACCAGTTCTGATAGCCGCCGATTTTGTTGGCTCAACATCAGCTCTTCTAAAGTTTACCGAAACAGATAGTGGAAGTGAATATATTGTAGCCACAGAATCGGGCATCCTTCATCAAATGCGGAAACGGAATCCCAATAAAACATTCATTCCTGCGCCACCCATTGATTCAACATGTGGATGTAATGATTGTCGGTTTATGAAGCTCCATGATTTGCAAAAAATATACGACAGCCTGAATGAAGAGAAATTTGAAGTGAATCTAAGTTCAGAAATCATGGAAAAAGCAAGAAAGCCGATCCTGAGAATGTTTGAATTATCGAATTAAATATACAATTGAAAAATCAACACAAAATACTATAAAACAAACGATTATGCAAGAACTATTTGGTAAGGGAAAAGTACTGAATCTGGAAGAAATGATAGAATATTCATCCGGAGGAGTCATAAGCAAACAGGTATTGAAAAATCAGTCCGGAAATATAACCCTGTTCTCCTTTGATAAAGGACAAGGCCTGACTGAACACACTGCACCGTTTGATGCCATTGTACAGGTATTGGATGGTGAAGCACAAATCATTATTGGAGGAAATCCCAATTTAGTGCGAATGGGCGAATCCATTATTATGCCGGCAAATGTATCACATGCCTTGCAGGCTGTTGAACAGTTCAAAATGCTGTTGACTATGATCAAGGGTTAGCGCGACAAAGAAAATCAATCTAAAATGATTCAGATCAAAAGAGTATATGAAAAGCCGGAAGACGAAGATGGCATACGAATCCTTGTTGATCGACTTTGGCCACGTGGATTGACAAAAGAAAAAGCCAGCATCGATATATGGTTGAAGGATATTGCTCCAAGTACAGAACTCCGGAAATGGTTTGGTCATGACCCTGAGAAATGGAATGAATTCAAAAAACGCTATCTGGCTGAACTCAACGAAAACAAGAAGTCAGTTGCAATGCTGAAAGAACAGCTAACAAATGGAGTTGTAACCCTGATTTTTGGTGCAAAAGATGAAGAGCACAATGAAGCACTTGTTCTTAAAGAACTCTTTAGCCGCTAACATTTCCATGATCTGGTGCGGAAATTCTTAAGCACAATTATTTAAACACAATAAAATAAAGTACCATGAAAAGTAATCAGCTCTATCCTGAAACAACAAAAGAAATTTACGACAAAAGAGTGGCTTTGGCGCCTGAAATGGCAGAAGCATTCCACAATTTCGGGAAAGCGGTTTTTAAAGTAGGTGCACTGTCTGAAAAAACAAAACAGCTTATTGCCGTAGCAGTGGCACATGTAACCCAGTGCCCGTATTGCATAAGCAGCCACACGAAATTGGCTTTGAGAAAAGGAGCCAGCAAAGAAGAAATTATGGAAGCCATTTGGGTAGCTTCGGAAATGCGGGCAGGAGCCGCTTATGCTCATGCTGCTTTGGCGATAGATGAAATGGAATCAATTAAGCCATAGGTGACAGAATAGCCAACTATTATACTGACACATAATAATTTAATAAAAAGAAAGGAAAATAAAATGTACTATTTGTATTCAACAATAGCTGTTGTATTCCTATCTCTCTTAGGAATAAGGATCGTACGGCCAACCCATCGTGGTTTGATCGAACGGCTCGGAAAGTACCATAATTTTGCCTATCCTGGATTTCACTGGATTATTCCAATTATCGATAGATTATATATGGTGAATGTTACTGAACAAATGGTTGATGCCGAACCACAGGAAATAATCACCAACGATAATCTGAATGCACGCGTTGATGCACAAGTTTATTTTAGGGTGAAATCTGATGAAGAAAGTGTTAAAGGATCGATCTACAATGTTAATAATTACAAATCACAGATCGTTAATCTAGCACGTACTACACTACGAAATATCATTGGCACTCTAACGCTTAAGTCGGCAAACAGTGAGCGCGGGAAAATTAATGCAGAACTCTATAAAACACTTCATAATGAAACTCAAAGCTGGGGTATAGAGATAGTACGCACAGAATTAAAAGAAATCGATCCGCCAAAAGATGTGCAGGAAACCATGAATAAAGTGGTAAAAGCTGAAAATGAGAAAATAGCGGCCATTGATTCGGCTACAGCTGCAGAAACCGTAGCCGATGGTATAAAACGAGCTAAGATTAAAGAAGCAGAAGGCTTTAAGCAATCGAAGATATTGCATGCCGAAGGAGAAGCCGAAGCAATTAAACTGGTCAATGAAGCAGCGGATAAATATTTTATCGGAAACGCTCAATTATTGAGAAAGCTAGAGGCTCTTGAAGTATCACTTGGTGATAATACTAAAATTGTAATTCCAACAGGTACCGAACTGGTCAATATTATCGGAGAAATGGCAGGAGTAGTACCGTTAAATAAAAAACAAAAATAAGGTGAAAAAAGTACTGATTGCGCTGAATTATGATTCAACAGCACAAAAAGTAGCAAAAGCAGGTTTTTCAATTGCTAAATCCATAAATGCTGAAGTTATTTTGCTGCATGTAATCGCAGATCCGGTGTATTATCCTTCAGTAGGATATTCTCCGATCATGGGATTTACAGGTATAGTGAATGAATGTCCTTTGCAATCAGATAGTGTTGCAGGACTGAAAAAAGCATCGCAGCATTTTCTTGATAAATGCAAACAACTTCTTGGATATAAGAGCATTCAAACCCGTGTAAAGAAAGGTGATTTTGCAGAATCGATATTAAGGAGTTCAAAAGATTTGCATGCTGATATTATAGTTATGGGCTCTCACAGCTGGAAATGGCTGGAAGACATAACGCTGGAGAGTGCTACAGAAAAGGTTTTAGATCATTCTTCTATTCCGGTTTTCATCATACCATCCAAGCAGAAAAGAAAGAAACAGAAAGATAAAAAAAATACGATCATGAAAAACAACCCTTTAGTAAAATTAGAAACACTCGGCCAATCGATATGGTTAGATTATATCAGGAATGATATGTTCGAAAGTGGTGAGTTGAAACAGCTGATTGAGAAGGATGGACTGCAAGGAATGACTTCGAACCCATCCCTCTTTGAGAAGGCAATATCGGAAAGCCATATCTACGATAATGACATTAGCGCATTAGCGCTTCAGCAAAGTAATGCGAAAGTAATCTATGAAACACTCAGCCAGCGAGACATACAGAAAGCTGCTGACGAATTCAGAAACTTGTATGAAAAAACAAATGGCAGAGAAGGATATGTAAGCCTGGAAGTGAATCCTCATCTGGCACACGACACCAATGGCACAATAGAGGAAGCCCGTCGGTTGTGGATAGCATTAAATCGACCCAATGTTTTGATTAAAGTTCCGGCAACTACCGAAGGCTTACCTGCAATGCGGCAACTTATTATCGAAGGAATTAATGTCAATGTTACTTTATTATTTGGATTATCGCGATACAGGCAGGTTATAAAAGCCTACATTGCTGGCCTTACAGCGCGTCTTGATCAGGGTAAACCGGTTAAGAATATTGTTTCAGTAGCAAGCTTTTTTCTAAGCCGAATAGATTCTGTGATGGATCCGGTAGAGGCAGACTTTATTGCTTCACACGGAGAACAGGCACATTTTGCCACAGATATTCGTGGACAGGTTGCAATTTCTTATGCTAAAATTGCTTATGAAATTTATAAAAAGACATTTGAAGGTAAACAGTTCGCTAGATTAGCCCTCGAAGGAGCCTTACCCCAAAGGCTACTTTGGGCTAGCACAAAAACCAAAAATCACGATTATAGTGATGTTAAATATGTAGAAGCTCTTATTGGGCCTGATACAATCAATACAATTACTCTCGAAACTCTTCAAGCTTATCGTAATCACGGCAATCCTGCACTCCAATTAGAAGTTGACATTGCTCAGGCTAAATGGGTGATGTCTGAATTAGCAGAGGTCGGGATCGATATAAAAAAAATTAGCAGAAAACTTGAAGAGGATGGGATCAAGAAATTTATTGAATCTTTTGATAAGCTGTTGGAAGTAATTGCAAAAAAGTCATTAGAGAATTCTCCTAAAAAAGAATCTGATGACCGTTTTCTTCTTGGTGATGAAGAAAAAAGAAATAAAAATAACAATTTAAAATCAGTATCATGAAAAAAGAAACTTTAATCGCAATTAGTTTGGTTTTAATAATGGCCGCATCATGCAGCTCACCGAAAAAGGATAATCAAAAAAGTACCGAAACAGTACAAACAAGCAATCCGGAACAAGCAACACCTGAAGAAAAAAATACCCAGGTAGCTTCTGCAACAGTCGGATACGGAGAAAAACTGTATAAAGACAAAGGGTGCCTGGTTTGCCATCAATTGAACAAAAAACTGGTTGGTCCGGCTGTTAAAGATATTGCAGCGGCTTATTCAGGAAACAAAGCGGGTTTAACAGCTTATTTGAAAGGTGAAGGCAAATCCATTGTTGATCCATCTCAATCCAGCGTGATGCAACCACAAATAGCCATTACAAAAGCATTGTCTGCTGAAGAATTAGACGCAATAGTTGACTATATTCTTTCAATTAAGTAATCGTGAAAAATATCCTGAATATTTTAATAATTGCCTTGCTTCTGGCTGGTTGTGCAAACACCGAAAAGAAATTGCCAATCATTGGGCACCCAATCATAACAGGCAACGATACTATATATTCTACGATTAAACCATTCACATTTTTAAGTCAGGATAGTGCTGTGGTTACCGGGAAAACCTTCGACGATAAAATATATGTTGCCGATTTCATATTTCTTTCCTGTACTTCTATATGTCCGATTATGACCAGTGAAATGAAAAAAGTATATGAAGCATTTAAAACAAATCCGCATATCTTCTTTCTGTCGCACACCATTGATCCTGAAAATGATACAATACCAAGGCTAAAATCATTTGCTGAAGCTCTGGGGGTCGATGGCCATAAATGGTTTTTTGTAACCGGAGAAAAAGACAGCATTTATTCGATGGCGGAAAACAGCTATTTTGCAACGGCCTACCCTGACAAATCGTCTCCCGGTAATTATATTCACAGTGGCGGCCTTTTGTTGGTTGACACCCACAAACACATTCGTGGCGTGTATGACGGAACAATCCCAAAAGAGACGGAACGTTTGATTGCTGATCTGAGAACCCTTTTAAATGAACAGTTTCCGAAGTAACTAATGCAGTTGAAGCAAATCAGGTATTTGTTCTTCTTCAACAAAAAATTAAAATAGATAATGCCATGCAGAATTCAATTCTAATATTATTTTTGGTTTTAGCAGGTATGAGCACGTTGGTTTTCACCTTCGTATATCTTTCTTCTAAAAAAGCCGGAAAAGATGATCAAGGGATACGCAACCCATTAAGAACAAGATTTTGGTTTTTACTAATCCTGTTTGTGATTCTGGGTATTTTCGCGTCGGTTACAATTCCCCGTTCGCCCTATTTTCTTTTTTCAGATGAGACCCCTGCCCGTGTAATACATGTGTCGGCCATGCAATTTACTTTCTTAATGTCTGACAAAGCAATAGATCCTAAAAATCCTGTGGGAGAAGCTTCCATCGAATTGCCTGCAAACAAGCTGGTCGAATTTAGAGTAACCAGCCTGGATGTAAACCATGGCTTTGCAATATACGATCAATCTAACAGGTTAATTGCCCAGACTCAGGCAATGCCAGGATATGTAAACTGCTTGCGATGGAAATTTAAAGAGCCTGGAAACTATACCATTTTATGTCTTGAATATTGTGGAATGGCACATCAGGTCATGCGAGCCTCCTTAACTATTAAATAGAGAATTATGGAAACCATAAAATTGAGAAAAATCACCTCACTCTGGATTATAACGGTTCTTTTCTTATTCATTGTAAACATTGTGTTGGGCATACTCATGCGTCTGAATCAAGGGGAAATAATCCATGAGCAACCCGCAACTTTCTATGCTCACATGACAACACACGGACTTACCCAAATAGGTATTTGGTTTGTTGCGGGGATGGCCGGTATCAACTATTTGATGGAACGATATTTAAAAACCAGCTATTTGGCCAACGTTGTGGCCATGGTACTTACAGTAACTGGAATTCTAATGCTGTGGACTTCAACTTACATTGGAAATTTCCATGCGGGTTGGACCTTCCTTTATCCATTGCCGCTTAAAATTATGTGGGCCAAATGGGCAACTCCCATGTTTTTGGGTTCTATTTTAGTGATGGGCGTTGGTTGGTTAACCTGGGCAGTGAGTATGATGACCCAAACACTGAAGAAATACCCACTAACCAAAGCTTTGGCCTGGCAATATTTCAGGAAAAATCCAACCATTCAAACACCTCCTTTTATCCTGATCTCGATGATTACGCTGATTGGAATTGTAGCCTGCCTGCTGGGGGCTGTGCTGCTGCTTGCAATGTATGCCGCCGAATATTATTCGAATGGCGCGTTTGTTAATGACGCTTTGCTGATGAAAAACCTCACTTACTTTTTTGGTCACACCATTGCCAATGAAATGCTCTATTTAGGACTGGCGGTGATTTACGAATTATTTTCGGAAGTGGGCGGAAGACCAAAATGGAAAACCACCTGGTATATTTCCCTGGCCTGGAACTGTACCCTGGTATTTATACTAACCGCCTTTTTCCATCATTTATACATGGACTTTGTTCAGCCGGTTGGATTCCAGATTATTGGACAAATTGCGTCTTACATGGCCAGTTTGCCTGCTGCCGGGGTTACCGTATTCAGCGTGTTGGTAGCCGTTTATCGAACACCCATAAAATGGTCGCTAACGAATCTACTGTTTTTTATCGGTGTGGCCGGATGGGTTATTGGCGGATTGGGGGCCGTTATTGATGTAACGATCACAAATAATTTTGTTCTTCACAATACCCTATGGGTTCCCGCGCATTTTCACACCTATAACGCGTTGGGCAACGTGCTGTTCAGCCTGGCATTCTTCCATTGGTTTTCAATTCAATTCTCCGAAAATACCAACTCCGAGAAATTAACGAAATTAAAAATAACACTGCTCCTGATTGGCGGAATAGGCTTCCTTATGGCCTTTTATATTGGCGGAGCGGAATCAATACCTCGCAGGTACAGTAATTATCCTGCTGAATTTCCGATGGCAGTGCCGTTAGCAATTGGGGCAGCCGTGTTTGCTACCATATATTTAGCGGCAATTCTTATCTTTTTCTTTCAAATATGTAAACGATGTTTAAACATTTTATTTTCTGCTTCCTAGCATTAAGTTTTTTCTTTAATCAGTTAGCCGTAGCTCAAATTGCCTCAACCGGGTTTGAGGAAGAAAACAATATCTACGAAAAAGTTTATGATGCAAAATTAAACTTAAACAATGGAGATTATCGAACTCTGACTCAGCTATCTGCCATAAAACCAGTTATTTTAGCTTTAATTTTCACAAGATGTTCAGGCATTTGCAACCCATTTCTCTTACAATTAAAAGAAAATCTGCAATTTAAAACCGATACTGGGAACTTTAGCGTTTTAGTACTTAGCTTCGATCCCAGAGACACCCGCGAGGATATGATAAACCTGTCGAAAGGTCTTAACCTTGGAAATAATAAACAATGGCTTTTTGCGACCACCGGCGACATTGAAAAACTGAACCTGTCGGTAGGGTTCAACCCTTTATGGGACAGCATCCGGAGCCAGTATGATCATGATGCCCTACTGGTTGGCGTTAATAAAGAAGGTTATATCACGAAAAAACTGATTGGCATGAGAAATAAATCAGATCTTGAATTATTGATCAGAAGTGTCAACGATGTTTTTTCTCCTTCATATCGGTTGCCAGCTAAGAATCAATTATTCTCCTGTTTTAATTACAATCCTGAAACGGGAAAGAATACTCCCGGATTAGGTTTGCTTTTTCTGGCGCTACCAGCAATCATTGCGCTGTTATTGCTATTTGGCATTAGCTATAGCGTTCGGCATAAGCAGATTTGATTGAAATGGAGCAAAAATAGCACAATCAAATCTCACATTCATTAAAATCAATTAATCATGAAACGAGCACTTCCCTATTTATTGGTATTAGCTTTAGCCGCCTTTGGGTTACTAACCTTATTTCTAAGCAGTTCAATAATATTTGATTTATTTGGCATACGAGCAAAAGAGGGAAACTATGTCTTATTCGTTGTTTGGGCAAATTTCGTAAGCAGCCTACTCTATTTGTCTGCTGTTTTTGGATTTATAAAAGCTAAAAAATGGACCGTGCAGTCCTTAGGAATTACATTACTGATACTCATCCTTACATTCATTGGATTCCTAATTCATGTGAAAACAGGAGGTAAATACGAAACTAAAACTATGGGTGCGATGATTTTCAGAATAGCCGTAACCTTGATTTTTATTTTTTTTGCATATTTCACGATTATAAGAAACAAAAAAAAAAAGAATTATAAGAAATTTCACCAGATTGTATTAGCAAATACTTACCAACTATATTGTCCAATTTTTTCTAATCGGTTGTGTGAAAAATAAAATTGGCCTCAACTGAAGCAATCAGTTATCTAAAATCGAAGATAGTTTAAGCAATCTCTAAGTTTTTTCAAAGTGAAAAATGAAACTTCAGACACTGATATTGATTCGAACTGCTTGAGTTTTTCTTTCAAAATATTTTGAGGATTGTTGGTTATTTATAAAAATACCTATATCTTTGTAAGCAAACACTCACTTACTTTATTATGGAACGACAGAGCACTGATATTCGCCAGGAACAAATTAAACAAGCAGTAATTGATATTATCTCAACCCATGGAATAAAAAATCTATCAATCAAGAATCTTGCTGAACGGATTGGTATGAGCGAGGGAAGTATTTTTCGTCATTTTAAATCTAAAAATGACATTATCGTATCCATTTTCAACGATATACAAGATAATTTTATTGGGGAACTAGGAAAAATAGCAAGGTCTGATGAAGAGCCTTCCATTCGATTAAATAAATACCTGAGTACGACTATTGAATATCATACTAATAACAAAGGAATAAACATGTTGCTTTTTTCTGAGGCATCCTATAAAAACGATCCTGAACTAAAGAAACGTCTGCAACAAATCTTTCACGATCAAAAACAGTTCGTGATGGAAATAATTTCAGATGGTATTAGTGCAGAAATCTGGGATGAAAATGTCGTTATAGAAAACGTAGCATTAATGTATATGGGCATTCCTCTTGCAATGAATATGGAAATGTTGATTGGTGGAAAAGGTTTTCAATTCGATAATTTTTGCAGCCAAATGATACTATTATTATTGAAAATGCTTAAAAAATAAGTGCTTTAAAACTTAAAAAATTTTGACCAGCAATGTAAGTGAGCGTTTATTTGCATCTAAATAAAATCATTAAATACGAATTACTATACAGGCAAAAACAAGAAAGTTAATTAAGCAATAGATGTTCAGCATACATAAATCTTAAATAGATATACGATGAAAAAGAAAATGATTCTTCTGTTGTTCAGCTTATTACTAGTATTAGTAAGGCCATCTATCGGACAGAATTCCGAAATACTACAAGATACCGGATTTGCTAAAAGACCCGTATTTATCTCAGTATTAAATCTTCAACCTTTAACCCTCAGTAAGAATAGGATACTTTTTAGTTTACAGGCAGAGTTCCCTGAATACTACAAATATCTGAATTCGAAAAATGGAAAAACCGAGCAAGTTTCTGAAACTATGGTCCTAAATGAGGCATATTACTATGGTCGTGCAGTTTATGGACTTACAGACCGTATTAATTTATTCACTATAATTCAGCTTGCTTCAATTCATCATTTTTCTCCAACAACAACAATTACCGACAAAGGATTCGGAGATTTTGCAATAGGGGGTAATTATAGACTTCTTGAATCGAAAAATTTCGAAAATAACCTGACTTCAAGCATAACTGTTGGTTTTCCAACCGGAAAATACAAAAATATTAGAGCGAATGATAACCCGCTCGGTCTTGGGGCATACAAGTTTAAAGGTGACGTAGCCGGCCTGCATCGATTCAAGAATCTGGATATGATATATTCAATCTATTTTGAATATCGTACCGGCAATTCCCAAGGATTAAATGTAGGAGATGAAGCAGGCGCATCTATAACTTTTCAAAAACAGTTCAATTCAAATTATGGAAATTTTGGTCTTGAAGGTGGCGCTTATGGTTTCTGGAATTTAAAGGACAAAAAAGCTGGCTCATCTATTCCATATACCGACGATTACAATGCTAATCTTTTTGTTGGCGCATGGTTTAATTATTTGAAAGACTTCTACCTCCGGTTCGGAGTGCCCTACACGATCTATCAAAATAAAAGCTGGTTAACCAAATATACTGCTTTAATACAGCTTGATTATTATTTCGATTTGAAAACAAATAAATAATATATATTACTATGAAAGCAAAACTATTCCTAAAGATTTCGCTATCGCTGATAGGAATCATTCTTTTTTCCTGCACAAATTCGTTAAAACAAGAACCGACTCAACATCAATTTATGGGTTATATTGAAAATACACAGGTCAATATAACCGGACGTCTACCTGGGAAAATTACATCAATATATGTTGATGAAGGAGACACCGTAAAACAAGGTGATAAAATTGCCCGCCTTGATACGAGGGAATTAGATGCAAATATGGATGCAATGAATTCTCAGCTTAAAAACATCATTCTGAATAAAAGCCGGATGGAACATTTATTTCAAGCTGGTGCCTTGCCGCAGCAGAAGGTTGATGAGATAGAAACATCGTATGAGGTACTTCGAAGTAATATCTTGGCATTAAAAACCAAAATTGAAGATATGCTTATTACCTCACCAATAGATGGCATCGTGAATGTTAAGGTTTTGGAAAACGGACAAATATTATCGCCAGGAATGGCAGTCGTTATAGTTACTGATCCGGATGGAACCTGGGCAAGATTTAGTATACCTGAAAGATTCATAGACCAGATCAATATTGGACAGCAATTTGAAATAAAAAGTAATACTTCCGGACCAGATTATGCAGCAAAGGTGGTTCAAATACTTCCCTTTGCTGAATTCGCCTCACATACACCAACAACACTGAGGGACGAACGCGACGTAAGGACTTTTGATGTAAAGATGAAATTGGTGGATACTCCTCGACATGCTTCAATAGTCACCTGTAAACCAGGCATGTATGTCTATCTTACGCTAAAAGAGCCGGGTAATGACAATTCGAACCCAATTAAAAACCAATAGACATGAAAATGCTCAAACTTGCTATGATGATTATCATGCGAATCGTTATGGTTTCATTGGTATTGATATTGTTTTTCAGCATGATGGCAGGAATGTATTACAAGACTGCACCGCGCAATATTCGCATCGCAATTGTGGATGAGGATCATTCTGTATTGAGTCGGTCAATTTTATACAACATTCGTGCTTCCGATTATTATCAAATTGTAGATCAGCCCATTGATTACCTTTCATTACAGAAAATGATCGACGGGAATGAAATTGATATGGGTGTAGTTATTCCTCATGATGCCTATCATGACATCCAAAATAATCTTGGAGTCAGAATATTGGCAGCATTAAATGGCACTGCAAATCCATCAATTCCGGGTACAGCGCTTTCAAAATTAAACCAGATTATTTCGACGATCAATGGTCAACTTGCATTGCATGTTCGGGTGGAAGATTTAGGTAGTATTCCGAATAGCCGACATTCAAAAGAACCTCTAATCAGTGTTGCCGAAAGAGTTTATTACTCACCTACTCTGAGTATGGAGGCTTCTGTACTTCCGGCATTTATGGGTTTAGCCATGCAAACGATTTCAATGATTACTATACTTTTTGCCTTACTTGGAAGCCTCAAAATCTGGAAACAAAAATTTCCACTAATTCGAAATGCAAGACAAATTCCGGCAATAGAACTTATCCGGGCGGCCATAGTTTCTGGATTTGTTGCAGGGACATCGATTTCTGTTGCATTCTATTCTACAATGCTATTATTTGGTGTTCCATTTGATCAATCCGAAATTTGGAATGTGATATCAGTTATATTCCTATTCACTATTTCAATGGAAAGTATTTCCTACTTTCTTGTTTTAAACATTAACAATAGTGGAATCTTAGCTGCCATTATCACTCTTATTGTCCTCCCTGCATTTATGTATTCAGGATATATGGTGCCATTCGAACAAATGGCTGATTTACCAACCCGAATCGGAGGTTGGTTCCCATTAAGATATTATCTAAAATCACTTTATCTGGTATTTAACCATCATCAGCCACTAGCTACGGCACAACCTTTTATGAACAAACTCTGGCAATTCACAGGATTATTTTCCGTATTGTCAATTGTGTCCATAATTGTTGGTCAATTTGAAAGAAAACATCGCGAAAAGAAATTAGGACATGAAAATATTAAATTAAATGTAGAGGAGATTCAATCATGAAAAAAGGTATAATTATTTATTTTCTAATGTCACTTGCTTTATGGAATACAACATCTTTTGCACAAAAGGCACTTACGCTTAATGATGCCATCCGGATTGCTTTAGATCAAAATCCAAACATAAAGATAAATGAAAGTCAAATTAAGGAAGCTGACGCCAAACACGATCAGGTCAATTCTAATTTTCTTCCTCAGGCAGAAATACTTTCAAAGTATTTTTATTCCAATAATACGGCAGGATTATTCCCACTTGAGGGTTCCAGTGTCCCAGTTCTGAGCAGTGGCACACCAACCGGTGAAGATATTATTATGCATTCAAAGGCGCCTTTCTCCATACTCGACAGGGATATATTAACCATGGACATGAATATGACATACACGTTATATGCGGGAGGGAAACGTAAAAATGCTTTGGAGAGCACCAACGCATTAAAAGAAGCCTACCAGAAAGATTTTCGGGAAACTGAAGGGAATTTAAGCCTGAATGTTAAGACTGCATTTTATAATGTGCTCTTTCTGGATGAAGTTTTGAAGGTTAATGAGCAGGCATTGAGTCAAATCCAGGAACATCTCGCCATGGCTGAAAAATCTTATCAGGAAGGTGTTCGTTCGGAATTTGACGTTCTTATGTTCAAAGCTAAATTGAAAGATTTCGAAAGTCGACTCTTTGAACTTAAAAGCAAAAAAGAAATTACACTCGATGCTTTAAAAGTTTTGCTTAATCTCTCAGATACCACCTCCATCATTTGTATAGGTAGTATTTCCAATCCTATTGATTGCTCAATGCTTTCGTCAGGACAACTTTCAGACAGTATTAATACCGGGAATAATAAAATACAGTCACTAAAAGCAATGAAAAGTGTCCTCGATTATAAAGAGAAAATTGAAAAGGCTGAAAATTTACCGACTTTATTTGCATTCGGTAACTATCATATCTATCATGGACTTGACACCCCTCCTTTTGATCAGGCATGGAGACAAGGTTATGCGATTGGAGTTGGTATAAGAATCAATTTGTTTGACGGGAATTTATCGAAAAGTAAAGCTCAGGAAATTAAGGCCGGTATTGAGAAGCTTGAAGCTTACGAAGAAAGCTTCAAGCTTCAATTCAAAAATAAATATTTAACATCTATTCAACATATCTATTCACTCAATGCACAGCGTGAATCGGTATTGACTAACGTGGAAGTGGCAAACAAAGCTTATGAAATTGCACTGGTAGGTTATAAAAACAGTGTGATAACCACTATCGAATTGAATGACGCACAATTAAATATAATCAAAATAAATATCCAGTTATTAAACATTGAGAAGGATACTCTCCTTGAATATGCAAATCTTCAATATTTATTAGGAGTAATTTATTGATAGAATTATTTTTAATGGTTGTAATTCTATAACTGTATCAAAGAAATGTCTCGAGTTTATTGACCCCAGAAGTTTAAAATTATATAATCTCAAACACAGTTTTAACGAAAAAAAATTATAGAGCAGCGACTTTCATAAAAATAATAAATCAGAGGAAGAACTTTCTATGTTTTCAAAAGAGTTACACTCTCATAGATTGAAGAATATACTTGAAAAGGACAATCGCTTCAAAATATTGTTATATCCCCTTATTGTGCGTTGGCTGATGTTCAAAAAGTAACAAACTTTGAAACTATCTATCCACTCCTCTTCAGGATTAATCATGTTGACAGACTGGTATTCTGCCACAAACTGGGCAATTGGGTTAATCTTTGCCATCAATTCTTTGTATGCCTTCGATTCAACTGTAATGACTTCCATAGCAATTAGTTTTGTCACAAAAGTCAGGACTAGTAATATTTTATAAGGCCAAGTTGATCAAATTTTTTTCCAAATTAATTGAAAGCTGCGTGAATAAATATATTATAAGCTAGGTTTTAAATAATCATGAAAAAGAAACTTGGTTCTAGCAAATTTCTTTTTCAATAAATTTAAAAAGGCGCTTAATGCGGCTGCTTATAGACTTAATACTGGAGAATTTCTGGAATAAAATCTTGGTATTGTACTTGGTGTTTCTGAATCGTTATATTTCTTTTTTTCAATATATTATAAAATTTATTTATAGAAGATTCGAAAAGAAGAACTTGGTAATAACCTATTATCGCTATTTTTGGTCATCCTTATTCATTTTTGCAATCAGTCTCTCTTTCAATTGATCTAAAAACTGTGTTCTGTTAGTACGACCACGTATCGAAAGATAGGTACGATATACATCTCCTAAGCTAATATTAAATACGTTTTCCAGATAATTGGCTAGACGTATGAGTGAAATCTTTCCGAAATTAAAACATCCTAATTCATACAAAGCGTAAAGTAACTCTACAAGGTCAGTCTTACTTTCTGTCCAGATTTCTTTGACTTTTGGAAATGAAACAGTAATCTGTTCTTCTTCTGGGTGTTTATCGAGTTTAACCAATTCGTTGTTGAGATAAACGGTCAACATATCATTTGCGATAACTTTAGCTACTGCAAAATCATAGCAAGTAGAAAATCTTGAGTCTCGCTCAAAATAAAAACTATCTAAAGCTAGTTGAACATCAGGCTTGCCCCTCAAAAAATAATAGGTATCAAAATGGGTATACCCGTTTCTATAGTATTTATAAAAGTCTATATTTCCTGTTTTCCGCTATGGGACACCCTGAAAATATTTCGAGATAATTTGGTGTAGTTCTGCTTGTTGGTCGTCCATTTTCAGGAGTTTGGACTTGGTATGTTTTGATTCAGGCAGCATATATGAGATTTGGTACATGTTATGGGTCAACTCAGCTGCTTTCTTTAATGACAGGCTTGACTTTTCCTTGTAAAGTACTCTTTCCAGCTCTTTGTAGATACAATATGCCGTAAATGATATACAGATGTGGGCTTCGATCCGGTGTTTAAGGCGATGGTAGATTGGACGTATGCGCAGATCGGTTTTGGACATTCGGAATGCTTTTTCAATGTGCCACAGATTTTTATAATTCTCAATTACTTGTTTGTCCCTGAGTTTTGTGTTGGTAACGTATCCCTTCAATCCATCCCATATTTTGTCCTGATTAAACTTCTGGTAATCAATCTCGATGGTCATATTTCCATGTAGCCGCAGGTATTTATTGTAGCCTTTATTGTTGATACTCGATTTGGTCAGCTTTCCGGCTTTAACCTGTTTTTCCAGCCGTTGCAATCCACGGTTGCGGTTATGCTCATCTTTTTTCGCCCGGGTTGTTGCATAACTCACAATTATCCGGGTTCGGCCAACTTTGTTTATCCTTCTGATCTGTCCTTCTGAAAACTGACATTCCAGGATTTGCTTTTTTACCTTATCCGGTTCATTTTTCAGCCGGGCACCAATAATGTACTCGTATCCTTTCTGTTCCAGTGCTTTTACATTGTCGTTCGATAAAAGCCCTGCATCTGCAACCACAATTGGGTGTTTCAATTTAAATTTCTCGCTGATTTTTTCGATGAACGGGATTAGTGTGTGCCCTTCGTAAATATTACCTTCTAAAATATCGTACCCGATCGCATAACCGCCCAGGCCAACAAGCAACCCAATATAAATTTGAGGGTTTTCATGTTTCCCGTCCTTGCTGAAACCCGTTTTTCGTAAATCATCCTCATCGCTGGCTTCAAAGTATAGCGTGGTCATATCGTAAAATACAATACTGATATTGCCTTGTAAAACCTTTAATGTATGCGCAAAAGCAATCTGTTCAACATGTCCTTTCAGTTGGCTGTTCTGCTTATCCAGAAAACGGTACACCGTATCTAAATCAAGCATTACTCCTTGAAAACGGTAAAGGTATTCTATCGTTTTCAGCTTGCTTAGGGAAAAGCCAGCCGGGTAATGACCAAATGGCGAAAAAGGTCTTCCTGCAAAACACCAAAGCCTATGCTGTCGTAGATCTTTCCGAAAACAAGCTCAGGCCAACGGTACGAATGCTGGCATTGCTCATGGCGGAAAAAACCTGTTCGACAATAGTATCGTTCTCTGAAACAAATAATCTGGACTGAGCAGTTAATCTTTCGATCTCCTGTTTGCCCAGATAGAACAATTTCTGCAACTCTTGCTCGTTGGAACTGCACCCAATTGTTTTGACAACCTTGTAGTTTCCCCTGGCTTTAATGATAATTTGAACCGAAGTACTCCCTGATGAATTTAACTTCTTTCGTACAAACATGCCCAAAAATATAAATGGGACACCCATTTTCAAAATTCATCCCAGTAAAATCAGGCCTTCCAGTGGCTGTTTTTGAAAAGTGCGGAAAACAGGAGGCTTGCCCCTCAAAAAATAATAGGTATCAAAATGGGTATACCCGTTTCGATAGTATTTATAAAAGTCTATATTTCTTTCAAAATAGTATTGAATCCGGTCAAATTCTTTTGTTAAATAGTTTTTATTGCTGTATTGCTCCCGGCGGGACGAGCCGCCTCAATTCTGCAAACTTTTTGGCAATAGATAAGCTTGCTAAATAATTGGGTATTGGTTACTTTGAAAAAATGAATTTCTTCAGCTTCATTTTTAAAAATGTATGCTGAAATTGATGTTTTGACTTTATTAAATGAATCTTCCAATACAGCAATGGCAGCACTTGCATTGGCCAATGACATTTCTTCTCAACCTTCAATATCTTCAAGTTGATCATAAACGGATTCAATAAAAGCTATTATTTTCTTTATAAATAATGAGTCCTGTAGATAAAGTTAAATCACCACCTTTCTATCAATTATTTTTTGTTTAAACAGAAGGAAACTCCCATGGACACATTTAAGCAATCGACAAAATCTAGTTGTTTATACTTTATTAAATTAAATAAGTAGTAATCAATCGTCCCGATTTCTATATACGGATATCTAAATAATTTCTTTTTGTTCGTTAAGATGTTATCAAATTTAGCACCTATAAATGGAGCAAAATGGACAGCATTTGTAAAATAATATTTGCTAGGAAAGTGATTCGGAAACTTAATATAAGTATTCTTAGTTTTAGACAAAATTATGTTTGTGCCCATATAACTCGTACCAAGAAGATTTTTTGAAAATCTGTGTTTGCTGATATGGAATACTCTTTTTAACGAAAGAGTATGAACTTCTACCTTGTTTATAGATTCTGGTAAGTAGCCATAACTGAATCCTAAAGTGCTTTTATTATTCACAGAAATATAGCCAATGCCCACCGATCCCAATCCCAGATTTCCCGCATATTGAAAATTAAGATAGTCTGGTGCAAATATTTTTTTTGTCAGTTTTGAATCTTTGTTTCCAGAACCAAAAATATTTCCGGAAACAAAAGCAAAAACAAGAAGTAGGAACAATCTTATACTTATGGCTTTCATCGTGTTGTTTTTAAAAACTTAATATTTGAATTGTTGCAGTTTTATTGGCAAGGGTTATTTTAGTCATATTCCGCATCGTAATATCCGGAACCATAAGGTATCGGCGGTTATTGACTTCCTCTTCCCAGTAATCGTGCCCATGCCCAAAAATGCTGAGACTCACCGGATACTTTTCTATAATTCCAAGCATTTTATCAGCATAACCATTATCTAACTGGGGGTCAAACCGGTGAATGTGGAAGCAGGTAATGCTGGTCATCCCTTTAGGAATATTAAGCGTTTGCTGAAACCATTCGAAGTCAGGTTCCTGATTTCCGTTTTCCCAAACCACATTGTCGAACACAACCATCCGGTAATTCCCGATATCAAAATAGTAATTAGTCGGTCCAAACATCTTGTTGAAAATTAATTTGCCATTTGACAGATAGTCGTGATTCCCGATTAGGGTCACAAATGGAATATTCAATCGGCTAATCAGGTGATAGTAGTCGTCGAGCTCTTTGAACAAGCCCCAATCAGTGATATCACCGCAAACCATTACAAACGAAATCCCTTCCATTTCGTTGATGGTTGTTACCGCAGCTCTCAGATCGGAATAGTCGGTATGAGTATCCGAAATGGCAATAAAAACAAGTGAATCGCCCGGTTGTTGTTTGCTCAGTATTTCCGAAATATTTTGCGAATTTACGTTGCTGTGCTCGGTATTTGCATCATACGGGCTGTATTGTGTGAGCTTACTGCATGAGCAGATAACAAGCAAGACCATGACCATCATACCGTTATAAATTGTTTTCATGTTTCTGTGTAATTGTTTCTGATCACATGTGGCTGTTCTGTATAAAATGCTGTTCTGCCAAAAGATTAAATACCAGCATTATATTCTCTGCTGGCAGGAGCTCTACCCGTTCTTTGCCATGAAGCCAGTCCAGTGCCAATAACACATCTTTTTCAGGTAGGTTTACCATGTCTCTTAACTCATCCAACGACATAATTCCTTCTTCTTCCAGAATAACCGTTATGGTTGAGGCAACGGTTTTTAATTTTTCAAGTTCCATAATTTTAATTTTTATCAGATAACTATATCATTTTATTTTACTGAGGTTGCCGTCAGCCCCGGAGGTGTTAAAATTGACCTGATTTTGACTGTTCATTTTTCTGCTGTTTCCCAGTTTCATAGACCATTAAAACCAGTACCCGAAGTTGGCCGAGAAAGTGGGTTTATCCATCGATCCGGAATACCCCAAAGTCATATTCTGCGGTCCCAATATTGTTTTTAATGAATATCTAATGCCCCCGCCATAAATAGCTTTAACTCCTCCCATATATTTAAATATCTACGAAAATTTATACTCTATAATGAGCATGTTTTCAATCAATTAAGTCAATTCTAAATATTTCTGTTCAAACTAATTGAACTGTAGTCTTTTTCTGGACCGCTTGTCATAGTTTAAATACCAATTATACAACTTGTTAATTCCTTCCTGAATAGATGTTTGAGGCTTGTAGTTCAGGTCTTTTTCTAGTTCTGTTGTATCGGCGAAGGTCTGATAAACGTCGCCGGGTTGTATCTCTACCATCCGTTTAATGGCAGTTTTGCCAGTCACTTTTTCTATGGCAGCAATAAAATCGAAAAGTTGAACCGGTTTTCCTGCACCAATATTGTAGATTTTATAAGGAATTTCATTGGTCGGGGCGTGATCGATGACTACCGATAATCCTTCAACTATATCGTCGATGTAGGTAAAATCACGCGAAAGCTTTCCGTGATTAAATACCTCAATAGGATTCTGGTTTATGATTGAATCCATAAATATAAATGGTGCCATATCAGGCCTTCCCCACGGACCATAGACTGTAAAAAAACGGACTCCGGTTGATGGGATTTTATAGAGCTTGCTGTACGCATGCGCCATTAATTCGTTCGACTTTTTGCTGGCGGCATAAAGACTGGCTGGTTTGTCAACCTGGTCGGATTCGTTGTACGGGATTTTCGTATTCATGCCGTAAACGCTGCTCGAACTGGCATAAACAAGATGCTGTACCGGATGAAACCGACAGGCTTCAAGGATATTCAGGAACCCAATAATGTTTGAATTGATGTAAACGTATGGATTTTCAATGGAATACCTCACCGCGGCCTGGGCGGCAAGGTTGCAAACCACATCGAAATGTTCGTGTTTAAAAAGTTCGTCGATGAATTCTTTATCCAAAAGATCGGCCTTGAAAAACCGGTAATTTGGATAATTTACACTTTGAACCGCTTTGTGGTTTTGTATCAACGCCTTGCAGATGCCAGTTTCTTTCAACCGGTCATATTTTAGGTCAACATTATAATAATTGTTGATGTTGTCAATCCCGACAACCCGATCTCCGTTTTCCGCAAAATGCTTCACGGCATGGAAACCGATAAAGCCTGCAGCGCCTGTGATTAATATTTTCATTTCTTTCGGTCTATTTCTATGTAAAAGTTGCCGCCCCACTGATGCATTTTTTTGCCCTTCAGAAATACTCTCAGAGAGTCATTTCGTTCAATAGCCTTGTGCCATGTAAAAAGTATTGCCGGTGTTTTCATCGAAGAATCTGCCTTATATAAATCAACTATTCGAAGTTTTTCAGGCATAACTCCCAGGTAAGCATTCAGATTGTCGGCTATGGTCATTTCGCAGTAGTAGTAGTTTACACCACCCTTTTCAAAGGCTGTTTCTTTTGCCTGATTACAAATTTCCTGAAGCCCGATATATTTGTTATACCGGGGGATTGCAAATGAAACGACGAATACGGATATCAATATTCCGGTTCCAAGTGAAATGATTGCATTATTCAGCTCATGCTTTCTCAGTAAGCGAAATGTCAGAATTCCTGAACCTGATAAAATAAAACAGGAAATAAAAACCAGCGGAGAGATACCAACTTCATTGATTTTTTGGAGTTGGGAAGCCACAATTACTCCCGGAAAAATCAGGATAAGGATTATTGCAGGAATACCAGCAAGTAGAAACATCCAACGCGGCGAACCTAACTTTGCCAGCCACAGGGCGCTCAGATACACAAAAAACGGAATAGAAGGAAGCATGTAAACGGCCAGTTTGGAGCTAAAGAGTGATAAAGTCGCAATTGTCGAAAGGGCAATCACCAGGAAGAAAAGTTCCAGATCAGTTGCAGCCAGTTTCTTTTTAAGTCCGGCAATCAAAATTCCGGCAATCAGAATCGACCATGGAGCAAGCGAATACCAGAATGCTCCAAAATAGTAATAAAAAGGTGCTTTGTGATGGAACGAATTCACAGCCCTGTTAATCGTTTGATTGAAAAGCAGATCATTCAGGTATTGGCTGCCACCTTCGGCATAAACCCCTGCAAACCAAGCTCCACACAATACCAATAAAACCAGTACCATTTTGTACCCCCAAAATTTGCCAATCGTTCTGAGTTCTTTTTTCAGAATAAGAAAAGTGATGGTTGAAACGAGCGGAACAATAATCCCGATTGGTCCTTTAGTGAATATGGCCATAAATACGAAGAAAGGGAACAACCAGGAATCCCGGGGCTTTCCTTCCCCAATATACATTTTGAAAAACGTGTAAAGTGCTAAAACAATGAACATGCACATCATCATATCCATTCGAAGCACGATGGCTGTGCCAACAAAAAAACCGCTCGTTAAAAGCATCAGTTGTGCCACCAGACGCTCTCTTTCGGAAAGGATGTTTTTCACCCATTTGTCCATTATGTAGAGAACGACTAAAGCTGGTACATACGAGAATAGGCCTAAAAACAACAGGTTGTGATAGCCAAAAAGCCATTTGCCGAACATCACAACCCAAAGATAAAGTGGGGGCTTGTCGGCATAAATGATTCCATGATCGGCAAATGTAAAAACAGCGCCATTACGCAAGGCTTCGTCGGCAATGCTTAAATATCGCGATTCATTATCCGGAGTAAAGTCGCGAAAGATGAATGCCGGTAAAACAGCTATGAAAAACAAGGCATACCTCAAGGTATTATTGGTTAAATATCGGCTCATCATGTAATCGGTTATTTAGTTCTTTTTTGTAAAGCATGATGTTTCGTGTATAGGCAATAAACCCGACCGATTGCCCCAGTATCAGTATCGGATCAACTCGGATGATTCCGTAAATGGCAATTATTCCTGAGCCAACCAGGCTGATTAGCCAAAAGCCGATGGGAAGCAGTGACTCGTTTTTAGACATGGAATAAAGCCACTGGTAAACAAAACGCAGCGAAAACAGAATTTGCCCCAGGGTGCCAAAAATGATTAACCAAACGGGGATTTTTTCGTTGGTAAAAAAGTTCTCGATAAAATAGTGCCCATTTTGTATCACAAACACGATTGCAATGATTGGGGTAACGACGAGAATTGACCTTAGAAAGCGGTTCATTCGTTTCCACACGCCAGTTTCATCCAGGTTCCAGATGTAGATATAATACGAAATGAGTTGTCCGAGAAGGATGGCAAAGTCGTTGCGAAACCACCCATAAATGACAAAAAGATAAGAGGCAACAATGCTCAATACCCAGTAAATGGTTGGCGAAAGCACCTTTTGGGCGCGCTCCGACAACACCCATTGAATAAGAGTACGGGTAAAGAAAAGTACCTGCGATATGAATCCTAAAACGTATATCATCTTCTATCAATGTTGGTTTCTGCAATTTGGAAATTGAGGTACCGTTTTTTCATCCACCGATAGGCAAAGCAGTCGATGAAAGGCGCAACCAGCCTGTTGCCCAGATTGAATTTCGATTTTCCGGCAACGCGTGGAAAATGGCGAACGGGAACCTGTTCGACTTTGCCATTTTGCAATTGTATGAGGGCAGGTAAAAAACGGTGCATGCCGTTAAATAATGGAATCCGTTTGGCGTAATCGGTTCGCATAATTTTCAACGGACATCCAGTATCCGAAACGCCATCCTTGGTCATGAACCGGCGAAATCCATTGGCAATTTTGGATGACAGATTTTTTACAAAACGGTCTTTCCGATTAGCCCGAATTCCCATCACCATTTCAAAGTTGTGCAAGTATGGTATCAGCAGATTAAAATCTTCCGGAGTAGTTTGCAAATCTGCATCGATGTAACCAACATATTTTGACTGTGAAACTTCAATTCCGGCTTTTATCGCTGCACTTAGCCCCGCGTTTTTTTCAAAACTGACATAGAAGAAATGTTCGTTGTGGGCGCATATTGCAATTATTCGTTCGAGACTTTGGTCCGACGAACCGTCATTTACAAACAACACACAAGTATTGAGCAACGATTCTGAAATAAAAGCTGAAAACTTATCTTCCAGTGCGGGCATATTATCCTGCTCGTTAAAAACAGGAACGATGATCGTGAATTCGTAATTGGCTGTTTTATTTGCTCTTTTTATATCAAGGCCGTTACTGAAGATTTTGATGTCTTCAGCATTTTGATCTTTAATCATTTCTGACGTTTTGTAGATTTAGTTTCTCAAATTAATACTTTCATTAATTTCCCTACTCAAATACCAGCATTGAGTAGCCTGGTATATGGGACAGGAACAATTGTCGTTTTCATAACGTTATATCCTTAAATTCTTCAAGGTTTAACTAAAGAATAGGCTTCAGTCTGCAACTCCATAAAGATTCAAATCAATAGAGTAAAGTCACCATTTGTTCTTCATCTATTTTATAAAAAGCAATCTTGTATTCCCGGGCAAGCCAACCTATTGCCATTGAAAAGTCAGACTCGGTTAATTCACTAGTTTTCAATAAAGCGGAAAGCGACATTCCTTTTTTATTGTTGAGAATCACCCAAAGTATGCGAGCATTTCTACCGATTTTATCTGTTGTCATATTAGATATTATTAAAAGATATTCATATTTTCTATTGATGTATTCATATATCTATCATGACCATTTTATTGAAAACCATGGTTATCTCAAGGGTTCGGGAGTTGGGTGTTTGTATTATCAATCCAGTTCTTTATGTCGTTTAAATTCCTATCCCAAACATCCGGATATAACTCTTTCAGTGTTTTTTCAAATAGCTCCTTGTTATTGTATAATTCAGTAAAGAAGAACCATCTGGTTTCTTCAAATCTTTTACTATTTGAAATAATTTGAGATCTATTTCTTAAAAATATGTCAATTATGCTTTCGACGACATTTCGGTATAACTTTTCTTTTGATCTGAAATAGTAGTGAATTGCCGCTGTATTTACATCAGCTTTGGTCGCAATTTGCTGTATTGTAGTTCCATGGTATCCGAATAACAGAAAGATACTATTTGCAGCGTCAAATATTTTAGCTTCTGTAGTTAACTTCTTGCTTCCCATGATTTTAGATTTAAAACCTTAATTTTTCCGTCATCAACCCAAACCGAAGAACATCCAGCCTGTGACTGAAATACATGTTGTAATAATCCAACCCATGATAATACTGAACGAATAGCCCGATATCCTCCAAAAATTTTGGGTGATAGTAAAAAGTAAAGCTCACATTTAGCCTGTCTGATGAAATCCAATCCCAACTGTTCACATTCCCAAACATCCATGTAGCCTCGCCTTTCAGCGATATTGATGCATTCCCTTTATTTGTAATTAATTTATTATCATTCGGAAGTTTAAAGATGGAAGCTGCGGTATGCCAGCGAACTTTACTGTATATTCCATCGAGTTCATCGCTACTATAACCTGGGGGATGAATCTCAACAGAAGTTTTGAAAAACTGATAAGCATTTAGACGTTTATTTACATTCGTTATGATAAAACCAGGCTCTATATAATTGGTAGCGAAATCTCCAGACTTCACATTTAGTTCACCGTTTTCCAAATAAAAATCTCCATCCTGACCGTTGGAATGGTGCGCAAACCGTAGAAATAAATTCTGAGTCCGCAGGTTCGATTTATTCTTTAATCGATAGTACAATGTTACTTGCGGTATGTAGCTCGGAGTTCGGACAGGAAACGAAGGCTCATTATACATCCGGATGATAATTTGAGGTGTCAGAACTCCCATACAACGAGAATCCTTACTTTCTCTAAGGTAAAAATTCGGAATAACATTTCCTTCGAACCAGAGTGGTTCAATGTTACCAATATCAGCAGGAAAAGTGATATAGCTATTGCCCTGGGTTACCTGAGATATTATTGGAAGTCCAATCTGGAGTGAATCTCTTCCCTGCCCAATGCTTGAAAGGATCGGAGTTGTAGAAATCAAAATCAGAAGAAGACAACGTTTCATCTTTTACAGGTATATGATATTAATCTTTATCTTTTTGTCACCCTGCACACTAAAAGATGCTTTTGCAAAAGAGGGCCGGTTTGAAAAACCAATAGATTCATAATTTGAAAAACCAATTCCCTCTTTGGGTAGGATGATTCCTTTTTTAATTTTCCCGTCATTGTTCTCATCGTGTAGGATATTTACCGCATATTTCCCTTCCGGCAGGTTTTTGAATGTTACCGAAGATGAGCCATTTACTATTTTACCGGTAAGTTTTTTGAAATACTTTTTATAATGCTCATCAGGGAATGCATCCTCTCTGTTGTACAACGTGAAGAGCACTGTACCTTTTGAATTTCGTAATTCATTCACTTCAATTGTTAATGAGCAGGGTTCCTGCTTTTGAATGCTAAATGAAGACAGCAGTACGATTACTAAAAGCGATTGAATGATTATGATTATCTTATTCATTTTATTTCTGTTTTTTATTCGCGACTTTCTCTTTAATCCGATCTACAACATAGTAAACCATCGGGACTAAATAAACCGTTAAAATCATGGACGATAACAAACCTCCGATGATCACCCATGCCAAACCGTTTTTCCACTCGCTGGCTGTACCTCGTGCCAATGCAATGGGCAACATTCCAATTGCCATAGCCAGAGTTGTCATTAAAATAGGGCGCATACGCTCTTTCCCTGCAATGATCAATGCTTCTTTATAATATTTGCCCTGGGCTTTTAGCTGGTTGGTAAAATCTACAATCAGGATGGCATTTTTTGTTACCAGCCCCATAAGCATGATTAATCCTAACTGTGCAAACAGAGTCAGATGGTTTAGCGATAAGTTTAAGGCAAGGAATGCACCAATAGCAGCCATCGGTATGGCAAATAGAGCCACAAACGGATAAATGTAACTATCATAGAGGGCTACCATGATCAGGTAAATAAGTATAAATGAGATGATAAGAACCGAAGCCAAAGCCCCGAAACTTTCATTCTGCGTTTTGATATCTGCCCCCCAGGTTAATTTTACCCCTTCGGGCAACGGTTGCGTTTTCAGAAAGCTGATTGCCTCATCAGCCAGCGTTCCTGAAGGTCTTCCAAACGATTCTGAAGTAATGGTTACAGAAGGTTGCCGGTCCAGTCTTTCGAGCAACGAAGGCGAATTGTCTTGCCTGACTTCAGCAAACTGAGATACTTCAATGGGAATGTTCATTGGGTTTACGATGGAAATACGCTGCACGTCTTCAAAGTTTTTCCGGTCAAAATCATCCAGCCATATCCTTACCGGATATTCTGTTCCATTCTCGGTTAATGTGGCATCATCGTTTCCCGTAAAGGCTGTCCTTAAATTCAACCCGACATAGGCAGTTGTTAATCCCAATCGCTGCATCTTATCTTTGTCGGGAATCACCTTGAATTCAGGGCTTCCTTCTTCTACCGACAATTGAACATTATCGGCGCCTGGTATTTTCTCAATAGCCGCTTTCAGTTCATTTCCTGTTTTCATTACCAAATTCAGGTCGCTTCCGCTCAGGGTTATTTTGATGGGCGCCTGTTTTGGCAGTAAGCCTAAAACTGCCATTGAAAAGTTAACTCCCGTAAATTGCTTTTTCAACTCTTCGCGAAGCGATTTCATAAACGCTTCAGTTTTGATGTCTCTTTCCTTTTCAGGTTTTAGCTGAATGGTAAATTCCGAGATATTGGCAGAGCCCACCCCTAAACTTCCGATACCTGTGCTTGGCCCGGCAATGTTGCTGAAAAGTGTAGCTACTTCAGGTTGCTGAAGGATAAAGTTTTCAACTCGTTGCGTTCTGATATTGTTTTCCTGAACGGTTGTAGTTTTATCATATTCCAGATTCAAACGAAACTTTCCCTGATCTCCGGTCGACATCATTTCTTTTCCGATAATGCCTTGTTTCATCATCACCCCCGTCATTACCAAAAGGAAAATAACGATTCCGGAAAAAATAAGTTTATGGCTAAGAACCCATTCTAACTGACGTCCGTACCAATCGATGAATGTTGTTAATTGTTTTTCGAACCAAAGCAAAAAACGGTTCATGAAGTTGGTCGGTTGTAAATCTTCCTTTTTGCCTATTCGTGAAGCTAGCCATGGCACCAAGGTAAAACCCACCAATAAGCTGGTAAGTGTTGATGTTATTACAACGATTGAAAATTGTTTCAGCATATCGGCTACAAATACCTGCAAAAACAGAATCGGTAAGAATACAACCACATCGACCAGCGTAATTGAAATGGCTGAAAATCCAATTTCCATACGCCCTTCCAATGCCGCGGTTTCCTTGTCTTTTCCCATATCGAGGTGTCGCTGAATGTTTTCCAGAATTACGATGGCATCATCCACCAGGATTCCGATAATTAACGACATGGCCAGCAAGGTCATCAGGTTTAAGGTGAAGCCCATCAGCCACATAACTGCAAACGCGGTAATTAATGAGGTCGGGATTGCAATTAATACGATCAAAGAGTTCCGGTAGCTTCGTAAAAACAGGAACATAACCAATGAAACCAGGATTACAGCCAGAATCAGGTCATCGACTACTGAATTTACTGCCGCAATGGTCATGTCGGTTGAATCATCGGCAACATCAAATTTCACCCCGTAGTTGGAGTTTGCACTTTCAATTTGTTTGAGTTTCGTGTGGACTAATTTTGAAACTTCTACCGCGTTGGCATCGCCTTGTTTTTTCAATAAAAGACCTATTCCGTTTACGCCATTGTAACGGCTAACCGAACTTATTTCTTTTACCCCATCAATAACAGTTGCCACATCTTTTACATAAACCGGCATTCCCGGCCCAGGCATAGCTACCTGAACATTCATGATATCATTTACGTTCGAAAACTTTCCTGTCAGACGAACTGAATTACTTTCTTTATCAGTTTGCGCTTTACCGGCAGGCAAATCAATTCCTGAGCGGTTAATGGCCTCTACAACCTGATATAGTGATATTTTGTACAGTTTCAGTTTATCCTGATCAGCCTTCACTTGAATTTCCCGTTCTTCTCCGCCAAGCAGAGTAATTTCTGCCACCCCTTTCAATTGCTGAATTTGTGGAAGATACTCATCTTTCATTTTTTGATAAAACTCTGTAGCAGGCAAGCGACTTGTTGCGCTGATCGATATAATGGGTAAATCGTTGGGCGAAACCTTGGTCATCACCGGACTCAAAATGTCTGCCGGTAGATCTTTTTTAATATTGTCGATATACCGCTGGGCATCCTGCATGGCAATGCTCAGGTTCGTTCCGTATTTTAGGTTGGCAATAATAACGGAAGCATTGGGCATCGACTTGGTCTCCAAATAATCGACACCTTCGAGATTCGATAAGGCGTCCTCTATTTTTCTGGAAACAGAGGTTTCTACTTCATTGGGTTCGGCACCCGGATACATTGTTTTTATTACTACCACCGGCTGGTTGAAGTCTGGCAACAGTTCATACCCCAGGTTTGTAAATCCAATGATCCCCAACAGGGCGAATACGCTGAAAAGAACGATGATCAGCGATGGACGATTGATTGCTATTTTTGTAATGTTCATGATACTTAATTGCTAATTGTCACATTTGCGCCATCAAAAAGATTGATAAACCCGTTGGTTATAATTACATCGCCTTCGGTTAACCCACTTGAAACCTGTACTTTATTTTGAAACCGGTTTGAAGTGGTGATATTTTGAAGAATGGCTTTACCATTTTTGACCAGAAAAACTTGTGGTTGAATGTTTGTTCCAACGATTGCAGATGCCGGGATAATGATTAACTTTTCTTCTGCCTTGTTTTTCAACTGTACATTTCCAAACATTCCTGATTTGATTTTTAAATCGGCGGTGTTGTTTACTGAAAATTGTACCGGAAAACTATTCCCCATATTGGCTTTGCTGCCTGTCATGATCACCTTTCCCGACAACACCGTTTCCGGATAAGCATCTGCGGAAAGAGCGTATTGTTGATTGGTTTCGAACTGACTTAACTCCTGTTCGGGAACATTTACAGTAAACTTCAGGCTTGAGATATCTGTGATTTGGAGTAAAGGAATACCTGGTGCCGAGAAGGCTCCTTCTTCTGTTAGTTTCGCGGTAACAATTCCGCTGAATGGCGCTGTAATAATCGTTTTATTGATTTGCTCCGTTAGAGTAGCCTTCTGTACTTTAGCTGATTTAAAGGACAATTCGGTCTTTTCCAGCTGAACACCTTGAATGGCATCGGCATTGGCAAGTACGGTATATCGTTTTACATCCGCTTCCAATCCTTCAATCTGAATTTCAATGGTTTGTAATTGCAGTTCCAGTAAGGAGTTGTCCAGTTGAACTAAAGCCTGACCTTTTCGGACCGCACTTCCAACATCCACCAAAACCGAATTAATTTTTCCCTGAATATCCGCGCTTATTCTTGTTTCTTTGTTGGGTTCAAAGGTTCCCGTGTAAGAAATATCATTTTTAACACTTTCAAGCTTCAGCGTGATGGCCTGCACATTAATTGCCTGTTCTTTGTTGTATTGATAAACCCTGTTTACAGTGGTTTCTTTGTTGGTCTTCAGGCGAATTACCACTATGGAGATTAAAGCCAATGCCACAATTATATAAATGATCGTTTTTTTCATTTCCTTGATTTTTAATTCGTGATTTTTAATTTTTAATTGCCATAAGGTTTCCTGTTACCCGTTTGTATTCCAATTCAGCCTTTCGAAGATTTACCATTGCAACGATGTAGTTTTGCTGTGCTTCGCGTAATGAATTGTCGGCCAGTAGCAAATCAGTAATGGTTGCCATTCCTTGTTTGTTTTGCAGCACGGTATTGTTGTAAATCTTTTTTGCCAGTTTTATTTGATCATTAACTGTTGCAATGTTTTGGTTTGCAAGCGTATATTGCATTTCGGCATTAATCAGGTCGAGTTTCGATTTTTCTGATACCAGTTCTTTCTGAATATTTGTTTTCTGTATATCTATCTTTTTTTGTACAATCTTGTGTTTTGTAATCGTGCCATTAAACAGTGGGATCGACAGTTGAGCGCCAACATAACCGATTGGATGAAAATTGAAAAAGCTATTGGCGCCAGTATTGCCATAGCCAGTCGTACCATAAACTCCGTAAGCACCCAACGAAGGCAATTTTGAATTACGAAGCCCTTTAAGTTCAGCGTAATTAAATTGTAATTTTTTATCAATCAACTTCATGTCTGTAGTCGCTTGAATCTGAGGATCCAATTGAACCAAAGTGTTTTCAGTTATTGCAACCTGGATGGAATCAGAAATTGGTTTTCCCATCAGAAATTTGAGTGCATTTAACACTTGCTGCTGCTGCGAAAAAACGGTTTTTCTTTGATTGGCTAACTGATCCAACTGTAATTGGAGTCTGTCCACATCAGTTCCTTTTGCAATCTGCTGTTGGTGCAGCAACGTGGTTGTTTGCAGTAGTTTATTGGTATTGATCATGTTGCTGTCCAAAAAAGCCAGTTGATTCAATAGAATCTGTGCGTTGTAGTAAGCATTTGAAACTTCCAGCACCACATCTTCATCTGTTTTCCTTTTCTGAACTTCAGAAAGTTCACTGGCTATCCGGGTAGTTTTTATCGCACCTAAAGCTGTTGGGTTGTAAATGGGCACCGTTAGTTGCAGATTGGTATTCAGGCTTTGCGGCACACCAAATTGTACTTCCTTATAAGTTCCGGCAGGACCTCCAAAAGCATCAGCAGGCATCAGCTGATAAGGTAAGTCGGTATAATAGCGATAATCAGTTATCCCATTCAGTTTTGGAAACAGATTGCCTTTGGTTTCCTTGTTTTTCTCATTGGCCTGAAAAACATCCTGCTGTGATAGTTTGATGGTTCGGTTATACTGCAATGCAGTGTCGATGCATTGCTCCAGTGTAAACGTTTGAGCTTTTGTTAGAAAACCTATAAACAGGATAATCCCCAATAGCAGAACTTTTAGTAAATTAAATCTTGATAGCTTTTCCCTTGATGTAATCATTTCTAATTATTTTAATTCGTATTTATTCCTTATTGGCTCTTATTAATTTTAGATCTCGAATCATTTTGTTTGTCAGCTGTTGGTCGCTCATGAACAAACGAAAGCGGCCCAGAATATTTTCGACCAGATATCTCGTCTCTACCTTATTATTGAAGACTCTTATTTTCTTACCCCTATCTAAAACTGTTGACAAATAAGCTTTAACATTATGCTTTATTCTTTGTAATACCCTTTGAATAGCAACATCATTTTCAGTTATTTCTGAAGAAAACAGCACATGCAGATAATATGATTTCTGACCAAAGAATTCATAAAGACTTTTAAATAAATTCTCAAGCTCTTTTTCAGGTGAGAGATTCATAGCTGCCACATTTTTAATCAATTGCTGTATTTCATCTTCCAGGCTCAAGGACATGAATTTTAAGATATCATCATCCGCTCCTAGATAAATTAAAAGATCGTTACGCGAAATCCCAATCCTCTTTATTAAGGCATCAACCGATAAAGCATCTATTCCTGCCTCGTTAATGATTGCTCCTGCTATTTCTACAATATTACTTTTATTGATATCCATACTTTAGACATTAGTGAATATTCACTAACCTTAATAGGTAAAAAAATAGAAAAACGTTTATTGTGCTTTATGGCTTTCAAGCTTACTGTATTCATTTATTGAATAATGAGCAAATATTGTAAGAACTATTGAAACGATAATCCTGAAGGTCATAACCCCAATAACTTTGTTTTCATGTATACATCCAGAGTTGATGTGAAATAGCAACCCTAAAAAAACAAGAATGATCATAACGGAGGAAATACCCATGAGATTTGCTGTCCATTTCTTGCTCTCTATGAATCCATAAGTAGCAAATAGATAGAACAAACTACTAATGAAATTTATCCAACCTATAAACAGAACATAATTGCCTTCTTGTGATCTAAAGTCAAATAAATCAAATATCACAGAGATACTGAGAAATAGGGCCAGAAAGCCAAATGCAGCCAAGATTCCAGCGGCCAGGAATGAGAATACCTCTTTCATAATTTTTGGGATTGAATTAATGTAAGCACAGATTGAATCATTTTGTTTCCTGCTTCAATTATATCAAACTGGAAATCCTCTAATCTCCATCTGAACATCTGTAACCTGAATGCCCCCATTAAAATGTACATCAGATCCTCCAAAGGAACACTATTTGAAAACACTCCTTTATTCTGTCCTTCAAGCAATATCGGAAATAAATTTTTCACAATAATCCCGAGCAGTTTAAGGATCGCTTCATTAATACTTTGACTTTCTTTCAATAAGCCATCGGAAAAAACAACCACAACGAAGTGTCGATGACTTTCAAAAAACGCAAACTGACTTTGGAACATGGCAACAAATTTCGCTTTCGGATCATCAGTAATTGGAATAGCATTCTGTAGGTGCTCATCGATTGTTCTTGCCAGATATTCCAGCATCGCTAAGATTATTTCCTCTTTACTGGTAAAGTGCCTGTAAATTGCGCTTTCAGAAAAATCCATTTCTTTAGCCAGATTTTTTATGGTCAACCCACTAACACCTGATGATGTTAGTATTTTTCCAGCTGC
Organism: Aquipluma nitroreducens; assembly: GCF_009689585.1. Classification (GTDB taxonomy): domain Bacteria; phylum Bacteroidota; class Bacteroidia; order Bacteroidales; family Prolixibacteraceae; genus Aquipluma; species Aquipluma nitroreducens. The sequence goes on along the minus strand of NZ_AP018694.1, from coordinate 4,778,191 downwards.
CTCAATAATCTCCAATTGACGGGATGTAATTTCCATGTTGATATTCAGGTATTAGTTAAAGAACTTTGCTTAAAATCTTGGGCCTTGGCGCTTTTACTACCAGAATCCGGGCTACTTTATCCGAATTATTACTGAGAAAATGTACAACGTTAGCAGGACTTTCAACAAGAGAATCAATCTCGCAAACTTCGCTTTCCTCACCAATATGAATTGTTGGATATCCTTCAAAAATAAAGAAAAATACATCAACCGGTGTTTTGTGAGGTTTTAAACTTTCTCCAGATCTTAATGTGATAATCGTAGCGGTTGCTGATTCCGTACTATACATCTCTCTTACGTCAACTTTGTGTGGCGTTTCTTTGACCACTTGATCATGATATTTAATAATCTTCATAACTTAAAATTTTATATTATCTATAGATTATGTAGTTAGTGAATATTCACACACAAAGATAAGATTAAAAATTATTAATGTGCAAGAGATATCTTTATTATTTTATAAAGACATATTATTACTTGTTTGAAATGAAATTGTTTGCTGAGATTTATAAGTAGATAAACTCTGAAATACCTTTTTATTTTTAACTTTGAATTAAATACTATAAAAAGGTAGTAATATATGATTCTTAATAAAACCACAGAGTATGCACTTACTGTTCTCGGGTTTATGGCAACCCGGAATGAGAATATGTATTCTGCAGAATACCTTCACCAGCAATTAAATATTCCTCGTCGCTATCTCAGAAGCTTGTTAACCGATTTATCGAAGCATGGATTTCTTAAAAGTTCATCAGGACGAAATGGTGGTTTTGTTTTTGCCCAAGAGTTGAAGGAAATAAATCTGGCCCTTGTTATTAATAAACTGGAAGGAATTGATGCAATATGTAACTGTATTCTTGGCTTCAGTTGCTGTATTGTTGATAAACCATGTATTATGCATGAACCATGGAGGGAAGCACGTTCAAAAATGATTGAGACTCTCACAAATACAACATTTGCTGATCTCAAAGAAAAATATCAGATGGATCTTTCGAAAAATCTTAAGTTGATATAAACACAGTTAATCAATACATCCACTTTTAATCAAATTTTTCAAATTGAATAAAACTACGCCTTTTACCAATACATTTCTATCCGGCTTAAAGAATATGCATATTGCATATTTTGCACTTGTAATGGCTACGGGTATTGTTTCTATTGCTGCTCATCTATTTAGTTTCCATCTCATTGCCAAGCTGCTCTTTTACTTCAATATGGCGGCCTACATTTTTCTTTGCATCATGTACTTATTGAGGATAATCATCTATTTCCCAGAGTTTAAGGCCGATACCAGTGACCATGCAAAAGGTCCGGGTTTACTTACTTTTGTAGCCGGTAGTTGTGTTCTCGGGACCCAATTTGTACTGATCTCAGGCAATCTGCACATTGCTTCTCTTTTGTATTATACGGGTACCGTTGCCTGGTTCATTCTCATGTATCTAATATTCACTATTATTACCGTCAATGGAGGAAAACCTGCTATCAACGATGCAATCAGCGGGGTGTGGCTGTTATTCATTGTATCCACACAATCAATTTCTATTTTGGGGACCCAACTGGCAGGTTATCTGCCGTTTGGGTATGAAGAAGTATTCTTTTTCTCACTTGTCATGTTTCTTTGTGGCTGTATGTTTTATATCATCGTGATAACACTGATTGTTTATCGGATGTCGTTTTTCAAAATGAAAGCCGAAGAGTTTGCTCCTCCTTACTGGATTAATATGGGAGCCGTGGCCATATCAACACTGGCAGGATCGATGCTTATTTTAAATGCTTTCAAAATGAATTTTCTAACCTCTATACTTCCATTTTTAAAGGGATTCACTCTCTTCTTCTGGGCAATAGGTACCTGGTGGATTCCGCTTATAGTCATCTTAGGTATCTGGCGTCATATATTTAAACATTTTCCTATTAAATATCATCCACAATACTGGGGAATGATCTTCCCTTTGGGTATGTACACCGTATGCACTTACAGACTTTCGCAGGCGCTTGACCTACCTTTCTTGATGAAGATTCCCTCTGTTTTTGTTTACGTTGCACTTGTCACATGGAGTATATGTACAATAGGTATGTTTTATGCAATCATACGGGATTATATTCCTGCAAAAATACATTCGTAGTCAGATAGGGTTTTTGTACATTAGTATGGTCAAAGATTCGGTTTATAATTATTTCATTTACAACTACCATCATGAGCCTGTTAAATAAACTTTTTTATTTCAGCAAAGAAGTAGAAAAAACCAAAGACAAACACCTCGCAATTACAAGTGAAAATCGCGATTGGGAGCGTATGTACCGTAATCGCTGGCAGCACGATAAGGTTATTCGCTCCACTCATGGAGTAAACTGTACAGGATCCTGCTCGTGGAAAATATTTGTAAAGAATGGGCTTGTGACCTGGGAAACCCAGCAAACCGACTATCCACGTACACGGCCGGGAATGCCCAATCACGAACCGCGCGGTTGTCCTCGGGGCGCCAGTTATTCATGGTACCTATATAGTGCAAACCGGGTTAAGTATCCCATGATCCGCGGAGAATTGCTGACTGCATATAAGGAAGCAAAGGCTCGCCTCTCCGACCCGGTAAAAGCCTGGGAAGCAGTAGTCAGCAACCCGGTAATTTCAAAGCAGTATAAAGCAGCACGTGGTCTGGGAGGTTTTATTCGTGCCGAATGGGATGAAGTAAACGAAATCATTGCAGCTGCAAATATTTATACGATAAAAACTTATGGTCCCGATCGACTTGCAGGGTTCTCCCCTATTCCTGCCATGTCGATGGTTTCTTATGCGGCCGGCACGCGCTACCTGAGCCTAATCGGAGGAACCGTGCTAAGTTTCTATGATTTCTATTGCGATCTGCCACCGGCATCGCCACAAACATGGGGAGAGCAAACCGATGTTCCTGAAAGCGCTGATTGGTACAACTCATCATTCCTGATGCTCTGGGGATCTAATGTTCCGCTTACACGCACACCTGATTCTCCTTTCTATACTCAGGTTCGCTATAAAGGGACAAAATCGATCGTTATTGCCCCCGACTACAGCGATGCCGTTAAATTTGCCGATTTATGGATGAAACCCAAACAAGGCACCGATGCTGCTTTGGGTATGGCCATGGGACATGTGATCCTGAAAGAGTTTTATCTGGATAAAAAAACACCCTATTTTGAGAAATATGCCCGTCAATATTCTGATTTGCCTTTTCTGGTTAAGATTGAGAAAAAAGACGGGAAATATATGAGTGGAACTCTTCTCAGGGCCAGTGATCTTAAAAATATGCCCGTTATAGGTGAAAAATCGGAATGGAAACCTGTTTTACTCGACGAACTGTCGGGCAACTATGTGGTGCCAAACGGGACGATCGGATCGCGATGGGAGAAAAAACAAAAATGGAATCTCGAGCTAAAGGACAGCAAAACCGGCGCCGATATTATTCCTGAACTTTCACTTTTTGAAAAGCATGATGAAGTGATTCATGTGCAGTTCCCTTATTTTGGAGGCTCGACTTTTAAACACGAACATTTTTCGGCAACAGGCCACGACGATATTATTGAACGCAAAGTGCCGGTCAGAAAAATCAAAACCATTCAGGGTGAAATTTATACCTGCACTGTATTCGACCTGATGGTTGCCAACTATGGAATTGACCGTGGTTTTGATGCCCCGAATTCAGCAAAAAGCTATGACGAGGACCTGCCTTTTACTCCAAAATGGCAGGAAAAAATTACCGGAGTTCCAGCTCAACACATCATCTCTACCGCCAGACAATTTGCTGAGAATGCGGCGGCTACCGAAGGAAAGTCAATGATTATTATCGGGGCCGGAGTCAACCACTGGTATCATACTGATATGATTTACCGGAGCGCTATCAACATGCTGGTATTTTGTGGTTGTGTCGGCCAGTCGGGCGGTGGTTGGTCTCATTACGTTGGTCAGGAAAAACTCAGGCCTCAGACAGGTTGGTTACCACTGGCATTTGCCCTCGACTGGAACCGTCCGCCAAGGCAAATGAATACCACCTCATTCATGTATATGCACACTGACCAATGGAGGTATGAGAAAGTGAAACTAAACGGATTGCTTTCTCCTCTTACCAATAAGTCGGAATGGGAAAATCTTTCACTCATCGATTGCAATGTTCGCGCAGAGCGCATGGGTTGGTTACCGAGTGCTCCGCAACTGAGCAAAAATCCGTTAACAATTGCCAAAGAAGCAGAATCTGCAGGTGTGACTTCAGAAGAATATGTGGTTTCGCGATTAAAAAGCGGGAAACTGACTTTGGCCTCCGAAGATCCCGACAATCCAGCCAACTTCCCGCGCAACCTTTTTGTTTGGAGATCGAACCTGTTGGGGTCAAGCGCAAAAGGAATGGAATATTTTATGAAGCACTTGCTGGGAGCACAAAATAGCGTTCAGGGCAACGATCTGAAAGAATTGGGACAGACCTTACCTTCCGAAGTCAAATGGCACGACGATGCCCCGGAAGGAAAGCTTGATCTGCTGGTAAGCCTCGATTTCAGGATGTCAACCACCGGATTGCATTCAGACATTTTGCTTCCGGCCGCTTCGTGGTACGAAAAAAACGATCTGAGTACCAGCGACATGCACCCATTTATTCATCCATTTTCACGGGCAGTTGATCCTGTATGGGAATCCCGAACAGATTGGGATATATTTAAAGGGTTGGCAGAAAAATTTTCAATACTGGCTAAAGGACATCTTGACAACGAGACTGACATTGTATTGCTTCCGCTTCAACACGATACTCCGATGGAGTTATCGGAGACTACCGACGCAAAAGATTGGAAAAATTCGGATTTAGAAATAAAGCCCGGAATCAACTTCTCAAAAATAATCACTCTGAAACGTAATTATCCGGAAACTTACAATCGGTTCACCAGTCTGGGGCCACTGATGAAGACTCTGGGCAATGGTGGTAAAGGAATTAACTGGAACACAGAGGCCGAAATAGACCTGCTTGCACTCCTTAATAATACCAAAAGTGAAGAAGGTGAAACCAAAGGTCTTCCGAAGATTGAAACGGACATTCAGGCTGCTGAGGTTATTCTTTCTCTGGCTCCTGAGACCAATGGCGCGGTTGCCATGAAAGCCTGGAAAGCGCTGGAAGCAATTACAGGACGCAAACACACGCATCTGGCTTTAGGCCGCGAGGAGGAAAAAATACGTTATCGCGACCTGCTTTCGCAACCTCGAAAGATCATCACTTCTCCTATATGGAGCGGCATCGATTCCGAAAAGGTATCGTACAATGCTGGTTATACCAATGTGCATGAACTGATCCCGTGGCGAACACTCACCGGACGGCAAACCCTTTATCAGGATCATCCGTGGATGATTGCATTTGGGGAGAATATGGTCACTTACAAACCGCCTATCAACACCAAATCAATTCTTGAAGTACTAGGTAAAGCGGAAAAGGAGGACGAGTACATGGTCATAAACATTATGACACCTCATAATAAATGGACCATCCATTCTTCGTGGTCTGACAATTTAGTCATGCTCACACTAGGCCGCGGAGGTCCGGTAGCCTGGATGAGCGAAACAGATGCCGCCAGCATTGGACTCAAAGACAATGACTGGATTGAAGTCTTTAACAGCAACGGAGCATCCGTAGCTAGGCTGATTGTATCTCAGCGGATTCCTGTCGGTGCACTGATCATGTATCACAACCAGGAACGAACTGTAAATATGCCGATTAGTCAGTTAACGGGTAATCGCGGCGGTGTGCATAACTCCGTAGAGCGATTATGCCTGAAGCCAACACACATGATTGGCGGATATGCTCAATTGTCATATGGATTCAATTATTACGGAACCATCGGATCAAACCGTGACGAGTTTGTGGTCGTCCGCAAACTGAAGAAAGTGGAATGGAAAGACGAAGAAGTAAAACATTAACACGTTTAATACTCATTAGATTATGAAAATACAGGCTCAAATTGCAATGGTATTAAACCTCGACAAATGTATTGGCTGTCATACTTGTTCGGTTACCTGTAAAAACGTATGGACAACCCGCAAAGGGATGGAATATGCCTGGTTTAATAATGTTGAAACTAAACCAGGACAGGGTTATCCCACCGACTGGGAAAATCAGGACAAATGGAAGGGTGGCTGGGTACTCGATAAATCGAAGCTTCGTCCGCGTATGGGGAATAAGACAGGTATCATGAAAAACATTTTTTCAAATCCGTACTTACCTCAGATCGATGACTATTACGAACCGTTCACCTTCAACTACAGTATTTTACATTCATCTGGAAAGTTTGCTACACCACCTACAGCCAGGCCTCATTCAATGATTACCGGACTTCCGATGGAGAAGATCGAGAAAGGTCCAAATTGGGAAGACGATCTGGGGGGTGCATTTGAAGAACGCAGTAAAGAGAAGAATTTTGATGACATTGACAAAGAGATATACAGCAAGTTCGAGAACGCCTTCATGATGTATTTGCCGCGCCTGTGCGAACATTGCCTCAATCCGACCTGTGTGGCGGCCTGCCCTTCAGGTGCCATTTACAAGCGTGAAGATGATGGCATTGTGCTCATCGACCAGGATCGTTGCCGGGGATGGCGTCAGTGCGTGAGCGCCTGTCCATACAAAAAAATCTATTTCAACTGGAAAACCAAACGTTCTGAGAAATGCACGCTGTGTTATCCGAAGATTGAAAACGGGGAACCAACTATCTGTAGCGAAACTTGCGTTGGAAGAATCAGGTATATCGGCGTAATGCTTTACGATGCCGAAAAAATCAAGGAATCAGCCTCTTCCGAAAATCCGGTTGATTTGTATCAATCCCATATCGGTATTTTCCTTGATCCCCATAATCCTGAAATTATAGCAGAAGCCCGCAAACAAGGCATTCCCGATAATTTTATCGATGCAGCTCAAAAATCGCCTGTTTACAAAATGGCAGTCGAGTGGAAAGTAGCTTTTCCACTTCATCCCGAGTACCGAACTTTACCGATGGTTTGGTACACCCCGCCTTTATCGCCTATCCAGGAAGAAGTTGAAAGTGGAAAACTGGGTTTCAATGGCATTATTCCGGATGTAGATATGCTGCGTATCCCTGTTAAATATCTGGCCAATATGTTCACTGCAGGCGATGAAAAGCCGGTAAGGGAAGCATTGGTAAAAATGCTGGCCATGCGTGCGTTCATGAGGAGTAAAACTGTTGAAAACAGTGAAGATGAAGGGGTATTATCTGGTACAGGCCTGACGGCTGAAATGGTCGAAGAGATGTACCGCTACATGGCCATTGCCGATTACGAAGACCGCTTTGTAATTCCCGTGTCACATAAGGAATATGCTATTGATGCCTTTGGCGATAAGGCTGAGTGTGGGTTCAGTGATGGAGAAGGGTGCGGCAGCATGGAAAGTCGTTTGAAAAACTTATTTGGAGGAATGTAAAATGCTGAAAACTTATAAAATAATTTCGCTGTTGATTACTTATCCCAACGAGGAAATTTATGACTTTTTACCTCAGGTTAATTCTTCACTTAAGGAGGAGAATTTGATGAACGCCGAAGCCATTTCCGGAATAGACATTTTTGTTGACTTTTTTGCAAAAAAGCCACTGACATTTTGGCAAGAGCACTATGTTCAACTGTTCGATTATTCGCGCTCGGTTTCTCTTTACCTGTTTGAGCATGTACATGGCGATTCAAAAGACCGCGGTCAGGCCATGGTTGACCTGATCGGTCTTTACAATGAAAATGGATTAAATATAAACCGTCCGGAATTACCTGATTATCTGCCTGTATTTCTCGAATTCCTTGCCATGCAAACGCAATCAAAGGCTATGGATTATCTTTCTGAGATTATTGATATTGTAGGCTTTATTCACAAAAAGCTGGAAGATAAGGACAATCCATATAAATATCTTTTATCTGCCATCATCAAATTATCTGGCCGCAAACCCGCCGAAGCCCGGATTGAAAAAATGGAAACAGAAATGCCTGAAATCAGTATTGATGAAGCTTACGAAGAAGAGCCCGTAACATTCGGAGACGAAAATGCTTGTTTAAATTGTAAATCATAATGTTTATGGATAATTATATCAACAACCTGTTATTCACCTATTTGCCACACATCGCCATGACTCTTTTCTGGTTTGGTGTTATCACTCGAATAGTAAAAACATCAAAATCATTACAAGCTGAATCGAGCCAGTTTCTCTCGAAGAAAGGCCAGCGATGGGGAGGCAATTTGTTTCATTATGGCATTATCCTGGTTTTTATCGGACACTTTATGGGCCTTTTTACTCCTGAACATTTTTATCACCTGTTTATGACCACTGCAACAAAAAAGATATTGGCAGTTATAATGGGGTCTGTTTTTGGCACCGCCGCCGTGGTCGGAATAACGATACTTCTCGTCAGGCGACTTAAGGACCAACGGATCAGAATAAACAGTTCAATTGCGGATATCCTCTTGATCGCTTTGCTTTTATTTGAAATGGGACTGGGGTTGATCTCTGTAGCCATTTCTGCCGGATCTTCCGTTGAAAACTATGCCGCTTTAGGTGAATGGGCGCAAAAGGTTATTACTTTTCAACCAGATGCAGGTGTAGTAATTGCAGGACATAGCCTTATTTACAAATTGCACATAGTAACGGGACTTTTCATTTTTATGATTTTCCCCTACACGAAACTCATGCACATGTTTGTGATGCCGCTTGCTTATTTTTTCAGATCGGGTTATCAACTGGTAAGGCGCGGATTTACAAAACGGCCAGCCTGAAGCATCTTATATCTGGCCTAAAGCTTCTTTACCTGCCTCTGTAAGATTTTCAATTGACCACATGGGTTCCCATACAAGATTAATCTTGACTTCAAAATTGGGATAACTGGATTCGATCAACTGTTGGGCATCTTCAATGATCAAGCCGCCCATCGGGCACCCGGGCGAGGTGAGGGTTAAATCTATATCGATTTTATGTTCCGGCTCATTATAAGTCACGCCATAAATTAATCCCAGATCAATAATGTTTACCATTAATTCCGGATCAACAACTCCTTTGAGCAATTCAAAAATATTTTTTTCTTCCGTATTCATAATGAAACTATTTATTTTCTGGTTTATGAAATATGATTTTGAACAGATTAAAGTTATAAAGCGCGGCCGACAAAAACAGGCTAATACCGCTCATAATCAATAGATTAACAATAGTTGTTGAAATTCCGAGAAGTAATAAAACAAACCCTGCAGCAAAAAGCCATAACTGGGCAATGGCTACTTTTTCAGAATAAAGGTCTTTCGGTAAGGGCAATACCACTTTCCCAATCCGCCCCCGATAGACTTTCAGCCAGACAATAAAAGGCAAGGTTTTGTATGTTTGCCCCATGACCAGTGAAGTAATAAACCCAATTACAATTGCACTTCCATAAGCCACTGAAAGGGGTAGCGTCAGGTTGTTCAGGAATTCGAAATTAAACAGAAGAGTGAAAATCAGGAAGAATGGAATAACCAGTATCAAAAAGGAAAAGGCCGTTTGTTTCATCCCGATATCAAGTTGTTTTTTCACCCTTTTTGTATAGGCTTCATAAATAAATGACAGGTAACTAAAAATACCCGGCACGATGATAATCGCACTCATTACGATACCAAATTTCATCTGCAGAAACAACGACACGAGTCCTGCAATCAGCCCAATATTAATAGCGTAATAAGCAACACTTAACTTCTTGGTATTTACGTGGTGAGACACCATAAACATAGGCAACAATTTACTGCTGACGCCAATAATCAACTGAATAAACCATCCAACAATCCCGGCGTGGGAATGCAGTTTTAACAGTTCGATTTGCGAAGTTTTCAAAAACGGGTGAACCTGGTTAATGGCCAGGGCTAAACCGGCCAACACCGTGAATAACAGCCATATTACTGAAGTAATGATGAAGGTTCTATCAATCACTTTTTTAGTGGAAGAATGTGCAGTAAACAATACATTGGCAACAAAAATCCAACAGCCACAACAACACATGTTGCCGCAACAAACATGATGGCACCAAATGAAAATTGCCAGAAAGAGAAAGCCAGCAAAATAGTACCCAAGCCCAGCAAGATAAATGAAGCTATTGCAAATGGCTCGCTGTATAATTTCACTTCCATAATGACCGGAAGCAACTGGTACAAGGCTCCAAAAATAATCATGGTAATCCAACCCAACACCAACAAGTGGGTTATGGCAAGTAATTCAGGATTAAAAAAATGTTGTGTGAAAGCTTCAGGATTAAATACGATTAGCAGGGTTACCACGAGCCAGGTCAGTCCCCCGAAAGCATAATGGGGAATAACTACCTTTGGTGATGGGGCATTTTGGCTGGCTATCTGGTTCATTTATTTATGAATTAAAAGTTTAACGTTGTTTTCGTCCACCTCGGCAATCCAGGTCTTAAAATTCCGTTCAGCCAATTCGGGTAATAAATATTGAGGCACTTTTTTATGATGCACATAGAGTGCACCGTTTTCTTTCAACTCTTCTAACTCTTTTAAAATAGTGACCATGGGTAATGGCATCTCTAAGTCGCGAACATCAATTTCACGAATATCCTTTTTACATTTGGCCCTTCTTTCTTCATGTTCTGACACAGAAACCCGGAAAACCAGGTTGCTGGAACGGGCTTCTTCTTTGGCTTCGCCCACTTTAAAGAAATAAGTGTAAACGGCATCTTCTTTTGTTTCAATCCTACTCGAATATCCTCTGGCATTCGCTATTTTAATCAGTGGCGTTGGTTCAAACGTATTGATAACTTCCAATGCGTATCCATCCTGAAGCCTCATTAGTTCGCCCATTATTTCATTGAATGGGTCTCCACCTCTTTCCAAAGTTGGCCTGACATCCAACGAGGTCACCTTGGCCAATTTAATGGCGTTTAAAATTTCGGAATTTGCAGATTGCTCTATTTTCTCTTCTTTCAAAATCGCATCTTTTTCAATCTCGAAACCTATTTCAGCAAGTGATTTAAAAAGAACCTCAATGTCACATTTTCCAATTCGGGCAGCATCTCCAATACTGGTTCTTGAAGCTAATATTCCACGGAGCAATGGATTTCTTAATTTGCTAAAATGAGGGTTGACAGAAACGATAGCTTCAATTGCGTTTGAGTTTTCTTTAATTAGAACTGATATTTTTGTTTCGCTGTTAATTTTCATTTTTCCAGAATTTATTTATCAAAACTTCAGAATCCACCTCGCGATATCGCAATGCCCAGAAAGGCAATAATTAAGGCCAGCAACAGATTAAGCATTCCGGTCCACCGTGCTAACATTTGAATTTCTTTCCTAATGATTGTTGCATTCATCAATCGATTTCATGCCAAAATAAAAATCATGAATTCCACCAACTAGTAGCATAACCACGAAAAGGGCCAATTTCAAGCTTACGAGATATTGGCAGAGCCCACCCCTAAACTTCCGATACCTGTGCTTGGCCCGGCAATGTTGCTGAAAAGTGTAGCTACTTCAGGTTGCTGAAGGATAAAGTTTTCAACTCGTTGCGTTCTGATATTGTTTTCCTGAACGGTTGTAGTTTTATCATATTCCAGATTCAACGAACTTTCCTGATCTCCGGTCGACATCATTTCTTTTCCGATAATGCCTTGTTTCATCATCACCCCCGTCATTACCAAAAGGAAAATAACGATTCCGGAAAAAATAAGTTTATGGCTAAGAACCCATTCTAACTGACGTCCGTACCAATCGATGAATGTTGTTAATTGTTTTCGAACCAAAGCAAAAACGGTTCATGAAGTTGGTCGTTGTAAATCTTCCTTTTTGCCTATTCGTGAAGCTAGCCATGGCACCAAGGTAAAACCCACCAATAAGCTGGTAAGTGTTGATGTTATTACAACGATTGAAATTGTTTCAGCATATCGGCTACAAATACCTGCAAAAACAGAATCGGTAAGAATACAACCACATCGACCAGCGTAATTGAAATGGCTGAAATCCAATTTCCATACGCCCTTCCAATGCCGCGGTTTCCTTGTCTTTTCCCATATCGAGGTGTCGCTGAATGTTTTCCAGAATTACGATGGCATCATCCACCAGGATTCCGATAATTAACGACATGGCCAGCAAGGTCATCAGGTTTAAGGTGAAGCCCATCAGCCACATAACTGCAAACGCGGTAATTAATGAGGTCGGGATTGCAATTAATACGATCAAAGAGTTCCGGTAGCTTCGTAAAAACAGGAACATAACCAATGAAACCAGGATTACAGCCAGAATCAGGTCATCGACTACTGAATTTACTGCCGCAATGGTCATGTCGGTTGAATCATCGGCAACATCAAATTTCACCCCGTAGTTGGAGTTTGCACTTTCAATTTGTTTGAGTTTCGTGTGACTAATTTTGAAACTTCTACCGCGTTGGCATCGCCTTGTTTTTTCAATAAAAGACCTATTCCGTTTACGCCATTGTAACGGCTAACCGAACTTATTTCTTTTACCCCATCAATAACAGTTGCCACATCTTTTACATAAACCGGCATTCCCGGCCCAGGCATAGCTACCTGAACATTCATGATATCATTTACGTTCGAAAACTTTCCTGTCAGACGAACTGAATTACTTTCTTTATCAGTTTGCGCTTTACCGGCAGGCAAATCAATTCCTGAGCGGTTAATGGCCTCTACAACCTGATATAGTGATATTTTGTACAGTTTCAGTTTATCCTGATCAGCCTTCACTTGAATTTCCCGTTCTTCTCCGCCAAGCAGAGTAATTTCTGCCACCCCTTTCAATTGCTGAATTTGTGGAAGATACTCATCTTTCATTTTTGATAAAACTCTGTAGCAGGCAAGCGACTTGTTGCGCTGATCGATATAATGGGTAAATCGTTGGGCGAAACCTTGGTCATCACCGGACTCAAAATGTCTGCCGGTAGATCTTTTTTAATATTGTCGATATACCGCTGGGCATCCTGCATGGCAATGCTCAGGTTCGTTCCGTATTTTAGGTTGGCAATAATAACGGAAGCATTGGGCATCGACTTGGTCTCCAAATAATCGACACCTTCGAGATTCGATAAGGCGTCCTCTATTTTTCTGGAAACAGAGGTTTCTACTTCATTGGGTTCGGCACCCGGATACATTGTTTTTATTACTACCACCGGCTGGTTGAAGTCTGGCAACAGTTCATACCCAGGTTTGTAAATCCAATGATCCCCAACAGGGCGAATACGCTGAAAGAACGATGATCAGCGATGGACGATTGATTGCTATTTTTGTAATGTTCATGATACTTAATTGCTAATTGTCACATTTGCGCCATCAAAAAGATTGATAAACCCGTTGGTTATAATTACATCGCCTTCGGTTAACCCACTTGAAACCTGTACTTTATTTTGAAACCGGTTTGAAGTGGTGATATTTTGAAGAATGGCTTTACCATTTTTGACCAGAAAAACTTGTGGTTGAATGTTTGTTCCAACGATTGCAGATGCCGGGATAATGATTAACTTTTCTTCTGCCTTGTTTTTCAACTGTACATTTCCAAACATTCCTGATTTGATTTTTAAATCGGCGGTGTTGTTTACTGAAATTGTACCGGAAAACTATTCCCCATATTGGCTTTGCTGCCTGTCATGATCACCTTTCCCGACAACACCGTTTCCGGATAAGCATCTGCGGAAAGAGCGTATTGTTGATTGGTTTCGAACTGACTTAACTCCTGTTCGGGAACATTTACAGTAAACTTCAGGCTTGAGATATCTGTGATTTGGAGTAAAGGAATACCTGGTGCCGAGAAGGCTCCTTCTTCTGTTAGTTTCGCGGTAACAATTCCGCTGAATGGCGCTGTAATAATCGTTTTATTGATTTGCTCCGTTAGAGTAGCCTTCTGTACTTTAGCTGATTTAAAGGACAATTCGGTCTTTTCCAGCTGAACACCTTGAATGGCATCGGCATTGGCAAGTACGGTATATCGTTTTACATCCGCTTCCAATCCTTCAATCTGAATTTCAATGGTTTGTAATTGCAGTTCCAGTAAGGAGTTGTCCAGTTGAACTAAAGCCTGACCTTTTCGGACCGCACTTCCAACATCCACCAAAACCGAATTAATTTTTCCCTGAATATCCGCGCTTATTCTTGTTTCTTTGTTGGGTTCAAAGGTTCCCGTGTAAGAAATATCATTTTTAACACTTTCAAGCTTCAGCGTGATGGCCTGCACATTAATTGCCTGTTCTTTGTTGTATTGATAAACCCTGTTTACAGTGGTTTCTTGTTGGTCTTCAGGCGAATTACCACTATGGAGATTAAAGCCAATGCCACAATTATATAAATGATCGTTTTTTTCATTTCCTTGATTTTTAATTCGTGATTTTTAATTTTTAATTGCCATAAGGTTTCCTGTTACCCGTTTGTATTCCAATTCAGCCTTTCGAAGATTTACCATTGCAACGATGTAGTTTTGCTGTGCTTCGCGTAATGAATTGTCGGCCAGTAGCAAATCAGTAATGGTTGCCATTCCTTGTTTGTTTTGCAGCACGGTATTGTTGTAAATCTTTTTTGCCAGTTTTATTTGATCATTAACTGTTGCAATGTTTTGGTTTGCAAGCGTATATTGCATTTCGGCATTAATCAGGTCGAGTTTCGATTTTTCTGATACCAGTTCTTTCTGAATATTTGTTTTCTGTATATCTATCTTTTTTTGTACAATCTTGTGTTTTGTAATCGTGCCATTAAACAGTGGGATCGACAGTTGAGCGCCAACATAACCGATTGGATGAAAATTGAAAAAGCTATTGGCGCCAGTATTGCCATAGCCAGTCGTACCATAAACTCCGTAAGCACCCAACGAAGGCAATTTTGAATTACGAAGCCCTTTAAGTTCAGCGTAATTAAATTGTAATTTTTATCAATCAACTTCATGTCTGTAGTCGCTTGAATCTGAGGATCCAATTGAACCAAAGTGTTTTCAGTTATTGCAACCTGGATGGAATCAGAAATTGGTTTTCCCATCAGAAATTTGAGTGCATTTAACACTTGCTGCTGCTGCGAAAAAACGGTTTTTCTTTGATTGGCTAACTGATCCAACTGTAATTGGAGTCTGTCCACATCAGTTCCTTTTGCAATCTGCTGTTGGTGCAGCAACGTGGTTGTTTGCAGTAGTTTATTGGTATTGATCATGTTGCTGTCCAAAAAAGCCAGTTGATTCAATAGAATCTGTGCGTTGTAGTAAGCATTTGAAACTTCCAGCACCACATCTTCATCTGTTTTCCTTTTCTGAACTTCAGAAAGTTCACTGGCTATCCGGGTAGTTTTTATCGCACCTAAAGCTGTTGGGTTGTAAATGGGCACCGTTAGTTGCAGATTGGTATTCAGGCTTTGCGGCACACCAAATTGTACTTCCTTATAAGTTCCGGCAGGACCTCCAAAAGCATCAGCAGGCATCAGCTGATAAGGTAAGTCGGTATAATAGCGATAATCAGTTATCCCATTCAGTTTTGGAAACAGATTGCCTTTGGTTTCCTTGTTTTTCTCATTGGCCTGAAAAACATCCTGCTGTGATAGTTTGATGGTTCGGTTATACTGCAATGCAGTGTCGATGCATTGCTCCAGTGTAAACGTTTGAGCTTTTGTTAGAAAACCTATAAACAGGATAATCCCCAATAGCAGAACTTTTAGTAAATTAAATCTTGATAGCTTTTCCCTTGATGTAATCATTTCTAATTATTTTAATTCGTATTTATTCCTTATTGGCTCTTATTAATTTAGATCTCGAATCATTTTGTTTGTCAGCTGTTGGTCGCTCATGAACAAACGAAAGCGGCCCAGAATATTTTCGACCAGATATCTCGTCTCTACCTTATTATTGAAGACTCTTATTTTCTTACCCCTATCTAAAACTGTTGACAAATAAGCTTTAACATTATGCTTTATTCTTTGTAATACCCTTTGAAT
Source organism: Aquipluma nitroreducens (assembly GCF_009689585.1). Lineage (GTDB taxonomy): Bacteria > Bacteroidota > Bacteroidia > Bacteroidales > Prolixibacteraceae > Aquipluma > Aquipluma nitroreducens. The sequence continues at coordinate 4,762,215 of NZ_AP018694.1, read as the reverse complement.
AGCAACATCATTTTCAGTTATTTCTGAAGAAAACAGCACATGCAGATAATATGATTTCTGACCAAAGAATTCATAAAGACTTTTAAATAAATTCTCAAGCTCTTTTTCAGGTGAGAGATTCATAGCTGCCACATTTTTAATCAATTGCTGTATTTCATCTTCCAGGCTCAAGGACATGAATTTTAAGATATCATCATCCGCTCCTAGATAAATTAAAAGATCGTTACGCGAAATCCCAATCCTCTTTATTAAGGCATCAACCGATAAAGCATCTATTCCTGCCTCGTTAATGATTGCTCCTGCTATTTCTACAATATTACTTTTATTGATATCCATACTTTAGACATTAGTGAATATTCACTAACCTTAATAGGTAAAAAAATAGAAAAACGTTTATTGTGCTTTATGGCTTTCAAGCTTACTGTATTCATTTATTGAATAATGAGCAAATATTGTAAGAACTATTGAAACGATAATCCTGAAGGTCATAACCCCAATAACTTTGTTTTCATGTATACATCCAGAGTTGATGTGAAATAGCAACCCTAAAAAAACAAGAATGATCATAACGGAGGAAATACCCATGAGATTTGCTGTCCATTTCTTGCTCTCTATGAATCCATAAGTAGCAAATAGATAGAACAAACTACTAATGAAATTTATCCAACCTATAAACAGAACATAATTGCCTTCTTGTGATCTAAAGTCAAATAAATCAAATATCACAGAGATACTGAGAAATAGGGCCAGAAAGCCAAATGCAGCCAAGATTCCAGCGGCCAGGAATGAGAATACCTCTTTCATAATTTTTGGGATTGAATTAATGTAAGCACAGATTGAATCATTTTGTTTCCTGCTTCAATTATATCAAACTGGAAATCCTCTAATCTCCATCTGAACATCTGTAACCTGAATGCCCCCATTAAAATGTACATCAGATCCTCCAAAGGAACACTATTTGAAAACACTCCTTTATTCTGTCCTTCAAGCAATATCGGAAATAAATTTTTCACAATAATCCCGAGCAGTTTAAGGATCGCTTCATTAATACTTTGACTTTCTTTCAATAAGCCATCGGAAAAAACAACCACAACGAAGTGTCGATGACTTTCAAAAAACGCAAACTGACTTTGGAACATGGCAACAAATTTCGCTTTCGGATCATCAGTAATTGGAATAGCATTCTGTAGGTGCTCATCGATTGTTCTTGCCAGATATTCCAGCATCGCTAAGATTATTTCCTCTTTACTGGTAAAGTGCCTGTAAATTGCGCTTTCAGAAAAATCCATTTCTTTAGCCAGATTTTTATGGTCAACCCACTAACACCTGATGATGTTAGTATTTTTCCAGCTGCCTCAATAATCTCCAATTGACGGGATGTAATTTCCATGTTGATATTCAGGTATTAGTTAAAGAACTTTGCTTAAAATCTTGGGCCTTGGCGCTTTTACTACCAGAATCCGGGCTACTTTATCCGAATTATTACTGAGAAAATGTACAACGTTAGCAGGACTTTCAACAAGAGAATCAATCTCGCAAACTTCGCTTTCCTCACCAATATGAATTGTTGGATATCCTTCAAAAATAAAGAAAAATACATCAACCGGTGTTTTGTGAGGTTTTAAACTTTCTCCAGATCTTAATGTGATAATCGTAGCGGTTGCTGATTCCGTACTATACATCTCTCTTACGTCAACTTTGTGTGGCGTTTCTTTGACCACTTGATCATGATATTTAATAATCTTCATAACTTAAAATTTTATATTATCTATAGATTATGTAGTTAGTGAATATTCACACACAAAGATAAGATTAAAAATTATTAATGTGCAAGAGATATCTTTATTATTTTATAAAGACATATTATTACTTGTTTGAAATGAAATTGTTTGCTGAGATTTATAAGTAGATAAACTCTGAAATACCTTTTTATTTTTAACTTTGAATTAAATACTATAAAAAGGTAGTAATATATGATTCTTAATAAAACCACAGAGTATGCACTTACTGTTCTCGGGTTTATGGCAACCCGGAATGAGAATATGTATTCTGCAGAATACCTTCACCAGCAATTAAATATTCCTCGTCGCTATCTCAGAAGCTTGTTAACCGATTTATCGAAGCATGGATTTCTTAAAAGTTCATCAGGACGAAATGGTGGTTTTGTTTTTGCCCAAGAGTTGAAGGAAATAAATCTGGCCCTTGTTATTAATAAACTGGAAGGAATTGATGCAATATGTAACTGTATTCTTGGCTTCAGTTGCTGTATTGTTGATAAACCATGTATTATGCATGAACCATGGAGGGAAGCACGTTCAAAAATGATTGAGACTCTCACAAATACAACATTTGCTGATCTCAAAGAAAAATATCAGATGGATCTTTCGAAAAATCTTAAGTTGATATAAACACAGTTAATCAATACATCCACTTTTAATCAAATTTTTCAAATTGAATAAAACTACGCCTTTTACCAATACATTTCTATCCGGCTTAAAGAATATGCATATTGCATATTTTGCACTTGTAATGGCTACGGGTATTGTTTCTATTGCTGCTCATCTATTTAGTTTCCATCTCATTGCCAAGCTGCTCTTTTACTTCAATATGGCGGCCTACATTTTTCTTTGCATCATGTACTTATTGAGGATAATCATCTATTTCCCAGAGTTTAAGGCCGATACCAGTGACCATGCAAAAGGTCCGGGTTTACTTACTTTTGTAGCCGGTAGTTGTGTTCTCGGGACCCAATTTGTACTGATCTCAGGCAATCTGCACATTGCTTCTCTTTTGTATTATACGGGTACCGTTGCCTGGTTCATTCTCATGTATCTAATATTCACTATTATTACCGTCAATGGAGGAAAACCTGCTATCAACGATGCAATCAGCGGGGTGTGGCTGTTATTCATTGTATCCACACAATCAATTTCTATTTTGGGGACCCAACTGGCAGGTTATCTGCCGTTTGGGTATGAAGAAGTATTCTTTTTCTCACTTGTCATGTTTCTTTGTGGCTGTATGTTTTATATCATCGTGATAACACTGATTGTTTATCGGATGTCGTTTTTCAAAATGAAAGCCGAAGAGTTTGCTCCTCCTTACTGGATTAATATGGGAGCCGTGGCCATATCAACACTGGCAGGATCGATGCTTATTTTAAATGCTTTCAAAATGAATTTTCTAACCTCTATACTTCCATTTTTAAAGGGATTCACTCTCTTCTTCTGGGCAATAGGTACCTGGTGGATTCCGCTTATAGTCATCTTAGGTATCTGGCGTCATATATTTAAACATTTTCCTATTAAATATCATCCACAATACTGGGGAATGATCTTCCCTTTGGGTATGTACACCGTATGCACTTACAGACTTTCGCAGGCGCTTGACCTACCTTTCTTGATGAAGATTCCCTCTGTTTTTGTTTACGTTGCACTTGTCACATGGAGTATATGTACAATAGGTATGTTTTATGCAATCATACGGGATTATATTCCTGCAAAAATACATTCGTAGTCAGATAGGGTTTTTGTACATTAGTATGGTCAAAGATTCGGTTTATAATTATTTCATTTACAACTACCATCATGAGCCTGTTAAATAAACTTTTTTATTTCAGCAAAGAAGTAGAAAAAACCAAAGACAAACACCTCGCAATTACAAGTGAAAATCGCGATTGGGAGCGTATGTACCGTAATCGCTGGCAGCACGATAAGGTTATTCGCTCCACTCATGGAGTAAACTGTACAGGATCCTGCTCGTGGAAAATATTTGTAAAGAATGGGCTTGTGACCTGGGAAACCCAGCAAACCGACTATCCACGTACACGGCCGGGAATGCCCAATCACGAACCGCGCGGTTGTCCTCGGGGCGCCAGTTATTCATGGTACCTATATAGTGCAAACCGGGTTAAGTATCCCATGATCCGCGGAGAATTGCTGACTGCATATAAGGAAGCAAAGGCTCGCCTCTCCGACCCGGTAAAAGCCTGGGAAGCAGTAGTCAGCAACCCGGTAATTTCAAAGCAGTATAAAGCAGCACGTGGTCTGGGAGGTTTTATTCGTGCCGAATGGGATGAAGTAAACGAAATCATTGCAGCTGCAAATATTTATACGATAAAAACTTATGGTCCCGATCGACTTGCAGGGTTCTCCCCTATTCCTGCCATGTCGATGGTTTCTTATGCGGCCGGCACGCGCTACCTGAGCCTAATCGGAGGAACCGTGCTAAGTTTCTATGATTTCTATTGCGATCTGCCACCGGCATCGCCACAAACATGGGGAGAGCAAACCGATGTTCCTGAAAGCGCTGATTGGTACAACTCATCATTCCTGATGCTCTGGGGATCTAATGTTCCGCTTACACGCACACCTGATTCTCCTTTCTATACTCAGGTTCGCTATAAAGGGACAAAATCGATCGTTATTGCCCCCGACTACAGCGATGCCGTTAAATTTGCCGATTTATGGATGAAACCCAAACAAGGCACCGATGCTGCTTTGGGTATGGCCATGGGACATGTGATCCTGAAAGAGTTTTATCTGGATAAAAAAACACCCTATTTTGAGAAATATGCCCGTCAATATTCTGATTTGCCTTTTCTGGTTAAGATTGAGAAAAAAGACGGGAAATATATGAGTGGAACTCTTCTCAGGGCCAGTGATCTTAAAAATATGCCCGTTATAGGTGAAAAATCGGAATGGAAACCTGTTTTACTCGACGAACTGTCGGGCAACTATGTGGTGCCAAACGGGACGATCGGATCGCGATGGGAGAAAAAACAAAAATGGAATCTCGAGCTAAAGGACAGCAAAACCGGCGCCGATATTATTCCTGAACTTTCACTTTTTGAAAAGCATGATGAAGTGATTCATGTGCAGTTCCCTTATTTTGGAGGCTCGACTTTTAAACACGAACATTTTTCGGCAACAGGCCACGACGATATTATTGAACGCAAAGTGCCGGTCAGAAAAATCAAAACCATTCAGGGTGAAATTTATACCTGCACTGTATTCGACCTGATGGTTGCCAACTATGGAATTGACCGTGGTTTTGATGCCCCGAATTCAGCAAAAAGCTATGACGAGGACCTGCCTTTTACTCCAAAATGGCAGGAAAAAATTACCGGAGTTCCAGCTCAACACATCATCTCTACCGCCAGACAATTTGCTGAGAATGCGGCGGCTACCGAAGGAAAGTCAATGATTATTATCGGGGCCGGAGTCAACCACTGGTATCATACTGATATGATTTACCGGAGCGCTATCAACATGCTGGTATTTTGTGGTTGTGTCGGCCAGTCGGGCGGTGGTTGGTCTCATTACGTTGGTCAGGAAAAACTCAGGCCTCAGACAGGTTGGTTACCACTGGCATTTGCCCTCGACTGGAACCGTCCGCCAAGGCAAATGAATACCACCTCATTCATGTATATGCACACTGACCAATGGAGGTATGAGAAAGTGAAACTAAACGGATTGCTTTCTCCTCTTACCAATAAGTCGGAATGGGAAAATCTTTCACTCATCGATTGCAATGTTCGCGCAGAGCGCATGGGTTGGTTACCGAGTGCTCCGCAACTGAGCAAAAATCCGTTAACAATTGCCAAAGAAGCAGAATCTGCAGGTGTGACTTCAGAAGAATATGTGGTTTCGCGATTAAAAAGCGGGAAACTGACTTTGGCCTCCGAAGATCCCGACAATCCAGCCAACTTCCCGCGCAACCTTTTTGTTTGGAGATCGAACCTGTTGGGGTCAAGCGCAAAAGGAATGGAATATTTTATGAAGCACTTGCTGGGAGCACAAAATAGCGTTCAGGGCAACGATCTGAAAGAATTGGGACAGACCTTACCTTCCGAAGTCAAATGGCACGACGATGCCCCGGAAGGAAAGCTTGATCTGCTGGTAAGCCTCGATTTCAGGATGTCAACCACCGGATTGCATTCAGACATTTTGCTTCCGGCCGCTTCGTGGTACGAAAAAAACGATCTGAGTACCAGCGACATGCACCCATTTATTCATCCATTTTCACGGGCAGTTGATCCTGTATGGGAATCCCGAACAGATTGGGATATATTTAAAGGGTTGGCAGAAAAATTTTCAATACTGGCTAAAGGACATCTTGACAACGAGACTGACATTGTATTGCTTCCGCTTCAACACGATACTCCGATGGAGTTATCGGAGACTACCGACGCAAAAGATTGGAAAAATTCGGATTTAGAAATAAAGCCCGGAATCAACTTCTCAAAAATAATCACTCTGAAACGTAATTATCCGGAAACTTACAATCGGTTCACCAGTCTGGGGCCACTGATGAAGACTCTGGGCAATGGTGGTAAAGGAATTAACTGGAACACAGAGGCCGAAATAGACCTGCTTGCACTCCTTAATAATACCAAAAGTGAAGAAGGTGAAACCAAAGGTCTTCCGAAGATTGAAACGGACATTCAGGCTGCTGAGGTTATTCTTTCTCTGGCTCCTGAGACCAATGGCGCGGTTGCCATGAAAGCCTGGAAAGCGCTGGAAGCAATTACAGGACGCAAACACACGCATCTGGCTTTAGGCCGCGAGGAGGAAAAAATACGTTATCGCGACCTGCTTTCGCAACCTCGAAAGATCATCACTTCTCCTATATGGAGCGGCATCGATTCCGAAAAGGTATCGTACAATGCTGGTTATACCAATGTGCATGAACTGATCCCGTGGCGAACACTCACCGGACGGCAAACCCTTTATCAGGATCATCCGTGGATGATTGCATTTGGGGAGAATATGGTCACTTACAAACCGCCTATCAACACCAAATCAATTCTTGAAGTACTAGGTAAAGCGGAAAAGGAGGACGAGTACATGGTCATAAACATTATGACACCTCATAATAAATGGACCATCCATTCTTCGTGGTCTGACAATTTAGTCATGCTCACACTAGGCCGCGGAGGTCCGGTAGCCTGGATGAGCGAAACAGATGCCGCCAGCATTGGACTCAAAGACAATGACTGGATTGAAGTCTTTAACAGCAACGGAGCATCCGTAGCTAGGCTGATTGTATCTCAGCGGATTCCTGTCGGTGCACTGATCATGTATCACAACCAGGAACGAACTGTAAATATGCCGATTAGTCAGTTAACGGGTAATCGCGGCGGTGTGCATAACTCCGTAGAGCGATTATGCCTGAAGCCAACACACATGATTGGCGGATATGCTCAATTGTCATATGGATTCAATTATTACGGAACCATCGGATCAAACCGTGACGAGTTTGTGGTCGTCCGCAAACTGAAGAAAGTGGAATGGAAAGACGAAGAAGTAAAACATTAACACGTTTAATACTCATTAGATTATGAAAATACAGGCTCAAATTGCAATGGTATTAAACCTCGACAAATGTATTGGCTGTCATACTTGTTCGGTTACCTGTAAAAACGTATGGACAACCCGCAAAGGGATGGAATATGCCTGGTTTAATAATGTTGAAACTAAACCAGGACAGGGTTATCCCACCGACTGGGAAAATCAGGACAAATGGAAGGGTGGCTGGGTACTCGATAAATCGAAGCTTCGTCCGCGTATGGGGAATAAGACAGGTATCATGAAAAACATTTTTTCAAATCCGTACTTACCTCAGATCGATGACTATTACGAACCGTTCACCTTCAACTACAGTATTTTACATTCATCTGGAAAGTTTGCTACACCACCTACAGCCAGGCCTCATTCAATGATTACCGGACTTCCGATGGAGAAGATCGAGAAAGGTCCAAATTGGGAAGACGATCTGGGGGGTGCATTTGAAGAACGCAGTAAAGAGAAGAATTTTGATGACATTGACAAAGAGATATACAGCAAGTTCGAGAACGCCTTCATGATGTATTTGCCGCGCCTGTGCGAACATTGCCTCAATCCGACCTGTGTGGCGGCCTGCCCTTCAGGTGCCATTTACAAGCGTGAAGATGATGGCATTGTGCTCATCGACCAGGATCGTTGCCGGGGATGGCGTCAGTGCGTGAGCGCCTGTCCATACAAAAAAATCTATTTCAACTGGAAAACCAAACGTTCTGAGAAATGCACGCTGTGTTATCCGAAGATTGAAAACGGGGAACCAACTATCTGTAGCGAAACTTGCGTTGGAAGAATCAGGTATATCGGCGTAATGCTTTACGATGCCGAAAAAATCAAGGAATCAGCCTCTTCCGAAAATCCGGTTGATTTGTATCAATCCCATATCGGTATTTTCCTTGATCCCCATAATCCTGAAATTATAGCAGAAGCCCGCAAACAAGGCATTCCCGATAATTTTATCGATGCAGCTCAAAAATCGCCTGTTTACAAAATGGCAGTCGAGTGGAAAGTAGCTTTTCCACTTCATCCCGAGTACCGAACTTTACCGATGGTTTGGTACACCCCGCCTTTATCGCCTATCCAGGAAGAAGTTGAAAGTGGAAAACTGGGTTTCAATGGCATTATTCCGGATGTAGATATGCTGCGTATCCCTGTTAAATATCTGGCCAATATGTTCACTGCAGGCGATGAAAAGCCGGTAAGGGAAGCATTGGTAAAAATGCTGGCCATGCGTGCGTTCATGAGGAGTAAAACTGTTGAAAACAGTGAAGATGAAGGGGTATTATCTGGTACAGGCCTGACGGCTGAAATGGTCGAAGAGATGTACCGCTACATGGCCATTGCCGATTACGAAGACCGCTTTGTAATTCCCGTGTCACATAAGGAATATGCTATTGATGCCTTTGGCGATAAGGCTGAGTGTGGGTTCAGTGATGGAGAAGGGTGCGGCAGCATGGAAAGTCGTTTGAAAAACTTATTTGGAGGAATGTAAAATGCTGAAAACTTATAAAATAATTTCGCTGTTGATTACTTATCCCAACGAGGAAATTTATGACTTTTTACCTCAGGTTAATTCTTCACTTAAGGAGGAGAATTTGATGAACGCCGAAGCCATTTCCGGAATAGACATTTTTGTTGACTTTTTTGCAAAAAAGCCACTGACATTTTGGCAAGAGCACTATGTTCAACTGTTCGATTATTCGCGCTCGGTTTCTCTTTACCTGTTTGAGCATGTACATGGCGATTCAAAAGACCGCGGTCAGGCCATGGTTGACCTGATCGGTCTTTACAATGAAAATGGATTAAATATAAACCGTCCGGAATTACCTGATTATCTGCCTGTATTTCTCGAATTCCTTGCCATGCAAACGCAATCAAAGGCTATGGATTATCTTTCTGAGATTATTGATATTGTAGGCTTTATTCACAAAAAGCTGGAAGATAAGGACAATCCATATAAATATCTTTTATCTGCCATCATCAAATTATCTGGCCGCAAACCCGCCGAAGCCCGGATTGAAAAAATGGAAACAGAAATGCCTGAAATCAGTATTGATGAAGCTTACGAAGAAGAGCCCGTAACATTCGGAGACGAAAATGCTTGTTTAAATTGTAAATCATAATGTTTATGGATAATTATATCAACAACCTGTTATTCACCTATTTGCCACACATCGCCATGACTCTTTTCTGGTTTGGTGTTATCACTCGAATAGTAAAAACATCAAAATCATTACAAGCTGAATCGAGCCAGTTTCTCTCGAAGAAAGGCCAGCGATGGGGAGGCAATTTGTTTCATTATGGCATTATCCTGGTTTTTATCGGACACTTTATGGGCCTTTTTACTCCTGAACATTTTTATCACCTGTTTATGACCACTGCAACAAAAAAGATATTGGCAGTTATAATGGGGTCTGTTTTTGGCACCGCCGCCGTGGTCGGAATAACGATACTTCTCGTCAGGCGACTTAAGGACCAACGGATCAGAATAAACAGTTCAATTGCGGATATCCTCTTGATCGCTTTGCTTTTATTTGAAATGGGACTGGGGTTGATCTCTGTAGCCATTTCTGCCGGATCTTCCGTTGAAAACTATGCCGCTTTAGGTGAATGGGCGCAAAAGGTTATTACTTTTCAACCAGATGCAGGTGTAGTAATTGCAGGACATAGCCTTATTTACAAATTGCACATAGTAACGGGACTTTTCATTTTTATGATTTTCCCCTACACGAAACTCATGCACATGTTTGTGATGCCGCTTGCTTATTTTTTCAGATCGGGTTATCAACTGGTAAGGCGCGGATTTACAAAACGGCCAGCCTGAAGCATCTTATATCTGGCCTAAAGCTTCTTTACCTGCCTCTGTAAGATTTTCAATTGACCACATGGGTTCCCATACAAGATTAATCTTGACTTCAAAATTGGGATAACTGGATTCGATCAACTGTTGGGCATCTTCAATGATCAAGCCGCCCATCGGGCACCCGGGCGAGGTGAGGGTTAAATCTATATCGATTTTATGTTCCGGCTCATTATAAGTCACGCCATAAATTAATCCCAGATCAATAATGTTTACCATTAATTCCGGATCAACAACTCCTTTGAGCAATTCAAAAATATTTTTTTCTTCCGTATTCATAATGAAACTATTTATTTTCTGGTTTATGAAATATGATTTTGAACAGATTAAAGTTATAAAGCGCGGCCGACAAAAACAGGCTAATACCGCTCATAATCAATAGATTAACAATAGTTGTTGAAATTCCGAGAAGTAATAAAACAAACCCTGCAGCAAAAAGCCATAACTGGGCAATGGCTACTTTTTCAGAATAAAGGTCTTTCGGTAAGGGCAATACCACTTTCCCAATCCGCCCCCGATAGACTTTCAGCCAGACAATAAAAGGCAAGGTTTTGTATGTTTGCCCCATGACCAGTGAAGTAATAAACCCAATTACAATTGCACTTCCATAAGCCACTGAAAGGGGTAGCGTCAGGTTGTTCAGGAATTCGAAATTAAACAGAAGAGTGAAAATCAGGAAGAATGGAATAACCAGTATCAAAAAGGAAAAGGCCGTTTGTTTCATCCCGATATCAAGTTGTTTTTTCACCCTTTTTGTATAGGCTTCATAAATAAATGACAGGTAACTAAAAATACCCGGCACGATGATAATCGCACTCATTACGATACCAAATTTCATCTGCAGAAACAACGACACGAGTCCTGCAATCAGCCCAATATTAATAGCGTAATAAGCAACACTTAACTTCTTGGTATTTACGTGGTGAGACACCATAAACATAGGCAACAATTTACTGCTGACGCCAATAATCAACTGAATAAACCATCCAACAATCCCGGCGTGGGAATGCAGTTTTAACAGTTCGATTTGCGAAGTTTTCAAAAACGGGTGAACCTGGTTAATGGCCAGGGCTAAACCGGCCAACACCGTGAATAACAGCCATATTACTGAAGTAATGATGAAGGTTCTATCAATCACTTTTTTAGTGGAAGAATGTGCAGTAAACAATACATTGGCAACAAAAAATCCAACAGCCACAACAACACATGTTGCCGCAACAAACATGATGGCACCAAATGAAAATTGCCAGAAAGAGAAAGCCAGCAAAATAGTACCCAAGCCCAGCAAGATAAATGAAGCTATTGCAAATGGCTCGCTGTATAATTTCACTTCCATAATGACCGGAAGCAACTGGTACAAGGCTCCAAAAATAATCATGGTAATCCAACCCAACACCAACAAGTGGGTTATGGCAAGTAATTCAGGATTAAAAAAATGTTGTGTGAAAGCTTCAGGATTAAATACGATTAGCAGGGTTACCACGAGCCAGGTCAGTCCCCCGAAAGCATAATGGGGAATAACTACCTTTGGTGATGGGGCATTTTGGCTGGCTATCTGGTTCATTTATTTATGAATTAAAAGTTTAACGTTGTTTTCGTCCACCTCGGCAATCCAGGTCTTAAAATTCCGTTCAGCCAATTCGGGTAATAAATATTGAGGCACTTTTTTATGATGCACATAGAGTGCACCGTTTTCTTTCAACTCTTCTAACTCTTTTAAAATAGTGACCATGGGTAATGGCATCTCTAAGTCGCGAACATCAATTTCACGAATATCCTTTTTACATTTGGCCCTTCTTTCTTCATGTTCTGACACAGAAACCCGGAAAACCAGGTTGCTGGAACGGGCTTCTTCTTTGGCTTCGCCCACTTTAAAGAAATAAGTGTAAACGGCATCTTCTTTTGTTTCAATCCTACTCGAATATCCTCTGGCATTCGCTATTTTAATCAGTGGCGTTGGTTCAAACGTATTGATAACTTCCAATGCGTATCCATCCTGAAGCCTCATTAGTTCGCCCATTATTTCATTGAATGGGTCTCCACCTCTTTCCAAAGTTGGCCTGACATCCAACGAGGTCACCTTGGCCAATTTAATGGCGTTTAAAATTTCGGAATTTGCAGATTGCTCTATTTTCTCTTCTTTCAAAATCGCATCTTTTTCAATCTCGAAACCTATTTCAGCAAGTGATTTAAAAAGAACCTCAATGTCACATTTTCCAATTCGGGCAGCATCTCCAATACTGGTTCTTGAAGCTAATATTCCACGGAGCAATGGATTTCTTAATTTGCTAAAATGAGGGTTGACAGAAACGATAGCTTCAATTGCGTTTGAGTTTTCTTTAATTAGAACTGATATTTTTGTTTCGCTGTTAATTTTCATTTTTCCAGAATTTATTTATCAAAACTTCAGAATCCACCTCGCGATATCGCAATGCCCAGAAAGGCAATAATTAAGGCCAGCAACAGATTAAGCATTCCGGTCCACCGTGCTAACATTTTGAATTTCTTTCCTAATGATTGTTGCATTTCATCAATCGATTTCATGCCAAAATAAAAATCATGAATTCCACCAACTAGTAGCATAACCACGAAAAGGGCCAATTTCAAGCTTAGTAATTTTCCGTAGCTTGTGTTAATGAAAAATTCGACTGTAAAGGGAAGTCCTCTGAAATAGATGTTTAAAACTCCGCTTATAATCAGGATTATGACTGCCAGCCAACCATAAAACCGGAATTTAATCCCGGTTTTATGGAGTAACAACACACGGTTGGGTTGATTTTTTATGCCTGGCACTAAAACAAGGGGGATAAACAGCATACCGCCTATCCAAAATGCTGCACAAATCACATGTACAAAAATCGAAATAAAATAATTTGTTGTCATTCGATTTACTAATGCATTAGGATTGTTTCAGAAATTATGAAATTTAAATGATCAAGCGCCAGTTGATCCAATCCATAACCTTTATTCAACTTTCATTTTACTGATTTTTACTTCCCACACATCTGGACCTTGTTGAAGGTATTCCCAACCAAATTCTTTCCCTTTTTCTGCGGTAAACTGATAGTAAAGCGGTTTTGGATCGTGGTCGTTATGAAGGATAAAAGATTCTCCTACAGCCAAATCTTCGTAGGCTTGAAAGATGGTGGGGTGTTTGTACCTGGGTTCAATTTTCGTTGCATCTAACGTTTTCATAATTTAATATTTAAAGGTTTTTAAATCTTTTAATATTGCAAATATATAAAAATATTCCATAAAAAGACATTGATGTCTTTTTATGGAATATAAAAGGAGGCAATTTTTATAGATACAACCCTGACAATTCCTTTGCTATTGAGATTTATTATGATTCATAACTGCCAGGAACAGCACGAAATCCAATTGCCAAACGATTCCATCCGTTAATAGCAACTATAGCCATGGTGAGCGCTACCATTTCTTTTTCATCAAAATGTTTCCGGGCAGATTCATATAATGAATCAGACATATCATTTTCTGAAATCAATGTTAATGCTTCTGTCCAAGCCAATGCAGCCCGCTCACGTTGGGTATAAAATGGAGTTTCCCGCCAGGCATCTAAGGCATACAAACGTTGTTCTGTCTCGCCTGCCTTGCGGGCATCCTTTGTGTGCATGTCGATGCAATAGGCACAGCCGTTTATTTGGGATGCCCTAGTTTTCACCAACTCGTAAAGCGAGTGTTCGAGCCCCGAATCATGTACATATTTCTCGAGTTCATACATGGCTTTTATGGCATCAGGAGCCACCATTGAATAGTTTAATCTTTCTTCCATGATTTTAATATTATATCATTTCGTCCAGAGCAGCAGCAGCATGTTCAGATGCTGCTACTTCTCGCATTTCGGAAGCAATCCATATCACTTCAATAATTTCTTCCTTGCTTGTTCCTTTCCTCATCGCCTGTTTTGTATGTAAGCATATGCAATATGGACTCCTACAATGTCTGTTTCCCAAGAGATTCAGCTACTTCAAAAGGATTGTATTATATTACTCCTTATGACCTGCGTGTCCACCGCCGTGTTCAATAATATCGTGCAATGCTTCAACAGTATGCGTGTAATCAACGTAAGCTTCTACGAATTCCCGGCCTAGCTCTGTTGAATTATCTTTTACTTTATTCAGTTCCGAAACTTTTTGATATTTTTCGCGGATTACCTTATTAATGTGGCTATTAAATTTTACCAGGAAATCATCCACATTGCCTTCCTGAAGCGCTTTGTCAGTCATTTGGATAATTTGTTTTGTGGTTCCGGCAGGTTTTAGCCCAGTGTAAGGTGCGCCTTCTTTTTCACGGTGCAAACGGACAAGGGTTTCGAAGAAGTGTTTTTCAACAATTGCGTAAACCTCTTTATCACCACCCCTCAATTGATAGGTTTTTTTGAATAAAAGAATAATTTCCTTTTCCTGTTCCGGAGTAATCCATTTCAGGATTAAATTGGCATTGTTTGTTTCGAGCGCTTTGGTGGCATCTTTGATAACAGGGCCATCATACGAATCACAATGCGCTGACGCAGGTGTACCGGCAAATAGAGTCAACATAAATAATAGAAAGGCAGCGCCTGTTAACTTAAAGATGTTTTTTTTGCCTCTGTTTTTCTGTCCGACATTCTTTTCTGTGTTTTTCATTTTTCTGATTTTTAAAAGATTTATAAAATTCATTTCAGAAGCAAAAATACAGAGAGCAAACAGCCTGTGCGACCTACTTTCTAAAGTGGCACTCATTTTATTGAACCGGGAAGTCCCGATTTATAAAACGATACGTGGGATAAGAAGTAATTGTACCGATTTAAACAGAAAGCGTCTTTTTATATTCGCTGGGAGTAATTCCAGTAATATTTTTAAACACCCGATTAAAAGCCGACTTGGAATTAAATCCGGATTCAAAGGCAATCCCCAGGATTGAAAAGTTATTGTACCGTGGATCTGACATTTTATTTTTCACATCTTCCACACGTTGACGGTTAATAAAATCAAAGAAGTTCAGTCCAATATTTTCATTAATCACCTGTGATAAATAATGTGATGGGATTTCCACTTCTTTAGCCAATTGTGGAAGATTTAAATCCGGATTCAGGTAAGGTTTTTCTTCTTCCATAAAACGGTTCAGTTTCTCCAGGTATAATCCGGCTTCCGACTCTTTTAGCCTTGAGCCTGAATACTTTTCAGGTTTCTGTTCCAGAATAAAAGATTCCTTTTCGGGAAATGAAAATAGTTCTTTCTGTTTTAACCCATAATAACCGATAAGGATGATAAAAATCGACAATGAAAGCGAAATTCCATCAGTGCAAAAAATCCACGAAAAAAGATGAAACACGTGGTGAATGGTAGCAACAACCATCAATAAAGTCCATACGGATCCAAATATGTACACCAACTTCCGCAGCCAGTCGAGATTTATATTTTCAGCACTTGAAAAATTATTAAAAATTTGAATATCCAGGCTTTTAAATAGCCGGATTGAAAACACAAAATATACAGGACTCGATAAGACAACCAGCATTAAAAACAGCTGAAACAATAAGGGCGATTCATGTTCACTTGCTACATGGCTTAAACTGATTCGCTCCGATACTCTCGGTAAATAAGATACAATGATCAGATAAAGGTTAAACAGGAGAAATGGGGTAAAATGGAGCAGGTCTTTGGTTCTAAATTTATTTGAGTTAACTACCAGGGAGGAAATATAGAAATATAGAAAAGGGCCATGCAATAAAAGTAGTGAAATAAAACTGGCCGACAAAAGTGGAAAGTACGTGAACAATTCATTTGAAAAAAGGCCATATACTCCTGTATATAAGCCCAAAAAAGCTAGCCAGAAAATAAGTATCTTATCGTGTACCGCCTTCGGTTTTTTCTGAAAAAGTAAAACAGCGAAAAAGAAGGCATTGAAAGCTGCTATTAAAAAGAAATATTTCATAGTTCAGCAAAGGAGAAATTTTCACCACCAAAACAAATGATATTTTCAAACTAAAACAACCGATTTCTACCTGGGAAGCAAGAGGCTATTAACTAATTTTAGAGGGTTTGTACAGCAGTTTTGATTGTTATTTCGAGTACTGCCCTGGCCCATGGAAACTTAGCTTTGATCAAATTAAAATCGGGGCCATCCTTTATAAATCTTGCTATTCCGGTAATCAGAAAGCCTGCTCCCTTGTAATTTAGCCCCTGAACTTCGCGATTTCCAATGGTCAGTTTAACCAACTGATTCTCTTCAACATTTTTTTCTGTTTTATTCATTCCCCCCACGGGAATTAACATTCTCCCATCCAACGTAATATTGACATAGCTATTCCAGGTATTTACAACATGAGCTCCATCTGTACCCTTAGTTACAATTGCTACCTCCCCATCAGCAGGATGGGACAAAATTTCCAATAGTTTTTCGTTCAACATTTTATATCTCCTTTTAATTAGTTAATTCACAATATAGGGTTATCTGATTTATTAATTTACAGATATTTATGTCGTCGGCTCTCTGAATTATTTATTTAATTTAAGGCAGGGACCATGGCCGGTAGCCACAAACCCGGGGTTTAATTGCATCAATGTCTTTTGCAACTGTAGGCGGCGCTCAGGATCCGGAACCTGCTCCAGCCTGATATTTTCAATTTCCATTTGCCAATTGGATTCTATATGAGTACCATTCGCTTCCCCAAACCGCATCATCAGGTCACTGCTAAAGAAAATCCTGCGTCGGGTTTCCATGACCAATAAACCCTCCCAAAGATGCATTTCGCAGGGGTAATTAAAGAATTCCAGTTCATAGTCCTTTGTAAGGAGTCTCTCGCCAGGTTTCTTAACAATCAACTCGCTGGCAAGTCCGAATCCGGTTAGCTGACGGGCTGTCACTTCGGAGCAAATGGGTTTGACACCAGGAAAATGTTCCAGTATATGGGACAATCCACCGCATTCATCAGATTCAAAGTGAGAAACAAAGATGTATTTCAGGGTTTTATCATTGAGAACTGCTTTCAACTGCGGTACTAAGACTTTTGCTTGTTGAATATTACCTGTATGAAACAGAAGTGGTTCTTCATTCGCTAGTAAATATTGGTGAAATGAAAGGTTAATTGGCTGAACGTAGGTACTAAATTGATATAAATCTTGGTCAATGATTGTCATGTAATTAATTCCTTTCTTTATTTCCAACTTTATAGAATTTAAGCTTAAGCTATTTTTTTACCGGCAGAAGGACCTGGTTTAAGTGAATGAATTTCAGTTATATGAATTATAACAACAGCAAATGGTTTAGGCCTCCCTAATTGTGCAGACATTGCAGCCGCCTGTTCAAATAATTCTCCACTTTCCTGCAATGAAGCATTTCCAACAAATCTATATCCATCTAAAATTTCGCGATTTACAATAGAAATAGAAACTTTTGATCCTCTTTTGATATTTGCGTAAGTTGCACCACCAGTACCTTCAGTAAAAATAAGAGAATCGTCAGATAGTACTCGGGTTGACCGCTTTGGTGCTACATTTGGTGTTCCATCTGCATTAACTGTTCCCACAAAACATTGCTGTGTTGCAATCATGTCTTTCATTTCCTGTGTCAATATTGGCATGTCTTTTCTATAATTTATTTACATATTCAATTATGTCATTGCCAAAATTACGAATAGAATTTTATAAACAATAAAAATTACGAAAAATTTCGTGGAACTATGTTCGACAGAAATAAGTTTCATGTTATACCTCAATTTTGAATATATTATTCGACTGCAGTCCTAAAATCAATTTCTCCCTGAGTTATCAATACACAGTGAAATTTTGATTTTCGACCATAAATCCGTCATTGGAACGTAAGGAGATTACCACTTTCTTTATCCGCTCTCCTTTTCTTTATCATCCGCTTTTCCTTCCTAAAACTATTTTTAGTCGAATAGTTTAGTAATAACAATGTTAAATAAAATTAGGTGCCTTTCAATAAGATAATACTCTAATTATTTAAATGTCAATATATTATTAAGTTATACTTCCTAAAGGCCTTGCCGAACATAAAGAGCCATTAAATAAAAATTTCATTTCCAGCTACACCTTTCTCACAACCAAATGTGCTAGCCCAGGGTCATTCAGCAATCGTTCCATTTCGGAATGAATTATATCCTGAACATCCTGTTTTATCTGCAAATAGTTGCGTTGCACCATGGTATTGTCCAGCTTGCGTATGACCTGAATATCCTTGTAAGCTTCCTGTTCTTTCTTCAGCGCTGCATGGTCGTTCAATATCTCGCAATGGAAAGTTTTCAGGTCAATTTTACAGTCTGGATCATCGGCCACCATGCCTACAAACTCCCCGGAACTAAGTGTAGAAATTTTAGAGGGTGGTACCGCAGATTCCAATTGTTTGGAACGGCTGATGGAAGTATCAGAAGCGTTAATGGAAAGGCTTTCCCGATCCTGCATAATCTTGCCAAAGCGTTCTGATAATTGTTTGGCCGTATCGCCCGTAACTTGTCCGCTAACTATGTTTCCGGTAATGTTCATGATCACATCTGCCTGCTCCCTGCCATAATCCTTACGGAGCTGGCTAAAGTCCTGAATACCCAGACAGGTTGCCACTTTGTTGCTTCTTGCCGTTGCAATCAGGCTGTCCATATTATTGAGGTAAATAGTTGGGAATTCATCAAAAATTAGGCTGCTCTTTTGTTTACCTTTCTTGTTCACCAACTTCACCAAACGGGTTACATAGAGAGATAATACAGCCCCGTAAATCTGTATCTTTTGCGGATTATTGCCCATGCAGACAATCTTAGGATCATCTGGATTATTGATATCAAGCGTAAAGTCGTTGCCGGATAAAACGTAGTACAATTGTGGCGAAGAAAGCCTGGCCATGGCCACTTTTGCAGCAGCAATTTGGCCTTCCAGTTGCTCCATCACATCATTGAGGTATGCATTCACAAAAGGATTGATCAGTACCTCAATTTCTTTCTCCATCCTGAGTAGTGTAAACAGACTATCATAGTCCACCTGCATCAGCTCAATGACGTGTGGCAGGGTACAAAATTCACCATCCTTATACTTTCGTAAATACCATATTACCGCCGTCAGAAAGTTGATTGGCGATTCCACAAAAAAATCACCTTGACGCTTGATCCATTCCCGGTTCAATCCCATCAGGATGGTACGGGCAGATTCTGCCGCATCGGTAATGTCGGTCATGGCCGAAGGTTCCAGTGGGTTACAGCGGTGGCTGCGGGTCAGGTCGTCAAAATTGATCACATAAAATGTCGGCGGTTTTGGGTACCTATGTTTGTTTTTCAGCCATGTATTATATGCAATTCTTGAAAGGTCGTCAAACTTAAAATCGTACACAAACATCGTAAAGCCTTTGCGGATATGTTGTGTTATGATGTGGCGTATCACGAAATAAGATTTTCCAGAACCGGGAGTCCCCAACACCATTACTCCACGAAAAGGATTAATAATGTTGATCCAGCTTTCACATACCTTATCTTTAAGATGGTATCGGGCAGGTAGATTAATTGAATATTCGTTCTCCAACAGACGTTCTTCCTGCGGAAACGTCTCGTTCTCACGGTTAAAAATATCTTTATTATTGAGCTTATTACTGATAATCCTCGATAACAATGTACCGCCCGATAGCACGAGCAAAAAACCAATTGAAGTAAGGCCGATATAAACCATTGCCAGTTTCGTTGTCTTTATTTTCACCAGCAAGGCCAGGTAACTTGTAAAATAAATTAACAGTCCGGTGATGATATATGCAAAGGCTGTTTTATGATTCAGCTTTTCGTCTTTCCTGCCTCTTGCACCCAACAGGGAGATAAACAGAAAGCCCAAGGCAATTAGCTTGGATTTATGAAAATTTCCAAACAATCCCGTTCTGTAAATATTGCCCAGTAAGCGATCGCTCAGTGCACTGCTCAATCCCCACTCCTGGAAAGCACCGTAACAGTAATAATAAAAATGGATCACTAATATTATAATGCTAATCAGCCTAGTCATATCCAGAATTTTCCTCATCGCCTGTTCATTCTCACCTGTCTGCATTGCCATAGCTTTAAGATTTTTTGTTTGTTATTTGTTGCTATTGATTGTTATTCAGGTTTTTTCTTTTCCTTTTTCTCCTTTTCCTTTTTAATTGGTAAGGCAGATAATTCGATGTATGTTCCGTTTGTATCAGAGTATCCAACAAATTTTCAATTTCTTTGAAAGGTCCGGTCATCTGCATAGCATTTGGATACGCTTTGGTTTCTGCCTCAACGGCGGTAGCCTGAGGCTGTAACCCAGTTGGTTCCTGGGCTGAATGCGGAGGCAACTTCTGTTCAGGTACTGCTTTATGCTGGCAACGTTCTTGAATGGCTTTTGCACTGTATTGTTTGCCCAATACACTCCCGTTGAACACGCATTTGGTCTGGTGATCCACATAAGTGATACCGTACATCAAACCGGTATCATTTTGGCGCAGGGCGACATGAATACCCTGCTTTTCCAATGCTTTTATCAAATCCTGAAGTGTTGCTTTTTTTCCCGTTAAGAACATATCAATGGCATTCTTAACCCGTAACTTGTGAGGTATCCGCTTTGCTTCATTTTCCTTAAACTTCTCTTCCAAAAATTTAAGTGTTGAATCGTTATAAAACAGGCTCGCTTTGATCGGCACACCAACTGGATTTCCGTCAGCATCCAGTATCCGGTACAGCAAACCTTTGTGCTGATAAACCTTCGAATCTTGGTTGCCCCTTTCTGCAATTACGTTGTATTGTCTGAGTACTGCATTTAACTCAGGAAGGCTGGTATAGCGGTACTGGTTTAACACCGCCTCCAATACATTTTGTATGGCCATTTTGGTTTGCGTCTTACCGTACAACACCTTTGCCGCGGATACTGGGTTTAAGCGATATTGTTCCTGTTTTTTCTGTGCTTCAGCACTGACTAGTCCGAACTCCTTTTCGATGGCTTTTCGTGCCTGTTCCGATTGGTTGCGGCCAATGTTGTTCATATCAATCCGGCTGCCATCCGGACGCACTTTAATGGATACTATGTGGATATGCGGATGCGCTGCATCATGGTGCTGGTATACCATGTACGGTTGTTTCCCGAAGCCGATCTTATACATATAAGTCGCTGCGATTTCAAGTAATTTCTCTTTGGACAAATGGCTTTCTGAAGGATGAAAATTCAGAGAAATATGCACGCTGTTACGCTTTACATTTTCGTTGAGTTCAATCTGTTTCAGGAAACGATTCAGCCTCATCGAAAGGTTCATTTTATTCGCATCAATTGGATAATTTTCGGCCCCAATGCACTCCGCCACTCCTTCTTTTACCTTATTCTCATTGTAGTTAAAAATACGGTGAATGGAGTTTCCTGTTTTGATTACTGTAACCATGATTCAGCTATTTTTTGAATATGCTTTTTGATCTCGTCCACCTTGTTAAAGAGTGTCTTTTTCTCAACCTCATAAGCGATCAGCCAGCTTCTGAATTCAGCAATCTGGCTAAGTGTTTGCAGTCGTTTTACTGTCTGGTTGAAGTTGTTCCCGATGTGGTTCAGCTCATTTCTGAGGAGTATCATTTCTTCCATAAAATCATCCAAAGATTGGTTCCGGTAATAACTGGTTACTGGTTTATCAAAAAGGTTATGCCGCACATAATCGCTTAACTTTCGACAAGTGCTGGTCTTCCATTTTCGTTCAACTTTCAAGTATTCAGCAGTAGTTAACCGTAGGCTGATTTTTCGTGTCCTGTTTGAATTTTCTCTTCCCATCTCTTCTCATTTTATCGTTTTCAAACTCATCTGATCTTATCAGTGTCCCCCGCCCACGAGTTCCGAGTGTGGGGCGGCAAGATTCGTTTGTCGGACAAACGGACATCTTGCCGATTGCAGGAACGTGGCAATCTCCCAGCCCTTCGAACGTCTGTCAGACCTATAAATGTCTTTTACCGCTTTCAGGCACTTCCAGATTGATTCAATTAAATTTCAGAACTATCTTAACTTTTGCCTTAATCGCATTTTCTGCAACTTGTCAAAATTTACAATCCAGTCATTAAGGTCTTTATGTTTTTTGTATAGCTTGCTTTCATCGGTATATTTAGTACTCATTGAAAGTGCGCGCCGACAGTATTTTAGTCCGGCAGCATCCCTGTCCAGGTAAAGTCGAATCAACTGGTGTTGTTCCATAAATAATCGTGCTCTTTCAAAAAAGGAAACCGAATTTAAAACCACAAAATCCTGACTGTTTTCAGGAAGGTTTTTTTGGAGAAACTGGAAGGATAAAAAATCGGTAAAACCTTCAAATACGACTGCCTCATCCGAACCATTTTTTAAGGTGGTGATATCCTTTGGCGAACTGCTTGCTTTGAAGTAAGGATTGCGAATTTCCCATCCTCCTGAATCATTTTTAAAACCGATGCCGTAGTAGGTTTTACCGTTCAATTCATAACGAATTTCACGACAATACTTTTGGGCAATTTCTATTGGGATATGTCTTTGTTCCAGGTACCCTAATAAGGCATATGAAGTGAGTTCAAAATCGCTCAAAACTTTAATCTTAGGCTCCTGCTCATACACACTTTTCACCATCTGGGCATGTGGCTTTTGAAAAGAAAGATTACCACTTAGTTTGTTAAGCAATTCGCCAAAAGTACAATGGTGATATTCTATACCGAAATCAATCAGGTTACCCCCTCTGCCCAGACCATGATCGTACCACCGGTTAAGCTTCCTGTTTACCTTAAATGATGGTGTTTTTTCTTCCCGAAGTGGAGATAAATACCAATAGTCATTGTTCCTGATCTTTGCTGGCTCGTGGCCCAATGCGGACAGGTAATTTACCATGTCCATTTCTTTTGCTTCGCTAATGGAAAGCACTTGATTCCTGAAATCCATACCGCACATTTTCAAGTTCACTATTCAGTTCAATGATACGAAGGTAAATAAGCGGTATGGGCTTTACCTATCCTCACTATATTTTGACTGGGATGGTTTGAAAATGGCTCATTACTTTTACAGCGTAAATTTTGTCTAATTTTAAACGTGTAATTATGCTGACAACAAATGATGTGGCCAAGGTTTATGATACCATTTTGAGTATCCCTGGCATGAATGAAACGGTGAAGATTGATTTGAAAATGTCGCGTAAAAATGTATTACTGCTCAATAGTGTTATTGAGCGGGGGCTGACAGCAAAGGATGATGATAAATCATCCAACCTTCTGAACAATGTTCCTGAAGAGAATTTGAAAGAACTGAGGGCAATGGCCAGCGACTGCTTACAGAAAGCCGGACTTATTGAATTAAGCGAAAAGCTGAATATGCTGGGCAATGGCAAATGATAAAAAAAAGCCCCGAAGGGCTCATTTTAATACATCAATCCATCATCGGCAAAGGAGAAGTAAGACTCTTCCGTAAGGATAACATGGTCAAGAACTGTGCAATCGAAAATCTTTAGGGTATCTGTTATTTTCCGTGTGATATCTTTATCTGCCTGACTGGGAACAAGTCCGCCGGAAGGATGATTGTGAGCAAGGATTACTGATTTTGCCAAAGCTTCAACGCAGTACTTAGCAATAATGGTGGCATCGATAACAGTTCCAATAATTCCACCTTGTGAAATCTTGGCATATCCAATAGTTGTATTGTTTCGGTTGAGCAACAGGATGAAAAAACTTTCAAAGATTCCAATATCATCCGAGTAAAAATTGCGGATGAATTCATTAGCATCGGCTGATGTTACAATCTTTGCACATGGAAAATCTGACTTGGTTTTCTTCAAAGTGATTAATGGAAGAATTTTCTTATACGTTTTCATTGTTCTTGACCGCTGCCCTGCGGACTTATTTTGGCTTCTGGCTCGCCGGTTAATTTTGAGCCGAATACCATTGAGCAGACCGGATTCTTGTCAAGGGCGAATGTCATAAAACCTTACGTCCCCTGAGTGTGAAACAGTCGAGGGGCGTTAGGTTTTTGACCAAGCGCG
Source organism: Aquipluma nitroreducens (assembly GCF_009689585.1). Taxonomy (GTDB): domain Bacteria; phylum Bacteroidota; class Bacteroidia; order Bacteroidales; family Prolixibacteraceae; genus Aquipluma; species Aquipluma nitroreducens. Next base: position 4,738,047 of record NZ_AP018694.1, on the reverse strand, counting down.
AAGCGTGGCGCTGGTGGAAAGTGAGGAGGGAAAAGCCACCCTTGACTTTTCCGGAATGCGTAAATAACTTTGCGCTAAAATTGAGTGAGAGTAAAAAACTTAAAAAACAGCATTACGGAACTGGCGAAAACCCATGAACGAAAAAAAAAGGGTTTTTCACCCTTTTTTGAAATTCAGGCTACACGAATAACTTTCAGATGATCACCTTTTTCAATGTCCAGAGTATTCAGGTAAGCATGCCGTATTTGCCCGGTCAGCTCTTCCGATTCCAAATCAACGAACTCAACCGAATTAAACCAGTTCCAGAACTTACCAAACAACTCCGTATCTGGTTCAAGTCCGGAATCCTCCAGAGCGGAAAGATATTGATCATCGAAGATGACAACAACTTCATGGTAGGTTCCAAAATCATGGTTGAAAGCTTTGATGTAGTAATAGGCTTTTGAGGCAAATTCATCAGGAACAGGATAATTTCTTTGCAAAAAATCAAGTAAAACTCGAAGTTCGATTTTCGCTTTGGTAAAATAATCCAGATCACCAACTTGTGCAAAACCGTTTGAACCAACTACTAAATAATCCATAGGTATTGCCGCTGCCCTGCGGACTTATATTGGCACCCTTCGATTAACTCAGGGCTGGTCTGGCGCGCCGTGTGAATTAAAAATGGATAAGCTGATGATGATCTAATCTCCATCCGACTGGCAACTGAGCAACGATTTCGTTGTAAGACTCGGCCAGTTCAAGTAACCAAGGTGATTCCCGGATGCTGTTGTCGTCTAATGAAGGACCTAAACAGAACATGATGGCATTGAGAAGCCTATCGATTGTTGCAATATCTAATTCTATATTCATGTGAAATGCCGCTGCCCTGCGGACTTATTTGGGCAACCTTTGGTAAACTCAGGTATGGTCTGGCACGCCCTGTTGATTAATTTAATTGATTCGATGTTTCGGGTTGAGTTTCCATCTTCTGAGAACCCCAGAAATCTCTCATTTCATCCATGGATTGAATCTTTCCGCTTTTCTTTCGATATTCACCTTTGTGCCAGTACCACGCTGTTTTCGGATGGCTGAACAAGAATCCCAGGCTTTTCAATGTTGTCCTGATGGCAAACGTATTTCCGGTAATCCAGATCCATCCGCCAATAACTTCAATATCCACACCTTTGAGAAACATGATGCGGTCTAACATATCCCGGATTTCTTCGGAAACCTGCATCTCATATTCCTTACGTCCTTCTGAAAAATCTACATTTTCTTTAATAAACTTTTCAGATAGGCGTTCGTACCTGTCGTTCAGAATCTGCATCAGCACAGTGTCACCACCTTTGTCTGGATGGTAGATAAATGCCAATCTCCGGTACTCTTTCCGAAGTTCGTTTAGCGTTGTCACATTTTCAAAAAACTTCAACATCTGATTTACCGCTGCCCTGCGGATTTATTTGGGCTGGCTCTCCAATTAATTTTGAGCCGTGAACCATTGAGCAGACCGGATTCTAGTCAAGGGCGAATGTCATAAAACAGAACGTTCCCTGAGCGTGAAACAGTTGAAGGGCGTTCGGTTATTGACCGAGCACGAAGTGTGGCTTAGATGGGAATAGTGAGAGGAAATGCCACCCTTGACTTTTCCGGGATGCGAAAATAACTTTGCTCAACAATTGAGTGAGAGTACACCTCCTCTAATTAATGACAATTGATTTGTTATAGTTGACTAGCAATTAATTGGGCATAAAAAAGAGGCTTTCGCCTCTGGGGATTATTCAGTTAAGTTGTTACGGTTAATTCCCGTAACAACTTAAATAAACTGCATATTCAAATTTTACTAGTTCTTCTTCAAGGGTTTCTGTTGCACCTTCGAAATAAACTGAATTTAAATACTCCGTAAATGCTTCCCAAACTGAACTGTTATCCTGATTGTCTTTGGCTGATTTTGAAGTGTAAGTTTTCATGCGATAGTTTTTAGAAATTATATGCCTTTCGCCGTTGGGACCACTTCGGAATACACAAACAGGAACGGAATACCGTTAAGCCCCCGAGCATTCGGGGGTAGGATATGCCGGAAATTCTTTGTGTAGCCTGCGAAGCAGTTCCGAATTGGCCCTACATCTTCGCGTATAATTTCATAAAAACAAGCAATGAAATTCTTACCTGATCAGCTAAAAAAATTATTGGAATCAGTCGTTTGGGGTATTGTGGTAAGTTTGAATCTGGAATTTCAAATAAAGTCCCATTTGTTGAGTGACCAACAAAAAAGCCTTTCGGCTTTTTTGAAAGTTTTAGAACGGCAGATCATCCTCTTCTGGCACCGCTGGTTCTTTCTTAGAAGCTTTCTTTGCCTTTTTTTGCTTTTCTGGCTGTGCAGCAGGTGCATCTTCGGTGTAAACTTTGGTTTGGTAGTAGCAGGTGTGTGTTCTGCCGAATTTGTCAGGAGTTTTCATTTTAGCCACTTCGAAACCAATGTATTTGATTCCTTCCTTTTCGAATATTGCTGCTTCGATTCCTTCAACTGGTAGAACTACTTTAACGATGTTAAGATCTGCTACTTGAGTTCCTTTTCCAATGTAATGTTTTTCAAAAGTTGTCATAACGTAAATTTTTAAAGTTAAAATTATATGCCAGGTGAACAGGACGCGGATTTTGGCGCAATCATGGAGGAACTGGAATACCGTGGTTCGACAGGCTCACCAACCGGGTGAGAATTAGAACAAGGATATGCCGGGAAAATCCTTGATTGAGGGGACCGAACGACAAAAACGTGTCCAACCTTTGCAGATAAATCTAACTGACCTTAAAAATTAGTTATGACCTGCTTGACCCGAAAAGCCATTACCGGAAAGGCATGCGAAAGTTTAGGCTTGAACCCGGAAGTTTTTATCGGAAGCTAAGCGATGCAATTCCTCGAACAGATTTAATACCGGTTTCTGAGGGCCTATGAATTGCACTAATTCGGCAATTCAACTGACAATACCCAAGTTTAATAAAGATTGCATGGCACAGACTGTAAAAAAATGCCTAAAGAGAATATAAAGAATGGCGAAATGGAAATTGACTTTCTAAACTCAAAAGCCCAAAGGCTTATCATTGGGAAGTAAAAACCGCCTTCATAATAGAAACGGGTTCCACTTTTGGGGATTGGTTTATGTCACACTTTCTGTTTCGTGTGGGAAAGGCTAAAGCGAGTGTGGTAGATGAAATAAAATGGAAGCAGCCACTCATGCGCGGGGTGCCGAGGCTGGTGGATGACAGTGGCCGGAGAGCAAATAAGGTGGGACGAAGTGGAGCGTGAGCTTGTGAACCATGGACGGTGGAAAGCTACTGGCCGCAGGCAAGGAGCCTACCCTTCTATCACACATGCAGGTAGCTTTGTGAAATTCAACTAAAATGTCTAAAAGACGGATCAAATCAGATATTAGGGAAATTAGAGTGATGCTTGGATGGTCGGTAGTAGTCATCTAAAAATTATACCTTTGTGATGTGAAAAAGCTATTAAAAATAACTGGATTTCTTACCATTTTAGCACTGTATTGCTTAAGCATAAGCTTTTACAGCGGAAATGCTGTGAATTATACAGATTACTCAAAGAACTCCGATTCCGAATACCGTTCTTCGATAGTTTCTTCCAACTTATTTTGCCATACTGAACAATCCGAAAGTTCCGTTAGCTTACATAATAACATATCTCGTACCAGCCTTAAAAACTCTTTCAACCAGTTTTCAGCTTTTTCTTTAGCAGCGATTCATTTGCTTCGTAATTCATACTCTACATACTTTTTTTATTCGGAAAATATAGTAGTTCGGTTCAAAAAAACCGATATTATTTTCCCTTTCCATTACTTCTGGTGATCCATTTTTAAGCCTTCAATATATCCCAACAATTTTATTTTTACAGGTTGTTCAGCTATATCAATGACTGAACTTCTATTATAAATCATATTAATACATCTAAAAATGGACTTAACAACAATAACTAAGTACATGACAAAAATTTAAAAATATCGATATCATCTTGAAAGAAAGCGTTTAAAAGAACAGTTGCAATATATGTTAGACCATATTTGAATAGACTTTTAGTTTTGTTTCCATGTTTCTTGATCGGGATTGGTTTGATGTATCTGTGCAAATAATCACCGACAAGGTATGCCCATGTAAAAGCTACTATCACCAATGCAAACAGTTTTTCAATTCTTCCAATTTCAGTCAAGTGTGTATCTTCAATATTAAAGCCACTTGTTTTTAAAGCTCTAAAAGCAGTTTCAATCTGCCATCGTTCTTTGTAAATACAAAGTGCATCTTCTGGCTTGTTGAATGAGATAACAATCTGCAATTCAGGCTTTCCATCTTTGTTCTTTACTTTAGAGGCTGACAGATAACACAGTTGATCGTTCAGATAAATAATACGGTGGTTCACTCGGCAACCATTTAGCGGCAAATCGGCAAACAGCCAACTGGCTTTAACTCGTTTGCCATTGTGAGGTTGCAAAACCCAAAAGTTTTCGCGGATGCGGATATAGTAACGAATCCGGTTCTCATTCAGATACTTGATCCATCGTTCTCCAACAAACTCCCGATCTGCGGTCAAACAATCCAACGAAGCAGATCCAAAAAGACGGATAAACCGTTCAATCAATTCAATGCGTTCATTGGTGTTTGAATTACCAAACTTGGGCAACAACTTAAACAACAGCGGAAAAGCAACTCCATGATAAACAACTGCAATTACCAATACATTGATATTCTGCTGTCCAAACTTCCAATTTGTCCTATCCATTGCCAGACGGAAAGGTGGTTCATGAGGTAATAGTCTGAATATTAATTTGGCGATCAAATCTGTATCAAGTAGATATTCAGACATAAACCGCTGTATTCTCCTCAGAGAGGAACTGGTACTGGCATTACTGTCAAAAGCTGTAGCCAACTTCTCAAAACCAACTGTTTGCACCTTACATAGTGCACTGATCATGAAAACAAAGAACTTTACTCGTGCCAGATTCCAACCTGATTGCTTATGGAAAATGGAAACTAATTCACTACTTTTAGCATCTACCCTGGGTGTCATATTTCTTACTAAGTGATGTGGTAATCCCTTGTAAGATAATGATATTCAGGGTTTTATGCAAATATTTTAATGCTTATTTTGTTGATAATCAATTGTTTATGTTTTTGTCATGTACTAAGCAACAATAATTACAATAGCCATAATACTTTTCTGTATCGTACTTTTTGTATTACAGAGCAGAAAGAAAAAACAAAAAGAAGCACAACTCTTACAACCACTTTTCGAGCTGGCAGGAAAAAATAATTGTAAGATTTCAAAGTATGAGCGCTTAAACAATTCATTTATAGGAATTGACGAAGTGGCCAATATTGTATTTGTAGTAAGTAATGTAAATAGCATTGAATCATCTCAACAAATAGATCTTGCAGATATTCTGAAATGCCGTGTAATTGAATCCAGTAGGTCCGTTAGTACGAAAGAAGGCAGCTTAAAAGTTGTTGATAAGATTGAATTGTCATTTGTCAATCCTGATAAAAACAAACCCGACACTAAAGTTGAGTTTTATAATGCTGATTATGACCGTTTAACTTTAACCGGTGAAGTTCAATTATCAGAAAAGTGGTGTAAGATTCTTAATGATAAAATTGCGGAATTGTCGAAAGTAAAGTAATTGAACTTAAAATAAGCCCTGTGGATAAACCACAGGGCTTAGATCATATGAGGAATTCGTAAAAAGAACATGAAATCATCGCCTTTTCTTTTTATCCTACCGGCTTCCGGCAGATAAGCTGTCCAGTGTTTTTCCATAATTCTGATATTTATTCCTGTAACCAGGATGAATGTGTCTTAAAAAAGCGGATAGACCGGTAAAACTTTCTGGCTTTAGTAAGTTCGTCAATATTGAACTCCTGTTTCACTAAAAGCTTTTCGCCGGTTCGATATGCTGAAATAATAAATGTGGAACCATACAGTATCATACTTTTGTGCCGGTTGTACTTATCTTTCGATTCAGCAAGGCCAGCAATAAAGCCCTTAAAAGAAACTTCCCCCGATTGGAGGAAGTTTTCTGAAGATTTGTTTGTTGCCATAATCAGTCTTCGTTTGGCTTCATAATGAAAATAGCCGGTGACGGATCGTCGAAATCCTGTGCCTGAATCACGGCTTTGAGGGTAACCAGTCTGTTGAGTCGATTTTCGGGAGATTCAAGCTTTTCATTGGGTTCCCAATTACCTTCATCAGGCAAAAAGCTGATAAAATCAAACTGTAAAAAGTTGGAAGAAACTTTCCGGGCTTGAAAAGCAAACATGAACATCACGTCCCAAAGGCGTCCTGAAAGGTTTTGAACCTGCTCCATACCTTTCGGAACTTCAACGTACTTGTCCCATGCAGCACGAGTCAGGTAAACCGGAAACTTAATTCCTGCTTCCTTCGAGGCTTCACTATCAACCTTTACAAGAAACCCGTCATCAACAGCTTGTTTGGTTGAATACGTGGAAACAATTTTCCATCCATTTGAATCTTTCATTTGATTTTGCTCCTGCCCTGAAGACTTATTTTGGCTTCTGGCTCGCCGGTTAATTTTGAACCGTGAACCATTGAGCAGACCGGATTCTAGTCAAGGGCGAATGTCACAAAACCGAACGATCCCTGAGCGTGAAACAGTCGAAGAGCGTTCGGTTTTTGACCGAGCACGAAGTGTGGCGAGGTGATCCGTTCCCTGAGTAGCCGATAGGCATATCGAAGGGAAAAGGATTACCGAAGCCACCCTTGACTTTTCCGGAATGCGTAAATAACTTTGGTGAGGAATTGAGTGAGAGTAGTACGCTATATATAGTGTTAAATAGTTTTTGAACCAAAAATTTGAACCCATGGCAAGAAAATGGAATAAACGAAGACGGCCAACGCAATGGTGCTGTTAAGGAACGTTCGCAGGTTTTCAATCCTAAAACCGAACAGTGGGTGAAACGTGACTCCAACACTGGGCAGTTTATTGATGTGAACCAAAAGGGACAGCCTCACAAAGGTGTGCGCAGGGAAAAGTAATAGAATTTCCCAAAATTGCTTTATAGCCCTGCTCTTGCGGTGGGGCTGTTTTTTTACACTAATTAAAAAATTGACTCAATGTTTTCCGGAACTTGTTGCGGTAATTCACCATTGTCCTTTGTTTTTGAAATATTCGATCCCATTAAAAACAGCAACTTTTGCTCTCTCGACGGTGTCGAAAGATTTGGCACCAAAAGTTTCTCCGATTTTAGCCTTGAATTTTTGAGTTTTCTTATCACGGTAGATCAGGAGAAGATGTTCTTCAAACTTCAAATAAAAGTTCCCGTTTTTATTGACCTTCCAAGGTTTTTTAGTCCAGTTGATCCGCCTATTTGTTCGGTTTCGTAGTTCTTTTTCTCTTAGCTTTGGATTCACATAATCATTGGTCATCTTTTCAGCACAAACACAACCTACCCGATATTCTTCGTTAATTTCACGATGATATACAACATGAACGTATCTGATTTTCTCGTTCCCGCACATCATGCAGGTTTCATAATTCGTTTCCCATTCGGTTTGACCATCTTCCCTCACATCAATTACATCCTGCAATTGCCAACCCTTGTGTGGTATGCCTTGTTGTTTCCAATGGTTCGACATAGTAAAAGAATTTATTTGGCATTCTATTCAATCAGCTTACCCCAACCGTCGGGAACTACTCCCTTATCTTTCATCCATTGCAGTGCGCCATCCATTCGATCCAGGTATTTTATTTTCTGAACATCCCAATTCAGGAAGTCCTGTTTCAATAAGTCGTCTGTAATTTCTTGATTCATAATCAGTCTGTTGTTCCAAACGGCATAAAGGGTTGAAACAATTTCGCATTGTTCCCACGATGATTTCCTGAACTTTGACAGAAATGCATCAATTCTTTCTCTTTCCGATTCAAAAGTGGTGTTAAAAATATCTTCCAGTTCGTCAACCGAACTCAGCGCCCTGTAATTGACTTTATGATTGCCTTTGCAAGATTGATTGATATCGTAAAACCGATAACGTTCTAATGTGGATTCAATTTCGTTAATTAATAGCCTATCGTGAGGACCAGCTACATTCTTCGAAAAGTTGGAATCAATATCTATTTTGCAAAAGTATTCTGTCAGGTGCAAAAGCTTTTGGAATTTAACACGGCCAAAATCCTCTTTATTCGTCTTGTTTATAATATGACCGGCAAGAATAGCTCTTTCGGTTGAGTCACATTTCTTTGGTGTGAATTCAATCACTTTCCCATATTTAGCCTCCGGTTCTGCTGCCATTAAAACCTGTTGTTCTGCCTGGTTTAGGGTTAATTCTCCCCGAAACGCACGCTGGCTTAAACTGCCGTACAAATTCTCCAACTCCTGCAAACTGCTTTGATATTGCACTTTGAGCGCTTCTGTTTTTTCCACGATTTGGGCGAATTGGGTTTGGAGTTTGATGGGTGGAATTGATATTTTTAGTCTGTTGAGTTTCTCTTTTGAAATATTTGGCATTGACCCAGATGCTCCAGAAGCAAGTGACTGAATTACATTTCTAAATGTAAAATCATTGAGCAGAAACCAAAGATAAAGTCCATCAATTTTATCTTTTTTATAATTAATTCTGAAAATAGTATCAGGTAATAAAAGTCTCTTGTGGTCTTCAAAAACAAATGCTGCTGCACCAACTAATTGATAAGTGTTTTTTCTTGAAAAAAGTAAATCTCCACTTTGTGGGACTATCCCTTTCTTAATTGATATACTTTGGTCTAAAAGCTTATTTTCAAGAGGATTAAATTTCCTATATGTAACAGCACTAAGTTTCAGAATTGCCCATTCTGATTCATTGTTTCTTGGTTTATTTAGGCATACAGGACTCCAACCGCTATCAATTCCGTTTATAACAGTATTTAAGGTATTTTTTCCCCAACCTTTCTCATTCCTAACAGGATCACCAAACATCTCCAAAAACGTGCTTTTCAAAAACTCATCAAGCAAGGCAATGCTTTGTTTGCGCTGGGTTATCAGGTTTTCGGCTTTGCTTAAAAGGTTGGCAATGTGGAGTTGATCGGAGAGAGACGGAATTGGAAGCTGCAATATTTTCAAAGATTCTTTGTTCAGCGTTGCGCCCATTGCAGCATTATTCGAACCGACTAAAGGGATAATTTTCAACACATAAAGCAAATAATCAGGATGTAATAGCTTTTTATCCTTGATCTCTAAACCAACAATTGCTTCATTAGTATATAAATCCTTTCCTGCAAAGGCAAGTTTGCCAATGCTCAGCTTAAAACTCATCAGGATGGTTCCTTTTGGAATAAGTTTGCAGCCACATTCTTTAATCGCTGATTCTGTTATTTCTTCTTTGGTAGTAGTTATTATCCTCGACTTCAGATCAGAAATACTTACCCAGCTATAACCCTTTCCCCAATATTCTTTGACTTCTCTTCGAGGTGTTTTGCCAATTTGAATGTTGCAAACATCTTCCAATTTGTATTTTCTGAATTTCATATCTATACGAACTGTTTTAGTTCAGCAATTCCGCTCAGAATACCATTTTCTATGCTTTCCAATTTTACAATAATAGCTTTCGGCCTTTCATAAACCACCTCTTCGTACACTTCTTCCTTGTATTTACTGATGCTTAAATCATATTCATTTTCAATAATTTCGGCTTTGGGAACAAAGAAGTATTTGGCCTCTCTGTCGTTTTCTTTTTGATTGTTTCGTGCTTTGAATTGCACAACAATGTCGGGCAAATCGCTGGCGTCAATTTTATTTCGTTTGTCGTCCAGCGTGTAGCCATCGGCCTGCATATCGTAAAACCAAACCCGATTGGTTTCTCCGCCTTTGGTAAATATCAAAATGGCGGTACTTACCCCAGCATATGGTTTAAATACGCCGCTTGGCATGGCAATCACGGCTTTTAGTTCTGCTTTTTCAATCAGCATTTTCCGAAGCGCTACAAAGGCATTGCCGCTTCCAAACAAAACGCCCTGCGGTACAATTACGGCAGAAGTACCACCCATTTTCAGCATGGTAAAAATGCGTTCCACAAAAAGCAATTCGGTTTTGGTAGTCGGCAATTTTAAACTGGCATTGATGTCGCCTTTGTCGATGTTACCCGTAAATGGCGGGTTGGCCATGATGATATCATACTGCGCATCCTCATTGAAACTCTTGCTCAGCGTGTCTTTATAATCAATCCGTGGTTCGTCAATGCCGTGCATCATCAGGTTCATCAGCCCGAGGCGTACCATGGTGGTATCGATGTCGAAACCAAACATGCTTTTCTCCAGTATTTGTTTCACCTCTTCAGTCAGAAATGCGCTCATGGTGGCCCGTTCAAAACCATCCTCGTCAACCACCAATTTCGCTTGATCGGCTTTGCCAACCAAATCGGTCAGAATATACTGGTAATAGCCCAGGATAAAACCGCCGGTTCCGCTGCTTGGATCGGCCATGCGCTGCCCCAATTGCGGCGCAACCAGTTCCGACATCAGTTTAATGATGTGGCGCGGCGTGCGGAATTGTCCGTTTTTACCGGCACTGGCAATTTCGCTCAACAGTAATTCGTACACATCGCCTTGTATATCCTGAAAAGCCTGTCCGCCTTCGCTGGCATCTTTTTCTATTTCAGTAAAAAGCTGCTCAATAATATTGATTGCTTCGACCAGCAACGAAGCTTTTGGCATAATAAACACGGCATTGGCCATGTGTTTAGTAAAAAGCCCCTCGGCGGCATTCAGCGTGGCAGGAGAATTACTTTCCGATTGAAATTCTTTCAGAAACGGGAAAACCTTAGTTTGCACATGCAGCAACATTTCGTCGGCAGGGCGGCGTTTGAAATTGCTCCACCGCAATTCGCCTTTGTCAATTTCGTCGCTGCTGCCTGGCACTTTATACTTTCCGCTGAAACGCGACACGTATTTCTCGCCTGTAAATTCGGCGTCACGTTCACGTTTGGCTTCCAGATCGTCCAGCCGTTTCATGAAAATTAAATAAGTGATCTGCTCAATGGCCGTAAGCGGATTGCTGATTCCGCCACTCCAGAAGTTGTTCCAAAGTTTGTCGATGAGCGATTTTATGCTGGAGTTATTTTGTAACATGCTAATTTATAAGTTTTTCTAAAAATGGGATTCCTACGCCTATAATAATTGCAATTCCGAAACTCAATAATGTACCAATGAGAACATATTCTGTTTTCGGAGTTTCAGTTTCTTTGTAACGTAATATTGATTTGCCGGCAAGTATAAATCCTACCGCTTCAAATTGTCCATTTAAAATCAATACCAGTGAAATAATGCGTTCGCAATTGCCGATGAGTTTACCGGCATTTTGAATGCTTTCACTGTCAGTGAATTTAATATTATAAACTTTCATCACTTCCCCGATGAAAATATTGGCAGGTTTTGTACATAAAAGGAATCCAAGAACGATAAGCAACTCATGAGTAGACCATGACAGTTGTAGATTTGTATGAATATCGAAAAAATGATCAAAAAGAAATACACTACCTATTATTACAAGCATGTGCAATGTCTGATCAATAAAAAAAGAGTATTTCGCAATCTTATTTTTTGAGGCAAGTATTTTCTTAAATCCATCAATTAACCAATGTAGCAAGGCTATAGCTGCAGAAACAACTACAAATTCCCATTGAAAAGAGAGTATCCACGAAAGGATGAAAACGATTAGAATGTGCCATTTAAGCATCTTTGATGCAAACCCACTATCTAATTTCTCTTTAGCCATATCATGGCTTTGGAAGGTAAAATCAGCAAGCAGATGGGCAATTATTTGCAAAATCAAGATTTGAGCAAAGGTCATCATGTTACTCTGATTTAGATTTCATTAATTTTTCAAAATACAAGACAGCTTTCTCAATAGCATTCCAACCAAGGCTTGTTGAATGTTCATTCACCGTTGATTGAAATAATTTCAATTCTTTCGCAATGGTATCTTCGCTATTTCCCAATAGTTTCAGGTAGAGAATATTCGATTGCTTTGCCGTGGCTTTACTGATTAATACATCCAGCAAGGCCAATAACGGCTCCAGTTCGCTGGTAAGTTGTTCATCATTCGTTTTAATAAACAAGGTGTTTTTTATTACAATCCTTTCTTTATCAAATGTGGCACTGATATCACTAATCGTTCTTCCTGAAAAGTAGATCGCTTCTCCATCAATAATTCCTTTATCACGATCAAATCGGGTTATTTCGCCAATACCAATTGCTAATCTAATGCCGTAGGTTTTAAATGCACTTAATCTCTTGTCATGCGAATCCTCTAATTCAAGAGCACAGGCTTTAACTCGACTTTTTATTAATAAGGCAACCCGAAGTGCATTTGCAGGATCAGGAATATAACATTCCAGATAATCACCTTTAATCATACGGGAAAACACATCAAACCTAGCCCCTAATTCCTGAAACAATTGACCAATTGAACTTTCAATTTTAGGCTTATCTGCATCACTAAGACTAGTATATGCAATAACATCTCCGGAAATAACTGCTCTATTCATATGAGTATATTTTGAAGTAAATGTAATACTTCTATCGGTAATAACATCTATAAATAGTATTTATCGGTTAATTAACACATATTCAATCAATATCGGTTCTATCACCTATAAGCTCATCATTAACTCTATGACTAGATTTAGAAACAACACGTCAACAAGTAGAAGTAAGATGACAACCTAAAAAGGTCACTTATTTCTTTATGCTGCAATTAATTTTTCGGTCAATTTTAATATTTCATTAATCTCATTCGGATTGAAAATGCCCCGAATCCCTTCCGGGTGAAGCAAGGTAAAAGGTGATTCAATCAGATTTTTCCGTGTCAACTCACCCTTTTCGATGATGAAGGTGCGAAGTAAGTCTAAAAACTGCAATTGACGGCTCGAAAGGTAGGAATGTGCGGCAATAAATTCATCGAAGCCTTTTGAAACGGTTTCAGGAAACGATTGCAAAATCTCGATTCCCAAAATGTGTTTGATGAATTGTACAAACACCGCCTTCCGGTGATTGTAAACCCGGCGCAGCAAGTCGATGGTAATGTGCGGATGTTCATCGTGCAATTCCTCCGACAACTGTTCGGCCTCGGCTTCGCTGATTTCCTGACCTTCTTTCAGCTTTTGCAAAATCGGATTGGCCAATACCAGCTCGTTGATTTTTTGCTCAAGCAATTCGCGATATTTGGCAATGCTCAAAGCCTCATGCTGTGGCCCAAATTCCACATATTCTTTTTTGCTGATTAGGTCTTTCAGATTGAATTTTTCGGGGCCAAGCGGAATAACCGATTCTCTGTATTTCATCAGCGGAGCCAGTTTTTCAATTAAGTCATCGAATTTTTCTTCTGAAATGGTCGCCCAATAATGGTTGGTTTGCGCCTGCCTGATCAGGTATTCCTGTTTGGCAACCACATTCACACTTAACGGAAGTTCCCCGATTTCCTCAATGATGCTTAATTTGAGGGTTTCGTATTTCGAAGAAATCACATCGTTCGGTGAAAACGGTTTCGAATAGGGAGCATTGTCTCCCTTTAGTCGTTCCAGCGAAACTTCAACAATATCTTTTTCAAACCGCATGGCTTTAAAATCGGTATCGGCAACCGTCCGGAACAATGGTTTTACTAATGTTTTCAGGAATTCCAGTTTGTTGCTGGTCAGATTGATCCAAAAATTTTCATCCTCTAAACTTCGCAATTCATTCCGGGCTTCCATAATTACTACTGAAGTTTTGGGCAAAGTGTCGATTTGCGTTTTCAGTTTTTGAGTTTCCTTTCCGGCTGTTTCAGCAAGGTTTAATTCAATTGCCTTTTCAATTTTTTCAAGCCTCAACCCAAACAACCGAATAGGTAGAGGAATCTGAGGTCTTAGCTCTTTACCTCTCGGATTTAGCTTGAAATATTCGAAATTATCCCAACAATCCAGAATCAGGAATTCGTCTTTTTGGGTACACCAGGGTTTTATTTTAGCGCATTCGAGCAATCGGGTTCCACGGCCAATCATTTGCCAGAATTTGGTGTAAGAATATACCGGCTTGGCAAATACCAGATTGGTGATTTCATGGATGTCGATACCCGTATCGAGCATGTCCACACTCAGAGCCACACGAGGCATATCGTTATGTTTAAATTGATCTAAAAGCCCGCCTTTGCCATAAACACGCGGATCTTCGCTCACGATAACTTTGGCTAATTCGCCTTTGTATTCAGGATAAAGCGAATCGAAAATTTCTTCGATACGCCGTGCATGGGCTTTGGTGATGCAAAAAAAGATTGTTTTTCCAGGCAAAACACCGTTGCTGTCTTTGATCGATTCTTCCATGAATTCGCGAACGATCAAAGCATTTGTTCCCCGGTTAATTACCGTCTTTTCCAGTTCAGTGCCTTCGTAATTGATTTCCTCAATTTCTTTTCCTTCCAGAATCAAATTTTTCTGATCTTCCAGTGCAATGGTTCGCTTGTTGATTCCTTCATCCTGAAACTTGGTCTTGATTTTCATGACCTGGAAGTTGCACAAGTAGGGCGGTATATGGTTCACTGCTTCGTCATACGAATAGGCAAAAGTTGGAACTCCATCTTCGGTTTCAAACAACTGAAACGTGTTGTGGTCGATCACATCAGTTGGAGTGGCTGTTAAGCCTAAGGTAATGGTATTGAAGTAGGTAAGCACTTCCTGATAGGTATTGTAAATACTCCGGTGGCTTTCGTCCACTACAATCAAATCAAAGAAATGAGGCGAAAGCGAATTTTCTTCATCACGGATCACATTCAACATAGTCGGATACGTTGAAATGTAAATTCGCCGATCCGATACAATTTCCTTTTCTCCTTGTTTGGGCCAGCGCGGTTCGTTGGGTAAATGTTCTTTGAATGCTTCCAATGCCTGATCACGCAGGGCAATCCGATCAACCAGGAATAAAATCCGCTCAGCCCAACCAGCCCGCATCAATGCATCAACCAAGGCAATGCAGGTTCTGGTTTTTCCAGTTCCGGTAGCCATGACGAGTAAAAACATGCGTTTGCGTTTTTCAATAGCTTCCATCAC
This sequence comes from Aquipluma nitroreducens, assembly GCF_009689585.1. GTDB lineage: Bacteria > Bacteroidota > Bacteroidia > Bacteroidales > Prolixibacteraceae > Aquipluma > Aquipluma nitroreducens. The sequence continues at coordinate 4,722,995 of NZ_AP018694.1, read as the reverse complement.
TGCACGAATAGCACGGATTTGATAATCACGTCCGGCTATTTTGGTATTGATGAGTTCACCAGCCAGGGCTTTCCGTGCTTTTCGAATGTAGGCGTATCGCTCCAAATCGTCACGCGACGGGAAACCGTAAACTTTTTTCGGTGGATAATTATCCAAATCCCAGAAATAGATGTCGTGCCCGTTGGTGTAAAAACAAAATGGCAATCCGTTATTGGTAGATTTATGAATATGGTGGCAGTATTGTTTGGCCTGTTCGCGCCCGATGGCTGCATCAACCGAAGTTTTTTTAGCTTCCACTACTGCCAATGGCTTGCCGTCTTTGCCCAATAAAACATAGTCGCTGAATTGGTGACCAGCATATGGAGTTGAAGCTTCCTCTGCCACATTTTTGTCAATAATAATGTCAAATTCTTCAATTACCTGAGTACAGTCGGTAACATTCCACCCGGCTTGTTTAAGTCGGTGATCAATGATTTCTTTCCGTGTCAGTTTTTCGTTTTTCAACGTTGATTGGATTGATTTTTCAAATGTAATAATAATGTTAAAGAGAACGGGAAAATGGCTACTAAAAAAGAGGTTAAGCCTCTTTCAACCTTATCCATAGTATGGATTGTCTTTACAGGAATAAACTTCTTCATCGACAACCGATGAATGGAATTCCTTGTATCGATATCCTGTTTTGGACATAAGAATCATTCAATTTCTGCAATATTCCGGATCAATTCATAAATAATTTCAGTGCCCTAAACGCCTGAGCCATAAGGTAAAGCGCTTTCAATACCTTCTACTAAACCTTTATTTTGCAATAAGCTTTTGAATTCGATTTTAAGATACGCCTTAACAGTTGGGTTGGCGATCACAATATCTTTCAATAAATCCGGGCAATTGTCGAGAATATAAATAATGTCTTCAAAATCATGACTTTGCCTTAAATCTTCACCACCTCGGCCTTTGTGCGCTTCCAATTTTGTCGCCACATAATATTCTGGAGGGAAAACAAATATTTCAGTTCCGTCGGGTAGTATCTTTTGAATTTCGTTTTCAATTCCTTCGACATACCATTTATTGCTAAACCCAAGGATATTCTCGTTGGTTGGCATTACATCAACCTTTATATCGTTATAAATCCATCGGCAGATTGGAGCTCCTGAAGAAGTATCGTTTGCAAATCCTCTGGCACGAAGATTTTCTTCCAATCTGTAAAATTCAAGTCTGGTGCTTAATCCGATCACACAATCCACATCCAATGTTGGGCGAATATCGGATGCAGCCGGGTCGTTGGCATAAAGTTCAGCTACTGCCCCACCCACAAATACCATGTCATTTTTCAATTCACCCAAACCATTTGCCACCGTTTGCAGCATGTTGATATTTGTACTAGGCATATTCTAATCGTTTTTCAAGTTCCTCAATGGCAATTTTCAGTTCTCTTGCACGGCCAACCCTTATCGTATCTATAATTGCCAATAGTTCATAAAACAATTTATCCTCTTGAATAATTGCCGGTAAGGTTTTATAAAGTGGCTCAATTGATTGTCCCCTTTGGGTGCCTTTGGCATAAGGCCATACATAAACATCGCCACCTGATGCGATATGCTCATTTATTGGTGATGCTGAATGTGCAGTTGGAATGCCCTTAACAACAGCTCCTGGCTCAACAGGAAATACATACTTTAGTCCATATATAAGAAACTCCTTAAACGAATTGATATGGACACTTCTTTTCTTACTGTCAATCAGACCAGCAATTCTACATCGGTTTAATGCTTCAGATACTTCTGAAGGACTCACCTGAAGTGCATTGGCAATATCAATATTACGCCACTGTTGATTGTGAATTGACACGATCTTCAATAACACGACTATGTCCTGTGGCCGCATTCCGTTGTGCTTCTTCATATATAATATTATTAATTCGCGATTCGCGAATTGCAAATATAACTATATTATCATCTCAAGCAAAATAGATACACTTTGTATATAATTCAAGTGCAGTAAGACTTCCATGACCATCACTATCAGTATAAACACACCCAGTATCAAGATTAATCAACTTGTTCTGACTTTGTATATTATCCGTGCAGACAGCTATTGAAATGGGACGATGCCCGTGAACAATGATTTTATCTTTTAACAATGGATGCCCGTATTTTTCTCTACACCTCCAAATCATGTAATACCGGTCTTCAAATGGATTATTTATTGCATCATTAAAGCCAGCATGTACAAAAAGGTAATCCTCAAACTCATAATAATAAATCAACCCTTTGAAAAAATCAATGTATCGAGGTGCAAGCTTTCCCAATGAACTGATTCCAAAACTCCTGAGTGTTTCGGAGCCTCCGTTTTGAATCCAAGTTGAAATATACTCATTATTGTAAATCGTATCCAGTAACATAGATTCATGATTTCCAATCAGAGCAACAACATCGAACCCGCTATTTTGCAGGTCGATGATGTAATCAACAACTTCTTTACTGTGAGTTCCACGATCAATATAATCTCCAAGAAGTACAATTTTGTCATCCTTTCGAATTTGGATTTTCTGCTCTATCATTGTTCGAAATGAATCAAAACATCCGTGTATGTCTCCAATAGCAAAAAGTCTTTGAGTCATTATTTAAAACATTTGGTGAAATACGAGTGATAGTAAAATTAAATTTTCAATGCAATAAACTTAACAATCTGTTTGTCATATATTTTTAACCAGACACCATAAAATTATCACAAAACCAAAGGTAAAGCAATCCTTGCGGATTTTTATGCAGGCAAATAGACAAAATTTTAAGCAAGGCAAATCAGCGAACAACATTCGAAAGAATTTGATCAAATAAAGAAAACACAACAGTGACAGTCGGAGTTCTGGCAAAATAATCCTGGCAATAAAAATGAAACAATAATCAACGAAATGTGAACCAAACAATATCAAATTACGTTTTGGTAAAAAAATCAGCCATCCTCAGAACTTGGGTCGAAAGATCCTAAATCCTCATCATAATATATAAATGCAATTAAGACTATAACGCTGGCATAAATCTATGTTTCCGTTCATGTGCCAAATTGTAGATATTACAATTTACCCAAATTGATATTTGACTAATTGTTAATGCGATAGAAGTTATTCAATCTGTGTTTTATTTGTTCATTTTAAAAATTTATTCTATGAGACAAGTGGACACGCCGGATAAAATATCCAGTGTTCGCCGGAACAAATTGACCACCTTCCGCCGGTCAAAATGGTTGGGTTGCGCCGGAGCAAATTGACCACCCTCTAAGAACGATTTATCCTTGTTGATTAGCGGGCATTTATGATTAAGTTGGCTTTGTTCAATATAATCAAAATGTCAAATAAACTAATCATTATGAGCAAGGTAAGAAGCATTATCAGGCTTTACACCGAGGGTGTAAGTAAACAGTCCATCGGGGAACGGACAGGTCTTCCCCGCAATAGTGTTAAGAAGTATATCAGGTTGTTCCTGGCTTCGGGCAAATCGCCCCAGGAGATTCAACTGATGAGTGACACTGAACTTGAGCAGATGTTTCTGGATATGGTTCCACGCAATCATATTGAGAATGATCTGCGTTATCAATCTCTGGAAGCATTTTTCCCCACCATGGAAAAAGCATTGAAGATCCGGGGAAACACCAAGGAGAAGCTTTGGGAGCAATATTTTGAACAGCATCCTGCAGGCTATCGGTTTTCACAGTTCAAGCATTATTATCTTCTCTGGAAGAAGGTTCGTAATCCGGTTATGCACATTGAGCATAAGGCCGGGGAGAAGATGTATGTTGATTATGCAGGCGAAAAACTCAAGGTTTTAGATCCGGAAACATTAGACATCACAGAGGTAGAGGTTTTTGTCGCCATACTGGGTGCAAGCCAGTTGACCTACGTAGAGGCCAGTTATACCCAACAGAAGGAAGACTTCATCAACTCCTGCGAAAATGCATTACATTACTTCGGAGGTGTTCCTAATGCCATCGTTACGGATAACTTAAAATCGGCGGTAATCAAGAGTAATCGTTATGAGCCAACACTTAATGAGGCTTTTCGTGACTTCGTAAGCTATTATTCGATGGCGGCTTTACCGGCAGCTCCGTATAAACCCAAACACAAAGCGTTGGTAGAAGGTGCCGTCAAAATCATTTACCGTTCGATTTACAGCATTTTAAAGGGTAATGTATATTCTTGCATTGAACTGCTAAATAGCGCGATCAGGGAGGCACTGGAAGCTCATAATAACAGGCCGCTTACAGGAAGGCCATTCAGCAGGCGACAGTTATTCGAAGATACTGAACGACACTTTTTGCACCCTTTACCTGAAAAGAGATATGAGTTGAAGCGACGCTATATCGCTTCTGTGATGAAGAACAATTACGTCTGCCTTGCCGAGGATAAGCATTATTACAGTGTTCCTTACCATTTTATCGGCAAGAAGGTAACCTTGCTTTACAGCCAATCTGAGGTTGAAATTTATCACCGCTACGAGCGAATTGCAGTGCACAAAAGGAACAGGCACCTTTTTGGACACACAACAATAACAGATCATCTGGCCTCGCAGCACCGCTTCATGAGCGACTGGAACCCCGATAAATTTATCGAACGAGCCGCAGAGGTAGGCCCTCAAACAAAAGAATATATTATCCAGTTGCTAAATGCCCGGCAGCATCCGGAGCAGACCTATCGATCCTGCCAGGGAGTTTTAAGTTTTTCGGTACGTGCCGGAAAAGAGCGGCTTAACAATGCTTGTCTGCGTGCACTTCAATATGGCGATTACAGCTATCAGACCATCCGGGTAATCCTTGAAAAAGGACTTGACCGAAACGTTGATGATCAGCAGCATGTTGATCAGTCAATGCCCCCTCACCTGAACATACGTGGTAAAAACTATTACCGGTAATATCTCCCCGGAGGAAAGCTGTAACGGCTACCCCTCCGGGTATTGTTTAACCTTAAATCGAATAAAATGAATGAGCAAACGCTTCAAAAAATGAGACAGATGAAGTTCTTCGGTATGGTTCGTGCCTTTAGAACAAGCATCGAGAATGGCAGCATGATTCAAATGACAGGCGATGAAATGGTATCGATGCTTATTGATGCCGAATGGGATGATCGTAACAATCGCCGCATAGAGAGGCAAATGCGCAATGCAAAGTTCCGTTATAAAGCCAACATTGAGCAGTTGCACTTTGATATAGATCGCAACCTGGACAAAAATCAGTTCATGCGTATGGCTGAGTGTACTTTTATCGGAAGAAAAGAGAATCTTCTGATCACCGGGAGTACCGGAATAGGCAAGAGCTTCATTGCTTCTGCTATCGGAAATCAAGCCTGTACCCTTGGGTTCAAAGTACTTTATGCCAACACTACAAAGCTGTTTACAAGATTAAAAATGGCCAAAGCAGATGGTTCGTACATCAGAGAAGTTGCAAAGATAGAAAGACAGGATCTTTTGATTCTGGACGATTTTGGCTTGCAGCCGCTTGATGCATCAAACAGGTCGGTACTTATGGAAATCGTGGAAGATCGTCACGGAAACCGTTCAACCATTATAACCTCTCAGTTGCCAGTGGCACAATGGTATGAGGTTATCGGAGAACAAACAATAGCGGATGCAATACTTGACCGCATTGTTCATGATGCTCATCGAATGGAACTTGTAGGAGAATCAATACGAAGAAGACAACGAAACAAAATCGTAGAAACTGTTGAATCAGAATAAATAAATCTAATTTTGTATAACTCTAATCAAAACAAGGAAATGATCGTTCTCAATATTGAAAATAGGTGGTCAATTTACTCCGGCGAAAGGTGGTCAATATAAAACGGCGCGGACTGGTCAATTTAACCGGCAAATCCAATTAGTCACATCAACAAATGCCAACCCGGTATAAATGCAAAAAACAAAAAGATCACGAACACGATCCAAACGCTCTTCCGGAATCTTCAATTTCACCAGTTTATCAACCTCTTCAATTGTCAAAATATCCCGTTGAACCGTTTTATAGGTAAGCTTGAATTTGTCGAATGGATTTTTATTCATATAACCTTCAGCCAGGCCTAGGCGAATCACTTTCCCTAAATTTTTGATGTATTTCATTGTTGAATTGTGATTACATTTTCTTACAACTTTAAAATAATGCTCATAGTCATTTAAGAATTTATAATCTATTCGGTCAAGTACTATATCATCTTGCCCAAACTGGTATTTTATAAAAGTTGCAATATGACTTTTTGAGGTATTGTGTCTTTTGTAAGTAGCTTTTGCAATATCAATATCAACCAGTTCTTTTAATTTATTATTATGAATTTCATAGAGTTCCAGAATAGTGGGTTTATGGATTTCATCTGCATCTGGTAGTCCTTTATACCTTGTTTTAAGCAGGTCAGCAGTGATTTCTTTTCCTTCAATAATCAGTCGATGCCTAATTTCATTAATCTTGAAAGTAGTCAACTCCAAAAAATCATTTATTTGTTTGGCTTCTCTCGTTTGTCCTTTACATTTTTGTAGTTTCTCATGCCAGATTTCTGTTGCTACACTTTTGCCCAATGAAATTTCAATTCGACTTGAATTAACTGTAATTCTGACAAATAGAGGACCAAATTCTTCATTTGTTACTCTGCTTTTTCTTACAAAAAAGCGAACCGAAAAAGTTTCTTGTTTTTTCATTGCAAATAAATTTAATTTTTGTTTGTAAAAGTATTTTAGCAATGGAAGAACCCGAAACGCAAAGTACTGCATATTAAAGAAATGCGCTCTTAAAAGGGGGCAATTGAGTGAAAAGGTGCTGCCCCCTCTTTGCCCCCTTTGCATATGCTTTTTTTTGCATTTATTTGCAGGAGCTAAAAATAAAAAACTCCTGTAAATGTGGCATTTACAGGAGTTTGCTTTGATATGCTTCTTGAAAAAGTGGAGCTGGCGGGAATCGAACCCGCGTCCAAACGAGGAAGCAATATGCTTTCTACATGCTTATCCCCAGACTTAATTTTCGAATAAAAGCTGGATCAGGGCCACCGACTTTTACCTTAGCTTCTTAATTTTGCAGAAGTTCCGAAGCACAACTTCCACTATCCCCGATTTATTTGCACCGCCTGATCGGGCCGCTTCAGGGAAGTAGCACCCGGGCAATGTCTCGTTCCAGCACCTAGTACCGGAATAAAGTGTAATCTACTTTAAGTTGATTACGCAGCAAGAGCGTAGTTATTTTCGCCAATTGAATTTTGAACGCCCAGATTTACGGGCTGTGCGATCAAGGCCCGTCATGCTTACATACCTCTTCTACCCGCTGTCAAAACCAGTCAGCCCCGGTATTAAGGACTGTAAAAATACACTTTTTTATGCCAATTCAGGAATATCTGATTCTTTTAATTTTTGAGGCGACTTCAGGCTTCCACAGTTATTTAATCCAAAAGTCAAACTTTTTTGTTCCTTCCAGATATCCTTCAAGACGATCCCCAATATTTACCTTTCCAACACCTGCAGTAGTTCCGGTATAAATCAAATCGCCAATTTTCAGGGTAAAGTATTTCGAAACATGTGCGATAATGTCATCAATCGGGAAAATCATCAAAGCTGAATTTCCTTCCTGAACAGTATTTCCATTAATATCTAATCTGAAATTTATTGCATTCCGATCAGGTAATGAATCAACAGACACAAACTCTGAACAAATCACTGCCGAATGATCGAATGCCTTGGATTTTTCCCAGGGTAATCCTTTATCTTTCAACGCATTTTGTAAGTCACGTGCTGTAAAGTCGATACCAAGTCCAACTTCTTTGTAATAACGGGAAGCAAACTTTTTTTCGATGTTTTTACCCAACTTACAAATTTTCACGATCAGTTCAACTTCGTGATGCACATCGTTTGACCAATCTGGAATATAAAATGGATCATTATTCCGGAGCAACGCCGAATCGGGCTTCATAAATAAAACCGGCTCGGCAGGAACTTCGTTATTCAACTCTTTGGCATGCGCCACATAATTGCGGCCTACACAGATTATTTTCATACAATATTATTTTTATTGTAGAGACGCAATGCATTGCGTCTCTACAGCGCCAATTAATTATCTTTCATTCTTAATTTAATCGCTGTCAGCACTTTTTTAGTGTACAACGGGAATTCGCTGTTCAGAATCCAACCGTAATAGCCGGGTTGTTCGCGCAGAACTTTCTCAACTGGGATGCCTTTATTTTTTCCGAAGTTGATAATCTCAACCCCCTTTTCGTCATATACAATACGGCCAACAAAGTCGACATTGGTATCGTAGGCCGAAAATTCGCTTAGCGCCTGAATATCATTCACTATAGGTTTCGAAGTCTTACCATGTGCATCTTCGTATTCCTCGTCTTTGTAGACATCGAGCTGAGCTTTCAATACTTCGTAAGTCGCTTTCGTATCGGCCATCGCGCTATGCGCATCTTCCAATGGTTTCTGGCAGTAAAATTTATAAGCTGCGGCCAAAGTGCGTTTTTCCATCTTGTGGAAAATGGCCTGAACATCAATGAATTTGCGTTTCTTTAAATCCAGATCGACGTCGGCCCGCAAAAACTCTTCAGCAAGTAGAGGAATGTCAAAGCGGTTAGAATTGAATCCTGCAAAATCGCAGCCTTCCATAAACTGGGCAATGGTTTTGGCTACTTCTTTAAAGGTTGGTTTGTCTTTTACGTCCTCATCGGATATACCATGAATTTTGGTCACTACCTCCGGAATTGGCATTTCAGGATTAATCCTGTATTGCTTTTCTTCTTCTTTTCCATCCGGATGAACTTTAATCAAGGCAATTTCAACGATCCGGTCGGTCACTATATTCATTCCTGTTGTTTCCAGATCAAGAAAAATCAACGGATTTTTGAGGTTCAAATTCACGATTAAAAATTTAAGTTTTTGTAATTATTCAGAAAAGAAAAAACCTAACGGCTCATCACCATTAGGTTTCTCCTGTGAGCCTAAATGAGATCAGGCATTTATCATCATTGGCATTAAAAGCATCAATACGTTTTCTTCTTCGTTCTCATTTTCAGCAGGCAAAAGTAAACCAGCACGGGTTGGATCAGAAAGTTCAACTTTTACATCAGTAACCGAGAGGTTCGATAAAATTTCCTGAAGGAAAGTTGATTTGAACCCAATTTCCATGTCATCACCTTCGTATTGGCAATTCAATCGTTCAACTGCAGATATGGCAAAGTCGACATCCTGAGCCGAAACAACCAACTGGTTTTCAGTTAATTTCAACCGAACAAGATTACTTGCCTGATTGGAGAATACCGATACGCGACGAACTGTATTGTAAAATTCAACACGGTCGATAACCAGTTTATTTGGATTGTTTTGTGGAATAACTGAATTATAACTTGGGTAATTTCCTTCAACCAAACGACAAATCAGTTTATAATTACTCAAAGTGAAGAACGCATTTTTATCATCAAATTCCAGTTTCACATCAAAGTCTTCTTTTGGAAGCAAACTTTTCAGGATAGCTGCCGGTTTCTTCGGAAGGATAAACGAAGCGTCTTTTTCAGCCTTAGCATCGAAACGTTTATAGCGAACCAGCTTATGAGCATCAGAAGCTACAAACTTCATATCCTCGGTAGTCAGTTCAATAAAAATACCATTCATTACCGGACGAAGTTCATCATCGGCAGTCGCAAAAAGTGTTTTGTTGATACCACTTAGAAGCACGCTGTGATTCACATTAATGGTTGAAGCAACACCTTCATTCAGAATGGGTTGTTGTGGAAAATCTTCTCCGTTTTGGCCCACAATGCTAAATTTACCGTTTTGCGAAAAAATATCAATCTGGAAAGTTTCAGGATCGATCTGGAAAGTCAGCGGTTGCTCCGGGAACTCTTTCAGCGTGTCGTTCATCCTTTTTGCCGGAACAGCAATAGTTCCAGTTCCGCTGGTGTTTTCCAATTCCAGACTTGTAATCAAAGTTGATTCAAGATCAGAAGCGGTAACGGTTAAACGATTATCTTCCAGCAAAAACAAATAATTGTCGAGAATTGGAAGTGTATTTTTTGAGTTGATTACTCTGCTGATAGCAGAAAGATGACTAAGTAATTCAGTACTTGAAACAACAAATTTCATCGGTATTTTTTTAGAGTTTTTATATTCTTTTTACAATTTATTCGCCTTGAAATCACTTGCCTATACAATTAAACGGAAGCTCACGAATATACAAACTTTGCCATTTTTAACCTATTGATGAACGATTATTTTATCCAAAAGTATTTAGCATTTATATTTGCGGCGGCGAACATACACATACACAGCTCCAAAAGCCGAAATCAAAAGAATTGGAACCAACACATTCAGCAATTGCCACGTCAGTTTTTCTTCCTTTAGCCTGACTTTATCGAGCAACCTGATTTTAAACACCCGCGAACGCAATTCCATCAAGCCCTCATCATCGCAAAGATAATTCACCGCATTGAGCAACAACGCTTTATTCCCGAAAGTTTGTTTCGAAAAGCGGTCGTAACCAAGCGGCATATATTCCGGGATTCCTCCCTGAATGCGGTACTGGTTGGCGATTAGATTTCCATCCGAAAAAACGATCATTTTGGTAGGCATACTTTCGGTTTTCACTGCTGAAGATTTTACGCCAAACGAATCGACCATCCGATTTTTAAATACCGAGGTAAACGTACCTTCCAATAACACTCCAACTGCTTGCGATGGCTGCCGGAAAAGATTCCGATCAATCGGATTGTTCGCACTGGCCAGGCTCACTTCGACAGGCGCTTCAGTAACCAAAGAATAAGCCGATGTTGCCAATATAACCGTTTTGCGAACCTGATTGCCTTTTCCAACGGTATCAATCGAGCTTACAAATTCGCCTTTTACCCGGTTCAAACTTTTACTGATCACCTGATTTTCGGAAGGAATCAGCAATGGCGAATAATACCAGGGCGCAGGCGTAAACTTAGACGAAGTACCAGTAATAATTGGAATCAACAAACACTCAGCATCCTGAACCAGATTCGCATTCAGGCGAACTCCATAGCGAAACAACTGATCGTCCAGGTTCAGGCTTCGGGGGAATGCCAAAGTCATATTTCCGTTGCTCAAACTATCCAGGCTAACCGAAACCGGATCAATCAGCCAAAGAATTCGACCACCATTCATGGCATATTGATCGATCTGAAATTTTTCACCTTCAGTAAATTTCTGAGACGGATTGGCTACAATCAGAGCTTTTATCCGTGATCCATTGGTTGCCAGTTCAGTGCTTGTGACATTAAAAACATTGTATTTTTCAGTCAGGCTGGTAGCGATGTCGTGAACTTCATGATCGTTCAATTCTCCTTGTCCGGTCAAAAAAGCAACCGACTGTTTTTCAGGACTCATCAATTCAGCGAAAGCGGCTGAAAACTCGTATTCCAGACTTTCAATTGAATTGTTCAGATTAACTTCAGCATGAGCATTTTGATTGTTTTTCAGTAAGTTGACGCTTATCATCTTATTGCCATACTCAATCAATGCGCCCGGGAAAATGCGCCGGGTTATTGTTCCCTGATCGGTATTCTGGCGAATATCAGTGGGCTGAAGTCCTTTCCCTGCAAGCTCTTCAAAAAGCTGGTCACGACGTTTGGCATCAGAAATCTCGTAAGGATCAACCACTGTCAGATTGATCAGTTTCGACGAATAAGCGTTGTAATCGGCGATCTTTTCCTGAATCGATTTTTTCAGTTTCCGGAAACCTGCCGGTAATTCGCCATCGAGATAAAGTGTAATGTTTACAGGCTTTTCAAGGTTTTTGACCAGCTTTTTGGAAACATCGGTAATTGAATATCGTTTTTCAGCCGTTAAATCCAACCGAAAAAACAATTGTCCGGAAAGAATGCTCAGGAACAGAACGCCAATCAAAACCAGAATTCCTGATTTAATTTCTCTCCTGAAATTAACGGTGTGGAAATGAATAATCCGACTGGTAAGGAACAAGAAGATAAAAACAACTGAAATAAAATAAACCAAGTCGCGCGAATCGACCACTCCCCTGCTTATGGAAGCATAATGTTCATTTATCCCAAAGCCGGTTATCCACTGCTGAAGCGCCGAAGGTAATTGCATGGCTCCCACAAAATCAAACCCAAGGTATGCCACAAACGAAAGGAACAGCGCTAAAATAAAGGCAAATATCTGGTTGTCGGTCAATGCTGAAGCCAATAAACCGATAGCTACATAAATCGCAGCCAGAAAAAACAGGCCGAAGTACGCTCCCCAGGTACTGCCAGTATCAATACAACCCACCGGATTACCCAATGCATAAACCGAATAGAAATAAATTAAGGTTGGCAGCAAAGAAATGGCAACCAGCAGCAGTCCGGCCAAAAATTTAGCCAGCACAATCTGCATCACCGAGAGCGGCCGGGTAAGCAAAACTTCCATGGTTCCAAGTCGTTTTTCTTCGGCAAACAGGCGCATGGTGACCGCCGGAACCAGGAAAAGATAAACCCACGGAGCCAGGGAGAACAAACCATCAAGCGAAGCATATCCACCGTCCAAAACATTATAGTTTCCAGGGAAAACCCACAAAAACAAGCTGGTAGCCAGCAGGAATACAAACACAACCACATAGCCTGTGAGCGATCCAAAAAAACTGGTAATTTCTTTCTTTAGTAAACTGAACATATATCACAAAAAATCAATTCATTAACCTATTCATCTCAAACCAAAATCCCAAAGGGATTTAATATTAATCACCCCAATGAAGTTGGGGGAAAGAAACCGACCACAAAATCAGAACCCTGAAAAGGGTTCAATTTTAACTTTAAATATACCAATTGAACCCACTTCGGGGTTCTCAATCCATTCTTCGCTCTTTTTCCCCAGATTCTCTGGGGATCATTAATATTAATCCGCCTTCGGCGGATTACCAATTCAACAAACATCTAATAAATAACCAATTACAGAATATACGAAAATAAAAATGCCCGTTTCTCAAACCCAAGTTTCAGGTAAAATTCGTGAGCCTTTTCGCGATGGAACGCCGAATCCAACTCCAATCGTTTTAATCCTTTATTTTTCGAATCCTGAATTGCTTCATTGATAAGCATTGTTCCAAATCCCTTCCCTCTGTAATTTTCATCAACAACCATGGCATACATGTACGATATATAGCCAGCTTGCCACAAATTATTCACAATTGCATAAGCGCAAAACCCTATTACTTCGCCAGAATAAGCTAAACAAAATAGCTCATCGGTATCAGAATTTACGCCCCGATCAAAAACAACCTTGAGCTCTTTTTTATCCAGTTCCTTATTCGGCCAAAGTTGCTCAAAAAGAGGATAGACCTTTTCAAAGTCATTTTCTGTCGATTTCCTTATTTCAACATCCATATTATCGTTTTAAAGAACCTTTAATTTTTCCACCATCAATTTGGCTGCCCGTTGTGATGCACCGGGATCACCGAGCTTGATCATCATATCGCGGTAATCATCGAGCATTCGCTTTTCATTTTTAGGATCGTGAAGAATTTTATTGAGTTCTGAAACTACCTTCTTCAATGTAAAATTCCACTGAATCAGTTCAGTAACAGCTTCACGCCCTAATATGATATTCACCAGCGAAACAAATTTAGTTCTCAGGAAAAAATATTTCAGGAAGTTAAACAACCAACTGGGAGTCAACCGATAAACAACTACCTGAGGAACATTCAAAATAGCGGTTTCGAGCGTTGCTGTTCCTGATGAAACTATCGCAGCACGGCTGTGAATCAATATTTCGTAAGTTTTGCCCCAAATAACCGGAACCGAACTTTCCTTCATAAATGGTTGATAGAATTCAATTCCCATGTTTGGAGCCCCGGCAATGACACATTGGTATTCCGGAAATTGAGCCGCTGCCTCCAGCATGGTGGGTAATAAAACGCTGATCTCGCCTTTCCGGCTACCTGGCAAAACGGCCAATATTGGCTTGTCGGTTAACTTATTTTCTGCAATAAAACGAGGAAAATCCGGAGCCGTTTTCTTCTCCAGAATAGCGTCGAGCAGAGGGTTGCCGACATAGTTGACCGGATAATTGTATTTGGCGAAGAACTCGGTCTCGAAAGGCAAAATGGTAAACATTTCGTCAACATAGGCAATAATCCGGTGAACCCGTTTTTCTTTCCATGCCCAAACTTTGGGTGAAATGTAATAAAAGGTACGTATTCCGTGGGCTTTGGCGAATTTGGCCATCCGGAGATTGAAGCCTGGATAGTCAACTAAAATCAGCACATCGGGATTGAAAGCCAGCATATCCTGTTCGCAAAACCTGAAATTTTTCTGGATCGTCCGGATGTTCATAATTACCGGTACAATCCCCATAAAAGCCAGATCGCGGTAATGTTTCAAAACGGTCATTCCTGCATTTTCCATCAGGTCGCCGCCAAATCCACGAAATTCGGCTTCGGGATCAATCAGGATAATTTCTTTAATCAGGTTGGAAGCGTGTAAATCGCCCGAAGCTTCACCGGCTAAAACGTAATATCTCATGAGTTACGGGTTACGGGCTGCGGGTTACAGGTTTCGATTTAGGTGTTCCCGCACCTCGAAACTTGTAACTCGCAACACTGTTTTCAAATTATTTTCGCAATCAATACAAGGAATGCATACATAAACGTTGCCATAATAACGCCACGGGCAGCCATATCGTATTTATTGCGGTAAAACAGGAAGAAAAATCCCAGGTTCGGGAACACACAAAGACTGATTATTTTCAGGAAAATCTTCATATCCCAGACATTCCGCAGATAAACCATAAACTGCATTTCGCTATATTTCATCTGGTAAAAAACCAGGAAAAAAAGCAAAGGAACAACGATTCCAATCACCCAGCCTACCAAAAGCCGATCTGCCGTATTTCGTTTACGCGCAGGCATCTTAAAATCTCCAGGATTTCATACTATCAAAAGTCTGATAACAAGTCATATCGGCATTCACTGGAACGACTGAGACATACCCGTTTTCGAGAGCAGCAATATCGGTTCCGTCAACCTCTTCCTCAAAATTCTGAAAAGAACCTGCCATCCAATAATATTCCCGTTTGTGCGGATCAGTCCGTTTATCGAATTCTTCCACCCATTTTCCGGAAGTTTGGCGACAAACCTTAACGCCTTTAACATCTCCCTTGGGTATATTCACATTCAGGCAAACAAATGGCGGCAAACCGTTTTCGGCCACTTGCTGAAAAACGCGGGCCACGTATATTTTAGCCCGTGAAAAATCGGCTTCCGGTTCATAATCGTTCAGCGAAAAACCAATGGAAGGTATGCCATGAATACATCCTTCCAATGCGGCACCCATTGTTCCTGAATAGACCACGCTGATGGATGAATTTGAACCATGATTGATTCCGGAAACCACAAAATCGGGATAACGATCGAGCAACTGATTGAATGCCAGCTTCACACAATCGACAGGTGTTCCTGAGCATTTATAAACCTGATAGCCTTCTTCGTCAACTGTTTTAATCAAACGGATCGGATGATCAACCGTAATAGCGTTCGACATACCTGACCGGTGACCATCGGGAGCAACAACTAGCACATCACCAAAAAGGCGCATCACTTCGGTCAATTCTCTCAATCCTTTGGCTGATACACCATCATCATTGCTAATCAATATTAACGGACGTTCACTCATAACTTACTTTTTTGAATGCACACAAAGATAAATGAATGTGACTGACAAAATCTTTTTCAGAAAAAAATAATAAGTCTACATCACAAATTAGACCGTGAATACGTAGTACTTGTTATAAACCACAAACTTTTAAAACTCTGATTATGGAAAAGATGACAAATTCAGTTAATTGGGTTGAAATTCCGGTACTCAATTCGACAGAGCGAAGGAATTTTACTCCCGGATTTACGACTACGAAATGTATGACCAAATAATGGGAGCTCATCGCATGGGATTTTTACCGATGGAAAGGAATCAGGAAGGTGTTGGCGGCGCTATTGTGCAGGGAAATGGATACACTCCAACATCGCTTGGCGCAAAGGTTTATCTGAATGGAGGGAAAGACTTGCTTACAGTTCTAAATCGGGTTAATGGAGCAGGAGGAGAAATTATAACACCCAAAACAAAAATCACCGATGAAATTGGATACTTTGCATCTTTTGAAGATACTGAAGGAAACCACATTTATCTGCATTCGAAGGAATAAACAAAAAATCATGTTCAATTCATGTCCGTTGGCTGAAACCAACGGCAAAGAATAACTCATCTATCGAGGTAGCAATATACTTTGCCGTTCACTTTAGTGAACGGACATGTCACAATTCATGTATTAATTTTTCAACCTCACTTGTATTTCATCACCGTTATTCCACTTTCGATAAATCTCGCAGTATTCGCCCGGACGAGCTACATATTTCACATTGCCATGGGTAACTGTAGGGTTTACTGCCCAGGAAGGAATGCGTATAAAAACATCCATGTAGCGCACATCTCCAACTTCGCAGGTTAAAATCATTTCATTACCCAACGGATAATCTGCCTGTTGAGTGAACTTCACATTTCCACCTGTTGTGTGCTGATAATTAAAATTCGACGAGCCAATAACATTAATAAAAATCTGATCGTCAATATGGGTGTAGATGATCGATTTTAACTGCGCTTCAGTTAGAACCAGCCTAGGAAATTTGTAAAGCAAATCCTCAATCGCATCACCAAATTTAACTTCTCCCGATAATTTCAACAAAGTAATATTTAGATCGACCCACTTGCTTAGGATTGCTGATGCTTCAGAATTCGATAAAGTATCGGCTGACAAAATGGACACATCACCTTTTCCAAAGTCGTACCAGTTTGCAGAAAGTGCGTTCCAAACACTATCCGATTGATTTTTCCGGAGACTTTCGGCCATAGAAATCATTTCGTCAAGCTTTGCTGTGAGCGGATTTTGTCCGGAAATATTAGCAGCCGAATCAGTCAATAACCGTTGAGTAACAGAATTATCCAGCGTAATATTTTTCGTCGGGAAAGACACTGAATTGATTACATTCAGTCCCCTGTCCACGTTTGCACAAGAAACTATAAATACAGCAATTCCAATAATCGCAGAAATACGCATGCTCTTCATTCCATTATTTTTACCACTGAAACATTTTTATCGTCAACAGGTTCAAAATTAAACTTCAAAATTACTTATATTTGCAGCTCACTAAAAGACCGAATCATGAAAATCACATCTACTCCGGCGGTCTGTTATCCCGCAATCTGGTAATTTCTGCAAGGCAGAAAGCGGATTTCGTTTGTTAATTATCCAATTCTTTTTTCATTTTAAATCATTTTTATCATGACTGATAAAAACGCTATATCTTTTTTTCAATCTATACGATTCAAGTCACTTTGGATTAACATCAAGGAAGCCATCGGCGGAAGCGACCGCGACTTCACCAGCGACAGCATTGGCAAAGCACTGCTTATCCTTTCGATTCCAATGGTTTTGGAAATGATCATGGAATCGATCTTTGCCGTTGTCGACATCTTTTTTGTGTCGAAACTAGGCGCCGATGCAGTAGCAACAGTAGGAATTACCGAATCATCAATGACGATAGTTTATGCCATTGGCATGGGATTGAGCACAGCCACTACCGCCCTGATTGCCCGGCGTATTGGCGAGAAAAAAGCCGGAAAAGCTGGAATCATTGCGTTTCAGGCAATTCTATCGGGATTCATTGTTTCTATCCTAATCGCCATTCCTGGAATCATTTATGCCAAAGATTTTCTTTTGCTAATGGGCGCTTCCGAAGAAATGGCCGAAACCGGATATTTGTTTCCGGCTATCATGTTTGGCGGAAATGCAGTCATTATGCTTTTGTTCATTATCAACGCTGTTTTCCGGAGTTCCGGAGATGCTGCCATTTCAATGCGGGTCTTAATTGTCGCAAATCTCATCAATATCGTTCTCGATCCGCTGTTGATTTTCGGTATCGGTCCGTTTCCCGAATTAGGCTTAAAAGGTGCGGCAGTAGCAACAACTATCGGACGTGCAATTGCTGTTTGCTATCAGTTTTACCTGTTATTCAATGGTCACAAACGAATCAGGCTCGAACTGGATCACCTGAAAATAAAATTGAAGGTGATGTTTCAACTTTTCAAATTAGGCGCTGGAGGAATCTTACAATACATCATTGCAACTTCAAGCTGGATAGCTCTTTACCGGATTATTGCCATTTTAGGTTCTGAAGTTATGGCTGGTTATACAATTTCAATCCGTATTGTGGTTTTTGTTCTGCTTCCTTCGTGGGGACTTAGTAATGCCGCTTCTACATTGGTAGGTCAAAATCTGGGTGCCAAACAGCCCGATCGGGCTGAGCGAACCGTTTGGATCACTGCGTATGCCAACATGATTTTACTTGGGTTGGTCGGCATCGTATTGATCATTTTTCCAGAAGCATTTATTCGACTGTTCATTAATGATCCGAATGTTATAAGCAATGGAGCCGTTAGTTTGCGAATAATTAGCATCGGATTTGTTTCGTACGCCATGGGAATGGTCATGACTCAAGCTTTTAATGGCAGTGGCGACACCGTGACACCAACCCGAATCAATTTCTTCTGTTTCTGGCTGTTCGAAATACCACTCGCCTATTTGCTGGCAATTGTATTCGACCTGAAAATTTATGGTATTTCGATAGCAATTGTGGCTGCCGAAACCGCATTGACACTGACTGCCTGGTATTTCTTCAGAAAAGGAAAATGGAAGACTGTAAAAGTTTAGAAAAAAGTCATTAGTCATTAGAAAAATTTCTTCTAATGACTAATGACCATTTTCTATTGATTTTCTGCAACTTCTCGGAGCGATAAATTTCGAAGCCTGGGTGAAGAAACCGCGGCAATGGAGACCACGATCAATGTCATTACTCCGCCAAATATGACCGATGGTACCAAGCCTATAAGGCTGGCTGCCGTCCCCGATTCGAATGCTCCCAGCTCATTTGACGAACCGACAAAAATACTGTTGACTGAAGATACGCGTCCTTTCATTTCGTTGGAAGTAAATAATTGGAGGATGCTGCCACGAACAACAACACTCACAAAATCGAACGATCCGCTTAAAAACAGACAAGCGGCTGAAAGGTAAAAATTCTTCGAAATAGCAAATACGATCATGCACAGACCGAACCCTGCAACGCTGTAAAGCATCAACTTGCCTGAATGTTTAACTGGCGGATAAAAGGTTAAATATACTGACATTAAAATCGCTCCAATAGCCGGACAGGCTCGAAGCAAGCCCAAACCTTCAGGACCAACTTTAAGAATATCGGAAGCAAAAACCGGAAGCATTGCCACTGCCCCACCAAATAAAACAGCAAACATATCAAGCGAAAAAGCTCCAAGTAACACCTGATTTTTAAACACATATCTGATTCCTTCGCCTATACTTGTGAAGATGTGATCGTCACGTTTCTCTTCCTGAATAACTTTTCCGGGGCTTTTAATAAAAACCAGAATAATAACACAAACCAGAAAGAATGAAAACACCAAAATATAAGCCGGAACAATTCCAAAGAAGCCATACATCAAACCACCCAATGCAGGGCCGGTAACGGCAGCAATCTGCCAGGCTGTACTTCCCCAGGTTGCAGCGCCAGTAAGCAATTCGCGCGGAACCAACTGCCCCATTAAAGCGGTATGGGCAGGCATCAATATTCCACGAGTCAATCCAACTAAAAATACCGTTATGAAAATGGGTGCCGTTCGGCTCAAAAAATATATTTTATCCGGATTAATGCTCGAAAACAATAAGATTCCCGAACCTACCAATAAGATAAGACTGGTTCGCGACATGATCATTTTCCGATCCCAAATATCAACAAAATGACCGGCAAACAACGCAATGCTTACTTGTGGAATTACTTCTGTGAGGCCAATCATTCCAAGTGAAAGCGGATTTTTGGTGATGTCGTACAATTGCCAGCCTACAATAACAGCCTGCATCAACGTAGCCGAAGTCATAAAAAACCGATAGGCCAGAAACAATCGAAAATTGCGGATATGCATCACCGCAAAAGCCTCTTTAGAGAAAAATTTACTCATCCGTTCCTTATTAAATAAACTTGCAGATCAACTGCCGAAAAGAAATCTTTTGACGGTGGCAAATATATATATTCTGTTTACCGGTAAAATACTTTCAGTGATCTATTCTAATGAGAAACAGACAAAATGATGAAGCCAAATTTGTATCTTTAAAATCAGAATTTAAAACAACACACTATGAGCTTCCTTGGAAATCTGATCTGGTTAATTTTTGGTGGTTTTTTAGTCTTTATCGAGTACATGGTTGCAGGTTTTTTGCTTTGCCTTACCATAATCGGCATCCCGTTTGGAATTCAGGCATTCAAATTGGCATCCTTGGCTTTGTGGCCATTTGGTGCAACCATTGGATACAAACCTTCTGCTCCTGGATGTCTGTCAACCATCATGAACCTCATTTGGCTCCTTATTGGTGGCATCTGGATTGCCTTAACTCATTTAGTCTTTGGAATC
This sequence comes from Aquipluma nitroreducens, assembly GCF_009689585.1. Classification (GTDB taxonomy): domain Bacteria; phylum Bacteroidota; class Bacteroidia; order Bacteroidales; family Prolixibacteraceae; genus Aquipluma; species Aquipluma nitroreducens. The sequence goes on along the minus strand of NZ_AP018694.1, from coordinate 4,702,501 downwards.
CTTCTGGGCATTACCATCATCGGAATCCCATGGGCTAAACAGCATTTCAAGTTGGTATCACTGGCTCTGACTCCGTTTGGAAGAGAGATTCAGTAATTAAATAAAAGTGAAGGTTCAATTTGATTGTTAGCTTTGTTGGGTTACAAATTCAATTCGAAAACCTGCCCTTTCTTCAAATCGATCTCCTTTTTCACCGAACCAAAATACAGGGTAGTTTTTCCGTTGCTTTTGGCCAAAATACTAAGCTTTCTAACTGACTTATTTTTCCATACCATTGACACTTCAAAACCGCCACGTGCGCAGATTCCCTTAACCGAGCCTGAATTCCATGCATCCGGGATAGCGGGCAACAAGTGAATTTCATCTTCGGTAGATTGAACTAACATTTCTGCAATTGCAGCGGCTCCGCCAAAATTCCCATCAATCTGAAATGGCGGATGCGCATCGAATAAATTCGGATAAGTTCCTCCTCCCCTCACATAGTCAGTCTTTACACCATCAGGCTCTACATATTTAAGTAATTCGCGGTACATTTTATAGGCGTGGTTACCATCGAGCAATCGGGCCCACAGATTAATCCTCCATCCTTTCGACCAACCGGTTGTTTCATCGCCCTTAATTTCGAGCGTTTTCCGGCAAGCATCAGCCAATTCAGGAGTTGTTGATGGAGTAATATGGTTTCCGGGGAAAAGGCCAAACAAATGCGACTGGTGACGGTGTTGTGGCTCGGCATCTTCCCAGTCGTAATACCATTCCTGAAGATTTCCCTTTTTACCAATCTGGTAAGGATGTAATTTATTTAGCGCCAATTCCAATTTATTCCTGAATTTAACATCTTCATTCAGAATTTCTGAAGCCTTAATCGTCTGCATGAAACATTCACGAATCATAGCCAGGTCGGCTGTTCCACCGTACAAAGTAGAACCTTGATACCCATCAGGAGTAATAAATTTGTTCTCAGGAGATGTAGATGGTGATGTAATTAGCTCGCCTTTCTGATCCTCAATTAACCATTCCAGGCAAAACTGAGCGGCTCCTTTCATCAGTTCATAAGCATCATCCTTCAGAAATTTAGTATCGCGGGTAAATTGGTAATGCTCCCATAAATGAGTACTCAGCCACGCACCAGCCATATTCCAGTTGGCCCAGTTCGGATCTCCCGAACCAAAATCGCCAACAGGATTACTCATTGCCCAAATATCCGAATTGTGACAAACCGTCCAGCCATTTACTCCATAGAACGTTTTAGCCGTTATTTTACCGGTTGTTGCGGCATTCTTTATGAAACCCAGCAACGGCATATGAAATTCCGAAAGATTAGTATTTTCGGCCAACCAGTAATTTTCTTCAGCGTTAATGTTTGTGGTATAATTGCTACTCCATGGCGGACGCATGTGAGGATTCCAGATTCCCTGCAAATTAGCAGGAACACCTGGTGTGCGTGAGCTGCTGATCAAAAGATACCGCCCAAACTGAAAATACAATACTTCCAGATTTTTATCTTCTTTACCCAGGGCATATCTGCGAAGCCGCTCATCAGTTGGCAAATTTGGCGCAGTGGTTTTCCCCAAATTCAAGCTAACCCGACCAAAATATTTCTGATAATCATCGAGATGAGCTTTTTTTAACGCATCGAACGATTTAGGAAAGGCTTTTTGGAGCTGCTCGCTCGCCAGAAATTCAGCATTGTAACCTTCAGTCGCCGGATTTTTATCGAAACCATTAAAACTTGTTGCAATAGAAACAAAAACAAGTGCTTCTGTTCCTCCTGAGAGTTTTACAACTGAATCGGTTGCCGAAAGGATACCATCGGCACTTTTTATCCTGACTAAAGTTGAGAAACGAGTTCCTCTGTTTTCATCAAAGACTACTGCCTTAGGCCCATTTCCCCGATAATTGGGTTCTGCATGCATCGGGGCATATCCATTTACATTCAGCTCGTTATCGACAATTAAAACTTTGTTTCTCAACTGACTTTCAAACTTGACACCAAAATTCAACGCACCCGTTTTGCTCGAAGTCAGTTTAATAACCATCATCTGATCGGGATAAGAGATAAAATATTCGCGGGTGTATTTAACTCCATTTAGTTCGTAGCTGACTCTCGATATGGCTTCTGAAATATTGAGTTCGCGACGGTAATTCTGAGGGTCTCCTTTCTGATCGAACTCCAGGAAAAGCGTACCAAGCGGGGCATACGATTCGGAAAATTTACCCTGAATCTTTCGCTGAAGTTGATCGGCCAACTTATAATCTTCGTTTTTCAACGCCTCGCGAATAGCCGGAATATTTTTGTATGCTTCAGGATTCATATTGGCATCAACCGGCTCGCCCGACCAAAGTGTCGCATCATTCAGGTAAATCTGGTCAGTGGTAACACCACCAAAAACGGAAGCGCCAACTTTGCCATTTCCAAGAACCAAACTTTCTTCAAAATATTGAGCAGGTTGCTTGTACCAAAGCGTATTTGTTGATTGTGCCAGACAAAGATCATCCGGGAAAAGAATGGACAGAAAAACCAAAACAACTAAATATTTCTTCATTTCAACGGGCTTAGGGTTTACTTATCAAAGAAACTGATTTTTGAGGACTTCAGGTTTATGACCAGAAATTTTTAATTTAAAAATTTAAAACAAACTAACATTCAAACTTAAACGGTTCGAGTTTGATCGAATCATTTTTCGGTATGATAGCATACAAATTCTTTTTTTTCATTTTCTTTGTAATAAAGCGTTGTGAATTAAACGAAAAAGGGAATCAAGATGGAAAACATGGAAGACATATTTCAAAAAATTGGCACAACTCAAACCTTGAGTCAAAAAATTGAAAGAAACATTGAAAAAGCAATCCGGGAAAAGAAATTGCCAATTGGAGCCAAATTACCTTCCGAGCGCGAACTGTGTGAAATGTTTGCCGTTAGCCGCACCGCATTGCGCGAAGCCTTAAGACGTTTAAGTGCCCGTGGTTTGATCGAGATCAAAAAAGGAAGCGGCATGGTCGTCACTAAAATTGAATTAAAAGATGCCATCAGTTCGCTCAACTTATACTACGACTTAAAGTTTGACGATAATCTAATTGGCCAGATTATTGAGTTAAGACTGGCTTTCGAACCCGAAATTGCAAAGATGGCAGCCATTAACCGCACCGATCTTGATTTGAAAAACATGGAAGCTAATTTGATTGAATTTGCCAAATGTAATCCAGACAACACTCAACTTGAATCAGACATAGACAATCGCTTTCACCTGGCAGTTGCACGCGCCACCGAAAATCCCTTTGTAATTATTACCATGGAACCGGTGCATAATTTACTGCCGCGAATGCGCAATTTTATTTATGCCAATGTCGATGGAGAAAAAGAAATCACGCTTGGCTACCACAAAGAAATAGTGAATGCAATTCGCGAACGTGATGCTGAACGTGCCTACGAAAAAATGCAAGCTCATCTGGATCGCAACATGCAGGTTTACAAGAAGTTTTTCAAGCACTTGTAAAACCTGGCAAGTTCAGTCAACAGCTCAAAAGTCTTAAAAGCTGTTTAAATTTAGTTTATTTTGATTTTTCGGATTACCCCGAACCCTGAAGGGTGCCCGAAAAATCTAAAAAATCACCCTTTAGGGTAGGGGTAATTTTTTTGATTTTGGATACCTTTTAAAATTTTAAACAGTTTATTAAAAAACAGGCGTTAAATTACTGATCCCGAGACCAGGTTTATCAATCAACGAAATTTTTCCATCAATAACCTGAACTCCGGAATATGGATCGTTTGAAATCAACAGGTTTCCATCCAGATCGGCCCAATCAGTTTTTGGAGATAGCTGTGCTGCTGCTGAAATAGCGCACGAAGTTTCGGTCATACAACCAATCATCACTTTCATATCCAGCGACCGGGCCAATGTCAGCATTTGATGTGCTTCGCGCATTCCGGTACATTTCATCAGCTTGATATTTATTCCGGAGTAAACACCCTTGGCCTTAATTACATCAGGTAAACGCTGAACAGATTCATCGCCAATGGTAGGTAACGGACTGTTTTCGGTAAGCCATGCCATATCGTCGATAGCCGTTTTAGGCATAGGTTGCTCAACAAATACAACTCCTTTTTCTTTGAGCCAGTGAATCATTTCAAGTGCTTTATTCTTGTCAGTCCAACCCTGATTCACATCCACACAAAGCGGAACATTCGTTGATGAGCGAATGGTTTCAATCATTTCCTTATCGGTCGCCATACCCAGCTTTACTTTCAGGATTTTATACGGAGTCGCTTCGGCAACTTTTTGCCGAACCACTTCCGGAGTATCGATACCAATGGTGAACGAAGTATTTGGCGTATCAGCCGGATCGAAACCCCATATTTTATACCACGGTTGACCCATTATTTTGCCAACCAGATCGTGCAAAGCAATATCTACCGAGGCCTTTGCAGCGCAATTGCCAGGCATTACAGAATCGACATAAGCCAGAATGTCGTCCATTTGAAACAGATCTTTAAACTGCCCCAAATCGAGCGCTGAAAGAAATTTGGTTGCAGAATCTACACTTTCGCCCAGATATGGCGGCATAGAAGCTTCACCATATCCGACAAGGCCGTCAAATTCAATGCGTGTGAGCATATCCGGAGTAGTCTTCCGCGAACTGTTGGCAATCGTAAACGTATGCTTCAAGGCTAAATCATGAGGCAAAAAACTCAACTTCAACCCCTTTCCTGAATGTTTCATTTTGGCGTCTTTCGTACCTGCAAAAACAGATTCAAATCCGGCAACACCTACCAATGTTGATAAACTGGCGGTTCGTATAAAATTACGTCGGCTATGTGTCATTTTGAATAGTGATTTTTATTGATGAATGATTGAATACCATGGATGATTTTTAACCTGAATAATTCCATCGGTATCTAATGAAGGCAGTACCCGGCTTGAGCCAATCAGAATTTTATGTAATTTATCGTTATACAATTGATCGGCAGGATCGAGGCTATTCACATGAACAAATCCTGATGAATGAATGTAAAGACCATTGCCCATGTATAAAGCAACATGCGTAACTCGTTTGCCTCCAAAGAAAAGAAGATCGCCAGACACCAGATTCCTGAAATCAGTAAAATCGGGATGTTGCCCGTAACGAACTTGTTGCGAAGCATCTCGTGCCAAAATAATTCCCTGCGAATAATAGGATGTTTTCGTCAGGCCCGAACAATCGGTAGCTTTGCATGAAGTGCCGCCCCACAAATAAGGAACACCATTTAATTGCTTTGCAACCGATATAATAGACTGAACATCAATCGTCCGGCTTGTCCATTCCTGAAAAGAAAGGCAATCATTTTTTTTCACAAAAGCCGTTCTTCCATCTGGAAACCGAACTTGTAAAAATCCTTTGGTTTCGGAAATAGATTCGAATAGATCATCGAGAACCAAATCGGATACATGAGAAGCATTTTTTTTAGGTGCAGAAAGCGCATAACCGACAGTTTCATTAAAAACAAACCGTTTGCTTTGTTTCCATTCCTTCATTTCGGCCTCCGTTTTCAGAGTAATCCCGGCATCATCAGCCCAGCCAATATACTGATCGGGCGATTGAATCCGATACCAGCCGTTCTTTTCCTCCAATATTTTAACCGGCATACCCATCAATACCTGAGTGGCCATTTCGGCTGCTTCTCTTGGCTCGAAGCGCATATTAACAACCGAAAGTGTTACAAGCCCCCAAACCTTGTCTCCTAAAGATGCCTCAGGAAAAACCCGGATAGAATCGACAAACTGAATTCCTTTGGCTGCTAGTAATTGAGCAACCTGTTTTTTCCCTTCCGGAAGGTTGGTTTCGCCTTTCACGGTTATTGGCCGCTTCAAAGTATCTTTCAGCAAAACATTTAAAATTGCAACCCGTTTATCAGGAACAAGTTGTTTTTGAATCAGTTGAATCTCAGCGTTCAAAGATTTGAAAGATGTTGTTTGCGCATCAACTTCGAGCCCTATGGATATAACAAGCAGAACTACAAAACCTATTTTCCTAAAAATGTTTTTCATCATTTACTTATCGTAATTGTTATTTCCTCCTAAACAAAAATACGTTCTTTTATTGATATTCTTATGAATTGAACAGGTTCATCTGAATTGGTAATAAAACAAATCAATTGATCATTTATATTTCAATTTGCAACTATTTATTATCAGGCGCAACTCCACTCGATTTAAATTGAGTGGCTAAAGCAAAACCTAATTTAAGAAGACCTGCCCCCTTTGTTTTGGGAACAGGTCTGATCTTAACTCTATACATTTATTATTTTACAATGTCCCACCAAACGGGTTTAGTCATATAATCAGTGTCAAATACACCAAATGGGCGAACTTTTTCCGCGTTGTAATCGCGTTCCATGTATGCCATCTGGTACCTGCGTATATAATCTTTTGAAGTTGGGAAGTTTAGGGCATAGGCAAATTTCGGACGATCAAATCCTTTATAAACCCCGGTAGTTTCATTATAAACGCCTGATGCATCGGTACAATAATCACATCTTCTTAAGTCGGTCCAGACTTCAGGACTGTAAGTAAGTGTGATGTATTTCTGAATCATGATGTGGCTAAGCGTTAATTCATCGGCAGTTTGAGCTACAGCGGCACTTGAAAGAAATGCATCCCTTTCGGCAGGGGTACAGCCTAACTTATCGATGTTTGCTTTGATTGCTTCTTTATAAGCAGCAAGCGCTTCTGTTTTACTTCCCTTCCTGAAATAAACCTCAGCCGCAATAAACTTGGCTTCAGAATAAGTCATGTAATCGAAAGGCGAATCTTGTTGGGTATAAAAAAGCTTGTTGCTGTCCGTCGATTTCAATCCCACATAATTTGCGTTGGTCGATTTCGGATCTACATCTGTAGTTGTAAGATCAACTCCGTAACTGTATTTGCCAATATTTGTTCCTGAAGTGATCTTAGGAATCAGCTTTTTTGCACGAGGATCTTCTACTCCGCTATTCCAACTATTACCTGTTCCTGGTAAGGTATTCAATAAGTATTGAGTCCAAAGTTTACCAGGCTTAACACTTGCAGTTGTATTTTGATACTGAATTGCATTCTGATTCGAAACAGTACTAACCAGATATTTTAACTCGGCATCATCTGCATTGGATGCGAAAGATTTTGACAACAAGCTCAAAATTGCATCCGGGTTGTATTGCAATAAGTCTGTTCCTTTCGTCTTTTTAGACAAATGGCTCATCAATCTGGCTTTAACACCATAGGCAAATTTGATCCATTTTTGAGTATCTCCCTTGTAAATAATATCACCAGCGCTTAACAAAGGAGCAGTAGCAGCCTGAGTCTTTTGAAGATCGGCAATAGCTTCGTCACACAACGGAAGAATCTGGCTGTAAACATATTCCGCATCATCGTAATCAGGCAGAAAAGTTGCATCGGATAAGCCTTGCTGATAAGCCATAATACCGTATGCATCAACTACAAACCCACAACCAAAAGCCTGCATAATTTTACCTACGCCAACATAATGCCAGGCTTCAGCAGCTTCGGCATCAGTTATCATTTTTGAAATATTAATCCAGCTATAGATGTACCACGATTGCCATACATAGGTATCCGCGTTATTCAGGAAATGCCAATTCTGTAATTCGTAGTATCTTGCGTTGGCACTGTAAATGTATCCCATTTGTTGGCACAGCATGGCAGTCCGGATGCCGTGGCTTCCATAAATATCCATGGTATAGCTCAGAATACTGGGAAGGCGTAAGTCTGGCGAAGCCGTTTGGGGTGTATTGGGTGATGTATTTATATCCAGATTATAATCACACGAAGTGACAATTAAACCTATCGTTACCAGAAATATTAGTGTTAACTTTCTCATATGCTTATTTCTTAAAATTTAAGATTAAAACCTAACGAATAACTGCGGGTTGCTGGAACTCCGGCATAATCAATCCCTGAAGATCCTGCTCCTACAACTCCTGCTCCTCCTGCACTTACTTCAGGATCCATTCCTTTGTAATTCGTAATTATAAAAAGATTGGTTGCCATAATGGAGACATCAATGCTCTTTACAAAACCGATTTTTTTGCACACATAATCGGGCAATTTATATCCGAGAGAAGCAGTCCTTAATCTGAACCAGTTTACATCGGTAATGAAATTTGACGCTTCAGCACTATAAATATTCTTGTAGTAATTTTCGTTTAATACCACCGTACTTGATTTGGGTTCGTATGCCCCGGTGGTTGAATTAAGTGTTACTCCCTCGAATGTATAGTTTTCGCCACGTTTTTCAGTTTCTTTACTTAAACCCGTTTTAATCATCGCCCATTCAGTAGCATTATATACAGCCCCACCTTTTCGGATGTCAATCAGGAATGAAAGATTCCAGTTTTTGTAAGCAATGTTGTTATTTAATCCCAGAATAATATCGGGTTCACGGTTGCCTACCAACTTGGTTGCATCGGTTGATGTGAGTGGGTAACCTGTATTTGGATCCAAAATTAACTGACCATCAGTTGTTCTTTGCCATTTCTGACCGGTAAGACCAAGAAAGTCTCCGTTATTAACTGATGCAGGTTTTGCAGGCCCAATTTGCACATCGGTAACGTAAAGCAATTCTAATCCGGTTGGAAGGTTGTACACCTTGCCATCGTTGTGAGAAATATTAAGGTTTAAATCCCATTTCAGATTTTGAGTTTGAATTGGAACAGCATTAACGGTAATTTCATAACCCTTATTTTCTACAGTTCCCCAATTCACATATTTGAAAATATAACCAATCGCGTTACTCACACGTGGCTGAATAATCTGATCATCACTGGTTGTTGTATAATAAGTTAAATCAACTCCCAATCGACCTTTCAGGAAACGCAAATCGACACCATATTCCTGAGCAGTTGTCGTTTCAGGTTTCAAATCGGGATTACCACCCGTCCAACTATCGTTATATCCTCCACCAATTGTAGTAACAGGAGAATTTAAATAAGTAGCTGTTTGATAAACAGGGGCATCTTTACCTACCTGCGACCACGATGCACGTAGTTTACCAAAACTAAGTACATTTCTGAATCGTTCATTGAGAAGCTCGGTGAACACGAAACTTCCGTTGAATGATGGGTAGAAGAACGAACGGTTTTCAGGAGATAAAGTTGATGACCAGTCGTTACGGCCAGTTACCCCAAGGAAGGCTATGTTTTTATAATCCACACGAAATTCTCCAAATACACTTGTCAGCCGTTTTTGCGATTTATAACTGTCAAATGCTTTATTTGCAGCGGCGGCATTGTTAATGCTGATAAAATCAGGGCTTAACATTCCAACAGCAGTTTGAGTATTGTTCGAATACGTTGTTTGCTCATAGTTATGACCAACCAGAAGGTTCAGGTCGAAACTATTTATTTTTTGATTTGCCGAAGCCGTCAACGTTGAAGACAACAAATCGTTTTGACGAAGTTTTTCTGATACAGCACCTTTATCATATGGTGTAATCATTGCTGCACCCGGACTGGTAATACTCTGATTAAATGAATTATAATGATCGACACCGGCACGATATACTACATCAAGCCATTTAACCGGTGAAACCTTCACATAACCTGATCCAATAAAACGATGCAATTCTTCAGTCACCGGATTATTACGTACCAACCAATTTGGATTGTCAATATCGTCTTGCAGAGCAACTCCAGGTAACAATCTTCTTTTAACGCCATTTTCAGACCAGTTAGCCATGTTGTCAGTTCTTGGCCAGTTAATGATACTCAGCATATAGCCAGTACCACCAGTTCCATACAATCCATCGCCGGTAAGCGTTTTAGTTGTAGTAGAGTATATATAATTGGTGTTCATTCCAATTGTAAACCAACCGCGTTTCTGTTCTCCGTTAAAACGGAACGAATTCTTCACATAATCGGTAGTTGGTACAATACCTTTTTGGTCTAAACGCTGAACCGACATAAAATAGTTAGCATTCTCAGTTCCTCCTGAAATACTTCCATTCACGTCATAAGCCCATGCTTGCTGAAAAAAGTCTTTCATGTTGTTATAGAACGGCTGACCAGAAGTTACTTTCTCTCCCCATGACTCGCCTGTATCAGCATTAAAAGTGCCACCACTTCCTTGTCCATATAACCCTTGTTGTTCCGGAAGCCGACTAACTGCATCAAGCTTCATTTTCGAACTAACTGAGATTTGTGGCACTCCTTGTTTTCCCTTTTTGGTCGTAATAACAACCGCACCTGCAGCGGCTTTTAATCCATATAGTGCTGCGGCTGCAGGTCCTTTCAATACCGAAATCGATTCGATGTCAGCAGAGTTTAAGTCCATTGCCCTGTTACCGCTCGAAGTAGAAGTAGCAGTAACCCTGTCAGTTCCGGAGTTACCCGAAGAGGTTGAGTTGTCAATTGGGACACCGTCAATCACAAATAAAGGCTGATTATCGCCCAACAACGAGGTTCCTCCACGAATGATAATCTGCGATGAAGATCCCGGAGCACCGCCCGAATTGGTGATATTTACCCCGGCGATTTTACCGTTTAGCGAATTCACCAAATTAGCTTCCTTAACGCGGACCAACTCCTCTCCTTTCACATCCTGAACAGAGTAACCCAGCGCTTTCGTTTGTCTCATGATGCCCATTGCTGTAACAACAACTTCATCAACTTTTTCAGAAGCCGATTCCAAAAAAACTTCGATGGTTGAACTTGCTCCAATTTTAACTTCTTGGGTTGACATTCCAATGTAACTTACGGATAATGTTGCATTGTTATTTACTGATAATTGAAACTCACCTTTGGAGTTACTGGCAGTTCCATTGGTAGTACCTTTTTCAACAATTGTTACACCAGGAAGAAGGTCATTGGTCACCTTATCCCGAACGACTCCCGAGACAGATCGTTTTTGCGCCAATGCCATTTGGACAATCAGGCACAAAATAAAGATTAATGATACCGTTTTTTTCATAACAAACTGGTTAAATTTAAACTTCGAAATGAATTATATGTATGAATGAATTTATTAACTAAACCATTATTTCACACACAAAAAGGGGGAGCAGTGCATTCAAAATCGACCCTACCGCAGCAAAAATCTAAAATATACCGATCGAATAGCACTTAATTGTGGGACTAAAATTAAAAATATAATTTTAAAAACAGATGTTTTTGTAATATGTAATACCAATTTATTAAATATTTAATTTTTAACGAATTTTAACAATTGAATATCAATTAATTAAAGCAATCATAAAAATAGCTCACCAATCCCGAGCCGCAAAATACCATTTAAAATTAATTCACGCCTATCTGAAGACGGCGCAGAACGCACCAAACACCAAAGCGATTATATGCATTTATGGCGATGAATGTGTAAATAAAGGAAGGCTTTTCGTTTCATTATTGCCCGTTAAGAAAATGGTATTCTTCGCTTCGACAAGGAAAACAGCCATTTGCAAGTAAATAGTTGAGTCCAGGGTTGGTTTGTGACAAATCAATCCCCGACTCCAATAATAACTCAATGATTCTCATTTCGAATGAAGTGAAAAACCTAAAAAAGATGCCCGATAAGAATTTATCGGGCATCTTTTTTTTGAGTTATTCGAACGATAATGCAGCATATTTGCACAATAGATCCGACTAAAGTTTATTCGTATTGAAGACAAGCCACCTGGCCATCGAGCGATGTTACCAAAATTTCATTTGCCGCTACAGGAGTAACCATATTGATCAAGGCATTCGATAATTTGTATCTCCATACTACTTCATGTGTTACTTTGCTAATAGCCACCACTACCCCATTGCAGGTCGGAACAAAAATTAAATTTCCATTTTCGACAATTGGTGACGGGCCAATTTCGTATCCCAAATCGGCATGGCAGCTCCATGCTAATTTCTGTTCAGAAGCAGCCGTTTCGAAGGCCATCACATTTCCCTCAGTCATATTTTTGATATAAACCAGATTGCCATCGACAGAAATCCCAATTGACTCGCGGCAAGAGTATTTCTCTGAATCCCATATTTCAGTTCCGGTTTTGGCATCCAGAGCGGTCATATGACGATCGGGAGCAACAATGAATATTTTTCCATTGGCAGCAACCGGCCAAACAGCTGCTGGCGAAAGCATCCGGTTAGTGTATTTCTCACGTTTCCAAAGAAGTTTTCCGGTTTGCTGATCTAACGCATAAAACACGTTTCCCCACGAACCGAAATAAACGGCATTCTCATAAATCAGTGGTTTTGATTCAACAAAATTCTTTACCTGAACAAATTGCCACTTTAGCTTCCCTGTTTTCAGATCGATTGCCCGAAAAATTCCTTCAGAGGAACCAATAAAAACAGTTTCGCTATCGATAGCAGGCGAGCCAACAATAGGTTTTCCTGTTTTGAATTTCCACTGCAGCTTGCCTGTTTTTAGGTTCAGACAGTAAATAGTATTATCAGTTGATGCACAAACTACCAGACCATTGTTTATTGCCGGTATAGAATATATTTTCCCTGAAGTTGAGAAGCGCCAGAGGAGTTTTCCAGACTTTTGACTTACTACCACTATTTCGCCTTTGGTATTGGCATAAACAGCTAGTTTACCCGAAACAGAAATACCGGTTCCGATATCGCTACTTTCCTGAAATTGCCATTTTACCTTTACCTGTGGGTATTTCTCATTCACCGAGAAATCAGGACGAGGCCATTTCCGTTGTTCTTGCTGATACTCTTTCAAACTAAATGGTACCTTGCACCAATTTGGTAAGGTTTTTACGCCAGGAGTGCGTTCTGCATAATACATCGTATCTGGAGTGACTGTAACGATGCTATAGCCACCAATTTCATTTTTTGCCCGAAGATTAGAACGTCCCATTATTCCAGGAATTCCCTCAAAATCGAACAACTTGTTAGTGTGCCCATGCCCAAGTAAACTCACCTGGACATTTCGGGTTTTGAGCAAATCAATCACCTCATACCAATTCGACAAGGACTCATCGAGCGGATAGTGATTGATAAAAATGATGGGCTGTTTCTGATCTTTCATGTTCTTCAGAATCGATTCCAGAAAAACAATTTGCTCCCGTGGAACAAGCCCCGGAGCCATCCGCATATTGGGACCACTGGCTGTACCAATAAATAAAAATCCGTTTTTTTCGAATGAAAAACTTTCAGCACCAAAAATGCGGACAAAATCGTTGTTTCCACTTTCCGACCATTTCGAATCGTGATTTCCCGGTGTAACATAGTACGGTTTGTTGAGCTTACTAAGAATGGATTTGGCTTCGAGAAGTTCTTTCTCTGAGCCAAATTCAGTCACATCGCCCGACAAAATCACAAAATCGAGATCATTTTGCCCATTAATGTCATCAACAGTTCTGATAAGGTCTTCAGCGCCAGTGCTTCCTCCTACGTGTGTATCGGTAACATGGGCAAAACGAAATGTTTGAGCCTGTGCCTGAATCAGGAAAAAGCAAAGAAAAAACAGGAATAAGTGTCTCATAAAATCCATGTTTGCAAAGCGTTAAAAAAAATTCACCGGATGATTAAAAATCACCCGGTGAATAACTATTCTATGACTTAAAACTCCCTACCAACCCGGAGTTTGAGTTAATGTATAACCCTTAATCTTGTATTCGCTTATCTGGGTATTTCCAACCGGAGCCAAATAAACCCTATCGGTAAATGCATCCCTGTTCGAAACATTTTCAGGAACGTAATAACCCACCATATCAGCACCATTGGTTCCATCGTATGTGACAACAGTACCATCAGTCTTTTTTACCTTTAATTTATCTTTTTTCGAAGCTACAAGGAATTCAGGAAATTCAGTCTGAAAATTAATCCATAAACCCAGAAGGTTGTCAGGATCTGTATTTTTCATGTAATCGATCTTCTTCCAACGTTTAATATCCATCAGACGAGTGTGCTCGAAAACAAACTCCATGCGACGTTCGCGGCGGATTTCCCAAATCAGTGCTGGAACATCAGAGTCACGATCAGGATCATCAGGAAGACTGGCCAATGATAAAGCAGCTGTTTTTTTAATACCTTTTGCGATTGCAGTGGCATCAAGCGGACGACTGCGAATTGCATTAATCGAAGCATCAATATCGGCCTGAACAACAGCACCACCACCCATAGTAGCCAATTCAGCTTTAGCTTCAATCCAGTTTAAAACCACTTCAGCCAAACGCATTACAGGTGCGTCGTTCGTATTTGTACTCGAACCATACATTGGTGTATAAGGCCCTGGATATTGCTTCACACCCTCACGATCAATGAATTTACAAGCATACAACAATGTACCTGACTCTTTTTTAGGTGCATCCCAGAATGTTGCTTCAAAACGAGGATCACGGGTAGCAACCATATTTTTGATGTCCAATTTATCGGCATTTGCGACGTCTGATAATTTGTATGGTTTACCATCGGTACAAACAAATGATTTAGCTAATTTTAAGTTTGGCGCTGTACTCTGGCTTTCATATAAATTGGAGTAAGAAGCGATAGCGTGTGTTACAGCCGGCGATACAGCTGCATCATAAGCTCTGTAAAGAATCACTTCCTTGTTGTTAGCTAAATCCTGAGATCCGAAAAGTGAACGGAAATCGCTGGTAAAAGAATATTTGCCTGATTTCATGACCAGATCGGCAGCTTTTACAGCCAGATCAAGATATTTTTTTGCCTTTTCGGTATTATTCAAATGATACTTTTGCCAGGTTCCCTCAAACAACATAAACCGTGAAATAAAGCCTGCAGCAATGTATTTATTTAAATACTGAGCATTTCCGTCAGAAAGTCGCATATTATCCAAAACATATGCAAAATCGTCGTACACCTTGTCCATAACCACAGTTCTGCTGTCCCGGTCTTTGAACATCAAATCAAGTTCCGAATCGCCAATCACCTTATCGAAATAAGGCACATCGCCAAATACACTAACCAAACGACTGTATTCAAATCCCCTAAAAAAACGTGCAACGGCGCTCCAATGCTGATAAACGCTGGTCGTAATCTGTTTATCTTTCATTGCTTCGATCCTTTCGAGGAACAGGTTGGATTTCCGAACCCATGAAAAATTCCAGGTTGGGCCGGCATAGGTAACCAACCATTCAGCTAATTCCTGATTTGTTGTTGTTGGATAACGTGATTCAGGAGCCTGGGTTTCAAAATTGATCTGTTTTCCTGAAGTCGCAAAATCATCGGCAAAATAATAGCCACGGAGAGGCGCATAGTCAACCGTGAAACCTGAATTATAACCAACAAAGTAGTTGGTGTAAAAACCGTTCGCAAATAAACGAAGGTTATTCTCGTTTGTCCAGTAGTTAGCATCATTCATAGTTGTTAATGATGGTTTGTCGAGGTAATCATCACAACTGCTAAAAACGAGGGAAACTACTGCTAATAAAATGAATATATACTTTTTCATGATTCTTAATTTTTAGAAGTTCAATTGAAGACCTACTGACGCACTCTTAAATGTAGGAACGCCAACTCCAGTGCGACCCAGATTATAGTTATCCGTATTCCATAATGAATATCCATTAATTGCTTCAGGATCTATTGGAAGATTTCGAAGATGATCAAATGTGAAGAAATTTTCCAAAGCTGCATAAACACGCAATTTCGAAACATAAATTTTCTTCAGCATACTTGAAGGTAAGCTGTAACCTACTGTAATATTCTTGATACGCAGATAAGCCATGTTAAGCAAATATCTTGACTGAACCTGCATATTTAAAGTTGTACCACTTCCTGCTTGATTATAAGGAGCCGGATAAAAAGCGTCAGTACGGTCTTCTCTCCAGAAATCGCCTGCAATAGCTTGTGGCATGGCGCCATCAGAAGAATTATAGCCAGGAATGGCAAGGAATCCATCGCCCCAAACATCGCGTTTCCCAACGCCCTGAATAAAGATTGAAGCATCAAATCCTTTATAATCCATGCCAGCACGGAAACTGTATTCATAACGTGGAGTATTGTTTCCAATTACTTTTAAATCGCCATAATCAGGATCGCCATTTGCATTTTTGATCAACCGATTACCTGGATTAATAACACCATCGCCATTTAAATCTTTGAACTTAACATCGCCAGGGCCAAATACAAAATTACCAGCCTGAAGTCTTCCCTGAGTAGCTGAATTAGCATCTGCCAATTGATTTACCTTATAACCGTCTTTAGAGGTTACTTTAATTAATTTACCAGCGCTATCGTATGAAAAATCACTTTTTTGATACAACCTGTCGGTTTCATATCCCCAGATTTCTCCGTAAGTTTTACCAACATACCAATTGTCGATGCTATTGGTTGTACCATATTTTGTAATTGTTGTTTTCGAATCGGCCAAAGTGGCGACCAAATTAATACCAATACCATTTTTGAAACGGTGATTGTAATCTAACTGAACCTCAATACCATTTGTTCTCAATGAACCGTAGTTGCTCTGTGGAGCGCCGGTGCCATAAGTGACAGGAATACCTTCCAAAGGCACAATCATGTTTTCTGTGTCACGTCTGTACCAGTCGAACGAAGCGCCAAGTTCACTGTTAAACATGCGGGCGTCAAGTCCTAAATCAAGAGTAGTAATATCCTGCCAGGTAACTGAAGAAGAAACAGCACCTGGTGTACCAAATTGATAAACTCTCGCACCTCCAACTAACCAGTTGTTAGTCGCTCCAGTCATTGTTGGAACATAAAGAGATCCAGGAACCGATTGGTCACCAATAGTTCCCCATGATCCACGGGCTTTCAATGCACTTAAAAACGATTTAGACCATTCCATCCAGGTTTCTTCATTTATACGCCATCCCAATGAGAATGAAGGGAAATAACGCCACTTCATTGCAGTCGGAAATTTGGAAGTCCCATCGTACCTCAAGTTACCTTCCAATAGGTATTTTTCCTTATAGCTATAGTTTACACGACCAAAGAAACCCAATTGAGATTCCCAATATTCACCACCACTACCAGTTTGCGTCCCATAAGCAAGGTCGAATTGTGGGTTTGTGTAATCAACCAATTGAGTAGTCTGTGTCCAATTGTAAGCATTTACCCAACTCACACTATTCATACCGGCCATAAATTTGAATTTATGAAAATCATTCACTGTCAAATCATAGGTGGTATTCAGGTTAGTCGTATTCCACTGATCATTTTTTGCGTAACGATATACGTGATCAGGATTTGCGCCAATTCCGGTATAAGTTGACATAGCTAACTGGTAAGCAGCCATTGCTCCTGGATCAGTTGAATTAACCACTTCGCCAGCATCATTCATATAAATTCGGTTACCATTGGCATCATTTTTAGCAATTGCTGAAGACCATGTATCGCGGGCTGTAAAACGTGTTCCAGGTCTCTTGGTAATGTACTCCTGATTAGCATGTGTATAATCAAAATTGATTTTCCAGTCTTTCAAAGGAGTAATAACCACTCCACCATTCAGACTAGTATAGTTTGTTTCCTGAAATGCAGTATTGGCTGCAGCCATCTCAAATGCAGGACTTCTGAGTGGATCACCGTCTTCGGTCGTCATTGGATAGAGTGCCGACCAACGATATAAATACAACCATGGATCAGCGGTAGTTGAGCTCGTAGCATATGCATATTGCTTATTACGTTTCGAATACATCGCACCAGCAGTAACACGTAACCAGTTCGTCACGTCGGTACCAACACGAATCGATCCATTATAACGTTTAAAATCATCCTTCTTTGCTGGTTTAATCATACCAGTTTGATCCAAATATCCAAACCCAATGTTATAATCAGTCTTTCCACTTCTACCGTTTACCGAAAGGTTATGAGTCTGAGTTGGGGTCCATTCCTTAATCATATAATCATAAGGATCATAGGTTCTCAAGCCAATCTTACGACCATTTGCATCAACATACCAGTCGCGTCCATATAACATCGGATCGTTAGGTTTTACAACACCTGCATATTTCTGCTGCCACACTTTTGCCTTTTCATAACCTTCGCGTGTAACTTGCCAAAATGCACCAGCCACAGTACCACCAACACGCTCGAAAGCGCTTACAGAATATTCCAAAGCATCAATTCCGCCCATTTCCATTTTCTTGGAAATGTTTTGAAAAGAAAGGTTTCCTGAATATGAAACATTTACACTTTCAGTTTTAGCTCCTTTTTTAGAGGTAATCAGGATTACACCAAATGCCGCTTTTGCTCCGTAAATAGATGAAGATGCAGCATCTTTCAATACCGAAATTGATTCAATATCATCAGGATTAACCATCTGAATGGATGGAATTTCGACGTTATCCAACAGAATCAATGGAGAAGCTCCTCCCTTTAGAGAACCGAACTGACCGCGAATCTTCATGATTGGGTCTGATCCAATTTCACCACTTGGAATTACTACACTTAGTCCGGGGGTCATACCCTGAAGACCACGACCAACGTCGGCGATAGGCCTGGCTTCCAGCTCCTTTGTATCGACATTAGCCACAGCACCAGTAAGATTTGCTTTCTTTTGGCTTCCATAACCAACTCTTACCTCAATTTCATCAATTTGTTCAACCGACGATTCAAGATTAACATTAATTGTAGAAGAATTGCCCACTTTCACTTCCTGAGTCTTCAAACCAATGTAACTAACAACCAAGGTTGCTCCTTCGTTAACAGAAATTTCATACTTGCCGTCAACATTAGTAATGGTTCCATTTTTAGTTCCTTTCTCAAGAACCGAAACACCAGGAAGCGTTTCGTTGGTCGATTTTTCCCGAATTACTCCGGAAACTGACCGTTTTTGTGCCATTGTCAACTGGACAATCATACACAAAATAAAGATTAATACTACCGTTTTTTTCATAACAAACAGGTTAAAATTACATTTAGAAATAGAAATTAGGTATTAAAAAAAATCTTATAAAGTCTATAGCTCATCATTTGTCATACATATATTACACAAACAAGAAAATAGACATCCTATACATTCAGCATACATAAATAGAATCAGGCAATTAACTGACAACGACATAAAATTAAAAATTAATTTCGAAAAAATATATGTTTTTGTCACATGTAATACCAATTTTAAGATATGAATAAAAACACAGCGCACATACTACTGATTATATGCTACTTACAACCTCACAAACATGAGATTATATTTTCAAACATATTTAAATTGCTAAACTGATTGCTACTTGTATAACAAGTACTTTTTGCGAAGTATTTTGAACTCGGCTAATTCCGGTTTCCAGGAATTTCGGATTTCCTTTTCAGATTTCCCGGCAATAATCAGCTCTTTCAAGGCTGTAACCCCGGCGAGTTTATCGAAATTTCCCATTTGGTTGCTCTGTTTATAATCGAAGAATTTTTCTTTAAACGGGTATGCCTGATACATATCGATAATCCACGAAAGATTTATTTGACCGGTCTTACGAAGCTCGACAGTGTCATATTTCCTTAAATCAATGCCATAACAGACTTTATTCTGATGTAACGGTGTTTCACTCATTCCTTTAATGCTGACCGGTGTGAAGGAAAATTCGTATTTCCCTTTCAAATCAGGATTGCCAAGCACGGTAAAAGGGAAATGAGTTCCCCTACCCTGACTGATTATCGTACCTTCGAACAAACACAACGATGGATACAAGAGTATCGATTGTTGGCTATTCAAATTTGGAGAAGGCGCAATTGGTAATACATATTCCATATCGTGCGAATAATTGGCTACCCGGATCACTTTAATCTTACATTTCTCACGATTCGCCAGCCAACCTTCGCCATTATACATTTGAGCCAATTCACCAATGGTCATTCCATGTGTTATCGGAATCGGAAACATACCGATTCCTGATTTCAACTTCATATCCAAAATCGGGCCGTCAACGCTGAACCCATTTGGATTTGGCCGATCCAGAATGAGCAACTCCTTGCTGTTTTCGGCACACGATTCCATCACCTTTGCCAAAAGGTTGATGTATGTGTAAAATCTAGCACCTACATCCTGAATATCAAAAATTACCAGATCGACGTCGGCCAGATCGGCTTTCGAGGGTTTGTTCTTTTTACCGTAAAGCGAAATTTCCCGAATTCCGGTTTTGGCATCCACGCTATCAGCAACAACAGCGCCAGCGCTAGCTGTCCCGCGAAATCCATGTTCAGGACCAAAAATCTTTACAATATTTATTTTCAACGATTTTAAACTATCAACCACCAATGTTTTCCCAATAACTGAAGTCTGATTGGCAACAATGGCAACCCGTTTGCCTTTCAGCAAGGGAAGGTATTTTTCGGTTTGTTCAGCTCCAGTTTTAATTCCGGTTTGTGCCGATGCAGCAACTACAACTAGCACAAGTACGAAAACACAAATGGATGATCGAAGTAATTTCATAACCACAGCTTTTAATATACATTTATTTGTACAACCAATATTTCATCGAAAGCTTCCGAAATGCGGTTTCGTCCTTACGCCAATAAGCGAGCATGTCATCCACCTTCATATTTTTCGACATCAGTAACCTGATTTGATCTGATCCGCAAACTTTGTCAAACATGTCGAAACGATTCTCGGTTGCCGCACCAAAACATTTTTTATCAGGATACAGGTTAGCCATTTCTTGCATCACGTAAAACTGGATTTCGGTCAACCGTACCTTTTTATAATCGGTCAGGTAAAATTGTACTCCTGAATAGTTTTTACCTTGCCCAACGGCATAATATGGTTTCAGGAATATGGGACGAAACAAAACGCCCGGCAAATGCAAGTCGTTCAATCGTTTCGATAGTGCTGATCCATCAATCGAATCTTTGGCGAAAATCTGAAAAGGAAGCGTGTAGCCCACTCCTATCGACATAAAACTGAACTCGCCTAAAATGCCCGATGCAGCATAATAATAAGCCGATGTTGCGTGCGGAACATGCGGTGATGTCAAAACCCAAGGCAATTTGGTCTGATCAAAAGTCATGTTTCGCTTCCAGCCTTTCATGGGCACAACGGTCAATTTACACTGTTTATCAAGCATTTTTTCTCCGTTCAGCATTTTTGCCAATTCGCCGCAAGTAAGCCCGTAGAGGTATGGAATTTTAAATTGGCTAACAAACGAAACAAATTTATCTTCGGTGATATTTCCTTCCACTTTCAGTCCGCCAATGGGATTGGGGCGATCGAGAACAACCAGTTCAATGTTATTTTCGGCGGCAGCTTCCATGGCCAGCCCCATTGTGCTGATGAACGTGTACGAACGGCAACCTATATCCTGAATGTCGTAAACCAGCACGTCAACATCTTTCAACATTTCGGCAGTCGGCTTCCTAGTTTTTCCGTAGAGAGAATAAACAGGCACTCCAGTCTGTCGGTCAATTGTCGTCTCTACCTTGTCGCCAGCATAAACATCGCCACGAACACCATGTTCCGGGCCATAAAGGGCAACCAACTTCACTCCGGAAGCTTCATTCAGGATATCAACAGTTGACTTTAATTGTGAATCAACGCCAGTTGGGTTGGTAATTAAGCCAACACGTTTCCCCTGTAATATTTTAAAACCACTTTCGCGAAGTACCTCAATGCCTGTTTTCACATTTGATGCTCCAAAAGCGAAAGTTGTCAGGAATAGAAATATAGCAAACAAGAAAACGACTTTGTTCTTCATGGTAATACTCAAAAAGTGACTAATTACTTTCCAAAACTCTTATAAATAGCTGATAATATTTTAGTGCGCACATTTAGGTCGCTGATCAGAGTGTTTTCGCGGGTTGGACAAACCCTATTTGAAAGGAAAATATACAACAAATTGTATTTGGGATCCATCCAAACAAAGGTTCCGGTATAGCCAGAATGCCCAAAACTTTCGTCACTCGCTTCCGCGCAAGGGTAAGCATCTTTAGTTTTCACCCTTTTATTGTCGAGTGCTGGCTTATCGAAAATCAGTCCACGACGGTTATCACTCTTGGGGAACTGAACCCGGGTAAATTCTTTCATTGTGGCTTCACTCACATATTGCTTTCCGCCGTACAATCCCAGCTGGAGGTACATCTCCATCAGTTTTGCCAAATCGTTGGCCGATGCAAACAATCCGGCATTACCCGAAATTCCGCCCAAAACAGCAGCCGATTCATCGTGAACAGTCCCTTGTAACAACTGAAAACGGTAATACTGATCATTCTCAGTAGGAACAATCCGATCGCGCGAGAATTTCTGCAAAGGCAAATAAGTTAATTCTGAAGCGCCCAATGGTCTGTAAAAATTACTTTCAACAAACTCCCGGAAATCAATTCCGGAAATATTTTTCACAATCTGTGGCGTAATTACCAACGGGAGATCGCTATACACATATTTGCCACGGGTTTTCAGGGGCACTTTTCGGATGGTATCGGTTACCAATCTCAGGAACTTTTTATCGAGATACATTCCCTGAGCCACACAAAGCGGATGTTGTTCGTCGGCGGTTGTTGTGTACCATTCCGGCGATGGTTTTCCATCTTTTATCGTCGTTTTATAAAAACTGATAAATGGAACCAACCCCGATTGATGAGTATATAATTCACGAACGGTCACATTCGATTTATCTGATTTGTGTGACGAACTGCTTTTCCAATCGGGGTAATAGTTGGCAACAGGCTTGTCCAATTCAATCTTTCTTTCGTCGTACAATTTCAGGATTCCGGGCAGTCCGCCGCTGATTTTAGTTACCGAAGCCAAATCGTAAATATCGTCGGGATGAGCCGGCATTTGCCTTTCAAAAGTCTCGTAGCCATACGCTTTGCGGAAGATTATCTCACCATCTTTAGCCACCAAAACATTACAACCCGGAAATGCTTTTTTATCCAAAGCATCGTTTACAATCGAATCAATTGGATTTTGCAACTCTGATGTTTTTATTCCTACTTCTTCGGGTATCGTATATTTTAATCTCACGGCCTTTTCAATCAAAATGCCATCTCCTGTATGATAATCTTTCCAAACGTCAAATTGAAGTTTACCTTTTGCGCCTGTACCTCCGAATATCATTTGAGCAGCAAGCGACTGGGTCAGGCTGTCATTTTGAAAAGCCATAATTAAACCAGCAGGTTTACCAAACGACTTCACTTCACTGGCTAATTTCGGATCGCAGAAATAGCAAACGACCGAAGTTTTTTCGCGAATTAAATAGTCGTTCAGTTGCTCAAACCCATTCCAACTATCGTCGGCACCCTTCAATTCACTTTTTTGAATAGAGTGAATTCCAGCAATCACCAGGTTATATTTTTTCAAATTGGTTGTCAGTTCGGTTAAATCTTTGGCGGTGAACTGCTTCGGAAGGTTATAAAAATCAACCTTCATGTAATTGGCCAGCATGTGCTGAAATTCGGTTGGAATACTATCACCCACTGAAAGCGCTGCAATAGTAAGTGTATCAAGCCGGTCAAACGGAATGAGGTTATTTCTGTTTTCGAGCAAGGTCAATGAAGCTTCAATCTGTCGCCTTTTTTGCAGTTCGGCTTCCGGATCTGATTGGTTTTTAGCCCAGTTGCATGAAGCCAAAGCGCCACCGAAGACGGGAAAAACTGATAGGAAAAGAAGAACTAATCCGATACGAAGCGAATAAGTTGGGTGAGAAATTGATCTTATAGTGATTGACTTCATTTTTCAATAGATTTAATTTCCAATTGGCTGCAAATTGCTTCAAGTTCTGCTTTTGCAGAAACCAGATTTTCAGTTTTTTTAATCGGCATCAACTTTCTTCCTGATGAATTACAGAGGATCAACCTGTAATCTTCATTTGTGATGCCCAATTCACGATTGCCGCCGCTGTAACTTCTCCATGTTTTTCTGCATTTCGCGATCCTAATCTTCATATCGGGTTTTACATTCACCCAATATCCTGTTTTTATAATTCCGAAAAGATTATTCAAAAACCGAACCCTTTTCCCGGTAAAATCAATTTCTGCACTGGAATAAGTGAACCCCACAAATGCTCCGGTCAAAACTAAAATTAACGCGAATAATGAAAAATAGACGGTTGCCAAACCAGCTACAAACACAATAATTCCGGAGAAAGATCCTACCGGCCCAAACGATTTATCAAGTTTGTTCGTGATAATCATTTTATTATGAGTTTAGGTCATTTCTGATTTTCTCAGTCAATTCCAGAAACACATCCTGATTAACACAGACCTGAGCCAAAATATCAACGATATTTTCTTTGCTGATCTTGTCAAAATCTTCTCGGCGTGGCAGAATAAAAACCCCGCCAAAATCAACAGATCCGGGACTTATCAATATCTGCTTTTCGCCCTCCTCGTAAAAATGAGTTGGCCGGTGCGCTTTCCGTGGAAAAAGATGAATCGTCCATTTGCCATCAGAAAAAGAACAAAGCACATTCATCATCGGTTCAACCTTGTCCGTTTGCATGGCAGCAAAATGCTTATAGTAAATATCAATTACCTTCAAAGCTTCTTCCATCGAATTGGTTTCAATCGAAATCATCTTCCGGAGATAGTTATCGAACGCCCATACTTCCGTTTGGTCATTCGAATATAGCTTTCGGGCCGTGTGTTTCAGTCGTCCGAAATCTTCAGAAATTGGCATAAAACCGCTTTCACCAGCCTGAAAATGCAAGTGGTCAGGGGCAGAAGCTCCGCATTCCGGGCCATTGTAAAATACAGTAAAACGTTCCATTGCTTTCGCCAGTTCGAGCAATGTTTTTACGTTGGGGATAAATCGCTGATCGATGTGCCGGTTACAGGAAATGGTGAAATGGTTTTTAAATATCGGGAACGGATTAACCAAAATCAGGAAATCATCACCAAAAGCAATGGCATCCTGCTCCGAAGGTCGGTTTTCGGAACACAAAAAGCACTTGCGTGCAGCAATCGACTGTTTATCAACCTCTGCCACCGAAGACCGCATCCGCTCTGGATTAAATTGCGCCATGACCTGAAACCCATCGAACTGAAAACTTTTCTCTTCAACCTTTTCCAATCCTTTATAGTTTGCAGCAGCCAAAGGCCACATTAACTTTTCAGCCTCAACAAACTCCTGAAGAACCTGAGTTACAGATTTATTCGTTTTTTTAATGATATCAAGCAATTGATCCATATTTTTACTATTTCGGGCTGAAAGCCCATTATATCCTAGCCCAACGGCGACGCCTTGGGTTCTAAATTACCAATCAGATTATCGCCCTGAAAGGGCAACATAAATTTAAGTCCATAAGTATTCTTCATTGTATTCGATTCCATTTTCCTTCAGAAATTGGAGATATTCTTCTTTAAAAGTTTGATGTTTATGATGTTCCTTTTGATTTTCAATGTACCTATTAACCACCTCAACTTTTGATTGACTTACTGAATATCCAGAATAACCCCCTTGCCATGCAAAATTCAGATAATAATTGTCTTTTGTCTTTATCCACCGGCTACTGTTTCGTTTTATGTCTTCCAATAAATTTGCTAACGAAATATTTTTGGACATAATACATAGCACATGAATATGATCTCCCGTTCCATTAATTTGAACCGGAATTGATTTTGATAATTTTAGGACACCACCAATATAGGCATACAATTCATTTTCATCTTCCGGTCTTATTAAACACGTGTTATTTTTTACATGAAAGATACAATGGATATACAATTTCGATAATGATTGTGACATATCATTAAATTTATAATTTTACATATTGTCCTTTCAGGACGACTTGTTATCTTTCTCATTTTCCCCAAGGCGTTGCCTTGGGCTAGATTATTCTGCCACTTCGTGGCGAAAACACACATTGACAGTTCGGTTTATTTTCTTTGTTACTCATATATTGAACCACAGCCATCTTCATCGGCTAACTTTTTCGGGCTGAAAGCCTATTATATCCTAACCCAATGGCAACGCCTTGGGTTTATATGATCCAAAAGATTGTTCGCCCTGAAGGGACAACATAAAATTTATGTCCACAAATATTCCTCATCGTATTCAATTCCATTTTCTTTCAAACGAATTTTTGATATTCCACTTATCACCCCAAGACATTGCCTTGGGCTAGGTAATACTGCCACTTCATGGCGAAAACGCAACAAGTTAAACAGTCTATTTTCCTAAATTTTTCCTTGCTTTTAATTCGATGGTGCGAATGCGATCTTTGTACAAATTGTGACCATTCATCACCTCAATGCTGAGCGAGGCATCCGAATTGTCGTCCCAACGACGGCAAAGGTAAATCGGATTATAAATTCGCCCAATCTGGTAGCGGCGCGAAATGGCCAATCCAAGTGCGTAATCTTCACCATAATTGACATTGGGAACCGGTATCCGGCGCAAAACCGGTGTGTAAAATGCACGTGGCGCACCGAGTCCATTAATCCGGAGTGCATTATTCCGTCCATTTTCAGGCGTCCATTCTTTATGGTCGATTATACCGGGAGGAATTTCCTCCAACGCGAAATTTACCATTTGGTAAGTACCAACAACCATGGCACAATTTTGCGCATAAAATGCGTCAACCACTTGCTGTACGGTAGTTTCATCCAAATACAAATCATCGCTGTCGAGCTGAATGGCAAACTTTCCACATTTTGGATGGCTCACCGCCAAATTCCAGCAACCGCCAATTCCCAAATCAGTACGATCAGGAATAACATGAATCAAACGCCCGTCGGTAGCTGCGTACTTCTGAATGATTTCAGATGTTCCATCATTCGAAAAATTATCAGCAATAATCAGGTTAAATTTGAAATTGGTCTTTTGGGACAACACAGATTTGATGGCATCCTCAATGGTTCGCACACGGTTTCGCACCGGAATGATAACCGATGCTTCCACCTCGAAATCCTGCTCGTCGAACTGAATTGGCGTAAAAACAGGTTCAAGGTAAGCGCCTACATTCTTCAGGTGTTTGGTACAAGCTTCTTCCATTTCAATTTGCACCGCCCGGTTTTTCGGATCGACATAATCGAATATTTTTTCGCCCGATTTCCGAAGATCCGATTCATGCTCGGTGTATAAATACTCCGGAATGCGGAACAATTCGGCGTATTGCGACACACCCAGACGAAGTGCATACAATCCGGCAAAAGCAAATTCTGCGGAAATACCTTCGGCAGCTTTTTTCAGGATCTCGGTGCGGTAAAGCATGACTGAACCAAAGTTAAAATCGTCGCGCAAACTTCCTTCCTGATAATCAATCACCGGCTGGTTCTCCACTTTGCCATTTTTCACGGCCAGATAATTCGAATACACCATCCCACTCTGCGTGTCATCGGCTATTTGCACAAACCGCTCGAGAGCCAACTGCCCCAACTGAAGCGAGCTCTGGCGGGTATAAATCAGTGTATAGGAAGTATTGCTTCTGGAAGCCATTTGTTGAACGAATTTACCGCTTGTCATCGAACCCGAATCCAATACTTCAACACCTTCTATCGAACAAGTTTGTTCCGGATTTTTAACCACAATAATATTCGAAACCAGCTCCGACTTTTTTAATTCGAGAACCGTTGCAAGTGTTTCGGCTTGCGTTCCGAACGGAATAAAACAGGTAATTTTTTTCATTTCTATAATCATTTGACTTTAAATTCGATATAATGACTTTACCCTTTTCAGTTTCGCTTAAGCGAACAGACATGAATAATAAAAACAAATTATATGTCCGTTGCCTGAAGGCAAACGGCAAAGGATATTGCCTCTTTAATCAATTTTAACATTTTTCACTTACAAACTATCAATCTTTTCCGTCCGAAATTTCTGTTTCGATTTACTAAACGCTTTTCCGCGGACGAAATTTGAATGACCAACTTTAAACGACCATACTTTTACCGCTACACGGTTTATTTTTTCAGTTCATCTGATCACTGCGACTGAACACTGATCACTTCATTCCCCAATATTTCAGAATCTCTCCAATCATCTGCGTCCGTTCATCATCCGTTGTTATGGTTTCAAAAGGAAATCCGATAACGACTGTGTGATAATTTCCGTCAAAACAAACGCCGGCAGTTTTGTTGTTG
Source organism: Aquipluma nitroreducens (assembly GCF_009689585.1). Taxonomy (GTDB): domain Bacteria; phylum Bacteroidota; class Bacteroidia; order Bacteroidales; family Prolixibacteraceae; genus Aquipluma; species Aquipluma nitroreducens. Next base: position 4,674,603 of record NZ_AP018694.1, on the reverse strand, counting down.
CCTTTGTACCTGAAAAGCACTTTGGCATTTTCGCCCTTCGGCTCAATGGCATCGGGCGATTCAACCTTATAAATCTTCGGGTTGTATTCCTGAACAAAATGGATTTCGGAAGGAAAATCAGCTTTCACTGCATTCACCGGATACAAGCAACCACTTCTGCTGGCGTGATTGGTCATCTGCTTAAAGTGTAGTACATCGGCCGCAAAATGTTTTGCAAGTGTATCGCCGCAAAGTTCCAGGTCGGTTCCAATGTAAGTTCCCGACAAAAATAGCTTTGCATTTTCGACGGAAGTGAACCCGGAAATAGCCTGACGCATTTTAGGAGTAAAAAGTGAAAAATCTTTTTTCTGAAGTCCGTAAAGCGGTTTGGTTGTTTTTTCTTCACCGAAAATGATGTCGAGTGCCGAAAAATCGGTTGCACTCCAGTTTTTCTGTTCGAATGCTTCGTCGCTCATCGAAATAAATCCCAGTCCATTGTTTCGGAATGCCAGACCATGAACCAGCGGATAATCAAATGAATTTCCCTGAACAATGCGTGTTTCCTGATCGGAATGACACGAACCAAAGCCCGAATCATCGTCGTCTCTCCATTGCGAATTTCGATTAAAATCGTATTGTTCGCCAATAAATGCAAGATCCGTTTTGTCGGCAACACCTTCATCTTCGCCCATCCGGAATCCGGCTTCCTTTCCATTGTCATATGTTTCTGGTCCGCAAATGCGGTCGAAGGCATTCACAATCAAAACAGGTTTCTTGTCATCGGCTGGCAAGCTACAGGCCAGTATTTCTGATGGAAAACTTTCCCCGCCTTCGTTCATAGCCGTCACCTTGAAACTGTAAATCTCACCCGGTTTTAAATCGCGACATAAATAGGTTGGTTCGTTCACTTCAATGCCATTATCGAATCCACCATTTTCAATCCGGGTATATATTTTATACGATTTGGAAACTGCTGTTGGCTCAAGTTCATCGGCCACCGGAGCCCACGACAAACGCACATTCCGTCCTTCCATTTTCATCTGGAAATAATTGACAGGCAGCGGTTGTACCACATATTTTTGCCCGTTCTGAAAAGCTAAAAACTTCAGGATTCCCTTGTAATAAGCCCGGCTCACATCGAACTTAAAACGTGGGTCGTAAGCCAGCGCCATATCTGCAAAATTTTGGTGCGACAATAATTCGGAAAGAACTGTCGGAACTTTTGGGCGGGCGGCTTCCGAATATTGTTTGTTCCACATTCCACGGCGAGTCCACTGCGGGAAATACAATTTCTGAAGGTCGCCAACCACCTGCGATTGCACAATATCGGCCAAATCACGGCTCGCCCATCTCGACTGTCCATTCTTAAACGAGTCAGGTCCATTGGTAGTATCATAAATCATTAATGTCCCGATAATGGTGCTATCCGGCGTAGTTCCGGCATCGGTATGAAACGCCAAAGCCATGTCAACCGGAATTCCCAAACCTTTCACTTCAGGATTTGCAGTTGGTCCGTTTGGAGCACCTAACAGGTAATTCACCCATTCGCCACGACTCTGATAATCGTCTTTGTAATCATTTTTTCCGGCTTCGCGTTTGGCAAAAGCAGCGGCATCTTTTCCACGATTCGAATAATCAACCTTCACTTTGTTCAGGATATAAACCAGTGTATCGGGCATGCCTGCATATTGCAAATAATAGCGCGCACCTTCCTGATACCTTGGGCGCTGGCTAGCGAATGGCAACCATTTCGACCAATCCAGAGCAAACCCCTGAGCATCGCGTAGTTTCAGTAACTGATCCATATCACCGGATCTTCCACGAACCACATTTCCCATTCCGCCACCCAATCGAACCGCATCAACAGAAACAAGTTTGCCGGTTTCATTCGACTGATTGCTCAATTCAATTTTGCCGTTCATTCCTTTTTCGAACTGAAATGTTCCCAGGTAAATCCAGGTTCCGCCGCCGATGGTCTGGTTCACCAGAAACTCAGTCTTTCCTCCTGAATGAAAAACCGTGTAATGCGCATCGGTAATATTTTCATCATTCCGTACATACGAAATGTACACTGCATATTTTCCTGATTCAGGAATTTCAGACGTATAAACAACTTGTGAGGTGGTATTTTTATTGGCCATCATTTGTCGTGTTCCGCCCATCTGGAATGGATTTTCGCCTTCAAGCAGAAATGGCACTTTCAGTCCGAATCCAACTTCTTTACCAGACTGAAGTGCTTCACCCAATTCCTGATACGTGCAACCTTTGGTTGAGCCATCAGCATCAATGATGACTTCATGCTTCTGGGTATCTCTTTCGCGCGGAAGGAAAACCTCTGCCCCCGCATTTTCGAGCATTGGCGTAATGTACGGAACCACAAAACTCATGGTCCAAATGTCTTCAACAGTCAGGAAAACACGGGCGCGTTGCCATTCCCAGCGATCGAGCGTGTTTTCGTAATACCAGCCATGACTGTGCCACAGCGCGATGTTTCTGTTGCTCAATCCCTCCGGAAAGTTGGAGTTTGCCGAGATGTTCCGAACAACCGGCAGTTTCGTATTTACAGATTGGCTCAAACGTTTGGCATCGATGGCAACCGATTGATTCCGATAAATGTTTGGAATTAATTCGTGAATTTCCTTGCCCATACTTTCGATGGAAACCGAATAGTTGCGAAATCTTCGTCCAAGCAAATCTTCATACCAATTGTAAAATTCTGTGGTATTTTCAAGCCTGAAAGGGATATAGGCAAATGTCTCTTTCATTCCCAGTTTCACTTTTTTCGACTGAACATCGACTAAAACCGTATCGATCTTAAACGTATAATCGGTTCCGACTGAAGCCTTCTTTGCGAAAGCAGTAGCTGCCTTATTCGCTTTTTTCAGAAAACGACTGGATTTATCGGCTTTTGTTGTTCCTGTTATCAGGCAAAAGAATAATAAAGCAATTCCTATTTTCAACGAAAAATAATTTTTCATTTTTAATTTCCTTTTTATTGAACTATCCGTTGGCTAAAGCCAACGGCAAAGGATAACTCAGTTTACATGCAAACTGTAAATTGAGGTTATCGGCTAGTTATACTTTTATAAATATCTTCCTTTTATACAGCACATATCCAATCATCCAAAAGAATACAACATGCGCAATGGCGTAAAGCAAAGAACCATTAATGTCTCCTGCCAATGGTTCAAAAACCTTTGAATACAGCCATCCTGAACCACTCAGACTGGAACCATCAGTTCCGGAAATCTGAACCAAGCGTCCCAATGTTTTAGCCCACAATCCGGAAAGTGCGAAGATGAACAGTGGGTTCATCCCAAATACCACAAAAAACGAAGTCCACCTGGAATAGCCTTTCAAGTCGATGACCCAGATCAAAAGAGCCAAAACAGAACACGCCCATCCTGCTGTATAAAGAACATACGAACTGCTCCAGATTGCTTTATTAATCGGGAAGAAAAAGCCCCAAAGCAAGCCAGAAGCAACCGCAACAATACCAACAAGTAATAATTTTTTCGGTACCGAAGTCTTTTCGGCTTCTTTAACTAATGCGCCAACAAGGTAACCCAGAATTACCGTCACCACTGCCGGTATCGTGCTTAGCAGCCCTTCCGGATCAAACGGGATTCCAAATCCTTTGTATAAATGGGTAACTCCGAGCACCGCAGAATCAAATGGAATAGTAGCATTTCCCTGAAGCGAAAAAGGATCGGAACCGCCCAGAATATACATCAAGCCCCAATAAAAAAGCAGAATTGCAAAACCAATGTAAGGCAAATATTTTCGTGGAGAGGCCAGAACGATTACTGCCCCAATTCCATAAGCCAGCGCGATTCGCTGCAAAACGCCCATAATGCGCAATTTCGAATAATCGGTTGCCCATTGTGGAAATGAATTCAGAAACAGGCCAATGGCAAAAATCAGGAGTGTCCGTTTACCTATTTTCAGGAGCGATTCTTTATTCAACGTATTTCCGTATTTCGAGAAAGAGAAGAACATGGAAACCCCGACCACAAAGAGAAAGAACGGAAAAACCAAATCGGTTGGCGTACATCCGTTCCATTTGGCATGTTCCAAAGGCGCATAAATATGAGCCCAGCTTCCGGGATTATTCACCAGGATCATCAAAGCGACGGTCATGCCGCGCAGAACATCAAGAGCGAGGTAACGTTGCGTTGTCTTCATTCGGTATATCTTGTTTTTTTGTTAGTAGCAGCAAACCCACAAACATGATCAGCCCATTCAGGAGCAACAATTCGAAGCCAAATTTATACCCGCCCAACCAGGCTTCGGAATTGGCGTTGATGATGTAGGTTATCACTGGCGACAGCAATCCGACCAGCGGAACGTAGCGGTCATTCACCTTTTTCTTCGTCAGTATTCCGAAAGCAAAAAGGCCAAGCAAGGGGCCGTACGTGTACCCGGCGACTTTGAAAACTGCGGTAACCACGCTTTCGTCGTTGATGATCCTGAAAAGCACAATCACCAAAAACATCAGTATTGAAAAACCAACATGAACTTTGATCCGGGTAAATTTGCTCTCTGGCTTTTTCGTATCCAGATTCAAAAAGTCGATGCAGAATGAAGTTGTGAGAGCTGTCAATGCAGAGTCGGAGCTTGAATACGTGACTGAAACAATGCCCAGTAAAAACAATATTCCAGCAAAAGTTCCAAAATAATTCAAGGCTAAAAGCGGGAAAAAATCGTCGGTTTTCTCCGGAATGGCAATTCCCTGTTGTTGGGCAAAAACATAAAGCAAAACACCAAGACTCAGGAATAAAACATTGACAACGATAAACGCCAGACTAAACCAAAACAGGTTTTTCTGGGCATCGTGCTTATTCTTACACGTTAAACTCTTCTGCATGATGTCCTGATCCAGACCATTCATCACAATTACAATACCAAGTCCGGACAGAAATTGCTTGAAGAAATTAGTTTTCGAACGCCAATCCCAGTCGAAAATTTTACTGAAGGGGTGCTCGTCGATGACTTTAACCATCTTGAACGCACTCAAATCAAGTTGTTTCGATATGATGAAAATCGTTAATACCAAAGAGGCCAGCAAAAAAGTAGTTTGAAGCGAGTCGGTCCAGATGATGGTTTTAATTCCGGCACGAAAGGTATAAGCCAAAATCATAAAAATAGCAATGGCAACAGTTAATGCGAAAGGAATTCCAAGTGCGTCGAAAAAAGCAAGTTGCAGCACTCCCGCCACCAGATACATGCGAAAAGCCGCACCAATAGTACGAGAAACAAGGAAAAAGAATGAGCCTGTTTTATATGACCGCACACCAAATCGCTGATCGAGATAAGTATAAATTGAAATGAGTTGCAGTTTGTAGTAAAGTGGGATAAGTACCAAAGCAACTACCCAGTAACCGGCAAAATTACCCAGCAGAAATTGCAGGTAAGTCCAGCCAGAACGGCCAACCTCGCCCGGAACTGAAATAAAGGTTACTCCTGAAATCGTGGTTCCAATCATGGCAAAAGCCACCATGTACCATTTGGATTTTCGGTTTCCGGTGAAAAATGTTTCGTTGTTTACATTCTTCGAGGTTAAATATGAAATGCCAAACAGCAGTCCAAAAAAACAAACCAGAACAATAAATAAAATGGTTGTACTCATTTAATTCGTTTCAATGATCAAAATAAACTCGGATCTCGCTAATAATTCTATGTTACGAATCTCCGGGTACTTACCTTACTGCTTTTATCAGAGTGGCTTTGCCAGTCGCCGCCAACAAAAACCACTTTCATTTCAGGTAAAATATCAGACATTCATTTTTTATTTTTCGAAACCCATAATCGACCGGATATAATCAGCATTTGTTTTTGAAGTCAGTAACTCCAGCAACAATAGCGCTACATCAACCGCGGTGGAAGGATTCCATGATGTTATAATGTAGTCGTCAATCACAATCGGTTGATTCATAACCTCAACGCCAAAACTTTTCAAGGCATCACGTCGAACCGGATTTTTATAGGTCGTACCTTTTTTATCCTTCAGGATGCCACTCTTGCCAACCGGCAAAGCTGCAACACAAATGGATGCAACAATCTTGTCTTTCGCTTTAAATGTCCGGATCAAGTCCAGAAACTTCTCATCGTAAGCATCTTTGTAAAAATCATACTCCTCAAATCCACCGGGAATAGCCAAAGCGTCAAACGAATCAACGTCAATTTCGCCGATCGGGTAATCAACAATGAATCTCTGATTGAATGAACTTCGTATTTCCTTTCTCAATCCACCAGTAAATAGTTCCGTTGAATGATCGCCATCTAAAAGATTCCATCCAATTACATCAATGAAAACACTTGCTTCAAACGTTTCAAAACCATCGGCCAACAACAATAAAACTCGTTTCATTTTCGGGTATTAAAGATATTTTACTTCCATGTCCCAATTCCATTGGTTAAAATAGAGGTTACCACCCTCCCATTCCAGTTCGCCACGCTGAAAATCGTACGGTTCGCTGCGCGGAAATTTCTTCTCCGGAGTTAATTCCCGGCTGTAATCATCATTCACAATCAAGCGGTACGCGTCAATTCCTGAACGATAAAAATTACGAATTTTCGAATCCGAACTGTCCTGCAAACCAAACGACTGGTCGAGCGGAACCCAACCAATGCCTTCGTAATACACTTCGCACCAGTCGTGCAGATTAACTTCATGCGGGTGAAGCATCCAGCCACTTTGCCATTTCACCGGAATGCCCTGCGAACGCGCCAATGTCATAAACAGCAAGGTTTGCATCCCACAATCGCCATAGTGAGTTTTCATCACATATCCCGGAATATCCGACATAGTGCTGTATTCGAGCGCACTGGCCCAGCGAACCGAATCGTTGATCCAGTTGTATATTTTCTGAACTTTTAACAATGGATTGGTTTCGCCTCCCAATATCCGGTTAGCAAGTTGCTTTATTTTGGGTGTGAATACGATCTGCGGAAGCCGTTCTACCGTATTTTCTTTATAAACAGCACTTTCGGTATTGTAAGGTTTAATTTTCGCCGGCTCCAGATCAAAGTATTGGGCAGCGGTTTCAACCTCAAATTCAATCTGAAAAACGGTTGGCTGATCTTTCACCGCTTTCTTTTCCAGATAAACCGCGTGCTGAAGGTCGCTTTCGGGAGCACCCATCGCTTTTTCAGGATCAGATTTCAGCAGATTGATGTTCTTTTGCCTTGCATGTCCTTCCCTCGGAAACGGCATCCAGCAACGAATGATCTGGCCATCAGGAACCGCATTGGGCTTGGCTTTCACCGTGTAGGTTAAAATCATATGAACGGGCAAAACCGGTTCTCCTGAAGTTTTAGTTGCTGAAATTACTTTTGCGGTATGCTGTAAACAAAATAAATCAAGCGAATCGACCTGAATGCCATCAACTTTTTCTTTGAATTTCCGCGCCTCATCGTCGAGCCGAAACAAGTTGGCAACAGCATTTTTGAAATAGCGTTTCTCACCGTCAATCAGGTGCATCTCAAGTTTCAGTGAGTTTTCCCAATTTCTGAAAAGTGCAGTATCCAATGCCGGAAAATATTTTGAAAGCTGACTTTTCACATCGGTCTCAGTTAACCGAAAATCGAGCCGAATGCGGCGGCCAATATCAACGATAGAATCCATTTTATACAAATCAGCCGCTCCCAAAGTGCCTGTTGCTTTTAACGAATCGGCCATCATTTCTGCCTTTTTCAGTTCTCCTGAAGCTACAAGTTGCTCAACACTGGTCAGATTAACCGGGGTCTTAGGCGCAGGAGTGCAGGCAACAAAAAAGACTCCGACAAACAGCAGGTTTTTGATAATCTTCGGCGATTGGAAAATTTTATATTTCATATACTTGTTTTTAAACCACATAGATCACATAGCTTTTCATTTTTTATTCCTATGTGGTCTATGTGGTTCGCATTTGTATCTCATAGAACTCACAATTAAAACCGATCCGTTGAATATCCATTTTTCTTCAGCCACGAGAGAAGTTCGCCCAACCGATTGTAAAACTTATCAGTACGCGAAGGTTCTGTTCCCATATGAATCAGCATGATGCAGCCGTTCAGTCCATTCGGGTCATTCTTCTCAAAAGTCTGAATGTCGTTCAAAATCGTTTCCGAAGAGCGATAACCAGTCATATCCGGTGTGGTGTAATCGGCATTTGAGCGGATTCCAGGCGTAAAATTGATCACTTTCAAACCCATCTGCCTACTCCAGTCAACACTTTCAGCATTGTACCATTCGTACGGAGGTAAAAATACCGAAGCTTTTTCGGGAGTCAAACCAAATGCTTCCATCTTTTTGTAATTCAATTTCAAATCATCGGAGAACTGCTTTTGAGTAACCAGAGTCGAATCGCGCTTCGTCCAGTCGGCATACAACAAATGGCCATCGGAGTGCGCTCCCAGATAATGACCATCAGCAATCAATTCGTTGATGAGTGATTTATTTTCCGGATTGTTATAGAAAGTCCCTGTCAGGAAAAATGAACCTTTGGCTTTGTATTTTTTCAAAGTTTGAGCAATTAGTTGTCCTCCTTCGCCTAATTCGTGAGCCGAAAAAATCAGGTACACTTTCTTTTCAGCCGGATTTTTCCGTACCAAAGCACCCTGATTGTCCAAAACATCTCCCGAAGTATGACCTTCAACTTCGAGCGACGAAAGCAGGTAGCTCAGACTGGCCGTTCCGTCCATCGTTGGTTCGTTGGTCGAATAATCACCAATATCATCGTGGTAAACCGCCTTGCCATCCTGAAATTCAGGGTACTGATCTGCTCTTAATAAATGAATTCCGAGCAAACTCTTATAAATGCTGGTATAAACCGGACCATCAACCAAACCGCCGGTTGTGGTTTGATTCAGGTAAAGCGTAATCGCCGAATGTGGTTTTTCAGGATAATCGCCCCCAGCCGGAAGTCCACATATCATTGATGTTCCCCATGGATTACAACCAAACAGCCAATCAGTTAAAGCGGCTTCCATTTCTTCGTAAGTATTATCGCCGGTAATTTTTCGGTATAATTTAGCCTGAGTGATGGCTGCTGCCACAAAATTATTGGAGCACCAAACAAATGGAACGCCAATCCGGAACGGATCGTTGGCTGCATATTTCCGGATTTGATCGAGTCCCTGTTTCATCAAAGCGGCAAACTGCTTGGCAATCAACGGATCGGATGACTGAGCCAATAAAGCATGTCCCAAATTCACAAACGGATAATACTGGTAATGCCGGGCACGGTTCAGTTCCATCCAGGGCGTTACCGGTTCCAACTCGCCCCAGTATTTGGCTTCTTTCTGAAAATCGATCTGCTTTTCTGTCGGAATTAAGGTCGCAGCTGCCAGTTCCATGTCGTCAACCCAATTGTCTTCTTCGTAAAAATATGGCGAAACCATGCAAGCCGTCTGAAAATTGCCCAGATCGGATTTGGCAAAATCCCAAGCGTCGCGCGATTTCCGGAGCATTTGCTCAGCAAACGTTGGATCAATATGTTTAAAGACTGAAGCGCCTAAAGCAAACGACGAACTGAACTTTGCTGCCGTTGACGAAACGCCTGTCGAGCGATTTTTATATTTACCCAATCCCTGCGATTTCCCGGTCACAAAATAAACCGGTCGGTACACTCCCAATCCATAACCACCCAACGTATCCAAGGTAGGAATCCGAAATCCGGCGTGATCGCGGTCATCAGCAATCTGGTTGTACATTTCATTTTTCGCCGGATTCATTTTCAGGAGCCATTCCAAACCCCAGCGGGCTTCGTCCAGGATATCCGGGATTCCGTTGGCTCCCGGCTTGCCATTGGCGGCAAACTTATCACCATAAACCGATGGGTTCTGCTGATAGGCAAACAGTAGCTGATAAATGGCATTTGCAGAAGTTGTAGTGTATTGCAAATAATCAGAAGCATCGTGCCACCCCCCAATCACATCGATGTGCTGCCCGGTTTTGGTAGGATGATCGACAATAATTCCATCATGCGTGTGACACGAATCATTCAGGTACGGATTGAACCCACAACGCTGTTGACGCATATAATTAAGAATGAAATCGGCAGTACCATTATAAACATCAGGCGAGATACGAAACGACGGAGATACAGAGTTGCCAGCCTTCAGGATAAAACCACCCATTTCATGAAAAGCCGTAAAGTTAAGTCGGTAGGCTTTCTGTTTGCCCCAAATGCTGGCATCGGCAAGTTCTGGTGTGCCTTCAAAAACCAATTTTCCTGAAAGTGATTCGAACAACTGAAACCTAGAAAGTTCCTCATCCTGATCGGAAAGAAAAACTGCCACCTTAACCGATTGAGGCAAATAACCCATTTGATTGATACGAATTATCGATGAAGCGCTAACCTTCAACGAAATAAGAAAAATCACACTGATCAAGAAAAGAGTTCTCATAGCTTCCGTGGTCTTTATGTTTAGAAATCAATATTTCGGGAAAACAGCTTACATTTCATAAAGATACAAATCAATTGAACATAGACTGTTCTGTCTGGAATTATTTAGGCTCAGGTTTCACGCGAAATAATGGATCAAAATTAGTGGAATTAATGAATCATGCAAATATTGGTAATACATGTTATATGATACATTTCATTTTTCACCAAAAACGTTATCTTTACACCGCAAACAAAAGATCACCAATTTCAAATAATAAATGAAACTTATTGCCGACAGTGGATCGACTAAAACATCATGGAAACTGATTGATGGTTCAGGTCATATTAAAAACATTAAAACATCAGGGCTCAACCCCTACTCACAGCCAGAGGAAAGTATTATTCAGGAAGTTGAAAAGGTGCTCTTCCCGGAAACTGGTACCGGAATTCAGGAAATTTATTTTTATGGGGCTGGAATTGTAAATGCAGAAAAGGGCGACATCATCCGCAGAGCTTTAAATCGCATTTATCCTGAAGCCATTGTGGAAACTCACAGCGATGTGTTGGGAGCAGCCCGTGCTTTATTTGGAGATCAGGCCGGGATTGCCTGCATTTTGGGCACAGGCTCGAATGCTTGTTTGTATGATGGCAAGCAAATTGCACATGGGATTTCTCCGCTAGGTTTTATTTTAGGCGATGAAGGCAGCGGCTCAGTTATGGGACGAAAATTGCTTGGCGACTATTTTAAGGATGTTATGCCTAGCCGGTTACGCGACGAATTTGGTAAGCAGTTCGGTATTACCCGCGAAGAAGCCCTAAACAGGGTTTACCGTACCGAAAAACCCAACCAATTTCTGGCACAATTTGTACCTTTTTTGTCGGAAAATAGCAATTCAGCATATTGTCAGGAGTTTGTGCAGCATAATTTCATGGAATTCTTTGAACGTAACGTAAGTAAATTGCCGGATTATACCCAATATCCAATCGGTTTTATTGGTTCTGTTGCATTCTATTTTAGCCAGATATTGAACAATACTGCCAGCTATTTCGGGTTCGAAGAAACAACGATTATTAAAGAGCCCATTGACGGGCTAGAGAAATATTACAGCATAAAGTAAACGTAAAAATGACCACCACAACTACAACAACAAGTACCACCGAAGCCGATTCGCTGTATAACGATTTGGAAAAAAAATCGGTAAAAGAACTCTTGTTAAGTATTCACGAAGAAGACAAAAAAGTTTTACCAGCCGTACACAACGCTATTCCCCAAATTGAAAAACTGGTGGAAGAAGTTTATCAGCGCATGAAAAAGGGCGGACGATTATTCTACTTGGGTGCAGGCACCAGTGGGCGTTTGGGCATTTTAGATGCTTCGGAAATTCCACCCACCTTCGGAGTTGGTCACGATTTGGTTATTGGACTGATTGCCGGCGGCGACCGTGCCATTCGTAAAGCAGTTGAAATGGCCGAAGACGACGAAGAGCAGGCCTGGAAAGATATGGAGAAATACGAGCTCAGCAAACTGGATTCTATTGTTGGCATTGCTGCTTCGGGGCGGACTCCCTATGTGATTGGAGCAGTTAAAAGAGCCCGAACAGAAGGCATTCTGACTGGTTGCATCGTAAATAATAAGGATAGTGTTTTGGCACAAAATGTTGACATTCCGATTGAAGCCATTGTTGGCCCTGAATTTTTAACCGGCAGCACCCGGATGAAATCGGGCACTTCACAAAAGCTGATCCTGAACATGATCACCACTTCGCTGATGATTAAACTCGGACGTGTAAAAGGGAATAAAATGGTGAACATGCAATTGACGAATCAAAAACTGATTAATCGCGGCACCCGGATGATTATGACCGAACTGGGTTACGACGAAGTAAAAGCCAAACGACTATTGCTGCTGCATGGCTCGGTAAATGCAGTTTTGATGGCAGAAAAAGAAGAGAAATAAGGATCAATCGCTTCATTTAAAAATAGAAAGAAGCCGGAAGCACTAAAGTTCAACCGGCTTTTAAGTCTGATTCATTGATGTGAAGTCTTGTCCAGTTTAGTAAACAATACGTTGAGGCTTCAATTCTCTCCTGAAGAAGTTAAACTACTTCAAGTAAATTCCGGGGCTTTTAACATGCCTGACAAATGCCTCGGCATAATCGCAACCAAATTCCATTCCGCGAAACTTCTCCATTTTCCCGTGATGTTCGCTGTATGTCTGTTCTATTTCCTGGCTCACATGTGCAAAACAAGCTTTGTGCTTTTGCTCGACAACTCCGGTAATATCGACATAATCGGTGGGCGCAAAATTTTGCGATTGAACCCCACTCATCGCTTCGCAATAGTAAAGCGCAGATTTACGTCCCGTGTTTAACCATGCATCGTAAACTAAAATGGAACAAATACGGTGATCGCGATGCGAATCGATTGGCCAATGGGTAAGAACAATATCAGGTTTCTCTTTTTTGAATAAGTCTAAAAGTGGAGCGTATCTCTCACTGGTAATTTCACAATTTCCATCGATTTGACCAATAAACTCAGGACGGACCTTTAAAATAGCACATGCAGTTAGTGCCTCGGCCGTGCGAATTTTTGCAGATTCCTCGTGTGTTTTCCCTTCAATACCAGCTTCGCCCCGTGTTAAATAGACCGATACAACCTCATGACCTAAACCCGAATACATAGCCATCAACCCACCGCATATGGTTTCCGGATCATCAGGATGAGCCCCGACAACTACAATTTTCATTTTCTTTTCGATTGAAGTTGAAGCGCTATTGCCCATGGCACTAACATTTGATAGTCCGATGGTAGTTCCAATGGTAACAGGTATCGCATTTTGAAAAAATTGCCTTCGAGAATGTTTTGTCATTTGATTTAGATTTTAAGGTTGCACTAAATTAATACAAATGATACAAATTCGATCATTTGCTGATGCGCTTACCCTGATAGATCATAGCTTTTGTTCACGCTTCCTGAGGTTGTTGCTCCAAAAGAGATTGTCCTTCATCTTTGAGCTTTTCATTTTTCAGATACCGAACATAGAAAATGGCAACAATCAAAGCCAGAAATCCTTCGATCAAAACGGTGGTTTCAACGCCAATATAATGAGAAACCGCGCCTACGATCAAACTTCCAATAGGTATCGTCGCCGTTAATACCATCAAATAAATGCTTATGACTCGCCCACGAAATTGGTTTGGAACATGAATTTGAACAATGGTATTACTAATCGTTCGTACCGACATCATTCCAAATGAACCAATGGCAATAAACAGAAGTGCGAGTGACAAAACTGTTATTTGCGAAAATAAGATAAGTCCAATTCCAAACACCAATGTATTTATAGCTAATACCTTACTTAAATTCGATCCCTGCCGTAACGAAGCTAAAAACAAAGCGCCCAGGAAAGCGCCAAATCCAATCACTCCGTCAATAATTCCTAATGTAAAAGCTGAGCCGTTAAAAATGTCTTTCGCGAATACAGGAGTTAATGTGCTAAACGGCAAAACCAACAAACCCATAATGCCAACAAAAATAATGACTGAACTAACCACAGGTGTATTTTTGATATAAACAAAAGCCTCTAAAAATTCGTATTTAAGGTTCTTGTCGGCTTTCGGCTTGGGTTCTGGCTTTGGTAATTTCATCAGGAGCAACGAAAGAATCACCGGAATAAAGCTGATGGCATTAATGCCAAAACAAATTGCATCACCAAATCTCTCCAAAATAAAACCAGCGATAGCAGGCCCTATCAGTTTCGACAAGTTAACCATTGAAGAATTTAAAGCCAGGGCATTAGGCAAATCTTCTTTACGACCAACCAATTCTCTGACCAATGATTGGCGTGCTGGCATATCAAATCCGTTGATAACACCCAATACTGCACCCAAAACAATAATTTCCCAGACAACATGTTGTTTGAAAAATACGATGGCCAGCGTTAATAAAACAGCTTGCAGTAAAGACACAACCTGTGTTGACAACAAAATTTTATAACGGTTATATCTGTCGGCTACGATGCCACCATACAATGAAACCAATGCTGTAGGAAAAAGAGTTGCGAACACCGATACGCCCAACATAAATTTTGACTGTGTCAGGGAATAAACAACCCAACTTACAGCAGTTTTCTGCATCCAGGTTCCCAATAACGAAACCGACTGCCCCATAAAAAACAATCGGTAGTTTCGATTTTTAAGAGACGCGAACGTGCTAAAATTCATTGGGGCTAGTCATTTGTGTGAAAAAACTGTTGCAAATATAATAGCTTCCAACGCAGCGAAGCAGATTTCCTTAACCTTTCCGGTTTAAAAAAACAGAGCCATAAAGATTGCAATTAGTAGCTGTTCATCATTTATTTAACCCAATTGCCATTTTATAAGCCAATGCAGTTTCGCTAACCGGCGACAACCCATCCAGCAAGATGTTGTAAGTACCTTTCTCTGAAAGTTCATTGGCAACTTTTTTAATTAAAGCTAAAGTTGCTTTCATCAAACCTGAACCCAAACTTAAACGGGCAACACCCAAATCCTGCAATTCCCGAACGGATAGAGGTAATCCTCCTCCAATTGTAGGGTTTGAAAGAATATTAATTGGTGCATTAATTTCCTTAACCAATGTCGAAATCGTTTCCTTTTCCCACACAGGTTGTACAAAAATGCAGTCGGCACCAGCCTCCCGGTATTTATTGCCACGTTTGATCGATTCAGCTAATTTTTCGCGTGTCGAACCTGACGAAGTATAGAACGAATCAGTCCTTGCATTAATGACTAAATGAAAGCCCAATGAATCAGACAGTGCTCGAATAGCTGATATCCGTTCACAAAATTCATTTTCGTCGATTAATTCCGCACTTAATTCAATGCTGTCTTCAATGTTTATTCCAACAATTCCGGTAGCAATGATCTTTGTAACCGATTCAATTATTTCATTTACATTGTTTCCATATCCGGCTTCAATATCTACCGTTACAGGAACCTGAACTGCATTTACAATGCCCATTATCACGTGAATCATTTCCGATAATTGGATGACCTCGCAGTCAGGATAACCTAAAGAGGCAGCAATTCCCATACTTGTTGTTGCGATTGCTTTGTAGCCACAAGCTTCTATTAATTTGGAACTTCCGGGGTCCCATGAGTTTAACAGAACCAAAATTTCTTTGTCCTGATGATATTTCAGGAACAATTCAGCTTTTTCTTTTTGAATACCTGAAACCATAACCCAATTTTTTAAAGTTGTTTAGTAATACAACTTCTGGAGGTCCAAAAATGTTCCAAAAATACACGCTGAGTAGAATTTAACCGGTGAACCTCCTGCAAAGTGCTGTTTTCATCATCCCAATGAAAATCGTGATCTAAGTTCCGGTTAAAGAAGTACAACCTGTCCGCGGTGGCGGGAAACCCGACTTTGCGGGTAGCTTGCTGCTGAGTAGCGGTTTTAATTTGAAGCCGGTAGAGAAGGAATTGAAGCCAGAGATGTCTTCAGAAATTCCTTATCATTTAATGCCAGAATCATTTCATCTGCTTTATTTACCACTTTTCGGATTATACCATTTGAGTCAATGATTAGATGTGTTGGGTACGAACTCACATTTAATTCTTTGGTTATAAATTTCGTCTGGTCGGCTACAACAGCATAGTTGAACTTTTTTTGAGCTAAAAATTGGTTTAATTTTTCTTTCGAATCAGTTGCTAAACTTATAAAGACAACATCTTTCCGATTTCGATAATTGTTCACTAGTTTATTCAATTCTGGAAATTCGGCAACGCAAGCATGGCAGCCAATAAACCAGCATTTGAGAATAACAATTTTACCTTTCGTATTTTCATTATTGTATTCAGTTCCGTTTAAATCAAAAAACTGAAATTTCGGAAAAGGCTTACCTTCCGCTTTAAAGTGAATATAGTTAGCTGTGGAACTTCTTTTAATTTGCTGTCTTATTTCGCTATTCGAGCCTTCATCCAATTTGAAAAGCTTGTAATAGACAAGACTATCTTTCGAGTTTAGTTTTAAAGGAATATAATCACCCGAAGTCAGTTTCTCAAAGAAATCTTCTTTACTTATTCGGTTCGACAAATTATCGATGGCAATAAAATTGGAAGATAATATGATGTTATTTTCGTGATATGTCCACCAGGTAATAAAATCTTTTTCCAGGTTTTTATAATTAGCATTAGGCTGTCCGGAATCTGTTTTTTTTGAACAAGCCAGCACTGATAAAATTGCAATCGAAAATGTTAGTAAAACGGTTCTTTTCATGATTCATAGATACAGTTAGTTTTGTTTTCCAAGGTAGCCTATCCTTCCGGACATCCATCGTCTCCTAATCTTAATCTCATTTTATAGAAGAAGTTAAAACCCTTCCTCAAAGCGTACTAAAAATAGCCTTAACGTAGGAAGCTACACACAGGCCGGGACTTCCGATAAATTGTCCACGAAGAGCTGCCTTTCAAAATACTAATTTCCTGTCAACGAAGCACCGAAATCCGGCTTGACAGGTAGCTGATGTTGTCGGAAGTGGTTATTACTGTTCTATTTCCAATATCTTTCTATTAATTCTAAAATCTTGTCTCTGTCAAGTAGATAGACACAACCCTTAAAGTGTTGAGGTATTTTTTGAATCAATTTATCTTTCGCATTTTCTGTAAAATGACCACTTATAGCAATAATAAATATTGAAATATTTCTAGATTCATTTGCACTCACTTCATAGTAGGGCATAGTAAAAGCATCATTAAGCTGTCCTAATATTTCATCAATGTCCGAATTAACGTTACCTCTTAGGTTTCCCGCTTTTACTTGAATCGCAAAGTGTCTAAGATTTCCAAATTTAGTAACCTCGGAAAATGTAAAATCTTTGCCATATTCCCGAATTCCATGATTAAAACGAACGTCAATAAAATCCATTTTTCTTAATAAAGGAAATATAATTTCAGTGCAAAAAAGTTTCTCATTTTCTTCATAATCTTTTTTCCAAATAGCCCCAGACAATATTAACTCAGTTCGCTTTATTGCCTCTTTTAAAATAGTTGAGTATTTCTCAAGTAGCTCACTAAAATTAAAATCTGCATCAATTGAAAAAGTAACTTCTAAATATTTCCAATCATCTTCAATATTTAACGATTCGTATTGAACATCTAAATCAATCGAATCTTTAATAACATCAGCTAGAGTAGCTAACATCGTTGATAAACCCCATTGTCCTTCCCAGTATTTATTCGGTTGATGACAAATAAAAGCAAATACAACTATATCTGTTGACTTCGCGAACTCAAGGTCATTAAATAGGTAGCTTCCAAAACCATCAACACTATGGGTTCTAAAACAAATGCCTTCATCTATCTCGTCAAGCTTAAAATGCAAATTACTTAAAACAGGTAAGTCTATTTCGCAATGCAAGCTTCCATCATATTCCTCAAACTCAAAAGAGTTTTCCCCGATTTCTACTATACCTAATTCATTGTCAATTTTCATATTAATTTTGATTTATGCAGGCTCCATAACATTACCGCCAACTATTAATTACAACCAAATATACACTACTTTCGTCTCATTTTATGTCAACAATTCATAATACTTACAAACATTTTATGCACTGATGTTGAACGATTTGAAGAAGTAGATCAAGGCCGCCCACAGAATGAAATTTTTGAGATTCTGAGTGGTTTTGAACGTTACAGAAACTTCGCCAAAACAATACTTCGGCTTAATTTGTCTTACTAGTCGGAATCAAACTAGTTTACACATATGGAAAAACGAAAATACATGAATCCGTACCTGGCAGGAATGCTGCTTGGGTTGGTTCTTTTGTCGGCCATGTTTTTTTCAGGACGTGGCCTTGGCGCCAGCGGTGGCATTAAATATGCCGTAGTGGCAATTGTAGGCGCTGTCGATCATCAACATGCCATGGAAACACCCTATTACAGCAAGTATTTCGAGAATGGCGAAAGTCCGTTAAAAAACTGGCTGGCATTAGAAGTCTTTGGAATGGTGTTGGGTGGTTTTATTTCAGGGGCACTCTCCCACCGTTTAAAATTCAAGGTCGAGAAATCGCCTCAAATATCGAATAACAAACGATTGTTTTTTGCATTTCTGGGGGGTGTATTTTTTGTTTACGGAGCACAGTTGGCACGTGGGTGCACCAGTGGCGCAGCGCTTTCGGGCATGGCCGTGTTTTCGGTTGCCGGTTTTGTAACCATGATCGCCATATTCGGTTCGGCCTATCTCTTCGCCTGGTTTTTCCGGAAACTATGGATATGAGAGATCAAATTTTTACAGCCTCATCGCGAATTACCAAAGGGAGTGCGGCAATCTCACCTAATCAACAGATTACTTCATTCGCTCCGCTACTTCGCAATGACGGGATAAATTTCAGTAATTCAATAAATCAATCCTTCAAACTATGGGACCACTTTCAATAATATCCGGATTTCCGGAATGGCTTAACCTTCTGATCGCCTTTTTGATCGGAATCGGTTTTGGGTTTGCTTTAGAACAAGCCGGATTTTCATCGAGCCGCAAACTGGCCGGAATGTTTTACGGCTACGACACCACTGTGCTCAAAGTATTTTTCACGGCAGCCATTGTTGCTTTGGTTGGATCGCAGTTGCTCAGTTTCTTTGGCCTTTTAAACCTAAAACTGGTTTACGTGAATCCGTATTACATCAACTCGGCAATCGTTGGCGGAGTGATCATGGGAGCCGGATTTATCATGGGCGGCTATTGCCCCGGAACCGGAATCAGCGCCCTTTCGATCGGAAAAATTGACGCAATGATTTTCCTTGCTGGTGGAATGGTTGGGGCATTTTTGTTCGCCGAAACCTATCCATTCATCGAAACTCTATTTCTGGACAATTTCAAAGGTGCCATGCGAATTGACGAATGGATGGGCGTTTCACCTGGAGTTTTTACCCTGATATTGATTGTGGCAGCCGTTGCCTTATTCTGGCTTGCTGAGCTTGCCGAGAAAAAATTTAGCCAGGCTGATATTACGAATGAGCTATAAACAAGAAAAAGATGGATGCACGAATAAAATATTCAGTATTGCTGGTCGGAGTTGGAATTATCCTTGCTTTTCTGCCTTTCGACGCGGCTCAAACGTTTCAACTGAAGTCGAACGAATTACTTACCCGCTCGGCTTCCGACAACATGTACTTTTCGGTTGATCAGGTAGCCCGCGCGGTTAACAGCGAAGACAGTACCATTCAAATTATTGATGTTCGTAGTGCTGCACAATTCCGGGAATGCAACATACCCAGTTCCATCAACATTCCGTTTGATGATCTCCAAAATCCGCTGTGGGAAGCAACTTTAAATCAGAAAAAGGTAAAAAACATATTTTATGGGAATGGCGATCAAACGGCTAATTATGCATGGACGATTGTTACCGGACTGGGTTATCCAAACAACTATGTGATGAAAGGTGGCCTCAACGAATGGTTCCATACGGTGATGCTCAGCCAATATTCAGGAGAAAAAATTACGCCAGCCGAAAATGCCCGCTTCGAAAACCGGCTGAATGCCCGTAAAGCATTCACGCAAATTAACAGTTTACCCGACAGCCTGAAAACAAAGTTTTTCAATGCCAAAAGGCTTAACCAATCGAAACTCGACGGAGGCTGCAACTAAATTCTAAAATCAGAAATTATGCAACAACTCAAAAATTTAAAGTTTGTCATCCTGATCATCGTTGTGATTTTGATTTTAGTTATCATCCGAAATTCGGATCAGAACTTATTTAAACAGGATATAAAAAGTGCCATTGAAGCGACTAAAAATAACAACAACCTGCTTTCACCCGATCAACTTCATGAACTGAAAGAATCGTGGATGGTGGTTAACATCGGAACCAGCGACTTGCCCGATTCGATTCATGTTGAACATTCGATAAAAATTCCTTTTGAAAATCTGTTGGATCAAACGAACCGGAAAATTCTGGAAGGAGTTGATGGTAACCTTATTCTGTATTCGGGAGATGTGGCAACAGCTTCAAAAGCCTGGGTTATCCTGAATCAAATGGGTTTTAAAAATGTCTTTATTCTGAATTCCGGAGGAAATCCGGAGGAGCTAAAATACAAATTCCAGCCCGACACTACCGCCAGGCTGGAACAGGATTCGATCTAATGAAGTACCTAAGTACCTGAGTCACTAAGTACCAAAGTTTTTATTGCTTAGGAACTTTGGTGATCTGGTACTTTGTCTCTTTAATCTTAATTCTTCACATACGGGAAATTACCAACTTCGGCCTCGGTAAAAGGAAGCCACGAAAGCAAACTTTTATCCTTCAGCATTTTGCTATGCATAAAAGCATTGTTACCATACATCAATGTTTTTGCTTTGTAGCCAAACAAACGCAGATAGGCAGTTACAAATCCGGAGTTGTGCCCGGTTCCGCAATAAACTACAACATCTTTATCGGTTGGTATCGATTCCATTTCAGGAACAATTCCCAATGTTCCGCTGGTTTTATAGCGCACAGCACCCGGAATGTGTCCTGAATCATATTTATCTTTCCGTTCAAAATTAACGGTATAGAAGTTTTGAGGTTGCTCAAAAACCTGATCAGCAGTTATAAAAGCATCGGCATACCCATCTGCAAACAAACGATTGAAGCGTGCTGCCATAATTTCCTCACCTGTTGACTTTCCTGAATTCAGTTGAGGAAAGTCAGTCAAGGCAGGTCGGTTGTTTTCAGTCATTTCCAATTTACTTTCATACTTGTCAGAAACAGCCTTCAGCCACGAATCGGCAGCGAAATCCTTGTTCCAGCTACTCATTCCCCAGCGCAAGGCGTAAACGTTTCCGTAGCCCATTAAACGCAGCAGCGAAGTAGCGTAACTGGCTATTTGCCCGGCATAGCAAACCATCACAATCTTATCGTACTCGAAAGGCTTGATAACGTTTGTGAAATAGTCAGGTATTTTTGTGAAATCAACATTCACCGCTCCTTTGATATGACCTTTTGCAAATGCTTCGGGACTTCGCAGGTCGATAATTTTAATCTTTCCACCCAGTTCGGCATTCACCGCCGAAGCTTTAATTAAGGAAGGGAAATTTCGTCCATTCACATAATCGCCTGATTCTTCCAGATATTTCAGCAACTTCTGAGACTCATCGTTTACTGCAACAGGAGCCGATTTAACCTCTGTTGAAGCCGCAGACTCTACCTGTTTGGTTTTATTTCCTCCTCCGGAACAAGCTGCCAGAAAGAACAGCAAAACAACGGCTGTGATTTTATTGATCGTTCTCATACTATTAAAAATTAGCTTTTCGCTGCGACTGGGACTTCATCTTTATCGAATTTCAGGGTTTCAGTCCGACGTCCCTGCTCATCGTATTTATAAACTGTGATTGCAACTCCATTGCCGGGGTTATTTACAACATTCTTGTCTTTGTCCATCGAAATCTGCTTAACCAAAGCGCCATGCTCGTCGTATTCCATTTTGGTTACCGGTACATTTTTGCCTCCCAGGTATTCATTATCCTGATCGAATTGAGCCGATTCCAAAACATAGCCGTTCTGATCAACTACGCTCGTACGCTTTGCCCAGCCCCAGTATAAATTAGACAACTGTCCAACGGTGTTATGTACCGAAAAAGTAAGTACATCGCCCTTTTCATTGTTCTCCAATTGAAAATAGGAAACACCAATATCGCCACAGTTCTCGGCAGTACAATTCGTAAGCGTATCAGCCGAATAATTAGCCACGCGTGTCACAAAACCATTGGCATCGTAGGTAAAACGCAGTTCATGAAACGGACAGAACTCGTTCATAACAACGTCTTCACCCGCCAAATTGTATCGAATTTCCTGAATCAGTCCGTCCGGCATTTTAGTCCACTTGTAATTGTTGATTTTATTCCGGTTTTCGATAGGTGTACCATTTTCATCCAAAAAACGCATGGCAATACGCATTCCCGATTCGTTGAGCGTGTATTCAGAAACCGATGCCCCACCATTTTTAATAGCCTCATTTTTCTCATTGAAAAAACGTTTAACCTGCTTGTCGCCTTCATAGGTATAAGTCACTTTTGCGGCACCAATCGATGAATAATCGAGTAAAACATTGTTGCGGTTGTATTCAACCGAAGCCAATTGCCCCTTTTCATTAAAGGTAAATTTGTAATTGTTGATTGTCTTGGCTTCTTCCGGAGTAAGTTCGTACGATCCGCGTTCAGTATCCCAGGGAGTTTCACTGAACTGGATATTCCGGTAATATTTCACATTGCTGTCGGCCGCATTCTTTGCCGATTTTGAATTACATGCACTGAAGCCTAGTGCAATGAGTACGAATAAAAATAATTTGTTGAATTTCATGGTTACTGTATTTATTGATTAATTAGTGAATTTCAAATACAATCATGCAATCATTAACACCAGTTTTCCCATAAAGTTTACGACCTGAATATTTCTAAGTGATTGTCTGATTGCTTTATCGAAAATCAGGGGAACTTATCAATGAGGTTTTCTCAAATAAAAAAGCCTCAGTTTCCTGAAGCTTTTTTGTTTATTAATCTCCGTTAACCGGATTTTTTTCAACTGATTCATTTCAATTAATGTCCTCCCATGTGAAAACCTTGTGCATGATGGTAATGTCTGCAATGATGATTTTTAATCAAATTTCTTACGAGAATCCAGTAAAGTTCCCGGTTTTTGTCTGCCGAAATAACTAAAGTTCCATTGGTGAGAGTTGCGTTGTCAAGGACTGTGGGCAAAATATCAACCATTAACTGATCGAGGTAAATTTGAATTACACTTGCAAAATCAGTATTGTCAATAGAAGTAACCGTCACGCTGTCTTTTTCAGTTTTAAACGAAACATCTTCATTTACAATAACCTTCACCGGTATTGTTGTAGCATCGGTTTTCGTATAAACTCCGTGCAAATAAAAAACAGGTTTTAATCCGGCTGTTTTTTTTGAACCATCGACCCTAAGTTCAATTTCATCGTAAAAACCAGGTGTCAGGGTAAAGTTACCAAGCGTTATGGTAGTATCCAACAGATTGATTTCCTGAGGACCTTTCCATTTGTAACTAATCTCGATAGAGTCATGATGAGTAATCAAACTCTTCAGTTTAGCCTCATAGGTGATTCCTGAAACGACCATATGTGCTGTATCCCAGGCCACTGACGAAGTTGAAACTGACGCTGATTTTAGCCCAACAGATGAAACAGGCAAGGTAAAGCTTCTATTTAAGGCCTGAAGTTTAATTCCCAAATTGGAATCACCTGTAGATGAATTGTTCTGATCTTTCTGACATGCAAAGAACCCAATGGTTAATGCAACACATACAAATGTTAATAATCTCTCTCTTCTCATAGCTTCATGTTTTTAAAATTTGTGCTATTAACAAAACGATCTCATGATGGTGATATTGTGACAAAAGGCAACTGAATTTAGTTCGGGACCGTAATTACCTAAATAACTTAGTTACTTTTTATACATTTGCAGATCAGGTAAAACGGGAACAAATTTTCCATATGCACGAAATAAATTGGATTGACGATTCTTTCGATATCAGGCTCGCTTCAGAATATCATATTTCCATCCAGATTGGTCTTGATGGATTTTCTTTTTGTATATTGGATACACGCCGAAATAAATATGTTGTCTTTGAGCATGTTCCTTTAATTGTGGGCAAACTCCAATTCCTATCACGAAAAATTGAAACTATTTTCGATCAGGAAGAAAAATTAAATGCGTCGTTTAAAAGCGTATCAATCACATACTCAACTAACAAAGCAACACTGCTTCCAAAGGAATACTCAGGATCGGCCAGTTTTCTGAAAATAGCTTCGGTTAACAGCGAGGTTAGCCGAAATGAAGAAATTAGTGCAAACGAAATCCCCGGCTTCAATTATCAGTTGATTTACAGTTATCCAAAAGAACTGATGACTTTGCTGCACCGGAAATATGTCGATTTCAGTTTTCGGCATAAATCGATTGCTCTTATTGCATCAGCAGTCGACCAACGAACAGAGAAAAAAAATACTCTGGTGATTAATTTTGAAAAGAAATACATCCGCATGATTGCACTGAAAGACATGCAAATCGAACTCTACAACAGTTTCTATTTCAAAAACGAATCCGATTTTCTTTATTATGCGCTCAACACGTGGCAAAGCATTCAATTTGACCCGGAACGCGATGAAATACTGATCGGTGGCTATGTGGCCGACGATTCAGCTTACATCCGCCAGTTAAAGAAATACATCAGTAATGTCCGGTTTTTGAAACCATCAGCGGATTTCAACTACGGAAATACCTTCGAAAAAATACAGAAACATCAGTTCGTAAGCTTGTTAAATACTTATCCATGCGTATAGTTGGCGGAAAATACAGAGGCCGGGTTTTTACTCCCGGAAAAACATTCAAAGCCCGGCCGACAACCGACATGGCTAAAGAAAGTCTGTTCAATGTACTTCAGAATTACATCGATCTGGAAGGTACAAAAACACTCGACCTGTTCTCCGGAACCGGAAGTATCAGTTATGAACTGGCCTCGCGCGGGAGCGACAATGTAACTGCCGTAGAAATTAATCCGGCACACATTCAGTTCATCAAAGAAGTAATTGAAAGGTTGGGCGAAAAAAATATTCGGATCGTGAAATCGAATGCCTTTGTATTTGCAAAACGGATTAAAGAGCAATTCGACCTGATTTTTGCCGATCCGCCATACGATCATCCTCAATTTGCAGAGGTTGCCGATTTGATTTTCAACAATAATCTTCTGAAACCTGGCGGTATCTTTATCCTTGAACATTCAGCACAGTTCGACTATGCCAGGCATCCAAACTTCAAGGAATTACGCCGCTATGGTAGTGTACATTTCAGCATTTTTGAAAGTGACCTCTCCTAAATCCCCACCCCAAGAGGGGACTAAAAACGTCCATAGTTGCACCAGTTCTCAAATAAGTTTTTGTCCTTTTGTAACTTTTTGTGCAAACAACAAACTAACAAAATATACAACAACTAAATTACCATGGAAATATTTCAGGCAAATAACATTGTTAAGGAATATGCTGGTCATGTCGCATTGAGTTCGGTCAGCATTTCGGTTAGGGAAGCGTCTATTTTTGGTCTATTGGGGCCCAATGGCGCGGGTAAAACAACCTTGATCCGGATCATCAACCAAATTACAGCTCCCGATAGCGGCGAGTTGTTTTTCGAGGGTAGGCCAATGAAAGCTGAGGATATTTATCAGATTGGCTATTTACCCGAAGAACGGGGACTGTATAAGAAAATGAAAGTTGGTGAACAGGCGCTCTATCTGGCTCAGTTGAAAGGCATGTCGAAAAAAGATGCCCTCAAGAGCCTGAAGTACTGGTTCGAAAAGTTTGAAATTCAGGCCTGGTGGGGCAAAAAAGTAGAGGAACTCTCGAAAGGAATGGCTCAAAAGGTACAATTTATCACCACAGTAATTCACAAACCCCGCTTGCTTATTTTCGACGAACCGTTCAGCGGATTCGACCCCATCAACACCAATTTGATGAAAAATGAAATTCTTGAACTGAAAAAGCAGGGAACCACCATCATTTTCTCAACACACAATATGTCTTCCGTAGAAGAAATTTGCGACCATATTGCATTGATCAACCAGTCGAAAAAGATTCTGGACGGGCAAATTGACGAAGTGAAAGAAAAATTCAAAAGCAATACTTTCGAGATAGCCTACAAAGGTGAAACTCCGGATTTTCAACATCGGTTAGGTGCTCAATTCAATGTTCTTGAGCAAGACGACAGCAAGTTCCTGAAACAAATGAAAGTTCAGTTCCTGAACGGCAATTCCAACAATGAGTTAATCAAAATACTCATGAATCAATTTGAAATCGTGTCATTCAAAGAAATTATCCCAAGCATGAACGATGTGTTTATCCATGTTGTAGAAAAAAATAACCGCGAAACAAGTGCTCAATCGCAATCGTAGGAATTGTTACGGGAAACGGGTTACGAGTTACGCGACAACCGAACCCGAAACACGCATCCCGCAACTTGAAATACATCCTTAATTGCAGACTAACACTTTTTAAGCGAAAATGAAAATTTAACAAAACCTATATGAATAAGTCATTCCTAATTTTAAGACGCGAATACCTGACAAGGGTAAAGAAAAAGTCGTTCATTATCATGACTCTTTTAATGCCGCTGATGATGGCTGCCTTGATGATTTTGCCTACCTATCTGGCCATGATGGACGACAAAGAAGAACGTACTATTGCCGTATATGATCCGACCGCTCTCGTTTTGAACAGGATTGAAGGCAATGAATTTACAAAGTTTCATTATATACCTGAACAGGAATTTAAAGAGCTTAGTAAGAATTTCAAATCAGGAAAATACTATGCTGTTCTGAATATCCCAACCAACATCCTGAATACCAACCGTGCCGAGATGATTTCGGATAAACAGGTCACGATGGATGTTAAGTACTTTGTTTCAAACCGGATCGAAAAGATCATAGAAACGGAAAAGAAAAAGCAGATTATAGATGAAATAGGAGTTCCCGATCTGGAAAGAAAACTGGCAGCCACCAAAACAAACATCACAGTTGAAACCATTAAAATTGGAGAAGAAGGCAAAGCCGTGAAAAGCTCAAGCGAAATTGCAATGATTATTGGGTTAGCTGCCGGATTCATTATCTACATGTTCGTTTTTATCTATGGCACTATGGTTATGCGCGGAGTTATGGAAGAAAAAACCAACCGTATTGTAGAAGTCATCATTTCATCGGTTAAGCCTTTTCAACTGCTCTTTGGAAAAATTGTCGGAATCGGATTGGTTGGGTTAACTCAAATTGCCATCTGGATTATACTTGGAACTGCCATTACAAGCGCAACTGCGGCATTTAGTGGTCGTGCATCAGCAGGAGTTGCAACTCAAGCGCAAAATGTAATGTCAGGCCCACAAATGGAACAACTTGCAGCCAGCTCACCCGAAGCCCAGAACAAGGTTCTTGAAATCATTGGTTTAATAGGCAACTTAAACATTCCATTGATCATCTTTGCGCTGTTCTTTTATTTCATTTGCGGCTTTATTTTGTATGCATCACTCATGGGAGCCATTGGTTCTGCCGTCGATAGCGATGAAGATGCCCAGCAAATGATGCTCCCTGTAACCTTACCATTGATTGCTTCCATCATCATGGTTATGTCGGTTGCTAAAAATCCCGAAGGTTCGTTGGCTTTCTGGGCCTCTATGATTCCTTTTACATCGCCGGTAACCATGATGGCACGTATTCCATTCGGGATTCCGGTCTGGCAGATCATTCTTTCAATGTCCATTTTGCTGGCAACTATTTTGGGAACAATCTGGGTCGCAGGAAAAATATACCGGACAGGCATTTTGATGTATGGGAAAAAAGTGAATCTTAAAGAAATTGTTAAGTGGTTATTCTATAAAAATTAAAATAAAAGATAAAAATGTATTTTGTTTGACTTTTTTGTTATACTTGCAATACAAAGATTAAAGAAAAGAATGAAAGCAAATTTCTCATACATGTATATGTGCTGCTGCTATAAACGGTCAGGAGAAGGTATGTTTTCAACGAACATTTGAAAGACATAAAAGAGATAATATCGAAGCCTTCCGAACACCGGAAGGCTTTTTTTGTTAATAGAAACGAAAGATAAGAACCTTAAAATACAATAATATGAAAGTAAACAACATTTTGGAAACCATCGGAAACAGTCCTTTGGTACGAATTAACAACCTGTATCCTGAAGGATACGAAGTGTATGTAAAAGTAGAAAAAACCAACCCGGGCGGCAGTATCAAAGACCGCATCGCTCTTTCGATGGTTGAGGATGCCGAAGCAAAAGGAATCTTGAGACATGGAAGCGTTCTGATTGAACCAACTTCAGGAAATACCGGAATTGGTTTGGCCTTGGTTGCCGCAGTTAAAAAGTATAAACTGATTTTGGTTATGCCTGAATCGATGAGTATTGAACGCCGTAGAATCCTTACTGCATATGGAGCAGAACTGGTTTTAACACCACGTGAATTGGGAATGAAAGGCGCTATTGCCAAAGCTAACGAATTGGCCGCCGAAACGCCCGATGCCTGGATTCCTTCTCAATTCGATAATTCATCCAACATCGAAGCACACAAACAAAATACTGCGAAAGAAATCCTGGCTGATTTTCCGGAAGGATTTGACTACCTGATCACCGGAGTTGGAACAGGCGGACACATTACCGGAGTAAGCGAAGTGTTGAAACAGAAATTCCCAAATCTGAAAACCTTTGCTGTTGAGCCAGAATTGTCACCTGTAATTAGTGGTGGAAATCCTGGTCCTCACCCAATTCAGGGAATTGGTGCTGGTTTTATTCCGGTAAACCTGCATACGCAAGCTATTGATGGAACCATCCAGATTTCGAAAGATGAAGCTTTTGATTATGCCCGTCGTGCAGCTAAAGAAGAAGGTTTGTTCGTTGGAATTTCGTCAGGCGCTTCACTGGCTGCTGTTGCCAAGAAAATTGCCGAACTGCCCGTAGGAGCAAAAATACTCACTTTCGCTTACGATACTGGCGAACGCTATTTATCGATTGAAGGATTGTTTTAATATTCAATCAAATTATAAAATACAAAAGGCTGGTTTTACCGGCCTTTTTTGTTTGGTAATGAAATGCCGAAAATTCAATTTCAATCTGGTCATTTTAAATATGAAACGCTAACTTCGTTAGCCTAAAATATTCCCCACTCAGAATGAAGAGACAAATTGCTGTTATCGACCTCGGAACCAATACCTGCAACTTACTAATTGCAGAGTACCAGGACAAATCCTATCAAATTCTATATCAGGGAAAAGAGGTTGTTAAACTTGGCAAAAACGGCATCGACAAAAACAGGTTGACCGAAGATGGATTGGAACGTGCCATTCTGGCTATCCGGAAACATCTGGAACGAATTAGTCAATTCAGTGTTTCTGAAGTAGTAATAATCGCCACTTCTGCTATTCGTGATGCAACCAACCAGGATTGGTTTCAGCAACAAATCAAGGCGAATACGGGTCTTGACTTGCAGATTATTTCCGGAGAAAAAGAAGCTCAACTGATATTTGACGGAGTGAAACTGGCTTTTGATGAAATAGAAGACCATTCGCTTATTCTTGACATTGGCGGCGGAAGCAATGAATTTATCCTGACGCGAAACAACGAACCCATCTGGAAACAAAGTTTTCCGTTGGGAATGGCCCGCATCATCGAACAAATACCACCCTCCAATCCCATTACACCGGAAGAGATTGAGCAAATCAACGACTGGTTTGACAGCCGGTTGGAGCCACTTTGGCAACAGTTAAATAATATTCAAATTCCCTTATTGATCGGCTGTTCGGGTGCTTTCGATACGTTGGCAGATTTAATCGACCAAACCAATCCAGGAACAAAAACAAGGATTAAACAAGAAATTGCAACAGATGACTTTACGCGGGTATATGAAACTCTAATCAAGTCAACAACTGCCGAAAGAACCGAAATGAAAGGCATGGAATCCATTCGCATCGAGATGATTGTTCCTTCGGTTTTGTTTATCAAACTGGTTATTGATCGTCTAAATATCAAAAAAATATACCAAACCGACTATGCCTTGCGGGAAGGTATTTTATACGACCGTATTTTCAACTAAATTCGGGCAATAATTTTCAGTAAAAAAAAGAAACATGTCAAGAATATTAGTCATTGATGACGAACGCAGCATTCGCAACACCTTAAAAGACATTTTAGAATTCGAAAAATATACGGTTGAACTGGCCGAAGATGGGTTTAAAGCTTTGGAATTGCTACAGACCAAAGATTTTGATGTGATTTTATGTGACATCAAAATGCCGGGAATGGATGGTATTGAAGTATTGCAGAAGGTTGAAGAAATCAAACCTGACATTCCAGTTGTAATGATTTCGGGTCATGGAAACATTGATACAGCAGTGGAATCGATCAAAAAAGGTGCTTTCGACTTTATTGAAAAACCACTCGATCTGAACCGATTGCTGATTACTTTGCGCAATGCAATGGATAAATCGACGCTCATTACCGAAACCAAAGTACTGAGAAAAAAGGTCAACAAACGATTTGACATTGTAGGGAACTCGGCTTCCATCCAAAAAGTTAAAGACATGGTCAACCGCGTTGCCGCTACCGATGCTCGTGTTTTAATTACCGGATCGAACGGCACCGGAAAAGAATTGGTTGCCCGCCAGTTGCACGAAAAAAGTAACCGTGTTGAAGGTCCGTTTATTGAAGTAAACTGCGCAGCTATTCCGTCAGAATTAATTGAAAGTGAATTATTTGGCCATGAAAAAGGAGCATTCACTTCAGCAATTAAACAGCGAAAAGGAAAATTTGAACAGGCAACCGGAGGAACCATCTTTCTCGACGAAATTGGCGATATGAGTCTTCCGGCACAAGCCAAGGTTTTAAGGGCTTTGCAAGAAAGCATCATTACCCGTGTAGGAGGCGATGCCCAAATTAAAGTCGATGTTCGGGTCATAGCTGCCACCAATAAAAACCTTGCCCACGAAATTGAAGTGAATAATTTTCGAGAAGATTTATACCATCGCCTGAGTGTTATTCTGATCCACGTTCCGGACCTGAACGACCGGATTGAAGACATTCCTGTATTGTGTGAATACTTTATCGACCTGATTTGCACTGAATATGGCGTACCTCAAAAATCAATTGAATCTGATGCGATTAGCGAGCTGCAAAAAATGCGGTGGACGGGTAACATCCGTGAATTTAGGAATGTGGTTGAACGATTGATTATTCTATGTGATAAAACAATTACCCGCGAAGATGTTTTAAATTATGCTGTTCCGCGTTACTAGAATAATTTTTAGCTTAAAATAGCGATGTTAAATAAACTTATTGACTTTTTCAAAATATCAGAAGAAGATCGGAAAATAATAAAAACCAACATTCTGAATGAAAACGTTAGACGCGTATTCTATCTTTCGGTAATTGGTATTCCAATTAGTTTACTACATGTTATTTTATTTATTTCTCACCTGAAATCTAGTGTTGGAATTGAATATGAATGGCGGGTTTCCATTATAACAATACACACATCGATAATCATTTTACTCAGCATTATAAGCCTAACGATCTACTTCGCGTTTATAAAAAAGAGGAGTAATATTCGGCTTGCAGAAATCTGCATCGTAGCAGTTGCTTTATCTCTTTTGTTTGGAGGAGCAGCCATATCGGCAGTTGATCAAAAGATAACGACCGCAATAAACCCATTTATTGCAACAACAATAATTAGCTCGATTATTCTTCTAATCCGGCCAGTTTATTCAATCCTGTATTATTCATTTAGCTTTATAATTTTCTATCTATTAATGAATTATGCACAAGCAAATCCTGATGTTTTAATCTCGAACAATGTGAACGGACTAACGCTTTCCGGTTTGGGTTTGTGTCTGTCGCTTATTTTCTGGAAAATGAATTTAACCCGCATAAAACAACATAAACTCATCGAGAAACAGAAAAATGAGTTGATTGAAAACTTAAACAAACTAAAATTTTACTCCGAAGAACTAAAAGAAAGCGATACGACTAAAGATAAATTGATTTCGATAATAGCTCATGATCTGAGAAGTCCCCTTGCTTCACTGATAAATGTAACCAAATTAGTTTCTGAAGATTTCGATATTATGAGTCCGGAAGAAATCAAAAAAATTATGATTTCGCTTAATAAGGAAACCGAACTAACTTTTGAATCGCTTAACAACCTCCTACTTTGGACAAAAACACAACGAAAAAAACTTGTTCCAGTTTTAAAAACAACAAATTTAAATCAATTGGTTGAGAACTCAATCTTACCCATAAGAACTCTGTGTAATCAAAAAAGGATAGCGTTAGCGAACAATATCGCTGAGGACATTGATATCTGTACTGACTCTTCAATGATGGAATCTGTGATAAAGAATTTGATTATTAACAGCATTAAATTCACAAAGGAGGAAGGAAATATTTCTATAAATGCCACCGCTTATGAAGACAAGATTATTATAGCAATTCAGGACAATGGAATTGGAATGGAACCTAAAGTTTTAGAAAAACTCTTTAAGTCAGGCTCTGAATTTACGACCAATGGAACTCAAAATGAAAAAGGGACAGGCCTTGGATTGCAAATTTGCAAGGAGTTTGTCGAATTGAATGGAGGTCAGATTTGGGCTGAATCAAAGTTTGGGATCGGCTCTACATTTTATTTTTCACTTCCCGCAAACAAATAACCTATCAATTTTTACGCCCTTAAAACAAGTCCGTGATGTAGTTGTTTATATACCAAGACTAGCAAAAACAGTCGAAAGAAAAAGATATAAACTCTGATTGCGGATAGTTTGCGTTATGTCATGGCGTGCTGAAATTTTAAATCTATTTTGAATTTTCGCTATCCGTTAATCAGAGTTTTATATTGAACAAATTCAATATAAAACATTCGATAGTGATAAAACGAAAAAAGCCTCAATTTCTTGAAGCTTTTTTGCGGTGCGGATCCCGAGCCTTCGGGAAACCCGCGACCCTCGGCGTGACAGGCCGATATTAATTATCCATTTGATGAATTTTATTAGATTCACTAGAAATCAATCGTTCATAGAAAGAATGGTTGCGTTGCCGTTTTAAAAATAATTCACGTTGGGTTGCCTCTTTTTTAGTCTGAAAAATCTCAATATAAACAAGTTTCCATGGAATCTTCTTTGATGTGTATGCAGATAGCCCTTGGTTGTGATATTCCAACCTCTTTTTAATATCAGACGAATGCCCAATATAATAGCTATTGTCAATTTCACTTTGTAGAATATAGGAGTAAAACATGAGAACATGATTTACCTAAAGGAAACAATTTTTAATGTAAAATTGTCATAAAACGAAAAAAGCCTCAATTTCTTGAAGCTTTTTTGCGGTGCGGACGGGACTCGAACCCGCGACCCTCGGCGTGACAGGCCGATATTCTAACCGACTGAACTACCGCACCAATTTTCAGTATTATTAAATTTCATGGTTGATTATAACCACTTATTTCTTTTTGTAGTGTAAATTTTGAGAGGGCGGTGCGGACGGGACTCGAACCCGCGACCCTCGGCGTGACAGGCCGATATTCTAACCGACTGAACTACCGCACCAGAGTATTTTTTCGAGACCTGATTTGAAATAAATCAAGCTGTTTTTTTACAAAATTTACAACACTTTTTAAGAACAAACCTCCTGAAATCCGTTTCTCAAAAGGCTTTGCAAATATAGCCTTTCTTTCTTTCCCTGCAATAGGGCAAATGAAAAAAATCACATACTTTTCAATCAAAACAACAATTTTATAAAACACTGAATATCAATCAAATTAAACAGCGCCTTCTACCATTACAAAATTCGACTGATTCAATTTCAACTCTCCACTCCATCTGTAAGCCAACAATTTACCGTTTCTGGACACGCCAGAATCAACACAACAAACATTATCTTTCAATATTCCGTAACCCTCAACCAAACTGTAATGTCCAAAGAAAACAATTGGATCATTTTCAGGATAAGGAGTCCTGAATTTTACAATTTCAGGCGGAATGGTATAAGCTGGAAGTTCAAAGCGGCTTTCCATTGAAATTTCTTTAAAAGTCTTTCCTTCCGGATTATCCCACCATTTCATACGAAATGAACGATGCGGTCTGCCATCATCATCAAAAATCAGCAGATTTTTAGGAACCTGGAAATCAATCCCTTTGCAGGTTTCCCAAAAACACTGGGCAAATGAAGTCTCATTCAAAGCAATTTCACGTAAAATCGTTTTACTTATTTTAGGTTCATTTAATGCACCCTTGAGTTCTTTGATGTTATCCTTCTGCCAGCATGCATGAACGATCCTGATCGCACCAAAATCGAGAAACATAGGCAATGTTCTAAACCATTTCAGGTGACTTTTAAATTCGTCTTTACAGGTAACAAACTCATCAAGCGTCTGATTAATCTGCAATTGATATTTGGGAATCCGTTTTTTATAATATTTACCTTCAGTATCGCGTAAATAATAAAGTATAGCGTACATTTCATGGTTTCCCAAAATAGCATAAGCCGTTCCAGCCTCAACCATCCTTCTGATTAAAATGATAGTTTCCCTTATTTTGGGTCCACGATTAATGAAATCGCCAACAAATACGGCTTTACGAGTTGCATGAGTATAGCAACCATTAATGAGTTGGTAACCTAACTTAGCCAGTAAACTCTTCAGCTGATCCACATATCCGTGAACATCTCCTATAATGTCGTACATAACAAAATTGCCCGAATAGTTTATTCGGGCAATTTAATTAAATTTTCACAAAATATGTTTCAAGCTTGAAATAAGCTTTGTCCAATTTTTCTACAAGAAATACATATAGAATAAAGAGCAGGCCAAAACAACACCTAACGAAGCAATTACATCCCACTTGTTCCAACTACTCCTGATAATCGTTTTATAGTCGTCGGTGAAAGTAATAAACTCGACCTGCTTAGAGGTAGGTTTAGCAGTAACAAACGACACTGCAACCATGAACAACATGATGAAGACAAGTAGCCAGATTTCAAAGATAAGCCAGTTTGTATGCCAGAACCATCTGGTGGATTCCCAGTACCAGCCTGTCATGACATCTTTCCCTGTGTTTGTAAAGATGTTGGTCAGCAAACGTGCCATACCAATAAGGAAGCCTACAATTAAACCTGCTTCGCCAGCCTTGGGCGTAATTCGTTTAGAAAATATACCCATTACAAATACGGCTACCATCGCAGGAGCCAGCAACGATTGAATGCCTTGCAAATAGCTGTAAAGACTGCCGAGACTCATCATAACTGGTATCCATGCGATACCAAGGAATACTACTACAATTGTTGCAATACGACCTACCAAAACGTATCTTGCTTCGGTTTTGCCTTTAAACATAGGTTTATAAAAGTCTTCGGTATACAAGGTAGCACAAGAGTTGAAGAATGCTGCCAATGAAGCAACCAATGCAGATATAAAGCCTATGGTAACGATACCTTTCACACCAGCCGGCAATACAAACTTAACCATTGAACCAAATGCTGTATCCGGATTTTCTAACGTAAAACCGCTATCAGGACGTGCAGCTAATGCAGCCGCTACCATACCAGGAATCAAAAACATAAATACAGGCAACAATTTGAAATAACCTGCAGCAATAGTCCCTCTGCGCGCACGCTTCATCACAACTTCGTTAGACTCGCCTTTTTGTTGTCCGAGTACACGTTGAACGATGTGTTGATCGGTAGCCCAATACCAAAAACCGATAATTGTTGCTCCGATAAATACCCAAAAACCGGGATACTCGTCATACAGCGGGTCACCCGTTTCAAAGTGGAACATGTGGTTTGTGCCATAAGCAACGCCATCAGCTCCTTTGCCCAGGGTTTTGGAATAGTCAATCATTGCGGTCCAGCCATGAGCAATACTGCCGTC
The DNA here is from genome assembly GCF_009689585.1 of Aquipluma nitroreducens. Taxonomy (GTDB): domain Bacteria; phylum Bacteroidota; class Bacteroidia; order Bacteroidales; family Prolixibacteraceae; genus Aquipluma; species Aquipluma nitroreducens. The sequence goes on along the minus strand of NZ_AP018694.1, from coordinate 4,638,802 downwards.
GCCGAGCGCTGACAATCCAAGGAAAAGCACAAGGAATGAACCAATGATAAGGATCGGAGTTTGAATGGCTGACAGTGTCATCACACCCTTCATTCCACCCAGAACGGTAAAAATACCTGTTAATACGATTAATCCGATTGCTCCGTACCAGAAAGGTAATCCAAGAAGACTTTCCATGAAGATACCACCGGTAAACGCGGTTACACTCACTTTGGTCAATACATAAGCTATAAGTGTAATAATCGATAGCCACGAGCCAGTACGAGGAGTGTAGCGGTTCTTGAGGAAGTCGGGCATGGTAATAATTTTCCCCAATTTATTGTTCATCAATTGATAAAACGGGACAAAGAGCCAGCCTAGGATAAGTATCATCCAGCCTTGCATCTCCCAGTGCGCCATACCTACACCTGCGTTTGCACCTGTGCCTGCAAGTCCAACAAGGTGTTCTGAGCCGATATTTGCAGCAAAAATAGCTGCACCAATGATATACCAGGGTTCGCCTTTACCAAACAGATAATCTTCGCTGTCGGCTCCCTGTTGCAATCGTTTGTCTTTTTGTATCGAACGCCATACAGCCCACGATACGGCCAAAATCCCAACTGCCATAATAGTCCAGTCGAGCCAAATAAATTCATGTGAACTCCAATTCATAAATTGAGATTTAGATTGTTATATTTAAGTAATTGTGAATTTCAATTTTTCTAAAACTTAACGATCCTGTCTTTTCCAACTTCATCAATGTTATTTTTGACTTTGTAATAGAAAGCACCTTTTTTTGATTCTGAAACATCTTTCAGTTCGAGCTTTTCAAGAACACCAAGCGATAAAATTTTCTTCCTGAAATTCCCCGGGTCAAATTCGCGCTGAAAAAGAGCCTCATATAATTTGCGAAGCTGAATCAGAGTAAACATTTCAGGCAATAATTCAGTACCAATTAAACTATACCCGGCTTTTTGCTGCAGCTTGATCAACGCCTTTTCGAACATTTCCTGATGGTCAAAGATCAGGTTTGGCAACTTACTGATCGAGATCCAGTAGGCACCGTTTTCTTTTACCCGTTCTTCATCGTGCAGATCGATCCGGATTAAAGCATAATAAGCCAGACTAATTACCCGAGCCTCAGGATCACGATTGGGAACAGAAAAGGATGCGACCTGCTCCAGAAAAATTTGCTCCAACCCGGTTGTCTGTTTCAATATCCGAGCAGCTGCATTATCTGCCGATTCATCATCCTGAACAAATCCGCCCAACAGCGACCATTTACCTTTGTATGGTTCAAAGCTTCTGGGATAAAGTAAAAGTTTAATTTCTTCATCCTGATAACCCATTATAACACAATCAACTGCAACATAGTGTTGCGGATGTATTTTATACAATTCCATAAAAATCTATCAAGATTATATGCAGCTAAAATATAAAAGTATTTTTTACTTTTATAAAATAAAGTGTACTTATTACGCTTTTCTGCTGGAAAACATTTTTTTAACAAAAAAAAAGAAGGACCATTGCTGGCCCTTCTTTCGTATTTGATTAAGAAAGCAAACTTTTAAACTGCAATATCTTTGTTTACATTCTTGCTTCCGATTAAAGCATAGAACAGCAAATAGGCAAGGCCAGCAACAATTACCCAATAGCTAGGCATATACCCAGCGAAATCGGCTACCCAACCCTGAAGTGCAGGAAGAATACCTCCACCGCAAACCATGACCATGAAAATACCTGAAGCTGCGGCCAGATATTTTCCTAAACCTTCAACAGCAAGATTAAAAATACCGCCCCACATAATTGAGGTACAAAGTCCCACTAATACAAGGAATGCAGCATTGATCGGCACTTCCAGCAATCCGAATGAAGTTACACCATCGACACTTTTCAATACTGGTAATGAAACCAAAGTAGAAGCGGAAGAGAACATAGCTGCAAGAACAAGGACTAAGCCTAAACCTGAAGCAAAAGTAAGCATGGTTTTACTCGACACTTTTGCTCCGATTGATGCACCTACCAAACGGCCAATCAGCATCAGGAACCAGTAAGTACCAGCAACGAATCCTGCAGTAGTAGCATTCAATGCATTTGGAGTAGCGGGGTCAACGAGGAAATAATTTAATACTCCGGGAGTACCAACTTCAACGCCAACATAAACAAAAATACCAACAGCACCTAAAATGAAATGACGGAACTTTAAGGCTCCTGACATCAAGTCTCCCAGTGGTTCAGAAGATTGTTCTGCGTGAGGCTCCGGAATATTTACAAAATATAATACTACAAATACGATAGCAAATACAGCCATCGCAGCATACATGAATGGGAAAATATTGGTAATCTGAGCTTTGGCTGCATCACCAATCAAAATACCAACGATCATAGGAGTAGCAGTAGCCATTACTGAGTTGAAAGAACCACCAACCTGAATCAATTGGTTACCTGTATTTCCACCACCACCAAGAGTGTTCAACATTGGATTAACTACTGTATTCAACAAACACATTGAAAATCCGGCAACAAATGCACCACCGAGGTAAACTGCAAAGGCTGAATCCTGTCCTGAATAACCTGAAAGATATTGAATTCCTACTCCAACAAAGCCTACTGCAATAGCAATTAAGGCTGTTTTCTTGTAGCCTATTCTTTGAAGTAAGATACCGCTTGGAATACCCATTACAGCATAAGCAATAAAGTTGGCTGCATTTCCAAGAAGTCCTAAGAAATTAGTTACTGCAAATTGGCTCTTTAACACGATACCCATTGGGGCTGCCAAGTTGGTTACGAACGAAATCATACCAAAAAGCATGATCATCATGATTATTGGCACTGTGTAATTCTTGTTTTGAGTCATAATTTTAGTTGATTTGATTGTTAATTGATGAATTATTGTTTGTGTGAATTCAGGATTCGAATTTGCACAAAATAACTTATTATTTTATGCCTGAAGTACAAAAAACATTAAAATCCTATCACACAAACACTAACTACTTTTTCGATTTGAAAGACTAGCAAACACTATATACTTACAAATCAAGTCTGATTGATCCTTTTGAACGAATAAACAATTTGTGACAACTTCCTTTGCCATAGACATGTTCAAGTGTTGCAACATATTTATCAAGTAAATCCTGTGGTACAAAAGCCTGGATAGTTCCACCAAATCCACCACCATGAACGCGCCACGCGCCTTTACCTTTCAAAATCATTTCGCTCAATGCCAAAGCCAATGAAACAACCTGCTCGTCTTTATGAACTACGTCAAAAATATTTTGATTGTACATGTAAGAGCTATATCCTGACTCAACTACCATTTTCAGGAAAGACTGAAAATCGTTGTTTTCGAGTGCGGCAACCTGATCAACAACACGCTGATTATCGCCCTGGAAATGATAGGCACGAAGAATAGCGCGGTCGCCGGTAACTTTTCGAATTTCAGGAATTTTATCAACAATCTGTTCGAGTGTAACTTCCCGAAGAACTTTAGCACCAAGTTCAGCAGCAACTGCTTTCATTTCAGTAGGTAAAGAAGCGTACTCTGCCTGTGAAGCGGGATCATCGTGACCTCCTGCAACATCAGTAATCACCAATGCAAAACCGGTTTTAACAAAGTCGAAATCAACTTCTTTCACGATTGGTTTCGAAGGATCTTTAAAATCAATGGTGATCAAACCTCCAACAGAACACGCAGTCTGGTCCATCAAGCCACAAGGTTTTCCGAAGAAATTGTTTTCAGCCCACTGACCAATGATTCCATTCTCAACGGCATTCATTTTGCCATCGTTGAACAAATGATTAATGATAGCTCCAATAAGCACTTCGAACGATGCTGAAGAACTTAAACCAGAACCTTTAGGCACGCGTCCTTCAATGCAGGCATCAAAACCACCAATTTCATAACCCAATTGTTTCATCCGGGCACAAATACCCTTCACCAGCGAAGTAGATGTATAATATTTTGATTCATCAATAACCAATTCCGAAAGATCCACCTGAAATTCCGGATATCCGGCTGATTTGATGCGGATAACGTTGGTTCCGTTTGAAGCAGCAACTGCAACCATATCGAGGTTCACAGCGCCAGCCAATACTCTTCCATAGTTGTGGTCGGTATGATTACCACCAATTTCGGTACGTCCCGGAGAACTGAATAACGAAACATCATCAGCTCCGTAAACTTTCTTAAATTCATTCATTAAATCGGCATAGCGATCGGCCTGTTCTTTCAGAACAACTTCGTTTACACCATATAATTCCTGAAACAATGGATTTTTTCCATTGGCAATCTTCTCAATTAAAGCATTAATCTTTGCCATCGTTTTGTTGTGTTTAATTATTTATTGGTTTGTTTCTTATAATGAACATCTGATAGGTCGCGCAAACGTTGTGCGGCTTGTTCGGCGGTAATATCGCGCTGCGGAGTCGCCAACATTTCGTAGCCCACCATAAATTTCTTTACTGAAGCCGAACGCAACAATGGCGGATAAAAGTGCATGTGCAAATGCCATTCCGGATAATCGGCTCCATCAGTTGGAGCCTGGTGCAGGCCGGCAGAATAAGCAAACGAAACTTCAAAAAGGTTATCGTATTTGATCGTCAACTTTTGATAAATATCAGCTAGAGCAGTTCGTTCTTCGTCAGTTAGCTGCAAAACATTTTGAACCGCTCGCTTACTGATGATCATCGTTTCGAATGGCCAAACAGCCCAAAATGGAACCAGCGCAACAAAATGCTCATTTTCAACAACAATGCGATCTTTTTTTTCCAACTCAGCGTTCAGGTAATCAGACAAAAGGGTGTTCCCATGTTTTGCGAAATACTCTTTCTGCGTTTTCGATTCTTTTTCAGGTTCAGTTGGTACCGATGATGACGACCAGATTTGTCCGTGTGGGTGTGGGTTCGAACACCCCATAATTGCACCTTTATTTTCGAAAATCTGGACATAATTAATCATTTCATTACCAGACAACTCATCATATTCATTGCACCAAACATCAACTACTTTACGAATGTCTTCAACCTCCATTTCGGGAATGGTCAGGCTGTGATCATTACTAAAGCAAATCACTTTGCAAATACCGGTTTCGCTTTTGGCCTGAAAAAGATTGCCTTCATCAACAATTCCATAAGGGGAATCAGTTAACAAGGCACTAAAATCGTTGGTAAATACGAAAGTCCCTTTATACTGTGGATTATACTTCCCTCCTGCCCTTTCGTTTCCGGGGCATAAATAACAAGTGGGGTCATAGCTGGGACGTTGGTCTGAAACAGCTTTTTCAACCTGACCTTGCCAAGGCCTTTTAGATCGATGTGGCGAAACTAAAATCCAGTCGCCTGTTAACGGATTTAATCGCTTGTGCGGATGATCTTCGATATTAAAATTGCTCATTTAATTTATGTATTCTAGTTATTATTTTGTTGCGGGATGCGGGTTTCAAGTTACGTGTTTGTACTGCGTAACCCAAAACTCGTAACCCGAATCAGTCTTTTCTGCCTATTGCGGTTGATCACTAATCATTGTGTTACTTCTACAAATTCAATCCCTCCACAAACTGGTAGGTACTGGTTGGTAAAAATAGATCTTTTACCCTTTACCAAACGAAACGAAATTGTGTTTTCAAACATTTTAAAGCGAGTTTCTTCTGATCAGCGATGATTGATTTCTGATTTTTTCAGAACTTCTTTCCTGTATCATTCGGGCAAGTGTTTGCCCCATGAGTTGAAAATCAGTAGAAATAATTGTAATTCCACCGGCAACGACTTCTTTCAGTACGGTATCGTTAAACGAAACGATGCCTACATCCCTGCCCAGTTCAAGATTTTTTTCAGTGGCCATTTTCACCAAACGCACCAGATTACGGTCAGACGGAACAAAATAGGCTTCTCCTGATTTCATTTCCTTCGTCGATACATTTCGTATGATTTCAGATTTGAATCCCTTCTCTTTACAAAAGCGCTGAAATCCCAACATGCGTCCCTCCGGCTCTTTTCCTCCGGGGTAAATCATGATCAGGTTGTTATACTTCTGAAGTAATTCCAATCCTTCGTTCAAGGCATCGTAAACATCTTGCTCAAAATCCTGATAAACAACCGGATAATCAGACAAATCGTCTTTTAAACGATCAAGAATATAAACCTTGTCTTTTGGCAGCTTGCTGATTATGTCAGCCGAATAATCAAACGTTGCGGGCATAATTACATATGAAGTATATTTACCTGCACTTTCCGAAATCAGATCTTTAAAAACCTGATAATTAAAATGGTGAAAGTAAATATCCACTGTCGATTTGTTATCCAGACTATTCAGGAAAGAAGTGTATAAGTCTTCTTTGAAAGCATTCAGTTCGTCAAAAAGAAGGAAAATTTTTTGATCAACGTTGATCTCAATGCTATTGATGTAGTATCCTTTCCCGGGAATGGAATTGATGATTCCCTTTGCCTTTAGTTCATTAAAGGCCACCATTACCGTATCGCGCGACAGCTCAAATTCAGTACAAATTTGATTCAATGATGGTATTTTATCACCCAGTTTCAATTCGCCAATCGAAATAGCGGTATAGATGGAATTAATAATTTGTCGGTATTTGGGAACACCTAATGAATCATCAATCTGAATGTATTTCACAAGTATAGGTTTTGATTTAGTAACTGAACTCAAAAGTAAAAATATTTCACAATAAAATACACAACCAGTACCCACCAGTATGAATGAAAAAAATTAAATTTGTAAGCAGAATGAAAGTGGTCGGTGCACAAAAAACACGTAACATTTTAAAACTAAAATATCTAAACGCATGAAAATTACAAAATCGCTCTTCGGAAAAACCAACGAAGAAATTGAAGTTGACCTATTTACCTTATCAAATGACAATCAGGTAACCGTAAAAATAACCAATTACGGTGCAATTATTACTTCCATTGTTACTCCGGATAAAAACGGCGAACTTGCCAATATTGCCTGTGGTTTCGAAAAGCTTGAAAACTACCTGAGTCCGGAATACCTCGGTAGTTATCCATATTTTGGATGTGTCTGCGGACGTTGCTGCAACCGTATTGCAGGCGGAAAATTCACCCTCGAAGGCAAAAATTACGCTTTGGCAGTAAACAACGGAGCGAACCATTTGCATGGTGGATTAGTAGGTTACGACCGCCGTTTATGGACTGCTGAAACAATTGAAAATACTGATAGTGTAGGCGTGAAACTGAGTTTACTTAGTCCTCACCTGGAAGAAGGTTATCCGGGAAACGTGAAAATTAGCTGCACATATACTTTAAATAACAACAACGAACTGACTATCGAATACGGAGCAGAAACCGATCAAACCACGATTGTAAACCTAACAAATCACACTTATTTCAACCTGACTGGCGGAAAAGACCAAATCTTAAATCATGAATTGGAATTGCCTGCAAAAACCTTCACGCTCAATATCGACAGCATACCAACCGGCGAAATCCTTCCGGTAGCCGGAACACCAAACGATTTCCTTACCAAAAAGAAGATCAGTAAAGACATTGCGACTGAAGAAACCGGCTACGATCTGAATTTTGTGTTGGACAATCCTGACGGGAAGTTAGTTTATGCTGGTCGCCTAAGCGAAGCCACTTCAGGAAGAGAAGTTGAAGTTTACACCACACAACCTGGCATTCAGCTTTATACCGGCTACTGGATTCCGGAATTAACCATCGATGGACAAAAAAGATTTGGAAGTTATTCGGGTCTGGCCTTGGAAACTCAACATTACCCCGATGCCATTAACAAACCACTTTTCCCACCGGTTACCTTGGCACCGGGACAGAATTTCTACGAAAAAACGATTTACAAATTCGGCGCAAAATAACGAAAAGGGCTTCGGCCCTTTTTTTATGCGAATTGCTGAAAAATAAAATTTGTACATTTGAATTCTATACCGCAGTAAATCTATATTACTATGAGAACCATTATTGATCTTTTTGAAACCAGTGTAGCCAAATTTCCAAACAATGTTTATCTATGGGAGAAACAGAATGGAAAATTTGAAGGAACGACCTATCAGCAAACCCGCGATTTGGTTTTTCGGTTTGGCGCAGGTTTGTTGTCACTAGGTCTTCAAAAAGGCGATCGTGTTGGACTGATTTCAGAAGGACGCAATGCCTGGATTATTTCTGAACTTGGAATTTTGTATGCCGGAGGTATTAATGTCCCGCTTTCAGTAAAATTGGATTCGGGGAATGAACTTAAATTCAGGCTGGCACATTCCGGAAGCAAAATGATTATTGTTTCCGGCGGACATGCTTCAAAAGTGGAAGAAATCAGGAATAATCTTCCGGAGTTGGAAAAAGTAATTTACCTCGATGGTAAAGAAAACCCCGGAGCCAACGACATTTCATACACTCAGGTTCTCGCTTTGGGTGACGAATACCTGAAAACAAATCTGAACGATTTCGAAGCTGCTTATCAAACCATTCAGCCCGACAATATTGCCAATATTTCATACACATCGGGAACAACAGCCGATCCAAAGGGAATTATGCTTTCACACCTGAATTACGCTGCTAATGTTATTCAGTCGAATACCCTGATGGAAATTACCGAAGATTGGAAGACCCTGGCTCTACTACCATGGGATCATGCTTTTGCCCACACAGCATGCCTTTACTGCCTGATGATTAATGGTGCAAGTATTGCTGCGCTTGAAGTTGGCAAAACACCAATGGAAACGTTGAAGAATATCCCGAAAAACATTCAGGAAATAAAGCCAACCATTATGATGAGTGTTCCGGCGCTGGCCAAGAATTTCAGGAAAAGCATCGAATCCAATATCCGTCAAAAAGGCCCTACCGCTGAAAAATTATTCAATCATGCCTTGAAAATTGCATACAAATACAATGGCTACGGCTGGGATCGGGGAAAAGGTGCACGAGTAATTTACAAACCGCTATTGAGCTTTTACGATAAAATTCTTTTCTCGAAAATCCGCGAAGGGTTTGGTGGGAAGCTTCAATTGTTTATCGGTGGTGGTGCCTTGCTCGACATCGAATTGCAGCGATTTTTCTTTGCCATCGGGATGCCCATGTGTCAGGGATATGGCCTTTCAGAAGCATCTCCGGTTATTTCTTCAAACGCGTTGCACGCTATTAAATTTGGGTCGTCAGGTCGATTGGTTAAACATATGGAACTGAAAATATGCGATCTGGATGGTAACCAGCTTCCGCAGGGAGAAAAAGGAGAAATTGTGGTAAAGGGCGACAATGTGATGAAGGGTTATTGGAACAACCAGAAAGCAACTGAAGAAACCATCAAAGACGGGTGGCTCTATACAGGAGATATGGGCTACATGGATAAAGACGGCTTTCTCTATGTTCTTGGCCGGTTTAAAAGCCTGCTGATTGGCAGCGACGGAGAAAAATACAGTCCGGAAGGCATCGAAGAATCATTGGTTGACCAATCGCCATTTATCGATCAATGCATGCTCTACAATAACCAGAATGCCTATACTTCAGGAATGATAGTCCCAAACATACCTGTCCTAAACCGTGAAGTTGAAAAGCGTGGCCTCAAATCGGAAACTGTTGAAGGATTGGTTGAAGCCTTGAAAATCATTCAGCAGGAAGTTGATGCATATAAAGCAGGTGGTAAGTTCGAAAACTCATTTCCGGAGCGATGGCTTCCGGCTACCATTGCGGTTTTACCCGAAGCATTTACCGAACAAAACCATTTGCTGAACTCGACAATGAAAATGGTTCGTGGAAAAATTACGGAGTACTTTGCTAAAGAGCTTGAATTCCTGTACACGCCTGAGGCAAAAAGCATTATCAATCAACGCAATATGGATGCTTTGAAAAAGTGGCTTTAACTCTTTAGCGAATAAAGCATTTGGACAATAAAATTTCAGTACAATGAAACGCAATATACTTCTTCTGGCAATGATGTTATCCTTCGGAGCAAGTTCATTCGCTCAGAAAATTGGAGGCTTTGGAGGAGAGCTTTCAATATTAAGTATTAAACCGAATTATCGTTCATGGATTTCAAAAACCACCGGGTTTGAGGTGTTTGGTGGAATATCCTCAGAGTTGAACGATTTCAACCCCAATGATGCAGAAGCAGGGTTTAAATTTTTGCATGCGCTCATCTATGAGCGAACCCAACGCACCTACATTGGCGTGGTTGGAAAATGGAAATGGGTTAATGTGAATGATTCATATCATAGAACCAGCCTGCCCATTCCTGGAATATTGATTGGCAAAGAATGGTACAGTAAACGTATAAAACGCAAAGGGTTTGCCGTTGAACTTGGATACCAGTTTGGTACAAAAGATTATAAAGTATATGATTCAGCAACTGTCAGTCCGGGAACTTATCAGTTCGACGAATTTCCACTTATTCTCAACTTAAGGTATTCGTTTTATACGAAAAGATGAAGTCAGATCTGCTTGATTAAGCAGGATAATCATTGGTTGATTATTCGTTTTGCCAGCGAATTATCCAGTAAAATCAATTGTTGTGCGGCGAGTTTAGCCACCAAAGTTGCACCTTCAACTTTCAGGTGGGTGTCGTCTTTTCTGCCTTCAGGAAATCTATCGGTTGGCGGAGTCCAGAGGTAAATTTGTTTTGAAGCTTCGTCGCCAAGTACAGTTACAGCCCCTGCAGTGAGTAATTGCAAATCGATCATCGGAACATTCATTTCAGTAGCAACTTGCCGAACAGCCACAGGATAATTGCCGTGCGTATCGGTCAAAAAGCCATTTTCAAATTTGCGGCGGACAATGGGAGTAAACAGAATCGGAGTCGCTCCTTTTTCGCGTGTTTCGCTTACAAAACGCTCCAGATTCTTGCGGTAACTGGTAAATGGCTCAGTGTATCGGGTCGAATCCTTAATCTTCTCGTCGTTGTGCCCAAACTGGATAAACACATAATCGCCTGATTGAAGCGAATCGAGCACCGATTTCCAGCGGCCTTCAGTTATAAAACTTTTTGTACTCCGACCATTTATCGCCCTGTTTTTAACGTCCACACTTTGATCGACAAATGCTGAAAAAACCTGGCACCAGCCGGTTTCAGGAGCAACTTCCGCCTTTTTATTGGCCATCGTTGAATCACCGATAGTCCAAACTGTAATCTGATTCCCTGAACTGATTTGAGCCAGAGCTGTTTCTATAGTAATAGCGAACAGAAACAAAACTAAAACTGAGGTGTTTTTTATTATCCTTTTCATCAAGAGCTTATTTTACAAGTTGAACTGCATTTTTCGGTACGTCTTCACCAATCACAATTTGTTGAATCGGATTAGTCAAACCTGAATTTTTCAGAACCATATTTCCTGATGTTGAACCAGTCACCTGAATCAAAGGAAATACATTTGATTGCGTATGGAGACCATCAACACTCACGTCTTTGCAATTTTTGAACTCTGCAACAGGCGCTTTTTTTGTAATGAGCGTCAGGTTTTTAACTGTTACAGCTTTGGCATCAGCGCAGACCATTCCGGACTCGGCTTCCATCCTGATATTTTCAAGTTCTACATTTTCTAAATTCATTTCGGGCAACCCCTGCAACTGAATGCCGAGCATGGCGCCTTTACAATTTACATTCCGGATAAAAATATTTTTGAACTGAGGTGTTTCTTCGGTTACCGGCAACAATTTCACGACTGAGCCAGCTTCCCCGGCCTCCAAATCTTCAGAGGCAGAACGTCCGCTATAGAAAAGGTTGAACGAAATGGCCTGCGTGGGAATATTCATCATTTCAACATTCGATATGTAAATATTCTCGACCACTCCTCCCCTGCCCCGATTGCTTTTAAAACGTAAACCAACATCGGTTCCAATAAACGTACAGTTTGAAACATGCAGATTTTTTACACCGCTTGACATTTCGCTACCAACAGTAACACCACCATGTCCATGAAAAACGATACAGTTTTTTACGATCAGGTTTTCGTTTGGTATTTTACGGTCACGACCTTCTTTATCCTTGCCCGATTTGATGCAAATACCATCGTCGCCAACATCAAAAGTACAATCGTGAATAATGCTGTTTTTGCACGATTCAATATCAATTCCATCGCCATTTTGCGAAAACCAGGGATTACGAACTGTCGTATTGCGAAGTGTAAAATCTTCGCACATCAGCGGATGAATACACCATGCCGGCGAATTTTGGAAAGTCGGTCCATCAATCAGCACTTTCTTGCATGAAATCAGGCTAACCATAACCGGACGAAGAAAATCACGAATATTTTCAAATTCAGCTTTGGTCTTCAGGTTCCGGGGAACATTCATCTCGGCTTGCTTTTCGCCATCGCGAAACTGCTGCGACGGATACCAGGTCTTTCCGTTTTCACTGACCAAACCTCCCGAGGAAATCAACTTCTTCCACTGACTTTCAGTTAGCTTTTCTTTTTTAACTGAACGCCAGGCTTCTCCTGAACCATCGAAAATTCCGTTACCAGTTAAAGCGATATTCTCCAAATTACGTCCATTGATGGGCGACATGCAACGAAAAGTATTAAAGCCTTCAAAATTGGTATCAACCAAAGGATATAAACTTTTATCGGTACTGAAAACAACCAAAGCACCTGATTCTGTATACAATTCGATGTTACTTTTCAGGGTAATAGGACCTGTCAACCACATTCCACGCGGAATAATCACTTTACCACCACCTTTTATTGAAACGGCACTAATAGCATCACAAATAGCCTGAGTGCACAGTTCCTGGCCACCACTTTTTGCCCCAAAATCGGTAATTAAAACTGAATTTGCCGGAATAACCGGTTCCTGAACACGAGGCATCTCAAACTCAATACCTGCATACAAATCAGGCTGTTGATCAGTTATCTCTACTGGCTGTGAAAAGGCACAAGCTGCATAAAAAATAGCAGTAACCGTCGTGATTGTTGTCTTTAATACATTCATATCTTAATTCTTAAATTGTTACGAGTTGCGGGATGCGAATTGCATCCCATAACCGGTAACTTTTTCACTATAACACATTATTAAAATTTCTCAATGCTCCCTTCGATACGCTTCGCTACTCAGGGAGCGGACTTCCGTCTATGGTCTTCCGTTTTCCGACTTCGGTCTTTCTTATTTCTCCACCCTGAACCAGTCGATATCAACAGATCCGGCATCGTTAATGATGCCTTCGCGCAAGGCATAAAGCCCAACTTTAGCGCCAATCCATTTGCCTTCTCGAGCTTTGAATGAGTTTCCCAACGAAGTAAATGAAACGCCATCGGTACTGTAACTGAAACTGCATTCAGCACCTTTTTTCACTGTTACCCGAAAATAAACCAGATATGAATTCAGTTCAGGACCAGAAACAAGATCTTCTGTTGTTCCCTTATCAGCATTCTTACAATGAGCGACATAGAGATTTAGTTTTCCATCTTCTCGTTTTACAGTTAATCGCCCGTAGTCCAATCCCATGACAATCAGGCCAACTTCCTCTTTATCGAAACGGGCATCGAATGTCAATTTTGTTGTGGCTGTAAATTCCTCTGCGGGAAATTTCTGCAAAAGCATATTCGAAATGCCCCAAAGGTTTGTTGCTTCGGCTGGACAAGGAATACAATTCAGCCTAAAAAAGCCAAGATTACCAGATGGGAATCCCCAAGTAGTCTGATAATTGGCATGCCACTGCCACTGTAAACCCAATTCACTGCCATTAAACTCATCGCTTTCCGGTGGTGTTATCTTCGGATAGGTTTTGCCAACATTTGGCCTTTTGTAAGTACGAACTGGCTCGCCGCAGCCATCGCCGTCGGCATCAACGCCAATTACCGGCCAGTCGTTCTCCCATTTCATCGGATTGAGGTGAAGTACTCTTCCGTACGCACCCAAATCCTGAAAATTCAGGAACCAGTTTTCGCCGGCATTGGTATCAACCCAAGCGCCCTGATGCGGCCCGTTGATGTCTGTTTTGCCCTGAGCCATAACGATTTTATCTTCGTATGGGCCAAAAATATTTTTCGAGCGCATAACCATTTGCCAGCCAGTTGGAACACCTCCAGCCGGTGCAAAAATGTAATACCAACCGTTTCGTTTGTAAATTTTAGGCCCCTCAATCGTCGGGTGTTTCTGATGTCCGTCGATGAGCATCACGCTGTTGCCAATCAGCTTACTTCCTTCAGCATTCATTCGGTTAATCAGAATCACGCTTTTCACACCCGCACGACTTCCGGCGAAAGCATAAACCAGATAAGCTTTTCCATCAGTATCCCAAAGTGGCGAAGGATCAATCAGCCCTTTCCCTGCCTGGACAAGCAAAGGCTCTGACCATGGCCCCTTGGGATTTGTAGCTTTCACCATATATACACCAAAATCAGGATCAGGATAATAAATGTAAAACTGATTGTTGTGGTATCTGATGCACGGCGCCCAAACGCCTCCGCCATGCTGAACTTTATCGAACACATCAAAAGGCGGTTGTTTTTCAAGTGCATGGCCTATTAGTTCCCAATTGACCAAATCTCTGGAATGAAGGATTGGCAATCCCGGAACGCAATTAAACGAGGAGGCCACCAAATAATAATCATCGCCCACCCGAATGGCATCCGGATCGGAATAATCGGCATACAAAACCGGATTGGTATAGGTTCCATTGCCATTATCTGAAACCCAGGATTTGGAAATTTCGCTCGTTTTTTGTGCGAAAGACAGATTGGCAAACGTAAAAAGGAATGCAGCAAGATAAACGTAATGCTTCATATAATTCTTTACTAATCAATATTGTACCACTTTTTACCAGATGAAATTTCCCAGCCAAGTGGCGTAAAAATATTTTCTTTGTTAAACTTCAAGGCTTCCTCCTTGTTTAATTTTATCGACCATCCAACACGTTTTTCGGTGTTAGCGCCTGCTCCTGAATTGTTATATTCAGCGAATTGTGCTGTTTTTTCATTTTCTGTTTTCGACCAATTGTCCCAGCCTTCAGGAATGATAAACGAGCCCATTTCACAATTCAGGAATGCAACTTTGGCAAAACTTCGCCACGGACGACCCAGAAATACATTGTCGACTCCTGAAGCAGCCGTGATTTTGCAATTCAGAAACACGAAGCCGAAAGGTTTTCCTTCGGTAGTGCTGGCTGCTGTCAGGAACGAATTGGCTTTGCAATGAAGCGAACATTGTTCAAAAACAGCGGTAGCCTCACCGAAAATAAAATCGGTAGTCCCTTCGATGTAACAATTGTAAAAATACTGACGGCTATACTTTCCGGCAGCATAAACAGTATCCTGATTGCCTAAAAACCTGCAATTGCGAAATACACAGCGGTCGCCCTCAACGTGCAGGGTTAGCGCCTGGCCAACCGGACCAGCCGAATTTTCAACTGTAATATTTTCCAGCACAAAGTCGCTGGCATCAACCTTTAACGTAGACGTGTAGAAAGTACTGTTCCGTCCTCGGTCTATTTTATCGAAGTAATCGCCAAAAGAAATGATGGTCTTATCAACACTTTCGCCAATGATTGAAATTTGCGTATTGCCCGACAGAACAGCTACTTTCTCAGTATAAATTCCATTTTTTACATGAATAGTTATCCGTTGGTCGGGAAAAATTTTGCAGGCATCGAGAGCTTTCTGTATGGACGTGTAATCTCCGCTACCATCAAGAGCAACCACATAATCATACTTTTCGGCCGAGAAAGTCCACATCGAAATCAGCAAGCAAACAATAGTTAATTTAAAAATCTTCATTTGTTTATTTTTTGAATAGTGTTTTTAAAGCCTCAATCCCATGAATGGCATTTGTGGGTAAACGTTCTCCATTTTCTCCAAATACCAGCATCTCCGTTTTGGGTTCAACAGTCGATTTTGATTCATCGACCAAGCCAGATGACATTTTTACGGCGTCGAAATTCAGAGCAAATTGTCTGGCTAAAAACTCATAAACAGCCTGACGTTTGGATGGACCGTAATCATGCCCTTCTTTTACCAGATGGACGTTTTCAACCAATTCGGGTTTTCCAAATAAGGAATATACTTTTTTCAGGTACGGAAATTCAATTTCAGGAACATTGGCCGTCCAGTCACCTCCATCAGAAACAACCAACATAGGACGTGGTGCGGCCATAGCGGCAATTTCCACATTATTGGTACCCCACTCACCACACGAATGAATCGGCATTCCGCTCTCGCAAGGACAGCCACCAAAAAACCACGACAAAACCATCACGACCGGAGCGCTCACAGCAATTCTCGGATCGAGTGCAGTCATTAGAAATGTTTGTGTTCCGCCGCCGGAAGCTCCAGTCATACCAATTCGCTTGGTGTCGACGTAAGGCAACGAACTCAGGAAATCGAGTATCCGGATGCTGTTTAAGGTCTGCATGGTTGGCGCCAGAATGGTTCGGTGATCGTCGAATGCGAACTGGAGGCTTTCTTCGCCTTTGGCAAACATGTCGTAGCTAAAAACTACTGCACCCATACGTGCCAAAGTAGCGCTCAATAATTGCGAGCTTTCGCCGTAATGCTGAATTTCGCCATGTCCTTGTGCAACCATCACAGCAGGAAAAGGGCCTTTACCCTTGATAGGCCTATATAAGGTTCCGCTCACAAATACTCCGGGAAGGCTTTCGATGGCAACGTTTTCGGCAGTATATCCATTGAGCTGGCGTTTATGTGCATAAATCGGATCCGAATTAACTTTTGCCGGAAGCGGAGACAATCCCAGTGTTGAAAGTATACATTGCTGCAATACAGCTTTGCGCTTCCACCAATCCGGAAGTGTGGGATACAAAGAAAGCAAACGGTTCAGGTGTTTTTGCCCTTCTTCAACCGACCGGCGGTGATACTGAAAATCCTCAATTTTATAAGTGTCATCTCCACTTTTTGACCAAACCAAATCTAACGGCCCCAAAACAGCCTGCAAAGTTGGTTCTATATCGTCTTTAAAGCGCCATTGCGCATAATTTACCGAACGGTTGGCAACTAACTTTTCGTCAAAATTGAGTTTGACATGAAACCGGTTTTCAACCTGAATCAAAACCTCTTTCAATGGTTTCCGGTAATTTTCTTCAACGGTTTGGGCAAATAAACCAGTTGTAATCAGCAGAATAAAAATTACAAAAATGGGTCTCATCGGATAAAAGTTTATATGTTTAGAATTTCCTGCAATCATTCATTCTTCAGGATTAAAACCCAATCCTCAAATCATTCTGTGGGTTTTCAACATTTTATGAATCAATGCTGAATCTCCGGAAACATTAACTGCCTTACCTACCATTTTTTGAACGGAATTTGAAAAACAATTCCAGTTTATAAGTAGACAAATTAGCAACAAGCACAAATTGTTCATTGAATGTATATGTATAGTTACTTGGGCTGGTTTATAATTTATTGATTGTACTTCTTCCCATTTATTATCAGGTTATTGAAGTGAATATCTTTGGTCTGACCAGTTATTGAATTTCCACTAGTTACACCATTAAAAGTGCAGTTACTGACATTGATATTATACACATTGGTTTGTTCTTTCAACGCATCGATAAAAACTCCATTCCGGCTTTTTTGGCAGTTAACATCTTCCATATAAATATTTCGTACGGTTGGAAGAAATCCCCTTTCGCCGATTTCATTGGGTTCGTAAAGTAGATTGATATGAAGAACGGCTTCTTTGCACTGACCTACCTCAACTTTACGCACATAAATATTCTCGATTATACCACCGCGACAGGTGTTTGTTTTAATGCGAATTACACGGTCTAATAAAGGACTATCCATTTTGCAATTTTCGACAAAAAGATTTTTGTAACCACCTGTGATTTCGCTACCTACCACAACTCCGCCATGTCCATTTTTCATTTCACAATTCCGGACAATAATATTTTGACTTGGTTTCGACCACAAACGGCCATCGTTATTTCGTCCTGACTTGATAGCTATACAATCGTCGCCTGTATGGAAGAAACAATTCTCAATCAATACGTTGGTACACGATTCCGGATCACAGCCATCACCGTTCGGACCATCATTTTCGATGTGTACGCCGCGCACAGTCACATTATCGCACAAAAGCGGATGTATGACCCAAAAAGGTGAACGCAGCAATTTAACACCTTCAATCAATACATTTTCACACAGGTATAAATTAATCAATTGTGGCCTCATTCCGTCTTCCTTCTTTAGTATTCTTTGGGCAAACGGAACTTTATCGACAGCCCATTGCTGTAATTTGGGGCGACCAACCCGTTGCGAAATATCGCCTGCTTTCCAACCAAAAGATGGTGCGCCACATTTCTTCCACCAATTCTCGTTTTTTGCAGCGCCATCAATTGTTCCTTTTCCGGTGATGGCTATATTTTTCTCGCCATAGGCATAAATCAGGGGTTGTAGGTTGTAACAATCGAGCCCTTCCCAACGAGTTAAAACGGTCGGGAAATAGTCGGCATCGGTAGTAAATAAAAGGACAGCTCCTTCGCTCAGGTATAAGTTTACATCGCTTTTAAGCCTGATGGGCGCGGTATGCCAAATGCCTTCCGGAACGATAACTCTGCCACCTCCATTTAGACTACAGGTTGCAATGGCGCGATCGATTGATTCGTTATTGAGGATAGTCGAATCATTTGCCACAGCTCCAAAATCGCAAATATTGTAATCCTGATTTTTAAAAACAGGAGCGCTGATATTTTTTAGAATTTGGGGGTATATTTCACGCCATGCGGGTTCAGCGTTCTGGGCAAAAATCGAAATCACAAAAAATGTCAGGAAAACAACCGGAATAAATTTTTTCATCATTCAACTAATTAATTCAATTTTATTACTGATTATCAGGCATAATATCAATTCCACTTGAAAGCAAAATATGAACATGGTGCATTACCAGCATTGCGCATTCCATGCAACAATTCAGAATTTATAAAATAAAAATCACCAGCGTCAGCTTTGTATTCCTTGCCGTCAATAGTCATTTCGGTTTCACCTGATATAACCAAAATTATTTCGGTTTCTGAATGGGAATGCGATGTATGACTTGGGCCCTTTTTATTTAACTGAGTAACATGCATTTCAAACCGTTCGCACATAGCGGTGGCTCTGTCGAAATAAGCACGGCTTCCTCCTTTTTCAGTCGATTTGAATACCAATGAGTCAGCATTTAGCATCATCGATCCTCCTCCAGTCCTACCACGTTCAAGATTTGCGGGTTTTGTAGATTTATACTGCATCACATAATAAGTAAGCGGGCCATCACCAATATTTTCGAAAGACTGCATTTGTTGTGGCATGATTAAAAGAACACTACCCGCACCAAGAACTTTAGTCTTACCATCAATAGTGGCTTTCATAGTGCCCTCTTTTACAATAACCAATTCTTCCCGCTCTTTATTGATGTGGGCAGGACTTGGTTTTGCGCCCTTATACTGTGTCGTTGCATGAATTCTCAAATAGTCTAAATTGGGAGCTGTTCCTTCAAGGAAAACCCCAGACTCTCTGTCTCCATTGACCTTTACAGAGCGATCTGCCCATCGGTAAACTCCCGGCAGAACAGGTAGCAATTGAGCAAAAGAAAAACTGCAAAGAGAAACAAAGAGAAAACTCATCAATAGTTTTCTGTAGTCCAAATAACTGAAATAAACACAATACTTTATCTTCATGCCTCTAAATTAATCAAACATATAATGTCACAAAATTTTATCAAAGGCTAAAAACCAAATAAAGGCACTGGGACGCTTCCGTTTATTCCACAAAAGCTTCCAGTGCCCTTAATTATTACAGGGTATAATTTCGTATTTTCAAGGAACTATAAAAGCTAACTTACTTTTAAAAGCAAGTAGCATTTATACGTTTAATACCCATCGTTCTGCCAGAAACCGGTACCAGCAGTCGTACTTTTATTCGTAACAGCATCTAACTGAGCCTGAGGAATTGGACGGTAATAGTGAATGTCCTTAATACTTGCGGCTCCCTGAGCATTATATGCTTTCACACGACTAACAAGAGTTTTTGTGCGTTTAAGGTCGAACCAACGTTGTTGTTCGCCACATAATTCGATTGCGCGTTCATCAAGAATTGTATTGATGTCAACAGTTCCTGATAATGAATTATCTTTTCCGGCAATAGCACGTTTTGCACGCAATTCATTCAGTGTTGCAAGAGCTGCGCTCGCACTTCCGGTACCTAATTCGGCTTCAGCTTTTATCAGGTACATTTCGGCTAAACGCAATACAATAGCGTCGCGGCTCGAAATATCATTGGTTGGGTAAAGCGGATCATAAACGTCATCAAGGAATTTTTTGATTCCAGGATAAGAACACCATCCTCCAATTTTGTATGAGTTGTAGCGTGCGTCACCATAAACATCTGATTTTGCTTTAGCAGCCTCTGTGGGTTTTGCTGTTGCAGGGTCGGTAGATGTAAAGACTGGAATGTCGCCATTTGCCATAAACTGGATGCGATAACGACCTTTAGCCCAAGCCTGTTTCGCTTTACCTTCAGCTGAATTACCATCTAATGGGCAATAATAGATTGCAGTATCCTGAATGGAAGGATAGTTTTTAGAACTTTTTTCCAATCCAGGAGCAATTGTATAAGCTTCGAGCAGCGTAGCATTAGTTCGTTGGTCGGTAGCGCGGTATTTGTCGAGCAGTTTCCACAAATAAACGGAAGGTAAATAACGGGTAAATCCGCGACCATAAGGTGAATAAGTTGGAGCTACATAAACTTTTGATTTTGTGATGATGTTAGTAACATATGAAGTTGATTCACCCAAAACGCGAACAAAAGTCTCATTTCCATTATTCCCAAGGTCAGAAGCTCCGTTGTTCCACATACCAACAAACATTAGCAGCATAGCGCTACCACCGCGGGAATACCCTGTGCGGGTAATTAAACCATTGTACGACAATGCTGAACCACTTGCATTTGTCCGGTAGCGATAAGGAATACAGTTAACGTTTGTTGTAACGTCAGGAGAATAAGTCACTCCAAAAATCGATTCTTTGTTTTTTGAAGCATCTTCATTCTTCATCGACCATGTATCGGCATAATTATCGTAGAAAGAAGCGATTCCACTGCCAATAACTGCTTCAGATTCAGCTTTTGCAAGAGCGTACAAATCCTTACCGTTATAGTCCGCATTTATTGTAATGCTACTTTTTCCTAACCACGATGCAGCATAAAGTAATGTACGTGCTTTTAATGCGCGGGCTGCCCAATAATTGGCACGCCCATCGGCTTTCGTCTTGTAATTGGCTGTGTTAAAAGCAGCAATCGATTTATCGAGATCAGCAAGAATATTGCTGTAAACAACTTCTTCCGGTACACGTGTTGCATCAGTCACAACTGAGCTTGGCGGCTCTGTGTTGTATGGAATTGCACCCCAGATATTAACCATGTGGAGGTAATAAAAGGCACGCATAAAATATGCCTCGCCCATGTACTGACTACGTACCGTTTCATTAATTACTGTATTTAGCGGAATATATTTGAGGGCTGTATTGCAAACATCGACAGCACAATAGAATAACTCCCAATATTGATCCAGACAAGCATTATCACTTGAATTGTCATCTAAGCTTACAGAAGTAAGGTTATAGGAGGTTAGTGATTTCTGTTTGTTGTCGTAACCATAATTGAATAAGTCTGTACCCATTTCCGACAAACCAAGACCAGCTTCTTTACCATACCAGCCTCTCGAAAAACTGTAGCAAGAAGAGACCAGCCCCTGAATACCCGTTGCTGTAGAATAAGTAAGATCGGCCGTTGCACCTACCTTATTATCTTCATCCAGATAATCAGAGCAGGAAGGCGTACCAAGCATAAGCGCCATGGCAGCTATTAGGATATATATTTTCTTTTTCATCGTTATTTCTTATTAGTAATTAGAATTCAACATTAACACCTACAACTAACTGTTTTGACAATGGGAAGGAAATAGCGCCACCACGCTCAGGGTCGTAATTATCAATTTTACTGAATGTAAAATAGTTTTTCATCGATCCATAAACTTTTACGTTGCTAAGTCCAATATGGCTGATCGCACTTTTGGGCAAGTTATAACCAAGAGTTATATCTTTAATTTTCAGGTAATCGGCCTTTTCATATTTCAAAGCAGATCCGTAGCTTCCAAATGTTGTACTTGGAGCTCCCGGGCTTGGAAATTTCGCATTAACATTAGTAGGTGTCCAATAATCAAGATTTCCCCAGTTTGCCGATTCATAGTTCAATTGTGAATTCATGTCGTACGAGATGTAACCGCCAATACGGGCATAAACAAGTACCGACAATGAGAAATTTTTGTAGGCCACCGAATTATTCATACCAAAGATGTGCTTAGGCGAGCGGTTATAAACAATCTTGTCATCATCATTTAACATACCGTCGTCGTTACGGTCAACAATCTTCATTGTTCCCGGAGCTCCGTAAGCCGCTACATAGCCAATCGTCTCACCTGGATGACGGGCTTCCCAATCGGCTTTATAGGTTGCATATTCACCAACATTCCAGTTGCCATTCGCTTCAAAATCGTAATAAATCGAAACGGCCTGACCAACAATCTGACCTGTTGTCCCACTAATATTAGTTGTTACACCTTCCGATAATTTGGTAATTTCATCTTTGTAGGTGGTATAAGTCCAGTTTATATCCCATGAAAAATCTTTTGTTTTTGCAACCAAAGTATTCAACGAAACTTCAAGACCATGACCCTTAGTTTCGCCAATGTTTGCCAAAACACTTGGATATACTGATGATGGCGGAGCACTTTTACGATAAAGCAAATCCGAAGTATTACTAATAAAATAGTCAATTGTACCTGAAACGCGGTTATCAATAATTCCAAAGTCAAGACCAAAGTTATAAGATGCAGTCTTTTCCCAGGTCAGGTCTTTATTTCCTAATGTACTTGGAATATTACCGGCAATACTGGTTGCTCCCAAGTAATAGTAAACAGGAGTTGTACTTAGCGATGTTAAAGTACTATAAGCGCCAACGGCTGCGTTACCCGAAATACCCCACGATGTGCGAAGCTTCAGGTTACTGAGCCATTCCGTATCTTTCAGAAATGATTCTTCGTTAACTCTCCAAGCTGCTGCTACTGAAGGGAAATAGCCCCATTGGTGACCTTTGGCAAGTGTTGAAGATCCATCGGCACGTACTGATGCCGTAAGTAAGTATTTCTCGTTGTACTTATAGTTCAAACGACCAAAATACGACATCATCGACGATTTAATAAACTGACTGGTCGTTGTAGCAGATGCAATTTTCGACAAATCGTAAAATAAACTGGTGTAATAATGCTCACGTCCGGCGTCACCAGAGGTTATCGATTCTTCGTAAACACTCTGTTTCATACTATGTCCCAACAAAGCTGTAATTTCATGTTTTGTTCCACCAAAGTTCGTATTGTAATTCAATGTGTTTTCCCATGTTAAACCCGTTTTATTTTCATATTCCGAAGAAATAGAACTGGTTCCGGGTGATTGGTAACGACTAACACTCTGGTAATCCTGATAGATGCCTGAACGAGTATTTGAGCGGTCGAGTGCAAATATTGTTTTGAAGTTCATGTTTTTCATAGGAGAAACTTCAAGGTATGTATTACCAAAGAAACGGGTGGATTCAACATTGTTTTTGTAGGCGCCATCAATTTCATCGAGTAATGGGTTGCAGTGTGCGGCATAACGTGGGTTAGGCGTTGCAATCAATACACCTTCAGCAGTGTAAGGATGTGTAATGGAAGTCATTTTAAGAGCCTGGCTAAATACACTTGAATTACGAGAATCGTTATCCTTGTATGTGAACATTAAACTGGTTCCAGCCTTGAAAACATTGCTGATTTTATGATCCAAATTGGTTCTTACATTGTATCGGCTCTGTTTATCATCTTTCATCAGTCCTTCATCAAACATAGTTCCTAACGAAAGATTGAAGGTTGTTTTCTCATTTCCTCCGGAAACTGAAAGTTCATAATTTTTAGTCAATCCATTCTGAAGGATCATATCAGCCCAGTTGGTGTACGATTTATCCTGATAAATCCCGATTTCAGTAAAATCTTCCAAACTTTCGGTCAAAACCTGCTCTGGAGTCAAATTGCTGGTTCCCCAATTTCCCGATTTAGAATCAGCCTGATAGTTAGCTTTGTCAATTAAACGTTGTACTTCTTTATCACCATACATCACCTGAGGAACATTGGTAGGTGAGTTTGAAGATACATAAGCATTAAAATTAACTTTAGTTGAGCCCGACTTTCCGCGTTTGGTTGTAATGATAATAACACCATTCGCTCCACGGGTACCATAAATAGCAGTTGACGAAGCATCTTTTAAAACTTCCATTGATTCAATATCGGATGGATTTACATCAAGTGTAGAACCATATTCGATTCCATCAACTAAGATTAAGGGGCTATTCGAAGCCGAGATAGAACGATTACCGCGCAGATTTATATTTATGCCTGCTCCTGCCTGTCCGCTTGACTGCTGAATGTCAAGTCCGGGAACCCGGGCCTGCATGGCCTGCATCGCGTTACTACTGCTTGTTTTTGTAATCTCTTCCGATTTTACTGAAGAAACCGAGCCTGTCAGATCGCGCTTTTTAACTGTACCGTAACCAACTGCAACAACCTCATCCAATTCAAGAGTGTTGCTTTTCATTTGCACATTAATCTCTTTCTGTCCATTGATACTTATTTCTTTGGTTTCCATACCAATAAAGGAGAAAGAGAGAACGTCCTTTTGGATGTTAGCTGGATTAATGGAAAATTTCCCATCAAAATCGGTTATCACACCATTTGTAGTTCCTTTAACTACAACATTTACGCCTGGTAATGGAGTGTTTGTTTCATCAACCACCACACCGCTAACTTTCTGAGCGTACAATTGTGCGCTTGTGAAAATTACGAACAGTGCTAACAGGCAAACTTTACCAAGAAAACTTTGCTTCATTTTCATCATAGATAATTGTTAAGTTTGTGTATTGCTTTTACTTATTTCATTTAATTCATACCCCATTTAGGGTTCTTCAATTGTCGTATCGGTTTTTGTTCCTGATATAAAATCCCGGCGAATGGAATAGCCAGATATTATTTGTGTTTAATTTCAAATGTGATATAGCTATTTCATACTGAATTCAAGCGAAGCCAAAATAAACGGTCCTACTCCTTTGGGGTCGTTATCGCGCACTGGTTCTTTAATGTAGTATTCGTAAGAACCATCGCGGTATGGGTTTCCGCCCAAACCTGCCACCGAGCAGCATTTGGTCAGACTAATCGTTCCATCATTGTTATTTTTGATCAGGTTTTCCAATATTCCTGAGTAGGCTTTCAACGCTACAGCCTTGTAATCATTACTGATGTAGCCCTTCCGGGTAGCTTTCAGCAAAGCATAAGCGAACATGGAAGATCCTGTTGCTTCGAGGTAATTTCCTTCACGAGAACCCTGATCGAGAACTTGATACCATAAGCCAGTTTTTGTATCCTGATATTTTTTGATACCAGCAACAACCTGATTCAGAATTTCAAGAATTTTTACTCGTCCTGGATGATTCTGAGGAAGATAATCGAGAACATCAACCAAAGCCATCGCATACCAACCTTCGGCCCTGCCCCAATAGTTGGGAGAACAACCGGTTTTTGGATCGGCCCATTTCTGAGTTTTGCTTTCGTCCCAACCGTGGTAATTCAGACCAGTTTCAGGATTGTAAGTGTATTTATGGACTAGAATAAACTGCTTAACCACATCGTCAAAAAGATCAGGTTGGTTGAAATGTACAGCATATTGGGCATAAAATGGAGCGCCCATGTACAATCCATCGAGCCACATTTGGTGTGGGTAACGTTTTTTGTGCCAGAAACCACCTTCCGAAGTTCGTGGATGCGTTTTGAGCTGATCGCGCAGTTGATTGATTGCTTTCAGGTACCTTTCGTCTTTTGTTTTTTCGTACAGATCGAAAAGAAACTTTCCGGAGTTTACTGCATCAATATTATAATCGTCCAACTTATACTGACTGATAACACCATCCTTATCGATAAATTTATCAGCATAGGTTTTGGCATAATTATAATACGTTTCATTGCCGTTCGCGTTCCATACTTTAATCATGGAATAGGCAATCAAACCCTGCGTGTAATTCCAGACTGGCTGAGGGTTGAAATCAACAGTCCATGGCTCAGGAAATTGTTTAATTTCCGAATCGGCCATTTTCACTGCCATCTCCAGACCATTTGCTTCTTTCTTTATCGATTGGCCAGAACACGATTGAAATACCATCAAAAAAGCCACAGGTATTATCCAGATCTTCTTCATTAGTTAGCGTTAAGTTTGTTATTTACCAAATACAATCGATTGCTCAAAAAGTGGTAATAATCAAAAATAAAAGGATAGCTGCCAAAAAGATCGTTGTCAAGGCAATGATCAAAGCAACTCTTTTCTGTTTTTTGATTATTTCTTCCATAAGTTTTGATTGAGTCTGGATGTAAAACTACAACTCGGCAAGCCATGAAACCTATAAAGTCATATCAAGGAAGGAGGGTCAGCGTACCATCAGCGGGAAATATTTCCCAAAAAGCGGGGCAAATTATTTATTACAAAATCTACAAAAACGACGCAAAAGACTGAAATAATGCAAATTAACACACAACAAAACACATTTAAGCATGTAAATCTATTGTTAAAAAATTGTAAATTATTTACGAAATTCCAGAGAAGGAATTTGACAGAGAAATGATAGGTAAAATCGTTGAAGTATCGATTCCGGATTTTTAAAATCGCCAATAGAATTACCCATCAAATTAGTTTAAAGAAGGCCACGAGGATAAGACGACTGATAAAGCGATTGGTAAATCTAAATGAATAACCGGTAGCATACCTACGTGAATCTACAATTAACTGGTAGTCCTGTAAATTTATTCCACTCCATGTTTATCCACATATTCGCTGGCACTCATTCCAAACTCCTGTTTAAAACATTTTCGGAAATGCGACAGATCACGGAACCCAACGGCATAAGCAACTTCCGAAATATTTAGCTTTTTCTGCACCAACAATTGGGCTGCCCGCTTCAGGCGAATACTGCGAACAAATTCCTTGACGGTCATCTCAGTCAGTGCATTCAATTTGCGGTACAATTGCATACGACTGGCGCCAATTTCAGAAGCAAATTTTTCGATGTCAAGATCAGGATCATCGATGTTATCTTCAACAACTGCAATCGCCTTTTGAAGGAAGCGTTCATCGGGTGAACTCAGAATCACATTCCGCGGCTGAAGCAGTATTTCGCCAGTATATTTTTGTTTCAGGGATTGCCTTACCGAAAGGATATTTTCAACCTTGGTCTGTAGAATGACCAAGTCGAAAGGTTTGGTAATGTAATCATCAGCACCGTAGCTCAGTCCTTCTATTTCGTGTTCCCGCGATCCTAATGCAGTAAGCAACAAGATTGGAATATGGGATGTGCGTTCATCTTTTCGAACCTTCCGGCAAAATTCGAACCCGTCCATATCAGGCATCATCACATCACTAATAATAATATCGGGAATGGTTTTAAGCGCAATATCCCAGCCCTCTACCCCATTAGCGGCTTCCAAAATCTGGAAACTGACAGAAAAATGAGATTTAATAAAGTACCTGACATCAGCATTATCGTCGACTAAAAGCATAATTTTTTGTCCGGCCACAATTGATTCGTTCACATGCTCTTCAGCAACAGCAACAACCGAATCTTGTTCTTTATGAACTACCGGCAGACTAGCTTCAGTCGATTCTGAAACATTAAGATCTTCGTATGGAAGCTGAACGGTGAACTTTGATCCTTTGCCCGGCTTGCTGGTAACAAATAGCTTACCGTTATGCAATTTGACAAGCTCCTTAGTTAAAGCAAGGCCAATGCCGGTTCCTGTCTGCGTTGCACCTTCTCCAACCTGGAAAAAGCGTGTAAATATTTTCTCCAGGTTTGACTCCGAAATTCCAATTCCATTATCTTTCACCGTGATTTCAACCAACCGGTTCTCTTCTGAATTTCCAAGAGGATCATTTTCTGTCGAATCGTCAAACACCAGCGAAAGATTGACAGATATTCGTCCACCCTTTCCTGTAAATTTAAAGGCATTCGACAACAGGTTATTCATAATTTTGGCCACCTTATCGGTATCAAAATTAGTTATAATCCTTTTCTTCAATGAATTGAATTTCAGTTCAATCTCCTTCTCTTCAGCAAATTTATCAAACGAACTAACAATTTCAGAAATATACGAAACCAGATCACCGCTTGTTAAAATGAGCTTTATATTGCCTGACTCTAACTTTCTGAAATCGAGTAACTGATTGATTAACTGATGTAATTGAGTCGCATTTCGGTACATTACTTCAACATGCCCTTTAATTTCAGACGATGGAAGCATGTTGTTTTTCATTTTTTCGAGCGGACCAAGAATCAAGGTTAGTGGAGTCCTGATTTCATGAGAGATATTGGTATAAAACCTCAATTTCATCATATCAAGTTCATGCAATTCTTTGGCTTTCATGCGTTCAAGCACCAAGTCGTTCTTGAGTTTTTCTTTATTTACCAGAAAGGCAATCAGCATATAAAATAAGCCAGCAATTGTGGCAAACAGGATAACCCGAAACCACCAGGTTTGCCAATATGGTGGAAGAACTACAATGGTAAGTACAGGTCCGGAATTGCTTTCCTGCCTATCGATAGAAACTGTTTTTACCCGAAAGGTATATTCTCCCGGATCCAAATTGGTATAGGTTGCCGATCGGCCAACCGAAGGCTCTGTCCAGTCTTTATCAAAATTTTCGAGATAATAAGAGTATTGAATACCAATATTATTGGCATAATCGAACGATGCGAAATCAAGTGTAATAGAATTCTGCTCATATTTCAACTGGATCTTTTCTGTTTCTGAAATACTCTTTCGGAGAACATCCTTCTTGCTTTCACCAATTTTGACTGATTTATTGAATATCTTCAGATCGGTCAACACAATGGGTGCAAAGTATTCGCCCGACTTAATTTTCGCCGGATCGAACACATTAAAACCTGAAATTCCGCCAAAAAGGAGCTCTCCGCTTTTTGTTTTGTAAGCAGCACCATAAGTAAACTGGTTGTTCTGGAACCCGTTTTTGAGTGAAAAATTATGAAAACGTTCTTTTTCCGGATCGAATTTTGAAAGGCCATTGGTTGTACTAATCCACAAAAAGTGGTCATTATCTTCCAAAATAGCCAGTGTTTGGTTGTTGGCCAGTCCGTTTTTTTCAGTAAAATACCTGACAATTCCCTTTTCTTTGGAGTAAAGTGCAACTCCCTCATTATTTGTAGCCAGCCAAAATCGCTTTTTTGAATCCTGAAGCATGCACCTCGTCGATTGATTGATTCGAACAACATTTTGATTCTTTGGATTATAAACAACCAAAATATCTGAACCAATCCACAAGCAATGTTCATCGTCTTCGGCCAACCAATTGACCTGACCTTGACTCAGATTCGGATAGTGCACAAAATTGTCCGTTGTCGAGTTATACTTATCAAGTCCGGCAGTAGTTCCTACCCAAATATCGTTATTGCTGTCCTTCAAGAATGCCCAGACCCGATTATCAGACAAACTAGCAGGATTCGCAGGATCATTCCGATAATGCTTAAATGATTCCGTCCGAAGATTAAGCACATCCAATCCGCCCAGGAAAGTACCAATCCACAGGTTATTTCGACCATCGTCCATTAAGGCTTTGATGCAGTTGCGCGACAAGGAATTTGGATTGCCTTTTTGAGGAACAAAATATCTGAAACGACCAGTTTTTCGGTTCAGAATGTTTATTCCACCACTTTCAGTACCGGCCCACACATCGCCTTTGGGATCAATCCAAAAGGCATAAATCTCACTGCTGTTCAGATACCGGTCGTCGCCAGGCATCGATTTATATCCATGAATATTTTGCCGTTCTTCGATTAAAAAGTTTATCCCATTGCGAGTACCAATCCAAACATCACCCTTCAAATCATGGGCGATACACTGAATAGAATTATTGACTAGACTCTTAGGTTCCCTTTCTTCATGATAATAGTGAGCCGTAACGCCTGTGTTCTTTTGGTAAATATACAATCCACCACGGGTACCTATCCAGTATTTTCCGTTTTTGTCTTTCGAAATTGATCTGACCGTAAGGCTTCTTTCATTATTCGGATCAATGATTATCTGTTTGGCTTCAAGCGTCGTCTGATTAACAGAAAACATACCATTCGCATAGGTACCCACCCAAATTGTACCATCGTCATCCATAACAATTTCCCAAATCTCTTCGTTTGCCGATAAGCTTTGTGCTAAATTTATTTTTTCTGAAGTATTTGTTTTTTGATTGTAGACAAACAGACCATGATTTGTACCCAACCAAATCCTTCCGGATTGATCAGAAAGCAAAACACGAAAATAATCAGTGGGAAAGGGCAAGCTTGTCGGTTTTATTTCTGAAATGTTAGTTTCACCTTTAATCAGATATAAGTGAGAATCCGTTCCTACCCAAAGATTACCAACCTTATCCTCGTGAATAGAAGTAACCGAAACATCTTTTAATTCTGTTTGGGTTCCAGAACTAAACAGATGCTGAAAATTTTCCTTTTCACGGTTGAATTTATTAAGCCCTCCGTTTTCAGTACCAATCCACAACTGGCCTTTCCGATCTTCAAAAATAGCCCGAACCAGATTTCCTTTCAGGCTGGTCGAATCATCAGCATCGTTTTTGAAAACGGTAAACTTATAGCCATCGAAACGGCAGGCTCCCTGCGATGTTCCGAACCACATCCATCCTTTTTTATCCTGAAGAATACTGTGAATCTGATTGCTGGAGAGGCCATGTTCTTGCGAATAAAAATCAAAATTCAGGTTATTCACAGCTTCAATTCCATCTGACATGGATACTTTTGAAGCCAATATCAGACAAAATAACAGAACCAAAGCTTTTCCGTTGAAAGCTTTGAAAGCTGTTAAAATAGTCCTTTTAAAATTTCGATTAGCCACCATAATAAGACAGATTTTCAGTCGGGAACGAATTTACAATCTTTTTACCAGATTCAAGAAAATCATTCAGATTAAGGAACCAGTTGAAGAATTAAAGCAAGGCTTTACTTTTTCTGATTCAACGAATGGCCACCAAAAGTCCCCAGATTAAGCACATCAAAGTTGCGCTCGTAACCTGTAACAAACAAATTGTGATTGGTATAGCCACCCATTGGTGCCACCTTTTCGAAGTTAAAATCCATTTGGGTTAGCTCCATCGGATAATCCGACAGGCAATTTCTGAAATCTTTACCATAGCGATAAAGTGCGCTTAGAAAATAATAGGTCACATCAAATCCCTGGAAACTGAATTGTGTAGGTTCTGCTGAATACATTTGGCGGTACTGACCCACAAACCGACGCACCAGATGTCGGTTATAATCGATTAAGTATGGTGACAAATAGCGCAACCGAATCCGATGATAGTTTTCAGTCTGAATACTTTTCAACTTTGGAAGCGCCTGTGTTCCCAACAATACAATGTTGTAATGTTCGGCCAAAGCAGTCAGATTGGTAACCGCAACACTAACTTGTGCTTCATTATCGGTTGGGATGATAAAGATATTCTCTGCACTATCAGCCAAAAGCGGTTTTAATGAATTAATGCCCTGCTGCTGAATGTTGTACTCATGAAACAAGTTCTTTTTCGAAGTGATCGCCAGTTTCTCCTTGCACAACCTGGCAAGCTGGGCATCAGCCGAAGACGAATTTCCACTCAACTGTAGCAAAATAAAATTCTTGTTGCGCAGGTTCTCTGCGGCATACGAAGCGGTTTGCTCAATCTGATATTCCCGACTCGGATTCACTTTAAAGTACCATGAATTATTTTGCTCCAGATTTCCGGCGGAAGCCAATGGCGAAACCATTGGAATGCGGTTCTTCGCAGCAAAAGAAGCTACTGTTTCCTGAATTTCGGGATACACCGGACCGATGATCAGATTCAAATCACGAAATTCGTCCAACTGAAGCAAAGCATTAATCATTTTCTGATTACTCGAATCGAATACATACAATTCAACGTTCATGCCCCTGCGCTGAACACTATCCAAAGCAAGTAACGCACCTTCATAAAATTCAAGAAATCCCAATGCTCTTTGATCGATGTTCGCTCCATTTAAAACAACAGCAGTATCCATCGGATTGGCAACTACCGATTTTGTTATACTGATTTTACTAAGCAAAAGAGCTTTATCAATACTTGTAGGTTCCGGATTTTCATTTCCGGCAAGATACAGTGGCAATAAAAGTGCAGCTTTGTACTTCTGTTTTTTCGAGTTTATCGGATCACAATCCTGAGGTGGTTCCGAATTGGGTTCTGTTACAGTCGCGATTTGCGAAGGTTCCGTTTTTCCTGAATCCTGATTTTTAGCTGAAGATTGCTGCGGAATCGAAATTATTTCACCTGTTTCCAGACTGCGCGAAAAGAGTGAAGGATTTACCTTCTTAATTTCGGCGACATCCACACCAAAGCGGGCAGCTAACGAAAAAAGCGTTTCACCTTTTTCGACCTTATACTTGCTCAAAACAACATTGCCAGGCACAGTAACTGGTTCAACCGATGCAACAGCCTTTTTTGCCGGAATTTTCAGTTTCATTCCTGCTTTTAGCCCGTTCTGAAGCGCCGGGTTAAATTTCATCATTTCATCATGCGAAATTCCGTAACGCTGTTCCAGACTATACAAAGTTTCGCCCGAAACCACCGGATGCACCGAATATTCTGAAACATCAATCTGGGTAGATGCTATATCATTGGCCTTTTGTGCGTCAACATTGGTTATGCTTACCGGAATTTTTAAAACCTGTCCGGGAACAATTCCATTGGTCAATTCCGGATTATTCCGGATTAAATCGTTGGCTGTAATGCCGTACTGTTTCGCAATTGAGAATAAGGTTTGCTTAGGTGCAACTTTGTGGTAATAAAACTCCTCTTCCGTTGCCGGTTGTGCTTCTCCTGCCGGCTCCGGCTTTTCCGTTTCCTGAGATACTGTAGCAACCGGAATTTTAACAGTTGAACCAGCTTTAAGAATGCCCGGCAATCCAGGGTTTGCCTGCATAATATCTTTCTGACTTACCTTATATTTCTGGCAAATATTAAAAACGGTTTCGCTTTTGATAACGGTATGCAAAATGTATTTGACTCCTGAAATCTCGACTTGCTTCTGCGAGAAACAAGGATTGAAAATCGAAATACTTAAAACAAAGAGGCAAATGACAACAAGTAGTTTCATGGTTCTGATGATAGATAACAGGAGTCAAAAGTAAAACAAATGCCAGTACTTCCCAAATGGGCATGTACTGGCATTTTTATTTATTGATAATATTCGGAGCAAGTCACCCTGAACTTGTTTCAGGGTCTCATTTACAATGGGATGCCGAAACAAGTTCGGCATGACGATCCGTCATAAGCTCGTTAACACAACACTAGTATGCTTTTTCGCCAAAATATTTCATGAATTGTGTCCGCTCCCAGGCCTGAGCTGATGTTGCAGCCTGACTTAATGAACCTTGAAATTCTGAAATAGACTTATAACCTTTCTGATCCATCCAGTCAGAAATGCCCTGATTCATACGAGTGATCGCCGATGGGCCTTCATGATAAACAACTGAAGCAATTTGCACGGCAGAAGCGCCTGACAATAAAAATTTAATAGCAGTTTCAGCCGAATGAATTCCTGAAGTGGCTGATAAATCAACTTTAACCTGACCAGACAAAATACCTGTCCATTTTAACGGAAGCAGGTAATCGTGAGAGGTACTTAAAACATCGGCAACAGTAACAGCTTCTTCGTGAATATCAATATCAGGATTGTAAAAGCGGTTAAAAATGGTGATTCCGGCAATACCTGTATTTGCCAATTTCTTAACCATTCCGGAGAGGTTAGAAAAATAATGACTGATTTTAATTGAAACTGGTATTTGAACAGCTTGAAGCACTTTCTGAATAGTCTCAAAATAAAACTGCTCGTGATTTTCAGAACTTTTTGAAATATCCGATGGAGCAATAAACATATTCAATTCCAAGGCATTAGCTCCAGCTTCTTCAATTTTTCGTGCAAACAATGTCCAATCACTTGAACTAACACAATTTATACTGGCAACGATTGGAACCGCAGTTTTTGCTTTAACTTCAGAAATTAAATGAAGATATTTCCGGATTGTTTCTTCTTTGATCACATAATCAAAGTAATCCAAATACTCAGGGTCTGAATTTAATGGAGTACGAAGGCTAAGTTCTTCCTGCAATTCATGAAAAATCTCTTCCTCGAATATTGATTTTAAAACGATGGCTCCGGCGCCTGCCTCGGCCAGTTTGATAACTTGTTCTGCATGACCGGTCATGCTGCTGCTTGCTGCAATTACCGGACTTTTTAAATCGAGTCCAAAGAATCGGGTTGATATATTTGCCATAACAATTAGATTGGTCGTTTAAAGATAAAAAATTTAGTTGGCTTTATGCTTTTTCTGGAGGTATTCATCCATATTGGCAGCAGCTTTCCGGCCATCGCCCATCGCCAAAATTACCGTTGCTCCACCACGAACAATGTCGCCACCGGCAAACATTTCCGGGATTGAACTTTGCATGGTTTCTTCTGTAACTTCAATGGTTCCCCATTTGCTCACTTTCAGTTCTTTTACTTCTGAAGGGATTAATGGGTTTGGTGATACACCCACGGCAACAACAACCAAATCGACAGGAATATCATATTCAGAACCCTCCAAAACGATCGGACGACGACGCCCTGAAGCATCAGGTTCGCCAAGCCCCATGCGCTGAACACGCATCCGGTTTACTTTTCCTTTTTCGTCGGCAAAATATTCAATCGGGTTGGCCAGGTTGATAAATTCGATGCCTTCTTCCTCGGCATGATGAACTTCCTCGACACGGGCAGGCATTTCCGCACGCGAACGACGATAAACAATAATTGCCCGCTCTGCACCTAAGCGTTTTGCGGTACGAACCGAATCCATCGCAGTGTTTCCACCGCCAATCACAGCCACTGTTTTTCCTTTAATAACCGGAGTATCAAATTCATCTTTAGCTGCATTCATCAGGTTTACACGGGTCAGGTATTCGTTCGACGAAAGGATTCCGTTGTAGTTTTCACCCGGAATATTCATGAAACGTGGTAGCCCTGCACCACTAGCCACGAAAAAGGCTTCGAAACCTTCTTCTTTCAAATCGTCGAAACTGGCCGTTTTTCCAACAATAAAATTTCGGACAAACTTCACGCCCATTTTCTGAAGGTTATCCAATTCAACGTCCACAATTTTGTTTGGAAGACGGAATTCAGGAATACCATATTTTAATACGCCACCAATTTCGTGCAGCGCTTCAAAAACAGTCACATCGTAACCCAGTTTAATCATGTCGCCGGCAAAAGAGAGCGAAGCCGGACCTGAACCAATAGCAGCTATCTTTATTCCGTTGGCTGGAGCAACTTCAGGAATCGACATAAAACCGCTTTCACGCTCGTAATCGGCTGCAAAACGCTCCAAATGACCGATAGCCACCGGATCCTTTTTCATTTTCTGAGTATAAAAACAACTGGCTTCGCACTGTTTTTCCTGAGGGCAAACACGACCGCAAACTGCCGGAAGCGCCGAAGTTTCTTTTAATGTTTTAGCGGCATCCAGAAATTTTCCAGCTTCAATATATTTAACAAATTTTGGAATGTTAATGCTAACCGGGCAACCTTCGATACAAGTTGGATTTGGGCAGTCCAGACATCTGCTAGCTTCTTTCTGAGCCTGATCGGCCGACAAACCGATATTCACTTCGCGATCCTGATATTTGATGCGTTCCTGCGGATCCATCTCAGGCATTCGAACTCTTTCTTTGGCAGTACGCTCCTTATTAGCAATGGTTTTTCTCAGATCAACCCGCCACTCTTTTTCGCGCTCGATCTGAATATATTCTTTATTTGTTGACATTTCGTTAAGTTTAATTTAGATTATACATACCGCTCGT
Organism: Aquipluma nitroreducens; assembly: GCF_009689585.1. GTDB lineage: Bacteria > Bacteroidota > Bacteroidia > Bacteroidales > Prolixibacteraceae > Aquipluma > Aquipluma nitroreducens. The sequence continues at coordinate 4,602,879 of NZ_AP018694.1, read as the reverse complement.
AAGCAAGTTTTTCTTCGTTCGAATATCCACCCAGACGCATGATCAACTCATCAAAATCAATCTGGTGAGCGTCAAATTCTGGTCCGTCGATACAAGTAAAATAGGTATTTCCGCCAACGCTTACACGACATGCCCCACACATTCCGGTTCCGTCAACCATGATGGCATTTAAACTGGCCTGAGTTGGAATTTCATACTTTTTGGTCAGCAACGAAGTAAATTTCATCATCACAGCAGGTCCAATGGCAATACATTCGTTCACCTTTTCGCGCTGGATAATCATCTCGGCTCCGGCAGTCACCAATCCTTTGGTTCCGTAGGATCCGTCGTCGGTCATTACGATTGTTTCGTCCGACCATTTTCGGATTTCGTCTTCCAAAATAATCAGGTCTTTATTACGCGCTGCAATTATGGAGATAACCCGATTCCCGGCCTTTTTAAAGCCTTCAACAATCGGAAGCATTGGCGCAACACCTACACCACCACCACAGGCAAGGACAGTTCCCGCCTGATGAATATGAGTTGCTTTACCCAGAGGACCAACTAAATCGAGAATATAATCGCCAACCTCAAGCTCAAAAAGCTTAGCTGAACTAACGCCCATTTTCTGAACCACCAGTACAATTGTCCCTTTTACCGGATCAGCACCAGCAATGGTCAGTGGAATCCTCTCCCCCTTTTCATCTACACGCAAGATCACAAAATGACCAGGCTTACGCGACTTGGCAATTCGCGGAGCATCAACAACAAACTTGGCTACTTTTTCTGAAAAAAGAACCTTCTCTACTATCTGGTTCATCGTATTCGGTTTTAATTAGATTTTTGAAATGAGCACCAAAAATAGTAATGTGCAAAGAATATTTGCTAAAATGGTATTCTTTTTTGGAAGGTTAACTCAATTAATCCACAATCTTAAATAACTGTTAAGAAACGGCTTGTCCTCGTGTCACAATGTTAAATACTCGTGTTTTCGAAGAAATAAATGTTCCATATAAAACCGGAATGTCGTACCTTTAACCTTTTGTTTATCCCTGAAAGTTAACTTTTGAAAGTGATTCAGGAAGTTTAATAATCAATAATTTAACCAAAATTGGCTCAGGAATTTATTATCGCTTTGACCGAACATCGTGCCGTTGGGAACATTTTCGTCCCCATGCTAATTGAAGAAGAACGTTCGTACTTCACTGTAAAAAAGACAGTTAAGTTACGTGACTATAAAAGTGGCGAGGTCGGATTGAACGAATCGGAACTTGAATTACTCAAGTTGATCGAGAATTATAGCGATGAAAACCTGGTGAAAAAATTCTCAAAAAAGAAAGAGCCAAACTTTTTCCAGAACCTGGATGCTGATCTGTTTCAGAACCACATTAGTCCTTTCATCGACAAATACATGTATCGTTGTATCCTGCTGTTAATGAAAGGCAAAACCAGACTGTTTTCCAAACAGGCCAAATATTCGAGCCTATACAACGAAGACGTTATCCAAATCAACCAGAGCTTTTCGGAAAGCGTATTTCATTTTTACCGAAATGAAAATGGCACGAGATACCGACTAAAAATCAGTCATGAAGGCACGCCAGTGGAGATTTTACACAAAACGCTTCGCATGGTCACTACCCTACCCTGCTGTTTTGTGTACCTGAATAAACTCTATATTTTCAATAAGCTTTCAGGGAAAAAGATAGTTCCTTTCCTGTCGAAAGAATCGGTTTGGATTCCGCGGCAGGCCGAAGACAAGTATTACAAGTCGTTTGTGCTGAATACAATTAAAGAATCGGAAGTAAAAGCTACCGGTTTTGAGATTGTTGAAAGCAGCCCGCCACGAAAAACCATACTTTCGCTTGAGCAGGATTTGGCATTGCGACCAACCATTATCGTTAAATTCAGATACGACAACAGTTTATACCTTGCTGATGCTGTATCTGATGTATTTGTCAGCCTTGAAATGAAACACGACAACTATTCATTCAGGAAATTTGTCCGCAACCATGAATGGGAGGAAGAGCAGCTTGCAATGTTGAAAAAACTGGATTTGAAATACAAAAATGGTTTTTGGAATCCAAAAGATAATGATGAAACCGACAACTATTACAGCCCCGTGCTGTGGCTATCAAAAAACCGTGAAACACTGGAGAAACAAGGGTTTCTGATTCAGCAAAACAAACTCGACAAAAAATATTACACCGGAACTCAAATTCTGGATATTCAGATTAAAAGCGACGAAGACTGGTTCGACATTTATGCCATCGTTAAATTCGGTTCGTTCCAAATCCCGTTTATCAGGTTGCGGAAACACATTTTAAATGGCATTCGCGAATTTGAACTTCCATCGGGCGAAATTGCAGTTTTGCCACTCGAATGGTTTTCGTCGTACCGCGAAATTTTCCCGTTTGCCAAAACTGATGGCAATATCCTGAAACTCAAAAAGCACCATTTTCTGCTTCTTCAGGATAACGTAAAAGGAATCGACCGGAATTACTTCTACAAACTGGAAGAAATAAATACGAGTTTTGCCAATCCGGTAGAACTTCCGAATGATTTAAAAGCCGAGCTGCGAAACTACCAGAAAGAAGGATTCTCGTGGATGTATCATTTGTACGAAAACCAATTGGGCGGTTGTCTGGCTGACGACATGGGTTTGGGAAAAACGTTGCAGACCTTGACGCTTTTACTAAAAATCAAGAAAGCAAAATCGCAGATTGTTGTTCCGAAGAAAGACGACCAATTGCAATTTTCGCTTTTCGATCAGCCTGAAGCAGGCGCTCCGTTGCAACCAGCCTCATTGATTGTCATGCCAACTTCGCTGATTCACAACTGGGAAAATGAAATCCGAAAGTTTGCCCCTTCGCTCAAGGTGTATAAACATGTTGGCGGCCTCCGGAATAAATCGAATAAAATGGCGCAAACCATTGGATATTACGACGTAATACTAACCACTTACGGAACGATGAGAAACGATGCTGAAATGCTTCGTTCGTTCGATTTCTGGTACCTGATTCTGGACGAGAGCCAAAACATCAAAAATTCGTCGTCGAAAACATATAAAAGCATCCTTGAAATACGGTCGAAACACAAATTGGTAATTACCGGAACTCCAATCGAAAACTCGCTGTCTGACTTGTGGTCGCAACTCAATTTCCTGAACAAGGGATTGCTTGGGAGTTTGCCCTACTTCAAGCGTGAATTTATAACCCCGATTGAGAAAAAGAATGACGAAGAACAGCAGAAAAAATTACAAAAACTGATTCATCCTTTTGTATTGAGGCGCAAAAAAGAGGAAGTTGCCAAAGATTTGCCGGCGATGACCGAGCAAATCCGTTATTGCGAAATGACTGAAGATCAAAAGGAAATTTACGATACGGAAAAATCGGCTATCCGAAATGCCATTCTGAAAAACATTGAATCGAACGGGCTCAAAAAGTCGGCATTGGTGGTTCTTCAGGGGTTGACCAAACTTCGCCAGTTGGCTAACCATCCATCGTTGGTTTCAAAAGAAAGCGAGATGGAATCGGGTAAATTCAACGAAATATACCGAAACCTAAAAAATTTGTTGGCTGAAAACCATAAAGTACTGATTTTCTCCTCGTTTGTAAAACACCTCGAATTACTTCAGGCCAAAATCGAATCGAAAAACTGGAAATATTCCATGCTAACCGGGAAAACCATGAACCGTCAGGAAGTAATCCGACAGTTTCAGGAAGACCCCGACAACCACATTTTCCTGATTTCGCTGAAGGCCGGTGGCGTTGGGCTGAACCTGACCTCTGCTGACTATGTTTTTATTATCGACCCGTGGTGGAATCCGGCCGCTGAAAATCAAGCCATCAACCGCGCGCATCGCATCGGTCAGGATAAAAAAGTGTTTGTTTACCGGTTTATTACTGAAGATTCAATTGAAGAAAAAATCCAGATTTTAAAATCCAGAAAATCAGCCCTGGCCGAGAAGTTCATCGGCTCGAATAATCCGATAGACGGAATTAATGAAGAAGAAATCATGAGTTTATTCAGTTAAATAATTGTTTTCCGAACAGATTTTCAATTTACATTTGCAACAAATCAAAAAAATAGTCATCAGTCATTCGAAAATAGTTTTTCCTAATGACCATTGACTTTTTCCTAAAATCATTATCGATGAAGCAGTTTACATTTCTTCTGATTCTCTTTTTTATTGTTTCGGGTGTAAGCGCCCAAAAGACATTGAGCCTGAAAGATGCAATTCTGGGTGCCAGTAGTTACCTGAAACCACAAATGCCTGAACAAATCAAATGGCGCGATGCACACCGGTTTGTGATGGTAAAAGACAGCATTCTGCTTCAGCAGGAAATTCAGAAGAATAATCAATCCAATATTTTATCACTCTCCGAATTAAACACGGCCTTAAAAACGGACGGGATAAAAGTGGTCAAATCGTTCCCTCGATTTTCATTCATCAATCCATCCCAAATTTGGTTTCGTGCAGCCAATCAGATCGTGATTTTAAATATTGACACCAAAAAGGTAAATCAAAACATTGAATATCCTGAAAATGCTGAAAATCTGGATTTTTGTACTGCAAACACAACCCTTGCCTACACCGTAAATAATAATTTATTTGCTACTGGAACTTCAGGAGTACAGCAAATTACGAAAGATCAAAACCAACACATCATCAACGGGAAAGCGGTTCACCGTAACGAATTCGGGATCGATAAAGGTACATTCTGGTCGCCGGCAGGAACGAAACTCGCTTTTTATCACATGGACGAAACCATGGTTGGCGATTACCCTTTGGTTGATTACATGACCCGGGAAGCTGAATTGGTAAACATCAAATATCCAATGGCCGGAATGACCAGCCATCAGGTTAAACTGGGAATCTACGATAGAACCACCAAACAGACCGTTTACCTGAAAACCGGAGAACCGCTCGACCACTATTTGACCAACATTTGCTGGAGTCCCGACGAAAAGAGCATTTTTATTCAGGAATTGAATCGTGAGCAAAACCACATGAAGCTGAATCAGTACGATGTGGCTACCGGTGATTTGATTCGGACTGTTTTGGAAGAACAAGACGACAAATACGTTGAACCAGTCCACCCGATTCTCTTTTCGAAGATTGATCCTGAGAAATTTTACTATCAAAGCCGCCGCGACGGATGGAATCACGTGTATCAATGTACCATAAAAGACGGGATTGTTGCACAAATCACGAAGGGCGATTGGGAAGTAACCGAGTTGTCGGGATTTGATGCCAAAGAAGAAAACATGTTTTTTGAAGCCACCAAAGAAAGCCCGATAGAGCGACACGTTTACCGTATTAATCTTCGTTCAGGAAAAACCGATAAACTAACTGCTGAAGCGGGCACTCATTCCGGCATTTTATCTCCTGATCAGCAAAACGCTATCGATCGTTGGACTAGCACGAATAATCCGGGACAACTCGATTTGATATCGGTAAAGAAAAACAGCAGACAGGTCCTTTCTCAAGCAGAAAATACATTAAAAGATTTTGATCTGGGAGAAAATACAGTTTTCACCATCAAAGCTGCTGATGGCGCTACTGATTTGTATTGCCGGATGATTAAACCCAACAACTTCGACCCGGCAAAAAAATATCCGGTGATCGTTTACGTTTATGGCGGCCCACATGCTCAACTGGTAAATAAAACCTGGCAAAACGATGCCCGATGGTGGCAATATTACATGGCTTCGAAAGGATACATTGCCTTTACGGTTGACAGTCGGGGTTCCGAAAACCGGGGCAAATCATTCGAGAATGTGATCCACCGTCAATTGGGAATTATTGAAACTGCCGACCAAATGAAAGGTATTGATTATTTGAAATCACTTCCTTATATTGATGCCAACCGGATTGGTGTTCATGGCTGGAGTTACGGCGGATTTATGACCTTAAACCTCAAACTTAAATATCCTGAAACATTTAAAGTTGCTGTCGCAGGAGGTCCCGTTGTTGACTGGAGCATGTATGAAGTAATGTACGGAGAACGTTACATGGACACGCCACAGGAAAATCCGGAAGGTTACAAAGATGCGAACATGTTAAATTACGTGGATAAACTCAGTGGAAAGCTGATGATTATACACGGAGCTCAGGATCAGACAGTAGTGATGCAACAAAGTATGCAATTTCTGAAAAAATGCATCGATTTAAATAAACAGGTCGATTTCTTTGTCTATCCGACGCATGAACACAATGTCCGTGGAATAGATCGGATTCACTTGATGGAAAAGGTCAGTAATTATTTTCAGGAAAATCTGTAAATCAGGAATTATTCGAAACGTAAAGGTTCCGGGCCACGCGGCTGAAAATTATAAAACCGGGTTTTAGAAACCCCATCGAGAATAAAACCGATGGAATTTACATCGCTCGGATGATTGGGATACCAGGCTAGTCGGAGCTGAATGGTCTTGAACACAAGATTTTCATTTCGAATTCGAAGACCAAGGCCCAAACCGGCATAATAGCTTTGCTTGAATATGGATTGTTCAGATGGCCCAACAATTCCAACATCGAAAAAAGAAAATAAAGCAGTCTTAAAATTCAGAACTGCTTTTTTCTGAAAGAATACATTTTCAACATTTAAAGTCAAACGTTGCTTTCCTTTACCAATGAGACTTCCAAACCCTCTGATGCCATTACTATTCAGCAACAACAAATTTTCAATATCGAACCGGTTAATTCCAATCGTATAATTTAATTTGATAAATTGCCTTGCCTGAACATTCAAAACTTGAAAAAGTGGCGAAATAAAATCGAACTTCAAGTCGGCCATTCCCTGCTCGGTATGCGATTGATTAAAAAAACTTCCAACCCCAAGAGAGGTGTATAAATAAAATGGTTTATTTTTAAACAGATTGCCGGTCGACAAAAATACATGAGAATACCACCTATCATTAAACTCATTGTGATCGTACCCAAAAACCAGTTCACACAAATACCCCTTCGGGATATCTTCAGTAATTCCATAGCTGTAAACCAAATAATCCCGGACATACGACCGATGCGAGAAACTTAAACTTCCCAAATAAAATTTGCTATTGGCGAAATACTGATTGTTATTACTATCGGGCAACGGTCGGTCATAAAAATGAGTATATCTGATACGCCCTGAAAGAGTCATCTGGAAACGACTGTCGTTGGGTCTGATTCCTAGCTTTAATCGCCTGCCATACCACCCATCAAGATAAATATAATTCAAAGGATCTGTGCTAATCACATTATTATTCAAATATACTCGATCTGTCCTGAAACTTCGCATAGTAGTGAACCCACCTGCATAAACAGATTGTGGCCGTAAGAAATCGCGTTGAAGAGAAAGAAACAATTCCTGATGCAGGTAAGTATTTGCATATCCGGTAGAGAAATTAATGAAATTTCCCATGATATTATTTACTGAATAATAAGACTCAAAGCCGATGTGTGGAGCTTTGTCGGTATGTGCAACGATGGTGACACCAGCCTCGTGCCCAACGCCCAAAATATTTTTATCATAGATACCAACTTCTCCCTTATTTACACTTCCAATGCCTCCTGTAACGCCAAACGAAAAAACATCTTGAGTAAGAATAAGAATATCAACCAAATCATTATTTAGCGGACGTGGTGTAATGACAATCCGGACATCTTTCAGATAGGGTAAACTTCGAAGAAGTCGTTCATTATCCATCATCAGGTCAGGATCGAGCGATTGACCTTCTCTGATCCATAAATTCTTCCGGATAACATACAAGTTCGATTGGGAATGTAATGTATTGGCTGCTTTTTCAATCCAAATGTTGGTAGTTTTCAATGTATCATCGAAATTAGGCCCAAATATCTTAAGCGACCGAATTGAAATTGTGCCAATAGTCTTTTTCTGAAAACTTTTATAGTATTCGTACGACTGAAAATCAACATTTCCTGAATCTCTGGCAGAACGGATCATGGTACCATAGAGCCATCTGGTTACCCGATGACGGGAAGCCCTAATTTGCAAACTATCATAGAATAGCTTATTGCTTTTATCAAAAGTAACAGCTTTCAAAGTGTCACAATTTTGAATAAGCACATCTTTACCGGCAAGGGTTAACGAAGAGAGGAGAATTATAGTAAACAATGCAATCTTCATGCTTTCATGTATTCTATTCCAAATTCTAAAATTATCTTTTTATTTATAAAAAGCTTTGCCAACCTAGAAATTCATGATTCAGTAATAGTCGATTTTATTAAATTTGCGACGAAATGCTGAATATAAAAGAATTATATAGAAGAAACATGTACGGGGTTATGGGAACCCTGATCTTTCATATCTTGTTGATGACAGGTTTTTGGATAGAAGAGCTACATTTCAAAATAAAAACCGAAAAAGAAGAAACTATTTTGCTAGATTTTGTTTTACCTCCTGAAAAAGTTGATACTCCCGAACCAGAGAAAACACAAGGCAATAAGAATAGCACCGATCAGAAAAATACGTATGATCAGAATATGGGAAGCAACCGTGCGGTAAATGACGCCATGAAAAAAGATAAATTCTTTGATGCCAGCTACAAACACGACATTGAAGAAGCCGAAAAAATGGTCAGTAATGTGAATAAACAACTTTCAAAAAAAATACCTCAAACAAAGAAATTTGAGATGCCTGAGGCCGTTACCGAAGGACAAAACCCTGATTCAATAAAAAACACAATATACTCTGGGAAAAGCAATATTCACTATTTTCTTGAAAACCGCTTTCACGTCCGCCTTCCAATACCCGTTTTTTTAGCCAAAAGTGGAGGTTCAATTACAGTTGACATACAGGTTGACCGAGCAGGAAACGTAATTAAAGCTGAAGCCAGATCATCAAATAATTTAAAAGATCCAATGCTACCTTTATATGCGACACAGGCGGCTGAACGTACTGTATTTAATTCAGATCAAAAAGCACCATCGGTACAACGAGGAACAATCACCTACCGATTTGTGGCTCAGTAACATCAGATTAATGTAGAGGGCACAATAACTTTAACATCATTTAACAATTATTTTCATAATTTTAGAATGTCAACCCCTACATTTGTAATACATTTTTTTTCATAAGTTTAGGTTTAGTTAGGTTAGTTAGTTTAAGAGAGAAAAGGTAGGACAGAGGTTCTACCTTTTTGTTTTTATATGTTTTCCTTTCAAAGATCTCCATCATTGCAAAATCAATTATTCCTCAAATTTCAACTCCCTATTTCAAAAAGAATCCGTAGTGTTTTTTTGAATTACACGAAATACGTACAGATTAACAACAACTTATCATTAAATATAGTATTTCATCGAACTTCAATTTATCTGAATTTAGTTAAAATATTCAACGGAAGAAGACCTGGAATTCAACAAATCAATAGGAAGTGCCTTATTTGTAGACATTCTGAAGGAAAATCGATTAAAAACATTTGCATTTTCAACATTTTATAGTGATTTTTAAGCCGGAATGAATTTAGAGTTTTCCTGCTGCCTAAATCATTTTAAATAATTTAATCTCTTGCGATGATCGATTATTCAAACCTTGACCTGTTAAATGGGATTCGAAGAAATGATACTATTGTATTGCAATATATCTATAAGAATTTCTATTCCAAGATTAATTTTTTCATCAAAAAAAACAGTGGCGATGATGATGATGCAAATGATATATTTCAGGAGGCAATCATTATTATTTTCAGAAAGTTAAAAGCCAATGAGTTGGTTTTAGATTGTACTTTTGAAACTTATTTATACTCAGTTTGCCGATTCCTATGGCTTAAACAGCTTGAGAAAAGAAAAATTGAAAAGGAAAAGATTAAAGACAATCATGAATACCATGAAGATTTATATGATGATGGGTTAGAAAAAGTGGCTGATCTAAACGAACGCTACCGTTTATATCAAAAGCATTTTATTAATTTAGGAAAAGATTGCCAGAAAATATTGCAGTTGTATTTCGACAAAGTTCCACTTAAGAATATTGCTCAGATCATGGGATTCAAGAGTGAAAAATATGCTAAAAAACGTAAGTTTAAATGTAAGGAATACTTAATTAAAAGCATTAAACAAGATCTTGAATACAATAAAATTTTAAGTGGCGATAATTAATCAGATCTTGTCGTTTGAAAGCACATTGATGAAATTTAAATATCCTGAATTACCTCAAAGAACCTAATTTCTTCGCTTTTGCCTTCTCCTTCGAAATTGCCAATCAGCCAAAACCACGAGCAGAGTGATAAAAAGAAAAATTACAAAATAAACATCCTTACTTGTATATAAAGGTTCCGGATTGCCAATATTAACATATCCGAGCCAGAAATGAGGATGGGCAGTTAAAGGATCAGAGTTATTAAGATGATTTAGTTTTGCCATTCGAAGCGCCACATCTTTTCGTTTCCCTTTCGACAAATATTTATAAAAGTCTTCCATTATCTTCACTCCCGATTTATCTTCAACTTGCCATAAAGTCATTACTATAGATGGACACCCGGCATAAATAAACCCGCGAGCCATACTCATTACTCCTTCCCCTCTTTGAAGTTTACCAGTACCAGTTTCGCACGCGCTCAAAACAGCCAAACGAGCATTGAGTTTCATATTATAAATTTCGTAGGCATTCAAATACCCATCATCGGTTGACTTTTGATCAGGTTTCGAAAAGACCAATTTCGATAGCATCGGCACACTATCATTGATGATCGTATGCATGGCCAAATGCAAAATATCAAATTCTGAAGCTTTTTCTTTGAAGGTATTTTCCTGTGCTTGCTCATCAACAAATGAAACTGATGAAACAAACTTTGATATTCCTTTTACTTCGTCTTTGGCGCCTGGCAAAGGGCTCAGAATGTAAGAAACCGCAGTTTCAGGATCGATTCTTGATTCCTGCGAATCATATTTCGGAGAAAATACCAGAAGGCTTTTTGAACTTCTTTTTTTCTGATCAAAATAATCATACAAGAGAGTTGCCGAATAGCTATAGTTAATCGCATAATCACGAACCAAATAATTCAAATTTCTAAAGTTCATGACACTTGTATCGGGCAACTGCGTTAATAATGCATCAAATGGAATGTATGAAAGTTTATCGTGTGGGATAATAGTCAGACTTGTACCATTCAACTTTTTTGCAACAGGTTTTATTAGTTTTTCATACAATCCATAAGCAGCAACCGAATATTCCACAAAATCCTTCTTCTTGGTATAAAGGTAATTGGGATTAACCAGGAAATCATGAATTGACTGAATGTTATTTACAAACGAATAATCAACACTCTCCTTTGAAAAATTTACTGAATCCTTTGTGATTAAAAAGCGATAAATTTCTCCTTTACCGGTTTTACTTTCCGGCTCATTAACAAAGTATTCCAAAAATGATTGACGGTTACTTATTTTAGATTGTATCTCCTTTATACCAACAACTTTGTTTTCATATTTTAGCGCATAATACTGTGGAAATAACTTCTCAAACGAATCGATCAATCGATTATATTCTTCATTATACTTAAATATTTTTGCCGAATACAAATTGACTTTCTGAGAATCTGGTTTTTCAGAATGATTCTCTTCAAATAACAAAGAGTTATAACTCGCGATATTACCTTTTAAAATGTTCTCCTTTTTCATCAAAGAATCTGGAATTCCTCCAAATTCTTTAGCCTTAACATCTTTAACTGATGCAAGTAAATTGGAGGACTTACTTCTTTCAGAAAATTCAAAAGCCTTCTCAATAAACTCAAACCTCTTAGTCTGACTATACAATTTATAAGAAATGTTTATTGCCTCTAAAAAAGTTGATTCCTGATTCTGAGACAAAAAGAATTTACTGTCCTCATTTTCAAATCCAATCTGCAGGCGGTGTATTAGATCTATTGCATTAGAGAGTGAGTTTAAACTTGCGTTATAATATTTAATCGAATTTTTATAATCGAACTCCGATAAATAGATATCAGCAAGTTTCTCCATTGACAGAGCCTTTTTCTTAAACACTTCTACCAATTGGATATCTGAAATTACATTTTTTAAAGGAGGTTCAGCAAAAGGATCTTTGATTTGAAAAGAATCAACGAGTGAAACAATTGAATTTTGATAGTACTGAATTGCTTCATTTAGATACTTCTTCCTTTGCGCACGAAAATCATCAATTTGTCCAGCTTCAGAATTTTTCAAATAGTAGTAATCACCAAAATTTGACTGCACTTCAGCATATGTTGTGCTTTTTTCACCGTAAAACTTTAAAACAATTGATTTTGCCTTAGTAGAATATAGCAGAGCCTTTTCATAATTTTTCTGAGACATAAGAAATGATGAATAAGCAAGATATTCAGATATTACTCCTTCACTATAATATCCATATAATTTTATCCAAGTATTTATAGCATTTAAATAATTTAGTTCAGCCAATTCATACTCACCCTCATTTCTATATGCAGAAGCAATCAAATCATACAATAAGGGTTTTAATTGAGGCGAAATAGTCATTAAATTCAATTGAGTAAATCTGATTGCCTCCTTATTGTTTCCGAGTTTTAATTGTGTCTCTCCAATGTTATACTTTGAATCCTGAAAATTCATGATATATTTTGCACTATCCTTTTTTAAAATACGATAAGCATTTTTCTGATATTCTAATGCTTGATTATAATCGCCATCAAGACGAAAGATATTACCTAAATTAACATAAACCGTTCCCAGCATAAGATTATTGTCTCCCATATCATTAAGACACAAAGATTCAGCCTTCTTATACGATTCTATCGCTTTATCGAAATTTCCAAGGTTTTTATACTGAATTCCAATATTAATTAATGGGGAAGCCAAGCGAACGCTATTAACTCCATACATCTTCTGACGGAGTTTATACAATTGCTCAAAATTCTTCAATGCTAACTCAAAATCACCAAGTCTACCCGCAGCAATCCCATCTTTTTGAAGCTTAAGAGACAATAAGCTATCCTGATCAATAGACCTTTTATCCAAGGCAAAGACAGAAGAAGAAAATATATAAATAAAGATCATAAAAAATATTTTCTTCATACTCACACTAATTTATCTAAAGTATTTATTACAGAAAAAAAAGATCAATTCTAATTTTTTAATTTTTTTTCTAATTACAGGGTTACCTTTTACCTGATTCATGGATAAACCATCGAACAAGAATAATTAAGGAACAAGTATTAATCATTAAAATCAAAAGTAATGAAAACTTTATTTGCGAACAACGAAACAAAAAATTTTGATTCTTTCTCTTTCGACGTGTTAACTGCTGAAGAACTTTCTTTAGTAAAAGGTGGGAAAGTTGCAGATTCATATGCTGATCTGAACTAATTTCTTCCAGATTAAATCATTCATTTTTTATTATCATTCGATTGCTTGTAGTCCAAATTTTTCTTTTGGATCAAAACAGCAGGAGACTGAACACTTTTATAACGCCATTTCAGGCCTTATAATACTCTAAGAAACAACAAAATGATACGCAAATCAGAATATTTTGAACAGACAGACAAGTACCTTAACTCGGAATTAACGCTACCGGAGTTAAAAGAATTTGAAATCCAACTGGAGATCGATTCGGACTTGAATGAAGAAGTAAATCTTCATCTGGATGTGGAACAGGCCATGTGCGAACAGGACGTTATCAGTCTACGCAACACGCTGAACCAAATCGTTCAAAATCAGGCTGAAAGTGCATCTATTGAAAATATTAGCGTTTTTGATTCTTTCAGCTTTGGATTAACTGAAGAATTTTCATCACAAAAAAGCAGTAATGCTCAATTCAATCCAGATGATATTTTCAACTTCGGACATTCTTTCCCAAAGATTCATCTTTATCAACACCAAATTGCCGGAAAGGAAAATATCCATCAGTTCTATAAAGAACAATTTGACACAAATTCTGTAAGTAACGAAGAATCAGGATTTAGTCCATTCGAAGAAGAACTGTTCGATGACATCCAGAATGCACTGGAAGAACATGACATATTTGATTTAAGGGCTAATTTAATGCAGGTTGCTCAAAGTATCCCGGCTCACCAATATTCAGTTGAAGAGATCGAAGATTACATCTATAACCAGATGGATTCGGAGCTTAAAATTCAATTTGAAGAAGAATTGGCAATCAATTCTGACCTGGCCAGCGAAGTAAGCCTAATCAAGGAAATTGACCATGCAGCAGCTGAAAGCGACATCATCAACCTAAGAGCTTCTTTAAACAAAATACAAAGATCTGAATTTCAGTCATCTGCAAATATAAAAGAACTCGAAAGCTACATCCACAGTGAGCTTTCCAATGAAGAACTGGCTTCGTTTGAAGCTGAATTAACATCGAATCAGAAATTGATGGATGAGATCGAGTTAATCAAAAACATCGATCTGGCACTATCCGAAACCGATGTCATGCAGTTGAGAAACAATCTTCAAAACATTGCAGGTGAAATAGCAGCAAACAAACAAACAGAGCGATCATTCTCCGGAAAATTTAAAGCCAAACGTATCCTCGTATCAACAGTTGCTGCATCTATTATACTTTTATTGGGTATTACCGGAATTTTGTCCAGACAATCGTCCCAGGAAGATATCTATCAGAAATTCTACAACAAATATGAAGCTACAGGTATCGTTCGTTCTGCAAACTTAACTGCAAACCAAACGCTTACAAAAGCTTTGCAAAAATTTGAAAATCAAGACTATAATGCAGCCCTGGATCTTTTCAGCGAGGTGATAAGCAAAGATCAAAACAATATGGTTGGGCATTTTTACTCAGGGATCTCGCTTCAGGAAACCGGCAAATACCAAAATGCAATCAAAGAGTACGAAACTGTAATTGTTGACAAAGACAACCTTTTTACCGAACAGGCCGAGTGGTATATCGGGCTTTGTTACCTGCAAACCAATGAAAACAAAAAAGCATACAAACAATTTAAGAAAATAGCTAAAAACGAAGGATTCTACCAGCAAAAGGCTCAATCAATCCTTGGTAAAATAAAATATTCAGAATAATATATTCTTAGTTCGTTCGCAATCTTGTTCTTTATATGTTTTAATGATTAATACTTGTTCCTTTATTATCAATTGTTCTTAAAATCTTGTTGTTGTTCGGGTCTTCGGTTAATACTTGTTCCTTAATTGTTCTTGTTCAAACCAGGTATTCACGAAATCCAAACCAGTTTTTAATAGTTCTTAAAAATAGTTAATGTTGTTCGCCCGGCTTAGGCCTTCGATTGGTACTTGTTCCTTAATTGTTCATGTTCAACCAGGTACTTGCTCGAAACCATTCCGGTTTTAAAAGTTAATTGAATCACATATTACCCTCATAACAAGCTCGATTTTTATCGGGCTTTACGTGTTTATTAGAATCTGAGGAAAAAATTCTAATAATCAACAAGCAGAATATAAGCAACTTAAACAAATTCAATAAAAAAATTTCATTTTTTTTCTAAATACTGGGGTTACCTTTTGCCTGATTCAGGGATAAACCATCGAACAAGAATAATTAAGGAACAAGTATTAATCATTAAAATCAAAAGTAATGAAAACTTTATTTGCGAACAACGAAACAAAAAATTTTGATTCTTTCTCTTTCGACGTGTTAACTGCTGAAGAACTTTCTTTAGTAAAAGGTGGGAAAGTTGCAGATTCATATGCTGATCTGAACTAATTTCTTCCAGATTAAATCATTCATTTTTTATTATCATTCGATTGCTTGTAGTCCAAATTTTTCTTTTGGATCAAAACAGCAGGAGACTGAACACTTTTATAACGCCATTTCAGGCCTTATAATACTCTAAGAAACAACAAAATGATACGCAAATCAGAATATTTTGAACAGACAGACAAGTACCTTAACTCGGAATTAACGCTACCGGAGTTAAAAGAATTTGAAATCCAACTGGAGATCGATTCGGACTTGAATGAAGAAGTAAATCTTCATCTGGATGTGGAACAGGCCATGTGCGAACAGGACGTTATCAGTCTACGCAACACGCTGAACCAAATCGTTCAAAATCAGGCTGAAAGTGCATCTATTGAAAATATTAGCGTTTTTGATTCTTTCAGCTTTGGATTAACTGAAGAATTTTCATCACAAAAAAGCAGTAATGCTCAATTCAATCCAGATGATATTTTCAACTTCGGACATTCTTTCCCAAAGATTCATCTTTATCAACACCAAATTGCCGGAAAGGAAAATATCCATCAGTTCTATAAAGAACAATTTGACACAAATTCTGTAAGTAACGAAGAATCAGGATTTAGTCCATTCGAAGAAGAACTGTTCGATGACATCCAGAATGCACTGGAAGAACATGACATATTTGATTTAAGGGCTAATTTAATGCAGGTTGCTCAAAGTATCCCGGCTCACCAATATTCAGTTGAAGAGATCGAAGATTACATCTATAACCAGATGGATTCGGAGCTTAAAATTCAATTTGAAGAAGAATTGGCAATCAATTCTGACCTGGCCAGCGAAGTAAGCCTAATCAAGGAAATTGACCATGCAGCAGCTGAAAGCGACATCATCAACCTAAGAGCTTCTTTAAACAAAATACAAAGATCTGAATTTCAGTCATCTGCAAATATAAAAGAACTCGAAAGCTACATCCACAGTGAGCTTTCCAATGAAGAACTGGCTTCGTTTGAAGCTGAATTAACATCGAATCAGAAATTGATGGATGAGATCGAGTTAATCAAAAACATCGATCTGGCACTATCCGAAACCGATGTCATGCAGTTGAGAAACAATCTTCAAAACATTGCAGGTGAAATAGCAGCAAACAAACAAACAGAGCGATCATTCTCCGGAAAATTTAAAGCCAAACGTATCCTCGTATCAACAGTTGCTGCATCTATTATACTTTTATTGGGTATTACCGGAATTTTGTCCAGACAATCGTCCCAGGAAGATATCTATCAGAAATTCTACAACAAATATGAAGCTACAGGTATCGTTCGTTCTGCAAACTTAACTGCAAACCAAACGCTTACAAAAGCTTTGCAAAAATTTGAAAATCAAGACTATAATGCAGCCCTGGATCTTTTCAGCGAGGTGATAAGCAAAGATCAAAACAATATGGTTGGGCATTTTTACTCAGGGATCTCGCTTCAGGAAACCGGCAAATACCAAAATGCAATCAAAGAGTACGAAACTGTAATTGTTGACAAAGACAACCTTTTTACCGAACAGGCCGAGTGGTATATCGGGCTTTGTTACCTGCAAACCAATGAAAACAAAAAAGCATACAAACAATTTAAGAAAATAGCTAAAAACGAAGGATTCTACCAGCAAAAGGCTCAATCAATCCTTGGTAAAATAAAATATTCAGAATAATATATTCTTAGTTCGTTCGCAATCTTGTTCTTTATATGTTTTAATGATTAATACTTGTTCCTTTATTATCAATTGTTCTTAAAATCTTGTTGTTGTTCGGGTCTTCGGTTAATACTTGTTCCTTAATTGTTCTTGTTCAAACCAGGTATTCACGAAATCCAAACCAGTTTTTAATAGTTCTTAAAAATAGTTAATGTTGTTCGCCCGGCTTAGGCCTTCGATTGGTACTTGTTCCTTAATTGTTCATGTTCAACCAGGTACTTGCTCGAAACCATTCCGGTTTTAAAAGTTAATTGAATCACATATTACCCTCATAACAAGCTCGATTTTTATCGGGCTTTACGTGTTTATTAGAATCTGTAAAATACATCATTTGACTTTTCAATTTCATCAAAGTCAATTATAAATCATTCAAAAAAGAAAATTTATCTCCTTCTCAAGTGATATATTCTGTTCTGATTTTTTCCTACATTTACAACTAACTAACAAGATCATAAACTTATGAACCCTTCGAATCCTTCTTCAATAGGCTTTAAAATCCGCACGACTCATCTAACAAGTAATGCATTAGATTCAAACCTAAATAATCGACATAAATATTAACTAACGAAAATGAGCTTATGGAAAATGTAAATCAAAAAAGACTATTTATTGCAGCTTGTCTGGCGCTATTAGTTACAGCAATTACTTTTGCTATCAGGGCTAAAATTGAGGGCGTTTTTTCAACTGACTATGGCTTAACTAAAGAGCAAATTGGCTATGCATTTGGACCGGCTTTCTGGGGATTTGCTGTTGCCATGTTTGCTGGTGGTTTTATTATTGACCTTGTAAAAACCAAAACAATAATTAGGATGGCTTTTGGAATGCACTTAATTGGAATTGTGCTTTTACTGTTAGCTAAAGACATGACTTCATTATTTATTGCAAATGTTTTTATTGGTTTCGGAAATGGTAGTGTTGAAGCTGCATGCAATCCGCTTATTGCCACTTTATTTCCCAATAACAAAACAAAAATGCTAAATCGGTTTCATGTTTGGTTTCCTGGCGGAATTGTAATTGGAGGAATACTGGCTTGGCTAGTTATGGATACACTCAACCTTCGCTGGGAGATATTGGTAAGCCTTTTATTCATTCCATTGGCAATATACGGGTTTCTATTTTGGGGACAGAAAATTCCGGAAACAGAACGTGTTTCGAGTGGTGTAAGCTACAAAGAGATGATGAGGAATGTTGGTGCCCCATTTACAATAATTGCAACCGTGATAGTAATGATCTTGATTGCATCTGTTCCATCATTAAGCTTAAATTTCGACAGTATTTATCCTTATATCGCCGTTGGCATTATTTTGATTTTGGTCCTTATTGAAGGAAGAGCAATCAATAAAATCAGTTTATTATTTCCTTTGGTGCTGTTTTGTATGTTGTTAACCGCCTCCACCGAGTTGGGGACAACACAATGGATTAATGCACTACTGGAGACCAACGGAATCAATCCAATGATTATACTGGTTGTTGTAACAGGAATTATGGCCATTGGGCGTTATTTCGCCGGAGGTCTGATACACCGTTTAAATCCAACAGGAGTTTTACTGGGATCATCAGTGATCGCTACTGTAGGTTTATGGTTGCTCAGTATTTCCAATGGTGCTGCTATGACCTTACTTTCAGCAGCAGTGTTTGCCGTTGGTGTCTGTTATTTCTGGCCAACTATGATTGGCGTAGCGTCGGAGTATGTGCCCAAAAGTGGCGCATTGGGAATGTCAATTTTGGGTGGGGCCGGCTTTGTTGCCACCTCCATGGTTTTACCAATTATGGGAAAATCAATCGAAACATCAGGTCCTCAAACCACTTTAAGAAACATGTCCATCTTACCCGTTATTTTGATTATTGCTTTTATTGGACTTTCAATAATTATTAAAAAGAAATTCCCTAAAACAAAATAAACTTCCGATAGATAGAATAAATTAAAAGAAAAGGATGTCAGGCTGACATCCTTTTCTTTTAAAACAAACATCGATTGAATATTTGTGTTTATCAGAAAAAAACAAGATAAATGCCTAATTTTGCTTTACCAAATTAAAAAAAATACAACATAAAAATACATATAATGAAACCAACTCTTTTAATTCTTGCGGCTGGTATGGGTAGTCGTTTTGGCGGACTAAAACAAATAGAACCTGTTGGCCCAAATGGTGAAACAATTTTGGAATATTCAGTTTATGATGCGATCAGAGCTGGCTTTGGCAAAGTAGTCTTTGTTATTCGTGAAAGTTTTGCAGAAAGTTTTAAAACCCGCTTTGAATCCAAGCTTGCAGGTAAAATTGAAATCAGCTATGTATATCAGGAAACCAATATGCTCCCTGAAGGATTTCAGTTGCCTGAGGGACGTGAAAAACCTTGGGGAACTGGCCATGCTGTGTTGATGGCAAAAGATGCTATTAGCGAACCGTTTGCCGTGATAAATGCCGATGATTTTTATGGAGCTGAAGCATACCGGGTCATTGCTGAATATTTGACACAAGCAATTACTCCAGAAAAATATGCAATGGTAGGTTACCGTTTAAACAATACCTTATCTGAATTTGGATCCGTTTCAAGGGGAATCTGTGTAACTGACGAGAATAATCGATTAACTAAAATCACAGAGACGCATAAAATAAGACCTGAAGGAGGCGAAATACTCTGCGAATCGGAGGAGAATAAAACGATTAAATTAACCGGACATGAAACCGTATCGATGAATTTCTGGGGATTTCATCCTTCGATCTTTGAAAACATAGAAACCCAATTCATTGACTTCTTAACAAACCATATTAATCAGCCTAAATCGGAATTCTACATCCCTTTTGTTGTTTTCGAAATGATTAAAACCGGACTGATTAGCGTTGAAGTTTTACATGCAGATTCTCCCTGGTTTGGAGTTACTTATCAGGAAGATAAACCATTTGTGATTGAACAAATACAAAATTTGACTGATCGGGGAATCTATCCCGCGAAACTTTGGTAATCAACGTCCGCTATCAGGTAAAGTTCTTTACCTGATAGCGGATGAAAAAGTCAGTGATTCGCCGCCAAACTACCAGATTCTAAATTCCTTTTTGCTATTTCAATATCACCTTTTCGCATTTCACTCGTTGCCCGATGAATGTGGCCGCATTTTTTTCGAAAATTTCAACATTCTCAGTAGTGTAATATTTTACGATTCCTGATTTCGAGCATCTTTGATCCATTTCAGGATGACGACTTAAGTATTCTACCAACTTGCTGCTCACAACCTTGCCCTGTTCTAAAAGTTGAATATCTTCAGGAACAAACTTCTGAATAACAGGCAATAATAAAGGATAATGCGTGCAACCCAAAATAATTGAATCAATCTCAGGATCAGCCAACAATAAATTATTAATATTCTTCGAAACAAAGTATTCGGTTCCCGGTGAATCGATCTCATTATTTTCGACCAAAGGAACCCATATTGGACAAGCTTCTTGGGTCGTTTTCACAACTTTCCCGTTGGCCCATTTCTCCAGCTCTATTGGGTAAGAGTTCGAAAGCACTGTTCCGGTGGTTCCCAGTATCCCTACATGCCCATTCCGGGTAAAATCACCTATCGCCTCAACAGCGGGGCGAATAACGCCTAAAACCCTCAGGTTTGGATCCATCTGAGGCAGATCATTCATCTGAATATTCCGGAGCGCTTTGGCAGATGCAGTATTGCACGCCAGAATAACCAAGGGGCATCCCATTTCAAAAAGTTTGGTCACTGCCTGTAATGTATATTCATATACAACCTCAAACGAACGCGAACCATATGGTGCCCGTGCATTATCGCCCAAATAAATGAAATCGTATTCGGGTATAACGTTGATGAATTCTTTCAGGATGGTTAATCCGCCATATCCTGAATCAAAAACTCCGATGGGTTGAAATTGATGTGACATATCTCTGTGAGTTTGAACAAAATTAAAAAAGCCATCTGAAATCAGATGGCTTTTCTCAATATTTTAATTGATCCTATTATTGAATTCCCAATTTAGTCTTTACAAAAGGAAGAATATCAACACTTTCTTTTGAATTATAAAGAATTACCCGTGAACTCATGTCGAATACATAAACTAAACCTTTTTCGGCACCTACCTCCTTAATGGCTTTATCAGCCTTATCAAATACTGGTTTTAACAGTTCAGCCTGTTTAGTCTGGAGCTGCTGTTGTGCATTTTGTTGGTATGTCTGAATCCGTTCATTTTTAGCATTCAAATCATCTTCCTTCATTTTTCTCACGGTCTCCGACAAAGAATCTCTTTTTGCGGCATAATCCATGTATAGTGTTTGGAAATCCTTCTGCATAACACCAAGTGCATCTTCCAACTCCTTCTGATAGGCGGTAAATTGTTTCTCAGCAGTAGCTCTCTCTGGCATAATCTGTACAAGAGCCTGCAAATCGATATGACCAAATTTTGGAGCCTGAGCATTGGCAAAACCTGCTGAAAGCAACAGAATCCCTAAAACACAAATTTTGAAAACACTTTTCATACTTTTCTAGATTTAATTTATTTTGACAAATTTATAATATTAATTTTTATACCCAAGTTTGGTCAAAACCTGATCGGAAAGATCAAATTTTGGATTTGTATAGATTAATGTAAGTCCATTCGCTTTATCAAATATCACAGCATAACTTCCTTCAGTCGAGATTTCCTGAATCGCATTAAATATATCGTCCTGAATTGGCTTTACCAATCCCTTGCGCTTTTTAAACAAATCACCTTCCCTACCAAAGTATTTGCGCTGCAACTCTTTGTATTCCTTTTCTTTGGTGACAATCACATCTTCACGTTTACGTTTCATTTCATCCGAAAGCAACACACTTTCAGATTGAAAGTCCTTGTACATCTGTTCTAATTCGGCATGCATCGATTCCAGTTCCTTCTGATATTGCCCGGATAACTGATCCAACTGTTCCTGCGCTGCTTTATAAGACGGAATGTTTTCCAGAATGTATTCTGTATCAACGTAGGCAAATTTCTGTGCAAATGTAGTTACTGTTGCCAGTAATAAAATCCCTGTGATAATAACTAATTTCCTCATTGCGTTATGTTTTAAATTATTTCTTTAGAGGTTTAGCAAATTCCAGACCAAACTATTGAATTAAAATTGCTGACCAATTACGAAATGAAACTGACTTCCGGCGGCATCGCTTTGGCCAGGAACCTGATCGAAGCCATATCCCCAGTCGATACCCATTAAACCAAACATTGGTAAAAAGATCCGAACTCCTGCACCAGCCGAACGGTGAAGTTTGAAAGGGTTGTAATCGCTAAAATCGTTCCATGCATTACCAGCTTCAAGAAATCCGAGTACATAGATGGTTGAAGATGGTTTCAGGATAACCGGATACCTGAGTTCCATAGAAAGCTTATTGTAAATATTCGACCCTTGAGAACTACTCAGACTGTAATCTTTGTAACCACGAAGTGAAACAATGTCGCTTCCGTAAAGATTATATCCTGACATACCCGATCCTCCAACGCGAAATCCTTCAAAAGGTGACTGCCTGTATTTGTTATAATGGCCCAAGAAACCATATTCAAATTTGGTATGTAAAACTAAATTCGTGTTTTTCGATAGTGGTGAATACCAATCGCCTTTAAACATCCATTTATGATATTCAATCCATTTATATCGTTCCGACAATCCCACTTTACTGTAATCGACTCCATTAAGAAGCGAGTACGGTGGAGTCAATTGAAGAGATAAAGTAAAGCTCGATCCTCTACGGGTATACAATGGATTATCCATCGAATTCCGGCCAAATGCCGTTTTAAAACTGAAATTATTAAAACCTCCATTTCCTGTTCCAGAGCCATCGTTCAGAAAATAATAATACCCGGCCATATTCTGCAACTGATAGTGCTGAAATGAAACCTCGTGGTACATGGTAAAATAATCATCGGGCCAACGTAAACGATAACCATATCCCATTGATACAGCAGAAGTTATTTGGATTTGATCATTAGCCGATGATTGATCAGTATAGGTATAATTCGTGCCATAATCGTAAGAGCTACCGTAACCTCCATAGCCATACCCATAAGGTGAATAACCACCATAACTACTACCATAACCGCCGTAACCTCCATAACCGCCACCATAACCACCATAACTACTGTATGGATCGTTATACATGCTACTGTATGAATTATTTGCCGAATAATTTACTTTAGAGTGAGAAAACGAAAGCGTAAACGAATTAGGTTTCCTGCCTCCAAACCAAGGTTCAGTAAAAGTAAAACTATACGATTTATAAAACTTTCCACTTGTTTGTGCCCTGAGGCTTAATGCCTGCCCGTCACCGGTCGGTAGCGGTCTCCAAGCTTCTTTATTCAAAATGTTTCGAACAGAAAAATTCGAGAATTTCAGACCAATGGTTCCGACAAACATATTTGCACCCCAACCTCCTGAAAGCTCAATCTGATCGTTCGCTTTTTCGACCAATTCGTAATTTATATCCACAGTCCCGTTTTCAGGATGAGGTCTCACGTCAGGATTAATCGCTTCAGGATCGAAATGACCTAGCTGAGATAACTCCCTTACAGTACGAATAATATCGGCTTTGCTAAAAAGATCACCTGGCAAAGTTCTGAGCTCGCGACGTGCTACATGTTCATTTGTTTTGGTATTCCCGGAGATAATAATTTTATCGATTGTAGCCTGACGCCCTTCCTGTATGCGCATTTCAAGATCAATAGAATCTGCATCCACACGTGTTTCCATGGGCGTGAGGTTAAAGAATAAATAGCCATGATCTAAATAATCACTACTTACAGCATCTTCATCGTCTTTCGTCCGTTTATCCAATAACTTCTGATCAAAAACATCTCCTTTTTTAATTCCAAGTCGGGCTGACAAATATTCACTTGGATATATTGTATTCCCAACCCATTTAATATCGCGGAAAAAGTACTTATTACCTTCCTCAATCCAGAGGTCTAAACGAACCTTGTCGTTATCGAGTTTTGTGATTGAATCTTTGGTTACAGTGGCATCACGATAACCTTTTTCATTATACTTTTTAATCAGGTTTATTTTATCCTCATCATATTTTTCTGTCAGAAATTTCTTAGAGCTAAAAAAGTTCTTGATCTTTTTTGCCTTAGTCTTTTTCATCGATTTCTCGAGCATACCCGATTTAAGGTTTTCGTTTCCGTGAAAGACAATTTCACTAACTTTTACTTTTTCCTTTTTATCGACATTAATATCAAGAATAACACTATTGGTTTGTGTGGTATCGTCACGTTGAAGAACATTAACGGTCGTATTCAAAAATCCTTTATCAAGAAAAATATTCTTGATAATTTTTTCAGCTGTACGTAACTGATTATCGGTAACCTGACTGCCTTTTAGAAGTAAAACTTTCTTGGTAATATCGTCCTTTTCCGACTTTGAAACACCACTAAAATTCACATCGGCAAGTCGTGGACGTTCCTGCAAATTAATACGAAGCCAAATATTATCACCTACAATTTTGTCAGCAGTAATCTTTACATCAGAGAACAAACCATGATTCCAGAGTTTCTTGATTGCATTAGTTACTGCATCACCTGGAACTGTAATTTTGTCGCCAATGGCAAGTCCTGAAATCTGTAATAATACCTGTGTATCCAGGTATCGTATTCCCCGAACATCTAAACCACTAATTACATATTCCTTTGGACTCGAATAATAGATGGAAAAGTTTGTGCTGTCACTTTCAGCTTCTTGGGAAAATACTTTTACGCTGATTAACAGCAGAACAATAAACAGTTTTATTTTATGCATTCTATTTCGTTATTGATATTAACTTATAAGTTGTTGGCCCGTTTTACCAAACCGTCTTTCTCTATTCTGAAAATCAAAAATGGCTTCAAATAAATCTTCTTTTCGAAAATCGGGCCATAATTTAGGCGTAAAATATAATTCGCTGTATGCAATTTGCCACAATAAGAAATTGCTTATTCTGCATTCGCCGCTTGTTCGAATTAATAATTCAGGATCGGGCATTTCAGAAGTATTAAGATAGCATTCCATGAGGCTATTATCGATTTCTGAAGGTTGAATTTTCCCAAGTTTTACTTGTTCTGCGATTTGCCTGACCGCCTCAATGATTTCCCATTTCGAACTATAACTGATTGCAATTACAAGAGTTAAACCAGTGCAAGATTTCAATTTATCTATCGACCACAAAAATTTTTCCTGAACATTTATAGGCAAACTGGAAATGTCGCCAATGGCACGAAGTCGAACATTATTTTTCAATAATTCATCGGTTTCTTCAGAAATCGCCTGAACAAATAATCCCATCAAAGCATCAACTTCCTCTTTTGGACGAGACCAATTCTCGGTAGAGAAAGCATATAGTGTTAAATATTCAACGCCTATTTCTCCGGCACCTTCAACAACTGAACGCACTGCATCAACACCGTGTTCGTGGCCGAAGGTTCGTTCATTGCCAAATTGAGCAGCCCAACGACCGTTTCCATCCATAATGATGGCAACATGTTTTGGTACTTTATCCTTTATCAGTTTATCTTTAAATGACATTTCCTATCGTTTAAACAATCTCATCCAAATTTTTCCGGAGCCAAAAATACTCTAAAATAATTGGTTTACTCCCTTCTATTTTTATTCTTAATTCCCCAATCTATCATGTTACGTTCTTTTACGGTCCTCAATTCCCAATTCTGATTTCCGTAAATTAATTTATAGACCAGATGAATACCCATATATGCTGTCCAGTCATTGTTATGAAGCTGATCGGTATATTTAATTTGAATATTGTCTGCATTAACATAATTCAGTGGATCATCCAGATTATCTAACTTGTCTGAGAGCGATTTTCGCAAACCGCCTTCGAATCCAATTCCCCATCTTTTGCTTAGATTATATTTGACACCAAGGCCAAACGGGATGGTTGGAGCTAATTCTGAACCATCATTGATCCCATTAACGGTTTGAATGCTGTATTTAAATGTCTGTATTCCAATTCCACCATAAATAAAGGTCGACCAGGGAGTTTCTTTATCGCCAACAATATATTTAAGGTAATTCCATTCAAAGTTCAATGAAATATCAAGTACATTCTTGCTAAAACTCCAAAAAAGATCTGTTGGATCAGGATTATAAAGCTGATAATCATATTCGCCTTCGGCTCCAATCGTTCCATTAATTACATTAAACCGTAATGCGTACCTCGGATTAAAATTGTATCTGACAAAACCGCCATATGCTGGATTAATGGATTTCTGGAAATCAACCTTTGTCATGTCACCCAAATAGGTACCTCCTCCTCCGAAAACACCGATATCAACACTTGGTTGCGCAAGTGCCTTAATTGCCAGAAATCCTATAAGAAAAATTACAAATAATTGCTTCATCGAAATACATTTTTGAAAGGGGTTTCCACTCTATAAATCATTCAGGCACTATCATTTAGACTCTGAACATAACACCTTCCAAGTGCTACAAAAGTAATACAATTCTGATATATCCATGCCTGATGCATATTATAAAACCCAAATAAAGATTAAAAATTGTTAAGTTGAGCAGAAATCAATTCCGTTTATCCACGCCCCACATGAGCTTATTACGAAGCGTTGAGAAGAAGCTGTGATCCTTGAGTCTGATAGTCTTGACTTTAAAGGGAGCCTTCCGAATTAGAAGAGATTCGGTAAAATATATAGGTTCTGACTTGGAGTCAATCGATGCAAGAAAATGAAGGCCACGACCTTCAACCTTTAAAGTGATGGAATGGTGATCGGGAACAACCATTGGCCTGACGGTTAAATTATGCGGAGCAATTGGGCTTATCACAAAATTCTCAGAATCTGGTGTCAGAATAGGACCACCTACACTCAATGAATAAGCCGTGGAACCTGTTGGCGTAGCAATAATTAGTCCATCAGCCCAATACGTATTCAAGAATTCGTCATTCATGTAGGTATGAATATTGATCATCGATGAAGAATCGAGCTTGGTAACTGCTATTTCGTTCAAGGCATATTGAAAAACAGACTGTTTGTTGGATACAATTTCCAGTTCAAGTACGGTGCGTTCATCAATTAAAATATCTCCTGCCAATATATCACTCACCGCGCTATCAATCTCATCTCTTGAAATATCAGAAAGGAAACCCAATCTGCCGGAATTAATACCCACCAACGGTATTGAACCGTTTTTAGCGACCAAAAAAGATTTCAAAAATGTACCGTCGCCACCCAAACTGAACATATAACTAATATCGTCAGGTAAATCGTTGCTATCATCAAACTGGCCAGTAACTTCAGGATAAATTCCACAGTCCATGTGTAAGTATTCCAGAAATGGCCGATAAATAAAACTTTCAATCTGCTTTTCTTTCAACAAAAAGAATAGTCCCAACAATTCCTCAAAAAATTCAGGATTAACTGTCTGTCCGTATAGTGCTATCTTCATGAATGGAACTTTGAAACGAAAATTAAATATTCATAAACCGAAACAACTGATCAAGGCGATCGTCATACATTTCATTAATTACAGAATCATCCATATAAACCGCGATAATGTTATAATCGTAACGAACAAAGGTTTGAATAATTGCTGACAAATCAACCACATTTATCTTCAAAGTTACTGTCATTCGTTTCGATTCAACTTCAGGAGAAATGTAAAAGCTCAAAATCTTCGCATCATTGCCTTCAACAATCTGAGCAATTTGCGATAGTGAATAATCAATCGAATTTAATTCAAGCACAATTACTCCTCCCGGCTCTTGAACCGCAACCAGTTCAGCAAATTTTTGAGCCAAATCAAAAACAGTTATTACACCACAATATTGATCGTACAAATCGAGCACCGGAACAGCACTTAATTTGAGAACTGAAATGGCATTAAAAACTTCGTAGATATGTTGATTTGTATGGATGTGAGGCGAAAGCAAATGATCTGAATATTCACCAACGGGCTTGTCTATAATATTCAGGTCATAAATAATTTTATCCGATATCAATCCAACCAAACGCTTCCCATCGACAACCGGCAGATGCGAAATCCTGAAAATTTCCATCCAATTCAAAGCCTTCTGACCATTATCAGTCAGACGCAAAGGAGGAACAACTTCAGAAAGCAGGTTTTGTGCGATCATTTTTTTAAGTTTTCAATATGGCCTGAATCAAATCTTAATCGTAAATTGCGCTCATAAAATTCGGATATGACCAGACTAAGTGTAAATATAAACAAAATAGCAACATTACGAAATTCGCGTGGAGGAAATACCCCAAGCGTTTTAGATGCGGCTATCAACTGTCAAAAATTTGGTGCTCAGGGAATTACAGTTCATCCAAGACCTGACGAAAGACACATTCGTCGTCAGGATGTATTTGATATTAGACCAATTATCACTACTGAATTTAACATTGAAGGCTATCCCAGTGAAGATTTTATCCAGATGGTAATCGATGTAAAAGCGCATCAGGTGACCCTTGTTCCCGACTCGCACGACCAATTAACATCCGATCACGGTTGGGATACCATCAAACACATGGATTTCCTGAAAGAAGTTATCGCCCGTTTCAAAGAAGCCGGAATCCGGACTTCTATTTTTGTTGATCCCGATTTATCTGCAATAGAAGGAGCGAAAGAAACAGGCACCAACCGCATTGAATTATACACAGAGCCTTTCGCAACAATGTATCCAGTCGATCCAATCAGCGCTGTTGCCCCGTTTAAAGAAGCAGCAAATCTGGCTCACAAACTTGGATTGGGAATCAATGCCGGACACGATTTAAGCCTAAAAAATCTTCGCTTCTTCCACGATCATGTTCCTTTTCTTGACGAAGTTTCCATCGGTCACGCACTCATCGCCGATGCACTTTACATGGGTTTGAGAAGCACAATCCAGGATTACCTCTCTTGTTTGTAATAACCACTGAAATGAATCTTTTTTTCAGAGAAGAAGGCGAAGGGTTTCCGATTGTAATTGTACACGGACTCTACGGATCGTCGGATAATTGGCTGACTGTCGGCAAAAAGCTATCAACAAACTACAAGGTTTATATGATCGATCAGCGCAATCATGGTCGTTCTCCAAATTCGGAAGAACATAGCTACGAAGCGATGAAAAACGATCTGGCCGAATTCTTCGATCAGCAAAAAATTGAGAAAGCCATTTTAATGGGACACAGCATGGGCGGAAAAACAGCCATGTGCTTTGCTGCCGATTATCCTGAACGCATTGAAAAGCTGATTGTTGTGGATATTGCACCTAAAGATTATTTTTTACTGAACGACGAAAGCCAGTACTATTTACACAACAACATCTTACGGGCAATGCTCGAACTTGATTTCGGTAAAATTGACTCACGGAAACAAGTTGAAGATTTTCTGAATGAGCGAATTGACAGCACCCAGATTGTTCAATTTCTTCTGAAAAATGTGCACCGGAATAAAGAGAACCAGCTATACGAATGGCGGTTGAATGTGCCGGTTTTGTACGATAATCTCGACGAAATTATCAAGGGCGTAAATGCACATTGGTTCGACGATCGGCTTCCAATAAACAATTACCCTGTACTCTTTATTAAAGGAGCCAATTCAAATTATATTCTTCCTGAAGATTATGCTTCAATCCGGCGTATTTATCCTGAAGCCGAAATCGTACAAATTCCGGATGCCGGGCATTGGCTACATGCCGAACAGCCTCAACTTTTCATGGAAACGATTTGGAGATTCATAAGGATTCCATCTCTCTAAAAAAGATGGAATCCCTTGATGCTACCTATTATATTTCTCGGTTATCAGCTTCAGAAACCGCTTGTGGTTTGAACGAACCTGAGGCCAGGTAAACCGCCAATCCCAGTTATCAGCAGCAACTCCTGGCGTATTCATTCGGGCATCAGTATCGAGCCCTAAAACATCTTGCATAGGTGCAATAGCAGTATGTGCAGCCGATGCCCAGGCCTGTTCCATAAAGTTCCGGACAAACTGTTTTCCGCTTCCTGAAATGTACTTATGGAGAAATTTCCGTTCCTTTTTATCAATTGAGTTAAACCAGCCCAACGAAGTGTCATTGTCGTGCGTGCCGGTGTAAACCAGAAAATTAGCCGTATAATTGTGTGGCAAATTTGCATTTGAAGCATTCGATCCAAAAGCAAACTGTAGAACCTTCATACCAGGTAAACCAAAATCATCACGCAGCTTTTCCACTTCAGGAGTTATCAAACCAAGGTCTTCTGCAATAATATTTAGGGTACCCAACTGTTCTTTCAGCTTCCGAAACAATTCATGTCCTTTTGCAGGTAACCATTCTCCGATGACAGCAGTTTCTTCCTCTGCCGAAATCGACCAAAACGACTCCAATCCGCGAAAATGATCAACACGAACCTGATCAAACATCCGGAGGTTAAAATGGATTCGGGCCAGCCACCAGTCGAAATCGCGCTCGGCAACCCGTTCCCAGTCGAAAACCGGATTTCCCCACAACTGGCCGGTTTCGCTGAAATAATCGGGCGGAACCCCTCCAACCTGTGTCGGCTGGGAATCTCCGTCGAGCAGAAAAATATCCTGATTGGCCCAAACATCAGCGCTATCAAGCGAAACGTAGAGCGGAATATCGCCAATGATCCTGATTCCCTTCGTATTGGCATACGATTTCAGTTTAAACCATTGCCTGAAAAAGACAAATTGGAGGAAACGATGAAAATCAATTTCTGCATGTAACTCTTTGAAAGCCTCATGAAGAACTTGCTTGTCGCGAGTAACCAATTCTTTAGCCCATGTATTCCAAACGGTTTCTCCGTATTTCGTTTTCAACGAGCGAAACAAAGCATAATCATCGAGCCACCACGAATTGTGCTGCATAAACGTATGATATTCTTCTTTATAGCGGTCAAAATTCTTCTGAAACCCAGCAAAAGCTTCCTTGAATAAAACGGACTTCCACTCTCCTACCCGCTCAAATTCAACGGTTTTAGTCTTGAAGTTTTGATCGGCAATTGACTTTCTGGAAATCAGGCGATCAGTGACTAATTGCTGAACATCAATAAACATGGGGTTTCCGGCAAAAGCTGAATAACATTGATAAGGTGAATTTCCATATCCAACCGGACCGAGCGGTAAAATCTGCCAGATCTTTTGTTTGGTTTGTGCCAAAAAATCGACAAACTGGAAAGCATCTTTCCCCATACTACCAATACCATCCTCGCCCGGAAGCGAACTAATGTGCAGCAGAACGCCACTACTTCTTTCCATTATCCTGTATTAAATCCCTGTAATTTTTTAAATATTTGGCAGTTTCCCGAACTATGCGCTGAACAGCTAAACCATGCTTTAAATCAGGCATAAATGCTTTCGGATCGTTTCCGCCAAGGAAAATATAATGTGCATGAATCATCGATCGTAACCAACCCGGCGGAACATGCCCCGACGGGAAACTGGTGATTGGTGTATAATTGCTGCCAACAATGTGGCGTGTCCATTGCCCGGTTTCTTCGAGATAATATTCGAAATAATCGACCGAATGCGATGAATAACGCAGCATTCCTTTTTCAGCATAAATTTCGAGTGAAACCAAATCTCCGGTTCCTGAACTGATGCGACTGGCTGACATCGTTCCGGCAGCGAAATTTTCAGGCTGAACCAATGACAATAAACTGAATAAATCAGAGTCATCGGGAACATCGGCAAACCTTCCGGCCTGAACCGCACTGGTAATTTGTAGATTTTCGCCCAGGAATGCCATCAGCAAACTGATTCCGTGCGATCCCAAATCGGCCATGGCTCCGCCATCTGGAGCCGGAGTCAAGCGGGTTTGCCGTTTGTCGCGATACGATTTCTGCAAATAGTCGCCATGGTAATATTTTAAATCGAAATGGATCGGATTCCCCAATTTCCCAGAGTGCCAAAAATCTAAAGCTTCCCTTACTGACGCCGTTTGCAAATACTGAAACCCAACCTGAATTTGCTTTCCTGAATTAACAGCCAGTTGAGCCATTTCCATTTCTTCTTCCAGATTGGAACAAACAGGTTTTTCCAAATAAATCCGGGTAACCGAAGGCATTTCCAAAGCCAGTTTCAAATGCGCAAAATGAACCTTATTGGGTCCAAGAATCAGAACGGTATTGATTTTTGTATTGGATTTGAATTCTTCAAGGGTTAGCGATTTTCTGAATCCGAATTTGACAGCAAATGAATTGCTGCTTTCTTTTCGGGCAGAACAAACCGCTTCCAACTCAATTTCGGGAACTGCTGAATAGAAATATTTCAGCGAATTCAAGGCAAAGGCATGCGACCGGGCAATTCCTCCGGCACCTAAAAAGCCAATTCTTATCTTTTCTGAATCCATATCTGGTATAGTAAAAATCGAAGCTCCAAAATTAACCGATAAAACGAAATGATGATCATTCAGAAGAATAAGATTGCCGTTCAAACAAAAACAGCCGGATTGACGAATCAACCCGGCTGCTCTTTATGTTATCGATAACAATTAACAATCGCTATTCAAGCTCCAAAACGACAAGTGATTTTCCAGGAATGCTGACTTCCAACTTATTGTCAGTAAGTTTCTTCGCATTTTTAAAAGCTGTTGGCACTATTGTTTCGGGCTTTTCAAACGTATTTACCGTATTGACTGCTGCCGCTGTCAAAATAGTTCCAGAATTGATTTTAGCAAAACCTTTTCCTGAAAGATTAATCTCCAATTTAATCTCTTTTGAAGGATTTAGGTTGCTGATTGACACATGAATTTTACCATTTTTATCAACTGATGCAGAACTGCTGATTGCAGGAATTTGATCATTACCGAGTTTGTACGGTTCGCAAATCAAGTTCGATGGAAGCAAAGTTGCATCCTGATGAACATTGTACATTTTGAAAACCTGATAAGTTGGCGTCAAAATCATTTTATCGCCTTTGGTCAGAATCATTGCTTGCAGCACATTCACAACTTGTGCAATATTAGCCATTTTAACGCGGTCGCTGTGTTTATTCATAATATCCAAAGTGCTTGATGCAATTAACGCATCGCGCATCGAGTTTTGCTGAAATAAATGACCGGGATTTGTTCCGAGCTCAACATCGGTCCAGATTCCCCATTCGTCAACCAGCAAGTCAACACGTTTATCTTTGTCGTACTGATCCATGATCGCTGAATGTTTACTCACCAATTCGTCCATATATAAAGCTTTTTTCAGGCCTGAAAAATAAAGATCTTCGCCAAAGCCGGTAGCTGCCGACTTATTGTTCCAACCTTCGCCGGCAATGGTATAATAATGAAGCGACAAACCGTCCATGTTGTTGCGGCCTTTTTCCATCAGTACTTTTGTCCAGTTAAAGTCACCTCCATTCGAGCCACAGCCAATACGCTGAAATTTATCGCCACCATACATTTTTGCATAGTTCGAATACTGCCTCATCAGGTCACTATAAAATTCAGGAGTCATATCACCACCACAACCCCAACTCTCATTACCAATACCAATAAATTTCACATTCCATGGTTTTTCGCGACCATTCTTCTTACGAAGCTGCACCATCGGAACATCATCATCCGAAGTCATGTATTCGATCCAATCGACCATTTCGCCAACTGTACCCGAACCAACATTTGCAGAGATGTATGGATCACAACCCAGCATTTCGCACAAATTCAGGAATTCGTTGGTACCAAAGCTGTTATCTTCAACAGTTCCACCCCAGAATACGTTTTTGATTTTTGGGCGATCGGCCAAAGGTCCAATGCCGTTTTTCCAATGATAAGTATCAGCAAAGCAACCTCCCGGCCAACGTAGCACCGGTACTTTCAACGCCTGAAGGGCTTCAAGCAAATCTTTACGGTAACCGTTTACATTTGGAATCGGCGAGTCTTTGCCCACCCAAATGCCGTCGTAAATACAACGTCCGAGGTGTTCGGCAAACTGACCATAAATATTTTTATTGATTTGAGTTTTTCCGCCAACTGCATCAATTTCCAGCACATTGACCTGAGCCTTTAAGGTAAAAGTGGTAAGTACCACAAGACATAACAGCATTAACTTTTTCATTTCTAATTATTTTGGTTTAAGATTAAGTCTCATTAATTTGATTAACCAAAACAACAAAAAAATAATTGTCTTTCAAACACTTTAACTTTTATAACACAAAAAAAATAGGAAGGTCAGATCTAAACTTGTCTTTATCCAGCCGAAATCAAACTTTCAGCAAAAGCAAATTCTTCAATTGCCGTCAACAGAAATCCATTGTATGGCGCAAATTGTTCTTTTCGCTTACGGATATACAAAAAGTGAAACGGCGAAAAGCCTTCAAAAGCAGTTACATATTTTCGGCTGTAGGCTTCCGGAACCTGAGCTATGGCTTCAGTAACGAAAAGATCCATACTTCTGCGCATAAGCGATTTGAACAATTCTATGTGCTGTCCATTAAAAAACTCAAGGCTTTCCATTACCTGTTCTCCAAACCAATAGGTTTTGTTCAGCTTCTCATCCAGCGAGACCCGAAATACTGATGCGGAAAATACGGTCATCAATCCGGCTGCAAAATCCTCTTCCACATCCTGAATATCGTCGAGCAACTGAAGATAGGCACCATAACCAAACAAGAAATAACGTTGCTCCTCTGTTAGTTTTCCGGCAACCAGATAACCATCAGCCAATACCGAAGCGCCACCTTTTGCCAGACAAATTTTCAGAATCTCAGCATCCTCAATTAAGTTCTTTTGCTGAAGGAGTTTCAGGCTGTTAGTTTGGGCATCGTGAATACCCAAAAGACTATGATACACCTCCGGAAAATCATTCCGCGAATATTCATTTTCAATCATCCCGACCAAGCGAAAAATGGCATTTTCGGTATTATTCCGCGATTCAAGTTTTACTCCTGAAAGCCGGTTACGAAAACGTTCACTGAAAACTAACTTTTCAAAGCCCGAAACATTTGGATCGTCGATCAGATTATCGGTGTAAGGATACAACATGCTGTATGCAAAAATAGAAGGAGTGACCTGCATCGGGATTCCCATAATCAACTGCAATCCATTCATGATCCACATGTTGCGACATGCCTGAAAAATATCATTAAAAGTTAAATCCGGATCGAAAGCCTTGGCTTGTCTGACAAATGTGCGGGTAATTTCAAGCATCTTGTCTGAAAACATCAATTCGAGTTGGCCGTCAGTAAAATCAAGTCCGTTGCACAAAAAGTCTCGTATATTACTGATAAACAACTGTAATTCGACTTCAGAATAGGATTTACCTCGAATTCTATCTTTTCGAAAAGCGTTGATAGTCTCAAGAAATTGATCCAGAAAGTTTTCTTTGCGGTGCTTATCTCTCTTCAAATAAACACATGAAAACTCAGGCATCTGAATGGAGCATTTTTCCCAAAGCCCGGCATATTGTTCTGTATAATTTTGAATCATGCTTTCTCATTTTGTTATTGCAAGCTCAACAATTTGCAACCAGAACTTACGTATAAAACGACCAAAGCCTGATTTTTACCGACAAACGACAGGTAGCCGAAGGGTAACTTACTGAGCTTGTTTATCTAAGAATAACAAGCTTAATGGAAGTCATACTTTTTAAATTTTTATGTGCGAAAACCCTTCTCCAGAAATTAAAATTTTCTATATTTGCTGCGCTTTAAACGAAAAGCAGAATGCCCAGATGGTGAAATCGGTAGACACGCTAGTTTCAGGGACTAGTGCTCGCAAGGGTGTGCAAGTTCGAGTCTTGTTCTGGGCACTAAAGTAGAAGTCAAATTAGATCAAAAGCGCTTAAATTCAATGATTTAAGCGCTTTTATTTTTGGCTAAAAAATCAAAAAACTTCATATAAAGTCATGTTTTTAGGGACAAAATCGAGACCACGACTTTCTAGTCTGTTTATGGTCGCGGCAAACTCTGCAACTAATTGAATACAAACATTTTATTTGATTCACTTTGACTCATTTTGGTGCTTTTTAAAAAGCCTTAAATGAGGTATTTTTAACGGTTGCTGAGACCATTTTTAAAATTATTGCAAAACAGATGAATTATGAAGATTATCATTAATTTCTCATTAAGAAAAAACAGGGAGTCTGCTGATGGTAAATCACCTATCTATGTAAGATTTACTATCAAAAATAAAAGAGTCGATCTCTCAACAGGTATTTTTGTTCCTCAAGACCAATGGGATGAAAACAAACAACATTTAAAAGGGAAAATACCAGGAGCCAGAGTTTTGAATGATCGGCTAGATAAAATGAAAACTGAAATTCAGGATATTTATAATCAATTGAGGTCTTCCGGCGAAGAATTTGATGCAACCACAGTCAAAAACAGATTGCTTAATTCCGAAGAAACAAAAGGAGTATTGTTTGTTTTTGACTATTACCTGAAGAGTATACTGGCCAAACTAAACAAAGGGTATTCGATGGAAACCTATAAACACTACAAAACTTCCCGAAAACGGTTGGCTGAATTTATAAGTACTCAATTGAAAAAAACAGACATCCCAATTCAATCCATCAATTATAAGTTTCTGGATTCATTTGATATTTATATCAAGAAGGATTTTAATAATCAGCAGAATACTGCGTGGAATTATCATAAACACTTTCGTCGTGTCTTAAACCTTGCTATTTCACTAGATTACATTGATAAGAATCCATATACCAAGTTTAAAGTTGGATTGGATGAAACTCACCGGGAAATTCTTTCGATGGAAGAATTACAACGGCTGGAGGATAAAAACATTCAGATCGAACGTTTAAGTGTTGTGCGTGACATTTTTATTTTCGCCTGTTATACTGGACTTTCCTTCTCAGACATTGCCAAGTTAAGCCGAACTCATCTTCAACATGGTGCTGACGGAAAAGAATGGATTATTATTGACAGATCAAAAACCAACAATCGATGCCGGATTCCAATTCTTCCGAAAGCCAGGGAAATATTAAATCGGTATGAAGATTATCCGAAAATTTCTAATAAGGACATTCTACTGCCGGTTTTAACCAACCAGAAAATGAATAGCTACCTGAAAGAACTTGGAGATATTTGTGATATCAACAAAAACATTACCATGCACATTGCCCGCCATACCTTTGCCACATCGGTAACCCTCAGCAACGGAGTTCCAATTGAAACCGTTTCCAAAATATTGGGACATACTTCATTGAAAACGACTCAAATTTATGCGAAGGTTCTTGACAAGAAAATCTCAGAGGATATGGATTTGCTTCTTACTAAACTGTGTAAAACTGAAATGCAAACAGCATAGTGGAAGCGATTGCAATAAACTTTTCACCGCTAACTGTAATCAGTAGAAAATTTGAAGACATTTTGGGTAAGGGTGGATTTTCTTTCGGGGTTGTTTTTAACGTGCATTTACATCAGTGGCTTTCATTGGCCAATCTCCGTTCCGATACTTTTCCATACAGGCACGGTGGAACTTACGTAGCTTATCCAGTTCCTCTTGCGGAATAATATCAATTTGCATTATTTGTTCCCGTTCATCATTTAGTGTATAATACGGGATGAAGGGGCATTCATTAATTGGTTCCCCAAACGGACAAGCAGAAATAGGATTGATCAGGTCGGCATTTTGGCGGATTTTTTCTGTGTTGATTGACATGACGATTTATTTTATTTTCAATTTTAATCAAAAAAGAGGCGTGATCCCGAAATTTAGTGCTTCCATGGGACCGCCAGGACCCTTGTCACAGATAAACCCGAGTCACGCCAAAGACGCGACATCGGACTAATTATCTCTGTGACTTTATTTTAAAACTGGCGGTTTTAGGAATCACAAATAAAAAGCCAACGCTTCCTATGTTTTCATTTTATCGGAATCCTTGTCCCGATGTATAATTCATATCATATTATCAACGAGACAAAGATATAAAACATCCTGTATTGGTTCATTTCAAATATGATTAGTCATTACTTTTTCATTTTCACTCATCTTTTTCATCAATCATTCGCCTCAAGATGGCTATCAGTTGATTCAGAAACTTAGTACGTTCAATTTTCCTCCGCTGGATATCCAGACGATAACGGTAAATATCTTCTTTTATCTCAACATTGAAGATTTGTTCAAAGGCTTCTGCCAACTCAATTATTGAGGCATTTCCATTGTTGACTACGCCGGAATATAGAAGAGCATAAATGATCTCTCCCAAATCAATTTTATGCCCTGTCCATTTGAGAGGCGATTTATAATGACTTTGATTGAATTCCGCAGGTCTATCAATTCTTTCCAGCTCCTTCCGAATATATTCAGTCAGCATTTCATTGGCCAAAATCACTGAAAAGGTATGGTCATGCCATGTGAAAAAATCTTCGTCCATCAAATGATGGCTGCCACGGAGTTCTAGTGGTATTTCAGTTGTGCCTCGAACAAAGTACTTTTCATCCAAGTGTTTATATCCACATTTGAAGTATTGGACTTTCACTTGGTGTTCTTCCATGTATTCGTTGATTTTGTAAAGCCTTTTTTGAAGATACCTCCTGATAACAGATGTGTCGGCTTTTTGACATTTACTTTCCAGATCAAAAACAGCTCGGTAGTATAATAATTTACTATAAACTGTCGGCTTGATCTTTTTGAAAAAATAGATTTCAGATTCTTGGTCAGGAAATCCATGGTTAATTACCAGTTCACGCATACGATCCAATGCAATTTTACAATGGCCGATTGCATACTCCATTTGGTCCGGAAGTTTTTCCGAAACTTTTTTCATCCGGGACAGATCATTTTCCAATTCCAGGATGATTTCGCAGAATGTCCCCATCGAAAAAAATTTAAACTGTTAATGCCTCAATGACAAAAGGCAACTAATAAATTTCATCCACCAAGAAATTCTATAAACAGTTTAATTTTGATCATTCAAGATCAGACCTTGAATGATTAAATTATTACAAAAGATATTATGTATCAATTTGCCATTTCAATTGACTGCTGTTACACAACCTAAGCTAAACGAGTATTATCTATATACATCTAATGGGCATTTATAATCTATGATAAATGTTTTATTAGAACTTCTGCTGCAAACAACTAATATTCAATATTTTAGAAACCAGTTATTCAACAGAGGTCCAAATAGAATTATCTGATATTCAATTTATTATAATACAAAAATAATATAAATTATAGAATAATATTGCTATTTATATCTCGAATCCTTGATAATAAAAAAAAAAAATTACAATGGTTAATATGTATGCTATACGCGCATTTTGTTAATATTTCCTAATCTCAATGGAAACGTGAATCAACGAATCAAAATAATCATACCTTTGGATAACATTTTTCAGTTGTTTGCGTTGATATATCCAAATGAAAAGAGTTTTCTCCATATTATTCGCTTTACTCATCCTGCTTTCTGGGACGCAACTTACCGTATCTAAACATTATTGCGGTGGAGAACTTGCAGCTTCGAAGGTATCCGTTTGGGGTGGCGTGGCTTCATGTGGTATGGAAGAGAAAACAACTGATGAATGCACAAAACCAGGCAGTCATCTCGACAAACACTGCTGCAACAATACGATTTCTGTTTATGAGGTAGATCACAACTATTCACCCACGTTTTCCGAAATCAAAACAATTGAACAACCAGTTTTGCAGGTTTTTACTCTACCTGAAAACATATCATTTTATTCTCTTACTTCTTTATTTCAGAATAGCGCAAACGCCAGTCCGCCTGAATCCTTTCTTGCGAGTGCTGTAAGCTTGCCCAAAATCTGTATTTTTCGCATTTGATGTATATGTAACACCATTTTTCAGCTAAAAAGATTATTCAATTTCTTTTGCTGGAGGATGATTCTTGGTTTGTATCCTGATGCCTGCATCCTGATACCTAATTCCATTTTCAATACATTACATTAACATCAAATTCAAATCAAATGAAAACTGTAAAAATCATTATAGTTGCCGTATTGTCAGTAGTTCTGGGCTCAAACTCATATGCCCAAATGCACGATCATTCCCAGATGGACATGTCCAAAACCAAAATGGACGCTAAAACGAATATGGCTTCTACAAAAACTGAGACCATAAAAGTTTTGGGCGAATGCGAAACCTGTCAGGCCACAATTGAAAAAGCCTCAAAGGTTGATGGCGTAAGCAAAGCGAACTGGGATAAAAGCACTAAGCTACTCACACTGGTGTACGATCCATCAAAAGTTAAAAGCGACGACATTCAAAAGAAAATTGCCGCCGTCGGTTATGATACTGAAAAGTATAAAGCTGATGATAAAGTATATGCAAAACTCAACGCTTGCTGCAAGTACGTCAGGAAAAAATAGCTTTTCAATACATGTTTTCAATGCAATAGCCATGGTTCAACCAACTTCGGGAAAAGAGGGTTTTTGAATTTGGTCATGGCTATTCATTGATTCTTTTCACAAATTAAAATAATTTTATGAAAAATATAAAAACAGCATTAGCAGTCCTGATAGGAAGTGCTACCCTATTTTTAGCCTGTTCAAAGGATGAAACTTCAACAGGCGATGTAATGGTAAATTTTGATGCGGCCTACGTGGTCAACGGCGAAAGCAGTACCATTTCAGTAATCAATATTACCACAAACAAGGTTGAGAACACCATTGACCTTACCAAACTCCAAAGTAGTTCAGGTGAAAGTCAAATGGAAATGGGAATGACCAACATGTGGCCGCTTCATATTTACATTTCGTCCGACAATAGCAAGTTAATTATAGCCGCACCGGGTATGGATTTTAGCGAAGGGCATGGTATGATGCAGACTTCTTCTACCGGAAGTGCAACGGATGCTCACAGTCAGCATCATAGTGGAAGCGCTACTACCATGGTAATGTCTGGAAGGATTCTGGTATTAGATGCAGTTACTGGAGATTTGATAAAGGAAATTGCACTCGAAGAAATGGTACACAATGCGATTTTCTCTCCTGATGGTAAAGAATTGTGGACAGCCATCATGATGCCTGAAGGTAAAATCAAGGTATTTGATGCCACGTCATACTCACTTTTATATACCATTCCTGTAGGCCAGATGCCTGCCGAAGTTACTTTTTCTGACGATGGCAAAAAGGCATTTGTTGCAAATGGCATGTCGAATACGGTAACTATTGTCGATGCCGTTAGCAAAAAGGTGCTTGAAACTACAGAAGTTGGGGCAAATCCAGTTGGCGCTTGGCCTGGTATGGATGGAATGATGAATGTAGATAACGAAGACGGACAAAGCATCAGCATGATAGATGGTGTGACCAATATGATGACAGATACGCTGGACCTTGGATTTATGCCCGGCATGGTCGCTCGGAATACAATGATGAATCAGATGTGGGTTTCTGATCCGAATGGCAGCAAGATTCATATGTGGGAAACGAACAATGGTGGAGTCCATATGATTGGGAAAAGTTATGACGATTATACGCATAAGGGTGAAGTTACAGTCGGCAGTGGCGCACATGCTATAGCTTTTAATAAAGATGGTACTGTCGGATATGTGACAAATCAGGCCGAAGGAACGGTTTCGGTCGTTGATATTCCAAACCTCAAAGAGACAATGAAGATTACGGTTGGTAAAAAACCTAACGGAATCGTGATGAGGTTTAAATAGGTTCATTAACAGGTATTCACCTGTTTCTAATCATTTGTTGGTTGAGTATTTAAATTGACATCCAAATGAAAAACGCAATAAGAAAAATGGTGATGATAGCTGAGAAAGCTGTTATTAGGGTGAGTTCATTGCTTACGCAAACGAATTGGAATTTTAAACCAACAGAGGGCCATATATCCGGCGAACTAGAATTTGATGATTACAATACAGAAAAGAATGAAATAAAACTCAACGATTTTCAAGGTCAAAATTTTATGATTACAATTCAGGATAGTTTATCCTATTGCTCTAAATTTTCAGAAACATGGGATTTTCAACTTTTCGATGAAAAAACAGTGCGTTTTCAGGAGAGCGAATGTTATCAGTCTGCTAATAATGGAGTGCTTTGGATATATACTAAACAAAAGGTTGAGGCAGCTTCTCATTGTGAGGATGGTCAAACAATTACGACCTATTTTTTAGCTGGGCTGGAAGTGGAGATTGAAGCATTTTTGAATTAATACAAATAAATCTGTTAGATGGAGTTTGTAAATTTTAAAAGACATTAACATGAAAAATTTAGTAAAAAAAGTTGTTATGATAGCCGGGATAGCTATCATCAGCGCAGGTTCATTGTTTGCACAAAAGAGTGGTGTTTTTAAATCGTTTGCCGACTTTACGTCTGGGAAAATGGAATATGGTATTGATTGCGCCACCGAAAAACATAAGATCAGGCTCAACGAATTTCTTGGCAAGGATTTTATAACTGTGGTTCATGAAGGTAAGCCCTATAACCTCAAAAAAAATGAAATATGGGGTTATCAACTTTGCGATGATAAAATTGTACGTTTTCAGGATAACGAGCATTATCCGGTTGCTGACAAAGGCATACTCTGGATTTACACCAAACAAACGGTCAAAGGAGCTGGTTATCGAGGAGGAACAAAAACCATTACCACCTATTATTTCAGTAAAGGTGGGGATAACGGAATATTGGAGTTAACACCTTTGAACTTAAAAGCTTCATTTCCTGACAACCACGTGCTGCACGATGCTATCGATGCTCAATTTAAGTCTTCATCGTCACTTAGTGAATACGATAAGTTTCACAAACAATACAAAATCAATCATTTTTTGGAAAGCCAGGGAATTAAATAATTGGAGTATCTCAATATAAAAGAGACTTTACCCGGCAAGAAAAATTTTAAATCAGAAAATCATTATGAAAAATAAAATTGTAAGATTAGTATTAATTGTTTCTGTACTTTTTGCTTTTACAAGTTGTATGGGAGTATCTCATTTAGGTCATAGTGGAGGTACATCTTATCAGTCAGACAGCCATTCATCTCATCAATCAGGAAATGGTTCTCACTCGGGAGGTTGTCATTAAAACCATCTGAATTAGGTACTAAATAGTCTTTTGGTTAAATAGAGTAATAGGGTTTCTTTTTCAATGTTGAACAAGGTGGACTTTAAAAAGTCCCCTTGTTTCTTAAATACAAAAAGTTAACATGTTAATTCCCTGAAAAGGCAAAAATGAAACCAACTATCTAAATTCTAATAGCAGTTGTAGTGGATGCCCTTGCACACTTTGAATACAGTTATTCGGAGTGAATAATTACATCTTAATAAAAAGAAATTCTTAGATGAAGAAACGGATATCGATATTTTACATGTTGCCCTTATTGCTTTCAGTTCAATTGCTGAATGCCCAAATTGTTTTAAATAACAACGATTTACCTAAAACCGGAGATGCCCAAATAAGCATAATGGTCGATAGTATTCAGTCAATCAACATATTGCCTGGGAAAAAAGGTGAAAACGTTTTTTGGGATTTTGGCACCCTAAGTGGAAAAGAATCTGACGTGCAAAAATGGATTAGTGCAAGCTTGGCAACTAATTACTCGGAATTTCCATTGGCTGTTTTGGCGATCAACAAGGAATGTACTAAAGTTCATTCACATGTTACACACACCGATATTGAAACTTGTAAGCATGATTTCTATCTAAAAAACGAAAATGGATTGTTTTACTATGGCTCTGATGTTCAGGGAATATCAAAGTACTCGATTCCACGACCCATTTTCCCTATTTTGAAATATGGGGATTCAATTAAAAATGAGTCGCGCTTAATCTATTATTCTTCAGGATACACTCAAAAAGTATTGCATGTGACTGGTTACTCAAAGGCCGATGCCTGGGGCACATTAAAAACCCCGGCGGGAACTGTAAGTACAATTCGCATTTTTACTTATGAAACTGTATATGACAGTATTTATACCGATGGCTCAGCCACATTGAAAAGTAAAACAGAAGGCAATTATTATTACAACTGGTACACCAGAGAGCTCGGTTTCCCGGTACTTCAAATATCAAAAGGTATTTTAAGCCAGAATAGTAATTATCAGACCGTCAAGTACGCCGAAA
This sequence comes from Aquipluma nitroreducens, assembly GCF_009689585.1. GTDB lineage: Bacteria > Bacteroidota > Bacteroidia > Bacteroidales > Prolixibacteraceae > Aquipluma > Aquipluma nitroreducens. Next base: position 4,558,595 of record NZ_AP018694.1, on the reverse strand, counting down.
AATTAACATCTTTCACTACAGGTATTAATGAAGTCTCTGAAAATCAGAAATTCGTCACAGTTTATCCAAACCCGTTTAATGAAAAGGCCACACTAAAAATTCTTCCGGATTTTAATGGTGAGAAATACACTTTGTTGATTTTTGATATCTATGGCAGGATAATTCTAAGAAAGGAAAATAACATTGAGAGCGAAGTGGTAATTGAACGAAGAAGCATGAAACAAGGCACTTATTTCTATCAATTGTTGAACAAGGATATTAATATCAAGGGAAAATTCGCTGTTCAATGATCATTAATTGGAAATATAATATTAATGTATTAACAATAAAAAAATGTATAAATTTAGAATCGCTATATTAATGGCTGTTTTAGTGAGTTTTTTAGTCAGTTCGTGCAGTAGCAGCAGGCACGCAACGACTCAAACAAAGCCAAAATCAGTATATTACAGTTGCCCGATGCATTCTGAGGTTATTGAAATGAACCCGGGCAAATGCCCTAAATGTGGTATGAAAATGGAAGCATTTGATATGGCAGACTTGAAGCTAAAGAATTCAGGTAGTTCTTACAATCCGATTAATTCTGGTGGCAGCTCTGGTGGCCATTCCGGAGGTCACCATTAATCTTAAAACTTATAGATATGTTTAACCGACTCGTCAAGTATTTTCTCGAAAACAGGCTAATTACCTTTATGTTCCTGATCGCTTTTGTGGTTTTGGGCATGGTATATATGCCGTTCAACTGGAAACCTGATTATTTTCCACGCGATCCGATTGCAGTGGATGCGATCCCCGATATTGGGGAAAATCAGCAGATTGTAGCAACCGAATGGATGGGGCGTTCGCCCAAAGACATTCAGGATCAGATAAGTTACCCTCTGACTACTGCTTTGCTTGGTATTCCAGGCGTACAAACCATTCGTAGCACTTCAATGTTTGGGATGTCATTCATTTACATCATTTTTAAAGATGATGTAGAATTTTACTGGAGCCGTTCACGGATTCTTGAAAAACTCAATTCACTGCCAACCGGCACATTGCCTGCGGGGGTACAACCAGCACTTGGACCGGATGCCACTGCATTAGGGCAAATTTACTGGTACACCCTCGAAGGGCGCGATCCAAAAACCGGCAAACCCAATGGAGGCTGGAACCCAAGCGAACTTCGTACTGTTCAGGATTTCTACGTCAAATATGGGCTTGCCACCGCTGAAGGGGTTTCTGAAGTGGCGTCGGTTGGAGGTTTCATTAAAGAATACCAGATCGACCTGAACCCCGAAGCTTTGAAAGCATTCAACGTTTCGGCCATGGACGTGATGAATGCCGTGCGCAAAAGTAACCTCGACATTGGGGCCGAAACTATCGAGTTGAATAATGTGGAATACATTATCCGAGGTTTGGGATATGTAAAGAACTTGGAAGACCTGGAAGTCTCAGTAGTTGCTGTCAGGAACAATGTTCCCGTAAGGATTAAAGATGTTGCCCACGTTGTTTTTGGACCTGCTACCCGTCGCGGTGGATTGGATAAAGCAGGATCAGAAGCTGTTGGTGCCGTGGTGGTTGCCCGATATGGCTCAAATCCAATGGATGTTATTGGTAATGTCAAAAATAAGATCAAGGAACTTGAAGCCGGATTGCCGCAAAAAACTTTGCCCGATGGCAGTGTCTCCAAAGTTACCATTGTGCCGTTTTATGACCGCACCGGGCTGATCATGGAAACCATCGGGACACTCGAATCGGCTCTTTCGCACGAAATCCTGATCAGTATCATCGTCATCATTGTTCTGGTGATGAATTTACGGGCCTCACTTATTGTAGCCGGACTGCTGCCAATTGGCGTATTGATGACTTTCATCCTGATGCGGGCTTTTGGCATCGATGCCAATATTGTGGCCCTTTCGGGTATAGCTATTGCCATTGGTGTAATGGTCGATATTGGGATTGTGGATGTTGAGAATATTCTCCGGCACCTTGAAATGCCTGAAAATAAAGGAATCCGTGGTAAAAAACTGATGTCGGTAATTTACGAAGCAACCACCGAAGTACGTGATGCTGTTGTTACATCTATTGCCACAACTATAGTCAGTTTCCTTCCGGTTTTTGCTATGCAGGCTGCCGAAGGAAAGTTGTTTCACCCACTGGCATTTACCAAAACCTTTTCGCTGATTTCAGCATTCCTGCTTGGGATTATTGTTTTGCCAACCTTAACGCATATCTTTTTCAATATCAGTATAGATACTAAGAAGGTTCGCCGTATATGGAACGGTTGCCTGATGATAGCCGGAGTCCTGTTCGTTATCATTTGGCAGGTCTGGCCCGCATTGGCATTAATCGCTGTTGGTATTAATAACTTGCTCGACTACCGCTGGCCTGAAAACCGGAAAGAATTCCCCAACTATATCAACATTGCCATCACTGTGCTTGTAGCTGCCTGGTATCTCACAATCGAATGGCTTCCATTAGGCGCCCACAATAGTACCTTCTCAAACTTTATTTTTGTAAGCGGTATAATTATAGTGATTCTTGCAGCCCTGATGTCGATGGTACACTTTTATGAAAGTATCATGCGGTGGGCGCTGGAGCACAAATGGAAATTTCTCATTATACCGATTGTTACCTTGTTATTTGGTTTACTGGCCTGGCAGGGATTTGATAAAACCTTCAGCCCTGTTGCTTCAGGAATGGAAAAAGTTGGCTGGAAAGATTTCAGGCAAACAGCTTTTTGGAAATCTTCTACGGAAACATTTCCTGGTACGGGCAAAGAGTTTATGCCATCTTTAAACGAAGGCTCGTTCCTGTTGATGCCCACCAGTATGCCCCATTCCAGTATTCAAAAGAACCTCGAATACATCGAAACACTTGACAAGCGGCTTTCGGCCATACCAGAAGTGGAAGTGGCCGTCGGGAAATGGGGTCGCGTCAATTCAGCGCTCGATCCGGCGCCAGTGCAGATGTTCGAAAATACGATCAGTTACCGCTCAGAATATATTCTTGATGAAAACGGACATCGAATGCAGTTTAAAGTTGACCGCGATGGCAGTTTTATCCTTAAAAGCGGGGCGAAATATAATTTGGAAAAGGACGGGTTCAAGGCCATTCCTGTTGACAGCCTGATCCCTGCGGAAAATGGTGAATATTTCCGTCAATGGAGGCCTGAAATAAAAAGGCCGAACGACATCTGGAACCAAATCGTAAAAGTGACCAACATTCCGGGATTGACCTCTGCGCCAAAGTTGCAACCTATCGAAGCTCGTCTGGTGATGCTTTCTACAGGCATGCGTGCCCCAATGGGATTGAAAGTTTTTGGTCCTGATCTTGACGCAATCGAAGAAGGCGGAATGTTACTGGAACAGGCTTTGAAAGAAGTTCCATCCATCAAAGCTTCTGCTGTATTCTACGACCGTGCTGTTGGCGCTCCTTACCTTGAAATTAAATTGAACCGTGAGGCGATGGCCCGCTATGGTATGACGGTAAGCGAAGTACAGGAAATTTTGCAGGTAGCTGTCGGAGGTATGGCTCTTTCTTCATCTGTTGAAGGACGTGAAAGGTTTCCGCTTAGGGTTCGATATGCGCGTGAATTGCGCGATAATCCAGAGGATATTAAACGTATCCTGATTCCTGCGATGAATGGTGTTCAGATTCCGCTGAGTGAAATTGCTGACATCGATTATACCCGTGGTGCGCAGATGATCAGAAGTGAAAACACCTTCCTGAATGGATATGTTATTTTCGATAAAAACGAAGGAATTGCCGAGGTTGATGTGGTTGACGAGGCTTCTAAAATATTGAAGCAAAAACTGAGCTCAGGCGCTCTGGTTTTGCCTGCCGGTGTATCCTACCAATTTGCAGGAAATTACGAACATCAGATTAGGGCGACCAAACGATTGATGATTGTAATCCCGATTAGTTTGCTCTTGATTTTGCTGTTGCTTTATTTCCAGTTCCGCACGGTAACGGCTTCGCTCATCCACTTCTCAGGAGTTTTCGTGGCTTTTGCCGGAGGTTTTATTATGCTTTGGTTGTATGGTCAGGACTGGTTCCTTAATTTTTCAATTGAAGGGATCAACCTTCGGGATATGTTCCAAATGCATACGATTAATTTGAGCGTCGCGGTCTGGGTTGGGTTCATCGCCTTGTTCGGAATCGCTACCAACGATGGGGTAATCATGGGTACCTACATCCATCAGGTATTTGAAGCCCGGCATCCTGCTACTGTTCACGACGTTCGCGAAGCTGTAGTTTCTGCCGGATTGAAACGAGTCCGTCCTGCCATGATGACCACAGCCGTTGCCGTCATTGCTTTGCTACCCGTTTTATCATCGAACGGAAAGGGTTCCGACATCATGATTCCGATGGCAATCCCTATGTTTGGCGGTATGGTTATTCAGGTAATGACCGTCTTCGTCGTCCCGATGTTTCAAGCCATGTGGAGGGAAGGAGCCGTAAACAAGCATAATAAATTAGCAATTAATAACCCTAATAATCAAGATGATGAAAACACAGGCATATAAAAAAATACTTTTCTTGTTGCTTGCCCTTGGTAGTTGGGTTATTGGGTTTAGTCAGGAAAAGACAGATTCCTTATTCAACTATCTTGAAATTGCAGTCAAAAACAACCCAACTGTACTTCAGCGGTTTGCTGAATATGAAGCCGCTTTGCAGAAAGTACCGCAGGTGGGAAGTTTACCCGATCCTGAAGCCAGTCTTGGGGTTTTCCTCAAGCCAATGGAACTGGTCGGTGGAAATCAGTTGGCAGATATACAATTGATGCAAATGTTTCCCTGGTTTGGGGTACTGAAAAATGCAAAAGACGAAATGAGCCTGATGGCCAAAGCCAAATACGAAACGTTTCGTGATGCCAAATTGCAGGTATTATACGATGTGCAGCGCACCTGGTACGAATTGAATAAGCTCAAACAGAACATCCGCGTTTCGGAAAAAAACATTGATCTGCTTCGCACGATTGAACGGCTGGCTGTGGTCAGGTTTAAAGCTGGTCCTTCAGGGAACAGTTCAGCGCCTTCTGGCCCAACAACAACTCCAGCTTCCGGCAAAAGTTCTTCTTCAGGATCTTCAGGAATGAACAGCATGGGAGGAGGTTCGGGCAGTTCTGCCGGATCAGCTTCAAGCCAATCGGCTTCTCCAATGGGGGGCAGCTCAATGGGTTCCTCCTCTGGTGGTTCAGGACTTTCGGATGTGTATCGGATTCAGATTGAAATTGGCGACCTTCAGAATAACATTAACTTGTTAAACAACCAGTTAGTCACCATTTCGGCACAATTTAACAGTTACCTGAACAGGCCACAAGCCACAATTGTAAACGTACCTGATTCTGTAACAATTGAAAGCTTTGAACCTTCCCTTTTGGCTATATCTGATAGTATCCTGAAGAATAATCCAATGTTGGGGATGCTTCAGTTCGAACAGCAATCGTTGGAGGCACGCAAGCAAATGGTTACAAAGATGAGCTACCCGATGGTTGGGGTGGGCTTAAATTATTCGCTGATCAATAAAAATGAGATGTCAACATCGCCGATGAACGGTAAAGATATGGTGATGCCTATGTTTAAGGCAACATTGCCCATTTACCGCAAAAAGTACAAGGCCATGCGCGACGAAGCCGATTTTTTGAAATCGGCGAATACCCAAAACTACCAGGCTGTGGCGAATTCACTTCAGACTGAGTATTACCAGGCATTGCAATTGTATCAGGATGCACAGCGAAGAGCAAAACTTTATGCCAACCAATATCAGTTGGCATCCAAATCGCTCGACATCATGTTTAAAAGTTTTGCTTCGTCGGGCAGTTCACTCACCGATATTCTGCGGGTCAGGCAGCAAACGCTCGATTACGAGTACCGGCAGGTGGAAGCAGTGGCTGACTATAATACATCTGTTGCCTGGCTCAAACGATTAATGGCATATTCAAAAATTCAGTAACATAAAATTTAAATACGATGAAAATATTTAGTAATAAATACGTCCGCTTTAGCCTCATTCTGATTGGGGGTATTTTGCTTGGTTGGATATTCTTCCATTCGTCTCCGGCCAAAGAAGAAAAACACGACCACGCTGCAGAAGTGGCGAAAGGTGAGGTCTGGACCTGCTCAATGCATCCGCATATTCGAATGGATAAACCCGGTAAATGTCCCATTTGTGCGATGGATTTAATTCCGCTCACCCAAAGCGGTACCGCAGAAATGGATCCGGCAGCAGTACATTTGACCAAAGAGGCAGCCCAGTTGGCCAATGTGCTTACATCGATTGTTTCGCGACAAAATCCTGAAAAAGAAGTGCGTCTTTACGGGAAAGTGCAAGCTGACGAGCGCTTATTGCAAAATCAGGTGGCACATATTTCCGGAAGGGTTGAAAAGTTGTTTGTTAATTTCACAGGTGAGCCTGTTCGCAAAGGACAAAAACTGGCGCTTATTTATTCGCCGGAATTGGTGACTGCCCAGCAGGAATTACTAGAAGCGGCCAAAACCAAATTAGCGCAGCCCGAAATTTACGAAGCGGCTAAAGAAAAACTTCGCCAGTGGAAACTTACTGATTCACAAATTTCGGCAATCGAAAGTTCCGGGAATGTACAGGCCAATGTAGAGGTTGAATCGACTACTTCAGGCATTATTACCGCAAGGCGCGTTAACAATGGCGACTATGTCAGCCAAGGGTCAGTACTTTACGAAGTTTCTGATCTTTCGCGCGTATGGCTCTTATTTGATGCCTACGAAAGCGACCTTCCATTTCTGAAAATGGGCGATAAGATCGATTTTTCAATTCAGGCGTTGCCAGGCCCAACTTTCTCCGGAGCCATTCGGTTCATTGATCCTGTGATTGATCCTGTGAACCGCGTGGCCAAAGTCCGTGTGGAAATCAGCAACCCAGGGGCAAAACTAAAACCTGAAATGTTTGCCACAGGACTGGTAAAAGCGAATCTCAATGAATTCAAGGACAAGTTGGTTATTCCGCGTTCGGCAGTGCTTTGGACTGGAAAACGTTCCATTGTGTATGTGAAAGAACCCAATAGCGAAGAGCCTGTTTTCAAAATTCGAGAAATTGAACTGGGGCCACAACTGGGGAATAGTTATGTAGTACTGGACGGTTTGGCAGATGGTGAAGAAATTGTGACACAAAGTGCGTTCAGCGTTGATGCCGCAGCCCAGTTGGAAGGCAAGCCCAGTATGATGAATCCTACAGGTGGAAAAGTCTCGACTGGACATGATCATGGAGGAATGGACATGGGAGGCAGCAAATCAGGAGATATGTCTGGAATGGATATGGGCAAAGGTTCAGAAAAAGCTAATACTCAACATCAGATGGTTAATATCTCCGGAAACTGTGATATGTGCAAAGAACGCATAGAAACGGCGGCTAAGTCGGTTCCAGGGGTGGCTTCAGCCGAATGGAGCGCTGAAACTAAAAAACTACATGTGCAGTTTGACGGCACTAAAACCAACATGGACGATATCCAAAAAGCTATTGCAAAAGCTGGTCACGACACCGAAAAATACAAAGCTTCGGATGCTGCTTACAAAGCTCTTCCGGAGTGCTGTTTGTACCGGAAATAGTTTGGTTTACTTTTCATCCAATTGATCCGATGACTTTTAGTTGTCGGATCAATTTACCGTAAATTGAACGATTGAAAGTTAAAAAAGCGAAGCTATGGATATTAGAAAAGGAATATTGATTTGATCCTCTGGGTTGCGACACGAACCATTTCGTCGGGTTCAACGGCTTAGACTTTCCATTAATATAGCTCATTTGTGAAGCGCATTACGGAGAAATTGAGATTACTCATACGAAAGATAATAGGGATACCATGAAACTATATTTTCCGTGTTGCAAGAATTAATTTAAAAGCTAGTCTATGCGCTTAATTAATAACTGATTTTATAATGAAAAAGAATAAAGAACTGATTCTTCATACTTTGATCGGAATTTTAACCGGATATTTCCTTATACACCCAATCAGCATGGTTATATACTGGTTTCAATTGAATCCGGATGAATTCAACATGGCTGGTTTAACCAATGTTTTTCTCGGAAATGTCAAACATGCTTTCAGCTTGCACATGATGCCCATGTCAGTTGCTTTTTCCATATTGGGTGCTTTAATAGGCCTGGGTTCAGGCTTCTATTATAAATCCATTAATAGGAGGGAAATCTTACTTTATGGGAAAAAACAATTGTTACAGCAAAGTATCCCGAGTTTAATCGCCAATGGTGAAAGTGAGTTTGTCGAGTTTAAATCCTCCTTGCGCCACGATTACAGGCAAATTAAAACGGATAAAAACCTGGAAGATGTGATTTTAAAATCAATTGCCGGATTTCTCAATGCAAAGGGAGGAACCTTAATTATCGGCTTGAACGACACTGGTGAAATTCTTGGACTCGAAAATGATTACTGGTCTTTGAAAAGAAAGGATAAAGATGGTTTTCAGCAACGGTTAATCCTGATCATATCAAACGCTTTTGGCAAGGATATTTGTACAAAAATACACATCGCCTTCCATGAAATAAACAGCAAAGAAATATGCACGCTCTATGTTGAGCCTTCTCGCCAGCCCGTATTCGTCAACGAAGACAACAGAACTATTTTCTTCCTCCGGACGGGAAATGTGACGAACCCACTTACTACCAGCGAGGTGGTAAAATATTTGCAAAACAGAAATCTCGGTTTTTAAATCGTTAAAATGTAAAACAATGAAAACAACAATGATTATGCTTTTCCTGGCTTTGCTAAGCTGGGGGACAAGCGCCCAACACGATCATTCAAGCATGGGTGGCTCCGTAAGTAGCCATTCCAATATGGTGCCAAAAATGAAAGAAGAACCACGTGTTATACCTACATTAAAGGTTAAACAATCTCTATCGGTAACTTCCATCCTCGACAATTACCTGGCTCTGAAAGATGCATTGGTTGACGATAACAGCAAAAAAGCCGCCAGTTCAGGCAAAATGTTACTAGATGCCCTTGGAAAATTTGATCTTTCCAGTCAGCCAGCGCCCAAACAAAAAGAATTGAAGGACATACTGGATGATGCCAAAGAAAATGCGGAGCATATTTCTGAAAATGGTGACAAAATTGACCATCAGAGAGAACACTTTGAAATATTAGGCGGAGATATAAAAGACCTGATTGTTATTACAGGGTCAGACCGCACTTTGTATCAGTTATTTTGCTCGATGTACAATAACAATAAAGGTGGCAAGTGGTTAAGTGCATCCGATAAGGTTAAAAATCCTTTTTTCGGGGGTGAAAATAAGAAATGTGGCCGGGTTCTGGTAGAAATTGTAATCAAATGAAACTGTTTAAGCGCATTGGCTTAGTCACTTTGGTAGTTCTGGTCAGTCTTCAATTTATACCCACCAGATCAAATCAAAGCGCTGAAGTACCATCAACCGACTTTGTGCTAACTTATAAAGTTCCCGGAGAGGTGGGGCGTATATTGCATACTTCCTGCTACAACTGCCATAGCAATAATACCGACTATCCCTGGTACAGCAGGGTACAGCCAGTTGGTTGGTTTTTAGAGAATCATATTAATAAAGGTAAGGCCGAGTTAAATTTTAGCGAGTTTGGAACTTATTCGCTAAGGAAGCAAAAAAGCAAAATACAGTCTATGGTAAGCCAGATCGAAAAAGATGAAATGCCACTGTTGTCTTACACCTTTATTCATCGCGAAGCCCGGTTGTCGAAAGAGAGTAAGAAAGCGCTTCTGGGTTATTTGAGTGCATTGCAGGATAGTCTTCTGCAACACTAAGCTTAAGTACATTGAATAGAATATTCTGAATAAGTTATGAAAAAATTAACAGAGGCACAAAGGCGAAAAATAAAAAAGGATCGAGTGGTTGACCTAATATTCCTTTTAAGCGGAATAATGTTCTTTGCTTTTACTGGATGGATTGCCTTCAATAATTATTATGGATATGAAATTCGTAAAAATTCGCTGTTGGCAAAATTCGAAAATAAAGAAGTCAAAGGCCAACAAATATGCATGTATCGAAACAAACTTAACGTGGGGCCTTCTATTCCTGTTGTGATTGATGGTGAAACCTATTATGTATGCTGCCAGGGATGTGGAGATAAGCTGAAACAAAACTATCAGGACTCTCAATATGGTGAAGACAAATTTTCGCACCACCGGATAAAAAAAACAAAAGCGTTTATCGCTTTAACTAAAAAATCGCAAGGGAAAGTGAGCTATTTTGAGTCTGAAGAAAACTTTAATCATTTTAAATAATACAAATTTTGAACCTGAAAATGAAAACTAAATTAATTAGTACAATCGCGATCTCCTTGTTTATTGGGTGTACGGTTCAGGCGGCAAATAAGTCTGAAAAGATCAAAGTCAAAGGGCAATGCGACATGTGCGAAAATCGCATTGAAAAGGCGATAGAATCCTTGGATGGTGTCAACTCTGCCCAATGGGACAAATCGAACAAAAGCCTGACCGTAAGTTACGATGACAAAAAAACGACCATGCAAAAGATTCATACTTCAATCGCAATGGCTGGTCATGATACTGAAATGTTTAGCGCGAGTGAATCAGGCTATAACAAACTTCCCGGATGCTGTCAATACAAAAGGGATATAAAAAGAAAAAATTATCATGGTGCTACTGAAAGTGCTTACAGGAAGATTGAAAAGTCAGGGGCATGCTGTGACAATAAATAACAGACAGTTTAGTTTAATCTTTAATTTAAATCGTATGAAAACAAAAATCTTAAGTGTAGTGGTAGTGATCCTATTAGGAACATTATCAGGATTTGCAAAAATCAAATCAGAAAAGTTTTTGGTGAATGGTAAATGTGAAATGTGCGAAAAGCGCATTGAAATGGCTGCTTTATCGGTAGAGGGAGTTTCAAAAGCTGACTGGAACAAAGAAACCAAGGAAATTGAAATAACACTCAATGATGCCAAAACCAGTCTGCAAACAGTACAGGAAGCCATTGCTAAAGTTGGTCACGACACCGAAACAGTAAAAGCAACTGATGAAGCTTATAAAGAGCTTGCATCGTGCTGTAAGTATGATCGTTCAGACCTCAAGGCTCCGATGAAACCTATGAAGTACGAACACAAGTAATTTATAGAAACTGTTCGTTAAGGTGGCTAAAAAAAAATGATTCCACATTCCTTCTCCTTCTGTCAATTGACAGGGAGAAGGAATTTTAGGTCTTAATAACTAATTTTTCAAGATAAGTGCAATGTTGCTCATTTAGATATAACTAAGCATTGAATGTCAAAAACATTATTTTTTAGCTGTTTGTTTCTTTTAGCTACAACGTTTTCTATAGCCAATGATTTCCAGCGTAAAATTGTTTGGGAAGACAAAATAGATATAACTGCAATTGAACCCGCAGAAATTAATCCACTTAAATTTGACGGCAGCATTTTTATTGATCAAACAGGCCTTCCATATTGGTTCGAAAGTTTTGAACTGGATTTCGCGACTGTTGATGTTGTGATCAGGGACGCCATTTTTGAGCTGGTAAATGACTCTGTTCCGATGCTGAAAACTATTCAGAATGAAGAATTATCATTCAAATCAGACATCGGGGTTTCTGCCGGAAAGTCGTTCCTGCGGCTGACCATACTCCCGTTTGTCAGAAGGAACAATCAAGTGGAAAAGCTTGTCAGTTTTACAATTACGATTACCGAAAAACAAAACAAACTGAAGTCGGCCAGTGTAGCATATCCATGGAAAACAAGCTCCGTACTTGCTTCAGGTAAATGGGTAAAAATTAGGACCAAAGATCGTGGAATTTATAAAGTAACCTACGACCAGATCAAACAGTGGGGTTTCGGCAATCCGGATCAGGTTGTTTTATACGGGACCGGTGGGTACATGCTTCCTTTTATGAACGATGACCTAAGCTTTGATGATTTAACTACTTACCCTGTCTGGAAAGGTAAAGACAGCGCTGGCAAAGATTGTTTATTCTTTTATTCAACCGGGAATGTGTCGTTCAGCCAGAATCTTGAAACAGGGTATTTTACCCACCAGCAAAATTATTATTCCACCGAAACTTACTTTTTTCTTAGCGACAAGGGAAACGCACGAACTATCGATAAGATAGCAGCGCTAGCCGATGTACCCGGGAAAAAGGTGACATCATTTCTTAAATATGATTATTCCGAGAAGGAATCAGTAAACCTGATGTCATCCGGAAGCCAATGGTTTGGTGAGCGATTTAATTCCGGCAGCTCACAAACGGTGAACTTTGCACTCGAAAATCCGGATCTTAACCAACCGGCTAGTTTTATTGTTTCAGCGGTAGCAAGATCTTCAGGAACAAGTACAATGGCCGTTTCAATAAATGGAAAATCACTTAATAGTTTCTCATTTCAGCTTATATATACCGACGATCCTACCAGTTGGTTCGCTGCAGATGGAATAGGCAAATACACTGAAAACTTGCCCTCCAAAAACATTCAGATGAAACTGACCTACCAAGGTAGCAATAGTTCCTCAGAAGCATGGCTCGATTTTATTTCGGTGAATTACCAAAGTTTGTTGAGCATAAATTCGGATGTGTATTTTTTTCGGGGTAGAGGAGTCGATGGCCCGGTTTCGGTTTCAGAATTCGTTTTGGCCAATGCAACTGCATCGACACAAATTTTTGATGTGACTGACCATACGAGTACTTTTGAACTTCCGGCAAGCTATGCCGATGGTCAATTGAAATTTAAATCCAACTCGGGACTGACCCGTGAATATGTGGCATTTAACCCTGGCGGAACAATTCCTTCAGCCGAATTAGTTGGTACGGTTGCCAACCAGAATTTACATGCTGCAGAATTGTCTGAAATGATTATTGTTTCCCATCCTACTCTTCTAAAAGTGGCAGATGATTTGGCTGATTTTCATCGTACCACTGATCAAATGACTATTCAGGTTGTAACTCCAGAAGTAATTTACAACGAGTTTTCAGGTGGCTTGCCCGATCCGGCTGCTTTCAGAAATTATTTTAGGATGTGCTACGAACGTGGAAAACAGACTGGCACAAATACCCTGAAATATATTTTACTGATGGGAGACGGAAGCTTCGATAATCGGAATATCCATGGTAAAAATATTAATCTGTTACCTACTTTTCAGTCTGACAATTCACTCTCACCTACCGAATCATTTGTAACAGACGATTTTTTTGTTTTTTTGGATGAGAATGAAGGTGGTTCTTATGGAACTGTTGATTTAGGAATAGGCCGGATTCCGGCCAGAACTGTTGAAGAGGCGGAAATCGTTCTGGACAAAATAAAAACATACCAAACGAAGGAAAGTATAGGGAACTGGCGTAATATAGTAACTTTTATTGCCGACGATGGAAATACTGCCGATGGCTATACTACCATACATACAGATCAGGCAGAAAGTCTTGCTCGTTTTGTAAACAAAAATTACCCGTCATTTTTTACAGATAGAATTTATCTCGACACTTATGAGCGGATAATGACGGCAGGTGGCGAGAAGTATCCGGACGTGAATGTGGCCATCAATAATCGGGTGAAACGGGGAACTTTGATTATGAACTACACGGGGCACGGCAATGAAAAAGGGCTAGCTGACGAAAGCGTTATTGATGTTACAAGTATTAAATCTTGGAACAATTATAATCGCCTGGCATTAGTTGTAACAGCAACCTGTTCTTTTAGCCGTTTCGATGAAAACGAAACATCGGCGGGTGAATATGCACTGTTTAACCCCATTGGCGCAGCGGTCGGCCTGTTCTCTACTACAAGGCTGGTGTATTCGGGATCTAATTTTGTTCTGAACAGCAAATTCTTTAAATACGTTTTTGAAAAAGACCAACAGGGCAATAACCTGCGCCTGGGCGATGTGATGCGATTGGCGAAAGCTGCAGCCAATACTGGTATCAATCAATTAAACTTTTCACTTTTGGCTGACCCGGCTTTAAGGCTGGCAAATCCGAATAATCAGGTTATCACCACCAGCCTCAATGGGAACGAGGCTAAAATAGAAACAGATACAATCAATACACTCACAGTTGTAACAGTTAAAGGATACGTGGCTAATAGCCAGGGAGTAAAACTTACATCCTTTAATGGTGAAATTATACCTACCGTTTACGACAAAGAAATGCAACTCGAAACACTGGGAAATGCCGGACAAGAAACCACAAGTTTTACCAGTCAGAATAACATTATTTATAAAGGATTGGCGAGTGTAAAAAACGGTGAATTCGAATTTTCATTTTTTGTTCCAAAAGATATTTCATATAAGGTGGGCAAAGGAAAAATCCTGTATTATGCCTACAATGAATCGGTTGATGCAAGTGGATATTTCGATAATTTTTACCTTGGCGGGTCATCCAACACATCTGTTACCGACTCTAGTGGTCCCACAATTGATTTGTTTATGAATTCAGAGTCGTTTAAGGACGGTGGGACAGTGAGCGCCAGCTCTGTACTGTTAGCCAATATTTCCGACGAAACTGGTATAAACACTGCCGGTATCGGAATCGGGCATGATATCACGGCAATTCTGGATGGGGATAATTCCAATACTTTTGTTTTGAATGATTTTTTTCAGACCAATAAGGACAGTTTTACCAGTGGAAAGATTGTTTTCCCGTTGACAAAATTATCAGAGGGCGAACATGTTTTGAAAGTTAAGGTTTGGGATGTTATGAATAATTCGACTGAAAAAGAAGTCCGGTTTACAGTGAAGAATGATTTCAGAATTGAAACAGTATCCAATTACCCCAATCCAATGCAGGGAGAAACACGGTTCATTTTTACACATAACCAGCCCGACGAAACTTTTGATGTAGAACTTGAAGTCTTTCAATCGACTGGGTCCCGTATTGATTTAGTTAAGGATAAAATTGGTTCACAGGGTATTGAAAGCTTGCCATTGGAATGGATTCCTGCGGAGCGACAGGTTAAAATGAAACCGGGGGTATACATCTATCGGATCAGTGCAACTGCGAAAGATGGAAAGAAAAGCAGTGGTTCCGGCAGACTTGTATTTTTGTACCGATAAAAATGTCGTATTTTGATAGCTCATTAAACCATTTTGGAATTAGGTCGTTTTTATTTTGATCTTCTGAAAAGCTTTTGTAAAAGCGATTGAAAAGCGACTGCAATTGTATCGCGATTTTTTATAAAGGATTAAATATGCTCTATTTTATCAAAAACATGGTTTGTAACCGGTGCATCATGGTGGTGCAACAGGTATTCGAAAATATAGGCTATAAGCCTGTCCGTATTTCATTGGGAAATGTTGAAACAGCAAATCCAATTTCGGATGAAGATTTGGAAAAGCTAAAAAAATCGCTGGTGGTTTATGGTTTTGAACTGATTGACGATACAAAAAGCCGGATTATCGAAAAAATAAAAAACCTCGTGGTACAGTCTGTACACCACAGCAACGAAGACCTGAAAGTGAATTATTCAGAATACATCGAATCGCACCTGAACCGTGATTACGCCTATTTAAGCGGCCTTTTTTCTGAAATTGAAGGAACTACTATCGAAAAATACATCATCCTTCAGAAAATAGAGCGGGTAAAAGAATTGCTGGTGTACGACGAACTCACGCTGAGCGAAATTGCCTACCAAATGGGATATAGCAACGTGGCTTATTTATCGAACCAGTTTAAAAAGGTGACCGGACTAACCCCAAGCCACTTCAAACAGGTAAAAGAAAACAAACGAAAACCATTGGACGAAGTATAACCTGAAAATCTTATAAATAGTTGCCGGAATATCGTAACAGGCACTAATTTTCATGGCTTTATCTTTGATGAAAAAATAAAGACATGGAAACTTCAGTTAAAAAGAACTTCCCGGTTACCGGCTTAAGCTGCGCATCATGCGCCATCAGTGTCGAAAGTATGCTTAAAGCCCAAGTGGGTGTGCTCGACGCTTCTGTTAATTATGCAAATTCTACTGCATGGGTTGAATATACGCCCCAAGAAGCTTCTCTCAGCAACTTCAAATCAGCAATTCAGTCCATTGGTTACGACCTACTGATTGAAGAAGAAGGCCATGACCATCAGGAAGAAATGCAAAATGTCCATTACAAAAAGCTAAAAACCAATACGCTTTGGGCTACTATTCTAGCCTTTCCGGTGGTGGTAATTGCCATGTTCCTGATGGATATTCGGTATGCCAACTGGATCATGCTGATTCTGGCAACGCCGGTAATCGGCTGGTTTGGCCGGAGCTTCTTCATCAATGCCTTTAATCAGGCCAAACACGGCAAGGCAAACATGGATACTTTGGTGGCTTTAAGCACTGGTATCGCTTATCTTTTCAGCGTATTCAGCACATTATTTCCTGAATTTTGGCACGAACAAGGACAACATGCCCATGTGTATTTTGAGGCTTCGGCGGTGGTAATTGCTTTCATTTTGTTGGGTAAGGTACTCGAAGAACGGGCAAAATCAAACACTTCTTCAGCCATTAAAAAACTGATTGGGTTACAACCAAATACAGTCAATCTGATTCAGGAGAATGGCCAGGAAATGGAAATACCTATTTCGCAGGTCGTTATTGGTGATAAAATTCGGGTTAAGCCCGGCGAAAAAATCCCGGTGGATGGTGAAATCATTTCAGGGTCATCTTTCATTGACGAAAGTACCATTACCGGCGAATCACTTCCGGTTGAAAAGGAAAAGGGCGGACAGGTTTTTGCCGGAACGATAAACCAGAAGGGAAGCTTTGCCTTCGTAGCTCAAAAGGTGGGAGGCCAAACCATTTTAGCACAGATAATTAAAATGGTTCAGCAGGCGCAGGGAAGCAAACCTCCCGTACAAAAGCTGGTCGATCAGATTGCCGGAATATTTGTTCCTGTAGTCATGGCTATTGCTGTAATAGCCTTTGCAACATGGATGATTCTGGGTGGCGAAAATGCTGTTACACAAGCTTTGTTGGCGATGGTTTCGGTGCTGGTAATTGCCTGTCCATGTGCCCTGGGACTTGCAACTCCCACTGCCATTATGGTTGGCATGGGCAAAGGCGCTGAAAACGGAATCCTGATTAAAGATGCCGAAAGCCTTGAACTGGCGCATAAAGTGAACGCCATAGTTCTCGATAAAACAGGTACCATTACCGAAGGTAAACCGGCCGTAACTGATATCGAATGGAATGTTTCCGGTGATGAAAAAACAGATTTGGAACAAATTCTTTATGCTATCGAATCGCAATCGGAACATCCATTGGCTGAAGCTGTCACTGCTTCCTTGAAAAACACTTCACACAAACGGATTGCTCCCGATAAATTCGAAAGTATTACCGGAAAAGGAGTTGTAGCCAACTACGGCGAACATGCTTATCTAGTAGGCAATCAAAAACTGCTGGCCGATTATCGGGTAAATATTCCAAAAAACAGTTCTGACCAAATTATAATCTGGCAGAGTGAGGCAAAAACAGTGATTTCCTTTGCCCGCGACAAGGAATTGTTAGCTGTGGTTGCTATCGCCGACAAAATAAAAGAGAAATCGGCAAAAGCCATTACTGACCTTCAAAATCAGGGAATTGAAGTGTATATGCTCACCGGTGACAATTTACATACCGCGAAAGCTGTGGCACAAAAAGTCGGTCTGAAGAACTTTAAAGCTGAAGTGATGCCATCTGACAAAGCTGATTTTATTAAAGAATTGCAAAATCAGGGAAAAGTGGTGGCAATGGTTGGCGATGGAATTAACGATTCGCACGCTCTGGCTCAGGCTGACGTGAGCATCGCCATGGGAAAAGGTTCCGATATTGCAATGGATGTAGCCAAAATGACCATCATTTCTTCCGATCTTCAGCTTATCTCAAAATCAATCAGGCTATCGAAATTGACTGTCAATACCATTCATCAGAATTTGTTCTGGGCTTTCATTTACAACCTGATTGGCATTCCTGTTGCTGCCGGAATATTATTCCCCATCTGGGGTTTCATGCTCAACCCAATGATTGCCGGAGCTGCCATGGCATTAAGTTCGGTATCGGTAGTAAGCAACAGTTTACGACTGAAATTCAAAAAACTTGATTATTAATCATTAAACGACTAAAAATGGAAACGTTAAAATTTAAGACCAATGTAAATTGTGGCGGATGTATTGCCACCGTAACCCCTCACCTGAATCAGGTAAAAGGAATTGTCAAATGGAGTGTCAATACTTCAAATCCATTGAAAGTATTAACTGTTGAATCTACGGGACTTGATCCTGAAGTAATTATTGAAACATTGAAAAGTGCCGGTTATAAGGCTGATTTGATGAGCTAGTGAATAAATGAAAGTTTAACTTTAAAATTGATGAAAATGAAAACAAAAGTAGCTATGCTGGCTATCCTGATGATGATGGGTACCGGAAGTGTATTTGCAAAAATCAAGGCTGAAAAATTCTTGGTAAACGGAAAATGTGAGATGTGCGAAAAGCGCATTGAGATGGCTGCCCTTTCTTTAGAGGGTGTTTCAAAAGCTGACTGGAACAAAGAAACCAAGGAAATTGAAGTAACACTCAATGATGCAAAAACCAGTTTGCAAATTGTGCAGGAAGCAATTGCCAAAGTTGGTCACGACACTGATGCCGTAAAAGCAACTGATGAAGCCTATAATGGACTTCCTGCATGTTGTAAATACGACCGTGCCGTACTCAAGGCTCCTATGAAACCAATGAAATATGAACACAAATAATAAATTGAGTTCATATTGTGTAACTGATCTGATGAAATAAAATCATCGGATCAGTTTGTTTTTAGTTTTATTTGGATGAAATCCTTTCCGATTCATTCTTTTATCCACAAGGGTTCTGTTATGCCAATCTTGGAAATTAACTTTTCAATCATCAGCTTGTTATACTGTAAAAAAATAATGAAACACGCCTTCTCTACCTTGGTATTAGTCGTAATCTTTTTTTCAGGTAATTGCCAGAATCCATTGTTTATCCCTCCAATTCTTGAAGGGAAACAGGTTAATTTGCATGTACAATACGGTTCAATGCAATTTCAGGCTGGAGGTCCGACAGCCACGATAGGCATAAACGGCAACTTTCTGGGCCCAACGGTCATACTTAATCAGGGCGACTCAATTCAATTATCGGTATATAACGACCTCGATGAGTCCACAACCATGCACTGGCACGGGTTACACGTACCGGCCAGGTTAGATGGAAGTCCGCACAATGTAATTCAGGCACATACGGTATGGTCGCCCCGGATAAAAGTATTGGATCAGGCATCGACGTATTGGTATCATCCCCATCTTCATGGAAAAACAGCTGAACAGGTAACCAAAGGAGCTGCCGGAATGATTATTGTAAGAGATAATCAGGAATCGACTCTTAACTTGCCACGGAATTATGGAATAGATGACTTCCCTATTGTTATACAGTCCAGAGCCTTTGATACAAACCGTCAGTTTGTCGTCAATTCTGCCGACGACCACACCTTACTAATTAACGGCACTATCGACCCGATTTTAAAAGTACCTGCTCAAATTATCCGCTTCAGGGTATTGAACGGCTCAACAAATCGTGTCTATAATATAGGTTTTCAGGGAAATCAGCTATTTTATCAAATCGCTTCTGATGGCGGCCTGTTGGATGCCCCGGTTGCTCTAACCCGATTAATGTTAGCTCCCGGCGAAAGGGCAGAGTTGCTGGTCAACCTTTCAGGATTGAAAGATCAGAGCCTGGACCTGTTTTCTTTTGGTTCGGAGTTACCTAACGGTATTTATGGTGCTGCTGTTCCCGGAAGTATGGGCGTGGGTAGTATTGACGGGTATTCTGCTAATATACTGAATGGTAAAGATTTTAAATTAATCCGGTTATCCGTCACCGCCCCAACCACTCAAGCGATTTCCACAATACCTTCAAATTTGATTTCAAACAAAAAGCCCGATCCGTCTAAATCATCTGTAACACGAATCATTACCCTATCAACAAGCGGCATGGGTATGGGTAATCTGAGTGGCCCGTTTCTAATCAATGGCCAATCATTTTCAATGGATCGAATTGACTTTTCTGCCAAACTTGGAGCCACCGAAATCTGGCAAATATCCAATCAGACAGCTATCGCCCACCCGTTTCATATTCATGGACTCCAGTTTTTCATCTCCGACATTGGAGGCGCTGCACCTGATCGTTCAAGACAAGGTCGTAAAGATGTCGTTTTGGTGCCCGCCATGCAATCTGTAAGGTTGATTATGAAATTAGATGATTTTTTAGATCCGGAAATACCCTACATGTTTCATTGTCACATGTTGTCGCACGAAGATGATGGTATGATGGGGCAATTTCTGGTAACAGGGATTCCAACAGGACTGAATACGCTTATTGACGATCCTCTGATTCGGATTTATCCGAACCCAATGACTGATCATTTAACGATTGAAGCTGCTGATGTTGACAGAAATCCAGTAATAATTGAAATTAGAAACGATTTGGGACAACTCTGCATTCAGGAGAAAATTTCAGGGTTTCCAGCTACTCTGAATACAAGCAGTCTAAAATCAGGAATCTACACCATCAGCTTCATCGATCAAAACCGGGTTCTGGTGAGAAAAGTTATTCGCTTTTAAAGCAATGCATTCTTTTGGACCACAAATTATGTAAATATGCAAAAGGTATTTAACTTTAATTCAACTATTACCTTTCCGACCTGCGGCTTTTCAAAAGAAGAAAAGATGCCAGAAGATTCGTGCCAGTTCTTTTACGAATGTGAGAATTGTAAAATATTTTTAAACCTCTTGAAGGCGATTGTTGTGTTTTCTGTTTTTATGGTAGTGTCTCATGCCCAGCAATTCAAGCAAATGAAAATTAGTGTAAATAGCCTTCGTGTAAATCACCTTTTTAGCTGTTACTTTTTATTGTTTAAGCATGTTGGCAATTTGTGAAATTATAGTTCTGTTCAAGGAACAAGGTGTATTTCTTAGCTAAAATACCCGTCCAGGTATTCCTTCGTCAATTTCTCTTTCGGATTGCTGAAGAATTCGGCCGCCGGTCCTGCCTCAATTACCTCGCCCAGGTACATAAATATTACGTAGTCGGCTATTCGCCTTGCCTGCCGAAGTGTATGAGTAACCAGTACTATTGAATACTGATCTTTCAGTTTTACGAATAATTCTTCAATTTTTTTGCTCGAAATCGGATCGAGTGCCGAAGTTGCTTCGTCGCCCAGGATAATCTCGGGTTTAACGGCCAACCCACGCGCCATGCAAAGCCGCTGCTGTTGCCCAATCGACAAACTGGTTGCCGGTGATTTTAACCTGTCTTTCACCTCGTCCCACAACCCGGCCTCTTTCAGGTATTTTTCGACCATGATATTTAGCGTTTTCTTTCTCCTGATCCCATGAATGCGAGGACCATAGGCAATATTATCGAAGATTGACATCGGTAGCGGGCATGGCCGTTGAGACAGTAATCCCATTTTCTTCCGGATGTTTTCAACCTCCACGCCTTTCCCGTGAATGTTTTCGCCGTCAACCAGCACATCGCCTTCAATCCTTACGTCCAGCGAGTTTTGCAGCAGACGGTTAAAGGTCTTTAGCAAAGTGGTTTTTCCACACCCTGAAGGCCCGATGATACAAGTAATTGCCTTATCAGGAATATCCAGATTGACATTTTTCAGGATGTGGTTTTTGGTCAGATAAACATTCAGGTTACGGACACTGATATGTGGTTTGTGGGCTTTCAAAATTAAATCACCATCTGCCTTATCCTGTGTTTCTCTCTTGACCTTCATTTTTTCGGTGGGTGAATCAACGAATTTTTCAACCCGAAGCAAATTCTGTATCATATCTTGTTTTTTGAAAATTTACGACTGTAAAAACGTGCGGCAACACTCAGCAGCAGAACAATAAAGGTCAGGATAAGTGCGGCTGCATAAGCCCTGTCCTGAACTTCAGCTATCGGACTGCTGAGTTGGAAAAAGATAGCCAGCGGCAAAGTAGCCACCGGTTGAGAGAGGGAAGTTGGAATACTGTCGGTATATCCGGCGGTAAACAGCACTGAAGCTGCATCTCCAATGCCGCGGCCAACTGAAAGAAGCACGGCAGTGACTATTCCGGGGGCAACCTGCCGCAAAATGGGTTTGATCATTTCGGAACGGGTGGCGCCCAGCGAAAGTGCCGCATCTTTCATTTCTTTGGGGACACGCCGCAGTACCTCGTCAATGGAGCGAATCAGAATCGGAATAATCAGGATGGTTACCGTGAGGATACCTGCAAGTAACGACGACCGCAAACCCAAATAAACCATCAGGGTAAAGCCAAAAGCGCCATAAACGATGGATGGAATCCCGAACAAAACATCGAACGACAGGCGTGTAAACTGCGCCAACCGCGACTTTTCAGGAAGGTAAAGGTTGATGTATAAAACAATCGGCAAGCTAAAGCTAAGTCCAAGCGAAATAGAACCGATAACAATATACAACGACCCAACTATAGCGTTGAGCAAACCGCCTTCCTTGCCGATGTAAAATCCCCCGCCTGGTATTTTCGAGACCATGTCCCAGCTCATGGCTGGCAATCCTCTTTTAACGATGGCGACAATAATCATGAACAGCGAGATCACAATGACCAGCGTTGCCGCTATCATAAGTGCTTTGAAAATCTTTTCTTCTATTCTTTTTATTCGTACATGTTTCATAAAGCGAAGTTCCTTTCTATTCGGATTAAAACTAGTCGTGAAATGGCGTTGAATGCCAGGATGATGACAAATAAAAGCAATGCCGAGAGCATCAATGCCGCGTCGTACATCGGTATCGACATCATTTCCCCGTAATTGTTGGCAATGAGTGCAGGCAGTGGGTAGGCCGGATCGAATACCGAGTGGGGTACTTCCGAAACGTTTCCGCAAACCATCAGAACCGCTATGGTTTCGCCAAAAGCACGCGAAATGGCTAAAACCACGGCGGCAGCCAATCCCGGAAACGATTTACGAAGTACCACTTTTTTAATGGTTTGCCAGGTGGTAGCGCCCAACGAAAGCGAAGCTTCGCGCAGTCCGCCGGGCAACGCATCGAAGATTTCAATAAAAACCGAAATCATCAGTGGGATGATCATGATAGCCAGTACAATTCCTCCGGCCAAAATGCTATATCCGGTCGAGAACTCGACAAAATGAGGAGCCAGGGAAGTCGAAATAAAGGGAACCACGACCAAAATCCCCCAAACGCCATAAACTACCGGCGGTATTCCGGCGAGTACATCAATCATCGGGAAAACGATCTTTTTTACATACGGATGGGCATATTCCGAAAGGTAAATGGCAGCCAACAGGCAAAGGGGCAACGAAATAATGATCGCGATGCCTGTCACCCACAAAGTTCCCATGATGAAAGGGTAAAAACCAAATTCACCTTTTAGCGGCTTCCAGCTTTCGCCCGTTAAAAGAGTCCATAAGGACTGCTGATCTAAAATCGGGACCGATTTATAATACAGGCTGATGCCGATGATCACTGCAAACGACAAAGAGATCAGTGTCAGGAAAAGCATGCTGTGCCGTATCAGAAATTCCCTTGTTTGGCGGTATTTGTTGTATCGTATTTTATCCATAAATCTTGATTTAAATGGCCAACCTCTTTTAAAACCTAAACCCGGCAGGCTTTTCATCCTGTCAGGTTCCGATTTGCTGCGAAAAGCCAGCAAGTCAAATTAAT
The DNA here is from genome assembly GCF_009689585.1 of Aquipluma nitroreducens. Taxonomy (GTDB): domain Bacteria; phylum Bacteroidota; class Bacteroidia; order Bacteroidales; family Prolixibacteraceae; genus Aquipluma; species Aquipluma nitroreducens. Next base: position 4,534,981 of record NZ_AP018694.1, on the reverse strand, counting down.
ATTTGTGTCTCCCTTTATTTTACTTTCTCTAATCCGGCATCAAGTTTTTCCTTCGAAATAATAATATAACCGCTTTCCAAAACATATTTCTGCCCTTCGGTGAGCGACCATTTGATGAATTCAACCAGTTCCTTTTTTACTGGTTTTCCAGAAGTCACAAAATACAGGTCGCGTGCCGGTGGTGAAGGATATTTACCTGTAGCAATCGCGTTGACGATGGCATCCATCGTGTCGTAAAAATTCTCATCCGGGTCAATCTTCCCATTGTTGTTAATGTCGAGCGGAAGCACCTTGATCCCCGGATTTGGTTTCTTGGTCTTTGCGTCGTAGGCATAGCCTATGTTGTTGTAGGCAATTCCTGAAGGGTCTTTGGAAACGGCCTGGGCTAAGCCGGGGTCACCAAAAACACCTACCCCCAGAAGGTCTTCCTGTTTTTTTCCCAGATATTTGGCCCAGGTTTCACCTGCCCCACAAGCATCGGAGCGGGTGTAAATCCGTATTGGCACTGCACTTTTTGTACCGATAGCCTGACCCCATGTTTTCGCCTTTCCGGTAATGAACACGTTAACTGCGGCATCGTGATCCAAACCGTTTGCCAGAATGTCTTTAATGTTTGGATTTGCAGCACTCACCGTCGGGACTACCGCATCTTTGGTTACGGCAATAGCAAACGCGCCTTTCTTTACTTCCTCAGGACTGATTTCGCGAGATACTAAACCGATATCGACCATCTTCGCCAATGCATCGGTCATTCCTTTTCCGGCGCCACCTGCCGAAATATCGAACTTCACATTGGGGTGAAGTTTCCTGAACTCTTCGGCCCATTTTACGGTGAGCGGATACAACGCAAATGCCCCTGAAATACTGATATTTCCTTTTAAATCGTCTTTGGCCTGGCCAACCACTTTCACCGAAGAAAGCGAAGTAATTACCAAAAGGGCAAAGAGATAAGATGTAATTTTTTTCATTGTATGTTGTGTTTTTAGTGACTGATTAAAATCCGATCTGAAGTTGAACGTTGGCAAAATTGTTGTCGATGCTTGTGCCTTCTTCCTGTTTGATAGAATAGTTGAACTGCAATTTGGTATTGGCATTGAAATTATAATTGGCGCCCAGCACATACCAGGTCGAAGCATTATCGGGTTTTGACTTGTCGGTGTCGTAGAAATCGTATTTGGCTACCAACTGTACTTTTTTCTGAAAGAAGTAATATCCGCCCAAAACATAGTACCCTTCACGTTCAGTCTGATCGTCTTTTCCGGAAATATATTCGCTGCGTAATGAAAAGTTTTTTAGGTCATAGCTAAGGTCGAGCCCAAAACGGTCGCGGTTAACTGTTTTTGAAGGAGTTGTAACTACCGTACCTGTTTTTACTTCAGGCACAAACCGCGACCCATCGTAATAGGCAGCGCTAATGTCGAGACCAACCACCGGGTGGACAATCAATCGGGCTGCAATGTCTTTGCCTTCATTATTATCAACAGTATTGATGCCCGCACCATTATAAACACCCAACCGGTAATCAATCACTGGTCGATCTTTCAGTTTCAGGATTGTGCCACCAAGTAAGATTCCAATGTCACGGCCATTTTGGTTTCCTCCAACATCTTTTCCGCGAGCAACCAAAGCTTCAACTGCCTGCGACCGGTCTATTAGTTCCAGTTTGGTTGAACTTGCAAGATTTTCGAGCGAAAACGGGATTTTAGCCTGACCAATCGTGAAGTTGAAATAGTCGTTCAGCTTCAGTTCGGCGTAAGCATCGATTAGTTTAGGAGTTCCGGCCAGATCGAATTGTAAGCGATAGCCCCAATAAGGAGAAAAAGTCCCTTTTAAATCAACACGTGCACGGCGAATATCAAAACCATCAATCTTACCTGTTTCTTCCAGCGCCTGATAACGAACTTGGGTATATCCGGCAACCGTGATTTTCTTGGCCGCATTAATAGGGAACGCTTTTACTTTGGCCAAATTTGTCTGAGAAGCAATGGCAGCTTCTGCGCGGATTGAATCAGCATCTTTTTGCGAAACCACATTCTTTTGAATTAATAAATTCAAAACATCGTCGGTTGATTGTGATTTTGCACTGAAAACCAAACCTCCCCAAACCACTATTATTAAAAGTATTCTTTTCATCTTATTATATTGTCGATTGATTTACTGTATAATTCTCAAAGTTTTATTTTGTCTGTTTTTAAATTAAACCCGACAGTCAAAAATACTTACTCAGCGAATGATTGATGAATAAGTTTCAATTGAATAATTCAGACCTGAAAATGAAATTTAATAGCACGAAACATTAAATATTTCATGTTTATAAAGTCTGAAGAATAAAGATTCCGGGAAGGAACCCGGAACCTTCAGCAATTGATTAAAAGAACCTTAATATATTTCCAACTAAACTTTTCTTCTCTTTCACTTCAACTTCAGGCTTTCTGTTTATTTCTGACAGGTGTTTTACACTGGTAAATGCCTGTGCCAAATCCTGAATAATATCCTCAACATGTTCGATACCAACAGACAGGCGAACCAAACCCGGAATAACTCCGGCTGAAACCTGTGCTTCTGCTGATAACTGCTGGTGTGTTGTGGATGCCGGATGGATGATCAGCGATTTAGCATCGCCTACATTGGCCAGGTGACTGATCAACTTCAGGTTGTTGATGAACTCATCGGCTGCCTCTTTTCCGCCGTCAATCAGGAATGAAAGCACTCCGCCATAACCAATTTTCAAATATTTTTTAGCCAATGTGTGATACGGACTGGAGGCCAACCCTGGGTAATTCACTTTTCTGACTTGTGCATGCCCATTGAGCCAATCAGCGATGATCTGTGCATTCTGCACATGTCTTTCAACCCGCAACGACAATGTTTCAAGACCTTGAATCAGCAAAAAGGCATTGAACGGACTTAGCGCAGTTCCGTAATCGCGCAAACCCTCAACACGGGCGCGGATGATAAATGCGATATTGCCAAAAGGACCGTTGGCTCCGAACACATCCCAGAAAACCAGACCGTGATAGCCTTCTGAAGGTTCGGTAAACTGCGGAAACTTGCCGTTTGCCCAATTGAAATTACCAGCATCCGTAATTACACCGCCAATGCTTGTTCCGTGGCCGCCAATCCATTTGGTTGCTGATTCAACCACGATATTGGCACCATGTTCGATTGGACGGAAAAGATAACCTCCGGCGCCGAAAGTATTGTCAACAACCAGCGGAATATCGTGCTTTTTGGCAATAGCAGCAATGGCATCAAAATCAGGTACATTAAATTCGGGATTACCGATGGTTTCCAGATAAATGGCCTTAGTTTTTTCGTCAATGGCTTTCTCAAAATCAGCCGGATTATCGCCATCCACAAATTTTACCTGAATTCCGAGTCGTTTGAACTGAACTTTAAACTGGTTGTATGTTCCGCCATAGACATACGAAGTGGAAACAAAATTATCGCCGTTCTGCAAAATATTGGTAAGCGCAATAAACTGGGCCGCCTGGCCAGACGAAACGGCCAACGAAGCCACACCACCTTCGAGCGCAGCAATGCGTTTCTCGAATACATCGGTGGTCGGGTTTCCGATACGGGTATAAATATTGCCAAATTCTTTCAGGCCAAACAGATTGGCTGCATGATCGGCATTATTGAAAACATACGATGATGTTTGATAAATTGGAACTGCCCTTGAATTGGTTGTTGGGTCTACCTCTTGTCCTGCATGAAGTTGCAGCGTTTCGAATTTTAGTTTTTGTGTTGTCATGATTATAGATTTTTGAGTGATTACTAACGATTGATTATTTGTAAAAGGCTCTTGTATAAGTATTTAGCCTGACAGAAAAGAAAGGATTAGCTTTCAATTCGCGTTGTAAAAAATGATGATAAGGATTGGGGCGCTGTACGTGCTTTTAGCAGCACATTCGCATTCGGGAAGCCGAAGGGTAAATCTGGCAACAACAACATGATCCGGCAGTAAGATTGCCAGCACCGTTTATCCGGAGGAAATATGGATTAGATATTTGTTGTGTTGCTTTCATTTTTTTGTTTTGTTCAATGACATTGCAAAGATTGTCATGAAATTGATTGTATGAAATACCTTGTTTCAGGTAATTTATATACCACAAAATAGGTATGGGATCAAGGATTGTATTCTAAATCAGATATGTTCTCCTACATAACTATTCTCCTTCATCCAGCGATAAATGGCGTATTGAACAAACGACAGTTCTTCAGAATCGGGTGAAGTATGTACTTTATTGGTGAATTGACTCCAGGCAGCACGAGCTGTTGAATTTTCATTCGCAAAAACCAACGAAAGTGGATGTGGAAAATTTCCAGATGATTTAAACCGGGATATTCCTTTTGGACTAAAGAACAGGTAACCATCAAAAGCCCGGCTGGCCAATTCTTCAATCTTATTCAATGGTTGTTCAATATATTGAATCTGTTGCCGGTGAAGCCATTGACGTGTTTTATCCGACAATTCTTCTCCTATGAAAAATACTGGATGTTTCATATGTCTGTTATTAAATGTTTTACAAAGATGTGGTAGATGATGGTTACATCAAATACCCTTTTCCGGGTAATTTATATACCACAAAATAGGTATGTAGACGGAAGAACGGAGACGAAAAAGGGAAATTAAGTCAGATTGGGTTTGGGCAGCTTGTATTGGCGAAGATGAAGAATCACTTACAAAAAAATACACGTACATTCCGCAATATACGAGTATTTCAGAAATTGGAACAGACTGGTTGGGTCGAACCTGTAATCTTTGAAAATCTATTATTCAGCCACTAACTGATCAATCAGGGCGTTGAATTCGGTTTTAAATTCTTCGTAGAATTTTCCGGTTGCCGGGCCGCTGAATCCGGAATGAACTTTCCGGACATTTCCCTTTTTATCGATGAAAATGGTTGTTGGGAAAGAAGCTATGCCGTTTAACTGAGGTAATGCTTTGGACGCTGATTCTGTTCCGGATTGTCCGGCGAAAAGGATTTCATATTCAATACCCAAGCGGGTTTTCAGGGCAGTCAGCGATTTTTTTGCTGATTCAAAATCGTTCTTCCGTTCAAAGCCTAAGCCGATAATTTCAACTCCACGCTTCTTGTTTTGTTTGTACCATTCGGATAGAAATTTGTTTTCGTCAAGGCAATTGGGGCACCAGCTTCCCAGAATAGTGACAATGACCACTTTGCCTTTGTAAGCAGGATCGGACAACGAAATCTTTTTCCCATCCAGGTTTGGAAACGAAAATGCTACGGAAGTATATCCTTTTTTCAGGTACGAAACATTGTAAGCATCAGGCAGGGCGGCTTTGGCATTGCGTTTTCCTTCGAGCTTGGTTGTTTTCCTCGGAGTAAAAAATTCGCCCGTGAACGTGTTGTTGTCAGCAAATTCTCCTTTTAATAAATATGGAGTTGAACCTCCGAAAGCTGATAATTCAAATTTTTTACCGTGAATTGCGCCTTCAAAGAAACGATAGTCGCCGGTAGTGGTCAATATTGATCCGGTTAGCAACGATTTCTTCTGATCGAATACTCCGACGGTTTTATCAGCGCTTTCTCCGCTGCCAATGGTGATATCCCACGTTCCGGAGAGCGAAACAGAAGGGGTTTCGGTACTTTCAGGAAATCGGGGCAACTTTCCATATTCGGCTTTAAAAGGTACACCGGCATCAGGTTTTGCAGCACTTAGCTTAATTAACCTTCCATCTAATGAATTCTCTGTTAATTTGGCTTTCAACACCGCATCGTAAAGGTCAATTGGGATGAAAACCGAATCATTTCGGTACGTGATGTTATTGAGTTGGAAACGGTCTTCTCCATTAATCAAAAACACAGTTGTCTTTTCGGCGCTCGTGCCTTTAACTTCAAAAACAAATGGAATTTCGTTTTCAGGAACTGTAAAAACACCTCTCCACAATCCCTCTTTCATGTTCTTGGGGCTTTGCTGAAATGAAGTAAGTCCCAGCAGAACGAAAAACAGAACAATCAAATTTGTCCATTTTAAATTACTCATATCGAAATATTTAAATAGATTAAACCGCAAATTTACAATCACATATGTTGATAATTTTGCCCGGAAAATTACTTCTCCGGGCAAGCTAAACCCAATAAAATCACATGTTTGAAAAATACGCTTTTTTAGTTCACGTCAAACCAAAGTTTAATGGTTAGTGCGTCGGCACCCTGACGTGCAACCGCTGCTTTATAATTTTTAAGATTCAGCGATTGCTCGCTTCCGGGATAGATATACCGCACCGGGATTTTACCATCGAGTGTTCCGGCAACCGCAGGCGGCAATTGCGGATAATCCAGACGGCGCCATTCAGCAAAAGCTTCCAGCCCCTGACCAAACAGAGCAATCCATTTTTGCACACCAATCGATTGCTTGTAATTTGCACTGTTGTATTTTACTGATGGTTGCGCCAGATAGGCATTTACCACATCATCGCTCGTAATTCCGAACTGTTTCAACGAAGCTTTAATGGCCTGATTATACAATGTTTCGGCATTTTCAGTAGTAAAACCTCTTGCAGCGGCTTCTGCCCGTCCGAACAATACTTCAGCAGTACTTAAAATAACTCCCGGCGTTTGAGGACTGGTAAAATATGTTCCGATTTTCGAAGTTTTAGAAAATCCCAAGGCGCTTGCAGCACTGGTGGTTAAACCGTTGGGAACACCAATGTAAATTTCAGGAGTGGCAGTTTCTGTTTTATTGGCGAACACTGGCAACCTCGGATCGTTCAGGCTTTTTAATGTTTCAACAATGCTTTTACTTACCCGGTAATCGTCGCGGGTTTCGAAAAACAGAGCAATCGGATTCTGGTTTGGAGAGGTCAAATAAACCAATTGGGCTGTTTCTCCGTCACCAATCAGATCGGCCACCGGAATTTCGGCAATGGCTTGTTTCGCTACTTCAGGTTCCTTGTCAGCAATCCGCAAGGCAATGCGATAGCGGAGCGAGTTGGCAAACTTCTTCCATTTGGTTAGGTTTCCTGAATAAATGACATCGCCGCTAATTGCTTTTTTTGTTGGATCGATCAACGCAACAGCGGTTTTCAGATCGTTCAGTAACCCGTGATAAACATCTTTCTGTGCGTCGTAGGCAGGCGTGATGTATTCGTTGATATTGATTGCCTGGCTGTATGGAATATCTCCGTAGGCGTCGGTCAAAAGCAAAAATACCCATGAGCGAAAGATGGTTGCAACTGCTTTGTAATTGGGCTGGTTTTCGGTTTCGCCAATCTTAATAATTTCAGCCAAATCCCTCAATCCCTGAGAATAGAAACTCTTCCACGGACTCTCGAAAGTGGTGTTCGATGCAATATACCGGTCAATTTCGGTGTACTGAATTTTGGCAACATGCTGGGCGAAAAGAAGCGTGCCATCGAGGTTATTCGTTGTTCCCCAATAAGTGTCAACGCTCGATTTGATTGCATTAGTCAGCAGATAATCGGGTTGCGCTATCTGTGCTTCGTTCGGATTTTTATTGGTATCCAGAAGATCTTGTACACACGAAGTCAGTGCTGCGGTGGCAAGAAGAGCTAAAAAAATATTTTTGATTTTCATTTTCTGCGATTTTTAAAATTAGAAATTGAGGTTCAAACTAAACCCATAGCTTCGGGTCGATGGCAATTGAAGGCTTTCCAAGCCCTGTCCATTTCCTGTATTCAGCGCCGTTTCGGGATCGATGTGCGGTGCATTCTTGTGAATAATCCAAAGATCGCGGCCAAGCAAAGCTACATTTGCCGACTGTAATCCAATGGCTTTTATCCATTTTGAAGGCAGGTTGTAACCCAGGCTTATTTCCCGGAATTTCACAAACGATGCGTCAAAAACACTCGACTCATTAATCGTCCTGAAAGTTTTCCAGTACGACTGGGCCGGAAGGATTGTAGTATTTTGGGTTCCGTCAGCTTTTACGCCATCAAAAATAACCCCGTCGTGGTAAACAACTTCGCTATTTGGAGCTGCCGTTGTGTGTGAGGCAAGCTGAACCGGAAGTTGAGTTTTTACATTGTTTGGATAATAATAAGCTAAACCACCATTTTCTTCATCTCTTCCGCGTAAAGTTTCGGCTAAGACGCCGGTATAAGTACCGGTAGATTGTGTTCCGTTATAGATTGAACCACCAATTTTAGCATCAATCAGAAAACTCAGGCTGAAGTTTTTATACGTGAAAGTATTCGTAATCCCTGCAATCCAATCGGGCTGAAAAGAACCAAAGTATTTGTTGTTTGGATCAGTGTCAGGGGCGCCATTTGCTTTGACCAGAATTTCGCCTTTGTCATTCCGTTTGTAAGCGGTTCCGAACAACGATCCGTAAGGTTGGCCAATGGCGGCCAGAACTGAAAGGCTACCCGATTGTGCAATTCTATAGGCTGTAAGCAATCCTTCTTTGTCGAGTTCAAGAACTTCACTTTTGTTGGTCGAGAAGTTAGCCACCACATCCCATGTCAACCCGTTTGAAATCTTTACCGGCGAGAAGCTTAACTGAACTTCGAACCCCTGGTTGTTGATTTTTCCGGCGTTTAATAATTTTGAAACATATCCGGTTGACGGGCTGACATCAACATTCAATATCTGATCGTAACTATTGGTGTTGTAATAGCTCAAATCTACACGGACATTGTTATTGAACAACCCAATTTCAGCTCCAATTTCTGATGAAGTTGTGGTTTCAGGTTTCAAATTGGCATTCAGCGATGCGTTTGTAACTGTCAACTGCGGATTGCTGCCGAAAGGCGCATTAAACGGATAAGTGTCGATAAGCTGGTAAGGATTCGAATCTTTCCCCACCTTCGACCAGCCACCTCTGATTTTCAGGAATGAAAGCTGACTGCTTTCGATGTTGAGAAATTTTGAAACCAACACACTGGCATTGACTGAAGGATAAAAATAGGAGTTGTTGCCTTCGGGTAAAGTTGATGACCAGTCGTTGCGTGCGGTTAAGTTTAAGAACGCATAGTCTCTGAAATTGGCTTGCCCTGATGCAAAAACACTGTTTTTCTTTTGTTTGCTGTAATAGCTTGATGAGACAAGAGGATCGCGCGAATTGGCCAGCGTATAAACATCTCTCACTGCAAGCTTTGGCGCACTCTGATTATTTTCCTCATAGTATTTCGACAAAAGGTTGCTGCCACCAAGAACATCGACTGTAAAGTCAGTAGTTATTTTTTTATTGTAATTCAGTGTAAACTCAATATTCCGTTCGTTCACGGTATATCCAATTTCCTGATAAGATCCGTAAGGCGTACCATTCGTTCCGTAAGCGATTTTAATTTTACGACGGTCGTTGTAATAATCGTTTCCGATACGGAAGTTTGCCGTGAAATCTTTCAGGAACTTGTAATTCAGATTTACATTTCCAAAGATTCGGTCACGGCGTTGCGAAACCGTATTCTCATTGGCAATGAAAAAGAGATTGCTGTAATAGCTATTGTTCCAGTTCACCAAATTACCATTGGCATCCCGGTAATTTTTCAGTTGGTTAACGTCGACCTGACGGCCAAACCAAGCAAACTGAAGCATTGAACTTGTAGCCCTTCGTCCAAAAACACCGGGTAAATTACCTGCGTCGGTGTTGATGTAATTGGCGCTGGTACTCAGTACCAGCTCAGGTAAAATTTTATAACTGCTGTTGATCCCGAAAGTGTTTTTTCCCAAATCGGTGTTCGGTAAAGTTCCGGTTTGGCTGGTATTGTTATACGAGAAGCGGAAATCAAATTTGTTATCAGCTCCGGAAATCGAAACTCCGTTACTAAGTGTGTGACCGGTTTCAAAGAAGTCGCGCACATTATTTGGATGGGCAACCCATGGCACTGCAACACCGTTCGAAAAGAATTGAGGAATCAGTCGGCCATCAAGTTTCGGGCCCCAACTTTCGTCAACGCCGTCATTTACACCACCGCCTTTTCCATCAACATACGAAAAAGTTCCACCAGAACCTTGTCCGTAACCGTTTTGATAGCTTGGAAGGGTTAAAACACTTTCGAACGTGTTTTTTGAATAGACATTCACGCCCAACTTCTTTTGACCTTTACCGGTTTTGGTTTTGATCAGGATAACACCGCTGGCAGCCCTTGAACCATAAAGCGCAGCTGCATTCGGCCCTTTCAATACGCTAATACTTTCAATGTCTTCACTACTGATATCAGAGATCGCATTGGCAAAATCGCGTGAGGCATCAGATGTGGTGAATTGGGAATTGTCGACCGGAACGCCATCCACAATAAAAAGTGGTTGGTTATTGCCTGAGATTGAAGTTTCGCCACGAATAATAATTCTCGATGATCCAAGGTTCCCCTGGCTGTTGGTAACCTGCACTCCGGCAATTTTGCCTGAAAGTGAATTAACCAGGTTCGCTTCGGGCACTGCTGTAATTGTTTCAGATTTAATCTCCTGAACTGAATATCCCAGCGACTTTTTTTCTTTGTTGATTCCGAGCGCAGTTACAACAACTTCGTTTAACTGGTTGAGGTTCTCTCCCAATTCGATTTCTAAAAACGAATCATCATGAACAACAAATGATTTGGAGTCAAAGCCAATAAATGAAACTACAAGGACATTCCCTGCATTCAACTTCAAATTGAACTGACCATCGGCATCAGTTACCACTCCTGAAGTTGTTCCCTTCTTGACAATACTTGCTCCAACCAGAGGAGAGTGATCATCATTGGAACGCACAACTCCTTTGAGCTGTATTTCCTGGGCAATACTGCTAAGCGACAGCAGCACACAGAAAAAAAGAATAATAAATTTAAATTGATTTTTCATCGTTATGAATTTTTGTGGGTTGATAATACATTGCTGAATCTGTCAGGTTTAACTACCTGGTAGATTTAATTTTGATAGACTTTCAAATGAAAATGCCTATGATTTAAACCGGATGACTAGCTTAACTATTTCAAAAAGTGATTGTAATAAATGCAAGCAGCACTTAGCTGAAGCACATTCGCATTCGGGAAGTAAATGGACAGCAGCAACAGCAACTATTCAGCATGAATAATGAAGTTGATATTCGGTAAGTATTGTGTTTGTTGGATACTTTCATTTCTTTAACATTAATTAACAATGCAAAAATGAGCATCACTGTTTGATTATTCAATACCACGGAATAGGTAGATTTTATAACTATTTTATGGTATATACAGTATTGGTGAGTCTAAAAGTCTTGAACCAGAGAAAGGAGAATAAGAATAAGTGATGAGGAGAATTGAATTCATAGACAGTTATCTGCCTATTTTCTAAATATAGTATTCGATGTTATCGATCCAACCCGATTTGATGGCATGGATGATCAATTCGGAGGCATTGGAAACGCCCAATTTACGGAAGATGTTTTTCCGATGAGTATTTACCGTATGAAAGCTAATGCATTTATTATGAGCGATCTCCTTGGTGGTTCTTCCACTGGCAATCAGCCTGACGATTTCGATTTCGGAGCTGGTCAACTGCACACCTTCTTCGATTATCGGTTTGTTTTCGCCTTGCTCCAGAATCATGTCGAGTATTTCTTCGGCAAAATATTTCTTTCCCTTTAGAGCTGCATCAACAGCCGCAAAGATCTCGTCCCTGTCTGACGTTTTATAAATGATGTTTTTGATCCCAATTTTAGACAACTCGTTAAATTCAGCTTTGTTGATTGAATTAGTCAAAACTAAAACCGCTAAATCCGGAAACTTTTGTTTGATCTTTTGAAGGTCATCAACACTATCAAAATCGAATAGGGCAAAGTCTGTAATCAGCAGTTGAAAGGATTCCTTTTCCAGAACTTTATGCAGCTCATTGCACGAACTCACAATTTCAATGATTGAAAACCGCTCGTCATTCTCCAATAACGATTTCAAAGCTTCAACCACTAAAAACTGTGTATCCGCAATTATTATTTTATTTCCCGAATTGCTCATATATTTCGTTAAGTCACAAAAGTAGATTTTAAAATTAAATCTATATGGCCAAATGTATTTATAAACTCCATTAACTGATAGGTATTTAGATGATTATTTATAGGCCATACCATTAAAAATTTAATACTTTCCGGAGAACAAATAGGTGAAAATACTGAACTCCATTTAAAATACGTCTTAATACGAATATATTGTCAATTGACTTAGTGTACTTTTACTTTTGCGCTAATAATCCATTCATCTTCAAAATCCCAGGCTATGCTTTTAAGTGAAACCAAGCAGGAATATTCATGGTTCAGAAGAATTTCCTCTCAGTTTATTTCTGAAAAAGACTTTGATAAACTCGAAAAAACTTCGGTTAAACTCACTTTTAAAAAAGGGGAACCCATTTTGAAACAGGGTGGGATGCCATCTCATGTGGTTTATCTTGAAAAGGGAATTGTCAAGTTCAATTACGAGAATGAGACAAGTAAAAATCTTATCCTGACTATTGTTTCGGCACCAAAGATTTTGGGAGGAGCCAACCTGTTTTACAAAGACAATAACCTGTTTTCGCTCATCGCGGTTGAAGATTGTGAGGTTATCATGATTGATTCCAAAGTGATTGAAGGGGTTTTGATGGATAATTCGAAATTCGCCATGATGATGTTTCAGGTGGCCTCCGAGATGTTCAAAAAGTCGGTCATGAATTTTATCAGCCTGGCGCACAAGCAAAAAGAAGGGCGAATCGCCGACATCATTTTGTATCTGGCCGAAGAAGTTTACCATAGCAATTCGTTTCTCCTTTCACTAACCCGAAAAGAAATTGCCGAATTTGCCGGTTGCTCCACCGAAAATGTGATCATGACTTTATCGAAATGGCAGAATGAGAAAATCGTATCTTTAGAGGGAAAAACCATTGAGATCAATGACATAGATAAATTAAAGTATATCAGTAAAATAGGATAGCATGCTGACACAAAAAACAAGATATTCGATGCTGGCAATGGTTCGGCTCGCGAAAGAATTTGGAAAAGGAACCCTGATGATCAACGAAATAGCCGAGAGTGAGCGAATTCCAAAAAGGTTCCTCGAATCAATTTTGCTTGAACTTAAGAAGAACGGATATTTAAGTTCTAAGCTTGGTAAAAATGGAGGCTATTTCCTGATAAAAAATCCAAAAGATGTCAATTTACTCGAAATTGTCAGGCTTTTTGAAGGCAGCATCGCCTTGCTAAAATGTACTTCCGAAAAATACTACGAACCCTGTGAACATTGTAAAGATGAGGCAAACTGTGCAGTGCGCGGAACATTTAAAGATATCCGTGAATACACTTTCAACAAACTGGCAAGTACATCATTGGATATGCTCACGACAGGGGTTAAAGCTCTATAAATGAGCTGATAATTACTTATATTTATATGGATGAAACATGTTTCTCTGAAAGAAATTTAATATTTATTCTCTGCCCGCCACATTCAATTTCACTACATTTTTGCCAATAATTACCAATGCTGGCATATTCGGTTTTTTGCTTTCAATCACCTGTGCAATATTTTCCAGAGTGCCTTCAATGAAATAAGCATCGGGTTGTGAAACTTTGCTTAAAATCTGAACGCTGGTATCTCCTGAAATGGATTGTTCGATTAATCGGGTGGATAATCGGATCAGTTTGTTCAAGCCCATATAAATAATGATTGGAGAGCCGGATTTCAAAACAGAAACAAAAGTGTCTATATCCAGGAATTCCCCTTCGCTGTAATGCCCGGTTCCAAATAGTACCATGCTGTTTTTGCCCCGTTCGGTGAGCGGTATCCCGTATAACGAAGCCGCTGCAAGTGCAGACGTAACGCCGGGAATAACTTCATAGTTCAACTTGTTCTCGATGCAAAACCTGATTTCTTCAGCTCCCCGGCCAAAAATCATCGGATCGCCCGATTTCAGCCGGACAACCCTTTGTCCTTTTTCTGACAAATCAATCAGCAATTGGTTGATCCATTCCTGTCTTCCGGTTTGATTTTGGCCGTCCTGATAAATTTTGCCCACATAAACCCGTTCTACATCAGGTTTGGCAAGATTTAAAATTTCATCGCTCACCAAGGCATCATGCAGGATGATGTCGGCTTCCTGAATTCGTTTCAGCGCTTTGACTGTTAATAATTCAGGGTCGCCCGGCCCGGCGCCAACAATGGAGATTAACGAGTGCATAAAGATTTTAGATATGTTCCCCTTTATAATGATTCTCCTTCATCCATCGGAAAATCGAATATTGCACAAACGACAGTTCTTCCGAATCGGGAGAGGTATGTACTTTGTTTGTAAAGTGTGTCCAGGCCGCACGTGCAGTGGTGTTTTGGTTAGCAAAAACCAACGAGTTTGGAAGTGGAAAGTTTCCGGATGATTTAAACATGTTAATACCTAAAGGACTGAAAAATAAATAGCCATCGAAAGCTCCCGTTATCATATTTTCAATCTTTTGTAAAGGCTGTTCAATGTATTGAATCTGTTGCATGTGAAGCCATTGTCGCGTTTTATCCGACAATTCTTCGCCTATAAAAAAGGTTGGCTTTTCCATGATTTTATTTTCTATATAATCTGTATTTCTTCTTTTTCAACCTCACCACCCCTTATCCTGAAAGATTTCACATCTGGTAATTTTGCAGCCAGTGAAACAATCACATAACTGATATTCGGATCGAAAGCCAGCCGGATATCTTCCTGCGAAGGTCGGGCTGGTGTTTCGGGATGACTGTGGTAATTGGCCAAAATCTCCAAACCCAATTTCCGTGCTTCACGCACCACCTGAAACTGCTCTTTCGGATCAAACGAAAAATGCTCGTTGCTGTGGTCAATGTTTGTTAGCCTGAAATGTTTGACAACTTGGCTATTGGTACCAGCCAGATAACCACAAACTTCTTCAGGCAAGCCCGTTTTGGCGTGGTCAAAAAGATCATTAATAATTTGTTGCGGTATTTGGAGCATGGCCTAAAATGTTATTTCTGAATGAGGACTTTATGTACCACGCCTTCAACATGCGATACCTCCAACACATTAAATCCTTGTTCGCGTGAACTTTTCGGAACATTTTCGAGCGGCTCGCCTTCAGTGAGTAAAACTTCCAATACATCACCAGCATTTAGTTTTGACAGTTGGATCTTGGTTTTAACAAAAGTCATCGGGCAATGCTCACGTGTAATATCTAATTTGAAAGTAACCATATTGAATTGATTTTAAATTAAATGAATATCGTTCTTCCACCTTCAGATAATTCGAGGAAAGTAGCAACGCCAAGCACTCCTTTTACTTCATGAATAAAGTCGCTCTTTTCAAGTCCAAGGATGTGCATGGCCATTTCGCAGGCGTATAAATTTATTTCCAAGGCCTTGGCGGCTTCAACCAGTTCTTCAAGAGTAGCAACGTTTTTCTTTCGCATCAGGTAGCGGAATATCTTTGGACTAAGCCCCAGAAAGTTCAACCGGCTGACAGGTGCACTGCGTAAACCACCCATGAAAAAACCAAACAACTTACCCAGAAAACCTTTTCCGACAAAAGCACGTCCTTGTTTCTTCTTTATGGCATCGAGTCCCCAGAAAGTAAAGAAAATATTCACTTCGTAGCCCACTGCCGCAGCGCCGGTTGCCAAAGTGAAAGTCGCCACCAGCTTGTCAAAGTCTCCGCTGAAACTAATGAGAGAAAGCTTCTTTTGCGCTTTCGACTGATTTTCTGATGTTAATTCCGGGATTTCCATAATTTAATGTTTGCTTTTTATTTCACAGGTTGCCTGTTCGTAATCAATCAGTTCTGTGATGGTTGGATGGTCGCCACAAACTGCACATCGACGATTGTGTTTCACTTTAATAGTGCGGAACTCCATTGTTTTGGCATTGAAAGTAAGCAACCGGTTGGTCAGCAAATCGCCAACTCCGGTCAGGTATTTAAGTACTTCAGCAGCCTGAATGGTTCCCAGCATACCGGCAATGGCCCCTAAAACGCCAGCCTGCGAACAGGTGGGTACGGCATTGGGTGGCGGTGGTGAATGGAAAACACAACGATAACAGGCGGTTCCTGGTAAAACGGTAATGGTTTGCCCCTCAAAACGTAATATTCCTCCGTGCGAGAATGGTTTTCCGGCCTGAACGCAAGCATCGTTGATCAGGAATTTCACCGGGAAATTATCGGTTCCATCCACCACAAAATCGTAATCTTTGATGATGTCCGAAGCATTGCTTGCTGTTAAAAGATCGTAGTAGGGAATCACCTTTACATCAGGATTAAGCTGATTAATTTTCTCTTTTGCCGAAAGTACTTTAGCTTTGTTCACATCAGCCGTGAAATGAATGACCTGGCGTTGCAGGTTCGACAAATCGACCACGTCGCCATCGATGATGCCAATGGTGCCAACGCCAGCTGCAGCAAGGTAAAGGGCAACCGGAGCCCCCAAACCTCCGGCACCCACAATCAATACCTTCCCCTTATTAATTCTTTCCTGTCCTTCCACACCTACATCCTGAAGGATAATGTGACGGCTGTATCGTTGTATTTGATCTTCAGTAAAATCCATGATGTTTATTTACTATTTAAATAATCTGCCATTTACTATTTTAACGGTAAATAGTAAATGTTTAAATCGTCAATTAATTTGAACCTCCGCCCATGAAATAAAGAAAATCAACTTCATCGCCATCGTATATAAGTGTCGAGTTGAAATTTTCTCGCGGTAAAAATTCGCCGTTTACCTGTATCGAAACCATTTCGGGCTGTGCCACATCGTTTTTCTTAATCAATTCGATCAAAGAGATAGGTACTTCCACCTCCTGCTCATTACCATTTACCTGAATCTTTGCCATTTTTTACGGTTATTTTAAATTATCAAATCACATTGTTTTATCAAAAACGGGCTTCTGAACTTCACCTTTTTTCTCAACCTGATAAAGCCCGGTAGAAAGGTATCGTTCTCCTGTATCGGGAAGTATAACTACGATACGTTTATCTTTATTTTCAGGGCGTTTTGCAACCTGAATGGCTGCATAAACAGCTGCTCCGGAAGAGACTCCCGCCAGTAAACCTTCGGTTCGGGCAAGTTCGTTACTTATTTCATAAGCTTCTTCGTTTTTTACCCTGAAAATTTCATCGAACACATTGACATTAAGTACTCCCGGAATAAATCCAGCCCCGATACCTTGTATTTTATGTGGTCCAAACCTACCACCTGAAAGTACAGGAGAGTCAGCCGGTTCAACTGCTACGACCTTTATTTCAGGATTTTTTTCCTTTAATATTTCAGCAACTCCGGTGATGGTTCCTCCTGTCCCGACACCGGCAATGAAAATATCAACGAGTCCGTCAGTATCATTCCAAATTTCCAGAGCGGTTGTTCGCCGGTGGATGGCCGGATTCGCATAATTGCTGAATTGCTGCGGAATAAAGACCTTTGGAAACGTATTTTTTAATTCGGTTGCCTTGCGAATAGCGCCGCTCATTCCTTCATGGCCGGAGCTAAGAACAATTTCTGCACCAAGCGCTTTCAGTATATTTCGCCTTTCGATGCTCATTGAGTCGGGCATTACCAGTATGAGCCGGTATCCTTTCGAAGCTGCAACAAGTGCGAGGGCAATACCGGTATTTCCGCTGGTTGGCTCTATTACAACCGTATTTTTATCAATCCAGCCCTGCTTTTCAGCAACATCTATCAGTGCAAACCCTATCCGGTCTTTTACACTACGGCCTGGATTAAACGATTCGAGTTTGGCTATAATTTTGGCTTCCAGACTAAACTTTCGCTCAATCTTTTTAAGTTCCAAAAGAGGAGTATTCCCAATCAAATCGGTTATGCTTTTTGCAATTTTCGCCATGATTCTGACTGATATAAATAGTGTTGTTATTAAATGCGAAGGTGGTTAGATAAATGGTATGCCCAAATCCCATGAATAGGGCATTTTGCATACCATAAACGTGGTATATTACCCGATACGCATAGGACCGTTAGGAACTATAAACCAACAAAGGCGATGCCCTCTTTGGGATTAATAAAATCTAATTGGAATGTACTGCAGCCGGTTCTTCAAACTGGTAAAGGATAGTTGACAGGTACCTTTCACCAGTATCAGGAAGGATAACCACAATTGTTTTTCCTTTATTCTCGGGACGTTTGGCAACCTGCAAAGCTGCATAAGCCGCTGCACCCGATGATATCCCAACCAACAATCCTTCAGAGCGGGCCAGTTGACGGCTGGTAGCAAAAGCGTTTTCATTGCTGACCGTGATAACTTCATCAATCACCGAACGGTTCAACACATCGGGAATAAAACCTGCGCCAATGCCCTGTATTTTGTGCGGACCTGGATTTCCACCTGAAATGACCGGTGAATCGGCTGGCTCAACAGCAATGATTTGAACAGACGGCTTACTTTCCTTTAGGATTTCGCCCACGCCAGTAATCGTTCCGCCAGTCCCAATTCCTGAAACAAAAATATCAACCTCACCGTCGGTGTCGTTCCATATTTCTATTCCAGTTGTTTTGCGGTGTATTTCGGGATTTGCAGGGTTTTTAAACTGCTGGGGTATGAATGAGTTGGGAGTACTTTCTGCCAGTTCAACTGCTTTGGCAATTGCCCCTTTCATTCCTAGAGGTCCGGGTGTCAAAACCAATTCAGCGCCAAGGGCTTTGAGCAGGTTTCGGCGTTCGACACTAAAGGTTTCAGGCATGGTAAGGATTAAACGGTATCCTTTTGCAGCGGCAACCAACGCTAAGGCAATCCCTGTATTTCCACTGGTTGGCTCAATAATTACCGAATCGGATTTGAGTATGCCATTTGCTTCGGCATCTTCGATCATGGCCTTGCCAATGCGGTCTTTTACACTTCCGCCTGGGTTAAAATATTCCAATTTGGCAATCAGTCTGGATTCAATCTGATGCTGACTGCTAAAATTGGAAAGCTCCAACAATGGAGTGTTACCAATTAAGTCTGTTAACTTTTCTGCAATTTTTGTCATGGTGTATCTTTTTGTTTTATGTAAATCATTAAATATTAAATCTATTGTTTCCGGATCAAAACCGACCAAAAATTTTCAGTCTTTTTCTCTTCCAGAACATGATGTCCTTCGTTACGGACCGAACCCGGCACGTTTTTAATCGGGGCGCCGTCATCCAAAAGGATTTCAAGCAGTTCACCGCTTTTCATGGTCGATAATTCAATTTTTGTCTTCACAAAATTCATTGGACAGGCCACTCCGCGAAAATCTTTAAAACGCTTTCCTGATGGGATTTCAGCCTCTGGTTTGTTCACTTTCTGAACTTCATTTTGTGCCTTAAACTGAAGCGAATCGTCCATGTTGTTATATAAATCAATAACCGAGGTTGCCAGGTCATAAACAATAGCCCGGTGTTTTACAAATGAAGCTTCAGGATTTGTCAATGCCAGCTTAACTACCGGTTCAAATTCCTGACTGATATGTCCTTCGAGTATAAACGACTGGATAAATGAAGTAAAAATTTCTTCGCGGTTACTCGGCTCTATTCCACGGGTAACGAGCAACATCCTTGAAGCATGATATACAATACCATAAAGCGATTTGTTGATCAATTCCTGATCGTTAGTGTGTTCAATGCCTTTTTGAATATCCAAAATGGCATCTCGGTCGAAATCAATCATATCAAACATACCTGCTGAACATTCGGCAGCGCCTTTCCCTGTGAGCGTGAAAATCTCCTCGGCTCCCCAGTCGAAATAGTAGTTTTTATCATCCCCGAATGATGGAATAGTTTCAAAGCTGGTCAACAGCTCTTCCACATCAGTTTTTCCTTCGCGGTCGAGGTAATCGTTAAAATCAGAAAAATGTGATTTTTTTACGCTCCATTTTTCTAAGAGTTGTGTTGTAAATTGAGGCAAGTCACGGGAGTTGATTTCGCCATATTTCGATGCCAGCCGGGCTCTGTTGTCGCCAGTCTGCCCTCCTGCAACCACATAGTAAGCCGGATAAAGACGGTCGTTGCGCGAGGCTTTTCCATAGAAACCAAGCTGCGCGATGCTGTGCTGCCCGCAAGAGTTGGGGCATCCAGATAAATTGACATTGATGTCACTCAACTCATCCAACTGGGCTTCAGAAATGCCAGACAATGATTTTTTGATTGCCGACGATGCGCCTCTCGAAAGACAAATTCCCAACCGGCAGGTATCCGCACCGGCACAGGCAACCAGCGAATTCAGGATTCGGGGCAGATCAACTTCCACGCCCAAATCGTTCAATTCCTGATACAAGGATTCCAGCAACTGTCCGGGAATATTTCGCAACAGAATGTTTTGCCGCATGGTAAACCGGATCACATCTTCGCCAAGCGGGGCAAGGAATTCAGCCAACCGGATAAATGTTTCTGTTTTGACCATTCCCTGATTGAATGGCACTTCAACGGAATAAAGTCCGCTTTGATTTTGTTCTTTGACATATCGTTTTAACCATTTTCCGAACAATTTGCTTTCAGAATTATAGTCAATCACCTGACCTTCTTTTAGTGATTGATGAACTTCAGGAAGCTCCAATTCATACTTGCCTTCAGCTTTCAGACGGTTAAATATTTCATAGAAAAGCTCGAAAACCCGTTCTTCGCCCAGTTTGTAAAAGATGTAACGGATGCGTGCTTTGTGGCGGTTTCGGCGGTTGCCATGTTCCGAGAACAAAACTTTCAGCGCTTCGCCTACATAAAGCAGGTCGGTTGCTGGAACAAAATCCGACAGTTTAAATCCGGCTGTTGGTTTTGAACCCAATCCACCGCCAATATATACTTTGAAACCCTTTTCTCCTGAACGGATGGTGGCAATTAAGCCCAAATCGCTGAAGGTGGCGTTAGCATTGTCCGAATCGTTTCCGGCGAATGCAATTTTATATTTACGAGGTAACGACCACGAATCCGATTCGGCAATCAGGGTGTTAGTCAATGACAGAGCATACGGCGTAACATTAAAAATTTCATCTTTTGCGATACCGGCATCTTCCGAAGCCATGATGTTGCGTACTGTATTTCCGCCACCACCTCGCGATGACAAGCCCAATCGGTACAATTGCTCCAAAATTCCGGGAGCCTGTTCCAACTTAACGTTATGCAACTGAATCTCCTGACGGGTAGTAATGTGAATAGGTTCAGTCCCCTCTTTTTGGGCCAGAAGTGCAACTTCTTTCAATTGGGTGGGCGTAATCATACCGGCAGCACAGCGCACACGAACCATAAAAGTACCGTTTACACGTTGCTCGTAAATGCCCATCGGCACACGAATGGCTTTGAATTTTACGGCTTCAATTTCACCGTTCCTAAAATCGTGCACATGCTTTGCAAATGCACTGATTTCGCTTTTCAGGGAATCAGGGATTTTATACATTTTGGTTTTTTTATGTATCTATACCGACGAGTACAAATACCCAGCAAAGTTGCAATCCTTAAATTTTCAATCAAATACCACAAATTAGGTATATGGCATACCATAAGTGAGGTAGTAGCTAATTCCATCGGAAGTGGTGTATAATTGTTAGTGGCAAGGCAATACAACCCAACAACCTTAAAGTCGCAGAATTTTAGGTTGCTGTATTTAAGCAGTTGCTAAAATAAACAAATTAACTACCTTTGTGCTTATGAACAACAATTCTTGCATAAGACAACAAGCGGACATTAAACAAATAAACCGTTGCAAAGAAAGAGTATCAGAACTCAACGGTTCGTTTGAATATTTATCAAGCGGACTTGAATTGGCAGGTAATAACGTTAGATTGAAAATTCTCTTCCTACTTTATGAAGAAAAACGACTTTGTGTTTGTGACATAAGCGACATTCTCTGCATGACAATTTCGGCTATTTCTCAACACTTGCGAAAACTCAAAGACCGAAAACTTATTAAAACAGAGCGTGAAGCACAAACAATTTTTTACTCATTAACAGGAGATTACGAAAAGATGCTCAAACCTTTATTCAAAATTTATATTGAAGATAAAATCTTGAAAACAATATGAAAACAGACAATAAATTAATCGGTACGGGACTTTTGACAGCAATTGCTGCTTCACTTTGTTGCATAACGCCAGTTTTGGCTCTCATTGCAGGAACAAGTGGACTTGTGTCTACTTTCTCTTGGCTTGAACCTTTCAGACCGTATTTTATTGGTTTGACAATTTTAGTTCTTGGTTTTGCTTGGTATCAAAAATTGAAACCCCAAGAACAAATCGACTGCAACTGTAAAACAGAAGAAAAACCAAAATTCATTCAAAAAAAAACATTTTTAGGAATTGTTACAGTATTTGCAATTATTATGCTTGCCTTTCCATTCTATTCAAATGTTTTCTATACAAAGACCGAAAAGAAAATCATTTTGGTTGACAAATCAAATATTCAGAAAGTTGAGTTTTCAATTAGCGGAATGACTTGTAACAGTTGTTCGGAACACGTTAATCACGAAGTGAACAAATTGGCAGGAATAATAAATTCAAATGCTTCTTATGACAACGGAAACGCAATCGTAGAGTTTGATAATTCCAAAACAAACATTACCGAAATTGAAAAAGCAATTAATTCAACAGGTTATTCAGTAACCGATAAAAAAGAAAATTAAAATGGAAATCATACCAAATTCAGTAATCACTTGCCCAAACTGCGGACACAAGAAAGAAGAAATAATGCCGACAGACGCTTGCCAATATTTTTACGAATGTGAAAACTGCAAGACCGTTTTAAAACCAATTCAAGGCGACTGCTGTGTTTATTGCAGTTACGGTTCAGTAAAATGTCCTTCAATTCAAGAGAAAAAAAATTGTTGCTAGCAAGACAAAAAAAATAGTATGGAAATAGTAAAATCAATTCCAATTTTTATACTCGCTGGACTTTGTGAAATAGGTGGCGGTTACTTAATGTGGCTTTGGCTCAAAGAAGGCAAACCACTTTGGTATGGACTTTTAGGTGCTTTAATTCTTGCATTCTACGGTGTTGTTGCGACTTGGCAGACAGCAAACTTTGCAAGAGTATATGCAACTTACGGAGGGATTTTTATCGTAATGTCATTGCTTTGGGCTTATAAGTTTGACAATTACACGCCAGACAAATATGACATCATTGGAGCTGGAATTGCGTTGTTAGGTGTTTGCATAATTTATTACGCACCAAGACAATGAGAAGAAGGGCAGCACATAACAGCGGTTTGGCAAAAGCCGCGGTTATGTTCTTAATTGAACATTTGAGCTTCGTATCAAGTTCAGTGCTGGCAGACAGTTTTGTGCTTCGTAATCGCCACCTTCGCCAAGCCACAAAATGTTAGCACCAAGGTTAAACGCTTTTATGACATACGCTAAGGCCGTGAGAGAATTTATTTTCCCCCTCGCGCTTTGCCCTAAGGGGCAATTAGGAATCCCCCGCACAAAACAGCACATTTGCAAACTTGCGCAACCACACCCACAACCCAAGTTTGCAAAAGAGCTGTTTTTTTTGCCCTCGCGCCCGCTTCGTGCGTAGGACAGTACGAACTTGACAGATTCTAAAAAAAGGATAATGAACTTTTACAACAGATTATTGGTTTACATTTGCATCCTTGAATTATGAAAGAGAACGAAACCAAATTAGAGAACAGAAACATCAAACCAACAGCAATGCGAGAGTTGGTTTTGAAGGTTTTAAGCGAACAGACAACGGCCATTAGTTTAGCCGACCTTGAACAGGCTTTTGAGAAAGCCGACAAGGTTACACTTTATCGGACAATCAAAACTTTCGAAGAAAAAAAACTCATTCACAGTATCGACGATGGCAGTGTTTCTGTGAAGTATGCTTTGTGCCGTGAAACCTGTCAGTGCCACCCGGAAGACCTTCATGTTCATTTTCTTTGTACAAAATGTAAACAAACATTTTGCTTAACGGACATTCCCGTACCTTCAATAAATCTACCTGTTGATTTTTCTCTCGAAAATATTAATATGGTAGTGAAAGGTATTTGCGCGAATTGTCGAAAATAACTTTGCAACTAAGTTGCATCAACTTTTTTCTATCTTTGGCGTTAAATATCGCAGATGAAACTTTTTGCATACATATTATCTTTTGTTGTTTTGGCCCTCACTGCAATTCCTTGCGTTGATGTTTCAAAGGACAATTCCGTGCAAAAAACTGAACTTTCCAACACAACTTCTGACAACCATCAAAGCGATACCGACCATTGTTCTCCTTTCTGTACTTGCCAATGTTGCCAGACGAGTTTTTATGTTTCCAATATCGCTGTCACATTTACTGCTGACATTATGGAAATTAGCTATAATGAATATTCCTCAACTTTTCAAAGCATTGACCTGTTTGATTTTCTAATTCCCCCGAAATCTTAATTTCCTTTATTACTTAACTTGATACCTTTCATACTCTACCTTTAATGATCATAGATCAGAGTTTGGTATTATTTTAGGTAAACTTTCTTACAATGTTTTCATTTAGGAAGCAAATATCTTTTTGCGTTTATAGAATAAAGGAAGTACCAAATTGAAGCAGAAGATTAAAAAGAAAAAAAGAAAGAAAATCCGTCTTATACAGGTAGTTAAATGGGTTTTTATTACTCTGGCCTGTTTGATTTTAATTGCAGGGATATTTGGGCGGATTTATCACTTTTTCACCGTACATGTAAAATAATTAAATTATGATAGAACTAATCATTCGATTTTCGATAAAGAACAAGATAATTATCGGGTTATTTGCCCTTGCACTGGTTGCATGGGGAACATATTCGCTTGTTCATCTGCCCATTGATGCAGTTCCCGATATTACCAATAATCAGGTGCAGGTTATTTCGCGTGCGCCGTCACTGGCAGTACAGGAAGTGGAAAGCTTCATTACTGCCCCTGTAGAAGTGGCTGTTGCAAACATTCCCGATGTGTTGGAGCTTCGCTCAATATCACGTTTGGGTTTGTCTGTGGTTACCGTAGTTTTTAAAGACAATGTAGATATTTACTGGGCACGGCAGCAAATTGGCGAACGGCTGCGTGAGGCAGAAGAGGCTATTCCTGCTGGTTTGGCTAAAATTGAAATGGCTCCGATTTCGACTGGTTTAGGTGAAATATTTCAATATACTCTTGAAGTACAAAAAGGGTTCGAGGATAAATACACACCAATGGATTTGCGAACACATCAGGACTGGATTGTACGCCGCCAAATGCTTGGAACTCCCGGTGTAGCCGATGTAAACAGCTATGGAGGTTTCGTAAAACAATACGAGATAGCAGTAAACCCTGAAAGGCTCCGTGCAATGGGGCTTTCGCTCACCGATATTTTCGGAGCGCTCGAAAACAACAACGAGAACACAGGTAGTGCTTATATCGACAAAAAGCCCGAAGCTTATTTTATCCGTGGCATTGGACTGGTTAAGACACTTGAAGATATTGAGAACATTGTTGTAAAAAGTATAAATGGCATTCCTGTGCTGGTTCGCGATGTGGCAACAGTTCAATTCGGGAGTGCAACCCGTTACGGGGCATTGGTGTCTGACAATAAAGAAGCAGTGGGTGGTGTGGTAATGATGCTCAAAGGGGCAAATGCCAACGAAGTAATCAAGGATGTAAAAACAAAAATTGAATCCATTCAAAAATCATTGCCCGAAGGCATCGAAATTACCCCTTACCTCGACCGTACCCATTTGGTTGACCGTGCTATTGGTACAGTTTCACGCAACCTTGTTGAAGGAGCATTGATAGTTATTTTTATTCTGGTTCTTTTGTTGGGTAATCTTAGGGCAGGGCTTATTGTGGCTTCCGTTATCCCTTTGGCAATGCTTTTTGCAATATCGATGATGCGACTTTTTGGTGTGTCAGGAAACCTGATGAGCCTTGGTGCTATCGACTTTGGATTAATTGTAGATGGTGCTGTAATTATTGTTGAAAGCATAGTTCATCGAATATCGTTGAGCAAACACCACCATCAGGGAATTACCCGGTTTACTCAAAAACAGATGGACGATGAAGTATTTCAGGCATCGAGCAAAATAAGGACAGCCGCAGCATTTGGCGAAATCATTATCCTCATTGTTTACCTTCCGATATTGGCTTTGGTGGGTATCGAAGGTAAAATGTTCCGACCAATGGGGCAGGTAGTAGGGTTTGCCATTTTAGGGGCTTTCATTCTATCCCTTACATGGGTTCCAATGATTTCAGCTTTGTTCCTCAGTAAAAAAACAGAACACAAGCGAAATATTTCTGACCGGATTATGGATGTACTTCAAAAGGCATTCAACCCAATGATAAAACTTGCATTGCGCCATAAAATATCGGTGGTACTTATTTCCGTAACGATGTTAGTGGGCAGTATCTTTTTATTTAATCGTTTGGGGGGCGAATTTATCCCACAACTCGAAGAGGGCGACCTTGCCGGGTTGGTTATTACCCTTCAGGGAGGTTCACCCGCAAACACTGTTGAAGTTGTACAAAAAGCGAATAAAATATTGCGAGACAATTTTCCCGAGGTAAAGCATCTGGTATGTAAAATTGGTCCGGGCGAAATACCTACCGACCCTACTCCAATGGAAACGGGCGATTATATTATTACACTTAAAGATAAAGATGAGTGGACTTCAGCCGAAACCCGCGAAGAGCTGGTAGAGAAGATGGAAGAGAAACTGGGTGTTCTTGCTGGTGTAAAATTCGAATTCTCACAACCTATTCAACTTCGTTTTAATGAATTAATGACCGGGTCAAGGCAAGACGTGGCCATAAAATTATTCGGAGACAACCTCGACACCCTTGCCTTAAAAGCTACTGAAATCGAAAAATTGATTCAAAATACCGTTGGAATTGAAGATATTAGCGTAGAGAAGGTAACCGGGCTTGCTCAGATTCAGGTGGAATATAACCGACAGCGTTTGGCGCAATATGGTTTATCTGTGTCCGAGGTTAACAGTGTACTAAAAGCTGCTTTTGCAGGTAGTTCAGCAGGTGTTGTATTCGATGAAGAAAAACGTTTCGACCTCGTTGTTCGACTCGATAAAGAATACCGTCAGGACATTTCTGATGTAAGGAACCTTTCGGTTGCCTTGCCCGATGGTCGTTTGATCCCTCTTGAACAGGTTGCCAGCATCGAAATAAAAACCGGACCAGCACAAGTTTCAAGGGAAAACACAAAACGCAGGTTAACCATTGGTTTCAACGTGCGTGGCCGTGATGTTGAAAGTGTTGTGCGTGAAGCGCAATCAAACATCAATACAAACCTCGATTTACCAGTGGGATATTATACCACTTTCGGCGGTCAGTTCGAAAACCTTATTGCTGCCCGTGACCGTCTGTCCATTGCTGTTCCGGTAGCTTTACTGCTTATTTTTGTGCTATTGTTTTTCACGTTCCATTCGTTAAAACAAACCTTACTCATTTTTACTGCTGTTCCTATGGCTGCCATTGGCGGGGTGGTTGCATTATGGATGCGCGACATGAATTTCTCCATTTCGGCAGGTGTCGGTTTCATCGCCCTGTTTGGTGTGGCGGTACTTAACGGCATTGTGCTTATTGCTGAGTTTAACCGCCTCGAAAAGGAAGGTATTACCGATATTACAGAACGGGTACTAAAAGGGTTACACACCCGATTACGTCCGGTAGTAATGACAGCGGCAGTAGCTTCGCTCGGTTTTCTACCTATGGCTTTGTCAACATCGGCAGGTGCCGAAGTTCAAAAACCGTTGGCAACTGTAGTGATTGGAGGCCTCATTACATCAACCTTGTTAACGCTGGTTGTATTACCCGTGTTGTATATCCTGTTTTCCAAACGTAATTCCAGAAATTCTTCGGAAAAGAAAAATCTAAACGCAGGAATTGCAATACTGTTGTTATTGTTTGGTATTACTACATTCAGCACTGTAAATGCGCAATCTGCAAAAACTGTCACTTTGCAACAAGCTCTTCAAATGGCATTAGACAGCAACCTTATGGTGCGCTCGTCCGCCTATTCGATTGATGCACAAAAAGCATTGAAAGGGGCATCGTGGGACATTCCCAAAACAAACATAGAAGGCGAGTACGGACAGTTTAATTCCTATTCAAAAGATAACAGTGTCACCATTTCGCAATCACTTGCTTTTCCTACGGTTTATATCAACCAAAGCAAACTTGCCGATGCCAATGTGAAAAGCAGCGAATGGCAACTCAAAGCTTCGCAACTCGAAATTGCCACGCAGGTAAAACAAGTGTACTGGCAATTGGCTTATCTCTATTCAAAGCAAAAACTGTTAATGTACCAGGACAGTCTTTTTTCTGGTTTTCTAAGGGCTGCTGAGTTAAGGGCAAAAACAGGGGAAACCAACCGGCTCGAAATGATTACCGCCCGTTCGCAGAGCATGGAAATAAAAAACCTGTTGCAGCAAACAACTGCCGATTTGAGTATTTTCAGGAATAAACTGCAAACACTCTTAAATACCGATGCGGAATTAAGCCTTGCGGATACGGTTCTTCGTCGTTCGGGGTCAATATCTTCTGCTGAAAATATGGTCACTGATGCCAATCCATCGTTAGGGTTTATGAAGCAACAATCCGAAGTATCGCGAATTGAAAAGAACCTTGAACGTAGTCGCCTGATGCCCGATTTATCAGTTGGATATTTCAGCCAAACCATACAGGGAACTCAGGAAGTTGACGGCTTACCACGCACTTTTGGCACAGGCGACAGGTTTAACGGGGTTCAGGCTGGCATTACTGTTCCTTTGTGGTTTGCTCCCTATTCGGCAAAAATAAAAGCGGCAAAAATAAAAGAACAGGTTGCTGGCACAAATGCTGAATATTACAGGAAATCGCTCAACGGAACCTACCATTCGCTACTCGAAGAATATAGCAAGTTCAACAACAGTATTGCCTATTACGAGAAACAGGCCATCCCCGAGGCCGATCTTATCATTGATCAGGCTACCCATAGCTACAAAGCCGGGGCTTTGGATTATCTCGATTATATCCTGACACTGAACAGGGCGTTGACCATTAAGCAAAACTATATTGATGCGCTGAACGGCTACAACCAAACTATCATATCAATTGATTTTATCACAGGTAAAACATTTTAATTCATACGAAAATGAAAACATTAAAATATAGCATCTTTCTTTTATTAATGATTAGTGTGGCTGCATCTACGGGCTGCAAAGGGAAAAAAACCGACGAACACGGACATGCTGCCGAAACCCATGCAGAAGCAGGTGAAAAAGAGGGTGAAAAAGAACATGCTCATGTTGAAGGCGAAGAGGAAGGCGAACATGAAGAACTGCCCGAAGACATTGTGGAACTTAATGCCGAACAAATTGCCTATGCCGGAATTCAAATGGGTACAGTTGGGTTGCGTCAGGTGAGCGGGGCAATCAAAGCAAACGGTTTGGTTTCTACCGTACCCCAAAATACCGCATCGGTTAGTGTACCATTGGGAGGGTTTGTAAAATCATCAAATCTACTGCCCGGCAGCGTTGTTCGCAAGGGTCAAACACTCGCCATTGTCGAGAATACCGAATTTGTCGATCTTCAGCAAAACTATTTCGAAATCAAAAATAAATTTGAATTTGCCGAAGCGGAATACAACCGCCATCAGGAACTCTACAAAGAAGATGTGTATTCACAAAAAAGTATGCAACAAAATACTTCGGAATACAAGAACCTTAAAGCGCAATTAAAAGGGATTGAACAGAAACTCATGGTGATTGGAATTAGTCCGGCAACATTTACCGAAGACAAAATTTCGGCCTCAATTTCCATTATTTCGCCAATCAGTGGATCTGTAAAAACAGCCAATATAAGTATTGGCAGATATGTTTCTCCAGCCGATGTCCTATTCGAAATTGTGAACACAGACAAAATGTTGCTCGAACTTTCACTTTTCGAAAAAGATGCAAACAGCATAACAGTTGGTCAGGAGGTTCATTTTTCAATCAATAACGAAAACCACGAACACAAGGCAGTAATTTATCAGGTAGGCAAGTCAATTAACGCCGACAAAACCTACAAGGTATATGCAACCATTCAGCAACCTTGCCCAAATGTAATGCCGGGCATGTATGTGTTGGCACACATCGAGAAAACCGACAAACAGGTCACCGCTGTGCCTTCCGATGCGGTGGTTTCATTCGACAACAAGTATTACATTTTTGTATTCGAAAAAGAGAAGGAGGAAGCAGGAAAACCATTTACAGAATATCGCTTTATTGAAATTACCAAAGGCGACACCAACGATGGGTACACCGAAATCATGCTTCCTGTAAACTTCGATAAGGAAAATACAAGAATCGTGGTCAAAGGGGCTTATGACCTGCTTTCAGCAAAAAAGAACGCTGGTGAAATGAGTTGCGGTTAATCATTTTGGGGGTTGCAATTTGTATAAATCCGGATTGCAGCCCCTTAAAATAAAAAAGTACCAAACACAATTTCGCTTTCTATTCTATTGTTATATAAAACATTAACATAGTGGCCGTTCACTAAGTAAAATATTTTCTAATGAAAAAATATACGCTAAAAAATCTGGATTGCGCTTCGTGTGCTTCAAAAATTGAAGACAACCTGACAAAGCTGGGTGAAGTAAAATTTGTGACCGTGAATTTTGCAAATTCGACCATGACTATTGATACCGATAACATCGAAAAGGTAAAAAGTAAAATAAAGGAAATTGAACCGGAAGTTGAAGTAGAAGACAGTGATAAAAGGGAAAAAATAGTTTCGACAAGCGAACTCGCGGAAAACAAATGGACTATCATTAAAGCAATTTCCGGGCTTCTACTGTTAATCGCCGGAATGGTGTTCGAAGATGAAATTCATAATACACCTTTTCATATTGCTGAATATTTAGTGTTCGTAACCGGTTATCTGATTGTAGGTTGGAAAGTTATTTCATCGGCTGTGAAAAATATCATCAGGGGTCAATTCTTTGACGAACAATTCTTAATGACTATTGCTACACTTGGAGCTTTTGCAATTGATCAAATGCCCGAAGCAGTGGCGGTAATGCTATTTTATGTAGTGGGCGAATTGTTCCAGGATATTGCAGTTAACCGTTCCAGAAAATCAATCAAAGCATTGCTCGAAATAAAACCGGAATATGCAAATCTAGTGGTAGATGGAGAATCAACCAGGGTTTCACCGGAAAGCATTAAGGTTGGCGATACAATTATTGTGAAAGCCGGGGAGAAAATCCCCCTCGATGGCGAAGTAATCGATGGTAGTTCATTTGTCGATACTTCGGCTTTGACTGGTGAAAGTGTGCCAAGAAAAGTGAAGGACAAAGACGCCGTTTTATCAGGGACCATCAATCAAACAGGTGTGCTTACCATAAAGGTCACCAAATTATTCAGTGAATCGTCTGTATCGAAAATTCTGGAACTGGTCGAAAATGCCTCCTCTAAAAAAGCGGAAACCGAGAAATTCATTACCACATTTGCCAAATACTATACGCCAGTGGTGGTTGTCAGCGCCCTGTTACTGGCCATTCTGCCGCCTCTCTTAGTTAGCGGTCAAACATTCAGCGAATGGATATACCGTGCGTTGGTAGTGTTGGTTATTTCATGCCCATGTGCGTTGGTAATCAGCATTCCACTGGGTTATTTTGGAGGAATTGGAAGCGCATCAAGAAAAGGAATTTTGGTGAAAGGCTCTAACTTTCTGGATGCGTTGACACAGGTAAAAACCGTGGTGTTTGATAAAACAGGCACACTCACCAAGGGGGAGTTTATAGTTTCTGAGGTTGTTACCTCCAACGGTTTTACTAAAGAGGAAATACTGGAATATGCAGCTTACGCCGAAACCAATTCAAACCATCCGGTGGCCAAATCAATTTCAGACGCTTTTGGAAAGGATACTGATAGTAAAAGGATTAAACAAGTTGATGAGATTTCGGGGCATGGCATTAAGGCCGTAATTGACGGAAAAACTGTGCTTGCAGGTAATGATAAATTACTGCACAAAGAAAACATTGAACACCCTGTTTGTAACGTGGAAGGAACAGTGGTGCATGTAGCTATTGATAAGGTTTATATGGGTTATATAATTATTTCGGACACCCTGAAAGATGATGCCATTGAAGCAATAGAAAAACTAAAAGCAAAGAATATTCAAACAGTAATGCTAACCGGTGATAACCAATTTGCCGCCGCAGCCTTTGCCAAAAAATTAGGTATTGACAAATACTTCTATGAACTGTTGCCCGAAGATAAGGTAAAACATATCGAAACCTTGATGGAAGAAAGCAAGGGAGGGAAAGTGGCCTTTGTGGGTGACGGTATAAATGATGCCCCTGTCATTGCCCGCGCCGATATTGGAATAGCAATGGGCGCACTTGGCTCCGATGCTGCAATCGAAACTGCCGATGTGGTGCTGATGACCGATTCACCATCTAAAGTTTCCATAGCTATTGATGTTGCAAAAAGAACAAGGAAAATTGTCTGGCAGAATATTTTGTTTGCTATGGGAGTAAAACTTATTTTCATTGTTCTTGGTGTATTTGGCATTGCCACCATGTGGGAAGCGGTATTTGGTGATATGGGAGTTGCTTTGATAGCTGTTTTTAATGCGATCAGAATATTAAAAAACTAATTGAATGTTGTAAATGAAAATTCATCCGATGTTCAGAAAAGTAGCAAATATTGCTTTTGCCCTGTTTTTCTTGATGACTGCTTCGGGGTTGACCATACAGGAGAATTTTTGTTACGACAAACTGATATCCGTTTTTATTGATAAAACATCGGAAAAATGTTGTGATACTCCTTGTCCCGGATGCCACATAAAGGTCGTAACATTTAAAATAGCCGATACTTTTCTTAACGCCTCAAAAAAATAAGCAATAAAGCAAGATCAATCATTAAATGCCCATTTTTTGCTTGTGCTAATGAGAATTTCATCCTAAGTGTAAACAGACAAAAAATTCATAACCATTTAAATTTATTTTCTGCACCTAAGTTTGCTTTAAATCAGGCACAACTACAGGTGTTTTTGTGTTGAGATGATATTTAATTGCTCCGAAAAACAAATTTCGAAATAACAATTTAAGTTTCAATTAAATATTATCATTATGAAAACAAATAAATTAAAAATAATAATAGCAGCAATTTTTGCTGTAATAGGCCTAAACGCTAGTGCGCAAAAATGTGGGGTTTATAAAACTTATGAAGATTATTCAAATGGCAAAATGGAAGTTTTCATAGATTGTGCCAATAAAGATGGTAAAATTAAACCAAACGATTTTTTTAAAACAGATTATGTAACAGTAATTAAGAATGGTGAGAAAATTGATTTAAAGAAAGATGAAATATTTGGTTACCAGCTTTGTAATGGAGACTTTTTTCGTTTTTTAAATAATAACCGTTTAACTTTGGTAGATAAAAGTGGTTTGTGGATATTCTCCAAAGAAGTGGTAGTGTCTCATTCCCCGTTTACAGGTACGGAAAAGGTTACAAATTATTATTTTAGTAAAGATGGGAGCAGGGAAATCAAAAGCCTGACTTTTAGCAATCTAAAGGATGCCTTACCAGATAACAAAGTTCTATTTTCTGAAATGGAATTGCTATTTAGTTCAAATTCAGCCTTACATGCCCGGAATCAATCAACTGGTTCATTTAAAATAAACTCATTTTTGAATAGCAAAGGTTTGTAATGGCCTTAAATACCCTTCTAAATAGCCGACTCTGTGTCAGTCGGCTATTTTTAGAAGGGTTTAAACACAAAGCAAGCGCTTAAATATAATCCTTCGAATACCACATAAAGAGAAAATTATTACAGATTGATTATAAGAAGAATACGACCAATATCAGAAATGGTCAAACGCTAGTTATTCTGATATTTTTTATTTTCGCTGATAGAACCAAACAACAATATTGTTGAATAATAAAAGTTGATTATGGAAAACGACGAAATTGAAAAGAAACTTGAATCGAAAAACCTGAAACCAACAGCCATGCGAACATTGGTTTACAAGTCACTTGTTGATTCGGGGAAAGCGCTGAGCTTGGCGGATTTGGAGCAACGATTTGAAAAAGTCGAGCGTTCAACCATATTCAGGACGCTTAAAACATTTGAGGACAATTTCATTGTTCACCCTGTTGATGACGGAACTGGTTCGGTTAAGTATGCCGTTTGCGATGACGACTGTACCTGTAATTTACATGACTTGCACGTCCATTTTTATTGTAAGCACTGTGGGAGAACACGTTGCATGAAAGAACTTCCTATTCCCAACGTTAAATTGCCTGACGGCTACACCTACGAGAATGCTCAATTCATTATTAACGGGGTTTGTCCACGCTGCGAGTAACATTGCAACAGTGTTGCACTAACTTATTGGTAATTTTGATGTTGATATTATTAGAATATCTAACATTAAAAATTATTAATATGAAGTACTATTTTGAAAAAACAGTTAATTACTCTTTTGAAGATGCAGTAGAGAGGGTAACCGAAGAACTAAAAAAGGAAGGTTTCGGGGTTTTAACCGAGATTGATGTGGCTGCCACCCTGAAAAAGAAACTCGATGTGGATTTCCGAAAATACAAAATTCTTGGAGCGTGTAATCCACCTTTTGCATACAAAGCTTTACAGGCAGAGGATAAAATTGGAGTAATGCTACCCTGTAACGTCATTGTTCAGCAAGTATCAGATACCCAAACCGAGATAGCAGTTGTTGACCCGGTTGCATCCATGCAGGCTATTGAAAATGAACAATTGGGCGAAATCGCAAAAGAAATCAGGTCGAAATTGGAAAAAGTTATTTTGAATGTTTAATAATATTTAACCATGAAAATATTGAAATATCTCTTCATTATGCTAATGGCGTTTGGAATTTCACCATTACAAGCACAGGAAAACGAAAACTTTTATTTCTCTAAAATTGTTGAAGGAAGCTTTGAAGATGTTACCCAAAAGGTAAAATATGCTCTTAAAGCCCAAGGCTTTGGTGTCATTACCGAAATTGATATGGATGTTAAAATTAAAGAGAAACTGCCTGATGTGGAAATGAAACCATATAAAATATTGGGCGTTTGCAATCCTTCCTTTGCTTATAAAACATTGCAAATCGAAGAAAACATTGGCATATTTCTTCCTTGCAAAGCCGTTGTAAAGGATATTGGAAATGGTAAAATTGAAGTTGTAATCGTAAATCCGGCAGCTTTAATGGGAATGCTCAATAAACCAGAACTCGTCTCCATTGCAGGGGAAGTAAGCCAAAAGTTTCAGGCCGCTTTAAATAATTTATAAAAGGCAGCATATTTCTTTAAGTGGCTTATAAGGAAATTAAGTCAAGGGACATGCCGATAATATGAAAAAAGCAAAGAGCACACATGAAAGCCAGCATGATATTCACATCCAACGATGTGATAATTAATGCCGGAGTTGTTTTAGCCGGAATACTGGTTTTACTTACCGATTCAAAGTACCCGGATTTAATAATCGGCGTAATCATCTTTCTAATTGTAACACGCGGTGCATTCAAGATATTAAAACTTGGGAAGTAATGCCGGAAGTGAATTTAAACTCGATAATAACCTGCCCAAATTGTGGGCTTGCAAAAGAAGAAACTATGCCAACTGATTCTTGTCTATATTTTTATGAGTGTGAGAAGTGTAAAACCGTTTTAAAACCGGAGCAAGGCGATTGTTGTGTATTTTGCAGTTATGGTTCGGTGAAATACCCTCCAATTCAGCAAAGCTATAAGTGTTGTAACTGAAAATTTAAAAATAGTATAATGATACCAATTTATATCCTCACGTTTCTGACAATCTACTTTCTGGTAGTGTTTGTAGTACCATCAGTACGAGTAAAGCGCAAAACAGGTATCAATCCCTACGTTTTTAAAAATACCGATTCAGCACACGATTTTTTGGGCAAAGTATCAGCACCCATGACCTCGTTAATATTTATAGTAGCATTGGTAAACCTCATTTATCCTGTTGGTATGCAATATTTAGCTCCTTTTAATTGGCTCGAATTTTTTGCATCAAAAATCACAGGCTTTGCAATTGTTCACTTGGCTTTATTATGGATAGTTATAGCACAAATTCAAATGAGTAATTCGTGGAGGGTAGGTATCGACCACGCGGCAAAAACCGAACTTAAAACCAACGGATTGTTTTCAGTTTCCCGAAACCCCGTGTTTTTGGGTATGTTCGTTACTTTATTTGGGGTATTCCTCATTATCCCAAACGCCGTAACCCTATTAACGTTTGTTGCCTCTACCTTGCTCTTTCAGGTTCAGGTACGCCTCGAAGAAGATTATCTGAAAGGCGTTCATGGTGAACCATATAGTAATTACTGCCAAAAAGTAGGCAGATGGTTTTAACTTTTAATAATTGAAGCAATGAAACAAACAATAAAAATTACCGCAATTGCATTAATGCTTTGCTTATCAGTTCAACTTTTCGCACAACATGAAAAGGAAATCAAAAACAGCGAAGTAGAAGGATTATTCCTTACACTTTCCGACTTTCAAAACGGTAAACTCACCCGTCCAACCGACATGCAACACAAGGGCGATAAAATAAAACTCAAACAATTCTTTATTTCTCCCGACATTATCAGCGTCGAACAGGAGAAAGAAACTGTTTTTTACAAAGACAGCATTTTTGCCATCCGTTTAACCAATGGTGAAAATTACCGTTTTATTAACCGAACACCTTGTTTAATTGCCGATACTTCAAGTTTATACATTTATACTTATAAAACTACTAAAACGGTGTATATACAATCTGGGCGCCATAACAGAGCAAAAAGTATCCCTGTCACAAACTATTATTATAGCACCGGGAAACATAGCGAGAAATTCAAGCTTACGTTAGAGAATATTCGAAAAAATGCTTTGCCCGATCCTTATGTGCATGTAGCTGTGTGCAATAAATTTATAACCGATGAAATGCTTACTAAGTTTAATCCGCAAACCGGCAGGTTTGAGTTGAATGAAATAATATTGTCGCTAACGCAGAAAAATTAATAAATACGGTAACAAACCCAGGTCATCGAAAAGCCGTTCACACTGTTGTTTGTCAGCGTATCGACCCCGAGAATTATAAATACTTAGTGGTTACAGATACCTTGGAGACATCATTGCCCGAGAATACATTTAGGCTGAAGTTTCCGGAGTCTTTTTTCTTTTCAAAATAATGTATATCCTTTCCGCATTATATCGACTTGGCGATCTTCCTCATAATGTGATGATTTTCGCCAAACTTGCAA
The DNA here is from genome assembly GCF_009689585.1 of Aquipluma nitroreducens. Taxonomy (GTDB): domain Bacteria; phylum Bacteroidota; class Bacteroidia; order Bacteroidales; family Prolixibacteraceae; genus Aquipluma; species Aquipluma nitroreducens. The sequence goes on along the minus strand of NZ_AP018694.1, from coordinate 4,497,935 downwards.
AGAGCATCGCAATTTTGCCGTAAATCAGAAAACAAAATATAGTTGATTGGCACTTTGATACTCTTTATTGAAGGCCTTGATAATTGCATTCGCACATCTTTTTCCCTGCTATCCGGAATAATGATGTACAACACTTCATCCCCATCTGCGATAGAATATGCAAGATCTGTCAAGCGCAAGATCCCAGAATAAATACTGGTGCTTTTCTCCACCTCAAATGCCCCGATGATATTGTTCGTCGATTTTTGAAACCAAAGTACATCAATCATCTTTATGGTGTTGACGGTATCTTTGTCAGAGTTCATCGTTGGGAAGTTGGGTAGGCAATGAAACGAAAAGCTGGCGCCATTAAACGATCTCGATTGGTCGTTTTGTGCACAAATCACATCATAACCCAAGGCTGTTCCTATTTTTATCAGATGATATTGCATTTCGGTATGCAGATTTTCCTCTTGCCTTTCTTCCTTAATCTTGTTATGCCGTTTTTCAATCAGGGCTTCCAGTTTTTTTCGTTCCGGTTCCGAGAGGTATTCATCATTTCCAAGCAGTAATTTTTGTGTTCCTATTTCAAACATTAGTCCGGAAATTGCTCCAAGGTCGAGAGAAAATTCATTCTCATATTGCTTATTTACGTCTATTAATACCTCCCTTATTTTTAAATACTCACTCCATGACCCCAGCTTTTTCTTGTCCTTGAATAGATAATTAAACCCGTTGATGATAGCCGTATTAGAAGGTGGGATAATTGTTGGATGAAGAAAATAGAGTATGCTTGCAACAGCAGGACCAAGGCCTTTAATCTTCAAATCGTCCAAACGAATAATCTCTCTGATGATTTGCTCTTCATTTGTTGCTTTCAACACATTTTCCAAAAATTGACCAAAAGCGATCTTATTTTTCTCGTTTTCATAAATATCAGGAATCCTCAACTTTGGTTTCCAGTAGAACGGATGTGCTGCCCCTTCAAATACCTGCTTCTGTTCGGTAATGCACGTTAGCACAAACTCCAAAGAACTGCCCTTGAAATCATTACCAAATTTTCCACTTTTGATATCTTCTATAACTTGCAGAACACCTCGCCGAATGGAGCGAAAAGCCTTTAATCTGTCCTCATTGTTTATAAACCAGGTGTTATAAACCGATTCAGTATCAGATTTATACTGCCCGATTATTTTAGAAAGACTAATCGTTTTATAAATTTCCATAGCATTTTATAAGTAGAAGCTTAGATGAAGTACTCAATATTATCGATCCATCCGGCCCTTATGGCCTGCATAATCAATTCGGAAGCATTGGATACTTCCATTTTCCGGAAGATATTTTTCCGGTGCGTGTTCACAGTATGAAAACTAATGTTTTTCTGATTGGCAATCTCTTTGGTTGTAAGTCCTCCGGCAATCAGTCTTACGATTTCAATTTCCGAGCTAGTGAGGTGGGTTGGTTCTTCTGGCTCTTGTCTATTATCGCCTTGTTCGATGATCATATCGAGTATCTCTTCAGCAAAATATTTCTTACCCCTCAATGCCGCATCAATTGCCGCCAGAATCTCTTCCCTGTCAGCAGTTTTGTAAATAATATTCTTAATACCAATTTTAGACAATTCTGTAAATTCGACTTTGCTGATTGAATTGGTAAGTATAAGAATCACTAAATCAGGAAACGTTCGTTTTACTCTTCTAAGATCATCAATACCTTCGTAATCAACCAGATTAAAGTCCGTGATTAATAATCCGCAAAGTTCGTGTTCCAGAACTTTTAGCAATTCAAATTTTGAATTTACAACACTAGAAATAATAAACCGCTCGTCATTTCCCAGTAAAGTTTTCAGTGCTTCAACAACCAAATACTGTGAATCGGCAATTATTATTTTATGTGAAGAATTATTCATGTTCAAGAATAAAGTATTAATACTTTGGGGAATCTATGTTTTCAGGTACATATAAGTTTATAGTATTGTATAATACCAATATGAGCGCTTATTCGCAATAATTGACAAACATCTTTATTCTCAAAGTTAAAAACTACATATGAGTCAGCAAAGTTAACAATTGAGTTTATAAATCCTTCATTAACCACAAACTTACCATCTTCGTTGTCCCTTTCTCTTTATCTTAATCAACTGCTTTTTCTGCCCAAAACTCCTTTTCCCCGAATAGTTTGGTATCAGTCGAAGCAAATCAAACAGCATCCTCGAATTTCCTTGATAATTCTTTATTGAATTATTCGATTTGTCCGTAGTATAACCATTTCCAAGCTCAATCTTTTCAGCTTTCCTTTTCGATTGATAAAACCTCGGCCTTTCCTGAAAATCAGACATTTTAATTGGATGCCTGATCGGATTTTCGTTTCCATCAGTAACAAATACCAGATGCCCTTTCTGAACCTGCCGAATTTCAACATGAAACAGCTTCAGCGCATCGTTATACATTTGTTTGCTAGTGATAAAATCCATCCGATTTAGCTCGACGAATAGGTTTTCAAGGTTCTGTTTCAGGTTCTTGCTATATGCTGTGAATTTCAAATCAATTTTTTCCTTTGGGTCATCATTCTTTAGCTGGTAGGTTTGTTCCAGCTCCCTGATGAACGTCTGGACTTTCTCCTTTTCAAAATTGTCTTTGATTTTTTTGCCAGACTGTTTGTCAATCCTTGTTGATACAATATGAAAATGAACCCGGTCAATGTCTGCATGTCGGTAAACCAGGTAGGGCTGATTTCCATATCCGAGTTGTTTCATCAGATTGTCAAGTTCAGTTCGTATTCCCTTTTCGCCTATCCGGATCATATCATTTATCGTTGGATTAAAAGAGATGTGAAGTCCTTTATTCTTAACACGTGTATTTGCATCCTCAATGCGTTTGAATATTTGGTGGCGGTGTTGAGCGGAATAAATAAATGGATTGGCTGAAGATGTATTCCGGCTATGATAGAAGGTGGCTTTACCTTCTTTTGCCTTTCGCTCATTGTAGAAGAAAGCATTAGCGGTGCTTGATGCCTGATGGATAACGATAACCATTTTAAAATTTTTGCTGGTTATTCATTATGGAATATGATCCATATATTTTTGCAAAAGCTCAAAGCACTTTCTAAGTGTTTCATAAGAGTTATTCAGGGTTCGCTTATCCTCAGAATCGAGTTGGTATCCCAAATAAGTATTCAGTTTTTTGGCAATCTGGTTCAGGTTAACCCCGATCTTATTGAGTTCAAAATCCATTTGACCCATTAATTCCGAAAATTCCTGACTGGCTTCAATCCTCCGGATTTCCCGTTTTCTTAAAAGTTTGGCTCGGCCAAAATCACTAAGGTTGGAGTAGCCTTCCTTTCGGCACCGCTCAGTCAACAGTTCCTTTTCCCGGTTGGTCAAACGAACCCGGATTCCTTCACCTAGCTTTTTATCTACCGGAGTTTGCGGTCGCATTTTTTACCTTTATGGGTTAACTGACTTCTGATCTTAACTGGCTTTTTGAAAGAGGGGAATCATTTTCATCAACCTTTAGGGAATGAGGGGAATGCTCCGTAGGACAGCTTTGTCAAGGTTTTTGTGGAACAAAAACACATCTTGCATTCCCCTCTTTCATGAGATTCCCTCCCCTCTTTCGACCTCCTTTTCAATCAAAAAGACAGGAAAAACCTTTTGAAATTCTTCCCGTCTTTGATGACTTTTCACTTCTGAAAACTGGAAAATCTAACTGACACTTTGCTTTGCACCTTGTCGTTTTCCTTCCGATTTTTCCTGTTTAGCAGTTTCGGATTGACCTTGCTTTTCCTGTTTGAAGTCGGAAAACCCAATTCTGCGTGAGGCTGCATCAATCTGAAGAGCGGCTGAAAACCTTTTCTCATCCTTACCGGTCATGCCTTCAACTGTCACTTTCTTTCCTGCTGCCAGGTTTTCTTTCTGTTCTGCCGATAAGGTGGCTCCCTTGATCTTTTCAGGAATCTGAATGTAGCTGGAGCGAAGTGGGATCATCTCATTCGTTTTGGAATCGATGCTTAGGTAGTAATTATCCTTCTTTCCATCTCGTCCGGTCAGTTCTACCGTTTTGCCAAGATTTTTGTCATTGAGCAAAGCCCCCTTTTCCTCCTTGGAAAACTTATGCCCCATGTACTCATCCGGGATGTTCAACCGTTGGATTGGATGTACCTTAATCCCGACTGATCCATCCTCATTGCTTTGCAAACGGATTTTGGCCGGAATCCTGTAGTCCTCTCCATTGATTTTTGCATTGACCGTGTAGAGTTTATCCGAACGGAAACCATTCAGGAAATCGGTCATCTCCTGTTTTTCCATTTTTTGGATCAGGTCGCGGTTAATACCTACCTTTTCGAGCTTGTCAAAGGGAATCTGATCCATGCTCATGCGTGTTTTCTGCTGTTCCATAATTTTTAATTTTTAAATGGTTAATTAATCAACTTCAAATACATGTTTCTCCCTGCGGTTCAGCTCGACTAAACCACGAAGGATTTTATACTTTTCTTCCGGATCTTTGATAGCATTCAACCGGAATATAGGAGTCGTTTTGTCGGAGGTGTAAATAATCAGGTTGCCCAGTCCAAACAGGCGGTAAATCAATGGCCTTTCTACCCGATAGTCTTTGATCCTGTAATTTTCTATAAACTCATGGTTTCTCCGGAAGATTCCAGAATAGTATCGGAGTTCTTCGGCGTGAATTTCGTATCGGATGCAGTACACCCGAAGGACTTGATAAGCCAGATTCAGCAAAACAAACACACCCAGATAATGGGGCAACCTGTAAACATGTACGATTAGTTTTGCCGGAATAAAATGGATAGGGAGTTGCTGTTTTAGAATCCCATCCATTAACAGGATAACCGGTACTGCCAGGATCGTCAGCAGAAAAGTTTCCAGATTAATCAATTGGGATGGCCTGCTTTTGAAGTAAACGGTATTTTGAATCATGATTTTTTGGATTTTTTAGTAGTTATAGCTTTTTGTTTGATTTGATCCGGTTGATCGGGTTCCGATCTCTGGATGGTAATTGACCGGATATCGTTTTGTATCTTGGTTCGGTTACGTTCCAGTAGTTCCGGGATGTTATCGAACTGGTAAAAATCGGGGATTGGTACAAAGCGCTTTTCTTCCAGTTCCTGAGATTTCACATCGACATTGATCAGACAATTGAAGTTTTTCTGTGCAATTGCCTCACCAAAGTTGTCGGCAACCTGCCCCACCATATAGCCCTGTGGCAAGGTGGCAATCTTTCCTTCAGGCACAAGGAAATCAAGTTGTGTAGAGAAAGTGGAAGATTGGACATTCCGGTTGATATTAACCGATTGGCGTTCCTGTAGGATTTTGCCCATCCTTCCCTGAATAAACCTTGCAGTCTCCCCGGCAGCCTGACCTGAAAACACATTGCCGATGTTGCTGGTAATGGCATTGGCTTGTTCTTTTCCGTAGTCCCGGATCAGTTGGTCAATAGTCTGCACTCCCAATAAAGTAGAAATCCGGTTACTTCTTGCTGTGGCAATCAAAGTGTCCAGTCCCCTGAAATAAATGGTAGGCAGCTCATCAAAGATCAGCGAAGACGGTTGCTGTCCCTTTTTGTTGATGACCTTCAGCATCCTGGTAATGTAAAGCGATAAAACAGCCCCATACATTTCCACTCTCAATGGATTGTTGGCCAGACAAAGGATTTTGGGTGATTCGGGATTGTTGATATCCAGTGAGAAATCATCGCCCGAACAAATCCAGTATATTTCCGGGCTGATGATCTTGGAGATTGCTATCTTCAGGCTTCCCAATTGTCCTTCCAACTGTTCACTGGCTCCGCGTTTGTGTGCATTGATAAAAGGATTGATGATGTTCGCGACATCTTTTTCCTGTTCCATGACTGCGAACAAATCATCGTAGTCCATCTGTAGCAGTTCAATGGCATGGGGCAAAGTACAAAACTGACCATCCTTGTATTTTTTCAAAAACCAGATCACAGCAGCAAAAAAGGAAACGGCAGACTCAGAGAAAAACTCACCTTGTTTTCTTATCCATTCCCTGTTCAGGTTATAAAGGACTGTTCGCGAAGATTCAAAGGCATCAATGGGGCTTTCCATCCACTCCGGCGCCAAAGGATTGCACCGGTAGGACTTCTGGATGTTCTCAAAGTTGATCACATAGAACCGGCTTGATTCTGGCAACTTTCTGTTTTTCTTGGCTTTCAGAAAATGGTTGTAAGTAACCAGCGATAAATCCGGGTATTTAAAATCATAGACACACATCGAAAAGCCTTTCTTTAGGTGTTGCCGGATAAATGGCAGTACTACTGAAAAGGATTTTCCGGAACCGGGAGTTCCGATCACCATCGAAGCACGAAACGGATTGACAATGTTGATCCAACCTTCCTGTTGTTTGTCTTTGTAGAGGTACCGTGTCGGCAGGTTCACTGAATATTCATTCTCTTTTAGTATTTGTTCCTGTGGAAAACTCTCATTCTCCACGTTAAACCGGTCTTTCATCAGGTTGACGTTGATCAGTTTGGAGATGTTGTCAAAGCCGATGTTCAGAAGTACAAAGCCAAAGAAAGTCAGGGTCAGATAAGATACCGGATAAGATTTAAACAGGATCAGGCTCCCCCAATACAGAATCAGACCGGCCACCACTTGCCCTACAATAGAAGAAACGGTGAGTTCTCGGTCTTTGTGAGCTTTGGTTCCGATACAGGTAATGGCCAGAAATACCAAACAAACTGTCTTTGATTTATACACATTTACCAGAAAGGTCAGGTTTTGCATTTTGACTACCAGCGGATGAAAAGCAGGAATGTCTATCCCGTGCGCCGTAAAGTAGCCCAACTGGTTCAGGTACATGGATAAAAACAATAGCAGGTAACTAAAGAACCGAAATCCTTCGTGCAGTTTTTCCAGTTCTCTTCCTTCGGTCATTGACATGGTTTGAGCTTTTAGCTATTCAGAATCCTCCTAAAAGGAGGGTTCTGAATAACATGTTTTAAATTTTCTTTTGTCTGAGGAATCGCCTGAATTGCGATTTACTTCAGAGATTTGGCTTTCATTATATCCTTATTCTTCAGGTTGAAGCTGAGTTTTCGACCGGTGTTGCCTAATGCTTTTTCATTGAGTTCGATCTTCAGGATACGCTGATCCGGAATAGTCATTTTTTCGATTACGAATACTTCCCGAACTGTAACTTCTCCCGGAATGCGCTGCACCTTGTTCTGCTGATACTGCGGAAAAACCTGGTATTCCTGAACATTGGTTGCTTTGGCTTTTTTCTTATCGGTGATCCAGAAATTAAAACTTTCAACATCGTAAGCCATGTTGGTTTTGTTGGTGATCTCCAGTTCAAAAAAGAGTGCATCGTTTTTCAGGTGAATGGAATTCAACCGAATTTTAATCCCATCTTTTTCGGTCTTGCGCTTTCTAAACTGAACTTTGTGTTTGTCCAGAACCTGATCACAAAGGTCTTTTAGCAGGTAATCAGGCATCATCTTACCGGAAAAGGTCATAGCCTTTTGCGAATCAAAAGTTTCAATCGGGTAAGTAATCGGGGCATCATTTCCATACTGTAATTCGAAAGAATAAATCTGGTCGGCACAAACAACCGTTAGTGAAGTTGGCTTGTCAAAAGGCTGCACGGCTTTCACCCGAATCAGGTTTGAAAGTTCCGGAACAATTTCTGCCTGGATTATCGAATAATCTCCAGCTTGTACATAGTTCACTTTATCGGGGCAAACCAGATGGCTGGTTTTAGTATCGGAAATTTTTAAGATATTTTGTGCGCTAACAGAAATCTGAATCATTGCGCAGGTAATTACGATTAAAAAGGATTTCATGGTTATTTGCTTTTGTTGATTAAATAAACGAGGGTATTTTTCTTGATTGTGACTTTTTTGATCCGGATCATTTTTAACAGGGATTGTGCGGTGCGGTCGGCTGCCTGCATCCCCATATAAGTTAGTGGATTGTTACTTACCCCGAACATGGAAGAAGTGTTAGCGCTGCTGCCAACTTCTTTGGCAACTTTTCGGGAGGCGTTATCGGGAACATACAATCCGGGAAGTCCGTCCAGATCGCAAACTGTTATTTGAACCGGAACAAACTTTTCACCTACTGGTATTTGCAGCACTTCAATCTGAAGGCGTTCATTGGTGACTTCACAGATGCCATACAAAAAAGTGTTGGCCGGAATTTTAGCTCCATTTAGCCAGGCTTCTTCCAGAAGCCGCAGCTTCACCCTGTTGCCGGTTAATACCGTGGTGGTTTCATATACTTCAGCTTCAATAACCGGGACTGCTGTATCTTTGGGTTTAAACCCTGACTTGCCGCCTTTCTCCAGAGTAGCGTGTTTGTTCTTTTCGGCTTCCAATTTTTGGTTTATGGAAGTTGTTTCCTTCAGCCGCATATTCAGAGAATCATTCTGCTTGGCCAATCTGCTGTTTTGCCTGAAAACCTTGTCCAGTTCTTCAATACCGGTGGAAGGAATTGCAGCTGATCCTTTTTGATCATTGGAATCTCTTTTGTCTTTTCCTGCCTGATTTGAATCGAAATCCTCATTTTTTGATTTTGCTTCAGCCTGACTGTTTTCCAAATCTTCCCGAACAGTCCGTTCCTTTTGCCGGATGTGCGCCATAAGATCGGTGGAAACATCAGCATTCATCTCAGGAACCGGGTCGTTCTTATACAGATGCTTCCTTCCAGAAAGCAACTGTTCTTCGGTCATCGCTTCTTCTTCAACGATTTCTTCTGGTATAGAATCTGGTTCGCCGGTAATGTTGTAATCATGGGTCGAAGTCACCGCTTTTTGTGCGGAATAGTTGTCCATTTTATCGTAAATCGCGACGCTTTTATCAGCATCGGGAAGGGTGTAATTGGCACCTTTTGCCACTTGCTGCTCTTTTTGCTTTTGTTCTTCCTTTTCCTTCTTTTCTCCCCCTCCCAGCACATAGAATATCAGGACAACAAAAGGGATCAAAACCAACGGAAGGAATAGCAACGGCTTATTTCTTTTCAGGTATGCTTTCATGTATTTCTTGTTTTAAGATGGTTTCAAACGAGTCAACAGGCATTTCAAAGGAGAGGGATTTTTTACGTTTCAGTGTTTTCGCTATATCCGGGTTTCCTTCAATGACCGGTTTAATGGGTTCGTAAGTAATAGCCGGTTTTGGGAAAACAAAGAATGAAATCACATAAATCAGGAACGATGCACCCAGAATGATGGCCCACTTTTTCTTCCGTTTGGCCGGGTCAAGTTTTTGATCCTTTTGATCCATCCGGTCGATCCACTCCTGAAACCGGATAGCTTCGCTGATTCGGGTCACCAGGCTTTTAGATTGTTTATTTTCTGTATTCATAATCGTTGTTTTAGAATTAAAAGGACTTGCGCTTCATGGTTTCCAGATCTTTATTGTCCACTATCAGCCAATCCTCGATCATAAAACCGTGTGGGTTATTGTCTGTCCTGGAAATGTTCCGCAGCCTCCCGGAGGTTTCCAGGTTGCGGATCGTAATATTGGATTTGCGGACAATCTTCTGGCGTCCAAAAAACCGGAACTGGTAAGGGTAAGCTGAGAAGTCAATCTGTACAGAATCGGTTGTCAGGGTCATGCTGATGTCGGAAGCAATGATCTGGTTATAGACGTTGTTTTCTTTATAGGACTGGTACTGCTTCATGGCCGAACCATCGGCCAGATACAGTGCTTCTTTTGCATTGTTTTCGATGTACTGTTTGTCGGGCTCCATCGTAAAAAACAGCTCGTGAAAGCGTTTCACATGGTCTTTGGCCTCTGAAGGCCGGTTGTCCGTGATGTCGGCACGAAGGGCCAGCAAAAGGGATTTGCCGTTGTCCAGCACATAGATTTTCTGGCGCGAACGTTCAACCAGTCCGATGGAACGGGTGAAGACAAAAGTGCTAAAGCCGGTCAAAAGCAGGCTCACAGCCAAAAGGATGTAAACAGTAAAGCGGAACTTGCGCTGTATATCAAAAATCTTATTCATCTTGATTTTGGATTATTTGTTACTGGATTGGATTATTTCATTGCCCCTTTGGTGATCATCATCATGGCAGCAGTTTTCACCATCCGTCCCCCGCCGCTTCCGGTTCCTGAAGCACTGACAATCCACGATGCAATTTTAGGCACCATCATCAGGCCAACAATACCGCAGACCGGCACAACCATATTGGAAACATAGTAAAGCGAGGGCTGGTAGATCAGAGAAGCTTTGGTGGCAGCAATCTCAGCATCAAGCACATAAATCAGCACTTCCTGAACCAATGAAAGGACAATCAGGGCAATGGGCAGATACAGGTTCACATTGACAAACCGGGCAATCCATTGCAGGTAATTCTCCTGAAAACCGTCGAAAATCGAAACGGCAAACACCAGCGGACCAAAGATGATCAGCAGCACACAAAAGACTGTGCGGAGAAAGGCTATCAGGAAAACCAGTGCCTCAAAAAAGGATTCCAGAAGTTGCCGAACACTGTCCATCAGGTAGAAGTTGATCTGGTGCATCAATGCCCTTCCGGAGACTATGTTGTAGGTGGTCAAAAGCAGGTTAACCCCTTTGTCCCAAAGTGCTGCTTCTTTTTCTTCGTTTTCCTGAAACGAAGGCAAATCAACTGCGAGGATAGCATCCTGTTTTTCTTCCAGTTTGGCGGCTACAATGTGTTTTTTGTCAGCATAAACAGCTTCAGAGAGTTTGGTCAGCCCTTTGGTGGGAACCATCAAAAGGTGAACAAACGGAGCCCAGAAAGTAATCACCAACACCAGCGCAAAAGGCCGGAGAAGTGGCAAAAGTGAGATGGGATTGTCTGCAATCAATTGTTCGTAGATGCGTTTGGAGATGTACAGAAAGGCGGCAATACCACCAATGGCTCGGGCCATATTCACCAGTAACTGGGCATTGTCCAGCCCTCCCTGAACCAGTACATCTGTAAATTGAAAAAAGCTTTTGGTACTCATTACTTGTAAAAGCATGAATCAAGTTTTAAATGGTTAATGATCAATGGTTAATTGTTAATCCTTCAGAAAAGCATAAGATTGTGGAACGCTGTTGTTGAAAGCCTGAAAGTGCAGTACCTTTCGGTAGGTGTAGTCAGTCTCGCCGATTTGCTTGTTGAGTTCGCAACGGATTTCGTCAAAGGCTTCCAGCTTTTTGCCGTGGTCAGTTATAAACAGGTTGACTGAAATAAATCGGGTCAACAGTTCATCGGCCTCTTTCTGATAGGTTTGCCTGAGCCATTTGCAGTTGTCCAGTTTGTCCATGTTCGCGATGCTTACATATAGCCGGATAAAACCGGAAGCTAAACTATACACATCGGGCAATTGGTCGGAATTGGAATCGAAGATCTTCTTTTCGATGTCACGCTGGATTTCCGTATTGTTTTTGATCTGTGTTGTTTCCTCATGCCTGCCTTTTATCTGTGACTTTTCAATCAGTCTTTCGATGATCTTCATCAGGTTGACTTTCAACATTCCGGAATATTCTCCCACATCAGACGCAGGCACTGCAATGACCTCTAAATAATAATGCGTGGGCCAGGTTCGGATAAACACACGGGGAATAGGAATGAGATTGCCTTCAAAAGCAATAAAGGTCAACGGATAAGTGCCATTCATATCTGGATAAGTTCCATTCCATGATTTGATGTCAAAAATCTGGGCTTTCAATTCCTTCCCCGGCAGCATTGCTGCCAAGGAAAGGATGAGAATGAAAAGTATTGGTTTCATGGACTTTGTTTTATTGTTTCTGTTGTTTCGATTGCAGGATCATCCTTAATCATAAAGGGTATAGTAAAAGGCGAACTTTTCGATCTGTCCGGTATTGAAACTGCGTTGGTAGGATGCCCAGGCCAGCTTGTTGTAGAGGTAGCAGATGGTTCCATAGTGTTTTTTCACCTCTGTGTAGATCCCATTGATGGTGTCGTACCGCTGTTTATCATCCATCATAAACAAGTCATCTGCCACGATAGTATTCAAAATGGTGGTGACCAGCTGACGGCTGTCATCCAGAACCAGGTCAAATGATTCGACAATCACAGCAGCCTGACGGGTCGTGAAGTTTTCATCCTGAACCAACAAAGGCAGCTTGGTAGTATAGATGTAGATGATCTTATCCAGCATCTCCTTGGTCTGCTTGATGCGCTTGTAGTCCTTGATCAGGTAAGAAACTTTCTGAAGGCTTTCCAACTTCTTTTGGTCAATACCCACCAGTTCCTGGGTCAGGCCTTTGATGTCGCCGTTCAAAATTTTAATCAGCACATTGTACCAGTTAATTTCGGACAGGATTCCCTTTTCCTGTTCCCATAAAGCTTCCCGCTGTATGCCTGCCCCCACGTCGGTCACAGGGGTCTGGGCGAAGGTCTTGCAGGTCGGCAGGATACTGAAAAATGCAATGAACAGTGTGATCAAAAAAGTTGCTTTTGTTGGAACCGTTGTCATTGTTCTAATTGTTTTCATGGTTGTAATTGTTGATGTTTTACATGGATTTGAGAATTTGAACAAAGGATTGATCCTGTTGCTGATTCAGCTTTTTCAGGATCGTTTCCTTTTCGCTTTGTTCAGAGGTATAGCAGTAGTATTCCGGTTTGCTGACTTCCAGTGCATAAACCTGTGAGTAGCTTCCAAGGCCAATAAATACTTCCTTGAGCTTTCTTCCGGATGGCAGGTTTTTGTTGATCGAAAGGATCTGGTCTTTCTGGAACTCCGACAATCCAAGGGTGTCGCTGATGCTTTGGAACTTGTTCCGGAACTTGCTCATGTCAAGCAGGATTCTGGTGTCAGCGTTGTTAATAATCGCATCGCGGATCACCGGAGAAGAAATCACATCGTCCACTTCCTGGGTAACTACCATCGCCTCACCAAAAAACTTTCGTATAGTCTTGTAGAAATATTTGATGTAAGCTGCCATCTGGGGAGTAGCAATTGCCTTCCAGGCCTCTTCGATACAAATGACCTTTCGAACGCCCTTTAACCGCCTCATTTTCTGCATAAAAATGTCGATGATAATCAGTGTAGCTACCGGAAAGATCGTTGCATGATCCTTGATATTATCCAATTCAAAGACAATAAACGGGCAACGGAAAAACTCATCGGTATCCATCTCCTTGTTCAGCAAATAGTCATATTCTCCACCACGGTAGTATTTGCCCAGAATAAAGAAAAACTCATTGCTGTTGAACTGGATGGACTGTTCCTTAACCAGTTCAGGAATGTAGTTTTGGCAATACTCGTAATAACCATTGAAAGAACGTTCCTGCGAATCGGAAGAAAAGAATTCAGTCAATGAATGTGCAATCACATCCTTTTCCATTTCCGACAGGTTTTCCTTGTAAATGGTATAGAGCACTGACAGGATTGTCTGTTTGCGCTCAATGTCCAGTTCGCCTTCCAAAATAAAAGGATTGAACGAAATCGGATTTTCAGTGGTAAACTCTACCATCATAGCCCCACCCTGGTCTTTTAACCGTTCATTTAAGTAATGGGTCAGTAGTTCATAGCTTCGGCCAACGTCCAGCAAAACAATGTGACAGTTTTCACTTTCAGCATACTGGCGAAGCAAATGGTTGGTAAAAAAGGATTTTCCGGAGCCTGATCCGCCAATAATGATTTTGTTGCGGTTATGGATCAGGTGTTTGTGCATCGGTTCATCCGAAATATCAATCTTTACCGGGCAACCTTCCAGACGGTCGGAAAGCCGGATGGTAAAGTCCGAGTCACTGTTTTTCATTTCCCCTTCGAAGTTGGTCAGGCAACAGGCCTGGGGAACCTGAGTGATGAACAGTTCGGTTTCCGGTAGCTGCGTGGAGAAAGGCACACTGGAGAAAAACAACATTGGCAGATCGTGCGTATGTTGGTACGGAAAACAGTTCATCATCGAAAAAGCAGAACTGGTTTCGCTTTTGTGTTGCTTCAAATCTTTCAGGGCTGAATCGAATAACATCACATTGAAGTGAGTTTTCACGATCTTTTCTCCTGAAGTTTGCACCTGGTCCAGAAATGATTCAATCAGCCCGGCATTGACCTTGTTTTCTGAAGAAAACTTGGATAAACTGAAGATTTTTTTGTAGTTGCTTTCCAGAAAACCCTTGATTTCCTGCTGATCGGGAATGTAGATAAACTGGTTGGTGATGTGCGAAAATGGCAGGTGATAACTCACCGGGTATACCAGTGAAACGGGTAGTCCGGTCTGCGGATGTTCCGAAGCCGGACGAAGTTCTGCCGGAATATGCGAATAGTCGCTCAATGATAGGATTTCCACAAACTGATCCATTACTTTTAACCTGTCTCGAAAATCGATTCCTCCCAGAGCCGGGTGGTTCTCGGTAAAATTGAGGCTCAGAAAACGCTCGATCAGTCCGAGTGAATGTTCATCGCCAATGGCTTCTTCGCGGGAAATGGGTTCACAACCGATTCCATTCTGATTAAAGATGGCTATGATATTACTTCTAAGTTCGTTGATCTTGTCGTACTGCAATTTTTCCAGGTTGCGCTGCGTCCGGGAAAAAATCAAAGCGGATTCAAGGTAGTTTTTCAGAAGGCCTTTATTGAGCAAACTGATGTAAAAACAGCAGTTGTGTTTTAAATATCGTCTTCCGTCAAAGTGCTCCAGATAAGATTCATTCAGGCTTTCCTTTGCTCCGGTTATTTCTGATTCCGATTCCGTCGGATGGAATTCGTTGATCAGGAAAAAATCCTGTTTATGGATAAAACTTCCGGCAGGCAGCAAGTTGATCATCCGCTGAAAAGTATCGTGCAACATATAAAGTTGCTCGGTACTGCATGACAGAACTTCCGGAAGCCTAAGTCGGAAACCGATAGTCAGATCGAGGTTATTGGAGACCAGAACATCACCGTTAAATCCCATTACAGGTAATATACTCTCAAGGTTCTTGATCTTCATGCTGTGTGAATTTGATGGATTCGTCGTTTGCAACTAATAAATTGGGGCAGTTTCTTGGCGGTCTGTTTCTTGCCCCATCCTTCCGGACCGTATTTCTTCTGGATGGTATTGAGCCGGTAGAGGTATCCGAAGAAAGCTGGAACTCCGATCAGCACTGCCGGAAAAACCCCGGCCAGAATGTAGAGTGCCGAGAATAAAAAGAAGGTAGCAATGATGCCATACAGTGCCCGGAATACCAAAGGGCCGGAAAGCCCTTTGATATACAACCGGGTATCCACCTTTTTGACTGGATAGCCCAGCATTAGACGAAGAATGCTTTGATTACGACACCCACCAGAATCAGGAACAGACAGGCGCCAAACCAACCCATAATGGATTTCTGAGTATCCTGATCTCCGCTCTGCCATTTGATATAAACACGGACTCCTCCAATCAATCCGACTACTGCTCCAATGGCAATGATCAGGTTGGAGATCGGGTCAATGTAGGAACTTACTTCGGCTGTGGCCTGATCAATACCGGCAGCGGACTGCGCCATTGCATGGTATAGACTGAGGATAAGTAGTGCAACAAGGGCTTCTGCCCGTTTAAAGAAAAACTGAACTTTTGTTTTCATGAAACTTTGAGTTTTTAAGAATGAATTACTAGGATAAATTATGACTGAAACTGGATGTTCTCCAGGATTTCCGGGTTGTGGGAAAGATGGTCTTCGTAGAATTGTTCGACATTATAGCCTTCATCAATACCGTTATCTCGATAAAAGTCCACTTTGAGGTCAACAGGCTCAATGTGATTGAAAGGAATCAGTTCTCCGGGATAATCGGAGGCTGAGACCAAAATGGGAAGCATCCGTTCAGGGTGGATGTCTGTTTCATCGGCATTCTCGAATAGATTACCGGATGTCCGGCCAGAGCGGCTGAGCCAGGCCCGGATGAAAACTGCGGCGTAATAGACGCTGCAAAGCAGAAAAAGCATGGTGGTAAATTTGGTCCAACTGATGGTGTCCAATCCAAACATAGGGCTTCAATTTTAAAGGTGAATACTGAGTTCTTCCCGTTCGGACCATGATCAAGTCATGATCAGGAATTACTTTTCCGAAACCGGGCATCGCAAAATTGAAGGATCGAAAATTATAAATTACCCAAGGTGTTCCCACCTTGGGTGTTTTATATGGTTAACCAAATTATGTTTTGATTAATCTATTTGATATGTTTTAATTGAATTTGGAGGTAGCTTTGTTAAACAAAATCTTCAGATTAATTGACTTTGATTGTGTTTGTTTGAATTAGAACAAGCCAAAATATTTTCAAAAAGAGGAAGAAAAAACGACAAAAAAGAAAAAGAAAGTCCTTTGGATTGCCGTTTGTGGCAAAAATGCAAGGCTGTTCCGGTTAACTTTTAGAAAGTTGCTTAAAAAACAAACGAAAATGGTTAAAAACCGGAACACTCGCACTGGCCTTGCAGTTTTACGGTGCGCAGGACTGGCGGGGAGAACGGCTAAGTTTGAGTTTCTTTTTTGGCTTGGCGTAAGGAGTCTAAGCTTACAAAACAATTACAATAACCTTACAAAAGCGTGCGGGCAAAAGGCATGTGTGGTTACTGCACTGGAATGGAGCGATTGGATGGGATGAAATGAAGCTTGTTCCCGGACTTTGTGATTTGAATCGTGCGTTTGGAAAGGCCGGGGCAGGCGAAATGGAATTTGGGCAGGACATCGCGAAATGCAAGGTAAGGAACCACTCTTGCCGTGGGTTCAAATCCGGCTTATAAGCTGAACGAGAGGGCTGAGCGACCGGTTCCGGTGAGGCACGAACGGGATTAGGGAGCGAAAAAGCGAGTGAAGCGAATGTGCCGGATGAACTGGGGAGAAGGAATTAACATTCGACAATTTTCTGCTATGAAAACAGCCTGAAAACCTAAAAAAAACAGGAAGTGTGACCAAGTCCGGGAAAGTCAATGCAGGCATGGAATGCCTGGAATTGAGCTTTAAACCGGCTTGGATCACTCTTCCTCACTGAATCGAGGCTTGTTCGCGCCTTGGCGAAGCCAAAGCGCGAACAGGCCGCAGAACCAACTAACCAAACATCGGCTAATACCTGATTTTGTGTTTACCTTTGTATCGTTTAATCCTAAGCCCTTTTATCCTTGGTATCCCTGTCAAAAGCTACCAGGTTAAACATTTCCCGCATCCGGCTTCTGATGCGGTTGCCATAAATGGATTCCAATTCTGAAGCGGAAAGGTTGGTGGTTATATGTGTCATCATCCGTTTCGAGACAAACAGGTCATAGCGGTTTAACAGGATTTCAGCCATCACATTGCACTCGTTGCCGTAGTATTTCGGGGTTTGTTCCAATCCCAAATCATCAAAACAATACACTTTGGGCAGGAGAGGCATATTGGCATATCTGACAAATGAACCCTTGCTGTAATGATTGATCACGGCAAACCCGTCTTTTTCAAACTCAAAACTGATCTCCCTGGTTGGTTTGACGAGGTATTGGGTCTCTCTTGGGAAAAAGTAGCTGACTAGTTGCATCAGGGAGGTTTTACCGCATCCTATTGGGCCTGTCAGGAGAATTCCTTTTCTCAGGCTGATTCCGTGATTTGCCGCATTTTCCTGGTCACCAATGGCATAAACCAGCAACTTGTATATTAGTTCGAAGTCGGATTCGACCAAAGAAAAATGCTTTCCAAACAGGATTTTGCCCCGTTCATCCATCCATTGCAGGCTGACCGGGAAACTGAAATTAAAAACTCCGCCTCGGTAATCGGCGATTTGCTCATAGGGGTTCAGAATAATCTTTGTTGACGGTGACGCTAAGTTTGCTGGTCCCGACTTGATTGGGTTCTCGTTCATCTGTTTTAAAACTTTGGGTGTTGTTCATCCATTTCCGGGCAACGGCCTGCCAGGAAAGTATTTTCATCTGATCCCCGGTCTTCCAGCCTGACGACTGGTAGTGGGCGTAAAACTTCTGCGCTTCGCTGCGCGGAAACAGGTTCTGTTCAAAAAATTGTTCGACTTCGGATATATCCGGAACCGGAGATTTCTCGTCCGGAAGATTTTCGGAATTGGTCGTTCGGAATCGTTTTTGCTTTTTTTCGTTTTCATCAATTTCAAATTTTTGATTTCTTCTGACTGACTCTTCTTCTTGTTTGTTTTTGTTTAAACTGTTTATAAAAGGTGTATCAGTTGCTGTATCACTAGCAGTATCATTTTTGATACCGGCACCACCAATTTTGTCGCCAGCGGTATTTCTTCCAGTATCACTTTTGAGATCGCTGGAAATACCGGTATCACTTGCTGTATCAGTTCCGGTATCTCCAGCTGTATCATTTTTAATACCGGTATTCCTTGCAGTATCGGTTGCTGTATCATTTATGAGATTGCAGGATGTATCGGTATTCCTTCCGGTATCAGTTCCTGTATCACCAGCGGTATCATTTTCAATACCGGTATCTGTTCCTGTACTGCTTGCGGTATCAGTTGCAGTATCAAATCTGATACAGGAGACACGGCTGCCTGAATGTATATTAGATGAAGGGATGTATTGGATATACCCCCACTGGGATAGTTCCTTCATGCACCGGGCGTATGTATTAACCGAACCTAATCGGGAAATTTCCATTGTTTCTGCCCGGGTAATGACAAATTGTTCCCCAAACCGGTCAGCATTCCACTGCTGAAACAGGGCAAAATACAGGCTGATGTGATAAGATGACATGCGGTTGTCTTCAGCCAGCCGTGCAAAAAATCCATTCAGGTGTCTGATGTAGTTCATCGCTTCAGATCGAAGCTAAACCTTTTTTGTTTCTGAGTGGGCTCCAGCATTTTCCGAATATCCTCGTAATCGTAAAACATCTGTCCCCCAATTTTAGTAAACGGAAGGGTTCCGTTTACACGAAGGTTTTGAAGGGTTCCAGGAGAAATACTTAGCAACTTTTTTACTTCGTAGGATTTTAACCATTTTTTGGCTGGCTGACCACGTTGTTCGTTAAGCATCTTTCTTAACTCGGTGAGTAATTCGATCTTGAATTCCCGGAGGTCGTCTGTTGTAATAATTTCTGAAGGCATAATTTTTAGTTTTGAATGATACATTTTGAATGCCTCCAAAAATCAAAATTTCAGAACGATTCTTTTCCCAAGGTGTTCCCAAGTTGGGTGTTTTATATAGTTAAGTAAATTATAGTTTAATAATTTTATTTGATCTGTTTTGATGTAATTTGATCAGGACATTGTTAATCTGTCGTTCCGGATTAATTGAATTTGATCGAATTTGGTTGGATTTACTAAAGACGATATTTTCTTTAAAAAAGTGAGAAAAGCATATAGATCTGCTGATAATGCGAATAGGTAGGATCATTTCAGGAAAATTGACAAAACAAACAGAGTAAGAAGCCCAAAAATTGATTGAACTGGATAAAGTTTTTCTTTTTAACGACTAAAAAAATGGGGAGGCAAAGCCTCCCCATTTTCAGAATTTGATCTGGGTTTCAACTTCTTTGATCCTCTCGTCCAGAGTCGTTTTGATTTCTTCCATCACAGCAGATACTACTGGAGTGTTAGAAGTTTTAAACTCTTTTCCTGATGCGTCCCGAAGGAATACTGTTGCACCCAACCCATCTGCTCCCAGGGAGAAGGTTTGCAGGTTCCTTCTGGTTTCGGTGAGCTTGCGCCACTTTTCGATGAGCATGCTCAAATCTTCCACTTTCTGGATGCGCTTTTCCAATGAAGGAACTTCAACAACTTCTTTTTCATCTTTCTTTACAACTTCCAAAGAAGTTTTTGGTTGTTCTACAATCTCAGCATCGAGTTTTTTAGCTGCATTATTCATATTATTTACTGCTGCCTTGCAGGTTTATTTTGGCATCAGGCACGCCGGTTAAAATTTCGGCATACCGAACATTGAGCTGTCACGGATCAGGTCAACGGGGTGCATGTCAGTTTCATGCCCGAAATGGGCAATCCATGAAACTGAACGCATCCGAAGGAAACGAGCCACGAAAGGCGAGTTCCCCTTTACCGTTCCGTGAAGCGTAAATAATTTTGCCCGCAATTTTAAATGGAGTGATTTTACCTTATAAAAAATTGAACGAACAAAAAAGGGGCATTGCCCCTAGAATTCAAACATCAGCTGCTGAGTTACTTTAGTTACTGGTGCTTGTTGGTCAATGAGTTCCTGTTTCTTTTCAGGTAGCCTTAAAACCATGTAGCTTTCAAATTCGGTGATTTCCCTGATGTATGGAACTGACTTTCCCGGATGAAGTTCTATCCTCCAACCAGCATAAAATCGATTCATCAGCGTATCCATCCAGCAGACTTCGCCCAGAAGCCCGTTCAGACAGAGGTTAATCAAACACATCATGGCACAGGTCCGGTCAATATCGGCACCGAAAAATAATGCGTTTCGGCTTATCTTTGCTGCTGCCAGCAACATCCGGCCAGAGCCACAACAACAATCGGCAACCCGCTCCCCAAAACCTGCCGGGTTCAATATCCGGGCCATCATATCACATATTGGTTCTGGAGTGAAAAACTGACCATTTCTGCCATAGCTTAGATATTCCATGTAAAAATCACCAAAACCATCTTTCAAACCTTCTCCCTTATTATCCATTTCAATGACCAATGCTCCAAAAGCTTCAGCCATCAAATAGGCATCCGGTTTCTCGTAATTACGGACAATCTCATGGTAGCGATCTTCCTTTGCTCCGAGCGACAAGGCACAAATTACCATTTCGAGGAAATCGTCGAACACAGAATGGAGGCCGTACTTATGCCCGATCTGAGAAATATAACTTGAAAAACTTTTTAACTGTTCCATATCTTGAATATTTATTTGTTTCTAACTGTGAATTTTTGAGCTAAAAAAAGGCGAAGGCTAAACTGCCTCCGCCAAATGGTCAACCAAAGCGGCACTTGCCGCCTGGTTGGGATGGACCTGATGTTCCAATATGTAATCAACAGCCTTTTGTGCCTGTGAAGAAGCAATCAGCAACATCTTTTTATCTTCCTTGAATTTGCCGATCCAGCTTTTGATGTAGGCAGCGCTGTTGTCAATTGTAGCATTCTGGATACCCGTCATGTAGCACAGGTACGCGGCTCCTAATTCAGCTACAAGTTCTTCCTGGCTGTAATCCTGAGAACCGAATTTGTGATCCGAAAGCTTTTCATGCCTTCCAGTCCTATTGATATGCCCGGTAGAATGAACCAGTTCGTGGTAAAGTGTCGAATAATATTGTTCGTCCCTGAAAAAAGTCCGTGGGTTTGGCATCCCGACGTAATCACCGGAAGGCGAATAAAAGGCGTGTGACTGGTCAAGCCTGATTTCAGGGCTATCGTACCAAAACTCGATTAACTCCTCAGCATTTCCAATCGGGTCAAATACATGATCATGAGCCTCAGTCGCTGGGATCTTGCTTTCATCAATCCCTTCGGTTTGTTTCAGGTTAAAAACGGTGTAATAACGGAGGAAAGGGATGTGGTCAAGGCTTCCGTCCTTTTCTTCCTTATCCATCAGCTTCCAGAACACAACCGGGAAACCTTTTTCGCCTTTCAAAACATGCCCGCCCAATTCTTTTACCTGATTGAAGGTCAGAAAGAACGGGGAACCAAACTTATCGGCAACGGTCAATAGAAGCCAGAAGTTAAAACCACGATAAGCTTTTTTGTGAACCATGTTTTGCGGGAACCCAGTTTCAGCTTTCCAAGGCATCTGCCAAGGGACAACACCTGCTTCAAGGCGTTCAATAATTAGGTTGGTAACCATTTCATAAATGTCGAATGAAGTATTCATGGGAAAGTGCCGCTGCCCTGCGGACTTATTATGGCTCCCTTCGATTTAACTAAGGAAATATCTGGCGCGCCGTTAAACTTAAATTTTTGGCGTACCAACATTGAGCTGTCACGGATTAGGTCAACGGGGTGCATGTCAGTTTCATGCCCGAAATGGGCAATCCATGAAACTGAACGCATCCGAAGGACGTCCCGACTTGTCGGGACGCCCCTTTACCGTTCCGTGAAGCGATCAATAACTTTGTCGGAAATTTGAGTGTAATACAAACCTTACAACAGATTTTTGTTAACTGATTAATAACGAACAAAAAAGGGGCAAAAAGCCCCAAGCATCCTAATATGGATTTCCATTTCCTGCATAAACATCTTCGTCTGCGGCAGCCGAAAGAAAGCTGCGATATTCTGGTTCTCCGCAACCATCGCATAACAAGGTTTGTGTTCGTGGCCAATAATAAGCTACGGTTCCTTTGGGCAGTCGAGTTTGACACTTCGCACAGCAACTGGGATAACGAACTACAATTTGTCTTGGATCATCTTTGTATCGCATAATAAATACCTCCTATGATTTTGTTTATAAAATTGTTTGCTCGAATACATTAATCTTCATTAGGTTTCATGATGAAAATGGCTGGTGACGGATCGTCGAAATCCTGAGCTTGAATGACAGCTTTGAGGGTAACCAGTCTGTTAAGTCGGTTCTCCGGAGTTTCCAACTTTTCATTGGGTTCCCAGTTACCTTCATCAGGCAGGTAGCTAATAAAATCGTACTGTAAAAAGTTGGAAGAGACGTTCCGGGCATGAAAGGCAAACATATACAGCACATCCCAAAGGCGGCCTGAAACGTTTTGAAGCTGCTCCATACCTTTCGGAACTTCAACATACTTATCCCATGCAGCGCGGGTCAGGTAAACCGGAAACTTAATTCCTGCTTCTTCGGAAGCTTTACTGTCAACCTTTACCAGAAAACCGTCATCTACAGCTTCTTTGGTTGAATACGTGGAAACAATTTCCCATCCATTATCATCTTTCATTTGATTTTGCTCCTGCCCTGAAGTCTTATTTTGGCTCCCGTAGATTAACTCAGGGATTATCTGGCACGCCGTTAAACTTAAATTTTTGGCGTACCAACATTGAGCTGTCACGGATTAGGTCAACGGGGTGCATGTCAGTTTCATGCCCGAAATGGGCAATTCATGAAACTGAACGCATCCAAAGGAAACGAGCCACGAAAA
Source organism: Aquipluma nitroreducens (assembly GCF_009689585.1). Lineage (GTDB taxonomy): Bacteria > Bacteroidota > Bacteroidia > Bacteroidales > Prolixibacteraceae > Aquipluma > Aquipluma nitroreducens. The sequence continues at coordinate 4,475,041 of NZ_AP018694.1, read as the reverse complement.
GCGAGTTCCCCTTTACCGTTCCGTGAAGCGATTAATAAATTTGCCGGAAATTTGAGTGTAAATAGCTAATCTAAAAATATCAAGTCTTTAACCTGATTCAAAACAACATATGAATACTATTACTAACAAGCGTGAACATATTCTGGGTAAAATACTGGTTTAAAGAACTACCTGTATTTCTACTGAAGATCCTGAAAGCAATATTTAGTTTCAATTTGCAATATAATATCAAAATCACAGCTTGAAAATTTATGATAATATACGTATCAATAGGATTATTTATAGCATATATTTCCCTATTTTTGACTGTAACTTGTTGAATTGGCAACTTGATAGTATAAAAGGAATCTCTACCTGAGAAGAAAAAAATTATTATCATAACAAACTGGATTCAGAATAAAAATGGCATCAGACAAAGAAAATAACTTTAACGAATTGCATGGAGTAGCTCAATTTGTACTGTTTGTGACTTCTTACATTCCATTATTTGTATTAATCTGCCTGAAACAAATTTCAAAAAATATTGATTATTTAAATTGGGGAGGGGTTTCTTGGTTATCATTTTTCACTTTCCTTCAAAAATTTGGACTCTCAACATTTTTCATTCTTATTTCTTTATTTGGTCTTTGGGGCTGCATTAGAATTTTTGCCAATCTCAAAAAGGATGTAAATAATGGAGAAAATGTAGTCGTAACGGATGTGAAAAATAAGAATAATGAATCTATTGGATATATAGCTACTTATATTGTCCCATTTTTATTTCAAAATTTTGATACTTGGTATGAATGCATTGCCCTATTGTTTTTATTGATTATCATTTATCGAATTTACATAAACTCTAATTTGCTTTTAATTAATCCGTTATTAAGCTTCAAATATTCAATTTTCGAGATAGAATTTGATATTAAGGGTAAAAAAAGGAATGGATTAGTCATTGTTGAAAGCAAGTTCATTCAAGAAGATACAACAATTAAAATTTATGAAATCGGCCCAAAATTATATTATGCAATAAAAAGAAACCCTCAAAACCTTTAAATTATGACATTAATCGAACTTTTAGAGAAAATTGAAAACGTACAAACAAATGATACACGTTTATATTTTATTACTCGATTGTTAAAAGAAAATATTAAGAAATCCAGTAAAGTATTGGATAGGTATCTTTTTAAAGTTTATCAGGTTGATGTAGATGATGAAATTCGTCAACATTTATATGATCTAACAAACGAACAACTCGAATATGTAATAAAAAAAGATTTTGAAATAGTCGATTATGATGTAGTTTCGGATGATACAGAACATTTATTTACATACTCAATGAAAAATAAAGCGATGTCATTTTCAGATGTTGTATGTAATCAGTTGGATAATAAAGTGCCTCGTATTTCAAGTATTGAGGAGATTATCTCTGATAATGAGGAACTATGGGCTTATTGTGTCGGTTTTAATGATATCGAAAACAAAGATTGGATTTATACATTTAGAAAAATACAACCAGGTAAGATTGCTTTAGATGAAAATGAAAATACAAAGTCAAAACTGAAAATTATTAGAACCTTCTTTAGTACTAAAAGTAAAAAATTAGAACTATTAAAAGGAGAAACTATTAACCTCGATAAACAGATTGATTGTGTTTATTACGATGAAATTTTTTACATCCTGAAAAGAGGTTATTTTGAACAAATTGTAGGATTACAGGAAGAATACAAGGTGGAAGCTAAGAATGTTGTCGAAGAATTGAGAAAGTTAAATATTATTGAAGGTTTGGATATAATCGAAAAACAAATTGAAAATAAACCGGCCATTCACAAAAAGCTTGTACGCATTTCGCGAATAGGGAATTATAGGAATGTTGATGAGAAAACGATAAAGAAAATGCAAACTGTTTGCAAAAAATATGGTGATAAGCTCAATGTAAAAAATGGTAAACTTCAAATTGATGAAGATAAAGACGTTGATGTAATTTTAAAAATGTTAGCCGATTATTATAAAACGGGTGAAGTTTCTGGGAAAGCATACGGAACCTATGCAGGGAAACAATTAAAAGAAAATACTCTAATATAAAATCTAAATTTTGTGTCCTGCATGTATGTAAATAACAAAAATATTTTAGTATTTTTATGCAACAATTACCATTTTTTAATATTTTTCGCATAAAATTACTAACGTGTTAGGAGTAGCAGAATATATTACCAAGTCATTGCAGTATGAAGAATATGCCTTTACCTGGGAAGAATTAAAAAATAATTCTTCAAAAACTGACGTGGCATTAAAAAATGAACTTTCCCGCTTTGTCAAAAAGGGAGAGATTATAAATCTGCGTCAGGGTTTTTACCTTATATTACCACCTCGCTACAGAAGTTATCACAAAGTTCCTTTGGAGCTCTATGCTGAGAAACTCTTTAAATACTTAAATAAACCTTATTACATTGGGTTATATTCTGCTGCTGCTTTTTATGGCGCCAGTCATCAGCAGGTACAAAAGGATTATCTGATTACTCAATTCCCTAATATCCGGAATATTAAGAAGGGGGTAATTTTTTTAGATGTATTTGTGAGCAGTTGTTGGCCTTCAAAAAATATTCTGCAAAAGAAATCAGATGCCGGTTATTTTAACGTTTCTTCTCCAGCCTTAACTGCAATTGATTTGATTCATTATCAATCCAAACTTGGCGGGGTTAACCGAATGCTAGCCATCATTGAAGAGCTGATAGAAGAAATAAAAACCAATGACATTCAGGAATTGCTTAGCTGGTATCCTCATACCAGTTCTATTCAACGACTTGGATTTCTTTTGAGTGAACTACAAGCTGATCCTGCGATTGTGACACTTTTGAGTGAATATCTTAAAGGGAAAAATTATTATCCGGTTTTGCTGAGCCCGGAAAAAAACAGAAGGCCGGGTAGCACTGAAAATATATGGAAAGTTGACATTAACATTGAGATGGAAAGTGACTTATGATACCAAGACCATACATAGCCAAATGGAAAGATCAGGTAGCCTGGAGATCAGATGCCCAGGTTGAACAGGACCTGATTATCTCAAGAGCATTGGTTGAAATTTTCTCTGATGATTTTTTGCGTGAAAACCTGGCATTTCGTGGAGGAACAGCACTGTATAAACTATATCTAACCCCGGCTCCTAGATACTCTGAGGATATTGACCTTGTACAGATAAAGGAAGGTCCTATCAAACCGATACTTCAACGAATTGGAGAAAAGATTGCATTTTTTGAAGAGCCTCGGGTCATAAAACCTAAAGCGAACAACAATACCATACTATACCGTTTTACTTCAGAGGCGGCTCCTGTTCAGCGGCTAAAACTCAAAATTGAAATTAATTGCCGTGAGCATTTTAACCTGTTAGGCTGGAATCTTATGCCATTTCAAGTTGAAAATGAATGGTTTTCAGGCAAGTGCGAGATTACAACTTATTATTTGGATGAACTTTTGGGAACCAAATTAAGGGCACTATATCAGCGAAAAAAAGGGAGAGACCTTTTTGATTTGTTTTATGCCAGCCAACATGCTGATCTGAATTTTGATCGAATTATTCACTGCTACCGGGAATACATGAAGTTTGTTGTAAGCAAACCTCCGACGGTGAAAGAATTCACCAACAATTTAAAGGAGAAACAAGCATCCCCTCTATTTTTGGGAGATATGGAAGGACTATTAAGTCCTGATATAAAATACGATCAGAACAAAGCCTTTGAATGGTTTGAGGAAAATATTGTCCCTTTAATCGGTTAATCTACGGCTAACGTTGTAGATTTAAATCAATTTTTAGCATTTAACTTATCGATATTTCATTGGAAGTTCATTCTGAGTGACTTCTTTACCATGTATATTGCACCATTTTAAGGCCATAGTCATTAAACATATTTCTTGTTTTTGCCATTGTTTGTTTTCACATTCTTCGGACATTTGGGCTCTTTGGTGATCTTCGATTCCTTCTTTATACAATGTATTTTTGCATTTGTGATACATAGGACATTTCGGATCATATTTCGGATATTTTCCGATATCTATTTGGGGAATGAATCTCTTAATTACTAACTCAAATCCAATCAATCGAGCTAAATCTAAAAATGAGGTTTTGTTCTTTTGCTTTCCAGGCATCATCGTTAAATTATTAAACTCGATGTATGGGAGTCCATAGAAGTTTAAAATTTCATCTACTGATTTTTTTGATGAAATATCAGACAGGTAGAGAAGATTCAACAATAAGCTTTCGCCACTCTTAATCTCTTGAGTACAATTTTTGAATACTTTCGAATAATAATTTAGCTCCGCTTGTATCGTAGCTTTTATATTTCCTTCATAATTGGTGATCATGTCAACGAAAATATCTTCAATTGTGTATTTTACTCCATCGCTCGTTACAGTTGACCCTTTTATCATATATTGATACAAATCACGACCGTTGAATTGGGGGTTGTGTCTCAAAATCTCTAATACCTCGAAGAATCCTGTTGATGGATTTGTATATATAAGCGAGCACATACAAATACTAAAAAGCATTTTAGCATCTATCAATAAATCAGGATAATTAGACCTGCAAATTATTTCAACGACATTATAAGGGATTTCAGGATGCTCCACAGTTGGATCAAAAAACGTTTGAAATTGGTGAGCCATGCCTTCTATAATACATAAATAGCCAAATTCAAAATCGATAGATCTTCCTTCTCCATCATAACCTTTGACAAAGACCCCAGTTTTATTCCTTTTGGCTTCCTCTATCGCTAATGGAGATATTTCGATTCGGTCAATCTTAATTCCAAAATCTTTAACTGTGCCTTTTAATTTCTTATATTTTTCAACGTTTGCTCTAATGACAGGATTTAATTCCTGAATTTTTAATGGAATTTCAAGGGTGTCATTTTCTGAAAAGAATTGCCTACATGTTGCATAATAATTATTGAAAACCATCCCATACGAAATTCCAAATAGAGTATCATTAAATTGAATGTAATGCAAATATTCATGCATGAAGGTTCCCAATGTTTTTTGTGGTAATGAAGGAAGATCTTGTGTATTGATATCATCAGCTACAACAATATGGAAATGATTGGTTTCACATTTACCCCGTAAAACATTATCTGACAGGAATTCGAAAAATGGCATGATTTAAGATTTTGTAAATTAATCAATTATGATACTTTTCTACAATTCTCCTTTAAACGCCCGATCAAGCAAACTTGATTTCAGTGCTTTAAGATAATTGAGTTTGGATTGCTGGACTGAAAGAATTTGAAATTGTTTTTCTTCCAACCGTGAAAACCTGTCTGCAATACTATTTTGAATTTCAATTGAAGGGACTGGCACATCAATTTCGCTTAATATTTTAAGATTGATATTCTTTTGTGCTGCCGAATTCGCCTTTTTATCCAATTGTAATTGAAGTGTTTTTAGGTAATAATATAGAAATTCATTATTCATTGAATTTGGGGTTATTCCAACGACACTGTCTGGAAAACAAGCATCAAATCCAAGTATTGCAACATCTCCAATATTTGCAGCAATGGTCAGGCAAATTGTTCCCTTGTTCCAAAGTCTGCTTTGTTTCAATCCAAACTCAGAATAACAAACTTCATACTTATCAATGTATTTATTGGCACTCCGAACATCTCCTGTTTGAATAAATGGATAGGAATCTCCAAATAACTTTTGATCATTTCGAGGGCGATGTTTTGATTTACCTCTTTCGACTTTGGCGACTTGATTTAAAGGTTGTCTTTCCCAGTTTTTCCCATCTACAAATATCTCCTCTAGTACACTCGCTGTCAAGCCATTTGTATGTTTGATGTTTTCTTCGAGCAGGGCAATGCTTTTGTCGATGCGGCCAAACAGAGTATCGAGCTTGGATACAATACGGATTTGCTCGGGAAGAGGCGGAAGATAAATGGGGATTTGTTCCATTTTACTTTTGGTAATGTGAAACATTGCAACTCCAACTGTATGGTTCCTAACTTCTTTAGTGAAATGTTCTAAGAAATAATATGCAAATTTTTCATTAATATTTTGCTTTGAAATTACTTTCCAAATATGATAATGAAAGATAGCTTTTTCTCCACTCCAAATATACGGACCAAAGGATGCAGACCATGCGAATAGCAATTCACCAGCATAGCAATAGTTCTTTTTTGGTAGTTCTAAATTTGAATAATACCAATTACTTCCCCCATTCAAATTTTGAATTCGCAAGACTGGAGTTCCTGCATCTAAAAGCTCCTCTTGTTTGTATGCCCTCCCATTGATCAGCTCAATACAATCAATAAGTTTCTTGTTTTCCCACCCTTTTGGCAATTTATCCATTATGACCTTCCTCCAAAATTTGTTCTACTTCGGCCATCAGGCGGGAAATTTCATTATCGTTCCTTTTGATGAGTACCATGATTTCGCGCGGCGGCAAATGGTCAATATCGTTATTGGTGTTGGGGTTTTTAGCCGAAAGATCGGTGTCTACAATTTCCGTTGCCTTTACCAGCCACGAATTTGCAGACAATGCTCTTTTTGTCGCCAGTTCAACAAACTCCTGCAACTGTTCATACTGTATCGGTTTGTTTTTAGTTAGTTTTTGTTCCGGATTGCATTCGTAATACCATATTTCGGTAGTTGCCCCAGTTCGGTCGAAAAACAGCACATTGGTTTTTACACCGCTGTAAGGTAGAAAAACGCCTGCCGGAAGGCTCAAAATGGTGTGCACATTGAAATTGGCCAGCAACTCCTCTTTTACATTTTTAAAAGCGTTACCGGTCTGGAAAAGAATACCTTCTGGTACTACAATAGCCGCCTTTCCTCCCTTTTTCAGGCTCTTCATAAAATGCTGCAAAAATAGCAATTCGGTGGCGTTACTCTGTATCGGAAAATTCTGTTGGATTTGTGGTTTTTCTTTCCCTCCAAAAGGTGGATTGGCCACAATCAAATCATAACGATCTTTCTCCTGAATATCGCGAATGTTGGCTGTAAGCGTATTCTGCTTTAAAATATTGGGGCTTTCAATGCCATGCAAAATCATGTTCATTACACCCATGGTGTAGGCCAGTGGCGTTTTCTCGTTGCCAAAAAAGGTATTCTCGTGCAGAAACTGCCATTGTTCGGTTGATAGTTTATTCCGGTACTTGTTAATGATGTAATCAAACGCTTCTATCAGGAAACCACAACTACCGGCTGCCCCGTCGTAAACCGTTTGTCCGGGTTGTGGTGCAAGCGCTTCAACTACGGCCTTAATGACAGCTCTCGGGGTGTAAAATTCGCCCGAGTTACCGCCGTCGTTACCCATTCCCTGCAACAGGTTTTCGTACACATGCGACAACTCAAACAGTTCGTCCTGCGACTGGAAATTTAGCGTGTCGATAATATCGAGCACTTCGCGTAAGGTATGACCACTGGCAATACGGTTATCCAGAAACTCGAAGATGTTCCCGATTTTGTATTTCACTGACTTCAGATCGCTTAGGCTATTTTTAAACCCTTTCAGATAAGGAAACAATTGCCCGTTTACAAACTGGGTCAAATCGCCTCCGGTCTTGGATGTTTCCACATCTGGCTTTCCTTCGTCTGTTTTTGGGCAGGCCCAATGATTCCAGCGAAAATCGTTGATAATAATCCGTTCGTATTTGGTATTGTTGAGCAAAGCTTCGCCTTCCTTTTCCTCTTCAAAATCGTTCAAAAATTTGAGAAAAAGAATCCATGAAATTTGTTCGGTATAGTGCATAGCGCCACTTATACCATCGTCGCGGCGCAGAATATCAGTAATTCGATCTATTTTTTGTTGAAGTTCCATCTAATCTGTTAATAAAAAGGTAATTATTGAAAGTTAATCAACTTGTTGATTTATAAAAGAAGTTAAACCGCAAAAGTGTTGGGGTACATTCGCTGAACGAAATAAAATCCATTACCTAAACTAGTATTAATCGAGCTTGGATTTCGATTAAATGCGTTGATTGATTTTGCAATAGAACTATTCTGATTTATATTTTCACTTAATCTATAAGCAAAAAGTGCGGTTCTTGATCTGAATTTTCCGATAAATTCGGTTATTGAAGGAACGGCTAATAACTTATTGGTTGTAGTTTCAAGTTGAGAATGCGCCTTAGCTCTTTTCCCTTGTTCAGGTTTACCATTGACTAAATGAGTTTCAAGATAATCACTCTGGCAACTGGTCAGTTCACAGCATGAAAATACAGAATTGTCGACGTCATAGAATATGTAATCGCAGACCTTTTCATGAGTGATTTGAGTGAGTTCATGAAATCTCTCATAAGATATTATTGTGATTTCAAAAGCATTATTGTTTTCAATAATTAGATTCTCTTTCTCCTTATCGGAACAAATTATTTCAACATGGTCATAAATTGCAATTCTACTCTCATTTGAACTAATAAGTGGAATATCATTCGGTGAAATTTTTATTCGAGCTGGTAAGTTATAGTGTGAGCAAAAATCAGCGGTAAGTAATACTAACATAAATGCTATAAATTTTCATAGTTGTTGTAAATGTCATTGATAGTCTCCGATAAATCATAAGTATTAACGACCGTTTCTTTTGTTGTTTCATCAACCGAGACCAAATTTTGCAATTTTCCTTCATAAAGCCTGTAAACAGCTAATTTAGCTGGATCAATTGCAGCATTGTCAAATGTTTTTCCTCTTTGGTGTGCCCTAAGCAAAACATTAAGCTGATTTATAATGTAAGGACTATGAGTCGCTATTGTCATCGTAATCTCCCGGTCTTTCAGATTTGAAATAAAGCTTTGTTCTACAATGAAATTAATCAATTTGCATTGAGCATCCGGATAAAGGCTCAATTCCGGTTCTTCAATATGCAAGTGAATTTGCTTATTCATGTCCGACAAATTTGTTGCCTCTTTAAATGATGTTATTTTGTCAGTTTGAAGCAAATACTGAATCACTGAATTTCTGAACGCAGCACTGTAATCGAAGTATTTGGAATAGTAATTAGCAACAACTGCTAAAGGAATTGACGACTGCATTCCTGATGAAGATTTTTTAAATTCGAGAGCCTCATAATTACCTTTTCCAATAGAAGGCTTGAGATAAAACTTTTTTGTGTTGCCCGATTTTTTAACACTAAATTCCATTCCAATAAAGTCAAGTTTCAAATCTGAAATGGCATTCGTTGCATCATCAAAAGCCCCATAACTTTCATGGAAGTGAAAATTCAAATAGCCTCCAGCAAATCTGGCACCTCTATCAGCCCAATCAGGTATTATTACTCTCATTTCAGACATAAAAGCTATTTTTTGATAACTTATATCTTCTTTATCTATAATGATATTAGTCCCTTTTAATGATTTGTTGCTATACTCAATAGTATAATCATTCCCGTTTATTGAATAAGTATATTTAATGATTGTTTCAGACTTGCAGTAATCCAAAATACCACTGTTTTTTAATAGTGTATTTGAAACAAATCTAAATGGAGACTTAGATATGCCAACATTTTTGAGGTATGACCTTATGTTGATCATTTTATTTAACCAACGAAACAAAGCGATGGTTTTGATTAATGTACTCTTTCCACTTCCAGAATCTCCAATAAAAAAAGTAATTGGCAATAAATCATTTATTTCAATCTCGTTTATCGGCCCTAGATTTTTTATATAGATATGTTCTCTTATATTGTTCATATTCATTTATTTTGAATATTGTAAAGATAGATATTTATTCAGTTGGTTCAATTTCACTCTACTAAACAGCATACAGGTTTTCCTGCAATTTATAAAAAGCATCAATCAGGTTTTGAGCGCTACCAAAAACCGTTGAAGCTTCTTTGGTAGTTCCCAGGTTATTGAGTTCGATGAGCGACGAAAGCCGTTCGCGTTTCAGCTCTTTGATACCATCCGTTTCGTAGCGTTCAAGAATAAAGCGCAGAAAATCGCGGGCTTTCAGGTTGCTAAACACCTCGAAAAAGTCATTGTCGTCTTTTACATGTTTGGCTCGCTGGCTGCGGGTAATCAAACTACACTCGTACGAAATATGCAAAAGGACATCGAAGATATCGCTGTTTTCGGCTTCAAAAATCTTTTTCAGAATGTCGAGCTGTTCTTCGTCAATTCCCGATTCGGCCAACTTAATAAGCAATTCTTCTCTGGTTTCGGGCTTCGACCACAGCTTACGCAGATCGTCTTCGCTTTGGTATAAATCGGGTATAAAGCCGATCAGTTTTTCAAGAAACTGCAATGTTGTCAATGGTTTCCCGCTTTCGTCGATGTATCGGGTTTCAATATCCAACACCTTCAGTTTTCGGCCATTCGAAAGTTCGATTACAATTTTGGGTGGTCGTGGCGGTCTGGGTGGCGGTTCTTCTCCACCGCCGGTATTTCCGCCACCGCCACCTCCGGTGTTTCCTCCGGTTCGTGTTCCACCCTCGCCGGTTTCACCTTCAGGCAAACCGTCCCAATCAGGATCGTAAAAATGGTCGGTAGCTTCTTCCGAAAAGTCGATAATGGTAAAGAAGTCTTTGCCTTCGAACAAGCGGGTTCCACGCCCAACAATCTGCTTAAATTCTACCATCGATTCAATTTCGCGAACGATGATAATGTTCCGCACGTTTCGGGCATCCACGCCCGTAGTAAGCATTTGCGACGAGGTAAGAATTACCGGAATATCGCGGTCGTTGTTCTGAAACAGTTCCAATAAATCGCGTCCAGGTTTTCCTTCGTCACTGGTAATGCGTACGCAATAATTTGGGTCGCTTACTTTTTTGAATTTATTGATGGCATCGCGCATATTCAGCGCATGGGGCTGATCGACACAAAAAACAATGGATTTATCCATCGGGTTGATGTTGTCGAGTATAGCTTGTGCAACCAGTTCAATTTGTTTGGGGATAATAATCACCCGATTAAAGTCCCGTTTTCGATAAACCCGTCGGTCTTCTACAGCACCTTCCAACACCTTGTCGGCATCGGTATAAATGTAACTGTCAATATTGGTCCGTACCTTTTTAACCTTGTAAGGACTCAGGTAACCATCGTTGATGCCGTCTTTCAGCGAATATTCGTAAACTGGTTTTTTGAAGTAATTATAGGTGTCCACATTGTCATCACGTTTGGGCGTTGCTGTTAATCCCAGATGAACAGCAGAACCAAAATAATCAAGAATTTCGCGCCACGAACCTACTTCGTTGGCACTTCCTCGATGACACTCGTCGATAATAATGAGGTCGAAAAAGTCTTTGGGGTACTGCCTGAAATAACCATCGATATTCTCCTTTTCACTAATGGCCTGATAAATGGCAAAGAAGATAAAAGCATTGGTGGGTACAATTCCGTTTCGGGCGCGGACTTCAGAGCCATCAATTTTGACCAAATCTTTTTCGTACGGATCGTTAAAGGTATTGATGGCCTGATCGGCCAGGATATTGCGGTCGGCCAGAAACAATATTTTGGGGCGACGGTCGGCTTGGTCTAAATTCCATTTAACCGTCAGTAATTTGTGTGCAATCTGAAAAGCAATAAAAGTTTTTCCGGTTCCGGTGGCCAGGGTCAGCAAAACCCGTTTTTTGTCATCGGCAATGGCTTCAATGGCTTTGTTCACGGCTATTTCCTGATAATACCGGGGCTGTTTGTCGCCCACCAAATAAAAAGGAACACCAAGAAGTTGCTTCTTCAGTGAAGTAAGGTTATCAACCGATTCCTGAAAAAGTACTTCAGGCGTAGGAAAACTGTCGATATAATCACCTGTTCCTGTTCTCATATCAAACTGGTAAATCTTCTCGCCGTTGGTAGCAAAAATAAATTTCACCTTTAGTTTGTCGGCATACCGGATAGCCTGTTGCAGCCCATCCGTTGGATGTTTGCCCAGTTTTTTGGCTTCAATGATGGCAAGGTTGGTGTTTTTATAGCGAAGCAGGTAATCGGCAAAAAGTCGTTGACCCCGTTTACCTCCCAGAAGTTTTCTTCCATCGGTAAAATAATGCTCGCGAATTACAAACTCTTCCCATCCACTTTCTTTTAGTTTAGGGTCAATGTGTTTGGCACGGGTATCAGATTCGGAAAGGTGCATTTATATTTCTAGCTTTTCTTCCTGCTAGTTTGAAACTTTGGGGAAGATGATTAATTCAATATTAAAATCATTCTTTCCAAAAATAGTTATTAATCTTTTAAACAAACATAAAGTTCCTAATATTATTAAGATATGATTTTGTAATCATATAAGTAACTACCAAATAAAACACACCTAGATGTAAATATCCTCTAAAAATGACGTCCAAAAAAGAAAACTCCGCTATAATTAATTGATTTTGACTTGTTTTGATTCAACTTGACACTTTTACATTTTAGCAATAAACCCTAGCTTTAAGGATGAAAGCATTAGAAAAGCGTGTGCAAAAAGGATGTTGTTGGTGTATCACCAATCAGCCTTTTGTCCCGCTGGTCACATAAAAACAGCCTTAAATGAAAACAGAAAACGAAAATGGCAAGCCAATAAAAGTGGCTGGTCAGCAGAGTGAGTATTCTTCCAGTGTCAAAATGCTTATCCGACAGCATGTTAACATAAATGCAAATACCTGCGTATTCGGAAAATTCTCACACGAATTTCTTGGGCAAAGTATTGGGTTCAGTGTAATCAATCAAGGTATTTTCTCTGACAAGAGTAATCTTGGAAGAGACATTTGCCACATGACCATTAATAATCCGAATCAGTCAGACAAAAAAAACAAAGAGCGATATTTTTTGAAAGCGCGGACGAACCACTATCGCCTGAATGCTCCAGTTGCTAACCTTGTTGTACCATTTCCGCGATGATAAGCAAGATTGGTAAGGCGCAAGAATTCAGAAGTGTAGTCAACTACATCCTTGAGCAGGGCAAAGGAACTGAAATTCTGGATAGTGATGGCGTGTTGCTTTACAGTCCTGATTCTATTATTCGTACTTTCAATTTACAGGCAGAACTAAATCCACGGTTGTCGAAACCAGTAGGTCATATTTCCCTGAATTTCTCTGTTCAGGATAAAGAAAAACTATCCAATGAACTTATGGTTCAAATAGCACATGATTACATGAGCCGGATGGGAATATTGGAAACACAATACCTGATTGGCCGTCATTACGACAAAGAACACCCGCACCTTCACCTAATTTTTAATCGCGTTAATGATTATGGGCGTACCATCTCTGACAGGTTTGATCATACACGAAGTGAAAAAGTATGCAAAGAACTGACACTGGAATACGGTCTGTATTTTGCATCAGGAAAGGAAAAGATCAACGAACACCGTTTATGTGAACCGGATAAAACCAAATACGAGATTTTTAATTGTTTGAAATCAGTTATACCCCAATCTCAAAACTGGGACCAGCTTATTGTTGCCTTGAAAGATCAAAACATTGGTGTGGCTTTTAATTATAAAGAGGAAACGGATGAAATACAAGGGATTATCTTCAATAAGAATGGCTACTTCTTTTCAGGTTCAAAAGTGGATCGGCAGTTCAGTTATTCCAGAATTGACCAGCAACTAAAATTGGGCGAACAGAAATAGAGCAAATCACACTAATAACGACACAACAAATAATACTAAATAACATACAACTTCATTTACTAATTTTGATCTTTCAATTCATGCAAGTGATAACCAATTTAGATAAAAAAGTATTATGGCAACACCATTTGAAAAACTAGCTCAATCGTTGGAGCAACTCATACATGGATGGCAACGGACGAATTTCCCGTTTTTTGATGAACACGATGCTGGCATCAGGTGGATATGCGTGGACGATTATTCCTGTTGAATTGCGAAATGAATATCTGTCGGCATTGGAACAAGCTAGTGTTGATCAGGATATTTCCGAATTCACAAAATTCTTAGCCAAACTCATCAGAAATTGAGGATATAAAGTCTAATTCAATTTGGTTTAAAATCTAATAATTTGTACTTTTGTATTGTAAAAGTTCTTCAATTTCGAGGCAGGGTATTTATCGAGGCCATAAAAAATACAGCCTTCTAATTACTTGAATATAAGCACACTACAAAATACAAAATGCCCTTGTTCTGGGCACCAAAGCGGATGTTTCGTCAAAATTGACAGAACATCCGCTTTTTTTTGTTCCAAAACCCACTTCAGTTGAGGGAATGCCGAGAAAAATGAGTTCACTCTGGTGGTTCGATATTGGTCTATTTCACGATTATAAATAATTCCTTAAGGGAATAGCAAATCTTGAAATATCCTTCTGTCTTCAAAAACCAGATTATCCCACAATATCAATCGATTAGCACCTCACGCATTCATTTCCAACGAAGCACAATATTTCTTTAGTATCCCTCTTTTTACTTTTCAACTTTTCAATATTATTTGTGCGGTGCAGCTGGGATGTCTTTGAAGAATGCCGGCCAGACTCCCGGAACAGGTACACTCACACCCATATTTTTACCTCTGAACATTCCGGTCGTTGCATCAACATCGGGTCCGAAGTAATACATTGGCCAGCCTTTGTAAACCAATTGCTTTTTACCGAAAACCGTTATGCTGCTGAATAAAGATTTGTCGAGAATGGAGGGGACAACAATCTTGTCAGTTTCATAAATTGGCCATGTCGCATTGTTCGAAAAATCGGCTTTGGTATATTTGTTAATATTAGCGCTGTCTTTTGCAAATTCATAAAGCGTGCGTCCGGCTATGTCCGTAAAATAGGTAGTTTTTCCAACTCCCTCCGAGTAAACATTTGCAGCAGAAACAACATAGTTTTTCCCATCTTTCCCAACCAGTTGTGCTTTAGCCAGCATAATGGTATAATCGGGTTTCGCTACAAACCACACTCCACCAACAGCTTCGCCGGTTGTTTGACCTGATAACTCGCGGACCCCACCTGGGGAATAATAATACAGAGGCCATCCTTTATAGGTCAGTTGGTTTCCGTTAGGTGTACTAATCGCATTAAAATCTCCGAATGTTAAGCCAGTTCCAACTTGTTCGGCAGTTAAACCAGCAATATTGAAAATTGGCCAGACTGTAATACATGCTCCTGTACAATTGTTGTTTCCATCCGCATCATTCGAAAAGAAATACAGCGCATTCCCATCCTTGTCGGTAAGATAACTACCAAGGGTGGCTGAGCTGGCGAGTTTCACCATAACCGGATCGACTACAGCAGGCATTGGATCAGTTGTTTTGGAACATTGGGTTAAAGTGAACCCGAATACAGCTAACAAAACGAACATTGGTAAATGAATTTGTCCTTTCATGGTTAAGTTTTTTAAGCGTTAATAAAATGTTTCTGTAGTGAATACGGAGCGAAAATTGGAAACGCTGCCTGAATGAAGAAATAAATACCTTTTTATATGATTTATTTTTCAACAATTCTAATGCGGATAACAATCTTGTTGAAAGGTTCGAAGAAAAAGCCAACCCTGAAAATAAGAAAAATGAATTTTCTCGACCCCAAGATGAAACGGCCAAGAATTAACAAGAATGAGGGAAAGAGAAAAACGACTGAATTAATTAAAGTTCCAGTTTAGAACCACAGCCATGCCCAAAGATTGAAGTTTTACTCCGGCAAAGCCAATTTTGCTCATCGGAATCTTCATATACGGTTGCAAACCAATACTTACCTTTGAATTTATCCGTCGTTCAAAGGTTGCCTGAAAATTAAGCACACTCAGCCAATGCTGATTTTCGTTGACTACATGATAAGCAACAGCAGTATTGCTGTCTTGTTCCTCGTAGCTGAAACGATAATCTTCGCGAAGCATGATGTACGACGAAATCCCAGTGCCAAAACTAATTGTTGTATTCTTTCCGAAAACCAATGAATAGCTGATATTCAAAGGAATGTCGAGCACTCGGCAATCAGCATATACCGATTTTGGATAATATTCGTCCCATATATTTTTTGAAGGACTATAATTACCGAAACCTGTTTCGTAGAGTTTTTTGGCATAAACCCCTCCGGTACTGAAGCTCCAGTTTTTCGCTATTTTAAAGGTTACCAGAAGACCGAAGTTGTCACCTATACTGGCATTGTTCAGGTTATTGACTCCATTATAATCCGGAGCAGCAAGCACACTCAGGGTTAATTTGTGAGCCAGGTGTTCAGGTTCTGGGATTTCATTGGGTTTTTCATTTGGTGCAAACAGAGATTCGTCAGTTGCTGGCCGTTTCTGTTCTACAGGTTTCACCGCATCGGGCTGACTTGTGGCCTGATCTGCCCGATGAACCTTTTGCTCTGGCTTTGTATTGGAAATATTTAAGTTATTAACCAATATGGTGTCTCCATTATTGATTTCATTTTCTGATGCCTGATGAATCGGCAGCTTTTTGGGTAATTGCTTTTCCAAAGGTTTGTTTTGAGCCAGCAAGGTTCCTGAAACGGATTCAGCTTTTCTGACATCTTTTCGCACTTCAGGAGAGACTATGGGCTGAGCCTGCTTTTGCTGCTGTTTCTGATCATTTTGTTGAACTTCGGCCTGCTGAACGATTCGATTTTGGCTTTCAGGCAAAAGCGTACGAATGGCAAAGAACAGGAGAATTAACGCGGCAACACCGCTTAACCGGATTAACCAGAAAACTCCGCGTCGCTTTTGGGCATTCCTGTCAAGTCGCTTCTTTAGTTCCAGCCAGTCAGCCTCCTGGTAAGCCAAACGATCATCTTCAGGATTCAATCCCTCGCGAAATAACTGGTCAATATCTTCGATGTTCCTGTTCATTATGATCTTGATGAATTTTTCATAAATCAGTTTGCGTTAATTTGTTCAGGGCAGCCTTTCTCCATTTCAGCATCAACAAAATAACTACCGACTGTGATACGGATAACATCTGTTGCAACTTGACACGCGCCTTGTAGAGATTTGATCTGGAAGTACTGGCCGTGATTCCAGTCATCTCAGCTATTTCTTCGTGAGAATAGCCATCAACCGCATACAAATTAAATACGAGCCTGTATGCCGGAGGAAGACGTTGAATCAGGGAGAGTAAATCCTCGTAGTCAAGTTTATGCTCAACGGCCGCCTCACTTATTTTTGTATCCGACTTTTCTATTCCAACCAGCTGGCTCCATTTAAAGTTTGTCCGGTAATAATCGATCGAAGCATTGTGCATGATTTTACTCAGCCATGTTTTAAATGGCCAGTTTTTATCGTATTTCTCCATGTTGGTAAAGGCTTTAAAAAAGCCTTCATTCAAAACATCGGCAGCTTCATACCTGTTCTCAGTGTATCGCAAACAAATTTTCATGGCAAAACCATAAAGCTTTTTATACAACAATTCCTGGCTATGCCGGTCTTGTTCTATGCAACCATCGATAATCTGCTGTAATTCACGTTCAACCATTCCGGTAACAACTATATCATGTTGAAGGCATTAACGATATTATCTATGGCTTTGTTCAGATTAACAGTAAATTTTCCCTTTCATTTCTAATGAAACCTGACGCGAACTTAAAATGTTATGAGCCGGACTTTTTTGACAGGGTGAAGGTACGGCTGATGCTGAAACCCCAGCGAAAACCTCCTTTGGTCCAGGTACTGCTTGTACTTGGGATGAACTGATTCTCCAGAATAGCAGTTGAATTGGTAAAAATGAAATTAAAGACATGTCCGCCTGTTTCCATTTCAAGGCCAATTCCAAGAGGATTGTAAAACCTGAATCCACTTTGCTGAAGGAAATAATCTTTGCTCTCCTGACTTCTGAAACTCAAAAAATAATCGGCAACAACAGTCATCCGGTGCGTCACTTTCAGCCGTCCGCCAATTCCCAGCCCGTAAAGGTTATTCATGTCCATATAGGATACATAATTCCTCCGGACATAAGTTGGCAACAAGGCAAGTGAGAAGTTATCGTTGAATTTCCGGGCAATAATGACCTGCGTAACAGAGCTCATCCGGTCGGAGAATTTTTGAAAATCAGCGTCGGAGGTAATCAGGTTCAGCCTGTCCATTCCCGAGGTAACACTGTTACCGAATAAAGTTACCGAAAAAGGTATGCTATTATCAATTGATTGCCTCAATAGCCTATACTTGGTTTTCAAATAGAACAATTGCTTCTGGCTGGTATTCGTACCATTCGGCGCGCCTTTGGTTCTTCCGATGCCAAAACTCCACCGATCGGAAATACCATAATCAAAACCAATAAGGATATCTGAAGAATTATCCAGTCCATAAAAGGTTTGCATTCCCCCGTAGCTTCCTGCAATGTCACCAAACCGGTGCATCACCACAAAAAGCAAATCGTGTTTGTGCATTGTTTCATTGGATTGCCCGTTGATGATTTGCGGCGACTTAAAGGTTGCAGTTACCGGAATATGCTCTTTAGCCTGAACTGGTTCGTCAAACATTTTGCTTAAATCATTTTGAGCCATTAGCGAAAGGCTGCAAACAAATACAAATAATATTAATAGTGGAAATGTTCTCATGGTGTATCGATTAGTGCTGTTATTTTTTTTTCGGTGACGAATAACTTTGAGCGGCTTCTTTTGATTCCGCTTTATATTGAGCTGCAACAGTGACCTGCACAATTTCAGCAATATTCTTTATGACCAAACGCGGAATCTTAATGCCATGATCGGCCAGTTTAACCGGAAAGGTAGAGTTTGCCGTAATTTCTCCTCCCCTCACTTTCAGTTCTGCTTTTACATTGTAGTTTTTAGTCACACCATGAATGTTCAGGTCTCCCTGAACGGTCACCGGGTAGATTCCTTCCTTCGTGAGATCGATCGGTTCATTTATTTTTCCGTTAAACTCGGCGTACGGATACTTGTCGCTTTCCATGTAATTCTCATTAAAATGCTCTTGCATCAAACTTTTTTTAAATAGAAAAGAGCGCATTGAAACCTTAAAATAGACGCTTTTAGTTGACAGATCCAGTGCTGAAACTCCCGTATTGCTTTCAGCACTGATGTTTTCAATTGGGGCTTCTGAAAAAAAACTAAGCTTCGCATTACGCGATGTAACTATCTGTGCCTGAACTGCACAGCTCACAATAAGCATGATGATCGTTATCAAAGTCTTCATAAGTTTTGTTTATTAATTTTCGGGTGAGCAGTTATTAATCCAGATATTCAACGAATCTCTTACATATTTTGGAAGAGGTGCGTTTCCCTGTGGCATATCAGCGCGATCCTGAATAACCCGGACAGCGAAGAAATCGGCGTAAATCCGAACTCCGTTGTAGGTCGAAAAATTTCCGGGCCCGGGAGAATTACCTCCCTGATGACATGTGATGCAATAGCGTGTAATAATTTTTTTTACATAGTTATTGTAGGTCACATTCATGTCAGGAAATTGAGGCGTGCATCCTGGTTGTTCCGGGTTTTCATCAAGCTTTTCAGGAGCCATATTGATACAGCCGAACAACAAAAGGGCAATCAGTGCAGCAATAAGTTTACTTTTTATTTTCATAACTGTTAGTCTTTTAAATCTGAAACATGGGGGCATATGCCCTGGCTTAAGCAATTACCAGGACATGTTGCATGGGCTTTTCATCAGTATCCGTAACCACCTCCTGAAGGAGGTGTGTAACTGCTGCCAGTTTGCGACAGATTGGCTAAAATCTCACCCGACGGAATATTCACTGTATGGATTTGCACATAAATTTTCCCGGAAGCCAGATCAGAAGCCTGGCCAGCAGTTAGGGTTACAGAACCGGATAGTGTGCCAGAGCTCGCTTCAGCAAAACCCATAATGGGGTAGATAACCGGACCAGCATCGTGAAAATGCATATTTGCCGCATTTGATGTTAAACCGCTCCAGGTAACCGTATAAGATAAGACCATGGACGTTAAATCAAACGTGGCA
This sequence comes from Aquipluma nitroreducens, assembly GCF_009689585.1. Classification (GTDB taxonomy): domain Bacteria; phylum Bacteroidota; class Bacteroidia; order Bacteroidales; family Prolixibacteraceae; genus Aquipluma; species Aquipluma nitroreducens. The sequence goes on along the minus strand of NZ_AP018694.1, from coordinate 4,455,279 downwards.
GAAACTGTTCCAGTGGCTGAAGTGACAACCGTATCGGCCGACTTGACAAAAGTACCTGAATAGCTAACCGTACTGCTCATTTCGGTAGTGTCTGTTTTATTGCACGATGCAACTCCGATAAGAAGGAAGAGAAGAAATACGCCGCATGACTGCGGATTAATCATCAGAAGTTTCACAATTGTTTTCATGGCTTTTGTTTTAATAAATGAATAAAAATGTTTTCAGTGTTTTCTGTTAAAGGCCTTTTAACAAGTGTTTCTATAAGGAGTACGGAACGAAACTCAAAAACGCTGCTTACATTTCAATTTAAAGCATCTTTTTATCTGTTTATTTTACAAATTTTGCAAACAGAAATCCAGACGACCGGAATGGCTCCAATCATTACTAGAAAGTCTCAAGGAAAATAGCTTATTTTCACAAGGGTTATTGCCGAAGATTATGGGGGTCTAAAGTTAAGTTTACCGGATACTTTAACCTGGATGAATACCAATTCCGGTACTATAACTATTTAAATGTCTTATGAGGTTAAGAATTTTTCTTAGGCATATTTCCTGGCCCAGGCCAATTCATCTTTCAATATATTCAAGTGGGGGGCTGGTACTTGTCAAACGTACTTGATGATTACTTTAACTAGTTCATAATTTGAAAATCTTCAAGCAAAAAGTTTGACATTTTTCCACTTGGGTTTCCTAATGGAAAGTTAGGAATAGCTCTCTTTTTATTTCTTAACAGTCAGTTGCGAATCTTAGCTCCACGATGACTTCAAAAGTGGAAACATGGAAATAATTTAAAAGTTAAGGCTTCGTTTAAAATTCATCAGAATTGCAATTCAAATGTCCAATTTAGACTTGCAATCGCGGCAGAGATGCACGCTTTTCTGGTCAATGTCTTCAACATAAGTACTCGAACGCATAACACACATCGGACTTTGACAGTGAATTAAACCAAATGTATGTCCGAGTTCGTGTATAACCTCCTTTTTGAACCGTTCAAGCATCAACAATTCGTCATGAACCATACCATACCGCTCATTACTAAGCCTGTAAAGCGAAGCAATCCCAGTTTGTCCGCCCAAAAAAGCTTGTCCAAAAATAAAAGTCAATATCGGAATAAAAAGATCGACATTAAATATCCCAAGATTCTTATCCGATTCCGGGAACGACATGGAATGAACCTGTTTCAGCAAGGCGTTCGCATCATATTGCCTACGGGGTGCATCGTAATATTCACTTAAATCCAGATGTCCATCTTTAATAATGACAGAGCAATGATATTCCTCAATCACAGCCACTGCTGTCTTCTCTAAAATGTCTTTTTCGAAGAAACCGAACGAAACTAAAGTAATGGTTTGCAGGTTCATTTGGCAAGTTTATTGATCTGCCAACTTCAAATCGTATTTCTTGATTTTGTTGTAAAGAGTCACCCGATCAACTTTTAATGCACGGGCAGTGCGCGAAATATTCCATTCGTATTTAGTAAGAATCTGAAGGATGAATGCCCTTTCAAAATCGTCGAGACTTTCGGCTGAATTACTTACAAAAGTCTTTTCCAACGGAAGATCTTTCAACGTTATTTTCTTCCCGTTACCGACAACGATGGCTCGCTCAATCATGTTTTCAAGCTCGCGAATATTTCCAGGGAAATTAAACTCCTGAATTCGATTTAATGCCGCCTGATCGATTGATGCAGGAGGTTTATTCATTGATGTACAATATTTGTTTATAAAGTAATTGACCAATAATGGGATATCATCTTTGCGATCGCGCAGAGGCGGAATTTGGATGTTTACCACATTTAAACGGTAAAAAAGGTCTTCACGGAAAGTTCCCTTTTCAACCATGCTTTTCAAATCTTTGTTGGTGGCACAAATTACCCTGAAATCGGAACTGATTTCCTTATTTCCACCGACCCGCATAAATGTTTTTGATTCCAAAACCCGAAGCAATTCAACCTGCATTTTTGTTGAAATCGTTGCTATTTCGTCTAAAAATATAGAACCGCTGTCAGCCATCTCGAACCGGCCTTTACGATTATACATGGCACCGGTAAAAGCTCCCTTTTCGTGACCAAACAACTCACTTTCAAGCAAACTTTCGGTTAATGCACCGCAATGAACACTCACAAAAGGGAAAAATTTTCGTGGAGAATTGGCATGAATAGCACGGGCAATAAGCTCCTTCCCTGTGCCACTTTCGCCAGTAATAATAACAGAAGAATTGGTTTGGGCCACGCTTTCAACCTGCTTTAATACGCCTTTCATAGCCTCACTCTTTCCGATCAGGTCTTCCACATTTTCGAGTGAAGTTACTTTTTGCTTTAATGTTTCATTTTCCTCAACCAGAGAGATTTGTTTGGTGGCGTTTCGAATCAAATGAGTCAAATCGTCCGGATCAAAAGGTTTGGTTACATAATCGTAAGCTCCATCTTTCAGTGCTTTTACAGCTGTATCTACAGTTGCAAATGCTGTCATAACAATAACAATTGAATCAGGCTTAATTAATTTAATTCTCCGAAGCATTTCAAGACCGTCCATTCCCGGCATTTTAATGTCAGCAAGAATGATGTCAAACTGGTCAGATTCAAGAATAGTCAGCGCTCTTTTGGCGTTTTCAGCACATTCAACATGAAATCCATCTTCAAGAAACCAATTGTATAAGGAATCTCTTACCGATTCTTCATCATCAACGATCAATATTGAAATCTTTTTTGCCATTCGTCAATCTCCTTAACTTTTTATCAATGGTAAATTTACTGAAATAGTTGTTCCCCGATCTAACTCGGAGTTTACCTGAATTTTACCTTTATGGTTTTGAATAATGCCATGAACAATCGCAAGGCCTAAACCAATGCCGCTTACATCTTGTTTTGTCGAGAAAAACGGTTCGAAAATATGGGAAATGTCTTCTTCAGCAATACCTAAACCATTGTCTGAAATATCAATACAAATGGTTTCCTCATCCAAATTCCTGGTTTTGATCGTGATTTCACCGTTTTCCTTAATCGCTTCAGAAGCATTGACCAGAATCGCAATACAAGCCTGTTTAATCTGGTTCGGATTACAATAAATCAGGTCTGAACTAGCTGCAAAATCGTATTCAAATTTGATGTCGGCAATTTTGATCGGATGAGTCATTAACTCATAAGTTTCCTTCAATATTTCATGTAAATGTTTAGGTTCAAAATCGTTCTGATCTTTCCTCGAAAAATCAAGCAATCCTTTTACAATGTCGCCGCAACGCTTTGTTTCCGATTCAATCAACCGTAAATGTTTAAGCATCGACTCTCGTTTGGAGGCGTACAGTTCAGGATTACCAACCTGCTTCATAAGCAATTTTGTGTAAATCAAAATTCCGGATAAAGGATTATTGATTTCGTGTGCAACAGATGATGATAATTTTCCCAAAGAAGCCAATCGCTCAACATGCATCAGTTCATTTTGAGCGGCACCCAGTTCCTCCGATTTTTTCTGAACTTTATATTCCAATTGCTGCGACCAGTTTTCCAACTCAACAGTTGCAGTTTGTAGATTATCCAACATGTCGTTAAACGCTTCGGAAACTACCCGCATATCGTCCAGCTGATTCGGTTTTATATCAAGGCGGGTACTAGTATCACCATTGGCAACTGCAACGCTCACCTTAACCAATTCATTCAGCGGATTCTTAATTTTCTTACGGGTGAAGAGTAACAAAAATGAAACAAGCAGCATGGTTGCCAAAATGGCCAAAAAGAAAAACTCGGTTGATGATTTCTGAATGGCTTTGTCCTGAGCTTCAAGTGGAATTTTAATAACAAGAGAACCTAGCAAGGTATCGGTCGCCTCGTGCGCATGACAAGAACTGACATAACACGATCTTTCGTTCATGATAGGCGACCGAATAAGCAAATGTCTGCTGCCATTATCACTTTTATTCATCAGACAATCCGTATTAATATCGATAATTTTATACGACTTCTCCGTCCCCGGAAACAAAGACCGGATATTGGAATGGCAGCTGAGACAATTCGGGTCGGCGTGACTATCGTTTGGATCGGTAGTAAATGATGAATAAACCAGGCTATCACGGCTATCATACATGTTTACCTCATCAATTCCAGGCAGTGTATTGATAATATCGAGTGTATTCTGAAGGGCACTTTTATCGTTCTGGAGCATCGAATGATACAACGCTCCTTCTACAATTGATCCAATATTATTACCGCTCTGACGAATAATTGTATTCAGATATTGTTCGTTAACCGACTGGAAAATAATATTGAATGATACAAAAAGGAAAACAGATAAAATAGCAATTATAAAAACAACTCTCCCGTAAATTGAAGAGCGAAATTTCACATAATGACTAATTATTGGACTTCCTGCAATATTTTTTTTTGCTACTCTTTTAAACCAATTCATGAAAAATAGGATTAAATTTTAAAGCCATTTACTGAATGCTAATTTAGTCTCAAAATTTTAAATTCAGCCTCAACTATCCGATTTTGTTTCAGCGAATTGTATGTTTAATGACTATAAGACTCATTCGCAGAAGTAAAAATCAAGAAAGCGATGATTTCTCTCATCGCTTTCTTATCAGACACCAAATTATCAATCATTTAGAACTTTTAGACAGACAATTTCATCAAAAAAAATCAATCGTTTTTTAACTTATCTGGTTCCCGAAAACAGCTTTTGCGTCGGCACAATACTTTTTTACTCATAAATTCCGTTTGGAAATCCTGCCAGATCTCAGTTGAAAGTTCTGAAAGCGGTTGATCACGCAATTCACCACCATCCTGCAAAACTACAGACGAAGGGTCAGGCGAATATTTAACAATCGATTCGCTCAAAAAATCTTTGAATCTGGTCAACTCTTGCCTTGCCCATAGGCTGGCATCCTCGGCAAGAAAGTACGATTGCGTATCGGTCACCCAACTTGTGGGTTTAATTTTGTATATCCACCCTTTCAGGTAGGGATCTTCGTTCATCAATTCAGGATTTTTAATGAGCACTGAATTCGTTTCCATTATTTTTCCGGAAATAGGCGAATAAACTTTGAGCCGTTTGTCGTTCTGAACTATTTCGCCTAAAAAATCACCTTTTTTAATCCGATCACCCGAATCTAAAAGTCTGTTGAATGTGACTTCTCCGGTAATGTGTACCAACAGATCATCGAGTCCAACTTTTGCAACTCCAGATCTTTCGAGGTGAGTCCAGGTATGAAACCGGCTAAAAAACAATCCATGAGGAATTTTCAGTGAATCAGGAGTAAGAGTTCCTAACGATTTCTGAGCATTCTTCTTTGTTTTCACCTCTTTATTTAAAAATATCCAGAATGGAATCAGAATAGCGAAAAATGCAACGATCGCCAAATATTCAATCCCTTTCATTTCGAAAATGTTGTTGTAAGTAAATCCTTCCATTGCGATTATTTTGTGCCATCGCTCAAATAATTGCGACAGCTGATTAATTTCTTTTATCTATTTCAACCAGTTCAGAGAACCGTCGTCGATTAATCGATTTTATTCTTTAGCCCATGCAGGCGATTCCCTAAGCACCGGCATGCGACGAATAACCCACCTGAATATCCAGATTTCAGTAAAAATAACGGCCAATGTAACAACAATCTCCATCCAGGATGGAACATAGTGTACCGCCGCATCCCATCTGAAACCAATCACTGTAACATTCAAACGATTTAGTACCACTCCAATCATGGTTAAGATTGCAGCAAATCGTATCAGGAAAATATTACTTGTCCGATAGCTGTAAAAAAACATAACCATTGGAATAAATACAAATCCGATCATTTCAAGCAAAAACCAATAGCCCATTGGAGTATTTAACAAACCCCATCGTTTGGTATGAAGAAAAACAAGGAATTGCAAACAAAAATATGCAAACATGGCAACTGCACATATTTTTGATAATCCGTGAATGATACCATTTTGCGAGTGGTGATTCTTTCCACTGATTTGGTCAGAAAATACCTTGTGACTGATTGACCCTTCAAAAATGACCATTGAAAGTCCGGCAAAAATACTCGAAACCAAAAACAGAATAGGGATAAACTCGGAATACCACAGTGGATGTATTTTTTCTTTGGCCATCAGATAAAGCGCTCCTAAACCTGATTGATGCAGGGTTGACAAGGTAATACCGAAAATAACAGCGGCAATGGTCATTCCTGAAAGAATCCGTTGGGCTCGGCGCGATCCCAGCCATTCGGCAATAGCAGGCGAAAACTCGATCAGTTCGGCAAGCATGTAAAGTATAAAATGCCAGGCAACTAAAAACAATACAGAACTGGTTCCATAACTATTCCCGATTACAGGATTTACAACATGCCATGGCCGACCTAAATCGAGCAGTAATGCACCTGTGTAAAACGCGTAAGCCAGAAAGCCGTTCAGTACAGTAGCCCTTACAATCGGATGATATTTTTTCATATTCAGAACGTAAACCATAAAAGTGACCACATATGCACCTCCGGCAAATGCAACACCTGTAACGACATCAAACCCGATCCATAATCCCCACGGAACATCCTGAGTAAGGTTCGTAACAGATCCCAGCCCTTTCCAGAAACGTATTACAATTAGGAAAATACCTAAAAGTATAATTGGAATTGAGATTATATTAAATGGTGTAAGCCATTTACCTTTCGGCTTTAATTCGCTAAACAAAAATTTCCATCTGAATTTATGTTCTTTTTCATTTTCTAAGGAGTAGACCCGATTATTCATTGTCGTCTTCTTTATGTTGTTTGTTTTTGGTCGCTGTGTAAATGCCCAGCAAAAGCGGTGGTAGCAGTAAATCGACTGAAGGAACACTATACAGGAATCCTTTAGTCAATGACGGATAAGATGATTGTTGCAGGTTGGTATTCATACCAAGTTCTTCAAACGGAACCGGAGAAAGGTAAAGCCATCCAGTACCTCCTACCTCGTGTTCACCATAAATGTGATCTGTGTATAAATCAGGTTTTTCGTAGATTCTCCGACGGGCCTCTTTAATCAAATCACGTCGTGTGCCAAACATTAGCGCGTCATTGGGGCAGTTCGTCACACAAACCGGTTTCTCACCTGCTTTTTGCCGGTCGAAACACATATCACATTTCTGAATTTTGGGATTTGTACTGTGAAATTCAAACTTAGGACTATCAAACGGACAGGATACCATACAATAGCGACATCCCATACATTTATCGCCATTCCAGGTAACGGGCCCTGTTTCATTCTTATGCATGGCTTGTGTCAGGCAAGCAGCATCGCAGGCAGGTTCGTTGCAATGCATGCACTGACGCTTGATGTAAACCTCACCTTTGGTAGTTTGAAATGTATTAACCACGGTATTGCAGGTCTCATTTGTTTTGCGAATTGGTTCAACTTCTGATAATGGTTCGGGAAGCGCATGTGCAGCTGCACATTCATATTCGCAGGTTCGACAGCCCACGCAACGGGTTGAATCGTACAAAACTCCGAAAAACTCAACATTACTTTTATCCTTAGGCGATGCAAATGTATTTTTACCAATGGCAAGGGTAATACCGGTTGCACCCAGCAGGCCAAAAAAGCCTCTTCGATTTATACTCATAGCTTTATGATTTATTTGGTAGTTAAGTCCTGAAATAATGTTTAGCCTTATTTTGAAGCATCAATAAACTTTGTCTGAAAATCATCCCAAACTTCAGGTTCAAGCTCAGCCAATGGATTGTCAGTAAGTTCTCCGCCATCCTGCATGGTAACGTAAGCAAAATCAAGAGAATTGGCTTTTATCAACGATGTAAAAAAGTCTTTTAATCGAGCAAATTCATCCTTTAATGCTTCCTTATATTTCTCAGCAATCAACAAATACTGGATTTCAAGCCCCCAATTCAATGGCTCAATCAGATAGACCCAACCTTCAGAATATGGAGATGAATTTAGCAATGAAGAGTTGTATTCCAGATTTTCATTGACTTCAGTAATCGTTCCTGAAATGGGTGAATAAATGTTCAGGAGTTTTCCTTTCCGAATGATCGACATCAGGAGCTCTCCTTTCTTAACCGTTTCACCTGCACGCTTTAACTCAACCCGGGTAATCGTGCCGGTGATGTGTTGCAGAAAATCATCAATTCCAATCTTTACTGACCCATTTTTTTTCATGAATGCCCAGGAGTGAGTTTTCCCAAAGTAAAGTCCTTTAGGAATAATTACTGATTCTTCATTGAAAACACCCATTGAGACTGGCTTAAAGTCATGACTGGCTTTACTTCTTTTTCTAAATGCCCTAAAAACCAACTCAACAACAACACCTGTTATAACAATGAAAACCAAGATCAAAAGCAACACTGACAACAATGAACTTGTACGTTCAACGGGAACAGTGGCATACAAATCTGGCTGTCCGAATTTTCCCAATTGGGCAAGTCGTTCATTGTAAACTAGATTGCTATAACCATTTTCATTCAGGAAACTCTGGCCATCGGTGAGCACCCATTTCAGAAATGCAACTTCTGAAGTGTTATTTGGATTCGACGACGAAACAGAATAAATATTGGATGTTAAAGCTTTTGGGTATTTTCCGATCCACACACCTCTTGAGAACGATTCAATATCGGTGTATATGTTTTCCATGTAATCGATCTTTCCATTCCCGTTTTTATCGATCGGAACGAATCTCAATCCTTCCAGAAGATTTTTATTGTTTGGGTCAGCAATTTGTGTCAGGTTAAAAAAGCCGAGAGCATTCGGATCGTTTTGAATGGCCAGAATCATTTCGGCTGTGCCAGCTGTTTGAATCCCAGTACTGAATGGTTGATGCAAATTCTGTAAACTTCTCAATACCGATACGGCTGATTGATCGTTGGCTGTATAAAAATGGATTGGAGTCTTTTGAGCACCACCTATGAGATCTCCCCAACTTTTATTTTCAGGGTTTGAAATAATTTGTGACAAATCTTTTGTTGTAATCCCTTTAAGACAAATCTCGTTCAATAGAGGATTTTTGGAGCTCATAACCGGAACAATCACATCCCGACCAACAACCATACTCCGCGTTGAAGAATTGTTTAATTTATGATAGAACTCTTCAGATACGATCCCCAATTCTCCGGAACTAATTATTTCTGAAACCGTATTTTCTGAAGCTTTACTCACAGTGATTTTCTGTGTTGGATTCAGTCTGCTGTATTCATTTGCCCACTTCATCGTCAGGTCGTACAATTCCGGAGAAGTAGTTACATTTATTGAACCTGACAACGAATCAGAACCTCCCGAAGAAGCTTCTTTACTTTTTGAATAAAGGCAATTTAATAGAAGAAATGCGACGATTAAAAAGATCCTGGTTTTCATGATTTTTCCCTTTTAAAATGATAATACAAGGGAATCCAAATCCAGTGCCAACTTAGAAAACACAACACAAAAGCCTATAATACTGCACTTTAACTATTATACGATTAAAAACAAAGCAGAGCATATTGTATATTTTTTCAACACATATACACCAAATTGAATCTATCAATCTCATTTACTATCACTTAACACAACTGCATATATTTTTTACATCTGTTGAATATATCATCACTTCAGTTCATAAAAATTCAATTTTCGCATTTTATCGCTCTGAAACAGGCAAAATAGTTCAAAAAAAGATGAAAAAAACCGAAATAAGCCGAAATCCAGCCTTCGCCGAATCAAAAATCAGAGACAAAAAAAACCTACCGATAAACGATAGGTTTTAGCTAAATATAAAATGAGAACTATTTATTATCCTTTTTTTGCATTGGAAAGCATAGAATTAAACAAACTGAGCTGTTCTCTCATTGCAGAGATTTTATCAGCAGGTTCTGTGCGGGCTTCAAGCAAGATCCAGCCATCGTATCTAATACCGGTAAATAGATTCAGGAGTTGCTGGTATGGATATTCACCAACATTAAATTCCCGAACGTGCACAGTGTCGCCAAACCATTTTTTTACCGAATTAAAGTTGGCTTCGAATCCGGGTGGCAGCAAATCCTGATCATTACAATTCCAGCACATCTTTACATTTTTTTCGGTCACCTGATCAAAAATAGCTTTCATGTTTGGAATTTCCTGAGTTAATTCTCCATGAACCTCTACCCTAACCAACTGCCCATAATCTTTGGCAAACCGGCCAACTTCATTCAATGAAGCAGCAATCTGGGCGATTGTTTTCTCTTTTGAAACTTCTTTGGGCAGGTTATTCGGTTTTACTTTTATACCGGTAGCGCCAATGTCTTTACAAAGTACAATATATTCTTTCGTCTGATCAATATTCTTTCGAAGCTCAGCCTGATCGGGACTGTGATATTCGAAATTTGCACCATAACCCAGACAAGTAACGGCGCTACCGGCAAATCGTTTTTTAACCTCAGATCGTTCATTGGCAGTTAATGATGTTTCAACACCATGAGCATGTCCGGTGCGAAGTTCGACACCTAAAAAACCGGTTTGCTCGCAATTCGCAATTAGTGTTGGCAAATCCCAGTCTTTAGCCCACTGATAGGTTACCAAGCCTAATTTCATTCCCGATTCTTTAGCTTTAGCGAATACAGATAGAGGTTCAATCAAAGAAAGGCCAATGCCAGCAACAAGGCTTCGTTGCAGAAAAATACGACGAGACAGATTATTTTCCATGTTAGTGTTAGTTGGTTTATAGTCGGATAAATATAACTGCTAAATATCATTTTCCAAAATAGACCAAATCAAATAATTCGACCTGCAACATCTTCAGGTTTTAGCTAAAAAAACGGACTGGCATTTAGTGCAGCATTTGGCAGTGCAAAAATATATGCACAATTATTCCTGTAGCAATAAGTATATTTATCGGAAATTGGGATAGAAGAATTCGGGAAGAGAAGAAAGTTGTATTCCCGTGACTTAAAACAATAATAAGCTAAACCGATAAAATTAGCTTTTCTTTACGACCTGCGAAAAAACCTGTCCTGACATATTCACTTTAAGAATATAAATCCCCTGCTTTAGGATTGATAAATCCAGTTGAAATTGCTGCTCTCCCTGTGAAAGATAAATTGGCTCAAATTTTTTAACTTCTGTGCCCAGAATATTGTATAGGCTGACTTGTATATTTCCCGAACTTACAGTATTTACATCAACGGTAACGATATCTTTTACAGGGTTAGGAAATATCTTTTTGATAAAAAATGTTTGATTTTCGGTAATTATTCCTGAAACTAAAGCGCCGTCTTTTTGACTCACCAAAGGTTTAGTTTGCGAATAAGTACTTATAATTGAGACAAATAAAAATATAATCGTAAAAATTGTTTTCATAGTCAACGCTTTTCTATCTATTCAAAAGACAAAAATCAGACCAGATAGTTGCAGAATGCGCAAAAAAAAGAAGCTGAACTCTAAAGATCAGCTTCTTTTAGCTTTATGTCGACCGGAAATTACTCTGCAACTGAAATTGCATCAACCGGACAAACTTCGGCGCATGATCCGCAATCAGTACAAAGATCTGCATCAATTTTATAGATATCTCCCTCAGAAATCGCTTCTACAGGACATTCGTCAATGCAAGTACCACATGCAATACATTCTTCTGAAATTTTATAAGCCATAACTCAATTTTTTTAGGTTTTATATTGGGCAAAAGTACGAAGTTTGACAAAAAATCAAAAAAATTGCAAAAGTAATTTCAGACAAAATGAAATCATTTAAGATTAAGCGTGTTCACCCATCAAGCTAAACTGCTGAACCTGATCCCGCTTTCGATTTAAAATACACACAAACATCAGTCAATCCGCACTTTTCACACTTCGGAGAACGAGCCAGACAAACATATCTTCCGTGCAAAATTAACCAGTGGTGGGCCAATGGCAATATTTCTTCAGGAAAGAACTCGACCAACTGTTTTTCGGTTTCCAGTGGAGTTTTCGAATTGACACTCAATCCAATCCTGGCGGCCACTCTGAAAACATGCGTATCGACAGCCATCGCTGGTTTATTAAAAACCACCGAAGCTATTACATTGGCCGTTTTTCGTCCCACTCCGGGCAATTTTTGCAATTCGTCAATATCGTCGGGAACAACGCCACCAAAATCGGAAACCAGCATACGAGCCATTCCAACCAAATGTTTGGCCTTGTTGTTTGGATACGAACAGGACCGGATGTAATCGAAAACTTCATCCGACTCAACCTCAGCCATCTTTTCAGGAGTAGGAAACCGCTTTAACAAATCAGGAGTGATCTGATTCACCCGCTTGTCGGTACACTGAGCCGATAAAATAACAGCCACAAGCAATTCGTATGGGGTTTTGTAGTTGAGTTCAGTTTCGGCGATGGGCATTTCTTTCTGAAAATAGCGAATCACGTATTCAAACAATTCTTTCTTTTCCATTTCAATCCTGATTTTTGAATTTCAAACTTAAACAAAAACCGCTAAACACCGAGTCTTTGAACTGAGTTCATTTTGGTTGGCGTAAATTATTATTTTTGCAGAAAAAAATATGACTCCGTATTTACAGGCTGAAAATTTATCGAAGCGATTTGGCGATCAGTTACTCTTCGAAAATATTTCATTCACCATATTCGAACAGCAAAAAGTGGCTCTCATTGCACGCAATGGCACCGGAAAGACCACGCTCATGGAAATTCTGGCCGGAAACGATACTCCGGAATTCGGGCAGATTACCAAAACCGGCGACATTAAAATAGGATACCTCAAGCAAATACCCGATTTAGACGATAATCAAACGGTTTTTGAAGCGGTTTTTCAATCAGCCGATGAAATGGTGGAAACCATTCGCAATTTTGAAGATGCCGTGCTGCACAATCGGAAGGAAGACATTACCAAATATACCGAACTGATGGAAAGCCATCAGGCCTGGGACTATGAGTTTAAAGTGAAGCAAATCCTGACTCAATTAAAGATTTTTAATTACGATCAGCGTATTTCAGAACTTTCAGGTGGACAGAAAAAGCGTGTTGCAATGGCCAATGTGCTGATCAATGAACCCGATTTGCTGATGCTGGACGAACCAACCAACCACCTTGATCTGGACATGATCGAATGGCTGGAAAATTATTTGGAGAAGACCAAAATCACTCTTTTTATGGTGACTCACGACCGGTATTTTCTCGATCGGGTGTGCAACGAAATTCTGGAAATGGAAGGCAACACCATTTACCGGCACCGTGGAAATTATTCGTATTTCCTGGAAAAACGTCAGGAGCGGATGGAATCGACAGCAACGAGCGTTGAAAAGGCAAAAAACTTACTCCGCACCGAATTGGAATGGTCGCGCCGAATGCCACAGGCCCGTGGACATAAAGCAAAATACCGGATGGATCGTGTAGACGACCTGATTGTAAAAGCCGGTCAAAACCTGAACGAGAATAACATTGAACTGAGCATGAATTCGTCGCGGATTGGGAATAAAATTCTCGATCTGGAAAACATCAGCAAAAGCTACGGCGAACTGTGCCTGATTAAAAATTTAACGTACAAATTTCAGCGTGGCGAAAAATTGGGGATTGTGGGTAAAAACGGTACCGGGAAGTCAACATTCCTGAATATTGTGACCGGAAATCTTCCAACCGACAGTGGTACAATTGAGATTGGGCAAACCATTCGTTTTGGCTATTACCAGCAAACCGGAATCGATTTCAACCCTGGCGATAAAGTGATTGATGTGGTGAATAAAATTGCCGAAGTCATCAATTTCGACGACGGCAGAAAACTGACTGCTTCCCAGTTGCTGACAACCTTTCTGTTTCCTCCCGACACGCAATATTCGTTTGTCGAGAAGCTTTCAGGAGGCGAAAAACGGCGGTTGTATTTGTGTACCATCCTGATGACCAACCCGAATTTTCTGATTCTGGATGAGCCCACCAACGATTTGGACATAATGACTCTGTCTGTTCTGGAAGAATACCTTCGCGTTTTTCAGGGTTGCGTCATTATTGTTTCGCACGACCGGTATTTTATGGACAAAATTGTCGATCATTTGTTTGTATTTAACGGCGATGGAAATATAAAGGATTTTCCGGGCAGCTATACCCTTTGGCGAAACAAACAACTGGAGGAAGAAGAACAGGAAAAGAAACTGAAAAAGCCTGAACCCAAAGCCCCTCAAAAACCGGCCAAAGAGAAGGAACGGAAGTTGACTTTCAACGAGAAGAAAGAGCTGGAACAACTTGAAAAAGATATTGAATCGCTGGAAACCGAAAAAGCAACGATCAGTGAAGAACTCAATTCTGGAGAACTGACAAACGCTGAGTTGCACGAAAAATCGAACCGGTTTGGAGAAATTACAGATTTGCTTGAAGAAAAGGAAATGCGCTGGCTGGAACTGAGCGAACTGGCCTAATAAAATGATCAATGGTGAGTCGCAGTTGGCAGGAGATATAGAAAAATGGATACAAGACGCAAGTATCAAGAAAAAAGAGAAAAATCTTGATTCCTGATAATTAAGGAATATGAATGAATAAATGTCGCATTCGCTTTGAATCACCCCTAAATCCCCTGAAAGGGACTTCCTCGCTACTTACAAGGGTTAGCGATGTTCGAAGCACTAGCCCCCTTCAGGGGGTTGGGGGTAAAATTGCGACAATAAATTGTTCCTGATATTTAAATCTGGATACCTGATACTGATTATTAAACTATTAACAGATATGAAAACATTTGGATTAATCGGACACCGGCTGGGATATTCGTTCTCACGGAATTTCTTTACTGAAAAATTTGCCGAAGAAAACCTGCCCGAACATGAATATGTGAATTTCGAACTCGACAGCATCGACGAATTTCCGGGCATTTTCGACGGCGACAAAACCATCTGCGGATTAAATTGCACCATTCCGTACAAGCAACAAATCATGCCTTTTCTCGACGAAATTGATGCCGAAGCCGCACAGGTTGGAGCTGTGAATACGGTTAAAATTACCACAAACGATGGTAAGCGTCATCTGAAAGGATTCAATACCGATGTTTATGGATTTGAAAATTCGCTTCGCCCGATGCTCGAAGAAAAGCACAAAAAAGCACTGATTCTGGGAACAGGCGGCGCTTCGAAAGCCATTAAACACATCCTGAATAAGCTACAGATCGAATTTGTTTCAGCTTCAATCGAGGATCAGCTTTTCGAGAAAGA
This sequence comes from Aquipluma nitroreducens, assembly GCF_009689585.1. Lineage (GTDB taxonomy): Bacteria > Bacteroidota > Bacteroidia > Bacteroidales > Prolixibacteraceae > Aquipluma > Aquipluma nitroreducens. Next base: position 4,440,179 of record NZ_AP018694.1, on the reverse strand, counting down.
AATCAGGTACAATCAGATTACAGATGAATTGTTGAAAGAATACCTGATCATTATACACGCCACTCCAATCGGAACTTTTCCAAATGTGGACAAATGCCCCGATATTCCTTACCAGTCGATCACTTCCGACCATGTGTTGTTCGATTTGGTTTACAATCCGGAAGAAACTTTGTTCCTGAAAAAAGGAAAAGCGCAGGGAGCTAAAACCAAAAACGGACTGGAAATGCTTCACCTGCAAGCCCTGCGTGCCTGGGAGATTTGGAACAGCTAAAAATATTAGAACTGTGAAGAAAAGGATCCGATCTTTGTTTTGAAAGATCGGATCCTTTTTTTTGTGATGCCAATAAAATACGACAAACCATAATAAAAATCAAACATAATCGTTTTCAAATAAAACCATAAAAACAATTATATGAAAAACCACCTTATTTGCTTATCGATTATTCTTTTGTATTCAATTGTTGCACAAGCACAGTTCAAAATTGGTGTAACCGGAGGTATGGACTATACCAAACTGAACATCCATCGTTCAACAGCAAACGACTACGGTATTCAAGGGAAAACCGCCTATCGCGTGGGTCTAGCATCTGAACTAAAACTGAATGATAAGGTTTTCCTCACTACCGATCTTTTATTTTCGAAAAAAGGGTTCCAGCAAACTGTTGATCAGGAAGCTACGGGACAAGATCATCTGGTTTATCAGGTTTCTGATGTCGACGTTTCGCTAAACTACATCGAAATGCCCATCGTTCCGGAGTTCAAACTAGGATTTAAAAAGATGAATGTGCTGTTTGGAGTTGGCCCCTACCTGGCTTATGGATTTGGTGGAAAATTTGAAGGAAACATCCACTCAGGAACTACAACTACTCATTTTAACGAAGATTTTTACTGGTCGAAATCAAGCTGGAACCCCGATGAAGATCCAACCAAAGTCCTCGTTCAAAGTTTACATCAATCCAATATTAAACGATTCGATTTCGGCCCGATTGTTCGGTTTGGTGTTGAATTTAATAAGCTTTCGATAAATGCCGAATACCAATACGGTGTACCCAATCTATTCTGTGAATGGCGAAAATATGAGAGCATCCACACTCAACGCCTCGGGCTATCGCTGAAATATTTGCTTTGGGCTAAAAGTGCTAAGCACCTGTAAAGCGCAGGCCCACCACGCTGCCGCACGATTGTATCGTGTGGCATTATTTAACAACTTCTTTACTGCGCTATGCAATCGCGCAGTAGCAGGGCGCAATTTTACCCCCAACCCACTGAAGGGGGCTCACACTTCGAACATCGCCAACCTTTGTAAGTAGTGAGGAAGTCCCCTTAAGGGGATTTAGGGCAATGTCATGTAGTTTGTCCGATTCAATGTCCGTTGGCTGAAGCCAACGGCAAAGGATAGGTTTAGCTTTGCCTTAAGAAATCGTTGATTTGAAATACGTTTATCCTTTGCCGTCTCGCTTTAGCGGACGGACAAGTAAATGATGGATTTCTTAAATTATATGACATTGGGATTTTAGGGCTTTAGCCATGCAGTTACTTACAAATTATAAGCAATTAAAAACTCAAAACTTCGTTTTGGACAGCCTCCTCACACGCCGAACATCGCCAACCTTTGTTAGTAGTGAGGAAGTCCCCTTCAGGGGATTTAGGGGTGATTCAAAGTGAATGCCCCAATCATTTCATTCTCAGTACATATTTTGTGCTTCTTTATATTTTACAACATATTTATCATTTTAATTAAAATCAGACTTGACTTGAGTGTGTTTTTCGCCGTAACTTATGTTACTAATTTTTAACACCCTTAAAATGAACAAAACACAATCAAAAGAATTCCGGATGTTCGATACAACATTGGAATGTTTAAGCAATTACCAATCGAAATGGGAACCCATAACTGCCATTGGTTTGCTAAAAGAAAAACTGGGCGTCAATATTGCCCTGATCAGGGATTTGAACAAGAAAAAATCGTCGTCGCTGAGCAATCCGGTTACCGCCGGAAAAGACAAAACCAAAGAATTGCTTGAAGAGAGCATTGAAGTGCTGGGCGGAATTGTTATTTCGTATGCCGAAGCCACCGGGCAAAAGGAATTGCTGCAAAAAGTGAAACTTTTAACCAAGAGTTTTGCCCGCAAACGCGAAACCGACATCGAACCCAAGGTTACAACCTTTCTGGATCTCGTGCGTGAGTTACAGCCCCAACTGGGCGGCTATGCTTTAACCGAAGATATGCTTGCCGAAGCCGAAACGCTTTGCACCCAATTTGTATCGATGGTGGGCGCACCCCGTAAAATAACCGTTCAAAGCTCGTCGGCCAATTCGGAGGTGGATAACCTGGTGTCGGAAACAAAAAAAATGCTGACCAACCAACTCGACAACCTCATGCTGCGGTTCAGAACACGTGAAAGTGAATTTTACAATGCCTATTGCCAGGCTCGCTCGGTGGTTGAACCGGCCTCGCACCCCAGGGAAAAACAAGTGGATGAGCAACAACCGACATAGTTAGTTTTTGTGGTTAACGATGGAAATTCCCCGCTCTTTCGCCTGAGGCATTCCCACGCTGCCGCACAATTGTATCGTGTGGCATGATCAAAAACCTGACTTGTCCTAAAATAGGTTTACACTAAAAAGTGTAAAATGGAAGAGAAAAGTAAAGCTATTTCAGGATTAAAAAGGGGTAATTATTTTACCGATTCGGAACGTCACCAGATTATTCAAGAAATGATTTCATGCAAGTGTACCAAGCAAGAAATCTGGAAAAAGTACACAGGCGAAGAAGAAGAACATGGGCAATTGCTGCGCTGGATGCGCAAATTAGGTTACAATACCAAACTTCCAACAAGAAGGCCTAACTTCGTTGAAAATAATGGCGTTATGGCTAGAAAGAATACTGTTGTTGCATCAATTGGCGACTCATTTGAAAATCTTCAATTGAAAAAAAGGAACCTTGAGTTGGAATCCCAGTTGAGGGATGCAGAAATGAAAGCAGTTGCATTCTCGACTATGATTGACATTGCTGAGAAAGAATTTAACATTTCTATCAGAAAAAAAGTCAATACCAAACCATTGAAGAAATGAAGACTAATTTTTCACACATAGGCCTTGCCAAGCTATGTGGATGGTTTGGTTTAACCAGGCAGGCATACTATCAAAATGGATGGAAAGGTATGGAAGTTAGCATAGAAGAAGATATATTGCTATCAGAAGTCTCAAAAATCCGGGAAGGCCACAAAAGAATGGGTACACGTAAGTTGCATGACAAGCTTTGTAAGTTTATGATAGACCATCAAATCAAGATGGGCCGGGATGCTTTATTTGACTTGTTGTCATCAAACCACATGCTTGTAAGAAAAAGGACGAGGCGGATACAGACCACCCAGTCGCATCATTGGCTCAGGAAATATAAGAATTTGATACGAGGGTTTGTCCCAACAGGTCCGAACCAGCTTTGGGTGAGCGATATTACGTATTGGAAAATCAATGGGATTTATGTTTATATAAGTTTTATAACCGATGCATTTTCTCGCAAAGTAGTAGGCTATCATGTTGCCCTTTCATTAGAAACCGTTGAAACCATAGAAGCTCTTAAAATGGCACTCAGCGAACTGATATTAGGGCCGAATATCCAGTTAAACCTAATTCATCATTCCGACAGAGGAGTTCAATATTGCTGCAATGAGTATGTAAGATTATTGAATGAAAATCACATTCAAATTAGCATGACAGAAAACGGTGATCCTTTAGAGAATGCAATTGCCGAGAGATTAAATGGAATATTAAAAGACGAATATCTTAATGACAGTCCTGTTAAATCAATATACGAAGCAAGGTTATTATTGGCCAAGTCTGTTCGTCTGTATGTAAGCATTCGCTGAAGTGCGTCAACTAATTTTGCATGTCAGTCTATAAGTTTGCTTTTTACTTCAAAGACAAACGACATGTATAATGAGAAAAAATTCCGGGCCATCTATGACGAGTTTCTGGCATCGGGCCTGACCATTCGGGATTATTGCGCCAATCAACAAATGAATGAGGCTAAGTTCTATTATTGGCAACACAAGCTAAAAGGACTATTGCCACCTAAAAGTGGATTTATCCCGGTGGTTTTTGAGAATGGTGGGCAAGCCCAGTCGTCGCGGGTTCCAGCCCCGGTGCAGGTACAATCGACAACCTTTTCAACATCGGGAGCCAGACCCCAAACCATCTCCTGTGAGATTAGCTATCCGAATGGGGTGTGTTTAAAGCTGAACGGTTTGCCCGACCCACAGATATTACGGTCGCTGTTGGTTTTAACGCGCCGGTAGGATGTTCAGCCTCACTTCGTCAATGCGGTATTACCTGTATTCGTACCCAACGGATATGCGCCGGAGTTTTTACACCCTGAGCGGAATGGTGACCAACCAGATGGGGCGCAACGTGCAGGACGGGGATGTTTATATCTTTATCAACCGCCCGTGTACCAGCATGAAAATCCTGCACTTGGAATGCGGTGGTTTGGTGATCTATCACATGAAACTGGAATCGGGCAGTTTTAAACTACCGGTTTTTGATGAAAGTACCAATACGTTTCAAGCCAGCTGGCAGGAGTTGATGCTGATGGTACAGGGTACCTCACCGGATGGAAAAATGAATAAAAAAAGATGGGAAAAACCTTCGAAACAGTAGATTTTACTTGGTTTTTAACTTGTCTATACGGTTGATATTTAGTATCTTCAAGCCATCAAAAGCAAGTAAAAATGACAGTTGAAGAAGAGGGTTTTTTACAGCAAATTCTGGAAGAACGTGACCGGCTTTTTAGGGAAACTTCCAGGCTTAAAAGTCAACTTTCCAACTTTGAAAACTTCGATTCAGAAAGATCCACTTACCAAAAACAAATTGTCGGAAAAGACCAGCTGATTACCGAAAAAGATCGGGCAATCAGCCAACTGGATGAAACAATTAACAAGCTGAAACAACAGATAGAGATGCTCCAGCGAAGGATCTGGGGCAAATCCAGTGAACGGTATATCAATGAGGATCCCCTGCAACGAAAGCTCGATTTTGAGGGACTTGACCTGCTTCCGGAAGAAAAGGAACTTGCAACCAGTGCCAAAGAGGAGATCGAAAAGTACAAGACCATCCGTGTTATAGAGGTAAAGGAGAAAAACCATCCGGTACGCAAACCGCTGCCCGAAAGTCTACCGAGAGAAGAAACCCACATTTATCCACAGCACATTGAACTCGAGAATTGGATAGAACTGGCTCCGGAAATTACAGAAGTTCTGGAACGCGAATCTGCCAGATGGTATGTGCGCCGGATCATCCGCCACAAATATGCGTTGAAAGATAAAAGCCAGGATGTGGAAAAGCAAATCATTACAGCTCCCATGCCCGTACTTCCCATAGCAAAAAGCTATGCCGGGGCAAGTGTTTTGGCTGATATTATCATCGACAAATATGTGAACCATCTTCCTTTCTATCGTCAGATCCAGATGTTCAAACAACAGGGTATATCCATTGCACCTGCAACCATTAACGGCTGGTTTCAGGATGTAGCCGACCTGATCAGGCCTACTTATTACCGGTTAAAGGAGCTGGTGCTGGCTTCGGATTATATACAGAGCGATGAAACAACGATCCCGATTATAAATAACGAAAAGCACACCACGATAAAAGGATACATCTGGATGATCCGTGCGGTTATGGACAACCTGGTCTTTTTTCATTACGACCACGGTTCCCGGGCACAAAAGGTCGCACTGCAATTGTTTAAGGATTTTCAAGGCGTAATCCAGACCGATGGTTATGCCGTTTACGATATTTACGAAAACAAAAAGGGCGTTCTGCCCATTGGGTGCTGGGCTCATGCCCGGCGTAAATTTGAAGAGGCTTTGGCAGAGGACAAAGTCAGGGCTTCTTATGCGCTGGAGCAAATAGGACTGCTCTATCAGGTGGAGAGGCAAGCCGATCAGCAGCAACTCTCTTATGACGAGCGCGCCGATCTTCGTTCCCGCTTGGCTTATCCTATTATGGTAGCCTTCGAAAAATGGCTGCTAAATGAATACCCCAAAGTTTTGCCCAAAGGGCGTATCGGAAAGGCTATCCGCTACACCTATAACATTTACCACAAGTTGACCCGATACCATTTGGATGGTCGGTTGAAAATTGACAACAATCTCGGAGAAAATGCTATCCGTCCAATTGCCCTAGGCCGGAAGAATTGGTTGTTCTGTGGAAACCACGATGCAGCCGAAAATGCAGCAATCATGTATTCCATGCTGGGCTGTTGCAAGGCAAGCGAAGTAAACTTCCGCGAGTGGCTGGTATACTTTCTGAATAACATCCACAATTACGATAACGATTACAGCAAGGATCTGGCCGAATTACTTCCACACAACTTCAAACTTCAAAACCAGATTTGTAACAGTTCCATCTCCTAAGCCTCTCAAAGTTCTCCGAACATTTTAGAGAACCTCTGAAAGTGGGTTGCTGGTTTTCTAAGAAAATATAACGGAGTTTACCGAATGCTTACGTCTGTATAATGAAGATAGGCCTCATATGAGTATTGGAAATCATTACCCAAGTCAAGTTCATCAACAAGGTTTAAAAACAAATAGATTATGGAAAAATTATTACAAGAAAAAACCTACCATTGTAAACCAATCTTAGGATTAATTTCTTGTGTAAACTTATATCAGGATTTAAGTATTAATCTGTAAACTTTTTTCAGGACGAGTCAACCTTCTATCCGACGCGATGCAATCGCGCAGTAGCAGGGGGCCAGGCCGAAAGGCGGGGTTTCTGCTTTTGCGGAAATGACAGCTTAACCCCGGCAACAGAACGAAAATACCCGGTCGGACAGGTTCAACCCTCCGTCGCGAAGCTCACCTACCCCGTCGCGAGGGTTCATGTTGCTGTCGCGAGGGTTCATGTTGCTGTCGCGAAGGTTCATTGCCCCGTCGCGCACCTCAGTGTCTCCGTCGCGAAGGCACACTGCTCTGTCGCGAAGGTTAAAGCTGTTGTCGGACATGTCCATCACTCTGCCGCGAAAGTTCGTGTCGCTGTCGCGGACATCACTTGCTCTGTCGCGAAGGTCGAAGTTATTGACGGGCATGTTCACACCTCCGTCGCGAACAGGTGTACGATTGTCGGACACTTCATCTGCCCACGCTGCCGCACGATTATATCGTGTGGCATTATTGCAGTAGCAGGGGCAGGCCGCAACCAATTTGCAAAGCCCGATGCGATCTGTTGAAGAACTTGGGTTCGGTTTTAACAATTGTGCGTAAAGCGCGGCAACAAAAAGTGAACTGTTTAAAGTGCTGAAAAAATAATAAAACAATTGTTTTGTTATGTAAACATAACTGTTTAACTTTAAATCCCTGAAAAACAATATCTAAATGAATAGCGGACTTGGGTTTATTGAATATTAAAACCGTTGAAAAGCACAGTAAACTTTCCGCTATTTGGTCATTAGTCGCAAAACAAACAGACACATCAACAAAATAGATAAATATGAAAAAAACAATCCTAATCATCTTTGTGACAATTATTTCATTAACAACATTCGCACAATCTTCATCTGATGAATTAATTAATAAGTTTTTTGATGAATATCCCAAAGATTCTGGTAAAGCACTTGATGAGCTTTATGCAACGAATCCTTGGACAACGAGAATAAAAGACGCAATAGACAATTTAAAAAAAGAAGTAAGTAGCTATACCGTTGATTACGTAGGGAAATACTATGGTTACGAACCTATAATAAAAAAACAGTTTTCAGAAAGTTTCGTTCTTTATTCTTATATGGTAAAATATGACAGACAGCCAATGAGGTTTACATTCGAATTATACAAGCCTAATGACAAATGGACTCTATATTCGTTCAAAATTGACACAGAACTTGATGATGAGATTGAACAAGCTGCAAAACTTTTTTATATAAATCTTGACAATGCCAAATAGTTCTGCTGCTAACTTCAGCTACCCGTGCGGCAGCAGTGTGTAGCTTCCTACGTTGGCGGTCATGCTAGGCGCTTTTGCAGACAACTTGTTTTTGATTTGGAATGAATTAAAAAAAATTAGATAAAAACTTAAAAATAATGAAAATAGGAATTCTACATCTGAGTGATTTACATATTGAGAAAGACAATTATTTATACAAAGTTGATTTAATTGCAAATTCATGTGATTATGAAATCAAACAGATTTCGAACCTATTTATAGTTATATCAGGAGATATTACAAGATCTGGGAGAAAGGCAGAATTTGATAATGTTAAACTATTTCTTACCGCTCTAAAAGAAAAAATAAAGCCTCAAAAAAGTATTTTACCAATAAACCTTGTTCTTGTTCCTGGAAATCATGATTGCTGCTATGATGACGTTAAAGGAACAAGAAAAGAAATTCTAAAATGTTGTCATGTTGATGTATTAACTGAACCAGATTTTTACGAGGATGCACTTGTTGTACAAAATAATTACTGGGATTTCTATAATGAAATGCTTGAAAATATTCCAGACGACAAAGTATCTTTTAAGAAGGAATTTACCCCTCTCATTAATTTTAAAATTGTGTTCCATTGTTACAATAGCAGTTGGATGTCAGATATAAATGAAACGTATGGGGGAATTGTTATTCCAGAGAATAAATTTCTTTCGAACGATAATGAAGAATTAACCATTGCACTATTTCATCATCCATTAAATTGGCTTTCGCCTAGGACGAAGAATAATAATAAATCTAGGTTTGAAGAACATCTTATAAATACTTCAAACATAGTACTATTTGGTCATGAACACGACAAAGGTCAATCTAAAAATATATTTCAAAAGGGTAATAACGTCATTTTTTCAGGAGGAAAAGCATTTCAAAAAGAGGAACAAAAAGAAACCGGCTTTGGATACATTGAGATAGATCTAAAGAATAAAAAAACAAGATTTAAAGTACATTCATGGTCTTCAAATGAATTCATAGTCGAATATGAAGAGGCCTATGAACTAACTCAAAAAGTAACAAGGAAATTTATTCTAAATAAAGATTTTGAGAATAAACTAGATACTCTAAAGATACCTTTGAAGCATTCTCGGAAAGAAAAATTATTGTTATCCGATATCTTTGTTTTTCCAGATTTAGAACCTATTGAAGACAAAGAAGTAGTTCAATATCCTAATTCAGAAGAACTATTGTATTCAGTAAAAAGTGAAACTATCCTTAAAACCATTATTGAAGGAGAAGATCAATCTGGTAAAACCACATTGTTTTTTGTTCTTTACAAAAAACTATATGAAGCGGGTTATCTACCAATATACATCCGTGGTAAAAATTTAAACAATACAGACGCAAAAGACATTGTTAAGAAGGCAATGAAAGAACAATATGATAGTAATGATACCGAATTGTTTTTTCAACAACCCAAAAGAGTTTTATTTTTAGACAATCTTCAAACAGTATCTCTAAATACTAAATATAAGGCTATCTTATTAGAAAACTTAAGTTCACATTTTGATTATATTTTTATTTCCGTTAATAATTCTCTAGGTTCAAATATTGCCACTGAAGAAACCACTACCCTAAAAGATTTTAATAAGTACAAATTATTGCCATTAGGTCATGAAAAAAGGAGTGAAATAATTGAGCAATGGTTTCGAATTGGTGAGAATGTTATGACTATCAGGGAGGATGAGTTGTTGAAGAATATACAAGCACGACTAGACGAAATAAATTCATTATTAGGCGATCGCTTGATGCCATCTTATCCTATATTCATACTAACCTTACTCCAAGGTTTAGATGCCCAAATTTTGCCTCATGACTATTCCCAGACTTCATATGCCCATTGCTATCAGGCATTAATAACAGCCGGTCTTGTAAGAGAAGGCTTAAAAGATGAATTATCCAGTTATTTTAACATATTGAAAGAGTTGGCATTCTTTCTATTTGACAAAAAAGAGGATACTTTTAGTCCTTTGGACTTCGAAGATTTTTATGTCATTTATAAGAAATCATTCTATACAAATCATTCTTTTGACAAAGTACTGAGATTATTATCAAATGCTAATATTATCAAATTCGATGATGAATATTATTCATTTTCTTATAAGTACATATATTATTACTTGGTCGCTCAAAAAATTTCAGCCAACATTGACAAACACAAAGTCCTCATAGAGGAGTTGTGTGATAATATTCATGTTGAAAAAAATGCAAATATTTTAATTTTTCTTTCTCATCACAGTAAAGCACAACTCCTTATAGACAGTATTATTTTTACCAGTGAACTTCCTTTTGAAGATGCAAAACCAATAACTCTAGATCGTGCTGATCCATTTACTGAATTTATTGCCGAATTTGTTAAAGGAATACAGCACGACGTTATTGAAGAAAGAGATCCAAAGCAAGAAGTAAAAAAAGGTTTAAAAAGAAAGGATGATCAAGAAAGAAAAAGTAATCATAAACATCATTCGGAAGATCTTATGCCACCTGAATTTAGAGAAATAAGTCAAGCCTTTCGTACTATAAGGATATTAGGCCAAATTGTTAAGAACCAAAAAGGAGATTTTGAAAAAGGTAAACTTGAAGAACTTGTTGAGTCTGCGTATAGAACAGGATTCAGGCTTGTTGGATTCTTTGCTGATTTAATTGAAAAAGATAAACAATTATTTATTGAAGCAATTTCAGAGAAGCTTAATAAGAAATCTAATGTTGATATAAAAGAAATAGAAAAGACGGTTTTAAGCTTTTTGCAATATATTTCGTGGAGAATTTGTATGGATTCATTTACGAATTTAATGTTTGCCGTTGGGACAAAAGGGAGTGATGAACTTTTCGAAGCTGTTTCTAGAAGAATTGACAGTTCTGCAGCGAAAATTGTGACCTTCGCAATAAAATCTTATTATGGTTCCATTAACACAAATGATTTAAAACAGCTTTTTAAAGACGTCGAAAACAATTATTTAGCGCAAAGTATTTTACGTGTTTATGTAAGAAAACACCTCTATACAAATTTTGTAGAGAAGAGTAAAAAAGACCAAATTATTAGAATTGCTGGTTTTAAACCTAATGCCATTATGGCTAGGAAAAAATTGAATCCTTAGTAATTTTTATAAAAAGTGTGAAAATAAAAAGAAAAAAGCACGAACCGCTAACATCAGCTATCCGTCAAGTGCGGGTTCGGTGGTTTTCGGTGGGTATCTTTCCGCTCAAGCTGCTTTTCGGTTTGACCCCTGCTCCCGCGCGATTGTATCGCGTGGTTAATTAAAAGCTATTCCATACTTTTGTTCAATATTAGTTATTGTATCCTATCATGAGCCGCAACTACAAATTTTACAACCCAGAAGGAGTGTATTTTATAAGCTTTGCTGTTGTTGAGTGGTTGGATGTAATTTACCCGCAACGAATACAAAAACATAATCATCGATAGCCTGCATTATTGCCAAAAAGAAAAAGGAATGGAGATTTTTGCATGGTGCATAATGACCAGCCACATCCATTTAATACAATCAAGCGGGAGTGGGAGTTTCTACCCATAACATTTTCATTTCGAGAAAAATACAGCCATTTTTTTACCTCAATATATCAAACCCAGCGATAGAATATCCAAATAAAAAGTCTTATATTTACTACAAATCATATAAACTAATCCAAACCCATGAAAAAAGCTTTTCTATCCATTATGCTTGTATTAACCATATCATGTTTACTTATAGGGCAAGTAACTCTTGTAAAGGATATAAATACACAGCCAGCATCCTCATCTCCAACCGGGTTCGTTAGCGTTGGCAACATATCGTATTTTGTATGTACAACCGCAGCTTTTGGCAGTGAACTCTGGCGCAGCGATGGAACCTCGGCCGGAACATATATGGTGAAAGATATTTATCCGGGAACAACGTCTTCAACACCATCAAATCTGATCAATCTTAATGGAACAATCTACTTTAATGCATACAGTACAACCGGAACTGAGTTATGGAAAAGTGATGGGACTGAAACAGGTACAAGTATGGTGAAAGATATTTATCCGGGCAGTATTTTCGAATCAGGATCTCCGTTTCTCCTCGTTAACTTTAATGGCATGCTATATTTTACGGCAATTAACTCTGAATACGGACGTGAAATGTGGAAAACTGACGGAACAAAGACCGGCACTACGCTCGTAAAGGATATAACTCCCGGATCGAATTCATCGATCATTAAGAATCTTACCGAGTGTAAAGGAAATTTATATTTTACCAATCAAGATGCCGCAAGTGGAAATGAATTATGGAAGACTGATGGTACCGAAGCTGGAACGGTTAGGGTCAAAGACATTTATCCGGGATCGGGTTCTGCAAATCCATCATTATTGACTGTTGTGAATTCAACATTATTTTTCACAGCTAATAATGGAGTCTCTGGAACCGAGTTGTGGAAAAGTGATGGAACTGAATCAAGTACAGTTTTGGTTAAAGACATTTATCCCGGGAATTTCCCCAGTTCAATATCAAACCTGTGTGATGTAAACGGGATAGCGTATTTTTCGGCAAATAATGGTGTACATGGAACTGAGCTATGGAAAAGTGATGGAACTGAATCAGGCACCGTTTTGGTTAAAGATATTTATCCGGGATCTAGTACCAATTCAAGTTATCCATCAGGTTTAATAACCTGTTATGGATCAGTGTATTTTAATGCATACAATGATTCTAATGGTAGTGAATTATGGAAGAGTGATGGAACTGAAGTTGGAACCGTTCTGGTAAAAGATATTAATCCTACTGGATCAGGAAGCCCATATAATCTATTCAGTCTTAACGAATCATTATTATTTATTGCTAATGACGGAGTTCATGGAACTGAATTATGGAAAAGTGATGGAACAACCCAAGGTACCGTAATGCTCAAGGATATTTCCACTGGAAATATGACACAAACTAATTTACTAATTGTCGGCAACAAATTAACTGGTGTAGTATTCTTCTCGGCCAATGATGGGGTTACAGGTCAGGAATTATGGAAGAGTGATGGAACTGAAGGTGGAACAATGATGGTGAAAAATATCTCTTCAGGAACAACAGATGGAGTTCAAGGTAGCTTGACATTGGTGAATAGCAAATTTTTCTTTAGTGCCAATGATGGCACTAATGGATCTGAACTATGGATTAGTGATGGAACTCCATCAGGAACAAAAATGATAAAAGATATTTATCCTGGCTCCGGTTCCGGCGATCCTCATCAGTTTTCAGTTTATAATAAATTGTATTTTTTTACCGCTACAAACGGAACAGATGGTATTGAACTTTGGAGTAGCAATGGAACTACTGAAGGAACCAAAATGGTGAAAATTATCCATCCCAGCTCCGGGTTTAATTTCGTTACAGACGAAGACAATGCAACTCTTAACGGACTTTTGTATTTTGCAGCCACCGATAAGACAACTGGAACTGAACTTTGGAAGAGTGATGGTACTGAAGCTGGAACAACAAGAGTAAAAGATGTATTAACTGGTCAAGGTTCAAGCAATCCAACGCAATTTATAGCCATTAACGGAGTGCTTTATTTTGGTGCTCTAACAGAAACAGGCTATGAACTGTGGAAAAGTGATGGAACTGAGGCTGGCACTAGCCTGGTAAAAGATATTTACTCAGGTTCTAGTTCAGGTTCGGTTGACTATCTTACTAACTACAAAGAAATGCTCTATTTTACGGCAAACGATGGAGCAAATGGTATTGAATTATGGAAAAGTGATGGAACAGATGCGGGTACAAGTTTAGTGAAAGATATTTATTCCGGACCTTTGTCAGGAACTCCCGCTTTCCTAAAAAGTGTGAATGGAACTCTTTATTTTTCAGCTGCAAGTGAAGGTTCCGGAAGAGAACTATGGAAAAGCGATGGAACTACCACCGGAACTGTAATGGTAAAAGATATATGCCCGGGTATAGGTTCTGGCAATCCGGTGTCGATGACAGAACTTTCAGGTAAATTATATTTTATCGCATTTAATGAAAACGATGATACAGAATTATGGCAATCTGATGGCACAATAACCGGAACATTGCCATTAAAAAAATCATTGACCGGAGCCAGTTATTTTCATCCAAGCCACTTAACTTCACTTAATAACAAATTGTATTTTCAGGCTATTGACGAAAGCGGAAATGAAAGATTATATGAGTCGAATGGAACAAGTGACGGAACAAGAAAAATTTCAGAACTGGATCAGGTTTCAGGATTGAGAACCTGGTTTACTCAACTAGGAGAAGATTTTTATTTCGTAGCAAATATTGATGATAAAGGGAACGAACTTATAAAATATAAGCCAATCTTGTCTAGCATCGAAAAGGTATCAGATCCCAATAAAACAGGAGTTGTATTCCCAAATCCAACAACCGGTCCAATTACTATTGAATTTGTGAATGGAAAGTTGCCTGCTACATTTTCGCTCTTTGATATAAACGGCAAACTATTAATAAAAAAGATAATGACATCCAATTTATTCCACATCAACTTACAAGAAAATAGTCCGGGTATATATATTTATCAGATAAATGTTGGGAATAACATTCAATACGGGGAAATTATCAAAAAGTAAACGACGGGAGCTAGACTTTAGCCTGTATCAATTGTTCCTGCGCCTCAGGGTGTGCCCCTGCTCCCGCACGATTGTATCGTGTGGTTAATTAAAAGTTATTCCATACTTTTGTTCAATATTAGTTATTGTATCCTATCATGAGCCGCAACTACAAATTTTACAACCCAGAAGGCGTGTATTTTATAAGCTTCGCTGTTGTTGAGTGGTTGGATGTTTTTACCCCGCCCTGCGTGTAGCTTCCTATGTTATGTAGATGACACTAAAACGATAGACTATCGAAGGGAAATAATGCAACTCGAAAAAATGTTTATTGAAGAATTGCAACCTTTTGACGACAAAGGCTACAACATTAGAAGTAGGAAATGACTAAAAAGAAGGGCTACACCATACGAGTAGACAATGTTAAACAAATCAATAAGATGACAACTGAAATTTTAGAAAAGAACAAAGAAATTGTTATACGTTTCAATAAAGAAGTAATTGAACAAGGAAATCTTGATACTTTCAGACAACTTATGGACAATGATTTCATTAACCGGACAGCTCCTGCTGCAGCCAATGGCGCAGACGGAATGTGGAATACATTTTCAAATGTTTTAAGACCAGCATTTCCTGACTTGACTGTAGAAATTTATGAACAAATAGCTGAAGGTGATAAGGTGGTGACAAGAAAATCTATAGCAGGGACGCACAATGGCAAATTATTCGACATTCCTCCCACTGGACAGAAAATTAGAATTGATGTAATTGACATTGTGCGAGTAAAGGATGGAAAATACATTGAACATTGGGGCATTAATACCTTACAAACGGTTTTGTCTGAATTAAAAAAAGTGTGAATAACAAAACGACAGCAGCTAATTTCAGCGACCCGTTGGCAGTAGTGGTTTTCGGTGGGCATCTTTCCGCTCGGGCAGTTCGGGATTCGCAGCCTGCTTCTGCTTGTAGGGTTATCGGTTCGCGCTAAGGATACGACAACTGCGATTAGCAACAATAGTATAAGAAACATTAATTCATGACAAAAACATACGCACCTAAACGAACAACAACACAAGGACATTCCATTCAAATCAGCAACATTGAAATTTACTACGAAGAATACGGAGTAGGAAAGCCGCTGTTGCTTTTGCATGGGTTTGGTGGTTGTTCGCAGAACTGGCATCCATTTATCGACAAGCTTTCAGAGCACTTTCGACTGATTGTTGCCGACCTTCGCGGACATGGTTACTCCACCAATCCGGAAAACAAATTCACTCATCGGGAAGCAGCCAATGACATGTTCCTTTTGCTCGAAAAGTTGGGAATTAATCAATTCTCTGCCATGGGAATGAGTACTGGTGCAATGACACTGCTTCACATGGCTACAAGCCAACCAAGCCGCATCGACTCAATGGTTCTGATTAGCACAACTTCTCATTTCCCAGATCAAGCAAGGGCAATTATGCGCAGAGCTTCTTTTGACACGATGCCTCCTGAAGTGCGGAAAATGTATCGGGAGTGCGCAAAACGCGGTGACGAACAGATTCGTCAACTCATTTCACAGTTCAACGCATTACACAAAAACAATGACGACATGAATTTCGATGCACAAAGTTTATCGACCATTACAGCTCGTACGCTCATTGTGCATGGCGACAGAGACCACTTTTTCCCGGTTGAAATTCCGGTAAGTATTTACCGTTCCATACCCAATGCCGCCTTATGGATTATTCCAGGCGGTGACCATGTTCCAATTTATGAGGCCAAGGTTCCATTCACATCAACTGCCCTTCAATTTCTTAATGAGTTAAGCAAGTGACAATGAACCCCTGCCCCCGCGCGATTGTATTTACGTCAACACATTATAATTTTAGAACAATGACGATAAGACTGATTTCGATTGTTTTGATTGCGTTTTTACTGTTTGGATGCACTGGCGGCGGAAGCAATTCAGGCAACAGTAGTACAACAAACAAGCCCATTCCAACCATCGATTTCGTTTACATGAAATCGTACCCGCACGACACAATTTCTTTCACCGAAGGGCTTCTGATACACCATGGCGATTTATTCGAAAGTACTGGTTCGCCCGCCGAATTACCCTGGACAGAATCATTGTTTGGCATCGTTGACCTGAAGACCGGTAAAATTGATGCCAAAGTAAAGCTAGACAGAGTTAAGTATTTTGGAGAAGGTATAACATTTTTAAATGGGAAAGTATTTCAACTTACCTATAAAACCAAGGTTGGATTTATTTATGATGCAACCAGCTTTAAGAAAACAGGTGAATTTACTTTCCCGGGTGAAGAAGGCTGGGGCATGACAACGGATGGAAAATATTTAATCATGAGCGACGGTACATTTAAATTGACTTATCTGGATCCCGACAATTTACAGGTGATTAAATCAGTTTCGGTTACTGAAAACGGATATGTGAAAGAAAACCTAAATGAGCTGGAATACATAAAAGGTTACATTTATGCTAACATCTGGACGAAAAATACAATAGTTAAAATTGACCCGGCATCAGGCCAGGTAACCGGTCAAATCGATTTGACTCCTTTGGCCGATGAATGTAAAAACATAAACCCGGGTTCCTTAGAAATGAACGGTATTGCTTACGACTCAATCAATGACAGGATTTTCGTGACTGGTAAGCTTTGGCCCAAAATTTATGAGCTAAAAATTAATGACTAATAAACAATAGCCCATAGCAGCAAACTACGCCTGCTTGTAGCGGAACATTAGCACCCCTGCTCCCGCGCATTTTTATCGTTTGGATTGTTTAAGGGAAAGGAGTAATTTCCAATTAAACCAATTAACTTTAATCAATGTTAAAGCACAATATCCTGAAGCAATTATTTGCCGCAGCTGTTGTAATTCAAACAACTGCGTCGGCATACAAAAACGATTGCAATGTGAGTGAAAAGTGCTTTGAAACCGGCAATTGACAATACAGCCAGCGGATGCAGCAACTTTTGGGCAAAATAAAACTCAACAAACAAATATGGAGCATTCAACCATTTGCAAAAACTGTAATCACACCTTCGAGGGTAAGTATTGTAATCGTTGCGGCCAGGCTGCAAATACTCCTGATTTGAGCCTGCATTACATCTGGCATGATATTCAGCACGGAATTTTTCATTTCGACAATGGTATTTTTTATACCATTAAACAGCTTCTGAGAAGACCCGGACATTCCATCCGGGAATTTATAAACGGGAAAAGAATTCATCATTTCAAGCCCTTGTCGTTTGTAGTTGTTTTGGCAACCTTCTACGGGCTGCTTTACCATTATTTCATTGATAATCCTTTTGGCGCTGAACCAATAAACGCAGATGGCAATCTAATTCAGTTTTACCAAAAAGCTATCCGCTGGAATTTAGATCATTTTGCCTATACAGCATTGCTATTAGCTTTAACCACTACCATGGCCTCATATTGGGTATTTAAAAAACAAGGATACAATTTAGCTGAGCATCTAGTACTTAATCTGTACTACAGGGGTTTAGTGTTGGTCGTTGCCCTTCTATTGTTTCCAGTGCTATTTATCGTATACAACAAAACTGATCCTGAGAACTTAATGCGTTATGCACTTCTCATCCAGCCCTTAGACTTTATATTGATGTGTTGGTGTTACGCCCAGTTCTTCAATAAGCTTAACCTGATTAAAGTACTGGGACTTACAACGCTTACCTATATGCTGATGTCGACAATTAACATGATGATTTGGTATACGGGTATGCTCATTGCCAATATAGTCGCTTAACAGAAACCAAATTAATTTATAAATATGCTCACAGCCATTAATCCAAAATTACCAATGCGTGATAAAACGTTAACCAAAGCCTTTTACCTGAACAATTTAAGTTTTAAGGAGCTTGGTGACTTTGGCGACTATTTAATCGTTGGTAAAGACAATATAGAAATTCATTTTTTTGAGTTTAAAGGTCTTGACCCAAAAGAAAACTATGGACAGGTTTATATCAGAACTGAAGATATCGACAAACTTTATCAATCATTGCTTGACAATAAAACAAGTATACATCCCAATGGACATTTGCAAAACAAACCATGGGGACAAAAAGAATTTGCATTACTTGACCCCGACAATAATTTGCTGACCTTTGGACAAAGGATATAAATTGGACCCTGCCAGTGCCGATTTGCAATCACATGTAGCAGGTAAACGGATCAAAGATCCGCAGCCAAGAGGTGCCAATTACAATTTTGCACCAACCGCCTCGAACAAAACCATTGCAAATTGGGAAGAACAGTGTCAGTTTCTCAACATGATCCATATTAAGTTCTGCGAACTATTTGTTGTCGTATTTTTTTCACCACAAACCCCTGAAGGGGCTTGAGCCGTGAGCATCGCAACCGATTGTCAATGAACTAAGTCCGCTTTAGGGGATTTAGGAGTAAACAGAAAAGGAATACGACATTATTTTATTCTCATTACTTACTTCTTTTTCGATGTGACCTATGTGATTATGTGGTTCAAAAGAGGAAGCGAATTTAGGCTTCGGCGCCATCCTTACCGGCAACAAACTTTTTCGATCCCGAATACAATTCGTATTTTCGGAAACTACATTCCAACGAACCATTCAGGATTGGAATTTTGCGCGAAGGGCGCAATCCGATCGATTTGAGGCATTGCGGCGTGCTGATGATCCAAACCGTGGCATTGGTATAATGATGTTTCAGGCGCTCGCCAATCATACCGTAAAAATTAGTGTCATCGGGAGTCAACCTTTCGCCATAAGGCGGATTGAACAACAGGAAAGGCTTTTCTGAAGCTGGTTCAAGCACTTTAAAATCGGAAATTTTAAAATCAATCAAAGAGCCAACACCAGCTTCATCGGCATTTTTAGATGCGATATCGATGTTGCGGCGTAAAATATCGGACGCTGAAATCCGAACAGGTGCTTGTTCTGCCGGCTGAACTTCATTTTCCATCCGTTTAAACAACTCGGCATTGAAACTTTGCCAGTTCTTAAACCCAAAGCTTTTGCGAATACTTCCGGGATAAATTCCGTTAGCCAGCATAGCTGCCTCGATGGCAATGGTTCCCGATCCGCACATGGGGTCGATCAGATTGCTTTTGCAATCCCAATCCGATAGTCGGAGCAGTCCGGCAGCCAAAACTTCGCTCATCGGAGCTTCGTTCTGCCCTACCCTGTAACCGCGTTTATGCAACGATTCGCCGCTGCTATCGAGCGAAATGGTGCAATACTCGGCGCTGATATGCAGGTTGATCAGCACATCCGGATTTTTGGAATCAACATTTGGGCGATTGTCAAATTTATACCTGAAACGATCGACGATGGCATCTTTCAGTTTCAACGAAGCATACATCGAATTATCAAACAAATCCGAAAAAACGGTACTCTGAATTGCAAAAGTCTGATCGCAGTCAAACAGCTCTTCCCACTTGAAGTTTTTTGCCCGCTGATACAAATCGTCAACCGAATAGATTTTGTACGAATCAATCGGAACCAGAATGCGCAAAGCGGTACGCAAACAATAATTGGCCTTGTAGAGCATTTTCTGGTCGCCGCTAAAATAAACCGACCGCCGCCCAATCTGAACTTCGTCGGCGCCAATTTCGATTAATTCCTGAGCCAGTACTTCTTCAAGTCCGGCCAACGTGGTGGCTGTATAATTTTGATTTTTCAATGTATCTCTTTTAAGTTATGTAACGAAAATAAAACCAACTACAAAAGTCTAAAATATTTGCAGAAGTTTCTATTCCTTGCAACCTTTAATTATTCCGCGGTTCGAGTTTCGAATAAAACGAATGATTTCATCACGTTCCGGAGTCACTTTAAAGTTCGTTTCAATCAGATCGAGTGCATGAGTTAAATTTCTTCTTTCCTGAAAAATGATCCGGTAAATCTCTTTCAGTTCGTTGATTTTAAAGGATTCGAATCCCCTACGACTTAATCCGATGGAGTTTATTCCTTCGTAGGTCAACGGATCTCGTGCAGCGATTACATAAGGCGGAACATCTTTAACAATTTTGCTTAGTCCTCCAACCATAGCGTGGGTACCAATCCTCGAAAACTGATGAATCCCGGTTAATCCACTCACATTTGCCCAATCAGACACTGTGACCTCACCTGCCATTCCAACGTTAAAACCAATTACACAATGATCGCCAATCACACAATCGTGCCCAATGTGCGAATTGGCCATGATCAGGTTGTTGTGCCCGATCACCGTTTTTCCTCGTGAAGCTGTTCCCCGGTTTATGGTGACAAATTCACGGATGATGTTGTTATTGCCTATTTCCAGCGTTGTGTATTCGCCTTTATATTTCAAATCCTGTGGTTCGCCTGCAAGCACGGCACTTGCATGAATCTGGCAGTTTTCACCGATTCTGGCTCCGTTTTGAATATGGACATAGTTGCCAATCCGGGTATTCGCGCCGATCACAACATCGTCGTCAATTGTCGCAAAATTCCCGATCTGGACATTCTTTCCAATCTGAGCTTTTTTCCCAATTATTGCACTTTTCGAAATCATAGCATTTCTGTTAAGTTAAAAGTGCAAATGTTGCTGAAATTAAAAGGAGTTTATTTGATGTAATGTCAATTAATTGTAGCGCGAATCCGGCTTAATGTTTCCTGGCTCACATTTAACAGCGAGGCAATGTGTTTTTGTTTGGCCTTCCGGATCAGCAGTGGAAATTTGTCGAGCAAATACTTATATTTCTTTTGAGCAGACATCGATCCAAATACAAAATGAAATTCGTCGAACGCAGCTAACGAATACCTGAAAAAATGCGCGTAAAACTTGAAGAAAAGCGGGTATTCAAGTAACTTTTGTTCATTCTCGAACGACAACGAATAAACCGTTGTATTTTCGCATGCCTGAAGGAATTCGAATGATGGTTTTTGATTGAAATAGCTTGAAAGTATAGCTATCCAATGATTGTCGTGATATAGCCATTTCGTTATTTCTTCGCCATCCTGAAGGTAAAAACGCCGAACAAGTCCTGATTTTATAAAATTAATCTTCGTGCAAATCCGTCCTTCTTCAACGATAAACTCATTTTTCCTGAAGGTAACTTCTTCGAAATAATTCTTAATAGCCTCTTCTGTTTCTGGATCTAATTTTTCGAACTGATTTATAAAACGAATAAGTTCTATCATTTTGGTATCCTATGCAAAAACCCATTAAATTCCGGCGCCGTCGCTGAAATCAGTTTCTTTGGCCTTCGACTGAACGAGTTTGGTGTTTGGCGGCAAACTACTGGTTACCCATACGTTTCCACCGATTACTGAATTTGCTCCAATCCTGATTCGGCCTAAAATGGTTGCCTGAGCGTAAATAATCACATTATCTTCAACAATCGGGTGACGTGGAATGCCTTTTATTGGATTACCGTCTTTATCGAGCGGAAAGCTTTTTGCACCCAGTGTTACGCCTTGATACAATTTCACATTGCTGCCAATAATACAGGTTGAACCAATTACTACACCAGTTCCGTGATCGATTGTAAAGGCTTCGCCAATCTGCGCTCCCGGATGAATATCAATACCAGTTTCGGAATGTCCCATTTCAGAAATGATACGTGGAATAAGCGGTACACCCAATTTAAGCAATTGGTGAGCCACCCTATGGTTGATAATTGCCCTGATGGTCGGGTAGCAATAAATAACTTCGCTTTGGCTGTTGGCTGCCGGATCGCCCAGATATGCGGCCTCGACATCGGTTACCAGCAACCGGCGGATTTCAGGCAGAAACGAAATAAATTCGGATGCCAGTCCCTGCGCAAACTTCGACCGTTCCTGCATATCAACTTGCTCCGGATTAGCACAGGTAAAACATAAACCTGCCAGAATCTGTTCCGAAAGAAGTTCAAACAGCTCATCAACATATACCCCAATATAGTGTTTGATCGTATTCGAACGCAAACTCGTATTTCCAAAGTATCCCGGGAATAAGATCTCGCGGACAATTCCAACAAACTTATTCAACTTTTCGATTGAGGGCAATGGTTCTCCAATGCGGTGTTCGTGGCAAACCAGATTTAATGAATTCTGATTGGCCAACTGCTCAACGGCGCTCCGCATTTTGTGTTCAATATTTATTTCGGAAGACATTTTACAGGAATTTATTACAATTAATACATATTTTCATTTTCACGAATGACAAGGAATTCGAATGAAATTTGATATTCAGCAAAAATCAAATATTTAGTGATGAATTCAAACTCAAACTGCTGAAAGTTTTATTGCAACCGACAAAAATTGCGAACGACATCAATTGCATTGCTTAAGCGCTCCTCTCCTACGCCGCCGATTTCAACAAAGTTAAAACCATAATGTTTCAATTCTCCGATGTAAAGTTCAAACAACTTCAAACGATTCTCTCCACCATTTTCGCGAACCGGATCGGCCTCCCATGGCAAATCGGGTCGGCAAAGCAAAAACAAGTCCATCCTGCAGTTGCGAATTTCAAGGTCCAACCATTCCGGCATTTTCTGAAAAGACCAGAGAAACCATACTTTGGTGATGATAAGCCAGGTATCGAAAAAAAAGAGATTTTCGGAACTGCTTTTAGTTAAGCGATATTGTTCAACCTGAGCTTTGGCGATGGCTTCAACATCTTCGAATGTATAATGATGCGACAACTTCCCGATGTATTCACGTGCAAATTCAGGAATAAACCGACCATTAAATTCTTCAGCCAATTGTTGGCTTAATGTTGATTTCCCAGTCGATTCAGGACCAGTTACGGCAATTCGTATTTGTTTTATTTGAGCATTATGCATAAGTACAAAAGTACATGAGTACATGAGAAAACTGCAGTAAACATTGCATTTTTTGCCACCAAGACACTAAGCCACTACGAAATTTTCTGCTCCCTATATGCAACAAGCGAAGCCTCACCCCTCGGGGGAGGTTTGGAGGGGGCTTTCCCTTTTCCATTCGCGGTAACCAATATAAGCCATAACGGTGTACACCACAAACAGGATAACTGTAGGTAAAAGATCCTTGTACCAGAACAATCCTACGGAAAACGCATCGACAAAAATCCAGACCAGCCAATGTTCAAGGATTTTACGCGCAAGCATCCAGGTAGCCACAATGCTGAGCGCAGTTGCCAACCCATCAGCCATCGGAACGGGCGAATCGGTGTAGTTTTTCAGGATAAACCAAATCAGGATAAACAGGAATACACTGACTATTGAAAGAATAAAGCCCAATTTCAGGGATAAACGGCTCACTTTGATGGGTTCGGCATGATTGGATTGATTTCCGCGCAACCATTCGTACCATCCATAAATGCTGATTGCCACGTAATACATTTGTAATCCCATGTCGGCATACAACTTCGACACAAAAAATACCCAGACATAAAGAACGGATGTCAACAAACCTACCGGCCACGTCAGAATGCTCTGCCGAATGGAAAAGAAGATATAGGCGATACCTAAAATGGCTCCCAGGAGCTCAATGTAATTTCCTGAAAGCCATTTGATTATTAGTTCCATAAAAAAATTCAAGTTACGGGTTGCAGGTTAGAGGTTGCGGGTTTTCCTCGGAACCCGTATCGCGCAACTCTCAACATTATTTTCTCACTACCTTTTATTTCCCCGAAAGTATTTTTTCGTACTCTCCCCTTTTGTTGATTACCTCAACTGCTTTTTTAATCGCTTCATCGTCGCCATTCATAATCTGGAAATATTCACTAATTGAGAACAGATCGCGGGCAATCAAACCTTTCATTTGCTTTTTCAGTAAAGGACGAGCAAAATCAATGCTCTTCTGATCGGGTTTTGGGCTTTCTTTTTTCACTTCCTTCTGATTTTTCTCTGGTTTTGCCTCAACCGGAGTCCCATCAACATCATCGGTAATTTTATCTGCATCAATTTTATCGCCTGCAGCAATAATTTTATCGACCATTTCATCAGTCACCTCAAACTTGTCGTTAAAGGTTTTGAAATCAGTATATTTTTGCTTAAAAGCATCCCGATTGGCATCCATAATGTCAAGAACACCTGAGTACACAACATTTTTGCGATTCAGGGTATTGTAATAGACGTAATATTTTGAAGTATCAAGCGGAATAAACAAATCGGGCATAATTCCACCGCCGCCATAAACTGTACGTTTGGTTGTTTTGGTCAAAAACTTCTCTGCCTTGTTCTGAACGACGCTGTCCTTCGAGAAAAGTTCACCGTTCTCAATGCGGTGCATATAATCCTTTTGATAGGCTTCAACACCATCGGTATATGGCTTTTGAATGCATCGGCCACTTGGTGTGTAATAGTGAGCAGTTGTCAATCGTATCATCGAACCATCGGTCAATGGGAAAGGCTGTTGAACCAATCCTTTTCCGTAAGAACGACGGCCAATTAAAACGCCGCGATCCCAATCCTGAATAGCACCCGATACAATTTCACTGGCCGAAGCGGAACCTTCATCGATTAACACGACCAATTTCCCCTGTTCAAGCTCTCCAAGCGGAGTTGCGCTGTATTCTTTTTTCTCAGCATGAAGTCCTGAAGTATAAACGACCAGTTTGTAGGCTGTTAAAAACTGATCGGCTAGTTCAATCGCTGCGGTCAGGTATCCACCGCCATTTCCACGTAAATCCAACACCAGACTGTTTAACTTAGAGTTGGATTTCAACGCTTTAATCGCATCGTAAAATTCACTGGTTGTTGTGGCCGAGAACTTATTTAGTTTAATGTATCCGGTATTCTCATTAAGCATGTACGATGCATCAAGACTATTGATTGGAATTTTATCGCGAATAACGGTGAAATCCAAAATGTTTAGCTCTCCCTTTCGTTTGATCTTTAAATCAACCTTGGTACCTTTTTTACCACGCAACAAGTCGTAAACATCCGTATTTTTCAAACCGATTGCGGCTATTTTTTTCGCATCCACCTGAACGATCCGGTCGCCCGCCCGAAGTCCAACTTTTTCAGAAGGACCACCAGGAATAGTAGTTACAACCATTAAAGTATCGCGAAAAACATTAAATGAGATACCTACTCCTTCAAAATTACCCTGAAGAGGTTCATTCATTTTTTCTACTTCCTCTTTCGAGATATAAACCGAGTGGGGATCCAGATTTCGCAAAACCTCGACAATGGCTTTTTCAGTCAAATCACCAATTTTTGTTGAATCAACATAGTAGCTATCCACCAATCGAAGCAACCGACCGAATTTCATGGTGTTTTCCTGAACATCCTGGGCTTTCAATTCGCCAATACCTGCAACCATCATCCCCCCCAGCAAAATTGAAATACCTGCTATTTTATTTTTAAATCTCATAATTGTATGTATTAAATCAGATTGGTATCCTTTTCTCCATTCAACTCCAAACCAATCTCAAATTTATCTGAATAACAAAGATAACGGATAAAACCTGTCCTCAATTGTTGTCCTTCTTAATATTAGTTAACATTCAGTACCTATTTGTGTTCATTTGTACCGCACTGATGGATAACATTACACTCAATTAGATTTATGTTTGATGATATTTTCAACTCATAAAAAAACCGGCCTAAACCGGTTCTTTATTAATTATTGTTGCGGATAGCTTACGGGTTCCTTGGGTAGAATCAGAGCCATTCCGAAATATACCAATATCAGGTACGGATTGAAAAAGGTAATCCAGGCAAATGCCAGTCGTAAAAATACAGGGTCAAGTTCAGGGTTCACATAGTTTGAAATTCCGCTGATTACACCAGCCACTAATTTGTCGTTTGAGCGTGTTAACCGTTTCATGATTTTAAGTTTTAAATTGTTTTGTTGTTTCTGTTGTTTCAATTGCTCTTTGAACTGGTTTGTTGCGGGTTTCGCGTTGCGGGTAAAAACCCGAAACGCGTATCTCGTAACCCGAAACATTTATTCTTTTATCGAAAGTCCTTCGGGAGTCATTACCCAGGTTTTACCTGTCATTTCCTTCGACCAAATGTTGTTCACATTATCAAAATCGAAATGCAACTGATCCAAATCTTTTACCAGATAAACCTGTTTGCCTGTTGGAACTTTCAATGTAACCTTCACTTCTTGCTTTCTCCATTTAGCCTGATTTCCGATGTTAAAAAAACGATTGAGTGTCAGCGTAGAATCCTTGCTCGTAAATTCGTACTGAATCAAATTCAGGTTATTTTGGACTTCGGTGGCATTTCGTCCACGAGCTTGTTTGCTGATCACCACCGAAAAGTCGGGCGCAGTAGTCGATTCTATACGAAGGCTTGGGTTTCCGGCCAATACATTTTCGCCATTCGATTTGATCAGGGTAAAATCATCGAATCGCACATCCGAACTATTTTCAA
Organism: Aquipluma nitroreducens; assembly: GCF_009689585.1. Taxonomy (GTDB): domain Bacteria; phylum Bacteroidota; class Bacteroidia; order Bacteroidales; family Prolixibacteraceae; genus Aquipluma; species Aquipluma nitroreducens. The sequence continues at coordinate 4,413,345 of NZ_AP018694.1, read as the reverse complement.
CACTTTCAGCTAAAGTTCCAAGCTCGATTCGAATCGTTTTAACATTCTGGCAATTGAGCTGTTTCACTGAAGAAATGGTGTTTTTCTGACTGAAATTATTGACCTGACCAGCAGTGACTCCGATCATAGCAACCAAAGCCACCAACCAAATTCCAAAAGCGCCAAGGCCTATCAATTTGTTATTTGTTTTGTACCTGAAAACCAATTTAGTCCCGACAAAAAGGATGGCCAGCAAAGGGATACCGATTAACAAAACCATCAATAAAATAGACACACTAACCAATCCCGGACTAACCACATAGCTTAAAAATCCGTTTAAATCAACACCAGAGTTCAATCCTGAAGCCGAACTGTGAAATACGGTACCTCCAACGGCAAGTGAAACCATTGCAGCTATAAGCCCAACAAATCCAGTCAGAATAAATAAGCTTCCAAAGAAGACCGCTACAACACGCCCCAAACCTTTAGCAACCTGAACTGTAGCTTGTCCAGCTTTATTCGCAATATCTCTACCTTTTTGAGCCGATTCAGAACGATTCATTTTCGAAAAACTATTCTTTACTTCATCTACTTCTTCCTGAACGGTCTTCCGGATGTTCGAAATGGTCGCATCCTCACCCCGCATTTCAAGCCGTTGAGCTGTTGTGCGTGCTTTCGGAACCACAATCCATAAAATCAGGTAAACGATAGCTGAAATGCCAACTCCGACGAAAACCAGCAATACAAAAAGTATCCGGAGAAATACAGGGTCAATATTGAAATAGGCGCTCATTCCGGAACAAACTCCACCCAAAACACGGCTTTCGCTATCGCGGTACATTCGTTTTTTTGTTTTTTCGCCTTTCAATTCTTTTGCTGAAGTTTCTGTATTTTCAGGTTCTTCCTGGTCCATAAAATCTTCAGGGTTTCCCATTCGTTGCATCACTTCGTCAACCCATTCGTCTGTCACAGCGTCCTGTCCTGAGTTTATTTTTTCCTGAAGCAGTTCAGCAATGCGCGATTCAATATCCTGTAAAATTTCCTGTCCACCTTTTTGAGTTTCAAAAAAGCGATTCAACAATTTCAGATAATCCTGTAGTTTTTCAAAAGCATCTTCTTCGATGTGGAAAACGCTCCCGCTAATGTTTATTGTGAATGTCTTTTTCATGGTTTCTATTGTTTTAATTGTTTCTGATTCTATTGAATACTTTGGTCTACTGCTGGCAGTTAATCCGAAAAACGGCGTCAACCAATTCCTTCCAGAATTTTCCGAGTTCGGCCAGGAATAGTTTTCCGGGTTCGGTCAATTCGTAATACTTTCGTGGTGGACCCTGAAACGATTCTTCCCAATGGTATCCAAGGTAGCCTTCGTTTTTAAGCCGGGTCAGCATTGGGTAAAGTGTGCCTTCCACAACAACCAATTCCGACTTCTCCAGATTTTGAACAATGTCACTAACATAAAGAGGCTTGTTCTCAAGAACCGACAGAATACAGTATTCGAGTACCCCTTTTCTCATTTGTGCTTTTGTGCTTTCCAGTTTCATGATTTTCTCCTCCTCTGTTTTATTGTTTTTTGGTTTTCTGTTTTTAAAAGTTTGTTCTCAATTCCTATGACATCAGTTATTTGTTTTGGTTACAAACTGTATAGTTCTTTTTTTTAACCTATACCTTCCGTTACATTGTTATTTGTACTGCAAATATATATCTTTTATATGATACCATGCAACACATAGTACCATATATTTTCAAAATATTTTTCAACATAAATATAAACAACTGATTTATTGACAATTAAAAGTTTATGGAATTTGAAATATTTTTAAAAGTCAAATAAAACAAATAACATTTTGCATTGAATAAATAGAATTTCGCTTTAAAAAAGAGTTATAAAGATCTGAAAAGCGAATCAATAAACCCGATTGTCTTATCTTTGTCGCAAAATCAAAACGAAACAGCAATGTCACTCATTATTGATGAAAAAGACCTGGATAAGTTTATACTCATAGGTGACCGTGTATTGATACGCCCTAAAAATCCACAGGGAAAAACCGCTTCTGGGTTATATTTGCCGCCAAATGTTCAGGAAAATGAAAAAACACAAAGCGGCTATATTGTTAAAGTCGGTCCCGGGTATCCGATTCCGGCCATGACTGATGTTGACGAACCCTGGAAAGAAAAGAAGGAGCAGGTTCAATATGTTCCTCTTCAGGCCAAAGCGGGCGACCTGGCAGTTTACCTCAATAAGAGTAGATGGGAAATTGAATTCAACAAAGAAAAATTCATCATTCTGCCACATTCTTCAATTTTGATGCTTATTCGCGACGAAGGTTTGTTTGAATAGTGTCCAGTTAGCAGTCGCAGTATTCAGAAATACAAACAAAATCTTGAAAACGCCACAATTAAATATACAGGGAGAAGGCCAGCCGTTTATCTGGCTTCATGGAATGCTGAACTCCGTAGAATCTGATTCGGTTTATTCATTAATAGATTTTAATTCGATACAGGATCTGGTTTCAGTAGTCAGGTACAATTACTGCGATCAATCGACTGATGGCGATTATTCCTGGCCCGCATTAACTGACGAATTAATGTGCATTCTTAACGCTCAAAATTACGACAAAGTAGTGATGGGCGGATTGTCGATGGGAGCGGCCACAAGTCTTCATGCCGCAGTCCGGTTTCCGGAGCGGGTAAAGGCATTGGTGTTGGTCACTCCTCCCCCGGCCTGGGAAATGCGCAACGACGTAATAGCAGTTTACAAAAAGATCGTATCCAAAACCAACGGAAAAACTGTTCCTGAAATCCTGAAAAGAATCATTCAATGGAGTCAGGATCCACCTGATTTTTTTGAGCAAATTTATCGCGGAACCAGGCAAAGGTTGTTGGATAATCGTCTGGGGTTTGAGCCACCTTATTATTCACGAATCTATTTGGGAGGAGCAGCTTCCGATCTGCCATCACGCGAACAAATTGCAAAAATAGATGTTCCTACATTGATTGTTTCAATACCGAATGATATAAACCATCCTTTCGAAATGGCACAAAATCTTCATCAGTTGATTCATGGGTCAGAACTTTTTGTTGTTTCTGACTATAAGGATTATCAAAAGTTACAGCATAAAGTGCATGATTTTTTAGCTTTGCATGGCACTAATAACAAATCGTAAATTTTTCAGGCATTTTATTTTCAAATTGAAACCAACAGAACAACGCAATTAGTATTTTTCATATATTGCACCCGAAAATAAATTAAACATTAAACCCACTTAAATATCAGTTATGGAGAGAGTTTCAGACAGAGTAGCCTGTTTATCGGAATCTGCCACCCTGGCTGTGGCCCAAAAAAGCCGCGAATTAAAAGAAAAAGGCATCGACGTGATCAGCCTTGGCGTTGGTGAACCTGATTTTAACACCCCCGATTTCATCAAAGACGCCGCAAAAAAGGCCATTGATGATAACTATTCAACGTATTCACCAGTTCCGGGCTATGCTTCGTTGCTGAAAGCCATTTCAGATAAACTGAAACGCGACAATGGACTGGAATATGCAACCAACCAGATTATTGTATCAAACGGTGCGAAACACTCGATCGCCAACTTGTTGCAATGCTTAATCAACAAAGGCGATGAAGTGATTATTCCGGCGCCTTACTGGGTAACTTACATTGAGTTGGTCAAACTGAACGAAGGCGTAAATGTGATCATCCCAACCACTGTTGACAGCGATTTTAAAATCACTCCAGCCCAATTGGAAGCTGCAATTACGCCTAAAACCCGTGCGTTCCTGTTCAGCAGCCCGAGCAACCCCACCGGAAGCGTTTATACCAAAGCTGAACTGAAAGCTTTTGCCGATATTTTTGCCAAACATCCAAACATCATTGTGATTTCAGACGAAATTTACGAACATATCGTTTATGGCATCAAACACGAAAGCATTGCTCAATTTGCCAAAATTAAAGATCAGGTAGTTGTTGTTAATGGAGTATCAAAAGCGTTTGCCATGACAGGTTACCGCATTGGCTACATTGCAGCCCCACTTTGGTTGGCAAAAGCAGCCAACAAATTACAGGGACAATATACATCCGGTCCATGTTCAGTTTCGCAAATTGCCTCGGTTGCCGCTTTAAACGCACCGCTGGATACAGTGCAGGCAATGGTTGAGCAATTCAATAAACGTCGCGATCTGGTTCTGGCAAAACTGGCCGAAATTCCTGGTATTAAAACCAGCAAACCCGATGGCGCATTCTATGTTTTTCCTGACATTTCATCCTTCTTCGGAAAGTCGGATGGCACTGTAACCATCAATAATGCAGACGATATGGGCTTATTTATCCTGTCGAATGCCTTTACAGGAGTTGTTTCGGGCGAAGCATTTGGCGCTCCTGAATGTATCCGTATTTCATACGCCGCTTCGGAAGCGGACCTGACCAAATCGCTTGACCGCATTAAAGCTGCATTGGCCACTTTGAAATAAGATTTTCTTTTAAACTTTACATATTAAGCCTGATGGATCAATTCTATCAGGCTTTTTTTATACCGTTGACTTTATCACTTACTGATTTTGTAGAGAAGCAGTTCTTCATTATCATTCGGAATTTTAGTGGTTCCGATAAGAGTCAAACCCAATTTTTCAAGCAGTTTTTGAGAAGCCGTGTTATCCTGAGTGGTAATGGCAACGATCTCAGTTATTCCAAACTCAGTAAAAGCAACTTGTTTTAACTTATTTGCCGATTCGAAACCATAACCTTTTCCTTCATATTTTTGAAGAAAAGCGAACCCTATATCCAGACCATCAAGTCCATCCCGGTCGTAGAATCCGCAAACACCCATTTTAGCCTGGTCCGATTTCCGAATTACAGTGTAATTGCCAAATCCAAGTCGTTCAAACTGCGGTAGCATTTTTAATTTGATGTATTCCCTTGCACTTTCTATCGAGGTAACATTCCGATTTCCAATGTACTTCAACCAATTCGGAGAGTTTAATAACTCAAATATAAATTCAGCATCCTCTTCAAAGGTTGGCTTTATGATAAGCCTCTCTGTTTCGAAAGTTTTATATTCGGTCATTGTATTAATTTAGAAAAATTGGTATTGATTCCTGCGAAACTATTGCTTCCTGGCCCGATCCATCTCGCGGGCATCGTCTTTCAGTTTCAGGGTTTCGCGTTTGTCGTAGGTCTTTTTCCCTTTGGCGAGCGATATTTCGAGCTTGGCCAATCCGCGATCGTTGATGAAAAGTTTTAAAGGAACTATGGTAATACCGCCTTCTTTGGTTTTCTTCTGTAATTTATCCAATTCTTTGCGGTTCAGGAGTAATTTGCGGTCGCGCTTGGCAATGTGGTTGTTGCAGGTACCAAAATCGTATTCGGCAATGTGCATATTCTTCACATACAACTGGTTATCCCAAAATGAGCAATACGAATCAACCAACCCGGCTTTGCCTCCACGGATCGATTTAATTTCGGTTCCTGCCAGTTGAATTCCGGCATAGAAAGTTTCGAGGATTTCGTAGTCGAAGAAAGCCTTTTTGTTTTTAATGCTAATATTTTGTGGTTTGTGTACCATTCTATCGTAAAAGTCTCAAAATTTAATCTAATGCCACAAAGGCACGAAGCTAAAAAAACAAATGAACCTTGGAGTTTCTTAGAGTCTTTGTGCCTTAGTGGCCAAAATTCATCCGTTTGAAACTTACATTTAAATTTGCATTGCAAAAATACATTTAATTTGCACTTCCAAAACCTCTGAATTCATGCACAACGAAAAATATAACCTAATTACCATTCTTGGGCCAACAGCTTCAGGAAAAACCAGCGTAGCAGCCAAAGTTGCATCGGCTCTCGACGGCGAAGTGATCTCTGCCGATTCACGACAGGTTTACCGCGGAATGGATCTCGGGACAGGAAAGGATTACGCCGACTATATTGTCGATGGCAAGCCGGTTCCGTATCATCTGATCGACATTGTTGACGCGGGTTACGAGTACAATGTTTATGAATACCAGAAAGATTTTTTGAAGGTTTTTGCCGACATCAGCGAGCGCAGAAAACTGCCGGTGATGTGTGGCGGAAGTGGTTTATACCTGGAAGCTATCCTGAAAAACTACAAGCTGATTCAGGTTCCGGTAAACGAAAAACTTCGCGAAGAACTGGACGATAAATTATTGTGGGAACTGGAATTGATTTTGAAAGGCTACAAAAACTACCTGCACAACCAAACCGATACGGAAAGTGTGAAACGTGTCATACGTGCCATCGAAATTGAAGAATACTACCTGACTCACCCTGAAATTGACACCGGAATGCCCGAAATCAGAAGTTTGGTGGTTGGCGTCAAATTTGATCGTGATTCGCGCCGGAAACGCATAACCAGCCGACTTAAACAACGACTGAAAGAAGGAATGCTAGATGAGGTTCAGCGGTTACTCGATAGCGGTTTAACTCCGGAACAATTAACTTACTACGGACTGGAATATAAATACATGACTCAACACCTGACCGGACAACTCACATATCAACAAATGTTCGACGGTTTAAATGTGGCCATTCACCAGTTTGCCAAACGCCAGATGACCTGGTTCCGACGGATGGAAAACCAAGGAACAAAAATTCATTGGCTTGATGGATTTATGCCTTTGGATGAAAAGGTTGAAAAGATATTGGAATGTTACAGAAAGATATAAAAGGGATTAAGCAACCATTTGGATGAACTAATCATCTACTTTGAAAATACTGCTTCCGATGAAAACAAATCTTTTTATTTCAATCCTGATCGTTTTACTTTTTTCGAATTGTCACGAAGAAAATAATGACCCAAATACATTCCAGCTTCAAGCAGAAGTATTGGGTAGTAATCCGGATTGTGGGGTATTTTCAATTAAATTTACTTCTGAACTGGATAAGGTGAAAATGATTGTTGGCAGCACAACTTTAGACGGCATTTATATTGCAAAAAACCTACCTATTGAGCTGCAGCAATCTGGAATAAAAATCAAGCTTGACATAAGAAAAATACAAGATTCGGAATTAGGAGCATGCACTGCAATGGGCCCTTCTTATCCTTGGATCTATGTAATAAAAGCGGAAAAAATAAATAATTAGGAAGAATCAATGTTCCGGTTAACGTTAAAATCCTTGACTAACATATAAAAAAGAACAGATGTGGAAAAGCTAAAAAACATACACCCCGGAGAAATATTAAATGAAGAGTTTTTAATTCCACTTGGCATCTCAGCCTACCGGCTGGCCAAAGAAACTTTTATTCCTCAAACCAGAGTTAGCGAAATAATAAAGGGAAACAGAAGAATCACAGCAGACACAGCACTTCGCCTTTCCAAATTTTTCGGAAATTCACCTCGATTTTGGCTTGGGTTACAAAATGATTACGATTTGGAAGAAGAAGGAACTCAAAAAGAAAATGTATTGAACGAAATTAAGCCAATAGAAGGAAATGCCGCTTAATGAAGGGGTTAATTGTTGTATGGTTTAATTGCTATAAAGATTAAGGTCATACAAACCCACCAACAATTTAACCATTTAGCAATTTACTCTTTCCCTCCAAACAATTCGCATCACGCACAAATCGGCGCCATCCGACTGGCGAACCAGGCAATTCAGGCTTTCCGATTCTGATAGTTTGGTGTTGGTTACAGCAATCCAGTCGCCCGCCTGCCCTTCTTTCAGATAATTAACTTCTAACTCGGCAGGTTCGTGGGCATTCAAAAAATCTATCCCAAAATCGTCCAGCACTCGCTCCACATATTTCACACTATTAAAATGCTGATTAATATCCAGTTCGCTAAATAAAACTGGATAATAATTCAAAGTTTCAGAATGAGCATCGGGTTTTATCCGTTTCGGTGCCCGACAGGCATTCGCATCAATTCGCTTTGGAAAAGTATCTCTGAAATCATTTAACCTGAATATTTTGCGTGTTTCCATATCCAAAATCAACCAGGCAGAACTGGCGCGTAAAATCACTTCACCTTTGTCATTTTCAACAATGTATTCACGGTAAGCATACATGCCATCCGTTCCAGCCGACCAGGTATTCAGCGTTATTTCATCCTGCCAGGAAGGGTATTTTTCGACCTGAAAATACATGCGCGACAATACCCAAAACAGATTATTACTTTTCAAACTGTCGTATCCCCAATCCATGACCTGAGCATGCGCCCAGGCGGCTTCAATCAGAATATTGAACAATGAGGAAATGGATGCCTGTCCGTATTGATTCGTGTGATAGGACTTAATGCTGATTTGTTCCTGATACTTTTCCATTTGGAAACAGATATTTTAAACCTTTGTGCAAATCTATTGTTCAGTTTTGAATTACCAATCGATTTAACGACTTTTGCACAAATTTTAAATGTTTCATGGAAAAGATTATTATAAAAACTCCGGCTCAGATTGAAGGGATCCGGAAAAGCAGCAAGCTCGCAGGCCAAACGCTCGAATTTATTGCTCCATTTGTAAAAGAAGGTGTCTCAACTGAATTTTTAGATCAAAAAATAGAAGCTTTCATTCGCGAAAACGGCGCCATTCCTGCCACATTGGGTTATGGGGGATACCCCAAATCGTGCTGTATTTCGCTCAACGAAGTGATTTGTCACGGAATTCCTTCAGAAAAAACCATTTTAAAGAGTGGTGACATTTTAAACATAGACGTGACAACCATTCTGGATGGCTACTATGGCGATACCAGCAAAATGTACACGGTTGGTGAAGTTTCGCCGATTGCACAGGAATTAATTGAGGTGACTAAACATTGTTTAGATTTGGGCATACAGCAAGTTAGGCCCGGAAATCAGTTTGGAAACATTGGTTTTGCCATCAGCAAATACGCTAAAGCTAAAGGATTCAGTGTGGTTTACGAGTTCTGTGGGCATGGTTGCGGAGTTGATTTTCATGAAGAACCGCAAATTGACCATACTTCGCGCAGGAATACTGGTCCAATCATGAAACCTGGCATGACTTTCACCATTGAGCCAATGATTAATCAAGGACGGGCAAGTGCCGTTGTTGACAAAGCAGATAAGTGGACAGCCAGGACGATTGACAACAAGCTTTCAGCGCAATTTGAACATACCATTCTGATTACAGAAACCGGATTTGAAGTATTGACTGACGTCACTGGAGAATACGAATAAATAACAGGAAAAAGTCATTAGTCATTGGGAAATTTTTCTGATGACTAATGACTTTTTTCCATTACTTCGATCAACAGGATTACTAATTGCCTTTTAAAATCACCATCGTTGCGCCATAGCCATATTCTTTAAAGCTGGCATCCTGAAAATAATATTTCTTGTATTTGGTGCTCAATTCTTTGCGAAGTTCCTGCTTGAGCGTTCCATTTCCGATACCATGAATAAAAACAATCCGTCGTGTTCCATTAGCAATTGCAGTTTCCAGTTCGTTGCGGAATCGGCCCAACTGAACTTCGAGCATTTCGTGATTGGCCAAACCACGGGTATCTTCCAATAATTCGTGAATGTGCAGATCAATTTCAACCAAATCAGGAGAGACAGTGCGCTTTACAACAACCTTGGGCTCCTCTTTTTCGAGTACAACCTGAGTCATATCAGCCTCTGAAAGTTTAGCAACTTCAGTTTCCATATCGGGTTCGAGCAAAGAAAAAACAATTGCATTCTGAGTGAAGTACCTGGTTTTCTCATAACTATTTAGTCGATAAAACTTAACCGGATTCAAACGAAAACTTTTTACCACAGGGTTTTCGAGCGATGACGACTCTTCCCTGAAAAACACCAACTGAAACTGAAAATCGGGAAGTTCATTCAAATCCATCCGTGTAAAACTTTCGAGATACCGCTTGCTGTTAGGGTTCATCTTGCCCGATTCGACACTGCGGTAAACCTTATTCTTCAGGTGGCTATAGTTATAAAGCACAAAATTATTGCTGTTATTCACCAAATAGACTTTCAATTCACCTTCAACCGGATTTGCTTCGTTCTGGGGCACAAACGCAAAATAACAATCGGGCGAATCTTTTCCGGCAATGTATTTGGGTTCAACCTTGGGCTGTTCTTTTTTTACTTCTACGGCTTCTTTTTTCTGATCGGCGCGGATTTTAGCATGACGTTTTTCTGAATTCATCGAATTTGCATCATCCACAACAACCACTTCACTAATCAGGGTTGGAACTTCGAAGCCATCGTAATCTTCAACATTTACCATGGTTTTGTTGATCACCGATTTCACCACCCCGCCGCCAACGGCATTCAAAAACCGAACCTTATCTCCTGCTTTTATCATTTTCTGAAAATTTTACACAAAACTACGATAAAAGTCCGAAGTCGGAAGACGGAAGCCAGAAGATTCAAGACTTGGGATTCAAGATTCAAAAGTTTGCGTATTTTTGGCCGCTGAAAACTATGGAAAGCACAAATAAACTACTGGAGAAAGTAACGGGCATTTCAATTAGCGATTATGCTTACGATCTGCCCGACGAAAAAATCGCCAAATATCCGCTGGATGAGCGCGATCAGTCGAAGTTGCTCGTTTGGAAGAACGGCTTAATTCAGGATTCACAATTCGAAAACCTTCCTGAATTTTTACCTTCCAACAGTCTACTGATTTTCAACAACACGAAAGTAATCCGCGCCAGGCTTCATTTTCAGAAAGAAACCGGAGCCAAAATCGAACTGTTTTGCCTCGACCCGGTTGATCCGTCTGATTACCAGATCGCGTTTCAGACCACTCAATCGTGCGTATGGAAATGTATGATTGGCAATCAGAAAAAATGGAAAGGTGATCGTCTGCGAAAGATCATCACGATTGATGAAACCGAAATTGAACTTTGTGCAGAACAAACCGATCCGGAGAATAACAAAAGTCTGATCCAATTTAGCTGGAACAATCCTGATTTTGAGTTTTCAAGAATCATTGAGTCTGCCGGCTCGCTGCCCATTCCGCCCTATTTGAACCGCGAAACCGAACAAAGCGATCTGGAGCGATATCAAACTGTTTATTCAAAAATAAAAGGCTCGGTAGCCGCACCAACTGCGGGCCTGCACTTTACTGATAAAGTTTTTAGTCACCTGACCGAAGATGGACATGAAATGGCAGAACTAACGCTACACGTTGGAGCTGGAACGTTTCAGCCGGTAAAAAGCGAAATCCTTTCAGGTCACGAGATGCACTCTGAACATTTATACATTAGCCGGGATTTCCTAAAAAAACTCATTGGTCACTCTGGAAAGAAAATTGCAGTCGGCACCACTTCAGTCCGCACATTGGAAAGTCTTTATTGGCTGGGACTTCAGGCACATCAAAATCCGGAAATGAGTATTTCTGATTTGAAAGTTACGCAATGGGAAGCTTATCAGGCAGAAACCAGCTCAATTGAGGCAAATATTGCATTGCAAGCGCTAATCCAACTATTGGAAAGAAATCAGGCTGAATATCTTTCGGCATCAACACAAATCATCATTGCACCCGGATATCAATTCAGGATAGTTGACGGATTGATTACCAATTTCCATCAGCCACAAAGCACATTATTGCTGCTGATTTCGGCTTATTTAGGTGATGAATGGCAAACCATTTACGACCATGCTCTGACAAATAATTACCGATTCCTAAGTTACGGCGATAGTAATCTGTATCTGAAAAGCTAACAATATCTGTTTGATTTTCGCCCAACGGGCACTGCTACGCCATGCTCAGATCAAATTCCCATAGCTGTAATAGCCAAATAAACCAATCCTGCAATAAGCATACTTACCGGAATAGTTAAAACCCACGCAATAAGTAAATTATTCGCAACACCCCACCGAACAGCCGACAATCGTTTGGTCATCCCCACACCCATAATCGCTCCTGAAATGGTGTGAGTTGTACTTACCGGAATACCCAGCCCCTGAGAAACGCCGAATAAAGTAATAGCACCGGCTGTTTCAGCAGCAACACCTTCAACAGGAGTAACTTTGGTAATTTTCGTACCCATTGTTTTTACAATTCGCCAACCACCCATCATAGTTCCAAGAGAGATTGCAGTATAACAAGAAATTGGAATCCATGCCGGTACATGTAAGTGTGTTTTACCCATTGCATCGACAGTTTCTCTCACGTGCACCCAATCAGGAACTGCCAACCCCTGAGCATTCAACGAATGTATATAAACCAACATAGCAGCACTTATAATACCAACAACTTTCTGCGAATCACTTCCGCCATGGCCTAAGCTTAATGCTCCTGAAGATAGGATTTGTCCCTTTCGAAACCATTTGTTGGCATGGTGTGGATTAGCCCTTCGACTACTCCAAAGTATAATAAGTGTTATCAAATAAGAAATGATCATTCCTATTATTGGCGACAGGAAAATAAAAATGACAGTTTTTACAATTACTTCCTCACTGACAACAGAAAAAGTTCCGGTATGTGCCACGGCGGCACCTGCAAAACCTCCAATTAACGTATGTGAGGAGGAGGAAGGAATACCAAAATACCACGTCAACAAATTCCAGATAATAGCGGCAATTATTCCAGCCAATATTACCTGAAGCGTAATCGCGCTGCTGTCAACCGTTTTGGCAACTGTATTGGCTACTTTGAGATCGAATACCCAATAAGCGACAAAATTCCAAAACGCAGCCCAAAGGACAGCTGGGAATGGGGCAAGTACTTTTGTGGAAACAACAGTTGCTATTGAATTGGCAGCATCATGAAAACCGTTAATCAAGTCGAAAACAAAGGCAAGAACAATTGTAACAATTAAAATGGTAAGCATAGCCTGAAATAAAGAGTTAGAACTAAAAAAGACCCTGATTAAGCGTATTTAACTAAAATAGTTTTCACTACATCCGAAACATCTTCCATCTTATTAGCGATCTTCTCGATATTCAGAAGAATTTCTTTCTGTTTGATTAATTCAATAGGATCTTTTTCGTTTTCGAAAAGGCTCGAAATAGCCATGTGATAAAACTCATCTACCCGACTTTCAAGCTTATTAATGTCTTTACAAGCCTTTAAAACCTTAGTGGAGCTCTTAAAATCATCAAGACCACCCACAGCTACTTTGATTAGCTGACATCCGTCAGAAATTAAGGCAACCATATCTTTCATAAACGAGCTGAAAACGGTACACCGGTAGATCTCAATCTTTGTTGACAAACTATAAATCAAATCTACTACATCATCAATTGTTGAGGTTAACTCATTGATGTCTTCCCTATCGAATGGAGTAATAAAAGAGCGGTTTAATACATCAAAAATCTGATTGGTAAATTCATCCCCCTTTTTCTCTATTGCTTTAATGGCTAGTCCGATTGACCGGCGATCTTCCAATTCCGGCGAATTGATGAGCTTAACCAATGCAGATGAGGCTTCAATAGTATTTTCCGCAGCCTGATTAAACATCGCATAAAACTTTTTTTCTTTAGGAACAAAATACTTAAGTAAACCTGAAAAATCCATATCCTTAATTTTAATGTATATGAGTGTTCAAAACAATTGCAAAGATGCGAATAAGAATTATTTCATACCGGAGTATTCTTAATTTTATTCGAACTAAAATGCAATCTGACCTAATCATTAATATTTTTTGCAACTTCTAACATCATACTTTTATCGATACTTCACAGACAGAATGGCTATAACACAGCATCGCAACATACTGACAAATATCAATGCCATCAAACCACACCATTCATCCATTATTATTACATTTGCGACACAATAAACAAACAAAACGATCGTTTTTCAGGCGAATCGTTTAAGACCAATTGTTTAACTTTATTTCTGAGTAATGTTTTTTTTAGGACTATTATCGACACCTCTACCTTACTTGCTGCTAGCCGCATTTTATTTTTTCGGCTTCGCAATGGGTATGTTCAATAATAGCAACGGAGACGAGGCAATCGAAACTGTTTCATCGGTTACTATACCCGTCGAAGTCAAACAAAAAGCAACAGACCATTCGATTTATTATTTCCAGGTCAACGACCAAAAGATTCAAAATCAGAATACCATTTTAAAGCCTGAAGCTAAAACTACAGCATTTATTCCCGATACGGGAACTATTATTTTTCAGGTCAGGAACATAAAAGTTCATGAATTCCTTTTCTCCGGATTCCAATTTTCACGCCCTCCTCCATCAGGGTGCTAGAAAAAAAAGTTAGCACACTTTTCATTTTCAGGCATTTTGCATTTTTTAACTTATAATTAAGCTGAAATTGCAACTATTATTGTGCATAATTGTTTTTCGTTAGCAATTCTGATAAAAGATTATTTTATGATAGGGGTGATAGGAATAAGCTATAAAACAGCGCCACTAGAGATCCGTGAGTTATTTTCATTTCCAAAAGACGAAATTGTTCCATTTTCAGAACTACTTCAGCAAGAAACAGACATTGCTGATTTGGTGCTCATTTCGACATGCAACCGGACCGAAATTTATTTCTCGCAGGATAAACATGACAATCAGACTGCATTTGAGTTGATCTATGAAGCGATCAAAAAATTCAAAGGAATTACTGATCATTGCTGGCAGTACTTTTATCATCGCTCAAATGCGGGAGCAGTGCGTCATTTATTCGAAGTGGTTTCAGGACTCGATTCACTGATCATTGGAGAAGACCAGATTATTGGTCAAGTGAAAGAAGCATACATTACCTGTACTGAACTGGCTCTTACTGATGCCGTTTTAATGCGACTTTTCCAGAAATCATTCGAAGCAGGGAAACGTGTCCGCACGGAAACAGGCATCAAGCTTGGAATTACTTCAGTAAGTAGTGCTGCGGTGGAAATGTGTGTCAACCTTCTCAATGGAGTTGCCGACAAGTCGGTTTTATTGGTTGGAGCTGGTGAAACCGGGAATCTGGCACTTCAGAATATTCACAAAAAGGGAGTTAAGCAGATTGGGGTAGCCAATCGTACGATCGAAAAAGCAGAAAAAACAGCCGCCAAATACAACGGAATGACCATTTCGTTTGACACATTCGGAAAATACCTTCACGGATTTGATATCGTGATGATTGCAACATCTTCTGCTACACCTGTTATCACTGCTGAAATGGTTAAGCAAAACCAATTGGTCAGGCCCGGACACAAACAAGTCTATATTGATCTCTCGGTTCCCCGCAATATCGAAACTTCAGTTGCTGAATTGGAAAACGTTGAAGTACTTGGCGTTGACGACCTTCAGGAAATAGTTAAACAGACTACTGAAAACAAGAAGGAAAGTGCAGCCAAAGCACATCTTATTTTGGACGAAGTTGTGGCCGATTTTTCTGAATGGCTGGCCAGTCGTTCGCTTCGCCCGGCAATAAGCACAATAACCGCAAATTTCCAGGCCATAAATCAGGAAGAACTTTCGACCTACCGCAAGGTAAATACTCCGGAAATGCAGGAAATCGTAGATGATTATGCGCAACATTTGACCCAGCGATACACCCGTTTGCTGATCAAAAACCTAAAAAATTTAACGGATAACGGAAAAAATATCGATTCGTTAAAAATCATCAATGATTTATTTAAATTCGACTAAAATATTTTACAGGCAAATCCGGTTGATTTGCTCTTGAACGATCAGAATGAAAAAAACGATACGTATAGGCACAAGAGGCAGCCAACTGGCACTCTATCAAGCTAAAAAAGTAAAAGCAACACTCGAAAATATCTTTCCGGAACTTCAGGTTGAACTGAAAATTATTAAAACAAAAGGAGATAAAATTCTCGATGTTGCGCTCTCAAAAATCGGCGACAAAGGGTTATTCACCAAAGAAATTGAAAATGAGCTGATAGACGGAAGCGTTGATCTGGCTGTTCACAGTTTAAAAGACCTTCCTACCAAATTACCAGATGGCCTAAAATTAGGTGCAGTTTTGGAGCGTGGAGAATTCCGCGATGCATTGGTAAGTTTAAAGGGTAAAAAGATGTCAGACCTGAAAGCAGGCGATGTTGTTGCCACATCTAGTTTGCGCAGGATTGCAGGACTTCTGAAAATAAATAACCAGATCGTTATTAAAGATATTCGGGGAAACGTGAACTCGCGCCTTCAGAAAATGGAAGATGGGTATTGCGATGCCATGATTATGGCTGCAGCCGGTCTTCAACGCCTTGGACTCGAACAATACATCACCGAGATTATTGATCCGGAAGTAATCATGCCCGCAGTCAGTCAGGGAGCCATTGCCATTGAAACACGGCTAAATGATCCTGAAGTTGATGAATTAATGGAAAAATTAAACCATTTGAATACCTGGAACACGGTGGTTGCTGAACGTGCATTTCTGGCTCATCTTGAAGGTGGTTGCCAAGTTCCACTTGGATGTTATTCAAGGGTTGAAAACGGAACCCTGAATATGAGCGGATTTGTTTCTTCCATTGACGGAAAGCAATACATTCGGGAAGACGTATCAGGAGAAATGACCAATGGAGCTGACCTGGGAGTTCAAATGGCTGAAAAAATGCTCGAAAAAGGAGCAAAAGAAATCTTAGACCAAATTAAATCAAGCAACAATACTCACTAAACCAAATGGGTAAAATACTCGAAAACAAAGTATTTATATCAACACGGCCAGCCGGTCAGTCTGCTGAACTTGAAAATCTGTTATCTGAAGATTCAGCCACCCTGATTTTGATGCCAACTATTGAAGTCAGGCCATTACCTCTCGACGAGTTTGCCTGGCAACAATTAAAAAATATCGAATCGTTTAATTGGGTAGTTTTTACCAGCCCAAACGGATTGCGCTACTTTTTCGCCCGACTTTTTGAACTTCAAAATCATTATGGCCTTCCGGAGCATTTAAAAATTGGCGTTGTGGGAAAAAAAACTGCCGCTTCGCTTGAATGTTACGGGACATCGGCTTCATTTATAAATCTGGGAAACACGGCAGAGGATTTTGTTGTAGATTTTTTTCACCGGGTAAACTTTGGTGATCGGGTACTCTTCCCTATTGGGAATTTAGCCCGTACTGTTATTGAAGACAAAATATCAAAAAAAGCCGAATGCACCCGTATCCTTTTTTACGAAACCGTTCTTCCTGAATCGATTAACGAAAATGCATTAAAACTCATATTGGACGATCAGTACGACATGATCGTACTTTCAAGTCCATCGTGTTGCAAAAATTTACTTCAACTGCTTTCAGGGAAAATTGACCCTACAAAACTCCGATTGGTTTGCATTGGGCAAACAACCTCAGCCGAAGTTATCCGCAATGGAATTGAACCATTGATAACTGCCGGAACTGCGAATTCACAAGGAATACATTCAGCCATACTCAATTATTTTCAGAAGAAACAACTTTTAAACAATTAGAACCATGTCTTTCCCAACTACAAGACTCAGAAGATTAAGACAAACTCCTGTTTTACGAAATTTAGTCAGAGAAACAATATTAACCCGCGATGACCTGGTGATGCCGCTTTTTGTTTGTCCGGGAACAAACGTACGAATTCCAATTTCCTCCATGCCAGGCAATTTCAACCTTTCAGTCGATCTGTTGGTTGAAGAATGTCGCCGGTTATATGGATTAGGAATTCAGGCAATTTTGCTTTTTGGTATTCCTGAACACAAGGACGAACACGGGCTTGTGGCCTGCGAGCACAACGGAATTGTACAACAGGCCGTGCGTGCCATAAAAAGCGCTTTGCCCGATTTATATATCATTGCCGATATTTGCAATTGTGAATATACATCACACGGTCACTGCGGAACCATTGTTAATGGCGACGTTCACAACGATCTCACGCTGGTTACACTGGCAAAACAATCGGTTTCAATGGCTGAAGAAGGTGTTGATATGGTTGCACCCAGCGATATGATGGACGGACGTGTTGGAGCTATCCGCAAATCGCTCGACGAAAATGGTTTTTACAACACCCCAATTATGGCTTATTCGGCCAAATATGCTTCAGCATTTTATGGTCCGTTCCGCGAAGCCGCCGACAGCGCTCCAAAATTTGGAAACCGCGCCACTTACCAAATGGATCCGGCAAATGGCAACGAAGCATTACGCGAAGTTGCTCTAGACATTGAAGAAGGAGCTGACATTGTGATGGTAAAACCAGCTTTGAGTTACCTTGATATTATTCAGCGTGTAAAAACAACTTTCAACATGCCTATAGCCGCCTACAATGTGAGCGGCGAATATGCGATGGTAAAAGCTGCCGGAGCAAATGGATGGATCGATGAAAAACGCATGGTTCGCGAAATTCTGACTTCCATTAAACGTGCAGGTTCCGACATCATTATTACTTACCACGCACAGGAAATTATCAAAGAACTGTAAAAGCAAAGGGCAAGGAGCATGGGGAAAGAGTCGCAGTGTTCAGTCACAGTTAGCAGTTGACTCGAAACCCCGTATCCCGAAACTCGTAACTTGATTAAAAATTAAAGCATGAAAAACTATACCCAAAGCATCGCAGCTTTTCAGGAAGCACAAAAACACATTCCAGGCGGAGTTAATTCACCGGTTCGCTCGTTTAAAAGTGTTGATGGAGACCCATTGTTTATTGCCAGTGCCAAAGGCGCCAAAGTTTTCGACATCGATGGTCACGAATACATTGATTACGTGGGCTCCTGGGGTCCAATGATTTTAGGTCACGCCCATCCGGATGTAATTATGGCTATTCAGAAAACAGCAGCCAAGGGAACCAGTTTTGGTGCACCTACCCTGCTCGAAACCGAAATGGCTCTTCAAATCAAGAAGATGGTTCCTTCGATCGACAGCATTCGGATGGTTAACTCTGGAACTGAAGCCACGATGAGCGCTTTGCGTCTGGCTCGCGGATATACTAACCGCGAACTGGTCATCAAATTTGAAGGCTGCTATCACGGTCACAACGATAGTTTTTTGATTAAAGCCGGATCGGGCGCTCTGACATTTGGAACTCCTAATTCACCGGGCGTTACTTCAGGAACAGCAAGAGATACCCTGACTGCTGGCTACAACGATCTGGATTCAGTAAAAGAATTATTCAATCGTTATCCTGAACAGATTGCAGCTTTGATATTGGAACCGGTTACCGGTAATATGGGTGTGGTAATTCCTGAACCTGAATTCATTCAGGGTGTTCGTGACCTTTGCACGAAATATGGAACAGTTTTGATTTTTGACGAGGTGATGACCGGGTTCCGCCTTTCAAAAGGTGGCGCACAGCAAATACTTGGAATTACCCCTGATCTCACCTGCTTCGGAAAAATAATCGGTGGCGGACTTCCGGTTGGTGCTTATGGTGGAAAACAGGAAATCATGGATAAACTGGCACCAAAAGGTCCTGTTTATCAAGCCGGAACACTCTCAGGAAACCCATTGGCAATGGCTGCTGGATTAACTGCATTGAAAATTCTGGATGAAACGGATGGATTTTACGATATGCTTGAAGATAAATCGGCTCAACTGGGCGAAGGCATCAAAAAATGTCTGGCTGATTTGAATTTCCCGGGCGTAGTAAACCGCGTTGGCTCCATGTTTACACTTTTCTTTACCGAAGAGGAGCAAGTAAATTCCTTTGCCGATGCACTCAAATGTAACACGGTTACCTACGCTAAATACTTTAAAATGGCCCTGGAAAGCGGCGTTTACCTGGCTCCATCGCAATTTGAAGCTGGATTTATGTCGGCTGCCCATACATCGAAAAAAATTGATAAGACCATTGAAGCAACCTACGAAGCTTTGAAGGTCTTAAAGGGATAAAAGCACTATTCCAAAACCTTAATCAAAATTGGGATGGATTTTGGATAGTGAAATAAGTAAAATATTGTAACATACTGATATTCAACAAACAAAATAATCAAATTAAAATTGGCAGATTTTTTGAAGTAGCTTATGTGCTGATTAGAGTTTCTATTCAAAATTCAGCAGAAACAGGAAACAATTAATACTTACGACCATGAAAACAAAAATTGGAATCTTAGTTTTAGCTTTAAGCACATGCTTCTTCAATGTACATGCACAACAACGTGTAGTAACTACCGCACGTGCAACCAGCTACGATATTAGCGACAATCTCGATTTGGATGCCGTTGCCTCTATTTTCGGTGACTCAAAGAATCTGGAAGATTTTGAGCGTAGTCTGAATGATCCGAATAACCGGATTTCGAACCTCGACTTAAATGAGGATGGTTACATTGATTATTTAAGGGTTGTTGAAAACTCATCAGAACGTAATTCGTTAGTGGTTATTCAGGCTGTTCTTGGCGACAATGTATTTCAAGACGTTGCAACCATTGAAGTTGAACGGGTTCAAAATGGTAATCCGCGAATACAAATTGTAGGCGATGCTTATATATATGGTTCAAATTATATCATCGAACCCGTATTTTATCGTACACCATTAATTTTCTCATTCTTTTGGGGTCCCCGTTACAGTCCATGGATTTCACCCTACTACTGGAACTACTACCCAAGATGGTACAGTTATTACAGGCCTTACTCGCCTTTTAAGTACCGCCGTCATATTTATGGGCATATCAATTACGAAAATAAATATCGTCGCATCGACAGTCCGATTATTCACATTTCGGGAGATAACTATAGCCGAATCCGCAGAGATGATTTTGCCAAGAGATATCCAGACCGCGCTTTTGAAAGCAGGCATAATGGCGTGACAAACAGAAATGAATTGATTCAAAGGCGTTCGGACCGCTCTGGTGCTGGATACCAACGAAACAGTAATGCTCAAAGACCAAACAGTACAGTTAGACCAGAAAGGCAAAATTCAAGAACCGAGAGTAGTCAAAAACGACAATCAACAAATGAATACCGTCGTCCTACTAATCAGGTAAAGTCAGGATCAACTCAAACTCAACCAAGAGAATACAACGGAAATTCGAACAGAAGCAAAACTCAGAATAACAATCAACAGATTCAGCAGAGAAGTGAAAACAAAAGCCAATCTTATGAAAGGCGGTCTGCTCATGAACAACGTTCGGTTTCAACTCCGCAACGATCAACTCAGCGGGTTGAATCGCCACAGAGAACCTCTGCTCCAAGAGAAAAATCGGCTTCAGTAAAAAGACAAAACAGATCAAACAGTACAGCAAAACAGAGCCAGAGGAACTCTCAAAAGACTGAATCGACTAAAAAAGAAGACTCAAACGGAAGAAGAAGATAAACCGATTAATAATTAAAACGAGATATTTTGACAACAAATTCAATTCTATTAAAAACACTCCGGGGTGAAAAAACGGAACGGCCACCCGTTTGGTTTATGCGTCAGGCGGGCAGAGTGTTGCCTTCGTACATGAAAATTAAAGAGGATTACACCTTCTGGCAGATGATGCAGAATCCGGAAATCGCAGCTAAAGTGACGCTGCTTCCGGTTGACGATTTGGGCGTTGATGCCGGGATTTTGTTCTCCGACATTCTGGTTATCCCTCATGCGTTAGGAATGGGATTGGAATTTAACGACAGCGGTCCGCTATTCGATCAACCGTTGGCGTTTCGCGAAAATCCGTTGGCGGGATTGAATCCAGATCCGTCGAAATTGAATTACATCTACGAAGTGATTGACGAAATCATCCGGACAAAAAAAGAGGAAACACCGTTGATCGGCTTTTGTGGCGCACCTTTGACAGTTCTGTTGTTCATGCTTCAAGGGTTAGGACGTAAAGGTGATTTTCCGGAAGCCATTAAATTCATTTACGAAAATAAGGAGACCACCAAAAAGCTAATTGAAGTTGTTACGGATCTTTCTGTGGTTTATGCGCAAGGACAAATTGAACATGGAATCGACGTTTTTCAGTTGTTTGATACGCATGCCGGATTGATTCCAGCCGATTTGTATCAGGAACTGTTTATGCCTGCCACAAAAAAAATAGCGGCTGCCGTGCGCGAAAAAGGTATTCCGTTCATTTTCTTCCCGAAAGGATTGGGAACCGGAATCGCTCAGATTACTCCTGAAGATTGCGATTACCTGAGCATCGACTGGCAAACACCGCTCGATTTGGCGAGAAAATTAGTCGATCCGAAAATTGGGTTACAGGGAAATGTCGATCCTCGTTTGTTATATGCCAGTCAGCCTGAAATTGAGAAGGCGCTGCAACCTTATATTGAATTTGGCAAGAATAACCAGAACTGGATTTTCAATCTGGGTCACGGATTCATGCCAGGTATTTCATTCGAAAATGCCAAGTTTTTAGCCGATTGGGTAAAACACACCGATTGGAAAAGATAAAAGAGTTGCGAGTTACGGGTTTCAAGTTATCCCGTATCACGCAACCCGAAACACGTAACCCGAACATTGAAGCTATGATCAACCGCGAATTACTCGAAAAATACAACCATCCGGTTCCACGGTACACCAGCTATCCGCCAGCTAATTTCTTTACTGAAGAATTTAGTCTGGCCAATTATCTGGAAGCCATCGATGAGTCGAATCAGTGGAATCCACAAAATATTTCCATTTACATTCACATTCCGTTTTGCCTGAAATTGTGCTATTTCTGCGGATGTAATTCATACGCGCTCCGGAAAGAAGAAGTGGTGGAAGCATACCACAAAGCCCTGATCAAGGAAATTAAGATGGTGACTTCGAGATTAGATAAAAACCGGAAAGTTTCGCAGATTCACTATGGAGGTGGAACGCCAAATGCCATTCCGGTAGAGTATCTTCAGGAGATTAACGAATTGTTGTTTTCAACGTTCGAGTTTATACCTGAACCTGAAATCGCTATTGAAGTCAACCCGGCTTACCTCACTTACGAGCAAATGACCGGACTTAAAAAAGCAGGATTCAACAGATTCAGTATAGGTATTCAGGATTTTGACAATGATGTTTTGGATGCTGTCAACCGCGAACAATCTGTTCTCCCGGTTGCAGATATAATTTCTTTCCTGAAAAAGGATTCACCCAATATGGCTGTTAATCTCGATTTCATTTATGGTCTGCCTAAACAAACGGCTGCTAACTTTTCTAAAACCATCAGTAAAGCCATCGAATTGAGACCAGATCGTCTGGTCACTTTTTCGTACGCACATGTGCCATGGGTGAGCAAAATTCAGAAGAAACTAGAGAAAGAAGGACTGCCCGCTCCGGACGAAAAAATTAAAATGTACGAAGCCGCTTATTCTCTGATGACACAAAACGGCTACGAAGCCATTGGAATGGATCATTATGCAAACGCTGATGACGAACTAACCGTTGCCCGCCAGAATAAACAATTGCACCGCAACTTTCAAGGCTATTGTACCCGTCGTACGACTGGGCAGGTTTATGCTTTTGGAGTTACCGGGATCAGCCAGCTGGAAGGCGTTTATGCACAAAATACCAAGTCAATTGACGAATACATTGCAAAAATAAATCAGGGAGAATTAACCACGATTAAAGGTTACGCACTAACCAAACAACAGGTGGTTGTTCGCGAAGTAATTACCGAACTAATGTGCAACGAGCAGATTGTTTGGAGCCATTTGGGCGAAATACTTGGGATGACATCCGAAGAAGTTAAATCACAGACCGTTTACAATCAGGAACTGCTTCAACAATTTGCTGACGACGGAGTAATAATTCTTTCTGACGAAAAAATACAAATTACACCCGATGGGCAATTGTTTATCCGCAATGTAGCCGCCTCGTTCGACCCGCTTATTCAGGCCGGGCAAACCAACTTTTCAAAACCAGTTTAATTATGGCTGAATCGCTCAAACCCGAAGTCGTTATTATTGGTGCCGGATTGACCGGTCTAACAATGGCACTATATCTAAAAAAAGCAGGAATCGATTTTAAAATCATCGAAAAATCGGCCAAAACCGGAGGGGTGATTCAAACCATCAGCGAAAAGGGTTTTGTTTACGAAACTGGTCCAAATACCGGGGTAGTTTCATGTCCTGAAATGACTGAATTATTTGAAGAACTTGCCGGGAAATGCGAACTTGAAATTGCTGATCCCAGCGCCAAACGACGCCTGATCTGGAAAAACCAGGCATGGCACGCTTTGCCTTCAGGATTAATATCGGCCGTTGGTACGCCACTTTTTACCTGGTACGATAAATTCAGGATATTGGGCGAACCTTTCCGCAAAAAAGGTAACAATCCAAATGAAACACTGGCGAATTTGGTTAAACGACGCATGGGACAAAGCTATTTGGATTATGCAATCGATCCGTTCATCTCTGGAATTTACGCCGGTGACCCGACGAAACTGGTCACAAAATATGCGATGCCCAAGCTTTATAATCTGGAGCAGGAATACGGTAGTTTCATTAAAGGAGCCATGAAAAAGGCCAAACTTCCGAAAACCGACCGCGACAAGAAAGCAACCAAAGAAGTATTTTCGGCCAAGGGAGGTCTAGGTCGGCTAATTGAAGCGCTCACCGTGGCTGTAGGAACTGAAAATATTCTGTTATCAGCTGAGACCATGGTGAAACCTATTGCAAATGGATTTCAGTTACAGGTAACCACTCCTGAACATTTATTTACCCTCGAAACTTCGCATTTGGTCACCACTTGCGGAGGATACGCCTTGACCGGCTTTTTACCGTTTCTGAACGAGAACGAAGTTGCGCCATTCAATAACTTAAAATATGCTGAGGTTACACAGGTTCTGCTTGGATTTAAAAAATGGAAAGGCATGTCGCTGAATGCGTTTGGCGGTTTGGTTCCCGGAAAGGAAAACAAAAATATACTTGGTGTGTTATTTACCTCGTCGTTCTTTAAAGGCCGCGCTCCTGAAGGTGGTGCACTGTTGTCTGTTTTCATGGGAGGAACCAAACGTCCGGATATCGCAAAAATGGATAATGATGAGATTGAAGCGCTTCTGAACAAGGATCTTCCGCGAATGATGAGCAACCGAAGCCTGAGCCCGGATATGATACGGATTCACCGCTATCCGAAAGCCATCCCACAATATACCGAAAGTTCGAAGGAACGTTTCGAAATGATTGAACAGCTTCAGCAGAAATACCCCGGGCTGATTTTAGCCGGAAACATCCGCGATGGGATTGGAATGGCTGATCGTGTGAAACAAGGGCGCAGCATAGCCGAAGAACTGATTAGCAAGATTCATTGATTTTTATTCTCATGTCCGCTGCCTAAAGGCAAACGGCTAAGGATATTTGAACTATTAATCAGAATTGAGCTATTCTTTGCCGTCTGCTTCAGCTGACGGACATGTATAATATAAAAACACGACAACTGTGAACGTATCGAAAACCGCCGCTCTTTACAAAAGCATACAAAAAACCATTTGCCAAACGTTGGAAGAAGCCGACGGAACAGGAAAATTTACTGAAGACAACTGGGAAAAAGAAATAGGTTCGGGCTTGACTTGTGTTATGCAAAACGGTTCGATCATTGAAAAAGCAGGTGTTAACTTTTCTCATGTAAGCGGTAGTTATAACGACAACATGGCCAGACTCCTGGGCGAAAGTGCTTCTTCGTTTGCCGCTACAGGTGTTTCGTCGATTCTTCATTCCGGTAATCCTTTTGTACCAACCATTCACATGAATGTACGACATTTCAGTCTCGACAATGGCTCATCGTGGTTTGGCGGCGGAATCGACCTCACTCCTACTTACATTAATCCGGAAGAAGCTCGTTGGTTTCATCAAACGATTAAGAACATCTGTGACAAATACGATACTTCATTTTATCCGGAATGGAAAACCTGGGCTGACAATTACTTTTACCTGACCCATCGACAAGAAACGCGCGGTATTGGGGGAATATTTTTCGACCGCATCCAACCTGCCAATGAAACAGATCTTGAAAAAATGTTGAATCTGACATCTGATTTGCTGCGAATCTACCCAGTAATTTACAGCCGATTAATGAAGGACAACGGGCACAAATCGTTTACCGAAGCACAGAAGAGATGGCAAAAAATACGTCGCGGACGCTATGTTGAGTTCAACCTGATTCACGACCGTGGAACCAAATTCGGCTTGGAATCCGATGGCAACATCGAATCAATTTTGGTGAGTCTACCTGCCGAAGTGGAATGGGTGTATCAATACCAACCCGAAGCGGGAAGCCCCGAAGCACAAACTCAGGAGCTGCTGAAGAAGGGAATTAATTGGCTGTAGAAAAGCTAATTTCACATGTCTATAATTTGTTTTTTAATTGCCATATTGAATTTCCCAACTAGGTATCCTCGTGCTTGAGTGAGCTCTACTCATGGCTCTTTTCACAAAATATTTCCAGTAGGATTTTCCATTCTATTTCGCTATTTTAGTTGTGTCCATATCATCTTTATGATGAATGATTGGAAAGGGTCAAAGAGGCATAGGCTGATTGATTAGATAAGTTTGATATCTGTTCCTCATAATCCAAATTTAACCAGAGTGATCCATGAACGATTAGCTTCACGAATCATGTATGTTTCTTAATTTGAAAATGGTCGTATACAGTCCAATTCTTTTTCGTTTTGACAAATAAAAAAGAGTTAGCTTATTTCAGTATTCACGATACTTATTTCGACAATAGGATACTTCACTCATTTGTAATGGAAAAAACTAAATCAACACCTGCGAATAAATGGCATTGGTTCATCTCGCTGATTTTAATCGCTTTGAGTTATTACTCAACGGCAAAATTGGGTTTGATTTTCGCATTTGAAGGCACTAATGCATCACCGGTATGGATGCCATCAGGGATTGCCCTGGCGGCAATTTTACTTGTAGGATACCGGGCTTGGCCAGCCGTTTTTCTAGGTGCATTATTGGCAAATATTCAGGTGCTAACCGTTTCCGGATTATCATTCAGTTCTATATTTTTTCTTTCTATCATTACAGCAACGGGCAATACGTTGGAAGCTCTTGCCGGAGTATGGTTAATTTCCCGTTTCTCCAACAATCCAAACCCATTGGAAACATTGAAAGGAACAACACTTTTCATCTTCTTCGGCGCTTTACTAGCACCTCTTATTGCAGCTATTGTTGGTTCTTTCTCGTTTTGCATTTTTACAAATCATTGGGAAATTTTTGATCACCTGCTTTCAAATTGGTGGTTTGGAGATGCATTGGGTATTCTGATTTTGGCACCTATCATTATAAACTGGAGTAAATATAAATTTAAAGAATGGAACTACCTGAAATTTACGGAATTAGCAGGATTTATTGTTGTATTAGGTCTTACATCCTATTTGATATTTTTTACGATTTATAACCTAATTTACCTGTTTATACCTGTTTTGTTATGGTCTATATTCAGATTTGGTAAATTCGAAACGAGTGTGTTTGTTTTAATAATAAGTGGATTAGCATTATGGGCAAGTATACATCACACGATTAATAATGCACTTCAGCAAAACGAATCAATACTTGTCATTCAAAGTTTTGTTGGCATTGTGGCAATTACATTTCTTGTGCTTTCTTCTGTAATTTATGAGCGAAAAAAAATGCAATTAAGTCTGTATGAAAGCCTAATCAAACAT
Source organism: Aquipluma nitroreducens (assembly GCF_009689585.1). GTDB lineage: Bacteria > Bacteroidota > Bacteroidia > Bacteroidales > Prolixibacteraceae > Aquipluma > Aquipluma nitroreducens. The sequence continues at coordinate 4,386,028 of NZ_AP018694.1, read as the reverse complement.
CGTTCATTACTCGAAAATCTGCCTCAGAAAATTTTTGTAAAAAATAGTGACTTGATTTTTGTCTCCTGTAATGAAAATTTTGCAAGAGAGTTAAATATCCAATCGTCTGAGATCGCCGGAAAAACTGATTATGACTTCTTTCCAATTGACCTGGCTGAAAAATATCGGAAAGAGGATTCTGCATTTTTAGCAGCAGGCAAACTATTGGAAACCGAAGTATGCGAGACCCGGGCCGGACAACCTTACTGGACACAAGTGGTTAAGGTTCCTGTTAAAGATGGGAATGGCTCCATTATTGGTATTCAGGGAATTTTCTGGGACATTACAGAAAGAAAACAGGCTGAAGAATTGCTAAGGCTAAACGAAGAAAAATATCGGTTTCTATTTGAGCGAAATCCAGTTCCATTACTAATTTATGATACGGAAACATTAAAATTTCTTGCCGTCAACGAAGCATTTATAAAACAGTATGGGTTTTCTATCGATGAAGTGTTAACCATGCAATTACCCGATCTTTACCCGGATGAAGAAAAAGATGCTATTGTTAAGGTAGCTCGAGACTTACATGGGCATGCCTATGCAGGCGAATGGCATCACATCAGGAAAGATGGCTCGGTTATTTCGATTATCGCAACTTCTCACGATTTGGATTATATGGAACGAGATGCCCGCATTGCTGTAGTAACCGATATAACCGATCGAAAACTGGCCGAGTTGGAATTGGAAAGGTACCGCAAGCATTTGGAAAATATGGTTGAAGAACGCACTGCCGAGTTAGAAATAGCCAAAGAACGAGCTGAATCGGCCGATCAATTAAAATCAGCTTTTTTGGCTACCATGTCGCACGAACTTCGCACACCATTAAACTCGATCATTGGGTTTACCGGAATGTTGCTTCAGGAATTACCTGGACCATTGAACGACGAGCAGAAAAAACAACTCCGGATGACCCAGAAAAGTGGTCGGCACCTTTTATCGCTGATAAACGATATTCTTGATTTATCGAAAATTGAGGCTGGCCAGTTAAATTTGAGTACCGACAGATTTAAAATTTCGGAAGTTATTCAAAACGTCGTCGACCTGTCAAAACCATTTGCCACCAGCAAAAATTTACTTTTAACAGCCTCGATTGAACCAGAGCTGCCTGAAATTACCAGTGACCAGTTCCGGATACAGCAGGTTATTATCAATCTGGTAAATAATGCATTGAAATTTACCGAAGTTGGATCAGTGAAAGTGGAAGCGTTTTTACAGAGCAACCAACTGGTAGTCATGGTAATTGATACCGGCTTGGGAATCGAAGAAAATCAGATACAAAAGTTGTTTAAACCATTTATACAAATCGATTCGGGAATAGCTCGGAAACACGAAGGTACCGGATTAGGACTTTCTATCAGTAAAAAGCTGATGACCATGTTGGGCGGATCGATTTCGGTTGAATCAGAGCTTGCAAAAGGTAGTACTTTTAGTATCAGGTTACCTCTTGAGAACAATTAACTGATGTGATAAAAAAAATGAATATGAAGTTAAAGGCATTAATTATTGAAGACAACGAACAAAACATGTATATGCTCAGTTTTTTGCTCGAAAAGAATAATTATGAAGTATTTCAGGCATTCAACGGTTTAGACGGAATTAAAGCTGCAATGAATTGCCTGCCAGATGTGATATTACTGGATATTCAACTGCCTGAAATGGATGGATATCAGATTGCTCAGGAGTTAAGGAACAGGAAGGATCTCAACACGATTCCGATTATCGCAGTCACTTCTCATGCCATGGTTGGCGACCGCGAAAAAGCGATGGCTTCCGGGGCAACTGGCTATATTGAAAAACCGATCGATCCTGATAATTTTATACAACGGATGGAATCCCATTTTTCTGAAGAACTTTTGCAAAGGAGGAATCAATTATGAAACGAGTCCTAATTGTTGATGACATAAAAGAAAACCTGTATTTACTGGAATCCTTACTCAAAGGATATGGTTATGCAACCGTTACGGCAAACAATGGTGCCGAAGCACTTGGCCTTGGCTTGAAAGAACCACCAGATCTAATTATTGCTGACATCCTGATGCCCGTTATGGATGGTTATACCCTTTGCCGCGAATGGAAAAAGGATGACACACTAAAAAACATTCCATTTATTTTTTACACTGCCACATACACGCATCCCAAAGACGGAGAATTTGCTTTAAGTCTTGGAGCCGATAGATTTATCATAAAACCTCAGGAGCCTGAAGATTTCATGAACATAATTGAGCAAGTATTATCAGAATTCCGAAATGGTAAAATTCAGGGATCGCTAATACCTGAATCATCCGAAGTCTCTATGCTGAAGGAATACAACGAAACCCTTATTCGCAAAATGGAGGATCGTATGATTAAAAGCGAAGAAGCCGAAATGAAAATCAGGATTTATGCCTCACAACTTGAACAGGAAATAGAACAAAGAAAACAGGCCGAGCTGGAATTAATAGAAGCGCTAAAACGAGCAGAGGAAAGCGATGGGTTAAAATCGGCATTTCTGGCCAATATGAGCCACGAAATCCGGACACCAATGAACGGCATTCTTGGCTTCGCCGAACTATTGAAAGAGCCCGATCTTACAGGCGAACAGCAACAAGAATATATAAAAATTATAGAAAAAAGCGGCGCCCGAATGCTGAATATTATAAACGATATTGTTGATATCTCCAAAATAGAATCGGGACAAATGAAGGCCACTCTGTTGGAGACTAATATCAACGAACAACTCGAATTTATTTACAAGCTTTTTAACAGAGAAGTTGAACAAAAGGGATTGCAATTATTGCTTAAAAAAGTTTCATTGCCGCCCGAATCAATCGTTGAGACCGATCGTGAAAAGCTTTACGCTATACTAACCAATTTGGTGAAAAACTCAATCAAATATACCTCAAAAGGATTTATTGAATTTGGTTGTGATATTGCAGAGAACGGGCATGGATTGTTTCTGCAATATTTCGTAAAAGACACTGGTATTGGGATTCCTCAAAACAGGCACGACGCTATCTTTGAACGTTTTATTCAGGTTGATGTTGTTGATAAGATGGCTCGCCAGGGTGCCGGTTTAGGATTGGCTATTTCGAAAGCTTATGTCGAGATGTTGGGCGGAAAAATATGGATTGAAAGCGAAGAAGGAAAAGGTTCGACATTTTGGTTTACCATTCCATATCTTCCGGTATCAAAAAATGGATTCAATATTGGACAAGAAGTTCTGACTCCAATCGAGGAAAACCAGATAAAGAAATTAAAAATAATAATTGCCGAGGACGATAAATCATCGAGCCAACTCATTTCAATTATAATCCGGAAAATTGCAGGAGAAATAATCATTGTAGAAAACGGAACAGAAGCCGTTCGAGCTTGTTTTGAAAATCCTGATACCGATTTAATACTAATGGATATTCAAATGCCAATAATGGACGGTTATGAAGCCACGAGACAAATCAGGCAATTTAACACCGATGTAATTATTATTGCACAAACAGCCTTTGCCCTATGTGGCGACAATGAAAAAGCGATAGAAGCTGGCTGTAACGATTATGTTTCAAAACCTATCAAAACGAGTAATCTACTAAACTTGATCAGCAAGCACGCAAAACAGTAAAAAATATACCTCTTACTACAATCCGATTATACTTGTGAAGGGATTATTCCATCCTAATCCTGAGAATATGTTTGGTTATCGAGGTAATCTTGAATCGGTCATCCAGCCGTTTGCCAACAATCCAAACCGGTTGATTTCCACTGGCTAAAATCCATATATTTTCTTTATCCGGAATGGAGTATTTCTCATCAACGAAGAAATCACTCAGCTTTTTCATGCCCGTCATGCCCAATGGCTGAAAATACTCGCCCTCCTGCCAATGGCGCAAGATAAGCGGAAATACCACTTTATCTAAATCCAGATCGGCTACATTCGGATGGGTGGAGAATCGAAAATCAGGTTTCCGATCAATTATTTCAAGCGAAAGATGGATGGGATAGTTTATTTTGAGACAATTCTCTTCAATGTAGAAAACCTGATCTTGTTTCGACAGGAATGGCGAAATGAGCAAATATTCTCGATCTTTCACCAAACGGTACTCACCTGAGAAAAATTGACGTCCCGATTCTTTGGTCAGCGAATCGATGATATCGTCAACCTGCTCAGCCTGAAAGCCAAATTCGCGGATCAGCTCAAACAAAATAGTCCGAAGCGGATAAAGTGTCAGCAGCTTGTCGATGTGAATCATAGCTCCCTGGTCATCTTCCGAGTAAACCCAGGTTTTGATCTCGCTCATCCGCTGCTGAAAAAGCTGACCTGTTTCATGCAGATTCCCAACAGTTTTCATGGCATTTCGCCGGAAAGCTGGATTCACCTGCTCAAGCAAAGGCAATATTTGCTGACGAATCAGATTTCGTTTGTAAACGGTATCAACATTACTGGAATCAGTCCGGAATTCAATTTTTAATCGTTGGCAATACTCCAGTATTTCAGTCCGGTTGGTAAAAAGCATCGGACGAATAATCTTTCCCGATTTGGGCTGAATGCCGCTCAACCCCTTTATTCCGCTTCCTCTGGAAAGGTTGATCAGAAAAGTTTCAATTACATCGTCCTGATGATGTGCAGTTGCAAGAAGATCCAGATTGTGTTTGGAAAGCAAACCATCAAACCAGGCATAGCGAAGGTCGCGGGCGGCCATTTCAATCGAAATACCTTTCTCCATGGCATAGTCTTGCGTATTAAAATGCTTCACATAAAAGGCCAGGTTGTGTTTGTCGCAATATTCCGCAACGAACTGTTCATCGCCATCCGATTCGCCACCACGCAAACCGAAATTACAATGAGCAACAGCCACAGAAAACCCGGCATTGGTGAATAAATGCAACATGAGCATTGAATCTGCACCGCCACTCACCGCCAGCAAAATTCGCTGCGACGAATGAAACAGCTTCTCGGTGTGAATGTATTTCAGAAATTGCTCGACCATGAAAATGGGTTTATTATGGGTGATGCGTAGAGACGCCATGCATGGCGTCTCTACCTTCGTCTAAACGTTATAATTTTGCTACCAACTCGGCGATTCGTACAATCACCTCAACTGCTTTTTGCATCGATTGTACCGGAACAAATTCGTATGGGCCATGAAAATTGTGTCCTCCGGCAAAAATATTGGGGCAAGGCAAACCATCCCACGAAAGCCGGGCGCCGTCGGTTCCTCCGCGGATAGCTTTTATTTTTGGAGAAACGCCAACATCTTTCATCGCCTGTTCAGCTATATCAACGATGTATTTCACCGGCTCCACTTTTAGCTTCATGTTGTAATACTGGTCGTGCATTTCAAGCGACACAGTTCCTTGTCCATAGCGAAGATTAATCAATCCACAGATTTCTTTCATCAGTTTTTTCTTGGCTTCAAACTTGACCAGATCGTGATCGCGAATGATGTATTCCATTTTCGTAAGTGAAATATTGCCTTCAAAAGATGTGAGATGAAAAAAACCTTCATAGCCTTCAGTGTGCTCCGGCCGTTGATCAGGAGGCAAGGCATGAATAATCTGGTGCGCAACCAAAATTGAATTAATCATTTGGTTTTTAGCTGATCCGGGATGAACGCTTCGGCCTTTTATTGCAATTTTTGCTCCGGCGGCATTGAAATTTTCATATTCAAGTTCACCAATTTCACCCCCGTCAAGCGTATAAGCAAAGTCGGCTCCAAAATTAGCAACATCAAAATGATCGGCTCCATGTCCCACCTCTTCGTCAGGCGTAAAGCAAATCCTGATTTTACCGTGTTTAATTTCAGGATAACGAATCAAATAATCCATTGCAGAAACGATTTCGGCCAAGCCAGCTTTATCGTCGGCACCGAGCAAAGTTTTCCCATCGGTAGTTATCAAATCCTGACCCACATATTTCAGTAACTCCGGAAAATCAAGCGGACTTAAATTCAAATCCAAGTCGGAATCCAACACCAATTTCTGACCCTGATAATTTTTTACAATTTGAGGATTCACATTTTCGCCTGAATAATCGGGACTGGTATCCATGTGAGAAATAAAGCCAATTACTGGCGCTGCCTTATCCTGATTTGAAGGCAAGGTAGCGGTAACATAACCAAATTCGTTACGGGTAACTTCGGCTAAGCCAATTTTGCGCAATTCGTCTGCTAATTGGTCAGCAAAAATCAATTGTCGACTGGTACTTGGGAAGGTTTCACTTTCAGGATCTGAAGTGGTAAAAACCTTTGCATATCTTAAAAATCTGTCTAAAACTTGTTCCATTTTTATTGAAGTAAAATGAATGATCTATTGAAGACAATCATCATTCATCAGTTATAAATAATCAATTTTCTAAACGTCGTCAGAATTAAATTTAAAGCCTAATCGTTTGCCTGTCTGAATTTTCGAATTATTAATTTCTGCATTCATCTGGTCAACAGTAACAATTTTTACCTGATCGTAAGGTGGAACCAGCAAGTCGAAATCAATAGCATACTGAACTGCAGTTTCGATAATTTCCTTCATGTATTTCTTGGACATCTCGTCACTTTCAAAATCTTTAACAAGCTCAGTCGATTGGCGTTTACCTTCAACAAAGAAGTGGTTCTCACGGTTTATAAAAATCCGGGCTATTAGATACCCCAAATCTTCCATTCGGTTATACTTAAAACTATCAGTCAGGAAGTTGTATATATTAAAAACACCGCAATACGAGTTTAATGGATTCGCTTTGATGTAATCCAATTTCCAGATTGGATGTTCACGATTGAAAACAAATACGTTGGAATGCATGCTAAAAATAAGCATATCTCCACCCAACCTAAATTCGGCTTCAAAAGGTCCTTTTTCCTGATAAACAGGTAAGACACTGTCGTCAACCTTATCTTTTAGTTTATTCCGGTAATCATCAGCTAATTCTTTCAGAACTTCCTTCAACAAGGCAAACGAACCAACTGCCTTTTGGTAAACCTCTTGTTTAAGGTTAGTTTTAAGGATCATTCCATCTAACTGATTAACAACTTTTTTCTTTGCACTCATAGATTTCGTTTAATAATCCCATAAAAATAAGAAAAGCAGCCAACTTTGACTGCTTTTCTTCTATCTGATTTTAAACTTTTAGTATGCCAATGCAAATAATACACGACCTTTTGATGGCTTTCCTGAGTAAATACATTTGCCTTCTTCAGGAACCTGATCAAACGGAATGCAGCGGATTGTTGCTTTGGTTTCGTCTTTAATGGCTTGTTCGGTCTCGGGAGTACCATCCCAGTGGGCAGAAATAAATCCGCCTTTATTTTGAAGAACCTCTTTAAATTCTTCATAGGTTTCAACGGGAGTTGTCATTCCAGTCCGATAATCAAATGCCTTCTTGTAAATATTCTCCTGAATGGCATCCAATAATTGTTGGATATACAATTCGATCCCATCCATCGAAACAACTTGTTTCTCAAGTGTATCGCGACGTGCAACTTCTACTGTCCCATTTTCCAGATCGCGGGGACCGATAGCAATACGAACCGGAACACCTTTCAACTCATATTCGGCAAATTTCCAGCCTGGCTTTTTGGTGTCGTTGTTATCGTATTTAACCGAGATCCCAAGCGCTTTCAATTTGGAAACGATGCTGTCAACTTTTTCTGAAATTGCGGCCAATTGTTCATCCTGTTTATAGATTGGAACGATAACCACCTGAAAAGGCGCAAGTTTTGGAGGCAAAACCAATCCATTATCGTCGGAATGAGCCATAATCAAGGCTCCCATCAATCGGGTTGAAACGCCCCAGGAAGTTGCCCAAACAAAATCTTCTTTCCCTTCTTTATTCGTGAAACGAACATCAAACGCTTTGGCAAAGTTCTGACCAAGAAAATGAGAAGTCCCAGACTGCAAAGCTTTTCCATCCTGCATCAACGCTTCAATGGTGTAAGTTTCGAGCGCTCCGGCAAAACGTTCGTTGGCCGATTTAGATCCCTTAATTACAGGCAAAGCCATAAATTCTTCAACAAAAGTGGCATACACATTTACCATTCGTTCTGCTTCTTCCATTGCTTCCTGACTGGTTGCATGTGCTGTATGTCCTTCCTGCCATAAAAACTCAGCAGTACGTAAAAATAAACGGGTACGCATTTCCCATCGTACCACATTTGCCCATTGGTTAACCAAAATAGGTAAATCACGATAAGATTGAATCCATGTTTTATAGGTACTCCAAATAATTGTTTCAGAAGTTGGTCGTACAATCAGTTCTTCTTCCAATTTGGCATCCGGGTCAACAATGATGCCTTTACCGTTCGGATCGTTCATTAAACGGTAGTGCGTAACCACAGCACACTCCTTAGCAAAGCCTTCCACATGGCTGGCTTCCTTACTAAAAAAAGATTTCGGGATAAATAACGGGAAGTAAGCATTTACGTGTCCGGTCTCTTTAAACATCTTGTCAAGCTGTGCCTGCATCTTCTCCCAGATCGCATATCCGTATGGTTTTATCACCATACATCCTCTAACCGCAGAATTATCAGCGAGATCTGCCTTGACTACCAGATCGTTATACCACTGTGAATAATTTTCGCTGCGTGAAGTCAATTCTTTTGCCATTTTTTAACTTTTGGTATGGTATTTGCGTTTTTCGTATTAGTTTTAATGCCTACAAAGAAAGTAAAATTATCATTCATTATAAAGGAGGGTGTACTATGAAAACCAAACTTACCGTCATCTCAATTCTAGCAATTTTAGTCAGCGCATGCACTACGGGGACATATATGACTAAAGCGTATGATGATGACATTTATTTCTCTCCCGCAGATGTTCCACCAGTAGCTATTGTTGAGAATGAAGCTCCGGCGAGCGAAAAATCAGCTAGAATTAGCAATAATGATACCAGAGACAAAAAAATAATTCTTAGTCAGATGGATCGTAATGCAGATGGCACATCTTCTGTGAACAACTACATTTATCAGCCTGACAACAACGGCAATCCGGATAATCAGAGTTACAACATGGATAATCAGGAATTGGCCGAATCTGACACAACTGCTTACTACAACGACGACGATGTTAAATACGTTATAAATAACTATTACGACGAAAACGACAACGATCTTGATTTTGCTTACCGAATCGGAAGATTTCACAACCCATATTACTACAATCCCTTTTTCTACGATGATTGGATGTATGGCGGTTATTACTCACCATGGTATTCAGGATATTATGGAATGGGATATGGCTTAGGATATAATGGATGGTATGGTGGCTTTGGTTATCCATACAGTTATTATGGCGGTTATTATTCACCCTTTTCATTTGGATTTGGTGGATATTGGGGAGGTGGATATGGCGGCTACTACAACGGTTATTATAACGGCTACTACAATGGGTACTACGGTAGTGGTGGTGGTTTCTACAACAATCACCAGGTTGCCAGAAGAAGATCAACCGACATGAACCTGCCAAATACCAGTACTGGCTATACCAAATCAGCAAACGGAGAGAGATCAACCGTAAATACAGGAAGAGCGAATTCAAACAGCACAATCGACAACAGTCATTCAAGAACGCGCTCCATTAATGCAACTGGTGACAATCAGGATACGAAAAGCGCAACGACTGTAAACGACCGCAGATCAAATACCGGAAGGCAAGTTAATTCTCAAGCACAACAAAATGTGACTTCAGGAAGTACAAGAAGATCGTATGAACCTTCAACCACCGGAAGAACCTATGACCAGGGAAGAGTTGTAAGACAGAGCCAGAATTATACGCCAAGCTACAACAAACCAAGAATTGTTAATCAATCGAATTACAATAGTAACAGCTATACACGTCCGCGTACTGCAGGTGCTTATAATCAGCCAGCATTAAGAAGTGCAAACTCAAGCAGTCAAAATCAGAGCTATACTCAACCCAGAAGTTCTTCAAGTATGAGACAGACTTATCGTTCAAGTTCATCTTATTCTACAGGTTCAAGTTCTACCGGAGCCAGGAGTTCTTCAAGCTACAACAGATCTTCGGGCAATTCAGGTTCAACCTATAGTGCTCCGGCAAGAAGTTCATCTGGTGGTTCATCGTCCTTTGGAGGTGGAAGCAGCTCAAGTGGCGGTTCATCAGGTGGAAGCTCCAGTGGCGGCAGCTCAGGTGGTGGCGGAGGTTCTGGCCATAGAAGATAATATTGAACTACTAAAATAACATCTGAATTCAAACAAACAATTAATACAGAAAACATGAAAAAATTAGTATATACCCTTAGTATCCTGCTGATTACATTCAGTGCTTTCGCGCAGGATTTGCAAGATGCTTTACGATATTCAAACTACAAAATAAGTGGTACAGCCCGTTCAGCAGCCATGGGAAATGCATTTGGCGCGTTGGGTGGCGATTTCACTTCCTTGAGTATCAATCCGGCAGGTGTTGCAGTCTACCGTTCAGGAGAATTTACTTTTACTCCATCCTTCGGAAAAATTAGTGTTGATGGAACTTACCTTGGAAGTACATCCACTGATTCAAAATACAATATCGGAATCGATAATCTTGGCTATGTAACCACTATTCCTACCGGATCGAATAGCGAATCGGGCTTGGTAAGTTTTAGCTTTGGTTTGGGCTTCAATAAATTGGGGAGTTTCTCGATGAATTCACTTGCTGAAGGTGCAAATTCGAACAATTCAATCCTGAGCTATTTTACAGACAACATGAATGCCGATTATGACAATATATTCGGAAACGAGGATGCTACTCTGGATCCATACTATGAAAGACTGGCATGGGATACTTATTTGATTAACCATGATGATAATGCCAAAGAATATTTTAACGACGTTAAAGATGCCGGATATGGGCAATCGCAGCGAAAATCGACCGACCGGAGAGGCTACATCAACGAATATCTGATTTCGTTTGGGGCTAACTTCAACCACAAATTCTACCTTGGTGGAACAATCGGAATTCACGATGTTTATTTCAAAGAAAATGCAAACCTATACGAATGGGATGCTAAAAATAACATTGATTATTTTAATGATTTAAACTTCAATACCTATTTAAAAACAACAGGCAGTGGGTTCAATTTGAAAATTGGAGCAATCTACAAACCAACTGAAAACCTGAGATTAGGTTTGGCTTTCCATACTCCAACTTTCTACAAGTTCAACGATGAGTATGACAGCAGTATGTCGGCATCAACTTACAACAACGGAAACCCGATTTCTCCTGATAAAGCAGGTGTTTACGATTACGAAATTGAAACTCCAATGAAAGCCATTTTAAGCGGAGCTTATGTCATTGGGAAATCAGGTTTAATTAGTGTCGATTATGAAATTGTTGACTATTCAACCGTCAAAATCAAAAACGGGAGCGATGGTTACGACTTTTATAGCCAGAATCAAACCATTCAAAATGCCTATAAAAGAGTAGGGAATCTTCACATTGGTGGCGAATACCGTGTTAACAAGAATTTCAGCCTTCGTGCAGGATACGAAAATTATCCAAGTGTTTACAAAACAGCATACCTGAATACAACAAATATGAATAGTAATACATCGTATTCAACTGTTGCCGGAGGTTTTGGATTCAGACAGGGTAACGTATTCTTTGATGCAACAATTAAGCACATTATGAATGACGAAAACTTAAAACTTTACCCAGGTTCTCCTGAAATGGCCAAATACGCTACAACACAAGACAATATCATTTTTACGCTAGGATATAAATTCTAACACAAACATATTTAAGCAAAGCCGGTTAAGTTATTAGCCGGCTTTTTTGTTGCACTAATAAAATATTAAACCTAAGGCATTGAAGTCATGATTTCTTTGATAATGTTTTTTTTTCACCTTGCTTTGCCTTAAATTAGCTCAATCATACACATAGAACATGTCTCATTTTATTGCAATTGATTTCGAAACAGCTCTAAAGTTTTTTGAAGAAGCTGAGACAAATGGCAGCAGATGGCGCCTTGGAGATTTTTTAACCTCTAAATGGATTCAAAAGAACAACCTGAATCTCGATGAAATTGTCGACTTTTCAAGGAACATGCCAGATTCAAAGATTGTTGTAATTGGCGAAGGATCGGCAGAAGGATTCTACATTTACTCCCAAAAACAAAAAACATGTTTTAAATTTGAGCGAAAATTAGCCGAAGTTTAATTCATGGAAAACGAAAGTATGAGCCCACATTTTGATGACCCCATTGGAAGAGCTGTCTATGACTTTCATTATCATTCCATCAACCAGCCCATCATCGTTCATTCCGACGATTTTGATGACGACACCATCGATACCTCCTACTTGTTCAGGACGTATAAACAGATGCCTGCGCTGGAAAAAAAAGCCATGAGCCTTTGCTCCGGAACTATTCTTGATGTGGGAGCCTGTGCCGGGCCACATTCGGGTTACCTGCAACAAAAAGGGTTTGAAGTTACCGCTCTCGAAACTTCGGCACTTTGCTGCAACGTTTTAAAAGACCGCAACATCACAAAAATCGTTCAGCAAGACATTTTTAAATTCAACGGCCAAACTTTCGATACCATATTGCTGCTTATGAACGGAACAGGAATCGCCGGGAGTTTGAGCGGACTTGAAGTGTTGCTGCATCATCTGAAAACGCTGCTAAATCCAGGTGGTCAAATTTTAATAGACTCGTCAGACCTCATTTATTTGTTTGAGGAGGAAGACGGGTCCGCCCTGATTGATATTTCAGCCGGCAAATACTATGGAGAACTGACATTTCAAACGGAATATAAAAACTGGATAAGTCATCCTTTTTCGTGGTTGTATGTCGACTTGAACAATCTGGAAAATGCGATTGAAAAAAATCAGTTAAAACTGAAAAAAGTATTTAAAGGTCAGCATTACGATTATTTGGCTCAGATAACCTTTTAAAAACAAACAACTTGAAAGACAATCAGAAATACAGGCCACTTTCCGCATCGGAAATAGAAATTCTAAAACAGCAAGGTGTTTCAGCCGCTGATTGGGATCAGATTTTTGTGAGTCAGGTATTCATTCCCCAGAATATTCGCAATGTACAATTCTCCGGATGTATAAAAATTGGCAACAACTCCGGAACCGTTGAATTCGATGGCGGAATTTTCAGAAATTGTGGCTTGTATAACTCAACCATACACAACTGCACCATTGGAGATCAGGTTTACATTAGCCAGATTTCGAATTATATAGCCAACTATGACATTCACGATCATGTTATTGTTGAGAACATTGAATTGTGTTACATTGACGAGGAAAGCACCTTTGGAAACGGAATAAAAGTCTCCACGCTTGACGAAACTGGTGGCCGCGGCGTTATGATTTACGATAAACTGTCGGCACATCTGGCTTATTTTTTGGCCTGGTACAAACACCGTCATTGCCTGATTGAAGAGTTGGAATCAAAAATTACCGATTATGCCAATTCGGTGAAAAGCAACCGCGGAACCATTGGCGAATATTCAGTTATCCGCAACTGTCGACTAATTAAAAATGTAAAGTTCGGGCCTTATAGCCAGGTAAAGGGTTGCACCCGACTTGAAAACGGATCGGTAAACAGCAACGAATTTGCCCCTGTAAAATTGGGCGCTGGCATTATGGCCGAAAACTTTATTGTTTCTTCAGGCGCCGAAATATCCGACGGAACTATTGTATCCAATTGTTTCATTGGTCAGGGGTGTACTTTAGGAAAACAATATTCGGCCGAAAACTCTTTATTTTTTGCCAACTGCCAAGGGTTTCATGGCGAAGCCTGTTCAATTTTTGGTGGACCATACACGGTAACACATCACAAATCAACCTTATTAATTGCCGGAATGTTCTCGTTTTGCAATGCCGGTAGCGGATCGAACCAGAGCAACCACATGTACAAACTGGGGCCAATTCATCACGGGATAGTGGAACGTGGCTCGAAAACTACCTCCGACTCATACATTCTCTGGCCAGCTAAAATAGGCGCTTTCACGCTTGTTATGGGGCGACATTATAAAAATACCGATACCTCTGACCTTCCATTTTCGTACCTCATTGAAAATAAGGACGACAGCTGGATTGCTCCCGGAATTAACCTCCGGAGTGTTGGAACCATTCGTGACGTGATGAAATGGCCACGGCGCGACCGACGCAATGATCCTGAGAAGTTGGATTGTATCAACTTCAATCTGCTCAGTCCGTTCACCATAAAAAAAATGCAGAAAGGTCTGGATATACTGAACAGTCTGAAGGAAATTTCAGGAGAAACAACCGAAGTTTTTGCGTACCGGAACACACTGATTAGCAGAACTGCATTGGAAAAAGGAATCAACCTGTACGATAAAGCTATCTATAAATTTCTGGGGAACTCTGTTATTTCGCGCCTCGAGAAATGTAACGTTCAAACATGGGAAGAACTTATTGAATGCCTGAAACCGAAACACAATATTGGCGAAGGAGAATGGAGCGATTTATCAGGATTAATTGCTCCGAAGACTGAAATCCACAAGCTGATCAAAAGCATCGAACGTAAGGAATTGGCTAGTTTAGAAGAGATAGAACTGGAATTCAAAAACTTACACAACAATTATTATGAATACGAATGGATTTGGGCTTCGGAATTATTAGTCGAAAAAACCGGTAAAAAAATAGACGACCTTATCCTGAATGACGTTATTTCACTGATCAAAAAATGGAAAGAAAGTGTAATCGGATTGGATGAGATGCTGTATGAAGATGCAAAAAAAGAGTTCAGGCTTGACTCGATGACTGGATTCGGAATGGACGGCAATAAAACCACCCAAAAACTCGATTTCGAAAAAGTTCGTGGGAGCTTTGAAAGCAACGATTTTGTCAACGAGATTGTGAACCACATCCAACGAAAAACTCTTCTCGGCGAAAAAATGATTGAGAAATTAACAACAATAGAGAAAAACCAACAGAATTAAATATTATGAGACTTATTATTCAGGACAATTACGAATTAGCATCTAAATGGGCAGCAAACTACATAGCACGGAAGATTATTCTGGCTCAGCCAACTACCGAAAAACCTTATGTATTGGGACTGCCAACAGGCTCGTCGCCGCTGGGCATTTATCGCGAACTGATTAAATTGCACCAGGCGGGAGTGGTTTCGTTTAAAAATGTAGTAACCTTTAACATGGACGAATATGTAGGTATTCCGAAAGATCATCCGCAAAGTTACTATACATTTATGTGGACTAATTTCTTCAGTCATATTGATATTCGTCCTGAAAATGCTAATCTTCTGAATGGGAATGCACCCGACCTCAAAGCCGAATGCCAGGCTTACGAAGATAAAATCAAAACATATGGCGGAATTGATTTATTCCTTGGTGGAATTGGCGCCGATGGGCATGTTGCGTTCAACGAACCCGGATCGTCACTGGCATCGCGAACCCGCGACAAAGAATTGAATTTCGATACCAAAGTAGCCAATTCGCGCTTTTTCGACAACGACGTGAATAAAGTGCCTGACTCTTCGCTTACTGTTGGCGTTGGCACTGTAATGGACTCGAAAGAAGTTTTAATCATTGTAAATGGCTACAACAAAGCCCGCGCGCTACAACATGCCATTGAAGAAGGTGTGAACCACATGTGGACCATCAGTGCCCTGCAACTTCACCCACGCGGAATGATTGTTTGCGATGAACCGGCAACCTACGAATTGAAAGTAGGAACCTACAAGCACTTTAAATCAATCGAAGAAAAAAACCTCAATCCAGACAGTTTGTTAAACTCCGATTTGATTTGGTAAACAACTATTTTTAATTCTACTTTAAAACATTCGAAAAATCTGTCTGTTTTACCCCTGAACCCTGAAGGGAACAGCCAGATTTTTCTCCTGACTCCCTTTAGGGTTGGGGTAAAACAGGAGAAAAATCAAACACCAATGTTAATCTGTTAAAGTAGAATTAAGATTTAGTCAGGGTTTCACTCCAGATGAAACCCCGACTTTTTGTTCCGGAGTTTTAAAACAACTACAGGTGAATAAAAAAATAATCACATTAAATGCCATTTTAGTACCACTTGCCATCATTGCCGGATGGACACTATCGAAAGCATCACTGGTTGGTAAGGTAGGGATCAATGTTTTGCATCGGGAATACCAGTTTTTAAACACCTGGTGGAAAGGATCTTTATTGATCTGGGTTACATGGCTAGTTTTGGAAATCGTTCAATATCAGATTTTAAAAAGATACCGCCGAAGTATTAATCTGACGATCCAGGCTGCTTTTATATTTCTGGCCGTTCTCGGTATGTATTATACTTATTTAGATTTCAAAACATTCTCACACGGAATATTGGGTGATCGTTTTCATATTGGTGGATACCTGTTTTGGATTGGATGGTGCATCATCAGCATCTTTTTCATCAAACTCCGGAACGACGAAATCGCCATTCCGGAAAATCAGCATTGAGATTCTAAAAGTCAGGCTACTCAATCTACCAAATTTAAATACGGTGATTCACTGAATCGTTGGAATCCGGATTCCTTTTAGGTATGTTCACGATCAAACCAAAACCATTAAATTCCAATCGACTAAAATTTACCCCAGACGATTGCCATCTCCAAAAAATATATAATTTTCCGCATCTAAAAAAAGCTTACTCTGATGCGACTTTTATATGTATTTATTGGTCTTTTATTAGCTATAACTACTTCTGCCCAAACTAAAGTGGATAGCTTATTGAGTCTTAGTGAAAAAGCCCGCAATGTCCAAAAGACAACTATTTATTTAGAACTTGTAAATGCTACTGTTAAAGATTCCTCTTTAAGTAATCGATACAATAAAAAGGCATTTGAACTCGCAGTTGCCAACAAACAATTGCCCGAACAAGCCATGTCAGTTTACTATTCAGCGAGAATTCTTTACACGGCCAGAGACTTTACTGAGGCAATAAAAAAATACCAAAAAGCTTTGGAAATGTATCGTCAACTAAACGATACTTCAGGCATGACCAAATGTTACAGATACATTGGCATTTCGAATTTCAATATGTCGAGAAGTAAAGAAGCCATTGCCAGCTATCTTGAAGGAATAAAATTGGCAAAAAGAGATTTGGATTACACCGCCGAACTTCTTGGCAATATTGGATTGGTGCATAACGAGATGGATAATGTGAATGAAGCAATAAGTTATTTCCGGAAAGCATTAAGTATCAACCAATCCATTCACGATACCGCAAGTTTGGCTATTGATTACGATTATCTGGGGGCAACATACAGCCGAATGAAAATGCCAGATTCTTCATTGATTAATTACCATAAAGCACTGTATCTTTTTAAGAAAGTCAGGCAAGATGACCGCTACGCAGTTTCGCTATCGAACATGGCTTGGATTCTGCCAAATTATCCAGATAGCTTAAACAGCGCAATCAACTATTTCAATTTGGCATGGAAAAAATTTCAGGAACTTGGATGGCTTCATTTTGAGCCAAATATTCAGTTTGGAATTGCCAATATTTTAGGAAAACAAGGCAAATTAGATGAATCAATTTCAGCTTACAAAAAGAGCATACAGCTTGCCAATAAATTTAAGCGAGAACTTTTCCTGAAAAAGCAACTTTATCAGGGTTTGTCGGAAGTTTACCAAAAGAAAGGCGATTACAAACATGCCTTAGAATACCGCATTCTATCCTCGCAATACAACGATAGTATAACTGAAAAACAGAAGTTTGATCAAATTGCCAATCTCGAAAAACAATATGAAACTGAAAAGAAACAAAATGAAATTATCAGGCTACAAGCCAAACAGGATTTAACAGATGTTCAATTGCAAAAAAACCGACAGCTCAAGATTCTTGGATTTGTGACGGCTGCATTGCTGCTTATTTTCGTATTTTATGTACTCATCAGGTATTACGACAAAATTAAGTTGAATCAATTACTTGAACAAAAAAACAAAACAATTGAACGGAGCGAAAATGAACTCAGAGTTTTAAATGCTTCAAAAAATAAGTTCTTCTCGATTATTGCGCACGATTTAAAGAACCCATTTCACACGGTGATGGGATATTCGTGGCTCTTGAGTAATGACTATGATCATTTTACTGAAGATGAAAGAAGAAAGTTTGCTTCAGACATACACCATTCAACCAACAATATTTTCCGGTTGCTTCAAAACCTGCTCGAATGGTCGAGATCGCAAACTGGAAGACTAACATTTAGTCCCCGAAACATTGAATTTAAAAAGATCATTGAAAATTCGGTAAGCGTTCTGCGATCTTTAGCCGAACAAAAGAATATCGAAATTAAACTAGAATACGACAATGATCTGATCCTGTTTGCTGACCCGCTGATGATTGAGACCGTACTGAGAAACCTCATTAACAATGCAATTAAATTTACTCCCGAGAACGGGCTGATTGAAGTATCTGCAATTCAAATCACCGATCAAATCAGCATTTGTGTTAAAGATTCAGGAATAGGCATTTCCGAAGAAGATGCACGAAACCTGTTCCGAATCGATTCGACAGTCAAACGAAAAGGAACCAACAACGAAGACGGTTCGGGACTGGGATTAATCCTATGCAAGGAATTTGTGGGTAAACACAATGGTACAATCTGGGTAAACAGTTCTCCAGAAAAAGGGAGCTCATTCTTCTTCACCATTCCTGCCAAAATCTCAGTTTAATGTTTTTTTGAATGTGGTCGTTACAGCAAAAGAAATACCCGCTGCAACCCTCGTCAAAAAAAGGAATCAGCGGGTATTTGACTTAAAATGGCAAATCTTATTTCGATTGAGCCGATTCGATAATTTTAAACAAATCCTGCGGCTTTTCGCTAAACTTCTCCTGAAATAAAGAAACTGACAATGCAATAAAGGCGATAAATCCCAAAACAATAAGGATTTGTGTCCACGATGTTTTCTGAATCTCGTGCCGGTCTTTTATCTCACAAACTTCGCCTGGACAATACCGAGCTTTCTTGCCGTAAAACCAACCATAAAACAGGCATCCCAGGCAAATTCCGAAAGCAGATTCAAATAACAGAAATATCAGGCAGATCAAGCAGATCAAGCCGGTAATTGCACTGTATGAATTGACGAACACAACCAAAACCAACATGATCAATACTAAAACCAGTCCGATTACCCAGGCAAACTTCTTTTGAGCTGCACCCACATATTCTGGGGTCTGTCGGCGAACAATAAGTCGTCCGATGATCAGGGTCGGCGAAAACTTCGGATTGATAAACACACGAATCAGAAAATCGACCAGAAAAACCAAAATAAAATACTTTAGCGAAACAAAACTCCCTTTTAGAATGGCCATCAATACCGACAGAAAAGCCCAAACAAATAATATTCCGGCGGCAGCACGTATTTCCCGTTCGTTTAAAACCGGAATTTCATACCCATCAACATCTTCACCAAATTTAATCACTTTACTCATCGCTAAATAGTTAAAGTTTATACCCTGAATTTTCGACAAAAAAGATACGAAATAGTTTTGAATAAGAGAATCTTCCGGATTGTTAGTGACTTTCGACTACAAAAAATGTAACCAATTTAAATACCGGCTGACTAAATAACAAAAAACACGATTGATGAACGATTCAAAAGAACTACGGTTTAAGCAAATTATTGAAGAAAACAAACTCCGGATCGAGGGTATTTGCCGGTATTACTCGTCAAACCCGGAAGACCGGAAAGATTTGTACCAGGAAATTTTGGTCAACATCTGGAAAAGCCTCGACAAGTTTCGCGGCGATTCGGCCATCAGCACATGGATTTACCGCATTGCCGTGAATACTTCGCTGAGTTTCGCCGGAAAAGCCTACCGAAACATGAACCTGAACCTGGAGCAGACGCCTCAAAGCCTGAACATTTTGCTCGACAACGACGAGCTTGAACTGAAACAGAAAAAAGAACAGCAACTCGAAGCTTTAGAAACCGAACTGAACCTATTGTCGATCATCGACAAAGCATTGATCTCTCTGGTACTCGAAGGCCTCTCAATGCGCGAAATTGCCGACATCATCGGGCTTACCGAGCCCAACGTAAAAGTGAAAATACACCGGGTAAAAGAAACCTTGAAAAAACAATTAAACAGTAAAGCATAACCGACATGACAACAACAATAAATACGCCCAATTTAGACCTGAACCAGCTTATTGAAGGACTGCGCCGCGAAGACGACCGCAACATGCACTTGACCAACCGTTTCAAATGGCTCATGTGGATTTTTGCCCCACTCTATTTTTGCTTTTTTCTTTTCCTGCTTTATGATGGTGAATCCGTGTTGAAGGAAATCGGGTTCTTCTTCTTTTCGGCCAGTTTTCTGTTTTTCGCCCTTATCTTCCGGAATATGAATAACGAATACAAATCGGTTGACTACGGAATACCAACTACCGAAATGCTTCGGAAGGCTGCACAGCGCTACGAAATCTGGCAGACCAAAACGGTAAAAGCCTTGTTCCCCGCGTTACTGGCAGCCATTGGAGTCAGCCTCACCAGCGAAGAAATGATACCAAATATTGATGACACCAAAATAAGAATTGCAGTGGCATTTGTGGCTTACTTGCTGCTTTTGGGCGCTGGATTTGGTATCGGCTTCCTCATCTGGTACAAACGCCAGAAACCCCTTCGCGAACATGCTTTAAGATTATTGGAAGAACTTGAAAAATAAACACATCAATTATAATTCCCCCAGGAATTTAGTCAGGGTTTCACTCCAAAGTGAAGCCCTGACTCTCGTTTAAGCCTATTCATTCCGCAGCGCTTGCACCAAATTCTGTTTAAAAGCCATTCGGATAGCGATTAAACTAAAAATAGTTCCGCTAAAAATAACCAGGATAGAGATGGCAGGCAGCCAAATCCACAATCCGGCATAAAGCGAAGAAAGTAAGGTTGGCAAACCGCTTAGCACAGCGGGAATCAGGCCAATCAATACGGCAACTACCATGAGGAATAACTTTTCGCACATCACCATCCGCTGAATGATCGATTTGGAAAAACCCAGCGAAAGCAACAAGGCGTATTCGGAAATTTGCTCAAAGGTGATCCGGAAAATTAGGATTCCAAGACCGAGTGTGCCGATTAAAAGTCCCAATGCACCCAGCATCAGGAAAATATTCAGGTAAGTATTTTCGATGGTATAAAAATTCAATAACCGATCTGTCGTTTTGCTGATTTCCGGGCCGTAATTACGCATTCCGGTTTGTAAATCGCTTGCAACCGAAGTGGTGTCTGGCGCATCAATCAGGAAAATGTTTGAACCACTCACCGAGGGGAATGCCCGGTTAAAATGATCTTCGGCAATAATCACGTTGCCCTGAAAAACAGAATTAGCCAGTCCGCCCACCAGTTTCAGCTTTAAATTCTTGCCATCCTCAGTTTTATACAGGATGGTATCGCCAATGCTTTTCATCAGTCCCCACTGAATCACGGTTTGGTCGGCAATTGCCGGAATCACATCGTCGGCAAGGGTTTTATTCAGCGTCAGCCACGGATGTTGTGCATCCAGATCGTCGGTTCGTGTGGCAAAAGTAAAAGCACCGCGCCGATCGAAAGCCTCCGGATTACAGGCAATCAAACGAGGCCGCGAAATTTTGTTCAGGTTCAGGCAACTGGCATCGTCGCCCTGTTGCGACTGAAACTGCACCAGCTCTGCACTAGCCGGAATATTCAGGTCTTCCCTGCCTTGCTTGCTGCTGGCGTCAAACAGCACAGGCATGGTTGTTTCCACAAAATAGTCGTATCCGCCAGTTCCCGACGATGGCAATTCAGCATGAGAAGTTAAATCTTTTCGGTTTAGTCCGGTAGACACCACCATAAACACACCCACCGAAAGGAAACTCACGATCATCACATTTCGGCGGCGTTCCCCTGCAATACGTTTCAGCAGAAAGGCTTTCAGCGAAAAATCCATGGCCTTTTCCTGAACTGCCAACCGGCGCATCCAAAAGTCGAAAATCAGGATCAGCCCCGGCAACAAACCAAACCCGCTGATAAAGAACATTTCAGGATTAATTTCGCCACTCCGGAAACCCATTGAAAACAGGATAATGATTGAAAGTGAAATCAGACCCAATCCAATCCAAAGTGATCGGTTTCCACTTTTCACTTTTCCGGCAACCGATTTTCGCTGCAAGGCAATTGCTTCGTTTTTCAGAAAACGACTCAACATCAGCCAAATGGCAATGAAAGACATTGCTGCAATAATCAGGCTTCCCATCATCAGCGAAACCGGACGAATGTATATATCGACAATCGATGTACGCACAATATCGACCCAAATGGTATTAATGGCTTTTAAAATCAAGTGGTTATAGTAGATACCAAACGGTATTCCGAGCAAAATGCCGACCAGTACAAATACCGAAGCTTCGGCCACAAACAGTTTGCGGATGGCCGGAAACGAAAAACCAAGCGCGGTTAATGTTCCGATTTCGGTTTTGCGGAATCCGAGATACAGTTTGAACAACAGGAAAGCCAATAAAACCGAGGCAAACAGCACAAAAAAGCTCAACCCAATAAACAGGCCGCCAAAGTCGGTTCCGCCACTGGCAGCCGCAAGTCCGTCGGTTTTTACATCTTTTACCTCGAAACCCAATTGAGCAGGCAAAAGTCCGGTCAGCAACTGGTTTTCAAGTTCAGCTTTTTTCAATCCATCAACACGAATCGCGGTCGATCGTCCGAAGCGGTTTCCCCATAGTTTTTGCGCCGTTTCTAGCGAAACAAACGCTTTCGGAGTTCCTTTGTATGCTTTCCAGTAATCTTCGTCTTTAGTGCGTATTTTCTTCAAATCCACTGGCACACCGGTTTTCCAGTCGCGGCAATTACCAGCATCCGAAAGTCCGGGAATCACCGGCGCCAGTTGCGGATCGGCCTTCTCTCCTTCTATCCTGAAAATGGAATGAACGATAAACGTAGTGTCTTTCTGAACCAAACGGCGCAACGGCCCCACTTCGAAATACGAAACCTTCACTTTGTCGCCCACTTTTGCCTTTAAATCTTCGGCCAACCACTCGCTGATGTCGATTTGATTTCCGGAGAGATTTGAATCGCTTGTGACAAACGAATACGGTGTTTGCTTGTCGCCCAACGTAAAGTCGTTCACAAAATAACTGAACACGGGCTTCGCGCCAGCTACCGATTTCAGGCTAAATTGTTCCACAACCGGTTCAACAAACACCCGATCCGAAATCAGTTCAGTATAATTCAACTCCTGATTCTCCCTGATTTTCAGGTTTACGTCATCCAATTTCCAGCTTCTTTGTAGATTCTGAACCAGTTCTGTTCCTGAAACACCTTCGGCAACCAACAATACATTGGCTTTTTGCTGAAGTCCCATTTGTTGGTTGAGCCATTCCAAATTCAGGAAAACATTGCGTGGAGCGGATTGTATGTTTCGTAGATTAAAATTTCCCAATTCATCCGTGCTCAGAATTCGGGCAACTTTCACCCGAAACGAAACAGTCGCCTCTTTTTCAGAAACAAAAGGGGTATTGGCCGGAAAGGTATTCAGTTTATCAACCCGAAGTAAAAATTCATCGCCAACCTTTAGCCCCGATAAAGAAGCCAGGTTTTCGTTAATCGCCACCTCATTGTTTTGCAGTTGAAATGCGTCAGGATAATTGGCGAAATTTCCAATCGTCGCGTCAACGCCCCAAACGGCCAACTGATTAATCCGAAGTTCACCACCATCGATCACTCCAAACCCATTGGCGCGAAGCAAAGCCGCAGTTTCGGTGTTGCTTTTCTCGGCTAATTCAGTGGCCAGTTGCTGCCTGAATAGGCGTTCGCTGGCGGTAATTACCTGCGAAGTTTTGCCCAACCGTTGCTCGGTAATTTGCTGCAAACTGTAGCGCACCGAATCACCGATAATGAGTGCACCCACCAGAATGGCAGTACTTAGGGCTATTCCCAAAACGATTGTAAAATTCAGTTTCAGGTAGTGGCGAATAGTTCGGAGTATGTATTTGGTTAGCGACATAGTTTTTGTATTTAATCACGAAGAACACTAAGTTTTCACAAAGGACACAAAATATTTCTTTGAGTTCTTCGTGATCATACTTCGTGGTCTTTGTGTTCATTTATTCATTATCATTTCATTCAGTTGCATTACCGTTTTCCAGTTTCGGGTGGTGGCCTGCGTTTTCAGCTTTGACTCGAAAAAGGAGTTGACCAGCTTCGAAGTTCCATATCCGGCAGCACAAAAGATAAACACATCGCGACCAACTATTTCAAACCGATCGGGCAAATACTGAAAGGTTTTGATCTTCTCCAGCAAGTCAGGCGACGGCAATTCTTTCAGACAAGTCAAATGCAAACGGTCGATGTCTAGGTGTTCTTCGTTCAGAAACGGATTTTTGGCAATCGAATCAGCCCATTCTGCTGCCGTGCGAATCAGCACCGGAATCCCGAAACCAAATGCCTCCGAAAAAGCCTTTTGCAAGCGGGCTTCCAACACAGAAATCGGTTCCGGTTGTTCCAATTCAAAAATCAGGTTGCCGCTTTGAATGTATGTCTGAACATTTTTCAAGCCCAAACTTTCGCACAGTTTTTTCAGGTCGGCCATTGGAACTTTCCGGCCTATCCCAACATTGATTCCACGCAGCAGGACGACATATCGAGACATACTTACTTCTCTCCTTTTATCCGCTTAATTTCCCGATCAAAATCCGATTCATATTCCGAGTCCTGCCTTACTCTGAACTTCTCATACTGGTCATTTGCCAATTTTCTGGCAATCTCTGCCGAGACCGTCCCGGCATTCTTAAGTACCGAATAATCGTTGAATTGCAGAAATGCATCCAATCTATCGACCCAATCTTTCATCTTCATTGAAATCTGTCTGGCAGCCTGATTTTCTGCATAATCCAGATACATGGTAACAATCCGGTTTAACTCCGCTATTTCCTGTTCATTCAGATAATTTTTAGCAACTGAAATGTCCGATTTTAAAATTTTCCCTTGGGGTGAGTTTTTCCAGGTCGTCAAACCCATATTTGAAAGTCCTGCATCAGCTCTTTTTGAAATTATTTCGGCTGCCGTTTGTCCGGTGATCGCCCAATGAAGTTTATTTTGCACAGTTTTGTAAAATGTCACCGTGATTTCAGCTTTGGGGTCATAATCAATGCTGCATTCCGAATAAATGTCGGTAATCTTTTGATAGAACCTGCGTTCGCTCACCCGGATTTCCCGAATCCGCTCCAGCAATTCGTCGAAATAATCCTTGCCAAAAAGTTTTTTACCTTGCTTAAGGCGTTCATCGTCAAGAACAAAACCTTTGATAATAAATTCCTTCAGGGTTTTGGTTGCCCATATACGGAACTGGGTGGCCTGTTGCGAATTGACTCTGTAACCGACCGAAATAATCGCATCAAGACTATAAAATTGTGTATTGTAATTTTTACCGTCAGCCGCAGTTGTTCGGATTTTCCGAACAACTGAATGCTCGACTAATTCCTGGCTAAGAAAAATATTTGACAAGTGTTCGCTAATTGTCGATTTGGCGACACCAAACAACTCGCCCATAGCTTTTTGAGTAAGCCAAACCGTTTCATCCTGAACAATCACCTCCAGCCTCACATCTCCCTGGGGCGTGGTATATAATATGATTTCAGAGTTCATCATGGTTTCGATTCCTGAAGTTTTCCAATTTCCAGCCGATAGATCCGATCCATTTTTCTGGCCACTTCCATCGAATGGGTCACAACAATTAACGTCACTCCTTCTTCCTGATTCAATTCAACCAACAAATCGGTCAGGTTGAAAGCCGATTTCTGATCGAGTGCACCGGTTGGCTCGTCGGCCAAAATCAATCCGGGACGGTTAATCAACGCCCGGGCAACCGCGGTTCGCTGACATTCGCCACCCGAAAGTTCTGAAGGCTTTTGGTGGGTAACTTCAGCCAGTCCCATTCGGGCAATCAGTTTTTGAGCACGTTCCAACGTTTCTTTTCCCTGAAGTTTTTTGTCGGTCAAAGTTGGTAAAAGAATATTTTCGTGCAAAGTGAGTTGCGGCAACAGGTGGTGCATCTGGAACACAAAACCAATTTTCTCGTTACGGAATGCGGCCAGTTGCTGATCAGAAAATGCCGATAGATCCTGACTTTCGAAGAACATTTTGCCCGAATCCGGACGATCCAAAGTTCCGATCAGATTCAGCAATGTAGTTTTGCCAGAGCCCGATGGACCAACAATGGCAATACGTTCTCCGGCTTTAATTTCCAGATCAAGCTGATCAAGTATTGTTCGATCTTTGGAGTAGGATTTCGTTATTTTTTCAAGTTTCAAAAGCATAGTTTATTTTTTTAATGTCCGTCAGCTAAAGCAGACGGCAAAGGATACCATTACAATATAAGTAAAATTGTCACCCCGAATTCCAGCCTGCCGGCTGGCAGGTATTTCGGGGTCTGTTGAATTCCCTGGGATCCTGAAACAAGTTTAGGATGACTTTACTGCGCTTTCATAAACCACCACCATTTTTTTGGCTTGTGCATGAATATCGAAATGGGCTTTTACACCGGCAATTCCAGCAGCGCTTAATTCCTGAAGATGGGCATCGTTGAAAATAAGTTTGCCGAGCGCTTTGGCCAGTAATTCAGGTTTATTTTCGCCATAAATAACTCCGCCACCGCTAAGTTCAATCACTTCAGGAAATGCGCCCAAAGCAGGCTGCACCATTGGAATTCCGGAGGCCATCGCTTCGAGCATATACAAACCGAAAGCTTCGCCATTCAGCACCGGAACCGAAATCAGGCGAACCGAATCGAAGAATTTCTGGCGTTCTTCACCTTCAAATTCATCAACCCAAAATACATCGGCTTCGAGTTTGGCTTTCGCTAGTTTACGTTTTTGGTCTTTAATAAATTGCAGATCATCACCAGTCTTTCCGCCGGTAATTTTAAGCTGAACCGTCGAATATTCAGGATTTTCCCGGAGCAAAATAAAGGCATCAACAAGAACCGCCAAACCGTTTTCGTCACACATACGCGAAAGGTAGCCAATTACTGGTTCTTTCTTCGTAATGGGTTTAGGCGAATAATCAGCCGTATCGACACCCAAATGAACAGTTTGCATTTTCTTTTCAGGAATTGTCATGCGCTGATGGATTTCCGAAGCAAAATAATTGCTGACAGGTATAAACACATCCACATCTTTACCGCGTTCGCTCATCAAATCCCAAACCTCTTTACGGAAATGATCGTCCATAGCATCTACCCAAACATCTTCGTCCTGAAGCGAGCAAACCATTGACACATTCATTCGCTGTTTGATTCGGTGCGCTAGTCCCAACAGCAGTGCGTTCGAGAGGTGAACCACATCGGGTTTGGCCTCATCAGCCAACCAGTCGACCAACCGTTCCAGTTCTTCTTTTTGGCCGCCATCCTCGCCCAGCAACATCGAAATGGTCATTCCTTCCAACCCTTTCGCGCGGGTCGAACCAGCCTTTCGGGCCGCCATTTCCAATACACTTTTCGAGTCAAGCGCATGCTCGACAAACGCAGGCATGTGCCTTAAAATAGGGAATTGTTGTTTCAGGTAAAGGTTCACTGCCCCGTAAAAAACAGGCACCTCGTCCAAATCGTGGGCATCATCGAAAATGGGTAGGTACAGCGGCACTTTGATGACCTGATGCCCCAAATCTCTCAGCGCACGAATGTATTTGCTGTCGCGCATGCAATTTCCGCAGTAGAAACTACCGCCTGAACCCGGAATGATATGTGCGATTTTCATAATAGCCCCTCCAACTCCCCCGAAGGGGAAGAGTAAAAATGCTTTGTTCCATGCTATTCACTAATATATTTGAGATACGTTTCAAAGCTGCATTTTTTAAGTCCTCCCCTTCGGGGAGAGTTTGGGTGGGGCCTCTTTATCCAAAGATATAGATTCTCCCGTCGCCTGCTCCAACCACAATCTTTCCTGAAATTACTGCCGGACTGCCAACAATTGGGCTACCCAATTCGTATTTCCAAAGTTCAGCACCAGTTTTTAGATCATGGATGTACAACATTCCGTCCATGGTTCCGGTAATTACTTTTCCTGAAGCAATCACTGATGACGACTCAACCCGATTGCTGGTTTTAACCTTCCAAACGACTTTCCCATTCGATTTATCAAAACAGTAAATAAATTTATCCTGATTACCAATTACAATGAAATTTCCACTTAAAGCCGGTGACGCAATAAACGGCAGGTTTTTATCTTTTTCGTGATAGATCCATGCGATTTTACCTGCCTCCAGATCGATGCCGAAGAATTTTCCTTCGTAATCGCCCACATAGGCAAACTTACCTTCAATTACAGGCGACGAAGCGATGTAAGTCTCTAAATGAATCTTTTTAAACACCTTTCCTGTCTCGACATTTACAAGATGCAAAAAACCATCGCAACCGCCGAAAACCGCATATTTTCCATACAAAGCAGGAGCTCCGTTGATGTAATTATCCGATTCGTAGCGCCAGATGCTGTCGCCCTTGTCGAAACCGAAGCAATGCAGGTTATAATCGTAACTGCCCACAAACAAACGCACTTTCCCGGCAACTTTCAGCCAGTTGGCCGAACCCATAATCTGGTTATCGGTTTTGTATTTCCAGATTTCCTTGCCAGTTTTTTCATCCAAGCGGTAAAACAATCCATCGAGCTGACCAAACAACACCGATCCATCCATGACCAATGCTGGAGCCTCGATTGAATTTCCGGAAGCGAATTTCCATTTCAGCTTTCCGTCGAAACCAATCGCATACATCGTTCCATCGGTCGATCCGCAAAATATGGTTTGCCCATCCACTACTGGTGTGGCTTTTATATCATCACCGGTTTGATATGAAGTAAGTAATTTTGGCTTTTCCGGAATGCTGGCAGAAGTGGCACCTGTAAGCTGTTGATTGCCACGAAAAATAGTCCAGGGTTGCGCTGATGTTTCAAGAACGAAAAAACTACAAAAAATGAGAATTTGGAAAAACTTCATACTGAATAACTGTTTTAGGCTTTGTCTCAAAGTTATAAAATTAAAGAATACTTACCTATTGTGCCATTTCCACACTTCCTGTCCGTTTCAGAAAACCCCATGCTGCAAGTTCACCTTTCAGTGCCCGAACATAACCTTTCACCAAAACATACCATAAAAGCTGACGGTAAATGATTCGCTGCAAAAACAGATTACCAGCTACACGCAGGGTAAACTTTTCGCCATCGAACCGAAAAGCAAGAATTGAAATGCCTAAATCCAATGCATAGTAAGCAAAATAAAGCAACACGATTATCCCACCTTTTGGCATAAAAATCGAAATCAACAGGGTGATGTCAACTAAAGGTGATAAAAGCGGCAAGATGAGCTGGAATATCAACATATTGGGCAGAACAATCCACCCCAGGTTAGGATTCCGGCGCACAAAAAGATTGCCCCGATGTTTCCAGAACGACTGCATAATTCCAAATGTCCAGCGAAAGCGCTGTTTGAGCAACATATGCAAAGTTTCCGGCACCTCAGTAAAAGCGAGGGCTTCGTTGCAGGTTCGCACTTTATAACCTGCACTTAGCAAACGTAATGTCAGGTCACAATCTTCGGCAAGCGTATCGGTGGTAAACATTCCAACTTTCATTACGGCGTCACGTCTAAAAGCGCCAATAGCACCGGGAACCACCATAATGGCATTCACAACGTCGTAACCACGCCTGTCGAAATTCTGGCTGGTAATGTATTCGATCGATTGCCAGCGTGTCAACAGATTCTTACGGTTCCCGACTTTCACGTTTCCGGCCATTGCTGCCACTTTAGGATCGTCAAAACCGGCGACCATCCGGGAAATAGCATCCGGATTAAGCACCGTATCAGCATCGATACACACCAAAATATCGCCAGTAGCAAATCCGATTCCATAATTCAAGGCAGAAGCTTTGCCTCCATTAGGCTTGGTAAGCGCTTTAACTTTTGGATGATCGCCATAAAGCGATTGTATATTCCCGAAGGTATTGTCTTTCGAACCATCATCAACAAACACAATTTCAATATCCGGATAATTGGAAAGAAGAAGGTTTTCGACTGTTTTAGGCGCCGTAATTTCTTCGTTATAACCCGGAACAATTACACTCACTTTGCGATTTCCAGACACAATTGGATTTGCCCCCAGTTTCTTTGATTTTCTTCGTTGACGAATCGCCAGAATGGCAATACTTTTCAGCTTTAGCAGCGAAAGGATCATTGCCAGAAAGAAAATAGCTGACACCACGCGATTGAAATAATAACCCGTTTTAAAAACGGTTGCATCAGCCGTTTGAAGGTATTTATTGAATGAACCAACAGCCTGTGGCATAATGTCGTCGCGCTTTTTATCCATTAACGATGCAAGGCTCACAAACTGATAACCATGCATTTTATAATATTCAATGATTCGGGGCAATGCGGCAACTGTTTGTTCCCGCTCTCCTCCTGCATCATGCAACAATATAATGTTTCCTAGTCCGCTCTGCCTTTCAGCCCTGGCAACAATCGTGTCAGCCGAAACGCCCTCTTCCCAGTCGCGAGGATCGATTGAAGAACCAATGGTCAAATATCCTTCCTGTTTGGCGGTATATATTGGACGTATCTGAATCGGATTTGTCGGTTCAGCATCGGTGTCGTATGGTGGACGAAACAAGGTAGTCGCATGGCCGGTTATACTTTCAATGATGTATCCTGTTGACCGCAACTCAAGTTTCAATCGATCGTCTGATGCCAGAGTCAGATTCGGATGCAAAAAGGTATGATTGCCAATCTCGTGGCCTTCGCGATAAAGACGCTTTACCAAAGGAAGATTCTGTTCAGCATTAATTCCGGTTACAAAAAAGGCAGCCGGAACTTTGTATTCGCTAAGAATATCCAGAATACGTGGAGTGTAGCGTTCATCTGGACCATCGTCGAAAGTAAGCACAATCTGCTTTTTCTTCTCACCAGCTTTGTTAATCACATATCCTGAAGGCAAACTGATATATTCTTCTTCGGCCACCAGGTTGTCGGCTTTATTGTATTCAATATTGAATTTTCCGGGATGAGGTACAGAGAGGATATTCAGCACTTCACCAGCGCCAACATAATCAACGCTATACGACGACTGTTCATCTTGGAGCAAATTCACATCGAAAGACTTATTCGTGAGGGTCGCGGCTGAAAGATCTTCGCTATAGAATTTCCACAATCGCGGATCTTCAGAACCTAACCGCCATATAGCCACTCCTGAAGTTTCGAAATTGGCGGCTGTACGCATGCCGTTAAAAGCTGTTGCAGCATCGGCAAAATAAACATGATGAACCTTATCGTTATCATCGTAGTAAGTGTAGTCAAGGTTGTAGGTATTGTTATCATACTTCACTTTACCTTCACTTTCGAGCGCCGTTGAAATCGCTTCCTGATAAGTCACATCTTCGCCCTGAAAACCATCCTGCCAATCGTACCCGAAAGCAGCAAGACAAAGTACCACTTTATCAGACGGAACTTTCTTACATAAATCGCCCAAACCTGCTTCGAGCCACGTTTGAGCCGCTACAGGCCCAGCCTCGGATGTTGAGTTGTGCTGATCGTAACCCATCAGGAACAGGAAATCAGTGTACTTTGCCAGTTCAGTCACATTGTAATCTTCGTTAAACGGAGCAATATCCTGGGTGACCAAATAACCTCTGCTACTCAATTCGTGATGCAATTCTTTCATGAAAGTAACAAGGTACTCATCGGTTTTTTCATCTGTCAACTCCTCGAAGTCGATGTTTACCCCATTAAACTTGTATTTATCCAGAACATCGATCAGGCTTTTAATCAATTTTGCACGTCTCTCAGGCGAAGTGATGATGCGATGTACATTCTTCCCGTTCCACACATTTTTAAAATAGTTCGACAGCATGGGAACAATGGCCAAATGATTTCGTCGCATAATTTCGAGTGCCGATAAATCAATATCAGTAGAAACCACATCTGCTGTATCCTGAATAAATAACCATTCAGGAAGAATCATATTCATTTTCGAAGCATTCTGATCAAGCGAATATTTCGATTGAATATCCCAGTTCACATAAAACCCGGCACGAACAGGCATGTATTTTCTGACTTCGCCCGGAATAACTTTATCTTTCTTGTAAAAATTATGCTCCTTACGGGTGCGTGCTTCCAATGCCAATTTCTTGAAGTGCTCGCTCTCCGCAACCTGCAAATCAGCACTGTTGTATTTCAGATTTTCGTTCTGAGAAAGCATCAGATGCTCATGCAAAGAAGGAAGTTTAAAAACTTGTTTGTGCAACAAAGAAAACGACAGGCAAACAACACCTATAAGAATTAAAACAGTTAGAATTTTAACTCCCCATAAAAATCGTTTCCATCGGGAAGAATTGGTGGAGTAAAAAACCGGTTTTGATGACGTTTCCATAACTTTTTTCTGAATGGAATTTATGATTTTGATTTTTCAGATAAGAACCCAATTTTAACTTCAAGGTTTTACAATTAAAGTTAAAGTTTCTTAACGGAATCGCCTTATTTTACTGGTTCTTCTTTGAATTAATGTTATGCCAATAAAACGGGAAAAACGTACAGAATCAATGCCCAAATCAAAAAGAAAGTTATAAAGAAACTCGTCTTATTTTTTCAGCACAAATTTTCTGATGGTTGACTCTTCTGCAGTAGGAAAATCAGAGGGAACAGCCTGCGTAACTTTACCGGTTGCCGCCCATTCAACTCCACGCAAAAAAGTAGTGATGAATCCTACACTTTCGCATGAATAATCGTCGTGCCCAAGGGTAGTATGAAAAATACGGCCTTTTCCATAAGTCAACGCCATAAGCATAGGCTCGTTTCTGTCGGTTGGAGCTTTTCCCGACATATCTTTTCCGGTAGCCAGAATGATCATGTTCTCACCCGGACCACGTAATTTTGCATAACATTCGTCCTTAGCTGTTAACCAAACCTTAGGCAACCCTTTTGTAATTGGATGGTCGGCCACACGAATGGTAACCGGAATGATATGTTGTGGCCCATGCGCTCCGGCGCTACCTGGCGAAGTATCGCGAACCAATTCGCCATCGTTGGAATAATAAACATACGGCCCATCTTTTTCGGTCCGGTCGCCCCAACCACCAAGGCCAATCATTTTGTTATACTCCAACCAGTTTGGGAACGAGTTATCAGCAGCATGTACCGAAACAAAACCGCCACCATCCTTCATAAATTTTTCAAGAGCTTTTTGTGTAGCTTCGGGCCAATCGGCAGCTCGCCAACCAAAATTAGAAACGACCACATCGTATTTTTTGAACGACAAAACAAAATCCGGATCAGTTTTTGGCTCTTTCAAATCTTGTGTTTCGCCCACACCGGCCAATGGCAGATAATCTTTTTCCCGTTCGCCCATCCAGGTAAACTTTGTGCGTTTGATGTCTACCGAAAACAAACCTGTTTCTTCCAGATACTGTTTCATCATGATCGTAGATTTGGGCCAAACCTCGTGATTATTCTGGCCGTCAACAATGAGTACTTTTATTTTCGCTTCCGAAGAAAGCGACAACAACAGAATACAAACAATACTTAAAGTGGTTTTCATAGAATGGTATTTAGGTAGTTTAGATTTGTTCCTCATTATTATACATGGCAAGTGCACCCGTTGGACAAGCTTTGGCAACAATTGATGCAGTTTTTTCTAATCCTTTCTGAACGCTTTCGTTAAACGGCACACCTACTTTTACATCGAACCCACGGCCAATAAATGTAAATCCAAATTCTTCCTGATGATTCCGGGTCAAACGGACACAAATGCCACATTTGATGCACTTTGAAGGTTCGTAAACAATTCCTTCGCGGTGAATGAATTTTTCTACATCAAACCGTTTTTCGCCCTGAAATCTCTTTTGTTCAGCATGATAACGGTCAGACAATTCGCGCAATACACACGATTCCGGATTGCGGCAATCGCAGTGCATACAGCGTTTGGCTTCACGGATTGCTGCTTCTTTAGTAAATCCAGATTGATCAGCTTTTTGTCGCGGTGCATTTTCCGAATCCTTTTGATATTGAATAAATTCAGACTCAGCCAATCTTCCAAATTTGGAATTAAACCGCTCTGGGTAACCCTTTATTTCTGAAGTCTTAAAATAATTATCGATCACAGTTGCCACTTCTTTTCCCTGCCCGACCGAGCGAACCGCCATTTTTGAATACCTGACAGAATTTCCGACAGCAAAAACATTCGGAATCGAGGTCTGGTAACTGGTTTTATCAGCAATGACTCCGGTGTTGTTAGTCCGTAATCCGTAATCGTACGTATCTTCTTTAACTGCCCCAAAGGCTACGACAACTGCATCAAACTCCTTCTGTAATTCTAAAAACCGAAACTCATTAATCGTTTCATTCAACCGAAGCTGAACTCCTTTTGCAACTATTTGAGCTACTTCCTGATCAATGATTTCAGCAGGTAATAGTTGCTTATCAATCTGTAACAATTCGCCGCCGGCACGATCATTCTTGTCAAAAACTACAGCCTGATGCCCTTTAATCTGCAAATAATAAGCCGCAGCCAATCCGGCTGGGCCAGCGCCAATAACAGCTACTTTTTTGCCTGAAAGTTTGGCCAGTTGCGGCTTATACGGTTTTTCACTTTTCAAATCTTCGTCGCCTACAAATCGTTTCAGCAAACAAATTGAAACTGCTTCGTCAACCTGTTTACGGCGACAACCAGATTCGCACGGTGCAGGACAAATTCGGCCCAAAATAGAAGGTAATGCAATGTCGCGCTTTACCACTTCCAGCGCCTTAGCAAAATCACCTTTGGCAATCAGTCGGTTCATCAACGGAATATTCATGTGAGCCGGACAAACCAATTGGCACGGAGCCTCGCAGTCGCCAACATGTTCGCTCAAAAGCAACTCAAGCGCTGCTTTCCGCGATTCGATGGTTTCCTCATCATTAGTAATAATGGATTGACCTTCAAAGACAGGTGTGGAACAGGATGCAAAAAAACGTCCGTTCTTAGCGTCTTTCACCAGGCAAATCATGCACGAGGTGAAATGCTCCGTTCCCTCCAAATAGCACATGGTCGGAATCTCAATTCCAGCCGACTGTGCTGCCTGCCAGACTGAAGTGCCGGAAGGAACTTCAACGGAGCGATTATCTATGGTTAATTTTATCATTTAAAAAATTGTTGCGAGTTACGTGATTCGAGTTGCGGGTTATGGGTTACGAGTTGATTTCCAGTTTTCTTCGACATACTGAATAAACTTATTGATTTTAGCACCCAAAACTTCATACTCCTCAAGTAAATTGTTTAAGTCTTTATTTTCAAAATAGATTTCATTGATCATCGTCAATTGCGAAATTGCTTCATCACATGATGAATGCGCAAAAACCAGAAAGCGAACAAATTCATCTTTATACCTTCTTCTGCCAAAACCTTCAGCAACATTATCTTTAATGCTTTTTGATGATCTTCGAACCTGACTTCCTTGCTCATAAAGCTCATATTTAGGCAATGTCATTGTCATTTTATGAACATCGATTGCCAATCGGTAAGACAGGTTGTAAATATCAAGATCCTTGTAGTTGTTCATATTTCTTAATTGTTGCGAGTTTCAAGCTTCGGATAAAAAACTCATCACTAATTATTTAAAAAAAAATATTATCAATATTCTCATTATATGACTACCAAATCATTTTAACTACAATCTTTGCGACCGACAACTCGTAACCCGTATCACGCAACCCGTAACTCAAACGATCTCCACCGCATCAACCGGGCAAACTACACGGCAGGCATCACACTTGATACAAAGATCAGTAATAACTTCGTGCTTTTCGTGCGGCTTAAACAGAATGGCTTCGGTTGGGCATTTCTGTGCACATTTAGTACAGCCGATGCACAAATCGTTGATCTGATATTTAATCAGGCTTTGACATTTACCCGATGGGCATTTGCCATTGATGTGAGCCAGATATTCTTCCCTGAAATATTTCAGCGTCGATAGAATTGGATTTGGAGCTGATTTTCCCAATCCACACAAACTTCCTTTTTTAGTCCAGCTTGCAAGGTATTCCAATTCATCCAAATCCTGTAACTTTCCTTTACCTGAAGTGATCTTATTCAGGATTTCAAGCATTCGTTTGGTTCCGACCCGGCAGAACGTGCACTTTCCGCAGGATTCGTTTTGCGTGAAAGACAGAAAATAGCGGGCAATATCTACCATGCAATCATCTTCGTCCAATACAACCAAACCACCAGAACCCATCATCGCGCCAACTTTCAGGAGCGATTCGTAATCGATTGGCGTATCGTACAACTCAGCAGGGACACAACCTCCGGAAGGCCCACCAATTTGCACCGCTTTAAATTTTTTGCCATTCTGAACACCGCCGCCAATTTCTTCCACAATCTGACGAACGGTAATTCCCATCGGTACTTCAATCAATCCACCCCGATTCACCTTTCCAGCCAATGCAAATACCTTTGTGCCTTTGCTCTTTTCACTTCCGATGCCAGCAAATTTAGCTGATCCTTCGCGAATGATGTAGGAGACTTGCGCAAAAGTTTCGGTATTGTTGATCAGTGTAGGCTGCTTCCACAAGCCACTCACTGCAGGAAACGGAGGACGAATACGCGGGAAACCACGCTCTCCTTCTATAGAAGCCATCATGGCCGATTCTTCGCCGCACACGAAAGCGCCAGCCCCTTCATAAATGGTCATATCGAATGAGAATCCGCTTCCCAAAATATTTTCGCCGAGGTAATTATTTTCCCTACAATAAACCAGTGCCTGACGAATCCGTTTTACGGCCAAAGGGTATTCGGCACGTATGTAGAAAAATCCCTGCGTGGCACCAACCGCCTTAGCAGCAATAACAGCGCCCTCGATTACCCGGTACGGATACGATTCGAGCAACATCCGATCCATAAATGCTCCCGGGTCGCCCTCATCACCATTGACAATCAGGTATTTTACATCCGAATGATTATAAGCCACCAAATCCCATTTCATCCCTGTCGGGAAACCAGCTCCTCCCCTTCCCCGCAAACCGCTGTCTTTAATGGTTTCAATAATCTTTTCCGGAGAAAGATCGAACAAACAGGTTTTCATGGCCTCGAAGCCCTCGTGCTTTTTGTATTCTTCCAGATCAAGCGGATTGATAATTCCACGGTATTGCGTTGCAATCGGGATTTGGCGATCCAGAAAATCGGACACCGCCTTTTCGCGGGCATCAATCGAATATTGCTTTACGCCATCCCAAACCGTATCGGTCTGCACGCTTTCAAAGAACTTATAAACGCTACTTTTCAGCATTCCAAAAGTACTTTGAGGTTTAAAATGGTTGGCAATAATCCCCTGTATTTCTTCGGGTTTTACCTTGGCATACAAAATTGATTTTCCACCCTTTGGAATAATTTCGACCAATGGAACCTGATGACACATACCAACGCATCCGACATTTTTCAGACTGATATGAATTCCGGTGTCGGCAATTGTTTCCTCAACCGCCTTTTTTACATCTTCACTTCCTGAAGCTACACAGCAAGAACCCAACCCCAATCGGATTTCGCCCTGAATTTCTTCTCCGTCAACATTTCTGAAAAGTCCTTTTTTACTACTCGAAATTCCGGCATGCTTCTCGAAATCGGCCAGTACATTTCCAACTTTGTCTGAAGCCACATGCCCGTAAGTAATTTCATCGATCTGAACCACCGGAGCCAAGGTACAACAACCGAGACACGATACTTTTTCGATGGTATATTTTCGCGAAGCATCCGTTTCTTCGTGCCCAGTCAGGTTAAAATGACGACGAAAAGCATCGTAAACCTGCCCGGCGCCTTTCACATGGCAAGCAGTTCCAACACAGACTTTGATGATGTGCTCACCAACAGGTTGCATTCGGAACTGCGAATAAAACGAAGCCACTCCTACAATCTGTTCCGGGGTGATTTCAGTTTTTTTGCAGACGTATTTCAAGGCTTCCTCCGGAAGATAATTGTATGTATTTTGAATCGCCTGCAAAATTGGAATGACGGACTTTCCTTTCACCCCTTTTTCAGCGATAATATCGTCAACGGTTTGTTGTATGTTTTTTGATTCGCTCACTTTTTGTTTTATTTATTATCCTGTCCGTCAGCTAAAGCCAACAGGCATATAGCCATATTTACTATTTACCCAGACAATACAGATTATTCATCCCTCGTAAATACACCCTTCCATCTTGGAAAACAGGCGAGCAAACCGCTTTCTCACCCAATTCGGGAGTTCCGATTAGCTGATAATCTTTGGATGCTTTTACAATATGCGTTTTACCTGTCATGTCAGTAATGTAAACTTTTCCATCGGCATAAACCGGTGACGAATAAAAGGCATCGCCATATTCCTGACTCCAGTTTTTGGTACCGGTTTTGGCATCGTAACAGGCCAAAACGCCATAAGTCGTCGCGATAAACAAAAGCCCGTTTACTGCCATAGGACTCGA
The DNA here is from genome assembly GCF_009689585.1 of Aquipluma nitroreducens. Classification (GTDB taxonomy): domain Bacteria; phylum Bacteroidota; class Bacteroidia; order Bacteroidales; family Prolixibacteraceae; genus Aquipluma; species Aquipluma nitroreducens. The sequence continues at coordinate 4,347,641 of NZ_AP018694.1, read as the reverse complement.
AACTTCCGGCAAAAACTCATCGGCTTCCCAGACAATTTCAGGAGTTCCACCACCAATTTTTATTCCTACTAATTTGGCATATTCGTTGGCGGCAAACACCATTCCGTCGGCATAGCCGGCTGATGGCCCAACTTCTCCGGAAAGACAAGCAATGTTCCAAAGTTCCTTGCCTGTTTGAGGGTCGTAACCATTCACATTCGGATTGGTGGTCAGGATTACTTCAGTGCGGCTTCCGGTATTGACTAATATTGGTGAAGACCATGAAATTTTTGAATTCCTGGCTGTTTCCCAGGCAGTTGTTCCAGTCTGTGCGTCTAATGCAATTAATTTTCCTGACTTGTTGGTATCGTATTGAATCAACAATTTGTCTTTATAAACTATTAGAGATGAGCCGTGACCGTAGTGATTATCCGGAACACCCAAATTGCGAGCCCACAAACGTTTTCCGGTCATATCAAGGGCAATTACATCGCCGGTGGCGAAAATGGCAAACACAGATCGGCCATCGGTAGCCATTGTTGGAGCCGCCAACCCAGTATCGGCAGTTACTTTTGGCATTTTGGCCGGTGAACCTTCGATGTTGTCAGCGGCAGCTTCCCAGAGTAATTTACCTGAAGTTTTATCGTAGCAATAAACCACCCGCGACTGAGCATCAGCACCAGTAACAAATAACTGATTTCCCCAAATAATCGGCGAGCTGAACCCCGCTTTCGGAATTTTAACTTTCCAGATTACATTTTTACCACCGGCACCATTCCAGTCGGTTGGCGTATTTTTCTGAAAAGCAACTCCATCACCTTGCGGCCCACGGAAAAAAGGATAATTGGCTTTCAATTCTGCCTGAGTTGGTAATCCGGCAGGTTTTGCAGCTACGGCGACTGCAGGAACAACAGCAGCATCTGTAGTTTCAGCAGGAACATTTGACGGGGCAACATTCTCTGTGGTTGTTGGGACAGCAACTGAAGCAGCTTGATCGACCGGAGTACTAGCCTGTTCCTGAATTGCTGGATCAACGGCTGTTTCAACAGGTTTTTCTTCCTGAACAGCAATATTTTCATTCACCATGTAATCTTTGAGTGAATTGGAAGCCAGAAATCCGGAACCAAGCGCAATCACAATTAATCCTGAACCAACATAAATGACCCATTTTTGCGCCACCAATTTGTCCAGTTCATTCACTTTTTCGACACTATCAATTTCGTTCAGTTTCGATTTTGCAGCCAAAATATAGCGTATCGCCAAAATCGAAATGATTACTCCAAAAAACATCAGGTAGATACCTGTGCGGATTTGCCATTGACTGGTAAAATAGGCTTTCCTTGCCATCAGATCGAATGCACGAATCTCCGTTTTCAACGTTTCGTCGCCCGGATTTTCGCTGAGCCGTTTGACAAGCTCCGGAATGGTTTTGTTGTCAATGGGTTTGTTCAACTTTGTTTGCGCAAAGTTGGCAATCAGCAAAACCGCCATGATCAGTGCAAATCCAGCTGCAATCCAGGCAATGCGCTGCGCCAGTTTGATTTTATCGCTTTTTGAGATGTTCATTATATTAGGAATTCAGATATTTTTAAATCATTTTTAATGTTTCCATGTCCGTCAGCTAAAGCAGACGGCAAAGGATAAATCGCAAATATTATAGCGTCCTCCAGATTTTCTTACTCTTTGCTCCTGGCTCTAAGCCTCTTTCTTCACCGGGCAATAATCCATGCATCGTCCGCAGCTCAGGCAATTCGTTTTATTCGGCTCCCAATCATTACGTTTCCTGAATTTCGACAGATTAATCAGGCTTGTTCCAATGACCACACCCATGAAACCGCCTAAAATCCAACCTCCCCAATAGAACTGACGACGAATAGCATCGGCTTCCTGAACCAATTGTTCGGTCGATTTTCCGGAGCTCATAAATGTTCGGACATCAATATTTTTAGGATCATTCTTCACTTCGGGATGTTCAATGATTTGTTCGGCCAGGTAAACCGTTTGATTAAAACGCGACAATGGCACATGCATCATTGAACCTGCAAATCCACCGATTCCGATCCACAATGGTAGAAGCACAAAATAAGTCATCAGGCGATTCACATTGCTACGACGTTTTCCGGTTTCAACCACTGGCTCGTCAATGGCGCCAAACGGACATGAATTAGAGCACAATTTACACTGAATACAGGCAGCGGGTGTGATGGTCATGTGGCGCGATGAAAATTTAGACATCCATCCCAGCAAAACTCCATACGGACAGAAGAAACGGCAATACGGGCGGGCAACAAACACGCCAACGGCCAGAAATAAGATGCCAAGAATTAACATGTTGTATGGTGCATCGAACCGGAATAGTCCGACAAACGGATCATAACGGCAGATGATAAATTCGGATTTGGTAGCTACATACAAAATGGCCAGCCCAAGATACAAATACGGAATTAATCCCAATACTTTCTGAATCCATTTGGGCAACTCGATAGGTCGGATCGCAACAATATCCTGAATGGCACCGAGCGGACAAGCTCCGGCACAGAATGTCCTTCCGAAGAAAAGTGAAAAGACGAGCGGCAAAAGGAAAAATAACAAAGCTGTAAATGGGATCGCGTAAGTCGGATCGACCATTCCCAAAACCACATTCTGAATAGAACCAATGGAACAGATACAACCTTCGCGGTAAAAACCGAAATAAAACAAGGAAAATACCGAAGTCCAGAAAACACCTTTACGTGAGCGTTTTTTCAGTACAAACCAGGTAACTACCGACAAAACAATCAGCAACACCAACACATCGAAATATTGCAGAAGTAGAAATCTGGGTGATGGCGCTGTAGTGTGCGGCTGAACGTAACCCGTATCAAATTCAGGTTTTGGAAACCGCTGCTTTGCTTCGGCCGCCCCAAACGATTGAAGAGACATAAAAAGCATTACCGAGATAATCAGAAAATATTTTTGTAGTCTATTCTTCATTTTTATAGCCTATTCGTTTACGCTGTTTCTGTTCTGTTTCCTGGTTGTCTTTCTGAAGCAAATAAGTAATGGCTTCATATACATCCTTAAATTGTTTGTCGTATTTATTCTCAAGCTCCTGAAGTTTTTCAGTCAAATCCTTATGAGTCATAGCATATTGCCGTACAAAAACGAAAGCTCGCATAATGGCAATGTTCGTTTCAATCGCTTTATCTGAATTAAGAATCCCACTCAACATTGCAACGCCTTGCTCGGTAAAGGCATAAGGCAAATATCTTGTGCCTCCTCTACCCTTTGAGGTTTCAATTTGCAACCTCAAAATATCCCACTCTGATTTTGCAAGTTGAAACATAAAATCAGAAGGAAATCTTTTTATATTGCGTTTAACTGCCAGATTTAAGTTCTTGGTTTCAACATTATAGAGTTCTGCCAAATCAGAATCAAGCATTACCTTTTGGCCGCGGATTTCATAAATTTTCGTTTGAATTTTCTCAAGTTGCATAGCTGACTATCCTTTCTTCAAATTATCCTTATTCGTTCCACCTTTCGTAAATCCGCCCTTAATCATGTATGGTGTATCGGCCGGAACACGCTGAAAAGCGTCCGCCGGACAAACCCTTGCAATCGAACAGTCGTTGCAATTTTTACATTGATCGTGTCTCACCTGCAAATGCAGCGAACCATTTCCGAATGAAGTGCAACCAGCCACGCACTTGGCACAGCCTATGCACAGGCTTTCATCAATCACATACTCAAAGTAGGGTTCTTCGATATATTGCCGCTTAATAGCAGCGGTAGGACAAAGCTGATTTTCGGCAGCCGTAGTACGAGCATTCGCATCGGGTTTTAAGTAACCACCACATAAATCGCAATAGCCGCACAAATCGTAGGCATGAACACATTTTACGGCCGAAGGAGTCATCACGCATTCGTCGGCGCAACGACCGCATTGCACGCATTTAAACGGATCGATCTGCCAGACCAAATCCTTCGAAGTCGATTTCAGGAGCGAAACACCGGCTACGCCACCGAGCGAAACAGCCAGCGCCATCTGCATTCCGCTTCGGAGAAACCGACGCCTTTCTATGCTTTTTGGTTCTTTTTTATCGCTCATTTTCCTGATATTTCTTTGCCTTGTCCAACGAGCAAGTCGTTAGTTTCTGGCATTTTTTACAAAATTGATTATCAGCACAACCATCCAACTGCACCCTGTCTTTGGCCAGCAAATAAGCTGAACCTCCCACCATTGCCGAAAGAAAAGTAAGTTGTGCTACTTTCCTGAAAAAATCACGTCTGTTGGTTGTATTCTCTTTCATTTTCCTTTTTCTTTTCTGCGTTTTTCCTATTCCGTCCGAAATATGACAACAGCCATTTTCAATATTTACGCTCGGACGGTCTGTTTATTTCTTATCATTCCCCGGGGCGTTGCCCCGGGCTACAAATATTTCGCCCTTCCAGGGCTATCTCGAAAACGAACTCATTAATTTTTTCTTATTCTTTTTTCTTTTCAAAAATTCGTACCTGCTGACGTTCAAAATCAAGAGCAATCACACGCTGTTGCTCATCTACTGCAATATCGGGAGCCAATGAACCGCTGAAAGCCGCAGGAGGCGCCACAACTCCAATAAATTGTCCGTGCTGATCGTACAATTTGATACGAGGCATACCTTTTTCACTGGTTATAAACGAATTATCGTTCAAAATTGCGAAATGCGCCGGATTACAGCAACCACTAAAACCTTCAATCTTGAAACTTGTCACACCCCAAGATGTTCGGAGCGAGCCATCCCTATTGTAATTTTCGAATGTATGCCGGCCTGTATTTGCCGCCCACAAAATGCCATTATCATCAGTTGCTACATCGAAATAGGGACTTGGAATCACGAATCCGGGTATTCCCTTTTGTTCGTCCTTCTCCCCTATTTTCTGAACAATCTGCCCATTGGTATTGCACTGATAAACGATCCGGTTTCCGGCATCGGCCACATAAACATTTTCACCTGAAACCGTAATCGAGGTAAATACAGCCCGGTCGCCAAACGAATTCCAGCGTTTTACCAAGGTACCATTCTGATCGTACATCACCACATAATGGCTCATCCCGATCCAAATCTGGCGATTCGAATCAACGGTTACGCAAGTTGCCGTATCAATGATTTGTTTACTGAAAATCTGATTGCCGGAATAATCGAATTTAAGTAAGTGATTGGCGCTCGCCACAATAATGGTTGAATCAGTTGCCGCAATGCCTGCCCAATAATGAGCTTTAACCGGAAAATGAAGCTTCTCCGTATATAAAATTTGGGTGGAATCCACTTTCCGGAATTCATCGATGTTATATTCATATGGATTATCTATATTTTTCCCGGCCTTTTTCCCGATAAAGTCTTTTCCAATGACGACCACAATAGCTAAAGCCAGAACGATCAATACGATATTTACGAGTTTCCGGTTCATCGCGATTAATTTACTTTTACACAGTACATCTTTTTCGCATCACGCAACAATAAAAAACCATCAGCCAAAGCCATTGGAGCCCATGCATCCTGCCCATCGAACAGTTTTTTCTGAGCCAACTGAATGTACTTTTTACCTTCGGGTTTTATCATAGTCAGCGTTCCATCATCGCTTAGCACAAACATTTTGTTATCAGCAATTAAGTAAGGGCCAAGGCCAAAACGACCATCTTTTCCTGAAGTCCAAATTACTTTGGTGACATCTGAAGGGTCAACACAAATCAACTGATTACGCAGTGGTCCGGCATCTTTTGGCTCAATTGCGAGCATCTTTCCGTCCCAAATAACAGGAGTCTGCTGTTCGCAGGCCATTCCTTCTTTGGGGAGATATTGTTTCAAAACTTCCACTTTATATTCGCCTCCCGAAGGAGTTACTTTGATCATCATACTTCCGGCACCATAGCCAGCGGTTAAAAACACTTTTCCATCAGGGAAACAGACAGGAGCAGGAGCAACTACCGCATGATTCCAAGCAGTTGACTGCCAAAGGATTTTTCCTTCATCAGCACCTTCGGCAGAAACACCTATAACAGCGCCAACAGCACTATATACATACATTTTCTTGCCATTCAGTGTCCAGGGCATAATGGACGAATGCGACATTTTTATTCCACCCGGATTCGGCGTTTCCCACAAAACTTTGCCTGTTGCCATATCCACAGCAATCATAACTGAAGTTCCGCCAGGAGCCAGAATTGCTTTGTTGCCATCGATCATTGGACATTGACCGGTAAACCACAGAGGCACTTCTGTCTGGTATTGCTGAACCATGTCGAGCCCCCATACCAGATCGCCTGTTTCGCGCTTCACGCACATCACGTGGCATCGTGGCCCAATGGTAAGGATATAATCGGCATTAACAGCAGGAACCGTTCGTGACATTCCGTGGTTACGTTTCAGGCTCACATTGTACGAACGTCGCCAAAGTTCTTTCCCATCTTCAATTGAAAAACACCGTAAAGCATCTTCACGTTTGGCCTCATCATAATCCATCACATACACTTTACCTTCGTAAATGGCTGGTCCGGCATGGCCTTCGCCCAATTCAACCGACCATTTAATTTCGGGATCGTTGCCAGCCCATGAATTTTTGAGAGGTACCGAATTTTTAACAATGTTGTCGTAATCAGCGCCACGGAATCGGGTCCATGTTCCTTTCAGGTTTGAAGATGAAGTACCAAAAACCTGAAAGTTTTCCCCGATTTTTACCAGTGGGCCAACACTAGCTGAGTCTGCACCACGATTGTCAGCGCCAGGAATACTTTCTGCGAACTGACTGGTCGGATCTTTCATCAGCCACCAGAAAAAGAGGATCAGCAAAACTGCCCCAATGCTCCACAAAATGTATTTGATGTTCTTTTCCAAGATTTTTTGTTTATTATTTTCATCCTGTCCGTTCACTAAAGTGAACGACAAAGGATATTGCTTCAATCAACTTTAATCTTTATTTTTCAAATCATAAACCATCAAACTTTCGCCATGCCGAACGAACAGTTTTCCATCAAAAATAGCAGGATGAGCCCAATGCGGACCTTCACCTTTTGTGATCTTAAATGAACTGATCACATCAAACTTTTCAGGATTTGGCCTGACCAGCGCCAGATTCCCCGATTTTTCTTCGTAGCAATACAAAAATCCATCAGCAGAAATGATCGGGCCTTTGTTGAACCACTTCGTTTCATAAAGGGTTTTTCCAGTATTCCAATCTGCACATATCCAATTTCCGGTTGTATTGGTTATCCAATTTGAGCCAAAAATGTAATTTCCAACTTTTACTACACCACCAATGTGATTATCAAAATCAGGATTGGTCCACTTAACCGAAACAGACCGTCCATCGTCGGCAAGCGTTAACATGATCGCCGGATGATCATAACCACTCGTCAAAAAAATTTGGTTATCAAAATAAAGCGGAGTGTTGGTATTAGCGCCTTTACCAGTTTCTCCGGGATGATACTTTACTAGGTTGAAAGACCAGACTATTTCTCCATTTTCGATGTTTATAGCCATCAAATCATTGGCCGTTTGCGCCAACAAAAGTTTCAATCCGGCTTTTTCGATGATTACAGAGGAAGCATAGGCACGAACTCCGCCTAAGCTTTTGGTTTTCCAAAGCAGCTTCCCATCAACCTTATTTAGTGCTATTACTGAAGTTTCTTCGCCACCAGTCACATAGAAAACGGCCTTATCCGAAATCGCAACCGATTCGGAAATCCCCCAGCGGTGCGGCTCGCCTTTAAAAATAGTTTGCGCATCAACCGTCCAAAGCAATTTTCCGGAAAGAGCATCAACACTAACCACTTGACCCATACCACTTACCATATAAATGCGATTATTTTCAATGGTGGGCGTGCATCGGGTTTCAGGAAAAGTGCGTGCCCAAGCCCGACCGTAAGGTGTTTCCCATTTCTTCTGTCCATTCGTTTCATAAGCCGAAATCACATCAAGCGTATCTTTACGTCCGGTGACAAAAATTGTATTTTTATAAACCACTGGCGACGAATAACCATTCCCAATTTTATCCAGTTCCAGCAAAAGTTTTGGTCCGCTTTCAGGCCAGCTTTTCAGCAGATTTTGATCAGGATAAATTCCAGAACGGTTGAGTCCTCTCCATTCGACTACATCCTGAGAAAAAAGATCGCCCGAGAAAATTATTGTCAGCAATAAAATAGTGAATATCCTCATTATCGTCTCCCAATATCAAATTATGCTTTAATGTTATACACAAACAAAACATCGCCATGCCGCAGATACAACTTCCCGTTTGCAATGAACGGATGCGACCAGAAAGGACCGTTTCCTCCCTGCAATTTGAATGAACTGATTACTTCAAAACTCTGAGGATTTGGTTTCACCAAAGCAACGGTTCCCGTTTTTTCTTCCAGAATGTAAAACATACCATCGTCATAAATCAGCTCACCTTTGGTCAACCATTCTGTTTCGTATTTTGTTGCTCCTGAATTCCAATCCATGCAAACCCATTTGCCTTTGCTGTTGCTTTCCCAATTCGAACCATAAATGAATCCATCCAGTTCGATGAGGCCGTGGTGATGATTATCCAGAACTAAATTGCTCCATTTTTCGGTGACTGATTTTCCATCTTCACTCATCGTTAACATTACATTGCGGTAATCGTAACCCATCGAAAGAAAAATATCAGCTCCTTTAACAACCGGAGTATTCGCCCAAATCAGACCAGGTTGATCCCATTTGGCGCCATCCCAGTATTTGAAAGTCCAGACAACTTTGCCTGTTGCCGGTTCTAACGCGATCAGATTCGTTCCGGTAGCAGCCAGAATATACCGGAATTGTTTGTATTCATAAATGATTGGCGACACATAACAGCGAGGGCCACCAACCGACGCACTTTGCCATACAGGTTTTCCAGTCATTTTATCGAATGCAACGACCGAAGTTTTTGCTCCGCCGGGCGTACAAATCACCTTATCATCAACAATAAGCGGTGATTCAGAAACGCCCCAAATGTGCCATTCTGATTCGTAATCCTTGTCCACATTTACTTTCCAGCGAATGACCCCATCTTCAACATTCAGGCAAACCAACTGGCCGGTTCCACTAATCACATATACGCGGTCGCCTTCAATGGTAGCAGATCCGCGAGTTTCCGGAAATGATTTGGTCCATGAACGGCCATAAGCCACTTTCCATTTGATTTGGCCTTCAGGAGTGATGCACGATAAATAATCGAGCGTATCGATCATTCCGGTTGCGAAAATATATTTATCGGTAGCAATAACAGAGGAGTAGCCTTTACCAATTCCTTCCACTTTTAGTACTAATTCAGGACCAGCATCAGGCCATTTTTTCAGTAACCCGGTATCCGAAAATTTACCACTTCGCTCTGGTCCGCGCCATTGGGTTGGTTGAGCAAAAGAAATTACTACAAACAAAAGAAATGCAATCGCAAGGTTTATTCGTTTCATATTTTTTAGTTGGTTTATTTGATAATCGAAGACAGTATTAGAAAATCGCTTTATTCTGAAATCTGATAAGCAATCAGTGTGTTTCCATGACGCACGTACAAAACTCCATTATTAATTACCGGATGAGCCCAATGCTGCTCGGTTCCCAACGCCACTTTTGTTTTGCTGATTACCTTGAAAGCTGAAGGATTGGCATCGGCCAAAAACAATTCGCCTTTTTCAGAATAACCAATCAACATTTTGTTTGCAGCTATGGCAACACCTTTGGTAACTTCTGTTGAAGTATATTTTTGCGCCCCGGTTTTCCAATCGATACACTGCCAACTGCGATCCTTATCGCCAGATCCATACAGATAACCATCAATTAAAACCGCTCCACCAATGCGGCTATCAAAACTCTTAATTTCCCATTCCTTTGTGACTGAACTTCCGTCGGCGCTCAGTTTAAGTTTTTCGCCACCTTGTCCATATCCACTAAAAACAAACAATCCACCATCGGAATAAATCGGAGTATTGGGGTGAACGGCCCACTGATTGGGATGTTCGAAGCTCCAAAGTAATTTTCCGGTTGTGGCATCAATTCCCAAAACATGGCTAGCTGTGTGGGTAATCAATAACTGACGAGTGGGTAATTTAATAAGTAAAGGTGAGCAATAAGCTGATAATTCGCCTAGCCCGGGACAGCTCCAGATTGGTTCACCAGTCAGGCGATTGAGAGCCATCACGTTGTTCTTTTTTCCACCAGGGGTACAATATAGTTTATCACCATCTACCAATATCGATTCGGTGTATCCCCAGGTAATATTTACTCCTTCAAATTGAGCAATAAAATCTTTTACCCAAACAGGCTTTCCAGTTTTCAGATCGAGGCAGGTTAGTTTTCCATGACCTGTGAGCAAATAGGCTAGATTGCCAACAATTGTGGGAGTTGAACGAACTCCTGAATAGCTTTCGTCAAACTCTTTCCCGTATTTAAATTGCTGAAGTTCTTTTCCATTTTGATCAAGCACAAACAACACTGCCTGCCCATCTACCATTCCATTTATGTATATTTTATTGTAGGCAAAAGCAGGTGAAGAATATCCCTGCCCCAGACTGGCGTACGACCAGAGGATATGGGGTCCTTCCACAGTCCATTGTGGCAAAAGTTTTTCAACGGTGTAAATACCTGAAGAATTAGTTCCACGCCATTGGGTGGCATCCTGCGAATTTGCATGAATTGACAGGGAAATGAATAAAATCAGAAAGACAAATAATGGTCGCATTGGGTCAGCTTAAATTGTTTTTTGTAAAAGTATTAAGGATCGGTCAGTAAAACAACTAGATACGGAATTTAACAAGGTTCTAAATAATAAGATTTATTAACAAATCAGCAACGCTTAGGCACACCATATCGAACTGTAAAGCAAACAGTTAATTGAGAAGTTTTTTTTAGTTCTACTTTAACAGATTAACATTGGTGTTTGATTTTTCTCCTGTTTTACCCCAACACTAAAGGGAGTTAGGAGAAAAATCTGGCTGTTCCCTTCAGGGTTCAGGGTAAAAACAGACAGATTTTTCGAATATATTAAAGTAGAATTAGGCTATTTCAAATCAGATAAATATTCATAGCCAAACGACAAAATAAAATTCAGGAGAAATAATCGAATGGACTGTTCATATAGCCTTGCTGAACCTTTTTTCAGAGCGAAAAAGGTATAAGAAGAGTTGAGAAACGATAGTATTTGTGGGAATTATTTGACTAACGGATGAATAAATTTATTCAACGTTTCGACACGCATTGGTTTTTCAATGAAATCATCCATTCCAACCTCTATACATGATTCTCTATTTTCCTGAAGTTCACTTCCGGTAAGAGCTATAATTGTTGCCCGTTTTAAGGTTTCCGAATCAGTTTCAAATGCACGAATCAGTTTAGTTGATTCCAAACCACCCATAACCGGCATTTGCAAATCCATAAAAATCAGATCGTATGCTTTTTTCTGGTACATTTCAAATGCTTCCTTTCCGTCAGAAGAAACATCGCATTTAAATCCCATTTTGCGGAAAATTAATATTGCTAATCGTTGATTAACCTCATTATCATCAACAACCAAAATTTTCAAATCTTTCAAAATTTCCATATCTACCTTTGTTGATCGAGAAACGTTAAAAAGTTCTATGATCAAATATAGTTAGGCAAAGATAAAGAACTTTAATCAATTACGATATTCTGTGTACTCAGGATTAAATTAAAGTTTAAACTAAAACAACCTCAAAAAACACCTGGCTGCAAAACAAAATTAAGCGGATTTTAATTGTTTAACTGGTTTTTGCAAAGCCTGAAGTTTTTCTAAATCATTAATAAAGTCCATTATGAAAGAGACATAAATTTTCAGATTCTCAGATAAAACCTGTAGGTATTTGCTGATAAAACCTTCAAGCTCATCCTCTCTATTTATGAGTTGTAGTTCATCTAAAAACTCCCACCGCTTTTTCTCGAACCAATGTTCTTTCCGAAGCATTCGCCTGTCACCATAAATTTCGAAATAATGGCTGTATAGCTTTTTCGCATCTTTGACTGAATGATCCGCTATCAATTTTGAAAGTGCAGTTGAATAAGCCCTCAACAAATACCAATAACGATTTAAACTATCGGAAAACTCAACAAGGTATTTAAAGTCAGATAATAATTGGTAGAAATAATCAATGCGACCAGCTTTCAAATGCGAATCAAGCAATTCAAGTTTAATTGGAGTATGATAAATGACGTCTGCAAAAAACTCTTTGGCGAGCTTTTCAGACACCGATTGATCTTTTTTACTAAAAGATTCTTCAAAATAATTCTTAAACGACAAGGTTACTTTCTTCATTTTTGCAATTCCTATTTCAAAGCTAAACCATTTGAAAGTAAAAACCTAGTCATTAAATCAGCCACTTACTAAACCATCGGAATGAACGATCATTCAATTGTTTTGGCTGATCAAAACCTACTAAACAAAATCATCGCATCATAAAATAAACGGAATTCCGGATTGTGATTATTTTCAAATTCCAGCATAAATAATCATGCCTATACCAATTAAAAACATTGAAAACATGGTTACCAGAAGACAAGTCGTGCCTTTTACTCCATGAAACTCTTTCCAGATAAACACTCCCCATAAGGCAGCTACCAGTGTAGCACCCTGACCCAATCCATATGAAATTGCAAATCCCGCTTTCCCGGCGGCAATAATACTGAAAGTCATTCCTATACTCCAAATCATTCCACCCAAAATACCGGTAAAATGCTCTTTGCCACTTCCGCCAAAATATTGGGAATAGGTAACAGATTGTCCTTCAAAAGGTCGTTTCATCAGAATCGTATTGAAAACGAAGTTACTGATTAATATTCCTACTGAAAACACAAATACTGCGGTATAGGGTGTTAAGAAACCAGCTTCAGGCTGTTCCTGATTGGTGACCATTGAGCTTGCGACAAAGCGGTAAAACAGAGCCATCAGAACGCCGCCAATTACCGATAAAACAATTCCTTTTGTCGGAATTTTATGCGATTGTGAAGCTTTTTTGCGATAAGCCACGGCATCAATCACAATAGCAATTGTAATCAATGCAACACCGGTGAACAGCCACATGGCATTTCCCTGCGGACTGGCCATGTAATTAACTATAACTCCCAGTACCAGCGCAATGCCAATGCCAACCGGAAAAGCGACCGACATCCCTGCGATAGAAATAGCTGCCGCAACCAGAATATTGGCTGCATTAAAAATAATCCCTCCCAGAAGAGCATTTCCAACATTACTCATTTCTGCCTGTCGGATATCATCGAGGAAACCTCTGCCCAATTCGCCGGAACTTCCCATCGTAAATGAGAAAATTAGCGACATCAAGAGTATCCCAATGACATAATCCCAATAGAACAACTCGAAACGCCATGACTTTTGCGCCAACTTCTGGGTATTTGCCCACGATCCCCAACACAACATGGTAATCACACAAAGGATAACTGCTAGTGAATATGAACTGACTATATACATGAGGGTTATGAATTATAAGTTATAAATTATTGAGGTTCGTAAAGCATTAAATCGTCCAGAATATCTGCGATCTTTTGATACGGATATTTGTGAACAAGGAAGGAATGATTCGAATTTTTATCCGCATTCCATGAGTTTGATCCGTCGGGATTGCACACAAAAGTTCCGTTTCCAACCACATAAAAATAGTTTTCCGGATTACGTACAGCGCACAAAACAGCAGTATGATCCCACGAATTGCGGTTCTCCGATTTCCGGTCTTCGTAATTCGATAAACAATAGTTGTAAGCCCACTGAACCGGACTTCCTTTAGAGCCCAGCGTTGCCACTTTGCCTCCTGTCATAATTTTCACCCCAATTTCGAATCCGCTGAAAAGAACCGGAGTTGGCCAGTTACTAATCACATATTCAGAAGCCGTGGCATGCCGGTTCACATTAAATTCACTTCCTTCCGGAAATGTACCGGCCATCGCCACCCATTTTTTCACCTTTTTAGCCACCAGTTCTTTCCCTGAAAGCGAACTATTCTTATCGGGAACTGATTTCAACAAGGCTTCAAGATTGGATAAAAATCCAACCGTTACAATGACCACACTTCCATCGGGTTGTGCTGACAATACTTTTCGGTAGACTTCAGTTGCAGTAGGGTAATCCTTGTTGGTTTTCATCTTCGGCAAATAGTTCACAACCAAAGAATCGTTCCAATGATTGGGACATGAAAAGTTTGGTGCATCCGACCCGGGAACGCCAATTGGGATTTCGGGCTTCTGAAAATAGCGGTTAAAAACTTCGAGTGTTGGCGCAATATATGAATATCCGTCACTGGCCATCGTTGCCAAAATCTCGCATTCGCCTTTGGCGGCCAAAGCATGAAGAATAGTAATGGCACCAATATCGTCAAAATCGGGTCCCATATCCGAATCGAAAATAATCTTGACTGGCTGTGCGGATCCAATAATGCCAGAAAAAAACATCAGGAATGCAAAAACAAAAGCGAATCGGGTTAATTGTTTCATCAGTTGAGTTGGCTTAGGTTTATTTATGATTTACTTCTGAAATGAGAACTTATAATTTTCGTTGATTTTGTCAGCAGTTTTAAACACCAATGCTTCAGTAATGTAAACATTTGTGCCGGCTGATTCAGGTCGTTTCTCGCCTTTTACAACAACTTTAATCGTATGTTTTCCCTGCGCCAGATTGGTTATATGATACAGATCCATATTCTCGTGTTGTTGATTCGAATAATTAAAATAGCAGTCGATGCTGCGTTTAAACTGACCATCCACAAAAACATCAGCTTTTCCACCATCTTTAAACCAGTTTCCTGAAATCGAAACACCGGTTCCTTCAAGCGTAAAACTAATCTCATCGCCGGCATTTCCGCTGAATGTGGCCTGAGATCTTGCTTCAAGCTTAGTCGGATCTTTAGGACCAACATTGCTCCAATGTCCTTTAATTTGAACTCCTTCAGTGGCAAATGCGCTTATTTTCCGATCAAACACAAGTTTTGGAAAAGCCACTTCCAGTGCAAATGCCTGTGGTTGTTGAACTTTAATCTTTAATTCTCCGGATGCCGATTCTCCGCCATTTTGAACTGCCAGTTTTTGTGCATAGTCCAAAGTTTTATCCACAGCCTTGTTGAAAGAATAACTGGTATTAATAAATGTTGAATCGCCAATTGCCTTCACCGCATTCTGATACTCAACAGGTAATCCGCTCAAACCCTTGATTACACCTAAAACTGCCATAGCGTTAGATGGGTTGCAATCCGAATCTTGTCCGCAACGGGTTGAGATTTCCATGGTTTTTGCCGGATCGCCATCGCCATAAAGCAATCCCATAACAATAAAGGCTCCATTCAGCTTGGCATCGATATTAAATGAAGTTCCGGCGCCACAAATCTGAACTTTTCCCCATTTGGCTTCCAGTTCAGCCCAGGCTGCGCGCCAGTCAGCTGGATAGTGTTGATGCAAAAGAATAACATCGTTTACAATCCTGGCATAATCACTTTCTGCCGGAATCGAGAGCAATGCTTTATCGATGATTTTGCTGATATCGTTATCGAAATAAGCTTCAGAATAAAGAGCAGCAACGAAAACGCCTCCATAAACACCATCGCCGTAATTCATGATATGGCCAATTTTATCCGCAATCTGATTGGCAGTTGCAGGCATGCCTGGACACATAAAACCAATGTAGTCGGCTTCAATCTGGAAATCAATATCATCGGCATGAAGGTTATAATCGGGATGCCCCGACTGCGGAGGGAAAATACTGTCGTAGTAATTCTTTCGGGCCTGAACATTGGCATGCCATAGTTGGTATCCTGCTTTCGCAAATAACTCCTGAAACTTTTTCGCCGGAGCGTCAATGCCATATTGATCCATTGTCATAAAAAAAGTAAGCTGCACGTAAATATCGTCTTGCCAGATAGAACCCTTCACATCCGAAGGTTTCCATTTGATCGAATCGTCAAAAGTTTTTCCCTGAGCTTTAAATTCAGTTGGAGCGCCATAAGTTACACCTATCATCTTCCCGGCCCAGCCACCAGCAATTTTATCTTTCAGTGTTTCAGTAGAAATTGTTCGCGTATCAGCAGATTTTTGATTGGAGCATGATGCAACTACAATAATAAAAATTGAAACAAACAGAAATGTGAAATACTTCTTCATGAGATATCGTTTATGATTAGTTTATTATTTCTTTCCGAAATGGCACCGACGACTGCGCGCCAATACGAGTCACTGAAATTGCAGCAGCTTTATTGGCGAAGGCTATGGATTCCTGTATTGTTCTCCCTTCAGATAAGGCAACAACCAGCGCTCCATTGAAGGTATCACCAGCAGCAGTAGTATCAACAGCGTCTACCTTTGGAGCCTTTATTATTTCAGATTTTCCGTTTATCAGGAGAAATGCTCCCGCCGCACCCATCGTAATAATTACAATTTCAACTCCTTTTTCGTGTAGAATGGTGGCGGCTTTCATTGCCGACGTTTCATCGGTCACTTTAACTCCTGTCAAGATTTCTGCTTCCGTTTCATTAGGAGTAATCAGGTAAAGATTCTGAAGCAACTCATCCGCTAGCGCAGCCGCTGGAGCCGGATTCAGGATCACTTTCTTCTGTTTCTGAACCGCGATTCGGGCGATGTATTCTACTGTTGGAATAGGTATTTCGAGTTGCATCAAAACAAATTCAGATTCATCAAGTTCGTCATTAGCCTTATCAAAGTCATCCGGGCTTAAGGTTCCGTTTGAGCCGGAAGCGACTACAATTGAGTTTTCTCCTTTACTATCAACAGTTATCAAGGCTACTCCGCTTGGATTCACCAGATCAACTGAAACAAAATTGATGTTGATTCCTTCAGCTTCCAACTGCTGAACGGCTTGTTTACCAAAAATATCATTGCCTATCTTGCCAACAAATGTGACTAATCCACCAAGACGCACAGCAGCAACAGCCTGATTGGCACCTTTGCCACCTGCATTCATTAAAAATCGTCCGCCTAAAATGGTTTCTCCCGGAGAAGGGAAATGAAGAGTTTTGATTACCATATCGGTATTCGAACTACCTACAACGAGAATTTTATTGGCTTTCATTGGGTTAGATTTTCACTAAAAGTAAACCTTTAGGAACTATAATCAAAACCTGATGAGATAATTTGAGAAGTTCAATAAAATTAAAAAGAAAGACTACATATACCTCGGAACTTTTACCTTGTATTTCAGGTATTCGTCGCCAAATTCACTATCCAGAAATTTTTCTTCTCCCAGAATAATAAAATGATGAACGACCATTCCGTAAAGCATAATCGCAAGCAATAAAAGGCTGGGCAGAAAAAGGAATGTCGCCGTATTCAGGAAAATAAAGCTGGCATACATTGGGTTTCGGCTAATCCTATAAATACCTCCGGTACGCAATTCGTGTTTTCCGGTCGGAAGTCCGATATGGGTAACAAGTCCCATTGACAGGTAAGCCGGAACGATGATCAGATTAGCAGGAATAAGAAGAACACAAGCCATCAGCTTTTGTACTTCAGGAGTAAAATCCTGAATCAGAAAAGGAACTGCCGAACGATATTCAGGAAAAACTGCAATGAATGCAAACAAAGCCCAAACGGCAAACAGCAAAAATTTTCCGGTATAAAAGAAGAACGGCTGAATAGTAGGTTTCCCCATTGCACTTTTACCGTTTCGTGCCAGAAAAGCTCCCAACACAAACGTCGCCAGAATGGGTAAACTAATCAAAATAGCTAATAAGTAATCAATCCAATTCATTATACTTCTCCTTTGTACTGATAGCCAAGATCAGTTACAATTCGTTCAATTTCAGGAAAATTAATTTTTGAACCTCTGATTTTTACCTGAGAAGTATTTTTATCGGCTACAACTTCTTCAATACCTTCCATTTTCGAAAGGTTGCGGTTTATACTGGCTTCGCAATGCGAGCAAGTCATACCTTCAACACGAATTGTTTTAAATGTTTCGAGTGTCATTTTTTTATTTTTTTGAATTCGTTCGATAAAATAACCTGCAATAATTGAAACTACCAAAACCAATGACGATGTAATTCCGATCCATTTTGGCAACATTTGGTGAGCTTCACCATGCGCCATCAAATGATTCATTTTACTAAGGAAGAAATCTGCGGGAATAAGCAAGTTGGTTAACATACCAAAGAAAACAGCGCCTCCCATTATCGATCCCAGATAAATAAAAAGAGATTTCTTCCCCATTGTTTTACCAAGAACAGTAATTGTAGCCACATTGGTTGCCGGACCAGCCATCATGAAAACCAATGCTGCTCCCGGCGAAACACCTTTCATTAAAAGCACTGCAGCAATTGGAATTGAGCCGGTGGCACAAACATATAATGGAATCGAAGCAGCCAAAACTACCAGTATTTCAATGAATCCATATCCTTGAAACATACTAAAAAAATCGTCAGGTAATAAAACCGAAATCAATGTTGCAGCCAAGAAACCGATAATCAACCATTTTGAAA
The DNA here is from genome assembly GCF_009689585.1 of Aquipluma nitroreducens. Classification (GTDB taxonomy): domain Bacteria; phylum Bacteroidota; class Bacteroidia; order Bacteroidales; family Prolixibacteraceae; genus Aquipluma; species Aquipluma nitroreducens. The sequence continues at coordinate 4,329,205 of NZ_AP018694.1, read as the reverse complement.
TATCCTGAAGCAGTTCGACAAAAGCGTAATTAGCAGCTTTAATCAACGAATGACCCTCCTCTTTAGGAGGCGTGTGGCAACCACAAGAATTATCGTCACATGCTGCTGAAGTTTTCTTTGAATTCGGAATATCCATTTTCAAACCAGCAAACATCGGATTGACAATTGGTTTGGGCGTGGGTTTTTCTTTTATGAGCAAATTTGTTAACGCGCCACCCATAATTCCTGTAGTGAATGCGACCAAAGGACGCAAAATAGCAAATGGCCATCCCAACATGGAATAGGTTGCAAATATAGAATCGACACCTGTTTGCGGTGTTGAAATCAGGAAAGAATTAGTAGCACCTTTGGAAGCTCCATTCTTGTAAAATGAAATAGCTGTTGGAATTACTCCACAAGAGCACAATGGAAGTGGGACACCAAGCAATGAGGCATTTACTGTTGATCGGAAGTCGGGTTTGCCCAAATATTTATCGATGTGTTTCTGTGGAAAATAAACTTTCAGTAATCCGGCAAAGACCAATCCAAAAAGCAACCATGGCGCCATTTCGTTAAATAAATAGGCCAATTCTGAAAAATATTTGATTACAAAATCCATCATGTCGTTCCTTTCGCTTTAATTCCCCATACCGTATTTCTTAATGAAATACCGTCAAAGGTAACACAAAATAATACATACAATTATCTGTATATATTAATTTTACATGAAGACTATCGTCGTTCAAACAATTCGGTCATCACTTTACCTTGAGAATTTGGAAGGGAAAAGCCGAGCAATTTGGAAACCGTTACCGGTAAATCAATTTGTTCTCTTGAAACATTTAACACTATGTTCTTTCGAAAATCAGGTCCGCAGGCAAACAAACTGATATGTCTGCAACCATCACATCCATCGCCATGTCCGGCAAATCCATCACCAACTCCATCTAAATGTCTCCCATGATCATTAGTTACAAACAAAGTTGTTGTGTTTTTGTAAGTGCTATTGGTTTGAAGAAACTGCCACAGACGGTAAACATATTCATCCGTTGTGCGGATTCCTTTGATATAATTAATCCAATTTCCGGTATGTGCGGAATAATCAGGATCGCGAAAATTAATTAATACCAGATTAGGATGATCTTCACTTAAAATTTTAAGCGCAATTTTTAAAGCAAGGCTATCTTCACGATAACCACTTCCAACGCCAAGTCCATCAATGCCACAATTTGCAGATGGAGTAAATTTACCCGTCCAATATGGTTTTTTACAGTCGGCCAATACAGCAAGTTTATCTTTACTCGCAATTACCCACGATTTTCGGTGATCATTATCATACATCTGGTTCCAATACTGAAAGAAAGAAGGATTGTCGGGTAATTCCTTTCCACTATTATCAATAGTTTGATAAATACCCGTTGTCAAACTGGTGTGTCCGGCCGAAGTATAAGTATCACCCAAATTGTAAAAATGCGTATTGACAACACCGTCTTTCGACAGAATTTTTACCATCCGAGGAATATATTGGTGAGTTAAGTCGCCCCACCCTTCTGAATATCTGAGGCCATCAACAACAACAACAATTACATTTTTGGTTTGATAGTCGCGGTCAACTTTTTTTGCCTGAAAATTAGTGTATTCATAATTCTGCACACAGGAGCTTATAATTCCTGAAAAGATGATCAAAAGCAGACAAAGCTTCGTAGCTCTAAGATTCCTGATTAGTTCGCGGAATATCATATAATCGCTGTTTATTGATCTGATTCAGTTTTCCCCAATATCATTCAGGAACATAAAATGCACCTGTGCGCTATCAGGATTCTCGCATGTGAGCTGAAAGAGATAAGTTTGATACTTTAAAAGAAACGAAATTGAATTCAATTTGTTCTCCAACCTTTAACTCATCCATTGAATTTAGAATCTAATCGGCATAAACAAAGCGAGGCTACCCTTGCAGGTAGCCTCGCTTTAATAATATCCTGAATAGATTATTTAAGAGCTTGTTCACAAGCGGCTTTAAGCTGCTTGGCTGGTCCGTTATTCGCATCATAGCTCAATGCTTTTTCAATTAATGGCATCGATTTTTCAAATTCGGCTTTAGCATCTTGAATTGCAGTTTTATAAGCATCGTCAGATGCCTTTAATTTGCCTGCAGTTACGTCAGCATTGGCTTTTGTGATAAGCTTACCACCTTTTGAATAAACAGCGGATGCTTCTCTGGCATAGTAATTAGCTAATCTGGCTTTTAATGTTGCATTATTCGGATCAACCTCGTAAGCTGACTCGAGAGATTTCAAATTACCTTCCATATCCTTCATCGCAGTATATACATCGGCTTTAAACATATAGGCAGTTGATTTTTTGTAATTCATCGAAATCGCCTGATCGAAATATTTCAAAGATTTCTCGTAATTTTTCGCTTTTAATGCACAATATCCCATGTTGATAATCATCGCAGAATCGGCAATTGGTTGGTCTCCCCATTTTGCCATTGCTTTTTCATAAGCATCTAGTGCTTTGGGATAATCCTTACTTCTTATTGCTGCATTACCCTCGTTTTTAAAATCTGCAAACGACTTCTCAACCTCCTGCGCGTTTACAGCCAACGCGACAACAAACAAAACAAAAACAAACAAAATACGCTTCATAATCCAAATTTTTAAGTTATTATATTTAGTTAAATTAATTCTTGTAAATCATTAATAGAATTCAAAAATAGTATTTACAGCGGATAAACCTAATTTTTTAACAACTTTTAGAGAATTAAAAGCGAATTAAAAGCGATAAAAACATTATGTAATCAATAAGAAAGTTATGGATTAAACATATCTGGAGTAAAATATCCCAGTATATTTTGAGCCATCTGAAAGCCTGATTTTGCCTCCGGATTATTCGGTTCAAGTTCTAAAACCGATAAAAAATCATTCATGGCGTCGCCCCACTTTTGCATTTTATAATGGACACGGGCACGAAGCTGAAGTGCAGAAATGTCGGTCGGATCCAACCGGATTTGCTCATTTAATATTTCCAATGATCGAGACAATTCATTCTGATCAACCAATTGTTTTAATTCCGTTATATCCATTCCTTTTCCCATTTTCTATTTGCTAGTCGGCACGTGAAACCGAAAATACACCATTAATGCTGCGTAGTTTATTCATCAAAAAATCCAGATGTTCCAGTCCATTGACAAATACCCTTAAAGTTCCATTGAAATCGCCATTGCTGTTTTCGATATTTATTGACCGCATCTGCACACCAATATCTTTCGAAATAACGTGCGAGATTTGGGCAACAATTCCAATTTCATCGGTTCCGGCAATTCGAATAGTTGCCTGAAACGAGGTTTTCTTTTTGGTGTCCTGCCATTTCGCCTTGATTACGCGATAAGGATACCGTTCAATCATTTGACGCGCATTGGGACAACTTTCGCGGTGAATTTTAATTCCTTCTGAAATGGTCACAAAACCAAAAATATCGTCACCAAAAATTGGATTACAGCAGGGAGCCAGCTTATAAATTACATTCTTAATGTTGTTATCAATAATCAAATAATCGTCGCCACCCGAAAATTCAAGCTCCTGAACCTTATCCTTTGGCAATATTTCAGTAATCAACTGTTTGGCCGATTCTTCCTTCTTATCGACCAGAATATCTTTTATTTCAAGGGTATCGATTTTCCCGATCGAAACATTGTAATACAAATCCTGAGCAAGCTTAAACTTATAATGTTTCAGAAGCTTACGAATACTGTCATCGTTGTATTCAATTTTCCAGTTTTTTACTTTCCGCAGTAGTATTTCCTTCCCATTCTCAGCTTCCCGCTTAACTTCCTCGTTTAAACTAGCTTTGATGCGATTTTTGGCTTTCGTAGTCACCACAAAATCAAGCCAATCCATTTTTGGACGCTGATGGTTTGCAGTATCAACCGAAATCTGGTCGCCATTGTGCAGCTTATGACGGAGCGTAACATTCTTTCCGTTAACCTTGCCACCGATACAACGATCGCCAACCTTGGAATGAACCTCATAGGCGAAATCGAGCAAAGTGGCTCCCGCCGAAAGTTTTCGCAAATCACCTTTGGGTGTAAAAACGAAAATTTCGTCAGCATAAACGTTCATCTTGAAATCGTCGATGAAATCAACCATATTCAGATCCGGATTTTCCAAAATTTCGCGAACATTCGCTAACCAAGTTTCCATTTCAGAAGTTCCGGAACCTCCTTTGTATTTCCAGTGAGCAGCCAATCCCTTTTCAGCGATTTCGTCCATTCTACGGGTACGGATCTGAATTTCGACCCATTTACCGTGAGGCCCGAGAACAGTGGCATGTAACGACTCGTAACCATTCGATTTTGGAATCGTTATCCAATCACGCATCCGTTTCGGGTTCGACTGATATTCTTCGGTAACAATGGAATAAACCTGCCAGCAATCCGATTTTTCGTTAGCCAACTCAGCATTCAGAATAACACGGATGGCAAATAAATCCATGACTTCATCGAATTCGACCTTCTGCACCTGCATTTTGCGCCAAATGGAATTGATTGATTTGGTGCGGGCTTTCATATCGAAAGAAAATCCGCGTGCATTCAGTTTTTCTTCGATCGGCTTTACAAATTCAGCTACGAAGTTCGCCCGTTCACGATCGGTTTCCTGCAATCGAAGCGAAACCGCGTTGTAGGCTTCCGGATTTTGATATTTCAGGCATAAATCCAATAATTCGGAATTGATGTAATACAAGCCCAGACGATGTGCCAGCGGAGCGTACAAAAATGAAGTTTCAACAGATATTTTTATTCTGACTGATTCCGGATGAACATCCAGATGCCTCATAACCTGCAACCGATCAGCAATTTTAACGAGTATTACGCGAACATCACCAGCCATGGCAAGCATTAGCTTACGGTAGTTTTCCGAATGCAATTCAACCGTATCGGTACCCATGGCATTGATTTTTGCCATTCCTTCCAGGATTGTAGTTACCGAACGGCCAAACCTTGGTTCAACCAATTGTGTTGTTGATTCCTGATAATAAACATTATGCAGTAATGCCGCAATTGTTGAGTCGACACCGAGTCCAATCTCCTGAACCACCACTTTGGCTACCTCAATGGAGTGAATAACAATACTCTCACCCGAATCCCAGCATTGATCGCCAAACACCTCACATACCATCGAATGGGCATCTTGAATCTTGGCATGTTCCTTCTCCGGAATACTCGTCTTGCATATTTCGATAAAGCCCGCGAATGCTTTTTCAATTGCTTCCTTCATATTATATTACCATTTTGAATTGTAACGAATATCGAACAAAAAAGGCTACCGTATGGCAGCCTTTTCACAAATATATTTTGAAAAAATTTAAACTGCCGCATTTGGATCAACAAAAACACGCTGTCCTAATTCACGATCCATCATAAAAATACCATTACCCTGACCATTGATGAGCTTTAGTGTTGCCAGAATTTTTTCCACATTAGCTTCTTCCTCAACCTGCTCATCGACAAACCACTTAAAAAAGCTCTGCGAGGCGTGGTCGCTGGCCGCAATAGCTACATTCATCAAATTATTAATTAAACCAGTAACATGATTTTCGTGAGCCAAGGTCTTTTCGTAAACATCAACAATGCCGTCAAAATCAACCGGTACCTGATCTATTGCTTTCAAAACAACTCTTCCTCCGCGGTCTGTTACATAGTTAAAGAATTTTAAGGCATGCGCAGCTTCTTCCTGATATTGCACTTTCATCCAGTTGGCAAAACCTGAAAGCCCCATATTCTCGAAATAAGCAGCCATCGACAAATACATAAATGCAGAATAGGATTCAGCATTAATCTGTTCATTCAGCGCATCTAAAACTTCCTTCTTAATCATAGCCTTTGGTTTTTCAATTTTGAATAAAAGTACAAAAAATTAAATTCTCTCCCACCCGATTCTGAAATACGAATACAATAAAATGTTAAATATTCAGAAAGAGTTAACAATCAAGCATTAAAATCGAGGTTGAACTTTTGCTTTAATTCAAATAATTCAGGATTCTTTTGCATGAGTATTTGTAACTTCTCCGAATCGTTGAAGTGAGTACGTTCCGATTCAATCTTTTCAATACTCGTCGCCAATTCAATTCCTGAATTCCGGAGTTCTTTTCGTAGAAAATTAATTAACTCTGGTTTAATTTGCCTGACATCCTCTTCCTGAACCGAGTTCCCGATTTTAAGCAATAGCTTATTGCCGTTAGTCAATTCCGGAACATTCGAAAGTGTTGAGACTAAATTTGGACGATCGGAGATGAGGCCAAGAAATTCGGCCCATTTTGCAGTCAGTTGTTCCGAAGTGAATTGTTCACTGAAATTTTCATATTCGTTGTAGTCCGTCTGCGCAATTTCATCGATAATACTTTTCTCGGTTACCTTACCGGCAAGGGCATCTTTGATTGAAGGTGTAAATGAACTACCCACCCTGCGAATAGTTTTTACAGCCGACGGTTTTTCTATAGGTTCCAGATTGCCAACCGTTGGTGAAACCTGAGTTTGCGGCGATGGGCCTGCTGTCGCAGACTGCTGTACCAACTGTTCTCCCCCGCTAAATAGTGGAAGAAGCGACTGATCGTCAGTATCGTCAGCTATTTTTTTTTTAAGGTCAGTTGCGCTATTTTTATGGTAGCCAGTTCAACCAACAACCGTTTATTCTGACTGGCTTTGTATTGAAGGTCGCATTCGTTGGCAATCTGCAAAGCGCCAATCAAAAAATCGTTGTCGCAGCGGGTTGCCTGAACTTTATACTTTTCCCTGATTTCTCCACCTACTTCAAGCAACTGAATGGTTACCGGATCTTTGGATACCATCACGTCGCGGAAATGCGAACTCAGACCAGTAATGAAATGGTGACCATCAAACCCGTGATCGAGAATCTCGTTGAAAAGCAGCAAACTTCCGGAAATATCATTGGCAAGGAACAAATCGACTATCCGGAAATAATAATCGTAATCAAGCACATTCAGGTTCGAAATGACATCTTTATAGGTAATGTTCCGTCCCGAAAAACTTACGATCTGATCGAAAATCGACAGGGCATCTCTCATCGCTCCATCAGCCTTTTGAGCAATCACATTTAAGGCCTCGCTTTCAACCGAAACACTTTCGCTGGTAGCTACATGTTTCAAGTGGCTTGATATATCGCCAATTTTGATCCGGTTAAAATCGAAAATCTGGCAACGCGATAAAATGGTTGGAATAATTTTATGCTTTTCGGTGGTTGCCAAAATAAAAATGGCATGGCGAGGCGGTTCTTCGAGAGTCTTCAGGAACGCATTAAACGCAGCCTGCGACAGCATGTGAACCTCATCGATGATATAAATGCTGTAATGCCCAATCTGTGGCGGAATGCGAACCTGATCAGTCAGGTTACGAATATCGTCAACCGAGTTGTTCGATGCGGCATCCAACTCATGAATGTTGTATGAACGACTTCCGTTGAAAGCCAGACATGATTCGCATTCGTTGCAAGGTTCAATATCAGCAGTCAGGTTTTGGCAATTAATTGTCTTTGCAAAAATACGTGCACAAGTTGTTTTTCCAACGCCACGCGGACCGCAAAACAAATAGGCATGAGCAAGCTGACTGTTTTTAATCGCATTCTTCAAGGTTGAAGTAATCGAGGCCTGCCCTACAACTGTCTGAAACGTATCGGGTCTGTATTTTCGTGCTGAAACAATAAAATTCTCCATAAAACATACTGAATTGAACGACCAAATATACTAATTCTGATCAATCGGCAAAGTCAAAACTTATCAACAGAATCAGGAATAAAAAGTCAGAATCAAGGTCAAAATATTAATTCATACAGAGTAACAAACTTTTGATGGGCTGAATTGTTTCATCCTCAGTATATATTAAAATATTTAATCATGAAAAAACTCACTTTAGTTTTTGGTTTAATCATATTGACAACCGTTGTTTTCAGTCAGCAATCGTTCTACGATTTTAAGGTAAAAGATATTGATGGAAAGGACTTTGATCTTTCGAGCCTGAAGGGTAAAAAAGTATTGGTTGTAAATACCGCTTCGAAATGTGGATTTACGCCACAGTACAAGCAACTCCAATCGTTGTTCGAAACTTATGGTGGCGATAAATTCACGATTATCGGTTTTCCGGCTAACAATTTTATGAGTCAGGAACCCGGAACCAACAAGGAAATTGCTGAATTCTGTGAAAAAAATTACGGTGTAACTTTCAAAATGATGTCGAAGATTTCAGTAAAAGGAGCCGACATGAATCCATTGTACAAATGGCTTACCAGCAAAAGTGAAAACGGAGTGATGGATTCGGATGTAAAATGGAACTTTCAGAAATATCTGATTGATGAGAATGGTAAACTGGTGAATGTATATTACTCGAAAACATTACCTGATGATGAGCAAATTGTAAGCTGGATTAAAAAATAGCATTTATTGAATTGGTGGATTGATTTTGCGGCGACTTTCGAAAGAAGGTCGCTTTTTTATTCCCGCATTTAGGTGGGAATTTAAAAATGCACACTATGTAAAGGATCTTTAAACAATCTGAAATATTGAAAAATACAATTCGCATTTGGCAAAAAGCATTTGAAAAAAACAAGAATATCTGGTTGCATACCTAAAACGTCAAGACTGAGTCCACTTTATAAAAACGAACGGTCATCAGGTATAAATCTGATGACCGCAAGAGTTTTAACTTCCGCAGAAGGATATTGACGTTAATCATTTGTTTGATTGACTGACAAAATATTATATCCGTTTCTTTTATTTGACCATCCTTCGCTTTTTATACAACTCAAAAAGATCTTCTTCGTCATCCCCATTTTTTATTCCGCTAATCAGCAGAGCCAAAAGAACAGGTATTTCTTGTTCTGTAAACCCCGATTTTAAAGCAATTCCTGTTGCCAGACGCATTTCATTATTGTCAACCTTACCGTCGGCAAAAACCATTTTAACAACATCAAAAAGTTGCCCAAATCGCTTTTCTAATTCATATGGCGGAATATATGCCGACTTTATGCTGGCCTCAAGCAAATCATCGACTTCAGTAGCAGTTAGCCCCAATTTACTGCCAAAGCGATGTAACATTTCCAATTCCGAAGTTTCTATTTTCCCGTCAGCCATTGCAATCTGTATAAGGTGGCCAAAATGCTCTTTGTCTTGCTTTCGGCTTGGATGGTCAAAGTGTTCTAAAAAATTCATACTAATATTTTTAAGTTTTACCTATTTGAAAAAATTGATGTGATCTGTTTAATTATCCTGCGCAGAACGCCCTCTATCAAGAATCGCAAATAAAGTTTAAACAGATTTTTTACTGGTAAGGAAACTTTTGTTACCAGTTCTAATTTAGTTGAAGATAAAATCAGAAATTCTGGGGCGGTTGCCAGAATGTGAAGTTATATGAAGTGTAAAAAGGAAATACCTCAGTATAAATACGCTCTTTAGTTATTGAAATACAATTGCAGGACACATAATTATCGATAAAACTCCCGTCTTCCTGGTCATCAAATTCCGGCGCCAAATCTTCGCTGGGAGACCGTCTTTCATCCTGATTTTCGACCACAACAAGCTGCTCTCCTGATAAGGAAACTGAATCTCCAAATCCCAGAGAAAATGTTAGAAAAAACACGATTAATAAACTTATCTTCTTAAATATCTTCATTCAGACGTAATGATAATAAAAAACGTTGGACTCTATGTTTCTATTGCCAATTCAAACAATTATTACTTGTAAAGGTTGTTGATTCAAACGTTAATAAAAGTAAAGAAGCAGGCCAAATGACCTGCTTCTTTACTTGAAAAATCGAATCTCTAAAAAATTCTATTATAAATCTGTAATCGGTTTATACTTCGGCACCAATGATTTCATAACAGTCCAGCCAATCAGGTAAGCCACAGCACAAAAAATGAATACCATGAAATAACCAGCAGGTTTTCCTTCAAATCCAAGGAAAGTCATTTTGGTTTCGCCGGCATAAACGAATAGAGCTCCGGCCGATTTTTGCAGAATCATAGATCCTACTCCACCTGCCATTCCACCAATTCCGATGATTGTTGCAATGGCATGTTTTGGGAACATATCGCCAACCGTTGTGAATATATTTGCCGACCACGACTGATGAGCCGCACATCCGAAACCTATCAGGATAATTGGAAACCAAGGCGAAAAGGTTCCTAAAGGTTGAGCCAACAAAACCAAAAGTGGAATAAATGCAAAAATAAACATGGCTTTCATGCGAGCGGCATATGGGTTCAGTCCGGTTTTTTTGATAATGATTGAAGGTAGTTTTCCACCATAAATTGAAAGTGTGGCAAGGGCGTATAAGGTGAAAATAAGAGCTGCACCTAATCCGTCAGATGTTTTAATTCCAAACTGCATATTCAGATACGATGGAGTCCAAAACAGAAAGAACCACCAAACGCCATCGGTCATAAACTTACCAAATGCAAATGCCCAGGTTTGTTTATACTTGAAACAATCGATAAACGAAACTTTCTTTTCCTGAACAGCAGAGGCTTGCATTTCCAACTCATCTTTCGATTCCCTGTCGGATAAAATATAATTTAGCTCGGCACTGTTTACGAATTTATTTTGTTCCGGTTTTTTATACAAGAATACCCAAAAACCCATCCAAAGAAATCCCAAAGCACCAATCACGACGAAGGACATTTCCCAACCATAAGCAGCAGCCAAAAAAGGAATTGAAAGCGGAGCAATTAGCGCACCGACAGAAGCACCGGCATTGAAAATACTGGTAGCATAAGCACGGTCTTTTTTAGGAAAATATTCAGCAGTAACCTTAATGGCAGCAGGAAAGTTTCCAGCCTCTCCAATAGCCAAAATAATACGTGCAACAATAAAGGCATACATACTGACTGTGGAAATAAGTACTGCAACATCACCAACAGCCTGTGCCAATTCAGCCGCAGAATGTAAGCCTACCCAACTTTCAGTAACTACACCACAAAGAGCGTGCATACAAGCACCTACCGACCACACTCCGATTGCCCACAAAAATCCTCTTTTAGTTCCCAGCCAGTCTACAAAACTTCCGGCAAACAACATTGAAACGGCATAAACAATTGAAAAAATGGAAGTAATCGTTCCGTAATGATTTTCATTCCAATGAAATTCGGGCATAATAAACTCATCCCAGGTTAGGGACAAGACCTGACGATCAAGATAATTAATAGTTGTGGCCACAAACAAGAGGGCAACTATTGTCCATCGGTAGTTCGTCATCTTCGCAAGGCTATTGGTCGATTGCATAATTTAGTTTTAGAGTTTAGTATTGGTTTATATTTAGTTATGATCTGAGCTTTTTAATGATCTCTAATGCCTGACTGCATTTTTCGGCAATAACGCTGTAGTCTCCGGCTTCGATCACTTCTTTCGGGAACAATTGTGATCCCATACCAACGCAATGAACTCCGGCTTTGAACCAGCCTTTCAGGTTAGCTTCATCCGGAGAAACGCCTCCGGTTGGCATAATACTGGCCCAAGGCATCGGGCCTTTCACTCCTGAAATAAAATCAGGACCACCAACCGATGAACCCGGGAATACTTTTACCACTTCGGCACCCAATTCGTGTGCACGGTTAATCTCTGTAACCGAACCGCAACCTGGGCTCCATGCAATTTTACGACGATTGCAGAATCGAGCTGTATCTTCGTCGATCAGTGGAGAAACAATGAAATTAGAGCCCAACTGAATATACAATGCAGCTGTTGCACTATCGATTACCGAACCAACTCCCAGAATCATTTCAGGAGTTTCTTTCGCTGCCCATTTCGATACTTCAGCAAATACCTCGTGAGCAAAATCTCCTCGGTTAGTGAATTCGAAAACACGAACGCCACCTTCGTAACAAGCTTTGACAACCTGCTTGCAAACATTGGCATCTCTATGGTAAAATACCGGAACCATGCCGGTTTCCTGCATTTTTATTGTTACTTCAATTCTTGTAAACCTTGCCATAATAAAGCCCCCTCTAACTCCCCCGAAGGGGGAGAACTGGTGGGACAACCAGAATTTAAATTTATACTCTTGTTTATTATATTTGGTAATTGTGTATTGTTTATTCAATATTGGATATTTGTCAATTTCCAATATTGAATTTTCAAGAAACAAATTCCATGTCAGAGAACTTTTTACTTCCCTCCTTTCGAGGGGTTGGGGGAGGCTCCTATCTTGCTACCCGACCCGAAGCATCGCCACCCATGAGTTTTTCAACTTCATCAACAGTTACCTGGTTGTAGTCGCCGTAAATGGTATGTTTCAGACACGATGCTGCAACTGCAAAGTTCAGGGCTTTCTGATCATCACCGGTATAAGTCAGCAACCCGTAAATCAAACCACCCATAAATGAATCGCCACCACCAACACGGTCAACAATATCTGTAATCTGATAAGTCGGAGCTTCAAACAAAGTTTTTCCGTCCCAAAGCACACCCGACCAACTGTTATGGTTGGCATTAATTGATCCACGCAAAGTAGTAATTACTTTTTTACAACGCGGAAATTTCGCCATAATCTGTTTTGAAACAGATTCATAAGCTACAGCCTCAACATGACCACCAGTTACATCAACGCCTTCAGGTTTAATACCCAATACTTTTTCGGCATCTTCTTCATTGCCCAAAATCACATCGGTTCCGGCAACCAGCGCAGGCATCACTTCGCCAGCTTTTTTGCCGTAGTTCCATAAATTCTTGCGGTAATTCAAATCGCATGAAACGGTAATTCCCTTTTCGTTGGCTTTCTGAATGGCTTCCAGACAAACATCGGCAGCGCCCTGAGAAATTGCCGGGGTAATTCCAGTCCAGTGAAACCAGTTTACTCCTTCAAAAACCTTGTTCCAGTCAATCATTCCTGATTTTATTTCAGAAACTGCGGAATGTGCACGGTCGTAAACCACTTTACTACCGCGGCTTACAGCGCCTGTTTCCAGAAAATAGATACCCAAACGATCGCCACCATAAACGATCTGATCTACTCCGACTCCGTATTTCCGCAGATCCATTACACAACTCTGTGCAATATCATTTTTGGGCAACCTGGTCACAAAATCGACCGGAATACCAAAATTGGCAAGCGAAACGGCCACATTGGCCTCACCACCACCAAAAGTGGCTGTTAAACTATCAGTTTGATTAAAACGCAAATAACCAGGAGTTGCAAGTCGCAACATGATTTCTCCGAATGTAACTACTTTCATCTTAATTATTTTAAAGCCCCCTCCAAACCTCCCCCAAAAGGGGAGGCTTAAAAAAGCTAAGTTATATCCATTTACTATTTATCCAGAACCTCCGTTCGGAACGTTTTTAAGTCCCCTCCCTGAGGAGGGGATTTAGGGGAGGCTCTTTATGCAATCGATTGCAAATCTACTATTTTTATCAAATTCACCAAGTTCTGTTCGTACCAAAAGGCGGGAAAAACAACTTATTCTTAAAAATTGAAATAGTTTTTCGCGTTGTTGAAACTGATATTTTCAACCATCTGTCCTAGTAATTCCATATCATTCGGAATTTCACCGTTCTCCACGTCGTTACCTAAAATATTGCAAAGAGTACGGCGGAAATACTCGTGACGAGTATAAGACAGAAAACTTCTGGAATCGGTTAACATTCCTACGAAACGGCTCAATAAACCGAGATTCGATAACGCATTTATTTGTTTTTCCATTCCGTCCTTCTGATCTAAAAACCACCATCCGGAACCATATTGCATTTTACCGGGAACGCTTCCATCCTGAAAATTTCCAATCATGGTCGCATACAATTCATTATCAGCCGGATTGAGGTTGTACAAAATAGTTTCGCACAATTTATCTTCCATATCCAGACGGTTCAGTAATTTAGACAAAGGTTCGGCAACCGGTTTATCGCCAATCGAATCGAAACCAGTATCAGGACCTAACTGATTGAACAATCGGGTATTGTTGTTACGAAGCGCTCCAATATGAAATTGCTGTGACCAACCGCGAGAATGATCCATCACACCAAACTCATACAACATGCATGATTTGAATTTCAAAATTTCTTCGGAAGTCAAGTGATTCCCGGCACGAACTTTGGTGAAAATGGCGCGGATTTCTTTGGACGAATAATCTTCAGCGAAAGCAGTGTCCAAACCATGATCAGACAAGCGGCAACCATTATCGTGGAAATACTGATGACGTTTATCCAGTGCAGTAATTAAGTCGGCAAACGAACTGATATCCATTTCTGCTGCCGCTGCCAACTGAAAAATGTATGCGTTATAAACTGTCGGATCGTCAACCATCATGGCTTTATCGGGACGCCATGCCGGAAGTACGGCGACTTCAAATCCTGAAGCCTTAATTTGCTGGTGATACTGTAAATTGTCAATCGGATCGTCAGTAGTACAAATCGTATGAACATTGGCCATCCGGATAATATTGCGGCAACTGTATGCCGGAGTATTCAGCTTTTCATTACAGGCGTCAAAAATCTGACGGGCATTTTTTGGACTTAAAACTTCGTTGATTCCGAAGAATTTCTTCAGCTCAAGGTGAGTCCAGTGATACAGTGGATTGCGCAAAGTTTGAGGAACAGTTTCAGCCCATTTTTCAAATTTCTCCCAATCGGAAGCATCGCCGGTACAAAAACGCTCATCAACGCCATTGGTGCGCATTCCGCGCCATTTGTAATGGTCGCCAGCCAACCAGATTTCAGTAATTGATTTGAACATCCGATCGTCAGCAATATCTTTTGGATTAATATGACAGTGGTAGTCGAAAATCGGCATTTTAGCCGCATGTTCATGATATAATTTCTGCGCAGTTTCGGTATGCAGCAGAAAATTTTCGTCCATAAATGGTTTCATGTGGTTTGTATTTTGGATATTTTTTTTTAATGAGAAGTGCCTAAAGTGAACAAGAGTGCCTAGAGTTCGGAGTTTTAAAACTTTAGGCACTCCGAATTTTAGGCACTCCGAACTTCTTCTATAAATTGAAAAGTCTCTTTAAATGTCTTTCGTAAATATTTTCTTCAACGCACTGGCCAACCACTTCAGCATGTTTTTTCAGAAGATCGGTATAAGTTGTTCCCATTTCAGAAGCAACTTTGTAGCCTACATGAATCAACTGACGAAGATTTGGATTGTAATCAGGATGACCCGGAATATGACGCAAAGTATTGGCAAATTTTTCGCTCGACCAGCCAGCAACTTCCGCAGCCGAAGGTAATTTCGAATCATCAATATCAATGACATCGGCATAAGGAGCGCACAATTCGTCTTTGCGGCCCAGCGCTATGGAGTATATCGATTTGGCGGCTTCCAGAGCTTCGCCACCAGCGACTGCAAGTCCGATTACTTCTTCGAGCCAGGTTGTTCCGGCGGTTTTCACATGAATGCCTTTATCGTATTTTTTAATGATGCTGGCCATGATCGGATAAATCGTGAATTTATCGCTTCCGGAGTGTACGCTCAGTTTTAATTCTTCAGGAAGTCCGAATTCTTTCACCGCATAATCAATTACCAGAACGTCTTCTTCAAATTCTTTGGCAAATTGCTCAACGTTTCCGGTGTAATCAACTCCCTTATTGAAACGGCCTGTAAATTTAGGGGCAATGGTTTGTGCCGGAACACCTTTATCGGCCAACATTTTCAGGATAAAGAACAAATCAACCGGTGTTTGTGGGCTTTCAACTTCGTCCATCGAAACTTCAGTAATGAAATTGCCTTTCCCTTTTGACGATTCTAAAAAATTATAGATTTCGCTGGCCTGTTGGGTTGCAGCTAAAAATTTGTGTGCTATTTTTTCAATCAATTCTTTTGAAACTTCAATCGCATGGTCAATTCCTGGAATATTCAGTTTCCCAACATATTTCGAACACGAAGCAACAAATGCTTTCACATCGGCTTCCGGACTTTCTTTCCCAATAAACGATGCCACGTCGAGGGTAAAAAAGTCAGCAGTTTCAACAAACGGAGAAACCGTTCCCATATTAATATGGTCTGCATCTACAAAATATTTTCCGGAGAAACCCAAAGCAGCAACTGCCGCGTCAGCTTCTTTCCGAACATCAGCCGGATGCGAATGCACATACATGTGCTCGCGGTTCGACTTGTTCCAAACCGGACTAATGTCCAAACCTGCCTGATTGGCTTTTACAATTCCGCGAAGCTGAGCAACTCCCTGGTGAGAGAAGCGGTCGCCAATTCCTAAACTATATTTTCCTAGTTTCATATGATATTAATTTACTGAGACATAAATAAAACAACGAAGATTCCGTGTACGAACACGAAAGTATGGACAATATCTCTAATCTGCAACCGTGACAAACTAAAAATAGCAAAAAATGTTTTAAAATAGTTTTTCCGTGTTCGTACACGACATCAAAGAAAATTTATATAGCTTTGTTCCTGCTCAACAAATTGAACCTTAAAACTGAATCATTATCAAAGCAATTAATCGCACCCGAATTAAGGATATTGCACAGAAAGCAAACGTTTCAATCGGAACAGTTGACCGTGTAATTCACAACCGCGGAGAAGTTTCGAAAGCCACCCGCGATAAAATCCTTACGATTATTGATGAGATGGAGTATCAACCCAATCTACTGGCAAGTACGCTGGCCTCAAAGAAAACGTTTTCCTTTGCCCTGCTCATGCCTGAACCCATCTCCTCGGAATCGTACTGGAATAAACCCTTGATCGGTGTAAGGAAAGCCTTTGAGGAAATTCATCAATATGGTGTAAATATTTCCACACACCTCTTCAAACAATCTGATCCAAAAACTTTTAATACCGAAACTAAGTTAATCCTTGAAAATAATCCGGAAGGAGTTGTGCTTGCGCCATTCTTTCTTCGGGAATCGAAAGAGTTCATTGAAGAATTGATGAAACGGAACATTCCGTATGTATTTATAGATTCGAACCTCAATGAATGTTGCAAACTAAGTTTTATTGGTCAGAATTCGTTTCAGTCTGGCACTTTAGCAGCCAAATTGCTCGATTATTCTGTTCCGGCTGAAGCTTCAATCCTGATTTTGCATTTCGCAAAACAATTGGATAATATGAACCATTTAGTGCAACGCGAAAAGGGATTTTATGAATATTTCAGCAAAAACAGGCCTGAATCCAAAAGGAAGCTGATTACCCGGGAAATTGCTGATCCGACTAGCGAAGAATCACAAAATGTGATTAAAACTCTGTTACAAACGAATCCTGAAATTTTGGGAATTTTTGTAACTAACTCGCAGGTTTATTACCTGGCCAACATTCTTGAAGAACTTAACCTGACCAATATTCGGGTGATCGGTCACGATTTAATTAACGAAAACATCAGCTTCCTGAAGAAAGGAATTGTTGATTTTCTGATCTGCCAGCGACCGGAAGAACAAGGTTACAACGCGATTATCACTCTTTTTGAACATCTGATTTTGAAGAAAGAGGTTAAAAGCGAAAACTATACTTCCATCGATATTATTACCAAAGAAAATGTGGACTATTATAAATAACTAAACGATAAGTATATGAATCCAATCAGTTTTAACGACCTTAGTGGTAAAGTATGTGTAATTACAGGTGGTGCTGGCGTTATCGGTGCAGCAATGGTTAAAGCAATGGCCTCTGTGGGCGTAAAAATTGCGATTGCCGACATCAATAAAGAAGTTGCTGAAAGAGTTGCAGCCGAAATTTCGAAAGAATATAATGCTGAAGTTATTGGCGTTGAAGCCAATGTGTTGGACAAAGATTCGTTAATAAAAGCCAAAGCAGTAATCAACGAAAAGTTTGGAGACATTGATATGCTGATTAATGGAGCCGGTGGAAACCACCCAACCGCAACCACAAAGGTGGAACAAATGGACGAAAACAGCCTCGATCACCTGGAAGATACGTTCTATGGTTTATCGATGGACGGTTTTGATAAAGTATTTGCCTTGAATTTCAAAGGAACTTTGCTACCATCGATGGTATTTACAACCGATATGCTGAAGAATAAAAAAGGTGTAGTTCTGAACGTTTCGTCGATGAACTCGTACAAACCGTTGACTAAAATTCCTGCTTATTCGGCTGCAAAAGCGTCAATCAACAATTTTACTGAATGGCTTTCCGTTCATTTGGCAAAAGTTGGTGTTCGCGTCAATGCAATTGCCCCGGGCTTTTTCATTACTGATCAGAATCGCTTTTTAGTTTTGGACAAGGAAACCGGCGGTTTTTCTCCACGCGGCCAGAAAATTGTAAACAACACGCCAATGGGCAAATTTGGTGAGCCGGAAGATTTACAAGGAACTACGTTATTCCTTCTTTCCGACATTTCCTCTTTTGTTACCGGAATCGTAATCCCGGTCGACGGCGGATACAGCGCATTTGGAGGAGTTTAAACGGGATGCGAGTTGCGAGACTCGGGTTGTGGGTTTTCCTGATACCTGAAGCTTGATACTTGTGTCTAAAATCTATTGTCTAATATCTAATATCTCGAATATGAGCATCGAATTAAAACAAAACTGTAAATATTCCCTGTTGGTGGCAACCAGCATGGGTGTTCGCATTACACCGGTAAACGGACAGCCGGTACACTGTAGCAACCTCTTCGAAATGCAGGCCACCAGCGCCGAAACCAATGTTGCAAATATCTCTTCTTCACTCGGTCTTCCGGTAAAAGTGCTTACCACTTTTGTAAAGGACAGCCCGATAGCTCAATTCATAAAAAGCAGCCTCCGCAGCCGGAACATGGATTACGAAGGTCCTGAAGTGGTACAAGCCGACCCTTGGGGTTATCGTCACCAGTTCAACATTGCCGATAGTGGTTTCGGAACCCGCGGCCCTCGCGTACAAAACGACCGTGCCGGTGAGGTTGGCCGCACATTGAACGTGAAAGATTTTGATCTGGAACGCATTTTCGGTCAGGAAGGCGTGCAGATTGTTCACCTTTCAGGATTGATTGGCGCCTTATCTCACGAAACAACAACTTTCTGTCTGGAAATTGCCCGTGCAGCAAAAAAATATGGAACGCGCATTTCATTCGACCTGAATTACCGCGCTTCGTTCTGGAAAGGACGCGACAAAGAATTGCGCGAAAGCTTTACTGAAATTGCTTCAGTGGCTGACATCCTGATTGGAAACGAAGAAGATTTTCAACTTTGTTTGGGCATTCAGGGTCCGGAAGCTGGCGGTAAAGGTATTGAAGCCGAAATCGACGGATTCAAAGGCATGATTAACCGCGTAAAAGAAGCTTTCCCGAATGCATCGGTATTTGCAACTACTTTGCGTCAGGTAATGAGCGCCAACGAACATCTTTGGGGCGCCATTATGCTCGAAGGCAACGACTGGCAAGTCATCGAACCACGTAAGATCACTGTTCTCGACCGTATTGGCGGCGGCGACGGTTTTGTGGGTGGTTTGCTTTATGGTATCCTGAAAGGTTGGACACCTGAAAAATGGCCGCAATTTGGTTGGGCAACCGGCGCCCTGGCAACGACTTTCCTCACCGACTATGCACAACCTGCTGATGAAGAAATGGTTTGGAGCATCTGGGGCGGAAATGCTCGCGTGAAAAGATAAATGAATCCCCCTGAATCCCCCTAAGGGGGACTTGAAGGAGCATTAAATTATGAAAACTCATTAATAACGGACAAAATCCCTCCCCTTTGGGGAGGTTAGGAGGGGCTGATATGTTACATTACGAAATAGGTTCAGTAAACCACGAATTAAGTGCCGACGACCTGAAAAAAGGGCTGTTTGAAGCATTGGAGAAAATTGGCAAAAAAACGAAAGTACTGGCTATTCCGCCGGATTATACCCGTTTGCCCAGTCGTGCCGGTGAGCTGACCGAAATGACCTGGCAGTTTTATGGCGATGCATTAACTGATGTTCTTCCTGCATTGGGAACACATTCGCCAATGACCGACCACCAGATTTCGCATATGTTCGGTTCCATGCCAGCTTCATTGATTCGCGAACACGACTGGCGGAATGACGTGGTTACCGTTGGCACTGTTCCTGCAGAATTCGTCAAAGAAGTTTCGGGCGGAGCTGTTGAATTTCCGTGGCCTGCACAAGTCAATAAACTTTTGCTTGAAGGCAACTTCGATCTGATTCTTTCTATCGGACAAGTGGTTCCTCACGAAGTGGTTGGAATGGCCAATTACAACAAAAATATTTTTGTCGGAACAGGCGGTGTGGAAGGTATCAACAAAAGTCATTTTGTAGGCGCAGCTTACGGAATGGAGCGAATGATGGGACATGCCGACACTCCGGTTCGCCGCATCTTCAACTATGCTTCGGATAATTTCACCAACCACATGCCGATTGTTTATGTACAAACCGTAGTTGGACTGGATAAAACTGACGGTAAGATCAAAACCCGCGGATTGTATATTGGCGATGACTTTGAAGTTTTCGACAAAGCAGCCAAACTAGCCCTGCTCGTCAACTTCGAAATGTTGGACAAACCGCTGAAAAAAGTGGTGGTTTACCTCGATCCTACCGAGTTTAAAAGCACATGGCTGGGTAACAAATCGGTTTACCGCACCCGCATGGCCATTGACGATGACGGCGATCTGATCGTTTTAGCTCCTGCATTAAAAGAGTTCGGCGAAGACAAGGAAATCGACCGGTTGATACGCAAATACGGTTATTTCGGGACTCCGGCGACCTTGAAAGCCTGCGACGAAAATGAAGAGCTTCGCAACAACCTGAGTGCCGCGGCTCACCTGATTCATGGTTCTTCGGAAGGACGGTTCAGCATTACATACTGCCCGGGAAAAGGGAAAGAAAATCTGACTCAGGCTGAAATAGAAAGTGTTGGTTTCAAATATTCTGATATCGACGAAGTGACTACCAAATATGATCCAGCCAAATTGCGCGATGGATATAACACAATGGCTGATGGAGAAGAAATCTTCTACATTTCAAATCCTGCATTGGGTTTATGGGCATTTAAAGACAGATTCAAATACTAAAATATGAACCACAATAGACACATAGAACACATAGAAAGTCAAAAAACTATTGTGCCCTATGTGTCTATGTGGTTAAAAATAAATGTATGGCGCTAACCGAAATACATTGGGGAATTATTGGCTGCGGGAACGTGACTGAACTGAAGAGTGGTCCGGCATTTAGCAAGGTGGAGCATTCCCGATTGGTTGCTGTGATGCGCCGTAATGAAGCATTAGCCGAAGACTATGCCAAACGGCATGGTGTGTCCAAATGGTATTCAGACGCCGATCAGCTTATAAACGATCCGGAGGTGAATGCTGTTTACATTGCCACCCCACCTGACACGCATGCTTCTTATGCTATTGCTGCAATGCGTGCCGGGAAGTCGGTTTACGTAGAAAAACCCATGGCCCGTAATTATCAGGAATGTCAGGAAATGATTCGTGTTTCAGAAGAAACTAGATTACCCTTATTTGTGGCTTATTATCGACGGACTCTTCCTGCTTTCCTAAAAGTGAAAGAGTTGATTGATGACGGAATCATCGGGAGACCAATGACTGTAAATGTTCGCCTGCACAAATCGGTTCCCGAACGTGATTTAAAACCTGAAACTCAATTCTGGCATGTGAATCCGGAGATTGCTGGCGCCGGTTATTTTTATGACTTAGCTTCGCATCAGTTAGATTTTCTTGATTTTGTATTTGGTCCGGTCATTCAAGTTTATGGGTTAGCGGCAAATCAGGCCGGACATTACCCTGCTGAAGATACTGTTACCGGAACTTTCCGGTTTGGAAACGGTGTGATTGGCACCGGAAGCTGGTGTTTTGTGGTTGCCAAAGGAAACGAAGAAGATATCATTGAAATTAACGGTACAAAGGGCAAACTCAGTTTCTCCAGTTTTCAGCATGGCGATGTAATACTGACAACTCCGGAAGGAACAGTCAGTTTCAGCTCTCAAAATCCTGAAAATATACAGCACAATCTAATTGATCAGGTTGTAAAAACATTACGGGGAGAAAGCGAGTGCGTGAGTACCGGTAAATCAGCCGCCAGAACCAGCGCTGTGTTGGAAGAAATGGTGAAACACTATTATTCCGGATACGACGATAACAAACGAACAAAAGGCAGTTGCCGAAATATTTAAGACGAATGAAAATTATTATTGACGATAAAATACCATATATCCGCAGTGCCTTCGAAGGAGTTGCCGAGGTCATTTACCTTCCGGGTTCAAAAACTACTCCGGAAATAGCGAAGGATGCCGATGCTATTGTAACCCGTACCCGTACCATTTGCAACGAAAGGTTGTTGGCCGGTTCTTCTGTGAAATTCATCGCGACAGCAACCATTGGGTACGACCACATTGACACCGATTATTGCGATAATGCCGGAATCAAATGGACCAATGCACCTGGCTGCAACAGCAAATCGGTGGAACAATACATTGCCTCAACGCTCATGGTTTTGGCCGAAACCAGAAAATTGAACCTGAAAGATATTTGTATCGGAGTGGTTGGGGTTGGAAATGTGGGCAGCAAAGTTGCAAAAGTTTGTAATCTGCTGGGCATGAAAGTTCTGCTGAACGACCCTCCACGCGAACGCGCTGAAGGTTCTGCCGCTTTTGTCAGCCTAAAACAGGTGATGGACGAAGCCAACATCATTACCCTGCATGTTCCGCTGAACATGAAAGGCGAAGATGCCACGTTCCATTTAGGAAATGAAGAGTTCTTTTCTGGCCTGAAATGCAAACCTGTCTTGATCAACTCCTGTCGTGGCGAAGTGGTGGAAACCCAGGCTGTAAAAGCGGCACTGAAAAGCGATCAGATTTCAGGATTTGTTTGCGACTGTTGGGAAAACGAACCTGACATTGATCTGGAATTACTTTCGATGACTGAGATCGCAACGCCTCATATTGCAGGTTATTCGAAAGATGGCAAAGCTACCGGAACTCGAATGAGTGTGCATGCCATCAGTCAATTCTTCGGACTTGAATTGGACGACTGGCAACCTTCAGGAGTGGAGCAACCCGTTAATCCGGTTTTTGAATTGGACGGATCGGGACTTAGCGAACAGGAAATTATTGCTAAAGCCATTCTGCACACCTATGACATCCGGAACGACGATCAGGATTTCAGGAAAAACACGGCGCAATTCGAGCAATTACGAGGAGATTACCCAACGAGAAGGGAATTTCCGGCGTTTACGATCGTTCGGAAGAACGTAGAGGACGAAACTTTGGAGGTTTTACGAAAACTAGGATTTCAAATTAAAAGCTAGTCATTGATTGTCATTAGCTTCGCGTTATTAGTTGAAAAAACAATTGATTGACTACAAATGAACATGAATTACAATTTAATGACGACAAATGACAATCTATGTGCCCTATGTGACTATTTGGTTCAAACTAAAATATGAATTATTAACTATACAAAATGAAAAAATTAGCAGACATTGGATTGATCGGGTTGGCCGTAATGGGCGAGAACCTGGTATTGAACATGGAAAGCAAAGGCTTTACCGTTGGTGTTTTTAACCGTACAACTGCTCGTGTTGACGAGTTTATGGCTGGTCGCGGTGCAGGCAAAAATTTCATCGGGGCTCATTCGATTGCCGAATTGTGCGCTTCGCTCGAACGTCCTCGCAAAGTGATGATGCTGGTAAAAGCTGGTCAACCGGTGGATGATTTCATCGAACTGATTATTCCTCATCTGGAACCGGGCGACATCATTATCGATGGTGGAAACTCGCATTTCCCTGACACCATTCGCCGCACCAAATATGTTGAAAGCAAAGGCTTGCTGTTCATAGGAACCGGCGTTTCAGGCGGTGAAGAAGGCGCTTTGTTAGGACCTTCAATGATGCCAGGCGGATCACCTGCCGCATGGCCTGCTGTGAAAGAGATTTTCCAGGCTGTCTCGGCTAAAGTGGAAGACGGTTCACCTTGTTGCGACTGGGTTGGCGAAGGCGGTGCCGGTCATTTCGTAAAAATGGTTCACAACGGTATCGAGTATGGCGATATGCAAATTATCTGCGAAGCTTACCAGCTGATGAAAGAAATGCTGGGCTTGAGCGCCGACGAAATGCACGATGTTTTCAAGAAATACAATGAAGGCGATCTGGATTCGTATCTGATTGAAATTACACGAGACATTCTGGGATATCGCGACGAAAATGGCGAAGCGTTGGTTGAAAAAATCCTCGACACCGCCGGACAAAAAGGCACTGGGAAATGGACTGCAGTTTCTGCCCTTGATCTCGGAATTCCATTGACATTGATTGGAGAATCGGTATTTGCCCGTTGCCTGTCGGCTCAAAAAGACATGCGCGTTGAGGCTTCGAAAGTAATCAGCGGCCCGGTAGTAGACAAAACCATTGACAAAGTCCAGATGATTTCAGACCTGAAAGATGCTTTATTCGGAGCTAAGATTATTTCGTATGCTCAGGGTTATAACCTGATGATGGAAGCTGCCAAAGAATACGGCTGGAACCTGAATTACGGCGGTATTGCCCTGATGTGGCGTGGTGGTTGCATCATCCGTTCGGTATTTTTAGGCGACATCAAAAAGGCATTCGATGTTAATCCTGACCTGCAAAACCTGCTGTTTGCTCCTCACTTCAAAGAAATTGTTGAAAAAGCACAAGCCGGATGGCGTCGTGTTTGCGCAACGGCTCTGACTAACGGAATTCCTGTTCCGGCATTGACTTCAGCGCTTTGCTATTTCGACGGAATCCGCAGCGAACGTTTACCAGCCAACCTGTTACAGGCTCAGCGCGACTATTTCGGCGCTCACACTTACGAACGCACCGACAAACCTCGCGGCGAATTCTTCCACACCAACTGGACCGGAAGAGGTGGCGACACTACTTCAAGAACTTACGTGGTTTAGCCTTCGACAAGCTCAGGCACCGTCACTTTAAAATACCAAAAGCCGCTTTCCTGAAATAGGGAGCGGCTTTTTTTATTGAAATTACAATGTTGTCTTTGATTTGTATTCAGTCAATAAAAAAGATATTACTTATATTTGGTTCAAACTTCAACGGACTAACTCTTTATGATTCCTGAACCCGGTAATACTGACCTTAACCTTGTCGATTTTGTGATATTGCTTGGCGTAGTTCAGGGCATTATGCTTACCATAACCAGCCTTTTCCGCAAAGGCCGGAAAGAGAAATTTAAAGCGGCAATGTTCTTTTTCCTGACCGGCATTATTGCCGAAATTTTCATGAATCGCACCGGGTATATGTATTTTGTTATTCCGCTGGTTGATTTCTCTGAACCATTCCAGTTTGCGCTTCCTCCGCTCATTTACCTGCTCGTTTTAAGCATCGACCCCGATGTTGTTATCAGAAAATGGGAACTCCATTTTATTCCGTTCATTGCCTATACCCTGTTTTTTCTTCCGTTTTACCTGGCGCCCTACGAATACAAGTTCGAGAACTATTACTATGTGCACCACATGGTTGAGTGGAAAACAACCGGGCATTACGAAATGCTTCATGTGCTTGGAAATATCAGGCGGTTCCAGATGTTCTTCTGGTATTTCCAAACGATTATTTACCTGGTTTTGTCGTTTCAGAAATTAGCGCATTTCTACCAGAACCCGAAACCGGGATTGTGGCAAATTGAAATCAAATGGTGGTTTGCATTCAGTGTTATCATTTCGGTATTGATCGTGGTGACCTTGGTTGTAAAAATGACTTACTTCCGCGATTTTGGCGACCACATTATTGCAAGTTTTCTCACCGTAATAATTTATTGCAGCACACTTACCGAATTGCTTCGTCCAACTGTCTTGCACCAAGTAGTTTCTGAAATTGAAGAACTTCCTAAAATTGCAACTTCAGGAATAAAAGAAGAAAAGAAAACTGAAATCCAGCAAAAACTTCTGGCCCTGATGGAAGAAAAAAAACTGTACACCGACAGCCTGATTTCAGTAGGTAAATTATCGAAACTAATTGGCGAACCCTCGTACATTATATCGCAGGTGATCAACGAAAAAATGGAAGCCTCATTTTACGACTGGATTGCCCAATACCGTGTTGAAGAAGCCAAACAACTGCTGACCAACCCCAAAACCAGGCAATACACCGTTGAACAAATTGCCGAAGAAGTGGGGTACAACTCTAAATCGGCCTTCAATAAAGCGTTTAAAAAGTTCACCGGGCAAACGCCATCTGAATTCAGAACAAACAGTACTCCAGAAAATTAATAGGTGCTTATTTGCGAATGCGCACTGCGTTTTTGCCAGCGCGAACACGCAGTTTGCCTGCGCATTCGCTGAAGCTGTTCTCCGCCACATAGCTTTGCCGGAAACATTTAAAACCCTCAAAGCCATGAAACGAATTTATTACATCGACTGGTTGCGCATCCTGGCAATCATCACCGTTTTCTTCTTCCACACCTCTCACTTTTTCGATCCCATGTACTGGCATGTAAAAAACCCGCAGCAAAGCGAATCGGTTTTGCTTTTCCTGGGTTTCATTAACCTCTGGATCATGCCGCTTTTCTTTTTCCTCTCAGGAGCATCGGGTGTATTTGGCGCACGAAAACCGTTTTTATCATTCCTGAAAAGCAAAACCCTTCGGCTGTTGGTGCCTTATGTGATGGGCGTTTTGCTCCTCATCCCACCACAGAAATATGTTGAAGGTCTCTCGAACCACACGTTCGCTGGCGGGTATTTCGATTTTCTGCAAACCTACTTTTCCGGAGGAATTTTTAATTACCCGATGGGTTTCGATCCACTTTGGATCGGTGCAATCTCCTATCATTTGTGGTTTCTGGGCCATTTGTTCGTCATTTCCATCCTGTTTTACCACCTGATGAAATACATTGACATGAAAGGTGAAAAGTTAATGAACGGCATTAATCGAATCACTTCGTTTTCAGGGGGCGCTGTTTTACTGTTCATTCCGGTTGCAATTGCCGGAGTATTGCTTAAAAAACATTTCCCGAACTACACCAGCTGGGCCGATTTTGCCAAATATGCGCTGTTTTTTTTCCTTGGATTTTTGTGCACCACCAACGAAGGTTTAAAACAATCGTTCCTGAAATCGCGTTTCATCGCACTTGGAATTGGATTGGTGCTAACGGTGATGTATTTCGTATCGTTTAGCTTGAAGGAAACCACATTTGGACAGTTGTTTCAGAATAATCAGGTGTATGGTTATTATGCCTTTCAGGAAACGGCGGGAGCTTTGGTAACCTGGTGCTGGATTATATTTATCGTGGCAACTGGTATGAAATACCTGAACAAAGACACAAAATACCGCCAACCCTTGAACGAGGCTGTTTTGCCATTCTACATATTGCATCAAACAGTTTTGCTGCTTATTGGCTTTGTGGTTGTGCAGTGGAACTGGGAAAATTGGAGCAAGTTCGGATTTATCGCACTAAGTGCCTTATTTACAATTACCGTCGTTTACCGGCTGGTAATTAAGCCATTCAACATTACCCGATTCATCTTTGGAATGAGTAAAAAGCCAATTGAGATGAACTAGAAATTAAACTACAAGTGTAGATTTTTTCATTTCTTTTTATGACTTTTGGTTTCGAACTTGAAAACGTTTTTATGAACCCAAATGAAATTGCGCTGGCCTTC
Source organism: Aquipluma nitroreducens (assembly GCF_009689585.1). Lineage (GTDB taxonomy): Bacteria > Bacteroidota > Bacteroidia > Bacteroidales > Prolixibacteraceae > Aquipluma > Aquipluma nitroreducens. Next base: position 4,301,694 of record NZ_AP018694.1, on the reverse strand, counting down.
AGCGAAGCACTAAAACTCGATAAATACAAACTCTGCGGAGTCTGTTTCAGCAATGAAAAACCGGATAATGCCCTGGAGTTAAAGAAAAAGGGAAACGGCTGCGTAGTTCCGCTCATACTAAAAGCATCGACAGGAATTCCTGTAGTTTTTGCCGAAGAGTCAACCGGCTGGCCATGTTCGGCCTTTTACCTTGGTTTTCAGGATACTATTTTCGAAGGAATTGAATATTTTCTATCGAACAAAGACGATTTTTGGCGGCCCTGCGAACGGTTTATCCAAAATCCGGGATTGGCTAAAACTTTAATCGACAATATTCACCCGGTAAAACCCACCAAACCGTATCTGGTCATTAAGCCGCTCATCGATTTTTCGTCGGATGAAGAACCCGAATCGGTGCTGTTTTTTGTGAATGCCGACCAACTTAGCGCGCTGGTATTTTTATCGCATTACGACTCGCCAGGAAGCATGGATCGTGTGTTAGCGCCATTTGCATCGTCGTGCATGGCTTTGGTAACTTTGCCGTTGAAACTTGCCCGAAAAAACGAAGAAAAGGCAATCATTGGAAATTTCGACATTTCCGCCCGAACCCGGATGCCCGCAGATTTGCTGTCGTTTGCACTACCTTATTCCTTCCTGAAAAAACTGGCTGTATTCCTTCCTGAAAGTTTTGTCACCACACACAACTGGAAAACGATAAAGGAGCGGATTTAAACAGGAATTCGATCAATATGCAACTGAACTAAAAATGATAGCTGACCAATGGCAATGGAAATTGTCATTAGTCATTCGAAAAGTCACGTTTAAGCTTTTTCCCATTGACTACTGACTTTTTACAGTTAGTTAAAATCATTTTTCATAAACCAAGTCAGGGCTTCACTTGAGTGAAACCCTGACTAACATTTTATCCTTAATTCATTAGTTCGATTTCTTCACAAACTTGGTCAGAAGCACCAGTTGCTGGCCATTTACGCGACCTTCAATTTGCTCCGGATTATCTGCAACCAATGTAATTCCACGAACTGCCGTTCCGCGTTTAGCCGTGAAACCGCCTCCTTTTACATCCAAATCTTTAATCAGCACTACGGTATCGCCACTCTGAAGTACAACACCGTTGCTATCTATGTGTTTCACCACATCTTCTGACGAATTTCCTTCGCCGGTAGCTTGTGCCCAGGCCATTGTTTCTTCGTCGAGGTAAAGCATGTCGAGTAAATCGTGCGACCAACCTTCGGCGCTTAACCGGTGTAACAATCGCCAGGCCATCACCTGAACCGCAGGCACCGGGCTCCACATGCTATCATTCAAACAGCGCCAGTGATTAGCGTCCATTTTCTCCGGATTTTCAATCTGTTCCAAGCATGTATTGCAAACCAATACGCATTCGTCCACTTTTCCATTCGAGGTTGGCGGAACCTCATAAACTTTCAGGTCATCGGTTGCTCCACAGAATTCGCACTTCGAGCCGCTTCGAGCCTGAATTTCCTTTTCTACACTCATCATTCTCATTTTTAGTTTGGCCGCAAATCTAGTGGATAAAACGAAACATGCACCAAAAAGAATAAAACGATCGATTTTAGATAACAAATCCGTAATCACTTTCTACTTTGGCAATTCTAACTTTAAACGATTGATACCATTCTTCCCGACCTTTTTCGCGGGCAAACTAGTGCTCTGAATTCTCCTTTCACCTCCTGATTGCTTCCAGATCGCTCCAATATGAAACTGTAATTCCAATTTTGTTTTGGGCAGATTCAACTCTCAGGAAACCTTCTCGTCCGCTGGCTAATTCGACCATTCGATCGGCTATTTCAACATAACCGTGATCTCCTTCGGTACGAACAGAATTAATAATTACCGCATTGTATGGCGGTGTTGCGCTTGTGAAATCATAGCAAATGATTATATAAAAAAGAGTTCCATAACGATGAAACTCTTTTTTATATTGAAGTTTAAATACGTTTAAAATTTTACACTTAATCCGGCACCAAACATCTGTTTAAACTGAACCCGGCGACCTTTGCCATCAATAATTCCATCGTCATTACGATCAAGTGGAATTAAAATATCATCATCGTAAATCAGGTTGGTCACCAAATTGGCTGATAAGTATTCATTCACCTTCATATTCAGTCTGAAGTCCCAGTTTACATCAACGTTCTGAGGATTTTTTAAATAATTGGAAAACAAAGTTAAATTGGTAACAGCGTCAACATTTTTAGCCACCTTCATTTTAAGCTCCGATTTAACAGTTGCCCCCAATTCGGCCCTGAACTCTTTTCCCGGATCGACACCAAATGCACCAATGGCCGACAATGCATCATCAGCAACAAAAGTAAATTTACCACTTAAAGGTGATGCAAACATCGAAAACCGGTCGTTTGGTTTGTAGTCGAAACCAGTTGCAATAGTGAGATAGGCAGGAGATAACAAACTTGAAATGCGCACAGGTTGATCTATATTTGAATAATTAAATCCATCGGCAAATTGAGTCCTGAAGTTCATTAGCCCCGAAAAAAACCACTTCCCCGATTCGGTCATTTTATATCCTACTTTCGAATTAAGCTCAAATTTATCTTCCGATTTGATTAAGCTACGTTGCTGCTCCTTCATCAATCCATATCCCAAACTTAAGGTATTATCCCAACTCATCCTGTCATTGGCATAATTGGCAAAGCAATTCAACAAACCAACTCCGGAAATCGAATTTTTACCGCCAGCTGCCCAGTTCGAAAATGAAACCTCACTAAAACTGAGAGATAAATCACCCCCTTTTTTCCAATATTTAATCGTGTCTGCCGGATTCTGAGCGATTAAATGACCTGAAATCATAATCAACAGGAACAAAGTAAAATGTTTCATATGCAAAAATTAAAGTTTAAAATTCGATCTTAAGACCAGGCTTTCATTGGTATTCTGGGTGAAATGAATATATTTCGCGAACTGATCTGAATCTCACAAATCAATTATTTCGAAATTACCTTTTCAACAACACCAATATGCTCTATATCTTTCCCTCAATCTTCAACAGTACTTCTGATTCCTTGTTTATCGCTTTTTCAAGAATTCCCTTTGCCCGAAGAATAATTTCATTCGAATAAGTCTTGTCGGCCAGACCGCTGGCATTGATCCGCACATTCAGGTAAGCGCCATAAACCGCAGTTCGGGCACACAGCGCGCCAACTCCGGCATCGGAGAGCGAATTTGGGTTGCCGGTAGTTGCCATTGCCTGAAGAACTTCCAGTGAACGATAAGCAGTTTCCATAACCTCAAACGGAACTTCAATGGCATGTTTGGTTGCGGCCTGAATGGCTGCCGAGCGATTTTTTTTCTCCTCATCGGTATTCTTAGGCAACCCAAACGCATCCATAATGGCATTGAAAGCGGCAGTATCTTCGTCAACCAATTTCAAAAGTCGATCGTGAATTTGTTTGCCTTTTTCAGCCCAATCGGAAAATTCGTCCCATCGGTCGTCCCAACCACGCTTATGTGCCGAAAGGTTGGCAACCATCGAACCCAGAGCTGCGCCCAAAGCACCAACATAAGCAGCCACCGAGCCTCCACCCGGAGCCGGCGATTCCGATAAAGTCTCGTTTGAAAAGCCTGACAGACTCAGATCAACCAATTTACTTTGCTGATCATCAATCAGGTATTCAATGATTCGTTTTTTTGGATCGAAAGGTGACAGTTCGTCCAACCCGAGCGATTTGACAGCTATTTTAATGATTTCGGCATCCGGAATCCCGACTGAACGTTCCTGTTTCCGGAGAAAATATTTACCGGCATCGAGCATAGCCTGCAATGGAATAACCCCGATAAGTTCAGATCCTGTCACGCGGATTCCCCGATCGCGGGCACGTTCCGAAACCTCATCGAAAGCCTGGTGCATCGAAGTTACGGTTATGTCAGTCAGGTTCATCGAAATTTGGGCGATTCCATATTCCTGAATAAACCAGCCGATAGCCCGAACTTTTTTCAATGTTCCCGGAATGCGCAATGGTTCGCCGTTTGCGTCATTCACGATTTTACCTGTAACCGGATCTCCTTCGCGAACAACCCGGCCAGCTTCGCGAACATCAAACGCGATGGAATTAGCGCGACGTACCGAAGTCGTATTCAGGTTGACATTGTATGCAATCAGGAAATTACGGGCGCCAACGGCCGTTGCTCCCGAATGTATATTTAACGTATCTGGGCCAAAATCAGGTTTCCATTGTGGGTTCTGAAGTTTTTCCTTCAATCCCTCGTATTCGCCTGCACGGCAATTAGCCAAACTTTGACGTTCTTCGGTCGAAGCTGCAAACTCGTAGCAATAAACTGAAATACCCAATTCCGCTCCTATCCGTTTAGCCAGTTTCCGGGCATAAAAGACGGTTTCGTCCATCGAAATATTTGCAATTGGAATCAACGGACAAACATCGGTTGCGCCAAAGCGAGGATGCTCGCCTTTGTGCTTGCTCATGTCGATCAATTGTGCTGCCATTTTAGCGCCTCGAAAAGCTGCTTCAATTACCTGCTCAGGCTCACCAACAAAAGTCACTACAGTGCGATTAGTGGCTTTCCCCGGATCAACATTCAATAATTTAATGCCATCAACGCTTTGAATAGCGTCAGTTATCTGCTTTACTATTTTTTCATCTCTCCCTTCTGAAAAATTCGGAACACATTCGATCAGTTGTTTCATATTTAAAATTTAAGCCCCCTAAATCCCCCGAAGGGGAACTTTGAGACGGTACATATTCAGAATATTTTCTCTTTTTGCAATGACTTTGAACCCTTGCCTTTTAAGCCCCCTCTGTTGGAGGGGGTTTGGGGGAGGCTTCCCTCTATTGTATTTCCCCATTTAAAATCACGGTTTCAATCAGGTTGGAGCCAAAAGAATAAGGAATTGCCGCATACGACGAAATCTCTTTAGTAATAAACAAATTGGCTACTTTCCCTTTGGCTATACTTCCATAGCTTTCGCTAATCCCCATTGCATATGCCGAATTAATGGTGGTGGCATGAATGGTTTCTTCAGGTGTCATTCCATAGCGAAGACAGCCTAAAGATTGAATAAAATTCATATTTCCTGAAGGCGAAGTTCCCGGATTGTAATCGGAAGCCAAAGCAACCGGCAAACCTGAATCGATCATTTTACGGACAGGAGCCAACTTCAGATTCAGGAAAAAAGCTGCACCAGGCAAAACTGTGGGCATGGTTTCACTACCAAGTAATGACGAAATTTCTTCGTCACCAACAAATTCAAGATGATCGGCCGAAACAGCATTGTATTTTACACCAACCTGCACTCCTCCCGAATTGGCCAGTTCATTGGCATGGATTTTTCCCTGCATACCCAGTTTGATGCCAGCCATCAGAATTCGTTCGCTTTCTTCCATGGTAAAAAATCCACGATCACAAAAAACATCTACATAATCGGCCAGTTCTTCGGCAGCTATCAAAGGCATCATTTCATTGATCAGCAAATTCATATAATCTTCATGTCTCCCCTTAAATTCAAGAGGAAAAGCATGAGCCAGAAAGGTAGATTTGATCATCAAGGGTGAATGTTGTTTCATGCGGAGAATCACCCTCAGCATTTTCAATTCCGATTCGGTTGTTAGTCCGTAACCACTTTTTATTTCGACAGCACCAGTTCCGGTTAAAGCAATTTCTTCGAGCCTCAGCATGGCCTGCTCGTATAATTCATCCTCCGGCATTTCCTGAAGACGTTTGGCAGAATTCAGGATTCCGCCGCCATTTTTAGCGATTTCCTCGTATGTAAGACCTTTAATGCGGTCAACGAATTCAAGTTCGCGGGTGGCCGCAAAAACCAAATGAGTATGCGAATCGCAATAACTCGGAAAAACCATTTTGCCTGAGCAATCAATTTCCATGATCAAGTCGTCGGCTTCAAAGTCAGAGCGGCTAAGTTCTTCCATCGGACCAAAATCAATAATCTGCTCCCCTTTAATCAAAAGAAATGCATTTTTAATGGTCTGAACTTCAGCCATCGACTTTCCGGCGACCCATAACCTACTTTGGGGATCAACCTGAACAAGTTCCTTAATATTTTCAAGAATCAGTCTCATCTTTTAGGGGTTTAATGCAATTTTTATTTCAATTTTCCATTTGCTCCGGACTACGAAACACAAGTTACTTTCCTGTGGTATGTCTTCATTTTTCGAATACAATTAAAGAAAGTCATTGCAGGTTTTTCATGCAATAGATCATAAATGGGGCAAATTTCTGTCTATTTTCAGGCCATTATTAACGAACAAGTTACGATGATCTATCGAATTAAACAATTAGTCTGTAGTTTTTATTCGATTAATGACTGTTGGAAATGCGTCCGGAAAGAAATTCACGAGCATAAAAAAAGCGTTTAAATCTAATGACTTAAACGCTTTTTGTTAATTTCTAATCTGTATCCCGGTTGGGATTCGAACCCAAGACCTACGGCTTAGAAGGCCGTTGCTCTATCCAGCTGAGCTACCGAGACATCCTTTTTAGCGGCTGCAAATATATCAATTTTTGTTAACCTTTCGCCATGATTTATAACAAAAACTTACAGAAACCTGCATTCGCTGTAAGGAGTTCTGAAATTGGCGGTTTCATTGTATTTTTCAGATCAATGCAATGTTATTTTCTTTACAGATAACTTTCATTTCGTCGGGCCAAATACTCGATTGGATCTCACCAATATGAGCTTTTCGCAAAAAATACATGCATAAACGCGATTGACCAATACCTCCTCCAATTGAAAGTGGAAGTTCGCCATTGAGCAATCGGGCATGCCAGTATAAATTTTTACGTTCTTCGGTTCCTGTAATTTCCAATTGTTTTAAGAGCGCATCTTTATCAACACGAATTCCCATCGACGACAATTCAAGTGATGTTTCCATTACAGGATTCCAAACCAGAATATCGCCATTTATCCCTTTGCGATTACCTACAGTTGGCGTAGTCCAGTCGTCATAATCCGGAGCACGTCCATCGTGCTTTTCTCCTCCCGGAAGTAGTCCTCCAATTCCAATAATAAACACTGCTCCATACATTTTCGCAGCTTCATGCTCTCGTTCTTTTGGCGTCAGGTCTGGATATTGTTCTTCCAATTCTTCTGAATGGATGAACGTTATTTCCTCAGGAAGTATGGGTTGTATTTGAGGAAAATTCTCGGACACGATAAATTCGGTACGCAAAAAAGTCGAATAAATTTTCCGAACAATCTTTTTCAGAAAATCCAAATTTCGTTCATCTTCTGAGATAACTCTTTCCCAATCCCACTGATCAACATAAAGCGAGTGAATATTTGAAAGTTCTTCATCAGGACGAATAGCATTCATGTCAGTGTACAAGCCATAACCTTTGCCGATATTCAAATCAGCCAAAGTCATTCTTTTCCACTTGGCAAGCGAATGCACTACTTCAGCAGGATTATCACCTAACTCTTTTACCGGAAATGTAACTGGCCGTTCAATTCCGTTGAGATCGTCATTGATTCCGGTACCTTTCATGACAAACAATGGTGCCGTAACGCGACGCAAACGCAACTCCGAAGCCAAGTCCTGCTGAAAACTGTCTTTCACTAATTTAATGGCCTTTTCGGTCTGATTGACATCAAGTAAAGGCTGGTAATTTTGGGGGATAAATAGTTTCATTAATTCAATTTATTATTTTAGTTACTAATTCCGAATTATCAAATCATTCAAATTTTCCTCACAAAAATAGCAATGGATTAATCATTCCGAAGCCTTTTAGATCATTTTTGCACGAATTCAATCATTTTTTATAACTTTTTGCAAAGAATTATTAGAAATATTCAATTTATCAATAACAAAATAATTTCAGCTTTTAGAAAGCTACATCCGGCATTTAACTCTTCGGAACCGGGTTTTACGGTAAAACCATCTGAAAGTAGAATTAGAATCTTTATTTTCGCACAAAACTCCAATTGAAAAGATTTCCCGAAAATACGATCCAGTTGTACCTGATCAAGATTGCCAAATGGTTCAATCTGATCATGCCAATCGTTGTTCTGTTTTATCAGGAGAACGGATTAACCATGTCGCAGATTTTCATCCTCAAATCCATCTACTCCATCGCAATGGTTGCCACCGAATTGCCTTCAGGTTATCTGGCTGATGTGTGGGGATGCCGAAGAACATTGCTTTTAGGAGCAATATTAGGAACGATTGGAATTGGAATTTACTGCATCTCTGCCGACTTTGCCAGCTTTGCCGTTGCTGAAATCATTTTGGGCGTAGGGTTTAGTTTCATTTCAGGAGCCGACTCTGCCCTGCTTTATGATTCGCTTAAAGCAGAAAACCGTGAAGAAGAGTACATCAAATACGAAGGGAGAATAACCTCGGCCGGAAACTTTGCAGAAGCTCTTGCAGGCGTCGCCGGTGGATTATTGGCCACGTTTAGCCTTCGGACTCCGTATTATTTTCAGGTTTTTGTTGCAGCAATTGCTATTCCCGCCGCCTATTTCCTGAAAGAGCCCCAACACATTCAGGAAAGGATTAAGTCAACGATGAATGAAATTCTGTCGATTGTTAAACTTACTTATCAGCAAAAGGAGATGCGCAGCGCCATTATGATTTCGTCATTCACCGGAGCTGCAACTTTAACTTATGCCTGGTTTGTTCAACCCTATTTTCAGAAAGCTGGCGTACCAGTTTCAGTGTTCGGAATTTTATGGACTCTGCTCAACCTGTCAGCCGGGGTTTTCTCCATGTTTTCGTATAAAATAGAGCGATTCCTCGGAAATAAAAAGACATTACTATTTATTGTAATCTTTATCTCGCTTGGATTCGTACTTACCTCATTGCAAATAAGTTTGGCCGGAATTGCCATTTTGTTTGGCTTTTACATGGTTCGCGGAATTGCTACTCCAGTGTTGAAAGACCAGATTAATCAATACACCGACTCGAAAGTTCGGGCAACCATTTTATCAGTTCGGAATCTGGAAATACGCATCATTTTTGCTGCCATTGGCCCTGCATTGGGTTACTTAACCGATACATTCAGCTTAAGTACAGCATTAATGGTTACCGGAATTATTTATTTTGTTGCGGGCATGATGAGTATTATGCCCTTCTTAGAGGCCTCCCCCAAACCCCCTCCGAGAGAGGGGGCTTAAAGAACCGAAGTTCGAAATAATTATTCTTTGTCATTGAAATACACGGTCTAAAAAAACTAAAATGTTCAGAACCATCAATACCAAAAAATCTCCCCTTTGGGGCAATACCATATAGTTAAGCATTATATAGCTCTTATTATTCTAAAAACAGGCTTACTTATTGATTTTAAATGGCTTTATCGAACTTGTGAACTGTATGGCTTGTGGAATGGTTTGATATTTATTAAGCACCCCAATTGCAGTGCAACCTACACCAGTAGTTTGGTAGTCGAAATTGAATGTTACACCATCTGATTTGATTAGATCATAAGTGTATTTTGCCTTTGACAAATTCTCAGTGCTGTAATTATAGCAATTGAAATTGAATGGTTTAGCTGCCGAAAACTCAATTCCGATTCCTTGAGCATTTGTCAGTCGCACATAGCGGTTGTCAGTGCGCAAGCCACAATCCTGAGGAATCAAATACGGTACAAACATAGCATCAACCGTCGACTGATAAAGCCCAATACGGTAGCCGGTTTTGCGGTCTGGATAATTCTCCTGCGGCCCACGTCCAAACCATTCAACATTTTGCATTTGGTTATCGAAAACCCATTTTGTTCCTATGCGTGGCAACGACATGGGCATTTTTCCTTTCGGATTAATCGTGTGCTGTAAACTAATTTCACCGTCGGGCGAAATCGTATAAATCATCTCGTTTTCGAAGCCTTCCCTGCCTGAATTTCCAAAAAGAGCAGTTTCAAGAATACTGACAATTACATTTTCAGCCTTCTTTTCAACGCGAAATGATTCAAGTTTTGACTTCATTTTATCCAGACCGATGGAGTACCATGCATTGGCAACCATCCTTCCGTAACCCTCGGTTCTGGGAGATATACTAACTGCAGGAGAGGTCCAGTCGTCCAGTTCGTTCGCCAGAGGGGCACGCCAAACATTGAGTTGCGCTCCCTGTTTCAGCAATTCTGTACCCATGTATTTCATGGAGTACAATTGTCCATCGGCTTTATTAAAGGCATAATCGAAATTTACTCCTGATACAATCAATTGTTGCTCATTATCTGTCACTTTCAACGAATTGGTCTGACGCTGTGCCAATTTTTCATCGGCAGGAACAATCCATGGCATTTCCAATTGATCCCAACACAATTCAAAACCCTTCGGCGCCCATTGTGCAGCTTCTTTCGAATGAAAACTAACTGTTGCCAAATAGGTTGCACCGGCTTTTAGCTTAGGCTTCTGAATAGGAAGAACGTAGATTTTTTTTGCTTCTGGTTCCACATCCACCTCCAACTTTCCAGAAGCAATCGTGATTCCATTTTCTTCCAGATTCCAACGTGCATCAAAGGCATTCGTATTGGTAAAAAAGTTTCGGTTCTGCACTTCAATTTCCATTTTTTCGGCATTGCTCCACTTGACAGAAATGGGTTGAGCCGACTTTTTCATTTGCCACATTTCCGGCTCTACACGGCGGTCGGGCCAAATACATCCATAGGTACGCGCGCCAATTCCATAGCTGAAAAACTCGCCTTCTTTTTGCTCCTGTTCAAAATCGAGCCACAAAGCTGCACGATTTTTCAAGTCTGGTTTTGCTGTAAATAAATCATTGATTTCAATCGCTTTGGGAAAAATACCCACCTGATCGATAATAGCATCGCATAAATAATTAGATAAATGCTGACCCTGTGTCTCGGCATTCTTACCCACATTAAGCGGAAAAGGGAGATTGGTAATTTTCCCGGTGACCGGTTTTTCATCCACCTTTTGGTTGTCGATAAATAGTGAAATCGATTTCCCGTTATAAATACCAGCCACATGATGCCAGTTTTGTGTCCAATCTTTGGGTAATGCACCACTGACAACTGTTTTTTTCGAAGTGTAGATATAGAAATTGAGCGAGTTGTCACCCATTTGCTGCAAACCAAATTGATTGTTTCCTTTGGTGAGCAGTGTTCCACCCGTTTTCATTAAATCGCGTGGAAAAATCCAAAGTGAAACCGTTAGTTCATCACCCGAGATTTCAATATTTCTATCCTGATAAACTTCCACCCACTGATCGTGACCATTCAGATCAATACCTTTTCCATCGTGTCCGGCAACCAGTTTGGCGCGTCCCATGATGTGAGTTGCTACATTGTTTGGTGAAGAATCTGTCAATTTGCGAACAGGCTCGCGCAAGCCTGGACTCACGAAATCCCAGATTGCTCCGCCCATAATGCGTGGATACTCGTAAAATATATCCCAATATTCGTCTAGTCCACCACCCGCATTTCCGGCCACCGAAAGGTATTCGTCCAGAAACGATGGTCGCGGATCAACACTTTCAGGAACCATTCCCACCCGTGTTTTGAGGTCAAAAGGTGTTGGGTAACGGGGGCCGATAATCTCTTCGCAAGGGTGTGAAAAAGCATTTCCGCCATACATCCAATTACGGGTAGTGTCGTATTTCTTTCCTTCATCAATCACGGCACAAATAGTTGCGCCTTCGCCACTTTCATTTCCTGCGCTCCAAAACAGAATACTGGCATGATTCCGGTCGCGCAATACCATTTTGCGAACCCGCTCGCGGTACATGGGCTCCCATTCGGGTTTATCACTTAAATATTCAGTGGCATGAGCTTCATCTCCCGCTTCGTCAATAATATACAATCCATATTCGTCGGCCAACTCCAGATACTTTGCAACCGGTGGATAATGTGACGTCCGTACACAATTGAAATTGAATTGTTTCAGTATTTCAAAGTCTTTTCGAATGGTCGCTTCGTCCATGGTGTGCCCCAAATCGGGATGTTGCATGTGCGAGTTTATACCGTTCAGTTTAATGGCTTTTCCGTTCAGATAGAAAACCTGATGGCGAATTTCGGTCTCTTTAAAACCTATCCGACCGGCAATTACCTCTTCGGTTTTACCTTCGCTGTTGATTAATTCCAGCGTTAACCGGTAAAGATTGGGCGTTTCTGCGGTCCACTTTTGGGGATTTTTTACCAATGAAGAAACATTTATAATTTGCTTATTATCAGCAGTTATTTGAACTGCATCAGAAGTAAAATTCTGAACCAATACATTCTGTGCATTAAACAGCGAAGTGCGAACTTTGTAGTTCTGTTTGTCGGTTTTCGATTGGTTATTTACCGTAATCTGCAAATTCAGTTTTGCGTTCTCATAGTTTTCGTCCAGGTCGGTAGTTGCATGCCAGTCGAAGATATGTACATCCGATTTTGTATACAACCAAACATCGTCGAAAATACCAGCCAGGCGCCAATAGTCCTGACTTTCGAGATACACACCATCTGAATATTTAATTACGTTGACGGCAATGGTATTTTTTCCTGGTTTCAGGAAACTGGTCACATCATATTCAGCAGGCTCCTGCGCACCTTCGTTGTAGCCAACTTCCTGTCCGTTGATCCAGACAAACGACGCCGAAGCGGTTTTCTCCATGCGCAAAAAAATGTGTTTGCTTTTCCAATTTGCCGGTATGGTAAATGTTTTGCGATACGAGCCAGTCGGGTTGTATTCGCGCGGAACAAAAGGCGGATTGGAGCGAAACGGTTGTGCAACATTTCGGAAAAAAGGATCGCCAAAACCCTGCATTTCCCAGTTGGAGGGAACTGTAATTTCAGACCATTTCTGATCATTAAAATTGGATGCGAAAAAGTTGTTGGGTGTACCTTCGGGAGTATTGGCAAAATGGAATTTCCACCTTCCATTCAACGAAAGTACATTTTCTGACTTCGATTTCTGAAGATTTAATGCTTCACCAACCGATTTCGAAGGAATACAAACCGTGTGACCTTCAGTCTGGTTGGTTTCAAATACCGCTGTATTTTCGATGAAAGGATAAACGTTTGCAAATTTCGATTGCTGGGCTGAGAGTGTAAGACTTGCCAGAATGATAAATAAACCAACTATTTTTTTCATGCTCGATTATGTTTTTATCTTGATGGGAGACTATACTTTATCTCGAAGATCGACAAAAAAAGCTTGTGATTTATCTGTTCTGATTCAGCAAAATGGCGCAAAGGTTTGCACAAAGGTTTGCGCACGTAAAAAATGTTTAGGAACATTCTTTACCAATTATAATCATGGATATTCAAGATTCAAACTAACATAATGAAAGATGATTTCATGACTATCTTTTTAATCCTATGGTAAAGTTCTGATTTGGATAATAACCAGTTAGGCCTGGCAGACAGAACCTCTGAAGAAAGAAAGTGAAACGATTAAACAGCAAATACCAAACACTAAACTTTAACAAACTATAAAAGAGCTATATAATGATTAACTATATGACATTGCCTCTTTGGGGGAGATTTAGAGTGGCTCTATTTAAACAACTTCTTCAGTTCATCACCAATTTTCTTAACCGAGCCTTTCAATTCATCAACCGAAGCCTTTTTCACCTGCTGCTCAATCTGGGCGCGGGCTTTGCTTAAATCGAGCGAAACTTCAGGTTTAGTCAATGAGCCATTCAGGATAACCGATGCATCGATCATCTTAATATTCTGCGAACCCGGCAAAATATCAAGTCCCTTATTGATGTCAGCACCCAAATCCTCGCGATTGACCACAAAATCCATATTCAGGTTTATTTCGCGGGCGGCAGAAAGACTTCCGTAGATAGTTGCCTGCTGATCGGCAATGTTGGTTTTAAATGGATTCATTTTCAACTCGCCATTTTCGAACTGAAACTTTGCCGTAAAATCATCCACTTTCACATTTTTAAGCTTCTCCTTTTTAATGATTCCACGAATCTGATCAAACACTGGAGAATCAATGATCATCAGGTTTTGTGTATTAAAAATCCCCAATCCATTCAGACTGGTTGGCACAATGTTCATCTTTTCGTTCATCGTTCCTGAAAGACCAAATTGTGTTGAGATTTTACCCTGACTTCTGGCTGCAATTGGCAAATAATGCCGCATCGTACTTAGCGATTGATAAGCTGTTGGCAAGTCGATATTTTGCATGTCGAGTTTGAAATCGAAAAGTGGCTTATTTTCTTTATTACTGGTATAAGAACCGTTAACTGCCAGTTTTCCCTGAAGCATTTCCATGGTCAGGTTGGTGAGATCCATTTTCTGATCTTTAATTTTCACCAATCCGTTGATGTTGTTGATTGGCATCTTGTCGTAAACGGCTTTTTGAATCGAAGATTGAAAACTCAGATCCAGATTTTTAGGAACCTGAAACGCAGTCACCGAATCGGCTGGTGCGACTGGCGCCGCTTTTGCATCTGTAGCTGCCGATTTCGCCACTGGTTTCTGAATATTCGACAATTCGGAGAAATTCAGAAACGAAGATTTCAGGTTAAAATCACCTTTCAGCACACCATTTTTAAACATATAAGCCAGATAGTTACTCACATTACCATGAAGCGAAAAATCGCTCTGTCCTACTTTCGCATCAAAACGTTCAATATTAATCTGTTTTGTATTTGCTTTTACTTGTCCCTGACTGATCTCAATTGGTTTGGTCAACTGATTACTCTGTATCCTGAAATTTTGAACAGAAGCCTCCCCATTTGACTGGAACTTTTCGTATTCCTGCTTTTCGATCGAAGACATCCGACCAGCCATTTGCATTTTTGCCTTCAGGATACCGGTAATATCGAGGCTGTCGATCGGGATTGCCTGTTTCAGCGAAGCAAAATCAATGGTACCTGAAAATGAAGCGTCAATATTTGGATCGGTCATCGGCTCAGTCACCAGCAAACGCAAATCCATCGGATTATTTTTTATCGAAGCGTGAGCCTTTTCAACATTCACTTTCAGCAAATTTAAATCGCCTTCGGGCTTGGTAATTTGAGCCAAAACCTGAATATCCTGAACGCTTTCAGGCAGATCCTGATATTTAAAACTGGCATTACTAGCCGAAAGCAAAATATCGATTGCCGGATAAATCTCGTTGTAAAACAGTCCTTTTACAGAACCTTTGAACTCAGCAGAACCTTTAATGTCGGCCTTTTCAAGGTATTTCTGATAATCAGCCGGAACCAACGATAAAATAGTAGCAAAATCGCTTTTTTCGCTCTGGAAAGCCAAATCAAATTGCATACTGTCGTTTGGCATGGCAAACGAACCGTTCACTTCCAGCGGCAAATTATTGATCCACAATTTACCCTGATCGAACCCAAAATTCATTTTCTCGTAATCAACCTTCAGCAAAGTTTCGGCTTTTAGTTTGGTTTTCGAGATGTATTTTACCGAGTCGTATTCGAAAATAAATTCACCAACATCACCCTTCAGGTTAAAACTGGTAACAGTTCCGGCAACATCACCCGACGAAGTTATGTTAGTATTTTTAACCCAAACCTTCATTGGCATGGCCAAATCATTGTAAAGTAGATTCAGGTTATTTACCCGAATATCACTTAGTTTCATTTTAAATGCCTCAGTTGATGCTTCAGTGCTGGCTGCTTCAGGTTTAGCTGATACTGAAGTTTTAGCAATGTCCCAGTTTACTTTTCCGGCCTTATCCGAGATCAATGAAATCCGTGGATTTTCAATGGTCAGACTATTCAATTCCAAACCCTTGCCGCTGATCATTTCCATCAGTGAAATATTGGTTGAGATGGAACCTGCCGAAAAAATAGTATCGCTGGCAAATTCGTCGATCCCAACCAAACTCAAATTCCTGATTTCCATTTCAACTTTCGGGAATTGAGAAAACAACGAAAGCTTAAAATCGGTGAAATCGATTTTTGCATTCACCTGATTATTCAGGGTAGTTTTTACCTTGGCAAGCAACTTGTCTTTGTACAAAAATGGCAAAGCCGCCAATATTCCAAAAATCAAAACTACAATTCCGGCGACAATTAATATTTTACGTTTCATATGAGCGCTGAATTTTGGTTTAAGATAAAGATACGTAATAGATTTAACGCAGTATGGGTTGTACGTATTATATTCCGCTCGCGGTTATGCTTAAATATATATTTTTTGCTTATCACTCCTGAAGGTCCGGCCACCGCAATCCAAACCGTACCAACCGGTTTTTCGTCCGATCCGCCATCCGGTCCAGCGATTCCAGTTGTTGCCACCGAATAATCAGTTTTTAATGCTTTTTGAGCGCCTATAGCCATCGCTTCGGCAACTTCCTGACTTACGGCTCCAAATGAATTAAGTGTCTCCACCGGAACCTCTAGCAATCTGTTTTTGATTTCGTTTGAATACGCAACCACCCCTCCTTTGAAATAGGCAGAACTTCCGGCATTGGAAGTTATAAAATGAGCGATATTGCCACCTGTACAACTTTCAGCCAGAGCCAAAGTTTTTCCTGATTCAACCAGCATCCGACCTAAAGCAATGCCAAGATTGTCGTCGTCAAACCCAAATACAAATTCAGGAATAATTGTCAGTAACTCTTTCACTTGCCGATCAACCTCAGCTTCAAGTGCAGACTGATCGGTGCCATAGGCGCTAAGCCGTAAACGAACCATCATCGGACTTGGCAGATAAGCCAGCTTGATAAAATCGGGTAATGCGTCTTCCCACCTTTCAATCTTTTCGGCCAGCATCGACTCGGGCAGACCAATGGTTAAAACCGTTTTGTGCACGATTGACTGAGTTATTCCCAACTTAACGAGCCGTGGGAAAACTTCCTCAGACATAATGGCTTCCATTTCGAAAGGTACGCCAGGCATCGACACGAATATGGTATTGTTCCGTTCGAACCACATTCCTGAAGCTGTTCCTGCTGAATTATGAAGTACGGTACAACTGGCCGGTAACAGCGCCTGATCCTGATTTAATTGATTGATGGTAACATTTCGGGAGGACAAAAGTGAGCGCACATGCTCAAGTACTTCAGGATGAAAAACCAGTTCGGTATCGAAATACTCGCATAGGCATTTCTTTGTAATATCGTCTTTTGTAGGTCCCAATCCACCTGTTATCAGCACCAAATCGGCATTTTGCTCGGCTTCGGCAAATGCTTTCAGTATGTGTTCATGATTGTCGTGAACCGAAGTGACCTGATACACTTCGATTCCTAAAAAATTCAACTGTTGACCCATCCAGGCCGAATTGGTATCAACAATCTGCCCGATTAAAATTTCGTCGCCTATGGTAATTATTTCTGCTTTCATGGATTTGTTTTTTTTAGAGACGCAATGCATTGCGTCTCTACTCTAATATTTTTAATGCCTGCAACCGTTGTAATAATGTTGGATGTGAATAATGAAAAAACACGTAAACCGGATGTGGGCGTAAATTGCTGAGATTTTTTATAGACAGCTTTTTCAGCGCAGCGGCCAATTCTCTGGCATCGAAATATTTTGCAGCAAAGGCATCCGCTTCGTATTCATTCTTTCTGGAGAAAACATTCATAATTATTCCGGTAATCATTGAAATGGGCGAATACAAAATTCCAAAAGCGATCAGGCCAATATGGAAACTGGGCATTTCAACTCCCAAAGCTGCCGAAAGATCAGGGTTTCCAACAAAAAGAGAGAATATAAATAACATCACTCCGGTTTGTAAAATTCCTAACAGCAAGCTCCAGATGACGTGATGTTTTTTGTAATGTCCGATTTCGTGCGCCAAAACAGCAACCAGCTCATTAGTGGTCATATCGTTAATCAGTGTGTCAAACAAAACTATTCGCTTTTTGGCACCAAATCCGGTAAAATAGGCATTGGCTTTTGTCGAACGTTTTGATCCGTCGATGACATAAATATTATCGAGTTTAAATCCCGCTTTAGCTGAAAATGTTTCGATAGCTGATTTCAATTCACCTTCAGGAAGCGGAGTTTGCTTATTAAATAACGGAACTATCAGGTTGGAATAAAACAGCACCATAAATATGGAGAATCCAGTGATTACGATCCAGGTATAGATCCAAAAATCTGTAGTTGTAAGCAGATAAATGTAGATAATCAGCGCCAAGAGTCCACCTCCGATAATCGCCCCAAGTAAATAGCCTTTCAATTTATCGAGAACAAAAGTTTTAGGTGTAGTCTTATTAAAGCCGAATTTTTCCTCAATAACAAAAGTATCGTAAATCGAAAAAGGTGTTGTGAGTATATCGGAAGCCAACATCAGGATGCCAAAAAACAGCAATGCAGTTAAAATCGGGTTCACCGAAATGGACAATGCCCAATTATTTAGCAGAGCAAATCCTGCAAAAAGCACCATAAGCAACATCAATATAAAACTGAATGATGAACTTAGCATTGAAAAGCGAAAATTCGCTTTTTCATAAGTCTGCTGCTTTTGATACTCCTGTTCATCGTATAGATCTTTCACTTCCTCAGGAAGTTTATCACTCCATTTCGTTGAATTCAGGAATTCGAGAAAACGCTCAAGAATAAAATCAGCCACCAAAAGGCCAATAATGATATAAAATAAGAGTTGTGACATGCTATTTAATTTAATTCAAAAGTAGTAAAAGCTTTCTTCTCTCTCCAGAAAAAAAAATTCAAATTGACTGATAATCTTCCATTCGATTAATATTCGCGAACAAACGGGGATGCTTTTTGATCAACTCGTTACAATCAAGATAGCTGGTGTTTAATTTCGAGAGTAGGTTTGTAAGTCGGTAATCTCCTGACTTTATCATTTCTTCTACCACCGGTAATATTCGTCGGTTATAAAGTGCAATAAGTGGTTCAACTCCGGAAGTATGTTCCGGAATTATACAATCATACTCTCCAATATTTGAAATCAGGTAAAAAAATAACTCATCATTAACGAAAGGGACATCGACGCTTACTAATAGATTCCAATCAGAACCGCTATATTTCAGTGCCGAAAATATACCAGCCATCGGGCCACAACCCGAATATAAATCAGGAATCATTTCAACCTTAAAATTTGCATATTCCGAATTTTGTCCGCTGATAGCAACCTTATCACAAAACGGTTCAATTCGTTTGATCATATGCTGCAGCAAAGGCTTATCCTGAAACATCAATAACGCTTTATCCGTACCCATTCGGCTGCTTTTCCCACCAGCCAAAATAAATCCTGAAATATTTAAATTATCAGTCATGCTAACAAATGTTCGTAGAAAGTATAAACTTACCAATTTTCGAATTCAAAAAAAGCCTGGAAAAACATTCAAAAAAAAATGCTTTTCCAGGCTTACTTGAATAACCGAAAACTTAATTTTTTAAATCCGGATAGTTACAAGAGCTTTATTAGGGAGCGCCCGAAGTATCGCTTTTGCCTCATTCTCGGGTATGCTAATTAATATTTCGGGATTATAACTTGGTTTAGAAAATCGCAAAATATGTTGAAACGAGCTGGTAATATTCTTCAAATTACGTTCAAACTCAAAGCCCTTTCCAAATTTGTATTTATTCTGAGCTTCAGCTATTGAATCAATTCCCTGAATATCCAGGTCAAAGCCACGATCGAGTTTTACTGTCCAAAATACATTTTCATCTTTCAGTGAATCCTTTTTCATTGCGGCATCAATGGCAGCCATTGCGGCAATTGTGTCTTTAGGCGCTTGCACAACTTTAAAAGGATTTTTTGCAATCGACGATTTAAACTGTTGTATCGTCAATGGAGTTCCAAAAGTTGAAAAGTACACATTACCATCCATTTTCCGAAAGAACCCGGATATTGAAGTGTCCCGAATTTTGGAAGATAACAGGACTACCCCCTTTAGTTCAAGTTGAATACGATGTTGTTCCAAATCAATAGACAACCCGATAGAATCACCAGCTGCCATTTTCAAACGTGACTCAAGCCACGCCTTTTCCTTTAACTGTGTTAATAACGAAGAATTGATTTGAGGGCTACCTTCTGCCTGAACTTGAGCAAGTTTCATCCGATCACGAACAGAGCTGACCGATAAATAGGCATAAATGGAAGTTAAAGCCAATACCGACAACACAATAATAATAACAATGTATTTTACACCACTGCGTTTATTTTCAACAAACAAACTATCAAAGTCTTCCTCCGAATTTTCTTTCATACTTAGTAAATATAAACTTTTGAACCTACTTCCATTGCCTTATATACTGCTTCCAGATCGTCATCAAGTAAACGGATACAACCATGGGTAACACTCATACCCATCCGGCGTTTATAAATAGTACCATGAATCATATAACCATCTCCAATTTCCATTTTATATGCACCAAGGGTTCCCGTTTCCCACCGCGAAGGATCGTTTGCAGAAGGAATGGGCATTCCATCTTCAATAAAAGCCCAATCAGGCTTTTTCCAGACCGGATTGGTTGCTTTACGTAATACTTTACGGACACCAAATGGAGTATAAAAAACGTGTTCGTATTTTCTTTCAGCCGAAACCAATTTTTCATTTTTACCGGTTGAACAGACTCCATCTCGAATTAGCTGTTTGCCCTTGTATAAAAAGAAATGGTTATCAGAAGTATTTACAACCATATATGCATTTGTAGGTGTAAACGAATCAAGGCGTTTCTGAAGTTTATTAACATCAGCTTCAATAGATTCCTTATCAGTTCCAGCTTCACCAGAACCAGAAGAACTTGAAGAAAGACCTGTTAAAGCAAGAGTTGATTCTTGAAATGCCGGAATAGCAAAAAGTACCATTGATGCAAAAAACAGAATCCCAACAATCAAAACTGCCAGATAAATAAAAAAATTACGAATCATAGAATTTGAATTATTATTAAACCTGTTTTATATACCATATCAATAACATAAACTTATATTTCTCAAAAAAGTTTCAAAGCACATTAAAAATCTACACCACCAGTAACCGTAGATAGAGGCTCAATAGAACCAACGATAGTTACACGTGTACCAGAACCGACAACACGATACAAATCATCAATATCCCGGTCTCTCATACCAACACAACCACTTGTCCAGTCAAAACCACGCCCTCCATTGCCATGTATTTCAATCAGGTTTCCAATTCCAGCTCTTTTGGAAATCAGTCCCTGACGCTTCATTTGAGCAAAGTGAGCTCGATCTTCTGCATTTGGATAATCAAGTAACATTGCCTTATTATATCCAGTGCCACCGCCAGCTTTTTTACTGGTTATATGATAATTTCCTTCCGGAGTTGCCTTATCGCCAGCTTGCTCTTTATGCGCCATCCAGTTAGGACCAAATTCAACGTCATAACTACGTATTATTTTTCCTGACTGATATACATACAAAATATGTGCAACTTTATCAACTAAAATCACCTTATTTCCTCCACGCGAAGCTGCAATTGCATCATTAGCTAAACTTTTCCATCTGCCGTAATCATTAAAATAATCGCGTAACATTTTTGCAGCTGCCGCATTGGCATGATTGGCATATATTTCGGCCTTTTTAAAAAGTATTTCTGCATCTTTCAACTTACCATTTCCCTGAGCAATTTTTGATTCGCTAAAAAACATTTTAGATTTATTATGCGCATCAAAAACAGATCGAGGTATAGGTAGACTCTTAAATAGCTTATTATACAATTCAATCTTCTTTTCCATACTCACAAAAGCAGCATCTACGTTCTTACTTAAGTCGTCTGCTTTTGCAATGGATTCTTCTCTCGATTCTTCTGCAATCTTTTTTGCCTTCTGAGCTGAACTTATCACACTGCCATAATCCCTGACTAGAATAAACCGATCGTTTTCCCTCGACCAATTCTTCATGGCAGACTCATATATCTGCGTTGCTTGTTTATATTTTGTTTCAGAATAAACATCTGCTTCGGCTTCTTTGGCTTCGGATAAAGCTTCGCGTGCAAATCTTAAATCATCGTTTGGTTGTTTCCTTTGCGAAACAATAATTACACAAACGGTAATTACGAGAAAAACAACTGACAAAAAAATAACAGTTATCCACTTAATTTTCTTCTTATTCAAGGCCATCCCATTTTTATTAAAAAAATACCCGGGGGGAAAGCCCCGGGTATTTAAAATCCCTAACTCTTAAGAGTTATTATTTTTTACCTTTTTTTGCGATAGCTTCTTCCAATTCAGCTTTGATAGAAGTAGCTTTTTCTTTAGCAGCTTTAATTTTGCTGTTTGAACCTAAAAGGTCGCCATTAGCTAACAAACCTTCTACTTCAGTTACAGTAGTTTCAGCAACAGCTAAGTCAGCTTTGATAGCTTCCAAAGCTTCTCTACCTTCTTTACCTCTTGGAGCTTTTGCAATCAAACCTTTGTTTTCTTCAACAAGAGCTTTTACTTCAACAATAGCAGCTTCAGTTTCAGCTTTCAATTCAACTTTACGAGCTTCTGATTTAGCTTTAGTATCAACAGCCATCTGGCTAACAACAGCTAAAGTAGCTTTAGCTTTTGTGTAGCTTGGGAACCATTTTGCTTTAGCTACTTCTACTTTTTCGTTAGCTGATTTCATTGAATCAACCAAAGCCTGATAAGCTTCTGGAACATACATGTCTGCACCAGCGTCTTTTACTTCCTGAATTGCTGCAGTTGCTGCATCAATTTCTGTTTGTGGAACTTTCTGACAAGAACTAAATAACACTGTAAGACCCATTGCTGCAACAGCAATAATTAATTTACTTTTCATACTCAATTTTTAAATTTGTTTTTCTCTAAAACTATTAACTCTATTATATAACTAAAAACTTTTACAAAGTTCTATTTTTACATCGAATTATCAAAGGACTTTCTGACAAATTTATCATTGTGACGGAGGTTTCAGGATAAGTAACACAACTTTAAATCTTTTTTTACACATTTTTTTATATATTTCACATTTCCAATAACATATAAATGGCATCAACAACCAAATATAAACAGAAGTCTGACGAAGAAATTGTTCTTCTAATTATAAATTCCGGAAATCAGGAATTATTTGAATTGATTTATTTAAGATATTTCAAAAAAGTCAGGGACAAATGCTTCAGTTTTTTGAAAGATTCCAAATTATCTGAAGAATTTGCAAATGACATTTTAACCAAAGCATACGAAAAAATTCACGGATTTAAAGGCAATTCTTCATTTTCGTCCTGGCTCTATTCTATAACGTATAATTATTGCATTGATTATTTAAGAGTCAAAAAGAAACTTCACTATCCGGAATGGAATAGCAATAACGAAATTCCCGAAATCATTGATGAGTCGGAGACCGATTTTGAAGAAGCAAGTTACGAGAACCTTCTTACTATTTTTGAATTAATACATCCTGAAGAAAAAGTACTGCTTCTGATGAAATATCAGGACAATCTTCCTATAAAATCAATAGCAAAGACGCTACGAATAAGCGAGGATGCGGTTAAGATGAGACTTAAAAGAGCCAGATCCCGGGTAATCTATATGTATAATGAAAAATTTAATTCGGGTAATTAATCCTGCGCAAGTGTTACATTTATTAAATGCTCCGTCTATAAGTAAGAAAGTTATAACCCTTATTTACAAATTGTTCTGAATACCGTAAAAACTAAAACCAATAAACTAATAACCCAATATTACATTACTGAATTATGAAAAACATTTTAAGTAAAATATTTAAGTTTTCTAGTGTTTCACTTCCTGAAGCAGTAAAAGACTCATTTTTTCAGAAATTTGGAGATTCAATTAATGTGGAATGGCTTCATTCTGATGACTTCTATGAAGCTATTTTTTACCTTGAAGGCATTGAGTACATTGCTCATTTCGATTCTGTGGGTAAACTGATTAACTTAAAGAAGAATCTTCCTATTCATGCCACTCCCGAACACATTAAACAAAAAGCTGCCCTGCATGGCGAATTGATGAACGTTATCGAAATAATAGAAGAAGAGATTGTCGGCTACGAACTGATTATTCGCGATGAAGCGCTAATTAGGTATTCCTTACTTTTGAACGAAAAAGGTGGGCTCATTCAAAAAAACAAACTTTAAACATGATCACTATTTGACAGACTAAAATATTCAGGTGTAAACCTCGCCTGTAACATTCTTCTCGTCAAATATTTATCAATAATTTACTTTGCTTAGTAATATTTTGCATCTCTATCGCAGTCAAAAAAAACTAAAAAACGTATCTTTCCTATTGCACAACTAAAAAATTTAATACTATATTTGCAACCGCAAAATCATACACGGTGGTTGTAGCTCAGTTGGTTAGAGCACTGGATTGTGGTTCCAGGGGTCGTGGGTTCAAATCCCATCTACCACCCATCTAAAACCCAATTACTTATATCAAAAGTAGTTGGGTTTTTTCTTTACCCGACAACATCTTTTGCACGACTTACTTCATCAACCAGATAAACGATGGATTGATGCGAAATTCCGGAATGCAGGCTGAGACCAATCTCACAGGTTCGGCTTGTTGAATAGCCATATCGAACACCTTCAGGTAATTGAATTTTTAGATTGCGTAATCCATGTTCATTTAACTCCGGAAATGAGAACCCACGGTCGCCAGCAAAACCACAACAATTGGTTTCAAGAACAACCACTTTCGTCGCGCACTTTTCAGCCAGCTCTACCAGTTTATTTTCCAGACCCATCTTCTTCATGCTACATACCGGAAATACAGTAATCGTTTCCTGCATTGGTGTAATTTCCAGATTCGAAAGCAGATGATCGAGAATAAATTCAACCGGCTCGTAAAGTTTCAGACCCGATTTCATGTTCTCTTTCATCGTAAACAGGCATGGACTCATGTCGCACAACACCGGATATTTGCCATTTTCACTGGCATTCAATAAAGCAACTTCTAACTCATTCGAATTCTTGATTCCAGCCTCGGTATAACCTTTGCTCGAAAAAGCCATTCCACAACACAAACTGTTTAGATTTTCAGGATAGATAACCTCGAAACCGCCTTTATTGAGCAATTCAAGCATCTTTTCAGAAAGCTGTTTCTCCTTGCGATTTTCTTTTGAAACGCCCATCGCCCGGTTAATACACGATGGAAAATACACCACTTTTTTATCTGTTTTGGCTTTCTGTAACTGGCTCGTATTTATTTTTTTTGCCCCATGCGGCATAAATGGATTCCAGAGCGGAATGCGATTCCCTGATAAAGTTCGTAGTCCTCCGGAAATGCCCTTCATGATTGGAGTCCCCAAAACCGTATGAAAGAATCCAACAATTGAAAGCGCACCACGAACCGACGAAGTTACTCCACTCATATGATCTGCAATCCAAACCGCCCGGTTTTGATGTTCCCCGATTTCTTCCTTTCGCAGGGTTTTGATCAACTTGCCTGTGTCGATTTTCACCGGGCAAGCGGTGGCGCACAAGCCATCGGTGGCACAGGTCTCATTTCCGGCATATTGGTACGATTTAGCCAACGAAGCTGCAATATGCGGTTCATGGCCGCTCCTTGCCAAACTGGCCATCTCACGATAAACCACGATGCGCTGACGAGGCGTTAAAGTCAGTTCAGCCGAAACACAGGTAGGTTCGCAAAACCCACATTCAATGCACTTATCAATTTTTTCGCTGGCCGCCGGAATAGGTTTTAGGTTTTGTAAATGTACTTTTGGATCATTATTCAGAATAACTCCGGGATTGAGCAAGTTCTGCGGATCAAAAATCTGTTTGATCTGCTTCATCAGTTGGTAAGCTTCGTGCCCCCACTCCTTTTCAACAAACGGCGCCATATTCCGTCCAGTCCCATGTTCAGCCTTCAGCGAACCATCGTATTTCGAAACTACCAAATCGGCAACGTCAGACATAAAATTGGCGTAGCGATCAACCTCGCTTTGAGAGCCAAAATCCTGAGTAAAAACAAAATGTAAGTTTCCCTCCAACGCATGGCCAAAAATTACGGCTTCGCGATACTCCCATTTTTCGAATAAGCGATGTAAATCGAGTGTTGCCTCAGCCAGACGTGCCACTGGGAAAGCCACATCCTCAATAATAACAGTAGTTCCCGTTTTTCGAATGGCGCCAATGGATGGAAACATGCCTTTGCGGATTTTCCAAAGCAAGGCATATTCTGATGGGATTGAAGTAAATTCAATGGGTATTTCCGAAGAAATTATCTTTATAGTATCCAGAATGACTTTTATTTTCTGATTAAGTTCGTCCTGATGAAGGGCGCGGGTTTCAACCAGAATGGCACTTGCAGTCGGACTAAGTGTTTTCAGATAGTTGGGAACGCCTGCCTGATCTTCAACCGATCGCAACCCTGCCCTATCCATTAATTCAACGGCCGAAACCGGCGCCGACTTCAGGAGTGAAACTGCATTACAGGCTTTTTCTATATCCGGGAAAACCATCAACGAACTGGCCTTAAACGGATGTTCAACTACGGTTTTATAACTGATTTCGGCAATGAATCCCAGCGTTCCTTCCGAACCAATCATCAAATGCTCAATAATTTCAAAAGGATCAGCAAAATCAACCAACGCATTGAGGCTATAACCGGTAGTGTTTTTCATTTTAAATTTTCGGGCAATCCGGCCAGCCAATTCGGCATTGTCTTTTACCGATGCGGCCATCTCCGTAATATCCTGAATCAATTGCGGATGTGTTTGACTGAACTGATGCTTGCTTTCAGGATCGGAAGTATCAAGCACAGTTCCATCGGCAAAAATAACACGCATGCTGGCGATTGTTTTGTACGAATTCTCGGCTGTGCCGCAACACATACCACTGGCATTGTTGGCTGCAATCCCACCAATCATGGCAGCATCAATCGAAGCAGGATCGGGACCTATTTTTCTTCCGTAACGAGCTAAAAGTGAATTAACCTTTCCGCCGGTCAGTCCGGGTTGCAAGCTGATTTTTAGTCCATCCGAATCGATTTTGAATTTTGTCCAATGGTTTCCGGCAATGACAAGTACAGAATCGGAAATGGCTTGTCCGGAAAGACTTGTTCCGGCAGCACGGAAAGTTACCGGAATTCCCAGCTTGGAACTTTCTTTCAGGATAAATGAAACTTCTTCTTCGTTTTTCGCTTTGATAACTATTTTCGGAATGAGCCTGTAAAAACTCGCGTCGGTTCCAAAAGCCAAGGTATGAAGTGGGTCGTGAAAAATTCTTTTTGTATCAATTTCTGATGTAAGTTGCTGATAAAGAACTTTATATTTTCCGGAAAGCATATCTAAAATCTTTGAAATTAGTTCGGGTAAAAGTATAGAAATATCTAGGTTTTAGAAGCAAAAAACTTACAATAGGTTGATTTTAAACGAACCATCCGAAAATAAAAAAGTTGAAGGAGTATTTTAGGGACCTTGCTTGTATTTAGTATGAATTAACGATATTCGCAAAAAAAAATGATTTTGCAAAGACACAACCTATACTAAACAACTATGAAACATATTCTTTTATCGCTGATAGTCTGCCTGATTTCAATCCATGTTTTTGGACAAAGTCTTTCTGAAGCAGAAAAATTTGTACCGCCAGTCTATCAGGAATTACCGCTTGGAGCTATTCAACCCGATGGATGGTTAAAACATCAGCTGCAAATTATGCGCAATGGAACTTCAGGCCATTTAGATGAAGTTTATGCTAAAATAGGAAAAGACAATGGCTGGCTCGGTGGGACCGGCGATGCTTGGGAAGAGACTCCTTACTGGCTCGATGGCGCAGTACCGCTGGCATGGTTGCTTAAAGATCTGACCCTTCAGAAAAAAGTAAAAAAATACATCGACTGGACCATTGAACACCAACGGTCCTCTGGCTATTTTGGTGGAATTACCAACTATGAACTCCAAAACGACACTACTGTAACAGTTAAAAACATGAAAGAAGCAGGCGCCGACTGGTGGCCTAAAATGGTTATGCTGAAAGTGATGAAGCAGTATTATCAGGCAACTGGTGATCCTCGGGTAATCGGGTTCATGAAAAAGTATTTTCAATTTCAGATTAATGCGCTAAAAAATGCACCACTGGGGCAATGGACTGAATGGGCAACCTCCAGAGGAACAGAAAATGTAATGATGGCGCAGTGGTTGTTTCAGGTCACCAAAGATGAATCGTTGCTCGAATTGGCCAGTTTAATTGAGTCGCAATCATTCAGCTGGAGCGAATGGTTTGGTAATCGCGATTGGGTAATCTGGGCGGCAGCTTACCAGAATGGCGACCGCTGGATGCACCGGCATGGAGTGAATGTAGGCATGGCTATCAAATCTCCCGCAATAAACTACCAGCGTACAGGTGATCAAAAATACCTGAAAGCCTTAAAAACTGGCTTTACCGATTTGATGACCCTTCACGGATTGCCCATGGGGATTTTTTCGGCTGATGAAGATTTGCATGGAAACGATCCGATTCAGGGAACTGAACTCTGTGCCATTGTTGAATCAATGTATTCGTTGGAAGAGATAGGCTCAATTACCGGCGATCCATTCTATATGGATGCATTGGAACGAATGGCCTTTAATGCGCTTCCCTCGCAAACAACCGATGACTATAACAACAAACAATATTTTCAGATTGCCAATCAAGTTCAGATTTCGCGCGGAGTGTTTAATTTTTCGCTGCCCTTCGACCGTGAAATGAATAATGTGCTTGGGATGCGAAGCGGCTACACCTGCTGCCTGGCCAATATGCATCAGGGTTGGCCAAAATTCGCCCAGCATTTGTGGTACAAGAATGAGAAAAATGGTTTAGCTGCGTTGGTCTTTAGTCCCAATACGGTCAAAACAACCGTTGGAAGCGACAATACCGAAATTGAAATTGTGGAAAACACCACCTATCCTTTTGACGAAAAAATTCAGTTCGATCTGAAAATGAAGAATTCAGTTGAATTTCCGTTTGACATTCGAATTCCAGCATGGTGTAAAAATCCTTCGATTAAAATAAATGGGAAAAAGTTACCAATTGAAAACAATGGTCAAATCGTCTCAATCAATCGTAAATGGTCGAACCTCGACCAATTGGTTGTTTATTTCCCCATGGAGGTCACCACTTCAAACTGGGGAAGAAACTCCACTGCCATAGAACGCGGGCCATTGGTTTATGCGCTTAAAATTAAAGAGCGCTGGGAAAAAGGCAATGACGAAAAGGAAGGCGACTACTTTTCGGTATTTCCAGAATCGGATTGGAATTACGGTTTAGTTCAGGATGCGGTTCAGAATCCAAAGGAACATATAAACGTTTCGGCGGTTAAAACTGTAAATTCTGATTTTGTCTGGAATCTCAGTCATGCACCAATCGAGATAAGTGTACCCGGCAAGCAGATTCCCGGATGGAAGGCTATTGAAGGAGTTGCTTACCAGCCAGTAACCGCCCGCGATGGCATTTACAAAGGAAAGGTCTCGGAAAAAACAGAGCAATTAACTTTAGTTCCGATTGGTTGTACCAAGGTCAGAATTGTGGCATTCCCAGTTGTAAAATAGAATTCACATTATACATAAAGAGAAGAATCTAAATTAGATTCTTCTCTTTATGTATAACAATAATAAAAAAAAGTCTAAGAGACTGTTTAAATTTAGAATATTTGCAAATAAAACGCTGACTATCAGTTGATTAATTGGTTTTGTTTTGCTATCTTAATGGTTACCAAACTGTTAAGAACACATGAAACACTATCCAACCAATCTCACCGATAGCCAATGGATGCTATTAAGTGGCATTTTAAACGACAACCGTAAGAGAAAACATTCTTTACGGGATATTTTCAATGCCATTTTCTATTTGATTAAAACAGGTTGTCAATGGCGTATGATACCTGGCTGTTTTCCCAATTGGGAACTAGTTTATTACTATTTCACTAGATGGAAGAACAACGGTGTCATAGAACAAGTACATGAACTGCTTCGCGACAAAAATACGCAAGAAAGCAGGGAAATATGAATCTCCCAGTTTGGCTTGTATTGATAGCCAGTCTATTAAAACAACCAGATTGGGCGGCGAATGTCGCGGTTTTGATGGAGGCAAAATGATCAAAGGCCGCAAACGCCATATTGTTACAGATACAATGGGTTTGCTGCTGGCCGTTGTTGTACATGCTGCAAATGTGCATGACAGCAAGGGAGCAAGTGATGTAATTGCCTTACTGAAAGGTAGGTTCGAAAGGCTGGTCAAGATCGTTGCTGATGGTGGTTATCGTGGAGAACTCATAGAGAAGACCAAAACCACATTCGGCTGAATACTTGAAATCGTTTTGAGATCAGACCATTCCAGTAAATTTACCGTTATTCCCAAAAGATGGGTTGTCGAAAGAACGTTTGCCTGGTTTGAAAGTTACCGAAGACTCAGTAAAGACTTCGAATACCTGACCAACACTAGCCAGGTAATGATTCAGATTGCAATGATAAGACTAATGCTTAATAGAATCAAAAATTAAAATTTAAACAGTCACTAAACTTCTTTGTACCAACTCGAATACATTCCATAGGCTTTGGCAATACGTTTAATTTCGCCTTCGAGTAATTCTGGTCCTATATCTTTTATCTTCTTAGCGGGAATACCTGCGTAAACCGTACCACTTTCGACTCGGGTTCCTTTGCTGACTACTGATCCCGCGGCCACAATGCTGTTGCTTTCAATCACAGCTTCATCAAGAACAACGGCATTCATTCCAATCATCACATTGTCATGAATAGTGCAGCCGTGTACAATTGCACCGTGCGCAATTGTTACATTATTACCAATGTTGGTGGGCGATTTCTGGTAAGTGGCATGGATTACAGCATTATCCTGTACATTCGTATTGTTGCCTAAGCGAATATAATGAACGTCGCCACGCAAAACGGCCCCATACCAAATGCTACAATCATTGCCTGTAACAACATCACCAATTATCGTTGCCGTTTCGGCTAAAAAACAGTTTTCACCAAATGCCGGAGTTTTTCCTAAAATTGTTTTTATAAGTGCCATTTCAAAATTCATTTTAAAATTGAACAACAAAGATAGAAACAAAAGGAAGAACTATTCTGTCAAAATATTCAGACTCCCTTCTGACATCAAAAAAGCTCAAGAGAAAAGCAATTCACACAGAACTACAACAAAACACTACATCACAACAACTTACATCAATACAATCTCCTTAAAGTTAATTTAGATGGTGACAAAAGTCAAGATAAATAATTAAGATTATCCTGTTCAGCTTCAAATTAATGGTTATTTTTGCTGCTTCAAAAAAATAAAATATTCAAGCAAAATGAGCTGGAATTTTTCTGTTTAATAATTTCGAAGCCGATACTACAACAATTTCAAAGCAAAAAAACCTGAATTAAATTAATATATCATAATGAAGCAAGCTACAAAAAAGATTTTCTTCGCCCACGAGGATAATTAAAAATGGCGAGTTTCATCTTGCAAATTAAAAAACAAATTACAAACAGATGAAAGATGCAAAGGTTATTGAACTTGAGGAGGTAGCCATAAGGTTTTCAGGAGACTCTGGCGATGGAATGCAGTTGACTGGAACATTGTTTTCAGACACTTCAGCACTTTTCGGAAATGACATTTCTACATTTCCGGATTATCCCTCTGAAATCAGGGCACCTCAGGGAACTGTTGGTGGTGTATCAGGGTTTCAGGTACAATTTGGGAAAAAGAAAATTACCACACCGGGAGATTTGGCTCATGTACTTATTGCCATGAACCCTGCTGCACTAAAAGCAAATGCGGCATTCATGAATCCAGGCGGCACCATAATTTTTGATGTAGATTCATTTTCTGAAAAGAATTTTGCCAAGGCACAATTTCAGACATTAGATCCTTTTGCTGAATTAAAACTGGATGATTATTTCAAAATTCCGGTACCAATTACCAGTCTTACCAAAGAAAGCCTTAAAGATCTGGAGCTCGACAACAAGAGCGTTTTGCGTTGTAAAAATATGTTTGCCCTTGGATTGATTTGCTGGATGTTCGAACGTCCGTTAGATTATATCGAACGGTTTATCCAGAATAAATTTGGCAAAAAAAGTCCGTTAATTGCTGAAGCTAACCTGAAGGTTCTTCACGACGGATATAACTACGGCATGAATATGCAGCATGCAACTCCACGATTCATAGTACATCCTGCACCAATCGAAAAAGGAATTTACCGCAACATTAACGGGAACCTTGCAACTGCCTGGGGACTTTTAGCCGCTGCCGAAAAATCCGGATTGAATCTGTTTATCGGCTCTTACCCTATTACACCTGCCACCGACGTTCTGCAAGCGTTGGCTGAACGGAAAGACCTTGGAGTAAAATCATTTCAGGCAGAAGACGAAATTGCCGGGATCTGTACTACAATTGGAGCTGCATTTGCAGGTCATTTGGCAGTAACATCGACATCGGGTCCAGGATTTGCTTTAAAAGCAGAGGCTCTGGGACTTTCGGTGATGGCTGAATTACCAATCGTTGTAGTTAATGTACAGCGTGGCGGTCCTTCAACCGGACTTCCAACCAAAACAGAACAATCCGATTTATTACAAACGTTATACGGCAGAAACGGAGAAAGCCCACTGGTTGTGGTTGCCGCAAGTACTCCATCCGACTGTTTTTACTATGCTTTCCTGGCAGCAAAGATCGCTCTCGAACGAATGGTTCCTGTAGTTCTCTTAACTGATGGATTTTTAGGAAATGGAAGCGAACCTTGGCGAGTGCCAAGTATGAGCGAATTGCCATCGATTACACCACGTAAAGCAACCAACCCTGAATTATTTAAACCATACAACCGTGATCCGGAAACATTAGCTAGAGAATGGGCCGTTCCGGGAATGGAAGGATTTGAACACCGAATTGGTGGATTAGAAAAAAATGCAGCTGGCGGCGTTAGCCACGATCCGGAGAACCACCACATCAATACCCAAATCAGAGCCGAAAAAGTCGCAAAGGTTGTTGATATGATTCCGGAATTGGAAGTCGTTGGTGAAGCTGAAGGCGATTTACTGGTTGTTGGCTGGGGTGGAACTTATGGGCACATGATCAGTTCTGTCCGCGCGATGCAGAATGCAGGTAAGAAAGTAAGCCTGGCTCATTTTAATTACATTAAACCATTACCCAAAAATACAGCTGAAGTTTTCAGTAAATTCAAGAAAATCGTTGTTTGCGAACTAAACCTGGGACAATTTGCCAGCTATTTGCGCGACAGTGTACCTGGATTCCATTACTATCAGGTAAACAAGATGAAGGGACTACCATTCTCGGTACACGAATTAGTTGAAAACTTTGAAAAAATACTGGAGGCTTAATCATGACAAAATTCAATTATACTGCCAAAGATTTTAAAAGTGCCGCTGAAGTTCGCTGGTGTCCGGGATGTGGCGATTATGCCATTATGAATGCGGTTCAGAAGACTATGGCCGATATGGACATCGCACACAAAGATTTTGCCGTTATCTCCGGAATTGGTTGTTCATCAAGGTTTCCGTATTACATGAGTACTTACGGGTTCCATACCATTCATGGCCGGGCTGCGGCTATTGCATCGGGAGTTAAATCGGCTAACCCCGATTTAACGGTTTGGGTGATTACCGGCGATGGCGACTCATTGGCTATCGGTGGAAACCACTTCATTCACCTGGTTCGTCGTAACATTAACCTCAACCTGGTTCTTTTCAATAACAAAATATATGGGTTGACTAAAGGACAATATTCACCTACATCAGACCGTGGTAAGATTACCAAAACTTCGCCGTTTGGAACCATCGAAGACTCGTTTATTCCGGGGCAGTTGGTTTTAGGTTCACGCGGAACATTCTTTGCGCGAGCAATCGACAGTAATGTAAAACACACTCAGGAAGTTCTGGCTGAATCAGCAAAGCACGAAGGCACTTCAGTAGTAGAAGTACTTCAAAATTGCGTGATTTTCAATGATGGAATCCACGATTACGTTGCTGACCCTAAATTCCGCGCCGAACGCCAATTATTCCTGATGAAAGGCGAACCAATGATTTTTGGAGAACAGGAAGACAAAGGTTTGATTCTGGAGAACGGACACCTGAAAGTGGTGAAAATTGGCGAAAACGGCATTACCCGCGAAGACATTTTGGTTCATCATCCGGAAGAAGACAACCTTGGCTTACAGGTTGCTTTAATCAACATGGCGCTTCCGGAATTCCCAGTTGCAATGGGCGTTATCCGAAGTGTTAAAGCTCCTATTTACGATCAGGAAATGAAAAAGCAGATTGAAACGGTTCAGGCCAAACGCAGAGTAACTTGCATGGACGAATTGTTACAATCGGGAAATACCTGGACTGTTGACGGAGAAAACTGTAGCGAACCGGTTAAATTTTTCGACAACAAATGTTTCGTATAGATTAAAACGATCCATAATATTCAAAGGCTGAACGGGAAACCATTCAGCCTTTTTTGTTTTAACAATTGAACTTATGTTTATAGAATACCATTTCATACTACTCCTGAGTCAGTTATCAGATTCATCTGTCATTCGCCATAGTTTGTGAGAGACTTGCAATAAAATAAACTTAAAAAAAAGTAAGGCTATAGTTTAAATTTGGCTATTCGTAACGAATTTCGACTATTTAAGCTTTTAATAAAAAAATAATTGTTTTAATTAACATTATGTTGTAAAATTGCATACAAAATAGTCGAATACATTCGTTGCCAGACTAGACAAAGATGGGGGTTTCGTGAGAAGAAACCAAGAATTGAAATGATTGATATGATTGAAAATTAAGACAATAGACAAAAAAAAAACCATTTGAGAATTGAACCATTGGCTATAACATAAACTCCCCACAAAATCGGCTGCAGTGCTTAAAAATAAGTATATCAGCAAAATACCAACCGGATTTCTGTGCTTCGTTAATAGGAAATTAGCCACTAGTACTTGGGGCAAATAGGAAGTTCGCCGAAAAACTAAAGACAAGATAATATAGAGCAACGAACATATACCCAGCTCTAAAAAAACTAACCAATCTAATAACAATGAAACAAACAAAAATGAGATTTCTTAAATTAATTTCAGCGTTTATCGTACTTGCATTTTTAAATTCAGTTTCGGGTTACTCGCAAGAAAATTTCAAACCCGGTTTTATTGTCGATAATAACAAGGATACCATAAAAGGTTTAATAGACTACCGAAACTGGGCAATTACCCCGAAAAAATTCAAATTTAAAATTCAATCGAATTCGGAAACAAAAGTCTATTCTTCAACTGACATTCTGAGTTTTGGTGTTGCCGGCGAAATCTATACCAGCGGTATTGTAATCGTTGAAGATGGTCCACTTAATTCGATGGACCATGATAATCTTTGGCAATTCCATGAGCGAATTGACACCACCTATTTGCAGGTTCTGGTAGATGGCCCCAAAAGTCTCTATTATCTGGAAGACGAGAATCAGAAAATACATTTTTTTATCGGTCAGTCCGGAAAATTTGACAGGCTGATGTTCAAGGTTTACAATACAAAATATAACAATATCTCGATTGAAAAAAGGGATGAAAAATACAAAGGCCAGTTAAATATTTATTTACAGGATTGTTCTTCGATTCAAAAGAAGATTTCTTCTTCAGAGTATAAAAAAAATGAGTTGATCAATCTGTTTAAAGATTATTACGAATGTAAAAATAGTGAAATTACGTATCAGTATAAGGTTGAAAAAAATAAGTCGGAATTTGGACTTCTTGCGGGATTATCATTCACCCAGTTAAAATTTATTGCTGACAAGGAATTTAGTTACCTGAAAAAGGCGGATTTCCCCATATCAACAAATCTTGCTTTTGGAGTCTTTTGGAATATTCTTTTTTCTCGCCAGAAAGACAGAATATCGTTTAATAACGAGGTGCTTTACTGTTCTTATAAAGCTGTCAGTAACAATGTGAGGTCTTCGGATAATAATGATATTTACGACATCACAACCGGTTCGATTGGGTGTACTTCCATCAAGTTGAATAATCTGTTGAGATTCAAGTATCCTGTAAAAAATACGTTCGTGTTTGTCAATGGTGGAATATCGAATGCGGTGACTATATCCGAAACAAATAACCGGAGAGTTGAATCGCATGTATATTCTCAAACGAATATTTCGGAACGGGAAGCATTAATTGATGCAAAAAAATGGATACCTGGATATCTTCTGGGATTTGGCGGTGTTTTCAAAAAATATTCTTGCGAAGTTCGGATGGAAAAAACCGGTGGAATGTCAAATTATTTAGCTTTAAAATCACCGGTAGTGAGTTATTATTTTCTTTTCGGGTATCGGTTTTAGTGAAATTATCGCTTCCGGATTGATCGTTTCGATGTCCCTTTTCCAAGAGCCATCGGAACGGTTCATTTTACAGCCACAGATTTCAACCCCGGAAATTCATGTTGTAAGCCAATTTTCAGCAAGTAGTTTTGCAACATTTTCTTCCATCGCCAGTCTAATCGGATAAGTGAACGAGATCAGGAAAAACATGGCGACAGATCAGTATTTGGTTGGGAAGGTATTGGATGGAGACACCAATGCCTTTGCAACCATTATTCAAAATACCGAAGGGTTGGTTACTCAAATCGTTTTTAAAATGATTAGTCGTACCGAAGACCGAAAAGACATTGCCCAGGACATTTATTTGAAAGCATTTAAAAGTTTGCCCGGATTCAGGTATCAATCGAAACTTTCGACGTGGATTGCACAAATTGCCTACAATACCTGCCTGACTTACCTTGAAAAGAAAAAGCTGGTTCTTCTCGATAATCGAAATGAGCATTCTGAACCAGACAATGATTCTCTTGAGTTTGTCGGCAGCAAATCAGTAGTTGGCTTATTCAATCAAACTGAAAATGATATTTTTCAGCGAGAACTGAATGAAATTCTGAAATCGGAAATCGAACTGCTTTCGCCTTTACACAAAACGTTGATCACGTTATATCACAACGAAGAACTGAGTTATGAAGAAATTGCCCGGATCACCCAACTTCCAGAAGGAACTGTGAAAAGCTATTTATTCAGGGCAAGGCGATCGTTAAAAGACAGTTTATTACGCAAATACAAAAAAGAAGAACTATGAGAACCGGACATCCTTCTGAAAATGATATTCAGCAATACGTTTCAGACGCATTGCTTTGCGAACAATCCATCAAGGAGCACATCGAATCGTGCCCTATTTGTAAAGAGAAAGCGGGAACTTATCAAATTATGTTCTCAGGAATTCAGCAACAGCAAAAACCTAAATTCGATTTCAATTTAGCCGATTTGGTAATGGCTCAACTGGAGCAACCTAAACCTTCGTTTTCAACAAATAGCGTAGTCGGTTACCTGCTTTCTGCCATCGGAATAACGGCGGTACTGATTTCGTGCTTCTTGTCTCACCAATACCTGTCGGGTTTATTTATTCGCTATTCCAACCTGCTCCTTTATTTATTCCTAGCCATTACGCTGGTGGTTTTTCTGTTTCAGGTCATCGAAACCTATCGAAAATACAAGAAACAAATCGGCGTGTTGAATTTATCATGAATGATTTGCAACAATACAAACACATACCAGTCTAATCGAGTACAAACAATAATACAGACAAAATGAAAAGGCTCATTCTCCTATTCCTGGCATTTACAACACCTTTTTTAGTTTCCGCCGAAGATTACCATTTCACCGAAGGATCTTCGTTTTCGAGACCATTATTCGAAATTTCAGCAACAATTTTTGCCGCCTGGTTAGTAATCAACTTTCTCATTTCGCTAGTCCGAATAATCCTGGACAATCGACTGAAATTAAAAATGATTGAAAAAGAGGTTTCGGATAAAGTAGCAGAACAAATTCTTCAACCGACGAAGAACGACACCAAAAGCCAGGCATTCAAATGGTTTCTGATTTTAGCCGGAATGGGAATCGGATTAGGCCTGGCAAGTGCAACCACACCATTCGGAATACACTCAATCGCAATCATTGTGTGCTGCCTTTCCCTGAGCTTTCTTGGCTATTTCTCGTACATGAAACGATCGGAAAACAACAACCTAAATAAATAATGATTTAAAATGAAATAGCCATGTGCACGACTGCCCGCACAAACCGGAAATGTATAAATGGCTATTCGCTTCGCGGATTTCGCAAGCTCAATTCCATGAGGCTGAAGTATTATTCAAAAAATGATGTTAATACCAGAATGCAGAACATTAAACAAAAATTTAAACGAATGAAAACGATAAGAAACATATTCGCAATACTGATCATCCTTTTACTGACAAGTTCGTGCCATCACTCCGGAAATACAATCATTGTAAACAATGGAAAAGACAAACTTGAAATAAACTATACTGGTGAAGTCAAATTTACTGACGATGAAGCAGCCATAAAAAGCATGACGAAAAATAGCTATTTGAAGTACTGGAAAAATGACAGGAAATTACGCGTCAAATGCAATATCGATGGAGAGCTCACTTACGAGATGTTCGACAATGGCCGGAAATTAAATCCGGAAGATGCCGAAGGTAAAAAGTTTTTGGCCGAAGCCATTCAGGGAATGATTTCAGTGGGGTTTGATGCCCAGGGCCGAATGAAACGCATTGTCGAAAAAGGCGGTCTCCGAGCTTTACTGAGCGAAGTCGATCGCCTGGACAATGATTTCATCAAAAGCATGTACCTCGAATACCTGATTTCCAGCGATAGCATTCACCCCGACCAAATAACTGACATTG
Source organism: Aquipluma nitroreducens (assembly GCF_009689585.1). Classification (GTDB taxonomy): domain Bacteria; phylum Bacteroidota; class Bacteroidia; order Bacteroidales; family Prolixibacteraceae; genus Aquipluma; species Aquipluma nitroreducens. The sequence goes on along the minus strand of NZ_AP018694.1, from coordinate 4,263,210 downwards.
CAAAAAAGATCGGGACACAAATCGGTTCTGATTTTGAAAAGAGTAAATTACTTCAGAAGTTCTCGGCCATCCAGTTGAAAGATTCTCTAACCTCAAAAGCTTATTTCGAAGCTGCTGTAAGTGTTGGTTCCGATTTCGAAAAAGCCAATGTCCTGAAGCACATCATCAGGCAACCACTCTCCAAAGAACAGTTCGATGCTGCCCTCAATGTTACAAATACAGTTGGTTCCGATTTCGAGAAAGCCAACATATTGAAAGAATTACTTCATCAGGAAACCGTTGCCGGAGAAAATCTAAATCTGTTTTTGAGTTCGGTAGATCACATCGGTTCTGATTTCGAGAAAGCAAACATCCTGAATGAATTGATAGACAAGAAACCGTTTGAAGGCAAAAACTTTACGGATTTACTAAGCTCGATTAATCGCGTCGGGTCGGACTTTGAGAAAACAAATCTGCTCAAAAAACTGGCCAATAAAGAGTTTCAAACCGAAGAGCAATGGATTGGGCTCATCGCTGAAACAGCGAAGATTGATTCTGAATTTGAACGAGGAAATGTATTGGTACAGATTGCTGGGAAAATGCCAAAGAGCGAAGAGGTAAAAACAAGCTACATGAATGTGGCAAAAACCATCAATTCGGAAGTGGATTACGGAAAGGTTGTAAAAGCAGTAGATTAATTGATTCGGAGCGGAATCTTTAGATTTATTTCATAGCAGTCGACCCTTCGTTTGCGTTGCCGCTCAAACGAAGGGTTGAGTATTTTGCGTCATTGACGCATTTTTTTTGCATCAAAAACTCATTAGCCAAACAACATCAGGATTGAATTTGCCTACTGCAAATCATTGCTTATTTAAATCCTTTACGCTACAATTGCAGAATAATCAATGTATTATTTCCGAATCAAGTCATTCCTATGCGTAAAAAGCTAATCTATATTTTCTTATTCATTTTATTATTATCAACGGGAGCTTCCGCAGAAATAATAAACGTTGGGGTTCCCTATATCCATAACTTTCCGAAAAATGAATACAAGGCCGGAACACAAAACTGGCAGATCGAAAGAAACAGCAAAAACTTCATTTATTTTGCCAACAACAACGGGCTTCTGGAATTTGATGGTGCTCACTGGCAACTTTATGGATTACCCACTCCATCAATTATTCGCTGTTTGAAAATTGATTCGAACGACCGGGTTTATATCGGACAGCAAAATGACTTTGGATACTTTGAGCCTGACGTAACCGGTCAAATGAAATATCATTCCTTATTAAACCTTGTACCAAAAGATGACCGGAATTTTAAGGAAATCTGGAAAATTCACATCACCACCTTTGGAGTTGTATTTCAGTCGTACACAAATATATTTGTTTATAAGGATGACCAGCTATCCTCCATTCGGTTAAAAAACAGGGTATCATTTTCGTTTTATGTACACAACCGATTACTGATTCAGGATGAAGTTGAAGGTTTGATGGAATACAAACAAGGTCGCTTGTTCGAAATGCCCGGACTTAGTTTACTGAAGGATAAAAGAATCTGGGCTATCCTACCTGTCAACAATACAAACCTTTTAATTGCGACCGATCGCAATGGAGCATTCATATCCGATGGGAATACACTAACTCCGTGGCAGGGAGAAGCAAATGATTTTCTGAAAAACAACCAACTGTTTTCGGCAACTGTATTTAGCGAAAACCATTACGCATTGGGAACTGTCCAAAACGGAATGATCATTACAGATGAATCGGGGAGAATTATACAACACATCAACAAAAAGAAAGGACTTCAGAACAATACGATATTAAGCATCGGAACCGATCGCGATGAAAACCTTTGGTTAGGGCTTGATAACGGGATAGACTACATCGACACCGGTTCTCCATTCACCTATATGTTCGACCCGGAAGGATTAGGTGCGACTTACTCATCGATAGTTTACAACGGGAAATTGTATGTAGGGACCAACCATGGACTTTTTGTAAAAAACTGGCCTGAGCATTCAAGTATTGACACCGAAGGATTCAGGCTCATTCATAAAACAGTTGGACAAGTATGGTATTTGGGTGTGCATCAGGGAATCTTGTTATGTGGACACGACAATGGCACATATATGATTGATGGGGAAACTGCTTCCCAGATTTCTAATGTAAATGGAGCATGGATGTTTATTGAACCCATACAGAACAAGAACTACCTAATTGGTGGAAATTATTTGGGAATGACGCTGTTTAAAAAGTCGGCAGACAATAAACACTGGCAATTTGTAAAACAAATAAAAGGATTCAATGAATCATCGAAATTGCTGGCACAAGACAAAAAAGGGAATATCTGGATGAGCCATGGATTTAAAGGTGTGTTTTGTATATCCCTGAACGGAAAACTGGACAGTGTCACTCATTATTCGTTTTATAACTCGAAAAACGGACTTCCATCAGACTTATACAATAACCTGATGACGATTGGGCAAAATATCATTTTTACAACGTTAAATGGAATTTACACTTACAACGAGAACACCAATAGCTTTGAACGATCGGAGTTTTACAACAACATTTTTGAACAACCGACTAATATTGACTACATTAAAGAAGATCAGTTCAACAACATCTGGTTTGCCAGCGGAAACAACCTTGGAGTACTCCGTTTTTTGGAAGATGGAACTTATAAAAAGGTAAGCGCCCCATTTGAAAAATTATCGGATCGCATTATCTCCGGATTTGAAAACATCAACATAGTAGACCGTCAAAATACATTTATCGCTCTCGAAAATGGACTGGCGCATTACACTCCAAATTACCAGGCAAACAAAAAAACAGAACTTGAATCATACATTAGGGAGGTTGTAAACCTTAAAAATCATCGCATATTGTATCCATCAATGATTCCCCAAATGCTATCTGGTGATTCAACAACATATGCTTACAAGGGTAATAACATCGAGTTCAGGTATTCCAGTCCTGACTACAAAAATTTGGAACGAATCAAGTACAGTTACTTTCTTGAAAACTATAGCAGGGAATGGTCAGCTTGGTCAGAAAAGCCCAATTGCGAATTTATGAATTTGTACGAGGGAAATTATACGTTCAAGGTAAAGGCAATGGATCCCTTTCAAAACGAGAGCGAAGAGGCAAGATTTACATTTTCAATTAGTCCTCCATGGTACCGGTCATCTGTGGCATACTTCATTTATTTACTGACCACCTTAATAGTTATAGGGGCAATCGTTTGGTTAGTATATCATCGGATTGAGGTTTCGAAAAGGAAGGAAAGATTGAAACACGCTCAGGAATATCAGGAAAAAGTCCAGCAGTATCAAAGGGAAGCATTGATCTCAGAAAAAGAGATTATTAAACTTCGAAACAATCAGCTTCAAAGTGAAATGATTCACCGGGATAAAGAGCTTGCCAACCAGACCATGGATTTAATCAGGAAAAACAAATTTCTGGTCAAGATCAAAGAGGAGTTGGAGAAAGTAAAGAAATCCAGTTCAGATGATTCGATCAAAGATAAAATCACTTCATTGACTGCTAAAATTGACAAAGATATTGACCATAAAAAGCAATGGGAAATATTTGAAACAGCATTCGACGAAGTTCATGAAGATTTTTTAAGACGGCTAAAAGAACAATATCCAAATCTTACCCCGAAAGAACTAAAACTATGCGCCTACCTTCGAATGAATATTTCGACCAAGGAAATTGCCCCATTGATGAATATCTCAGTTCGGGGAGTTGAAATTTGCCGCTACCGGGTTCGAAAAAAACTCAATATCGACCGCGATCAAAACCTCACAAGAATGATTATCGATTTATAGGTCCAAACCTACAATGTTGTACTCTTTTGATTCTGATGTTGTATTGTTACATTTCAGTTAAATCAACGCAAAATACTAAAATACAATTACATAAAATACGAACTGATGTATTATTGATGTAATACAACTTTACATCTGACGTATTTTTGCAGTAGGATTTTGCTTTCTCCAAAGTAAATAATGGAATAGTTTTGTGCCCAAAATTGTCTCACAAAAGCAATTTACTATTAATTCTTTTAGAAACCATTTCTAAAAAACTTATTTATTTATGAAAAAAGCAGTTTTAGCTCTTTTAATTTTGATGAGCTCTTTTGCAGTATTTGCACAAGGGCTACAGGTGAAGGGAGTTGTCACATCGGCTGATGATGGACAACCGATCCCGGGGGTGAGTGTTGTTGTTAAAGGAACAACCACTGGTAATATTACTGACATTGACGGTAACTATTCCATCAATGCTTCCGGTAACGCAACGCTGGTCTTTTCCTTCGTTGGTATGAAAACTCAGGAAATTCCTGTAACAAACAGGACAGTTATCAATATCGCATTAGCGACCGAACATACCGATATTGATGAAGTTGTTGTGGTTGGTTACGGAACCCAGAAAAAAAGTCTGGTAACTGGTGCAATCAGCAAGGTTAGCAGCGACGATTTGAAAAAATCTTCGGACATGAGAGTCACGCAGGCTCTTCAGGGGAAAACCGCTGGAGTTGTTATCTCAAGTAATTCAGGACAACCCGGAGACCAGGTTTCAATCCGCATCCGTGGAGTTGGAACAAACGGCGATGCTGAACCATTATACATTATCGATGGTTTGCCAATGAGCGGTTCCGGAACCGACTTCCTGAACTCAAGCGATGTTGAATCAATTGAAGTTCTGAAAGACGCCGCATCAAGCGCTATTTATGGAGCCCGTGGTGCCAATGGGGTTATCCTCATTACTACAAAAAGTGGTAAAAAAGACTCAAAGATGACGGTTAGCTATGACGGTTATTATGGGGTCCAAAATCCATGGAGGAAACTTCGCTTGCTCGATAGCCAGCAATACATGATGTTGACCAACGAAGCTGCAATGAATGGCGGATTGAGTCCTAAATTTTCGGCTGCAGAAATTGCTGGCAACAACATTAATACCGATTGGCAGGATGAAATGTTCAATTATGATGCACCAAAACAAAACCATTCGGTTTCGTTAAACGGAGGAAATGATAAAGTTAGTTATTCATCCTCGATTAACTATTTTAAACAAGACGGTATTGTTGCCAAAGGGAAATCTCAATTCGAAAAATTCGGATATCACTTAAACACCGTTGCCGAATTTGGTTTCATGAAGTTTGGCTCCAATTTAAACCTGGCATACATTAACAGCAAAGGTATTGATACCAACAGCCATTTTGGAAACGGTTTGGCTCAGGCCATTAATATGCCTCCTATTGTTCCTGTAAAATATGCTGACGGAACATGGGCTACTCCTGAAGATTATGGAATCGGCTTACAGGAAATTACCAACCCAATGGCTTTGCTGGACAAAGTAAATTCACAAACAAAAACGAGTAAAATCGTTGGTGGCCTTTTCGCTGAAGTTGACTTTGGTAAAATTAATTCGGCTTTGAAAGGTTTGACTTTCAAATCAACATACAGCGGCGAAATGGCATTGGTGAACGAACGTAATTATTATCCGTTCTACTATCTTGATGCAATGCACTTTACTACTACCGACAAGGTATCGCAAAGCATGAAAGTTTATTCAAGATGGAACTTCGAGAATGTTTTAACTTTTGATAAAACCATTGACATTCATCATCTTACCTTGATGGCTGGAACAACTGCCTTTAAAGATATGTACCAAAACCTTTCAGGAGAAAAATCGGATGTGATTTTTGACGATTTTGGACATGCCTACATTGACAATGCAACCAATCCGTTGAGCGCAAGTACTGGTGGTGGTTATTCAGAACACACTGTTGCCTCATTGTTCGGCCGTGTAAATTACGATTTGATGGATCGGTACATGTTAACCGCTACCATTCGTCGTGACGGATCATCGCGCTTCGGTTCCGAGAATAAATACGGTTACTTCCCATCGGTTGCAGGTGGTTGGGTTATTTCAAGAGAAAATTTCATGAGCGGAGCAAAAGAAACTGTTGATTTGCTGAAATTAAGAGCCAGTTGGGGTCAAAACGGAAGCGAAAACATTGGTGATTTTGGATACACTTCAATTATTGGAAATCAAAACATCTATTATTTTGGCGACAGCAAAACCCAATACAATGGAACACAGCCAACCCGGATTGCCAATCCATCGCTGAAATGGGAAACCTCAGAACAAACCAATATTGGTCTTGATTTCGCAACACTTGGCAGCAGCCTGAGAGTTACGCTGGATTACTATGTAAAAACAACCAAAGACTGGTTGGTTACCGCTCCGGTTCCAATGTTAGTTGGCAACTCTGCTCCAATCATCAACGGGGGCTCGGTAAGAAACTCAGGTTTTGAAGGCGAAGTAAGCTACAAGAAACAATTTGGAAAATTATATTTCAATGCTTCGATCAACGGAGCCTACAATAAAAATGAAGTTCTCGACATTCAGAATGCTGAAAAAAGGCTTCAGGGTGGAGACGGAGGATTCGGACAATCAGGAGTATTATATGCTTCGGTTGGCTCACCAATGGGAGTTTTCTACGGTGTTAAAACCGATGGAATTTTCCAGAATGAAAGTGAGATCAATGCCTACGTAAGCTCTACCGGTGGAAAAATTCAGCCAAGTGCGAAACCTGGCGACATTAAATTTATTGATGAAAACGGCGATGGCAAAATCTCGGATGCCGACCGCGTTGAAATGGGCTCGCCGTACCCCGTATTTACTGGAGGTTTGAATCTGAACCTTGAATACAAAGGCTTTGACATGAACATGTTTGTATATGCTGCTTTGGGTCAGGAAGTGTATGACGCTACCAGACGTTACGACATGAATGGAACCAACTATCGCCAGGAATGGCTGAACCGTTGGACAGGCGAAGGCACATCAAATTATTACCCCCGTGTAACATTTGTTGATGACAACCAAAACATGAAAACAGTAAGCGACTTCTTTATTCACGACGGAAGCTATGTACGACTGAGAAACATCACTCTTGGTTACACGCTACCAAAATCGGTTGTCGATTACCTGAAAATTAAGAACCTGCGTTTTTATGTAACTGCAGAAAACCTGTTGACATTTACCAGCTACAAAGGCTACGATCCTGAAATTGGTGGAGGTGTATTCAGCAATGGCATCGACCATGGTATTTATCCACAAGCCCGCACCGTTTTAGGTGGTGTTAACATTACATTTTAATAAAGCCAATACTAAAAAATAGAAAAAGATGAAAAAGAATATAATATATGTGACCTCATTTTTGGCTTTAGCTTTGGGTAGCATTTCCTGTTCAAAATCATTTCTTGAACTGGAACCCAAAACAGGTCAGGTTGAAGCCAACTATTACAAAACAGAAGATCAGGCCTTCCTGGCGCTAACTGCCGTTTACGATGCCTACTCTGTTCAGAACTGGCAATTTGTTCCGACCATGTCCGATATTTTTTCGGACGATGCATTCTGCGGTGGTTCAAACATCTCGGATATGAGCCAATGGCAGGAAATGGAAATGTTTAAAATGACTCCTGAAAACGGTTCGTCAAGCGATTTGTGGAACCGTTGTTATTCCGGAATTTATCGCGCCAACCTGTATCTGCAGAAACAAGCCGATATCGATTGGAAAACCAATGGGCTGAAAGACCGTTACGAAGGTGAAGCTTTGTTTTTAAGAGCTTATTTCTATTGGGATCTGGTTCGTCACTACGGATATGCACCGCTTATTACAGAAGTGCTTCCTAATGTTGAAGACTACAAAAATATTCCTCAGAATACACCTGCTGAATTATTTACGCAAATAGCCTCCGATTTGCTCAAAGCAATTCCAGTGCTGCCAGTTTCAGTTTCTTCAGCCGAAAAAGGACGCATATCAAAAGGAGCTGCTCAGGCATTAATGGCCCGTATTTACCTTTATCACGAAGGTTTTGCCAAACCAGTGATGTCGGTTCCTGCTTTCAGCGATGGGAAAACAACGATCGATAAAGCTTATGTACAAGCCGCATTAGAGCAGATTATTTCAAGCAATGTATATTCTCTGCTTCCTAATTATGCCGATTTGTGGGATTGGGCTAATCAAAACAACAAAGAATCACTGCTCGAAATCCAATATTCTGAAAAAGCTAAATCAGGCGACTGGGGCGGTTGGGGAATCAATGGCAACTTCTCTTCGGTTTGGTTAAGCGTGCGTAATCCTGAAGGTGATGATACAATTTATCCTGGATGGTCGTTTGCTGTTCCAACATGGAGTTTAGCCGACGAGTTTGAAACTGGTGACCCAAGAAAAGACGCCACATTGTACAATGCTGATGTAAAAATGACTAAGTACAACAAGGCTTACATGAATACAGGCCTTTTCAACAAGAAATACATGGCTCTCAGTGCTTACATTGGAGTTGGTGGTGATCCAAGTCACAACTTTCCACGCAATTTCACCGACATTCGTTATGCCGATGTTTTGTTGATGGCTGCCGAATTATTCCTGACTGACAATCCGGCAAAAGCTACCGGTTACCTGAATCAGGTCAGAACCCGCTCACTGGGAGCAAGCGCTGCTTTGACAAGCATTACACTCGATAACATCTACCATGAAAGACGTGTTGAATTTGGAGGCGAAGGTCTTCGCAAATGGGATCTTTTAAGAAGAGGCCAGGCCTATGCAGCAGCTAAAATAAATGCAAGTTTTAATGTACCGCAGGGTATTCCTAATCCAGCTGATTTTACGGTCAGGACATATAATCCCGAAACATGGGGTATGTTCCCTATTCCTGCATCTGAAATCAGAAATACGAACAAGGATGTGTTGAAACAAATGGTGCCAGCTTATAAATAAGCAGGTTCTGTAATCTTGTTTTTAATTAAAATTTAAAACTTTTTGGTAATGAAACGAATGAATTACATACAAAAACTTGCCGGTTTAGCTGCACTCATAATTGTTATGTTTGCGTGTAAACCCGAAATGGATAGCTCCATCGATATCGGACAGACTCCAACTGAAGATCAGCTTGATTTCACAGCTACACCAACAGCTGCAAAGGCAAACATTCTGGAAATAAAAAACACATCGAAGATTGCTGGTATTGTAACCTGGGATTTCGGCAACAACACAAAAGGCAAAGGCGAATCAGCAACTGTTGAATATCCTTTTAAAGGGACGTACAATGTTGTTATGACTTTATATTCAAAAGGAGGTTCTGTCTCAAAGTCAAAAACAATTACAATTGACAATGATGACATGTCGATGCTCAATACTCCGATGTACACCGCATTAACCGGTGGTGCAAGCAATTTGGCAGGTAAAACATGGGTGTTCGATCAATTTCACGACGGACATTTTGGTGTTGGGCCAGCTGATGATTCGAGCCCGAGCTGGTGGAGCTGCCCTGCCGAAGGCAAAACCAAAAGCTGTCTTTATTCTCAGGAATTTACGTTTACCCAAGTGGGTGTGAAAATGGACTGGAAAAACAATGGTTCAGTTTATACCAACGAAAATGGCCGTGCAGCTCTTGCAGGTCTGGGATATTCAAATTCAGTGGTTCCCGGCGACGGCGATTTTGACGTGGCTTATGCTCCAAAATCTTCCTATACCTTTACATTGAAAGAATCAGCAAAAACGCTAACACTTAGTGATGGTGCATTTTTCGGACACTACGCAGGTACATCAACGTATGAAATTATAAAACTTACTGAAGACGAGTTGTATATTAAATGTGTAAGTACCGTTGAGCCAGGTAATGGCTGGTGGTATCGTTTGATTCCAAAAGAAAAGAACGTGAAGCCAATTGTGATCATCCCACTGAAAGCAAATCCTCTATCCGAAGATTTTGAAGGAACAACCAGCAAGGTGGCATTCAAATATGAAGACATGGGTTCTTTGGTAAGCTCCAGTTATTCAAATCCGGCGCCAGTGCCGGTTAACACTTCTTCAAAAGTATTCCTGTACCAGAAAACTTCTGCGTTCTATTCAAACATTTACTTTTCGACAAACGAATATAAGTTTGATCTGACCGAACAGAATAAAGTAAAAATGAAAGTGTTTATTCCATCCTATAATGATTACCTTGGGACCTACGATGTTGCAGGCAGTTGGATTTCGGTGAACCAGCTTCAGCATCAGGTAGCTGTAAAATTACAGGATAGCAGTCTGGGTGGAAACGCATGGACAACACAAACAGAAGTGATAAAAGCAAATTTGGAATCAGACAAATGGATCGAACTAACTTTTGATTTCAGTTCGGTAAGTAACCGGCAGGATTATGACAAAATTGTAATTCAGTTTGGTGCTGAAGGACATGCAGCTCAGGGTATTTTCTTCTTCGACGATTTTACGTTCGGGAAATAGATTGGCAATAAAAACTCCTGACTATCTGGTTCGCCAGATGGGCAGGAGTTCATTTTTTCCTAAAAAAATACAACTTTTATGAAACGATTGTTCTTCTTTACAATTCTCATTTGTTCAACTTCCCTGTGGGGTTGTGCCAAAGACAACAAATCGGAACCTACGGGTGTAAAACCAGGTACCGGCACCCCAACTGGCAACTACGAGTTGGTTTGGAGCGATGAATTTGATTATAACGGCTTGCCCGACAGCAAAAAATGGAGTTACGACACCGAAGGGAACGCCAACGGATGGGGAAATAACGAAGCTCAATTCTACACCAGTGGTCAACTGAAAAACTCGGAAGTAAAAGACGGATACCTCTACATCAACGCGATCAAAGAAGATGTGGAAGGTAAAAAATATACATCTGCCCGACTGATTACCAAATCGAAAGGTGATTGGCTGTACGGGAAGGCTGAAGTTCGGGCAAAACTTCCGGAAGGAAGAGGAATGTGGCCAGCCATCTGGATGTTATCAACCGACTGGACTTATGGAGGTTGGCCTGCCAGCGGCGAAATCGACATCATGGAAAATGTAGGATACGATCCGTACGTCATTGTTGCATCGGCCCACACCCAATCGTACAACCACGTGCAAGGCACACAGAAAAATGCAACGACCACCGTTTCCGACTGCTATACTCAATTTCACAACTATATCCTGGAATGGGAATCATCCGAATACAGAGTTTACGTTGATGACAAACTATATTTTACTTTCAAGAACGAAGGAAAAGGCTTTCCGGTTTGGCCATTCGATAAGAGATTCCACTTATTACTGAACGTGGCTGTTGGTGGTAACTGGGGCGGTCAAAAAGGCATCGACGACACCATCTTCCCTCGTTCGATGGTGGTTGATTATGTCAGGGTTTATCAAAAAAAATAAAATAGGGGATTTAAATAGGGGCATTCATATCATGAGGTTGTATCAAAAGTCAAAATTTCACAAATTCAACTTTTAAATTGTAAGTTCAACTTCATTTCACCCCTCCAAACCTCCCCTGAAGGGGCGGCTTTGAAGTCCCCTTCAGGGGATTTAGGGGTTTTAAAAGTATCGGTACTTTCAAATTGTAAGTTTTTGAAAAAACATAATCACTTTTGATACAGCCTCTATTTCTTAAAATGCCAATTAATTTGCCCCATGTAATTTCAACTTAGCCAACTAAAAATGAGAAACATGAATTTACTTTTCACTTTACTGATATTGTTTTTGGGTTGTTCCGAGAGTTCTAAAAACGACAATTATCCCGAAAAGCCAAATCCGACCGGAAATCCCGTAAAAACTGAGGTCGAAGCATGGGTGACCAGCCCGTTGACGAATGTGCTTTTCGAGCGACAAAACACAAGCCTGAATTTCAGTACTGCCGTAAACCAATATCCAATCATTGCTATTGACACAACAACAACTTTCCAGACGATTGATGGCTTTGGAAATTGCCTCACTGGCGGAAGCGCCACATTGCTCAACCGGATGGATAATACAAGCCGGAATAAAATCTTAAAAGAGCTCTTCGCTACTGATGCAAATAATATTGGAATTAGCTACCTGCGAATCAGCATTGGAGCTTCTGACCTAAGCGACCATTTATTCACTTATGACGATTTGCCAGCTGGACAAACCGATGTAAACATGGACAAATTCAGCCTTGAAACTGAAAAAGCTGATTTGATTCCGGTTTTGAAAGAAATTTTGGCGATCAATCCGAACATCAAAATTATGGGATCGCCATGGACTGCTCCTATCTGGATGAAAACCAACAATTCGTTTAAAGGTGGTAGCCTGAAATCGGAATATTTTGACGCCTATGCCAAATATTTTGTGAAGTATGTTCAGAAAATGAAGGATGAAGGAATCAACATCGATGCCATCACCATTCAAAACGAGCCCTTGCATCCGGGAAATAATCCAAGCATGTATATGACTGCTGCCGATCAGACCGATTTTATCAAGAAAAGCCTTGGGCCAGCTTTCGCTAACGCCGGAATAAAATCAAAGATTATTATTTACGACCATAATGCCGACCGCATTGATTATCCGCTTCAAATTTTAAACGATCCGGAAGCTGCCAAATATGTTGACGGATCAGCTTTTCACCTGTATGGCGGAACAATTGAAGAATTGAGCAAGGTTCACAATGCCTTCCCTGCCAAAAACTTATATTTTACAGAGCAGTGGGTGGGCGCTCCCGGCAATCTGGCCGGCGATCTCTCGTGGCATACGCGTACCCTCGTTATTGGCGGAACCCGCAACTGGTGCCGCAATGTACTGGAATGGAACCTGGCCGCCGACCCATCGAACGATCCGCATACCAATGAAGGTGGCTGCGATCAGTGCCTAGGCACCATTACAATTAACGGTAATGCAGTAACACGCAATCCGGCTTATTATATTCTGGCTCATGCATCCAAATTTGTTCGTCCGGGTTCTGTTCGAATCGACACTAATTTGCCAGCTAATTTGCCCAATGTTGCATTTAAAACTCCGGAAGGCAAAAAGGTATTGATTGTGCTGAATGACGCCGGATCGCTCCAGAATTTCAGTATCAGCTTTAAAGGCAAATCAGTCACCACATCGCTGGCGCAAGGCGCTGTAGGCACTTTTGTGTGGTAGAAAAACGAATTCCACAAACAAGAATAAATCCGCTGAAAAGTGGGAAAAGGAAAGAGCAATCTTTCTCTTTTTCCGCTTTTCTTTTTTCAGCCATCCAAACTTTTCAGTTCAATCTCAACTTTGATACTGTATCTTTGTTTCATTCCTGAAATCAATATAAAAACCCATGATCATCGTTATTTCACCTGCCAAATCGCTCTACGACCATTGCCCAATTCATATTGAGAAGTATACTGAAATGGATTTTTTACCTGAAGCCGAAAAAATTGTTTCCGTAATGAAAAAGAAAAAGCCAGGTCAACTAGCCAAACTAATGAGTATTTCGCCCAAGTTGGCTGAGCTGAACTTCCAGCGATTTCAGGCCTGGGCACCTACTTTTACCCCCGAAAATTCGTGGCAGTCGGTATTGATGTTTAATGGTGATGTGTATCAGGGATTAAAGGCGGAAACGTTTACTGAAAGCGAATTTGAAATTGCCCAGCAAAAACTTCGGATTCTTTCAGGAGTTTACGGATTGCTAAAACCGCTCGATTTGATTCAGCCATACCGTTTAGAAATGGGAACCAATGTATCGGTTGCCCGAAAGAAAAATTTATACGATTTCTGGAAGGCAAAAATTACAGCAAAACTTAATGACGAACTTTCAGTAAATAACCAGAAAATCTTAATCAATCTGGCGTCCAACGAGTATTTCAGCGCCATCGATACGAAAAAATTAAAAGCCCGGATAATTACACCATCATTCAAAGAAAATAAAAACGGCAAATATCAAATGGTGTCGTTCTTTGCGAAACGCGCCCGCGGATTAATGAGCCGGTTTATCATTCAAAACAACATTTCCGATCCGGAAGAACTGAAAGCATTTGACTGGGAAGGGTATTATTTCAACAACCAACTTTCAGGAGAAAACGATTGGGTATTTACACGATAGGAACAAAGGAAAGGGTCATTTGTCATTAGAAAATAGTTTAATGACTCTTTTCAAATGACTAATGACTTTTTATCAATAGCGAACTCCTGGAGTCAGATAATTGGCGATATAATCATCAACTCCGTCTTCCAACGAGTAAAACGGTTCTGAGTAACCTATTTTTCGTAACTTCTGAATATTAGCACAAGTGTAATATTGATATTTACCGCGCAAATCTTCAGGAGTGTCAATAAAACCAATACTTTCATTCAATTTCATCGACTTAAAAACGGCCTTGGTCAAACTCAGGTAAGTCCTCGCCTCACCCGTTCCCACATTGTAAATTCCTGAATTTTTGCGATTATTCATGAAGAACAAAATCACTTTGGCAATATCTTCAACATAAATAAAATCACGGGCTTGTTCTCCATCACGAATATCCGGATGATGAGACCTAAAAAGTCCCATGTGACCTGTTTCTGAAATGGTATTAAATGCCTGAAAAATAACGGAAGCCATTCGTTCTTTATGATATTCATTAGGCCCGAATACGTTAAAGAACTTCAATCCGGTCCAAAAATAAGGCTGTTCTTTTTGCTCAAGCGCCCACCGATCAAAATCATGTTTCGACTGAGCATATAAATTTAAGGGTTGTAATTTCGAAATAAGTGATTCGTCATCGTCGAAACCCAAATGACCATCTCCGTAGGTCGAAGCCGACGAAGCATAAATCAATGGCAAACCATATTGAATGCAGGCATTCCATATTTTTTGCGAATAATCGAGATTAAGTTTTTGGTAGATTTCAGGCTCCTGACCAACAGTATCGGTGCGAGCCCCCATATGAATAATGATCTGTACAAATTTTTCATTGACCGACAACCAATCAAAGAAATTATCGCGATCAACCATTTCAGCATAAGCCTTATTCTGGTAATTTTGAAACTTCAAAGGATCGTCGTACTTATCAACTAAAACAATGTCTTTAAATCCTTCTCTGTTGAGTTTCCCGACAATATAACTTCCAATAAAACCAGCTGCTCCGGTAACTACAATCATAAATACAGTTCATTAACGTTAGTTAATTTCTGAGACATTGTTTTCATAAATATAACTTCGATTCAAAGTTTATATTGTATACAAGACCAAAAAATAATTAACTTTTTTTTACACTTTCAAACAACACTTAACCGGGTACTTTTTTAGAATTATACGATCTCATTTCCCGGATTGCCTGAAGCCTTATTGAATAAACGATGCAAAAATAAAAAATTCAAAAGATCAATCCTCTTTTTAACCCAACGGATTTCACTTTAGGTTAAAGTTTAATTGATTTGTATGGCATTTCTGACAAAATCTTAATCTTGAATCCTGAGTAAGACTGAACTTACTACCTTTGCGGTTGCGTCACTGTACAAAATTATTTCAGAAAGGAATTAAACGATGGAATTTTCACTGAACGGAGAAAACGGAAAATATAGGAAAATCGAGCAATACGATCCGGAAACAACGAAGGAAATAAGCGAACATTATAAAAAAATAATCGATCTGGTTGGCGAAGACTCCAGTCGCGAAGGATTGCAGCAAACACCCATGCGCGTTGCGAAATCGATGCAATTTCTGCTTCAGGGTTACGAACAAGATCCTGAAGAAATTTTGCGTTCGGCCATGTTTAAGGAAGATTACCGACAAATGGTGATTGTAAAAGACATTGAAATTTACTCGATGTGCGAACACCACATGCTCCCATTTATCGGGAAAGCACACATCGGGTACATTCCGAATGGATACATCACAGGGCTCAGCAAGATTGCCCGTGTAGTTGATGCTTATGCCCGCCGGTTGCAAGTTCAGGAGCGATTAACTACCCAAATAAAAGATTGCATTCAGCAAACACTTAATCCACTTGGTGTGGCTGTTGTTATTGAAGCACAGCATTTGTGCATGCAGATGCGCGGCATTCAAAAACAAAGCTCAACTACAACGACTTCGGACTTTACTGGCGCCTTCGAAAGAGTTGCCACAAGAGAAGAATTTATTCGATTGATTCGGGGATAATTGTTGCTGTATTGGGGTTGTAAAAATGGTTGATTCGTAGAAGAGGTTAAATGACGTTCCAACCATTTAGCAATTTAACGTTTAACCATTCAGCAATTTTTCCACTCCAAACAATCCAAACTGATTATTTCAAAAACTGCAAACAAACCGGAGATTCATTCGAAACCTTAAAGCCAGTATATTTTAACTTTCCTGAGAGTGGATCGATTTGAAATACAGTAATATCGTTGCTTTTCTGATTGGCAACCAATAAGAATTTACCCGATGGATCGATGATAAAATTACGAGGCCAATTACCTTCCACAGGAACAGTCTCGATCATTTCTAACTTACCATTATTGGGTTCGCGTTTAAAAACGGCAATGCTGTTGTGGCCTCGGTTCGATCCGTAAACAAACCGTCCGTCAGCCGATAAATGAATATCAGCGCACCAGCTTTCGCCTTTAAAATCTTTGGGTAGAGTTTTAATCGTCTGAACCTGCTTCCATTCACCGCCATATTTCATCAAAACAACAATTGTTGAACTCAACTCGTTAATGACATATATAAAACGGCCATCAGCCGAAAAATCCATATGACGAGGACCGGAACCTGGCTCAAGTTTTACAAACGGCTGTGCTGATGGTACAACCATCTTTTCTCCGGAAGTAACATCGTAAATTTTAAGTTCGTCAATTCCGAGATCAGCCGCAAACAATAACTTTCCGGTTGCATTAAAGCGAGCCGAATGGGCATGCGGTTCGGTTTGCCTTCCGGGGAACGGGCCACTACCCTCGTGCTGAATTCGCTGCACCATTTCAGATAAACTGCCATCAGGCAAAATATTGAAAAACGATAAATTTCCACCCGTATAATTCGAGGCCACCAGTTTTTTCCCATCAGGAGAAAGGCTTACATGGCAGGGGTTTGCACCATGTGTTAATACATGGTTTATCAAAGTCAATTTTCCATCAGGCTCAATTTTGAAAGAAGACAGTCCCCCACTTTGGCTAATCGAATCCAGATTATCGAGTTCACCCACTGCATAAAGAAATTTCTTATTTGGAGCAATCGCTAGAAATGACGGATTATTACTGATCGCTGGCTCTTTCAAATCAACCAATCGTCCACTCCGATCATTAAATGAATAAACAAAAATACCGTTGGTCATGCCTTTGGTATAAGTACCAACATACAAAAGATGTTTTTTCGCTTCAACTTGCTGACCAAGAAAAAACAAACATAACAAACTGATTATAAATACCTTCATCATTTATTTTTTTAGTACATATAACTAAACTCAATCTAAACTGTTTAGATTAAAGCAAATCAAAATTAAAAATTTAAAGTTATAAATCGACAACCATGGATAAACCATTAATTGCTGCAAAAATGCCCGCTCAGGTCAATCTTGAACCGGGACAATATTTCTGGTGCGCGTGTGGGAAAAGTTCCAACCAGCCGTTCTGCAACGGATCGCACCGTGGGGGTGAATTTACCCCGGTGATCTTTAGAATTGATCAAAAACAGGAAGCATGGCTTTGTCAATGCAAGCAAACCAAAAATCCACCATACTGCGACGGAACTCATAAAACACTTTAGGAAAAAAAGCATAGACAAAGAAAGTCTGGCGAAAAGGTCTAATTTCGTTTATACTGAAAAAATTTCCTTCTTCAGTAATTGGTATTCATGTTCAAAATTCGGGGTGAAAATATCCATGCCCAGATTGGCATCAATTTGCTTTTGTGTCCAAAACCGACCTTCCTCCACCTCATCTGAGTGCAAATGGATCGATTTAAAATCGTGACTAACAAAAACATAAACCAGCTCCGATTCAATTTCGCTATCCCACCGGTAAGTTTTCACCAGACGTGCGGCGAAATTATGAAGACCAATTTCTTCCCAGGCTTCGCGTTTCAGCGCAGTTTCGAGTGTTTCGCCTGCCGAGATATGCCCACCAACAGCGGTATCCCATTTCCCAGGCTGAACCAGTTTATTCAAGGGCCTTTTCTGTAAATAAACATGCTTCTGATTATTCAAAACGTGTAAATGTACAACCGGATGCAGCAATTTTTCGCCACGGTGGCAAATCGAGCGTGGAGCTTTGCCAATAATCTGGCCCGCTTCGTCTACGATTGGCAGCCATTCTTCATCTTCAGGAATTAAAAGCGGCTTACGACTGAGTTTTTGCTTTATGAATTCGTATCCAAAAACCACCGCAAACAAAATATAGAATAAACCACCACTGATAAAGGCCCAGGCTCCGTCGGACATGTAAAAAGCGGAATAAAATACCAATACCGTGTGAAACAGAAATACAAAAAACATGAGTTGCATGGTCTTCCTGAATTGTGCCATTTGCTGGTCGTTCAGCTCCATGTCTTTCATGTACCGCTGGGTCATCATTCCGATGATATTTAGTTTCGAGAAAGCTGAAACTGCCAGAACTGCACACAAAATCAACTCAACCAATCCGGGCTTCAGCTTAAAAAAGATGTCGTTATCGAGAATCAATGAAACAGAACCTAATACGACAAGCAAACCGGTATCAAACAAAACAAATTTATCGAATCTCTTTTCCTGTATCCATATCCAAATCATTTCGGCAACACCAATAATTAGGGCTGCTACTAACCCGGCACGTGTTCCCCAAATCTCGTCGATGGCGATAAATACAAATAATGGAATGAATCCGGGAAGTAGTTTCTTAAGTAATTCAGACTTGCTCATAAATGTCAAGGCAAAAGATAAAAAACATAGTTATACAGCTAAATCTTTAGACAAACAATAGCAATAAAAATCCCGCAGGAAGCCTTTCGGTCAACTGCGGGAATATCTGGCTTATATTTTTTATTGTGCGGCTTGCTCTTCGGGCGAAATCGCCTTCTTGACATAAACAGTTGCCAACAAGGTTGAAAAGCGCGGGACTCCAATTGTAGCTGAGTTTTCAACAGCTTTAAATGCAAGTTCCGAAGGAATGACCATAAATGCTGTTCCTCCAACCAACATTTTTTTCAGGCCCGAATGTAATCCGGCGATTTGCTGTACATACGCCTGATTAATGGTTGTACTCGTTGCGTCAATATAAAAAGTATACTCTTCGTAATTATGACCATATTTATCCTCGGTTGTAAAAACAACTGTTCCGTCGAGCAATGTGATTTTAAAATACAACTTTACGATATAACCTGATTTTATAGAATCGCCTGTTCCTTTTATGCTATCCTTAAAATAGATTCCAGAAACGTCTTTAAAATCTGCAAGGTTCTTATCCTTAACATACTTGTCGCGTGCAGTAACCTCGTCTTCATGCAATGCATCCAGAGTATTTGTTTTACACGAAGTATAAATTCCGGATAGCATAACCATCAAACCGAGAATGTACAGATATTGTCTCATAAATTATTTTTTTTGCGAAAGTACAAATTAAAATCAGCTTCTATTTAATATCAACCACTTCGATAACAAAAAATAACGGAGTGTACCCGGGAATTGAATAATAACCATATGGTCCGTATGCCAGAGACGATGGAAAAAGGAAAGTGCCTTTTGCTCCCTTATTTAGCAATTCAATACCTTCTTCCCAACCTGCGATCATACGCGAGCTGGAGGATTTTTGCACATAAGTAAAGTTATCTGAAGAATCGAAAATAGTTCCATCCATATAAGTACCAGTATATTTAACTGTCACTGTGTTCCCTGTTGTCACATTTGGACCAGTGCCTACTTTAGTCTTATCTATAACGTAAAATATCTTGGTCGCAGTTGAATCGTAGGCAATATTCTCGCTTTTCATCTTTGCCTTCCACGATTTGATTTGAGCCGCTTCGGTTTCAGCAGTATTGCCTGAACTTGGATCGCTGGATTTCATACACGATGAAACAAATGCCGCTAAAAACAAAAGCAGTACAAAATATTTAAAAACAAAATTCAAATTTTTCATGGTAAATTATTTTATTGATAGTTTAATTCGAGCTTCAAATTCAGGGAGCAATTTCTCGAATTGATCCAAAGCTTCTGCTAAAGATGCATAAAACTCTCCTCCGGCTGCGTTGCGATGCCCTCCTCCGTTAAAATATTTTTCAGACACTTCATTTACAGCAAATTCGCCTTTTGATCGGAATGATGCTTTAACGTATTTTTCTTTCTCAGTGAAAAGTACACTAAATACAACTCCTTTTATTGAAAGTGGCATATTGACAAACCCTTCGTTGTCGCCTGTTTTAAAATTAAAAGCTTTCTGATCTTCTAACGTAATGTACATGCAGGCTGCGTTATATTCCGGATAAACAATCATTCGGTTACTCAGGCAAAAGCCCATCAGGCGCATCCGATCTGGGGAATAGTTATCGTACACTTTAGAATGAATGTCAAGTTGGTCGATACCCATGCGGGTAAGCTGAGCCACTGCTTCAAACGTACTGGGGTTTGATACATTAAAATCGAAAGACCCAGTATCAGTCATGATACCTGTGAAAAATGAGGTAGCTGCATTCCTGTCAATATATTGAGCTAAGTCAGTAGATTGAAGCAAAGAAAATATTAATTCGGCAGTAGAACTAAAGGTGATGTCAGAAATTAGCAGATCGGTAAAATCCCCCGGATAAGGGTGATGATCAACCAAAATCTTTTTCCCGGCATAATTTTCGACCAGTGATTTCATATCTCCAAGTCGAGATAGCTGATTAAAATCCATGCAAATTAACAGATCCGATTCTTCGATGGCTCTTGCTGATTGTTTGGGATGATGGCTATGAATGATTACCTCATCGTGCCCATCCAACCAGTGGTAAAATTCAGGGTATTTTGTTGGACTTACCACTTTAACTTTAAATCCTGCATTTTTCAGAACCCGCCATAAACCAAGAACTGAACCCATTGCATCGCCATCCGGATTCATATGAGGAACCAAAACTATCGATTTGGAACTATTCCTGACTAGCTGTCCAAAACAATTAATTAATTCAATATCAACTCTTTCCAATTATTCAATTTTAAAATAAGTTACAAATATAAAAATAAAGCCGATGGAGTTGAGTTAACAAAATGAATTTTCACTAAATTGGGTTCCGTTTTAAAACCCATAAAATACAATCGATATGTCAGGAAATCAAACATTTACGATAATTAAACCAGTCGCAGTCCAGAAGAACTACATTGGACCAATACTGCACATGATCACAGAGGCTGGATTCAGGATAAAAGCAATGAAATTCACATACTTAACCAAGATTCAGGCCATGGAATTCTACAGCGTTCATGCCGGAAAATACTTTTTTGAAGATTTAACATCTTTTATGAGTTCAGGACCAATAGTTGCAGCTATACTTGAAAAAGAAAATGCGGTGGAAGATTACAGACATCTGATTGGTGCAACCGATCCCTCAAAAGCGGAAGAAGGAACAATCCGAAAATTGTATGCCGAATCCATGTCGCATAATGCAGTCCACGGATCGGATAGCGATGAGAATGCCATTGTTGAAAGTGATTTCTTTTTCTCAAAAACAGAAAGATACTAAATCCGATTTTCCTCATGCTGTCACATTAAATTCTGATTAATCTTTACTTGCTGGTTATACTCCGCTGCATTTTGATCATACATTTGCAGGTGAAGAATTATAATTGACCAGATTGGCATGTTTAAAAATTTGAAAATTATGAATAAAAGACTTTTAACCTTTCTTATAGCTGGCATTATTGGAACCTCAACAATGGCTCAGAATCTAAGTGAAAGTGACAACTTTACAATAAAACGGACTCCTGAACCTTTCTTGTTTTCAATCAGCACATTAACTCCAGAGGATTTAAAATGGAGTCTTGATTATTCAGGGGGTTATGGTGAAAGAGTTTCTGGCCCATTCGGATATGATGGAATAAACCAGCAATTTGCTGTAAAAGGGTACCTGGGAAAGCGCTTTACTTTTATCGCCAATGCCTCTTTGGGTTTTCCTCTTGAAAAGAATATTGCAAGCGCTCAGCAAATAGAGGTTATTCGCGACATTCTGGGAGGCAAAAAAGTTCTTGGATTGAGAGTTGGAGCCGGGTTAGGAGTCAGAAGGGATTATAGCGATGTAAAATCGTTACTAAGCAGAATTACATTTTCATACGAAATGCCACAATGGAAATTTAGCGGCAACCTACTTCTTGAAAAAGCGTTAGCCTCAAAACGTGATAAAATCGATGTTATAACCAGCTTGGGAATTCATTATCGCTTATCCGAAAATTTTTATGGCGGATTGGAAGCTGTAGGCGAAGATCTGGAAGGCTTTTGGGATAAAGAGGAAGCCGAAGGTGGAGCTAAAATGCTGATTGGCCCTTCGCTAAGTTTGTCACCAAAAAAATCAAGACTGTCATTTGCCCTTTCAGGTGGACCGGTATTTTATGCCACACAAAACCAACTTACAAATCCGGAAGCAATCCGGGAACTTCCATCGGAAGCCGGCTTAATGGTAAGAGCAAGGGTGATATTTAATTTGTCAGGATCCTGAATAGCAGAAATACCTGTAGGAGGTTGTATCAAAAGTCAAAATTTCACAAATTCAACTTTCAAATTGTAAGTTCAACTTCATTTCACCCCTCCAAACCTCCCCTGAAGGGGCGGCTTTGAAGTCCCCTTCAGGGGATTTAGGGGTTTTAACAGTGTCGGTACTTTCAAATTGTAAGTTTTTGAAAAAACATAATCACTTTTGATACAGCCTCCTACGCATCTTACCTAAATATGATAGCCTTAATCAACTCTTCACCAACCACTTCATTCAGACGAACACGTATTTCTTCCTTCATCATTAACAATTCGTTGCGAACAATTGGCGAAGTTGTTTCAACAAACAGGGTGCTGTTTTGAATGTACAAATTCCCTGTATAGCGCGATACCGTTTTTCCCATTACCGATTCCCACGATTTAATCAGGTCCAGTTCATTCAGTTTACGTTCGAGATTATTTTCCTGAACATAGCTTTTCAGCACACTACTTATACTTTGAGCATTACTTTTTCTCATTGAGTCAAATTAATAACATTTCCATCACTGATGGTAAAAATCCGTGATTCAGTTTCCAAACCAGCAATAATCTGGTCGAGGTGTTCCCGATTGGTGTCGGTAATAAAAATCTGTCCAAAATGATCGTCGGCAACCAGTTTCACGATCTGTTCCACACGATTCTTGTCCAGTTTATCGAAAATATCATCCAACAATAAAATCGGAGTCAATCCCGAAATGGCTTTCATAAAATCGAACTGAGCCAATTTGAGGGCCACAAGGTAAGTCTTTTTCTGGCCTTGCGAGCCAAATTTCCGAATCGGATAACCAGCTAATTCGAACTCAAAATCTTCTTTATGAATACCAGTTGTTGTGTATTGAAGCATGCGATCCTTCCCAATAGAATCTTTCAGTAACTGTTCAAAACTATTGTTGGTTAAGTCAGACTGATGCTTCAAGCCCACAATTTCTCTTCCGCCTGAAATCAGTTCATAGTAATTCTGGAAAATGGGCTGCAAATTCTCAATGAAAACCTTACGAACCTCGTGAATCTGCTGTCCGTATTTTACGAGCTGATCATCCCAAACCTCCAGCGACTCCAACTGAAAGTTATTTCTTCCGGCAAACTGTTTAAGAAGGTTATTCCGTTGCTGTAAAGCCCGGTTATACCGAATCAAATTTTCAAGGTAAACAGCATCGTACTGCGAAATAACCGCATCAACAAACCGGCGGCGTTCATCACTGCCCCCTGAAATCAGGTTAGTGTCTGATGGAGTAACAATAATTAACGGAATCAGACCTATATGCTCCGACAACTTTTTGTAATCCTTCTGATTCCGCTTGACTATTTTCTTTTGATTTCTTTTCAGGCCGCAATAAATAACTTCATCCGATTCGAGCCGGGTGTATTTTCCCTGAATCATAAAAAATTCCTGATCGAACCTGATATTTTGACCATCGACTGAATTCAGGAAACTTTTACAAAACGAAAGGTAATAAATAGCGTCCATCAGGTTCGTTTTGCCTGCACCATTATTGCCTATGAAACAATTTAAGCTGTCAGAAAACTTAAATTCAGCATGTTCAAAGTTCTTGAAATTAACAACCGACAATTCTTGAATATACATTTTAAAGCCTGTTTAATTCAACAAAACTACAAATTCCGGCGGTGAAACCGGATAAAAAAATCGCCATTCAGGATAATAACATCAATGTGTTGATTAATATTCATTTTTATCTCTGAAATCTGTCGTTTATTTTTGAAAATAATATATTTTTGCCTCTCGATTTTCGAACTATACTTTAAAAGATGGCAAAAGACAAAAAAAACACTCAGGTGGATAACCTAACCGAAGTAGAAAGTGCATTAACCAAAACAGAGCAATTTCTTGAATCAAATTCCAAATTAATTGGTATCGTAGTCGGTGCAATTGTAGTTGTAGCTGTTGGTTATCTTGGTTTAAACAAGTTTTACCTTGAACCACGGACAAAAGAAGCCCAGGAACAGATGTTTATGGCTCAGAATTATTTTGAAAAAGACTCTTTTAATCTGGCTCTGAATGGCGACGGTAACAATCCGGGATTTTTAGATATCATTGACGATTTTGGATCGACAAAAGCTGGTAAACTTTCATACTATTATGCCGGGGTTTCTTATTTAAACATGGGTCAGTTCGACAAAGCAATTGACTACCTTAAAAAGTTCGATACCGACGATGCTCTGCTAGGTCCTATTTCAGTTGGAGCTCAGGGTGATGCTCAACTTGAACTTGGAAAAACAGACAAAGCGCTCGATTTATACACCGAAGCTTATAAAATGAATGACAATGAACTAACAGCGCCTATTTACATGTTAAAAGCAGGTGAGCTACTGGAAAGTTCAAGCAAACAAGATGAAGCTTTGAAAATCTACGAAACGATCAAACAAAAATTTCCTGAAAGTAATGAAGGAAGAAGCATTGATAAATACATTGCAAGAGTTAAGGCTAAAATGTAGTGACAAACTACAACTTATAATAATATGAAAAGGTCCCCTCATTGCAGGGGATTTTTTATTTTTGACCAATTTAAAATCAGAAGAATGGCAACAAAAAATTTATCAGAATACGATTTAACAACAGTTCCATCAGCCGCATCAATGAAGTTTGGGATTGTAGTTGCAGAATGGAATTACGAAATCACAGGTGCATTGGCCCAAGGCGCTGCTGATACGTTGAAAAGACATGGAGCTAAAGATGAAAACATCATCATAAAACACGTTCCGGGGACTTTCGAGCTGACTCTTGGAGCCCAATATCTGGCCGAATATGCAGGTGTTGATGCTATAATCGTTTTGGGATGCGTCATTCAGGGAGAAACCCGCCATTTCGACTTTATTTGTCAGGGAGTTACTCAGGGAATCACCAGCCTGAACATGAAATACAACAAGCCTTTTATTTTTGGAGTTCTCACCACCGACAACCAACAACAAGCACTCGACCGTGCAGGAGGCAAACTTGGGAATAAAGGTGATGAAGCAGCAGTTACAGCCATTAAGATGCTGGCATTAAGAAATGATCTAAAATAAAAAAGGGGCAAAATGCCCCTTTCCTCTTTTAACCAACAAAAACTATTTATTGAGGACCGCCAAATCCACCCATTCGGCCTTGTCCATTTTTTCTCATTTCTTCGCGCTTCTTCTGATTTTCATCGAAAATTTTTACTTGCTCAGGGGTTAATAGCGCTTTAATTTCTTTGTTTTTTTCTGCCTGAATTTTCTGCATCTCTTCGCGCATTTTGGCACGCTCATCATCACTGGCATCACGCATCTTTGAGAAGTCAAAAGACTGTTTTCCCATGTACTTCTTATTAATAGCCGTAACCTTCGCTTCCTGATCTTTGTTTAGTTTAAGCTCATCGACCAAACGTTGAGTTTGTCTTTTAAGCATTTCCTCCGGATTCATTTGAGGCTGGGCCCCGCTTCTACCCTGTTCCATTGTTTTCGATGGTCGTTCATCACTTCCTCTTTGTGCATAAGTAATTCCCGAGGCAAACAAAAGAATCATAAATAATACGCCTAACTTTTTCATGATTTTATTTTAAAGTGATTAAATCTGTTTCAGCTTCATAGACTATATTTCAAGCAAATGGTTTAACCTTCATATTTTACTTCTTTGAAAAAATTCAGTGTCAAGAATCCTAAATGACCAATCAATATGTTTATTTTTGAAGGAATTCAAATAAGCCACAGTGAAAGCACTCCTTTTTGCAGCAGGACTCGGAACAAGATTAAAAGAGCACACTCAGGATAAACCCAAAGCACTGGTTAGTGTTGCCGGGAAACCACTTCTTCAACATGCCATCGAACATTTGAAACAATTCGGAATTTCGGACATAACCATTAACGTTTTTCATTTTGCAGAACAAGTCATTTCTTTCGTGAAAGAAAATAATTCATTCGGAATTGACATGCACATTTCGGATGAACGCGATCAGCTTTTGGATACAGGTGGTGGATTAAAAAAGGCTGGCACTTTCCTGAAAGGCAACGAACCAATCCTGATCTACAATGTAGACGTGATCAGCAATCTGGATCTGAATACCCTTCTGAAATACCATCAGGAACAAAACGCATTGACAACTTTGGTTGTCAGACAGCGAGAAACCAGCCGCTACCTGATGTTTGACCAAAATCTGCAATTGGCAGGTTGGAAAAACTTCAGCAATGGCGAAACAATTATTAGCCGCGCCGAATCATTTGCCAACGCTCAACCACTCGCATTTAGTGGAATTCATATCATTCAGCCTGAATTTTTGGAATTAATAACCGAAGTTGGGAAATTCCCGATCATGGATCTTTATTTACGACTGGCCAAAAATCAGTCCATCAAAGCTTTTGTAGATGAGTCGGACCTTTGGATGGATTTGGGAAAACCGGAACAATTGCTTGCTGCTGAAAAACTCTTCGGTAAAAAATAGAAAAGCCGTTCCAAGACAGAAACGGCTTTTCAATAATGTGCTCTATTTTTTCTACTTCGCAGCTTCAGGTTTTAAGGCAACTCCGTAATAATTCTTAAAATCAAACCATTTGTTTGCCGCAGCTTTTATATCCTCAACCGTAAATGAATTTACAATGTTTTCGTAATCTCCAAACTGGCTAAAATCGGCATCACTATTAAACCATGTAGTGCTCAAAACACTCAGCCAATATTTGTTTTCGCGCAGGTTTGTCTCGCGCTCCCTGAGCAGTTTTTCTTTGGCTTTTTGTAAATCAATTGCCGATGGTCCGTTGGTGGCAATATCTTTGATCTGGGCAAAAACGGCTTCTTTCAATTCGGCTAATTTTGCAGGGTCAGCGCCATAATTGATGGCCATGCTGTATTTTGCTTCAGGAAATCTCTCTACCGATGGATTGGCATCAATGTAATAAACGCTGCTTTTATCCTCGCGAATGACTTCCAGCAAACGGGTTGTCAAAATTTTACTCAAAGCGTTAATCAACAAATTATTTCTTCGGCTGTATTCATAATTACCATGAAAAACCAGGTATTGCATGCTTTTGGCATCCTGACCTTTATAAACAGTTTTCTCAACGATTCCTGAAGGTTCTTTAATCCCATCATCCTTCCAATTTTCATTTTTATGAGTCGATGGAATCGAGGCCAGATATTTCACAACCAGTTGTTTTAATGCTTCCTTATCAATCTTTCCGACGAAAAAGAACTTAAAGTCACTGGCATCACTGAAACGCTCATGATTGATTTCGGTTATTCTGGATAAATCTGCTTCTTTCAGTATTTCCGCGGTCATCGGTCGTTTGCGAGGACTGTAATTGGCCGAAACTACCTGTAAAGTATCCTGAAATGCTGCTTCCGGAGATGTTTTTTTATTCTCTAAAGCCCCTGCAGTTCGCGACATAAACGAATTAAAGGCCGACTGGTCGGTGCGCTGACCAACAAAATACATGCAAATTAATTGGAACAATGTTTCAGCATCTTTAACCGAAGAACCGCCGCCAAAACCTTCGCGCAAATCGCTGATATATGGATTTATTGCAACCGCTTTTCCTGAAAGGAGTTTATCCAGAGACACTTTATCGAAATCGCCCAAGCCACTCAAAGCAAGAATTGATGGAGCCATTTCTGCCGAAACATCATCTTTCTGCCCGTAAAGCGAACTTCCGCCCAAACTGTATGCCGAGAAAAGGATTTCGTCATCTTTAAAATCGGTTGATTTTACGATCACTTTTGCGCCGTTCGAAAGCGTCCATTCTTCAGCATCAACCTGATCAATTTTCCGGATTGACGCAATTGAACCGGCAGTTGGTTCTTTCGGAATAAGCGGTTTATCAGTAACATTATCAACATACGGTTTAATCGGTGTCTGTTCAACTTCATTGAGGTATTTCCTGATGTCGGCTTCAGTTGGTACTGAAACACCCTCAATTTCAGGAGCTGTTAAAATGACCACCCGGTTTTCTTTGGTAATCCATTTTGCAGCCAGAGCATTTACTTCTTCCAGCTTAATTTCAGGAATAAACGCCTGATAATACTTGTATTCATTTTCAATGCCTGGAAAAGGTTCTTCTGTAGTCAGGAAATTCCGTTTATATTCTTCGGCATAGGCTTCCGATTTTTGTTTTTCCCGCTCATTGAAAGCATTCTCCATCGATGTCATCATAGCAGCCTTCTGCCGATCGAGTTCACTCTGCGTAAACCCAAACTTCAACACCCGTTCATTCTCTGTAAGCACCGTCTTAATTCCTACTTCAATCTTCCCATTTTGACAAACAGCTACTGAATTGTACACACTTTTGGGACCAAAAAGCGCTCCGTAACCCGAATTGGCCATCAGAAAAGGTGGATTTTCATTCTGTGTTAATTCTGCTAAACGATCATTAATCATTGCATTGTATAAACCTTCAACAATTCCTTTACGATAATCGCCTACGGTTTTCGATTTCTCAAGTGGATGTTTGTAAAAAATCTGTGCAACGGCATATTGCGCTTCCTTGTCAGTAACTACCGAAACCAAAGTTTCCTTGTGATTGGGGACATCATACTCATTTTTCTTTCTTGGATTTTTGACTGCCGGAATTTTTGAGAACATTTCGGTAATTTGCTTCACCATGACCTGCTGATCGAAATCGCCGACAACGACAACAGCTTCCAAATCGGGACGATACCAATCTTTTCGGAACTTACGCAACAGTTCCGGTGCGAAATGATCGACAATTTCCATTTTACCAATCGGAAGCCGATCAGCATATTTCGAATCGTGCAGGAAAACCGGAAGCCATTTTTGCATCATGCGTTCATCGGCATCACGTCCACCACGCCACTCCTCGTGAATAACTCCACGCTCCTTCTCAATTTCATCGTCAGCATCGGTCACCTGACTGGCCCAATCGTAAAGCACCTGCAATCCTTTATTCATGAACGTTGTACTGTCGAGCGGAACTTTAATCATGTAAACAGTTTCATCGAAGCTGGTATAAGCATTGATTTCGGGACCAAATTCCATTCCGATTGATTCCAGGTAATTGATCAGTTCATGCTTCGGAAAATTTTTAGTTCCGTTAAATGCCAAATGTTCTGCAAAGTGAGCCAATCCCATTTGATTATCGTCTTCTTCAACAGACCCGGCCCTCACAACCAGGTAAAGATCGGCCCGGTTTTTCGGCGTACTGTTGGCTCTCACATAATAGGTCATTCCGTTTGCTAAAACTCCTTTGGTTACTTTGGGGTCGGTTGGTAATGGATCGCTCAGTTTGATTTGAGGCTGACCAAAGCAAAGCGTTGCTGCCAGTATCCAAATTACGGTGAGTGTTTTTCTCATTTTTAATGTGTTTTACTGTTTCTAAACTGTTTTCTGTTTCTTATAAGTGTTTTTCGATGGCTCTTGCAAAAGCATTTTCTTCGTTCGAACTGGCCAACAAAAAGCGATTTTTCATTTCATCAGGTCCGTTTTCAACGATGTATGAATAATTGGTAAACTCCAGTAAGTCTAAATCGTTGAAATCGTTGCCGATACCTAATGTAAATTCATGTTCAATATTTAAAACATCACAAACAAATTTAACCCCATTCCCTTTCGAGACCGACTGATGAAAAATTTCCATCCAAATGTACCCGGTTTCCAATGGCGAGCTTGTACGAACCACTTTCACCTCCTGAAATTGATTCTCAATAGCACTTTTAAGAGACAAGAAACGCTCTAAATTGTTCGGGAAAACAACCAGAAACTGACAAGCTTCTGAATTGATTAGCTTGTTGTGCGGTAATGGTTCTGAATGCGACCGGAGATATTC
Organism: Aquipluma nitroreducens; assembly: GCF_009689585.1. Lineage (GTDB taxonomy): Bacteria > Bacteroidota > Bacteroidia > Bacteroidales > Prolixibacteraceae > Aquipluma > Aquipluma nitroreducens. Next base: position 4,233,064 of record NZ_AP018694.1, on the reverse strand, counting down.
AAAATAGCTCTCAAATTCGGAACATGTAACACTTCCGCGATGATACCAACAGTTATGGTTCTCCGGAACAGGCTTAAAAAGGTGAAAATTGAGATCGTTTTCAACCAAAAAATCAACCAACTGCTGGACAACTACTTTACTCAGATTTTTATGATACAGCAGCTTACTGTTTTTTGAATCATACACTCCGGCCCCGGAAGAAAAAACGATGTAATCGAATGGAATTTCCGAAGGAATAACCTCAATGGTCTTTTTAAGGTTTCGACCAGTGGCAATTACCCGCACAATACCATTTTTACCTAAAGAGTGAAGCATATCAATATTCTCTTTGGAAATTGACTTGTCGTTCTTCAAAAAAGTTCCGTCCAAATCAGTTGCAACAAGTTTTAACATAAGATGTCATTCAGTTTCATTTTCAATCACGAATGTAATCAGAAAATAACACCAGAGACCTAAAAAGATGGAATTTTGAAGCGCTATCAAACAAGTGAATAAAAGCCAAACAGTAGTGTTTACCGGAACAGGAAGCACGTTTATCGAAAAAATCAGATTCCTTTTCCATGTATCACTATATTAGCCTTGATTTTATATCTTTGTTGACCCAAAATTAGAACTACTAAGAATGAAGATTGCATTAATCGGTTACGGAAAGATGGGGAAAGAGATCGAAAAAATAGCTCTTAACCGCGGACACGAAATAGTATTGAAAATTGATATTACCAACCCAGAAGATTTGAATTTGACCAATCTGAAAAAAGCAGATGTTGCGATTGAATTCACCACGCCTGCTTCGGCCACAGCCAATTACAAGTTATGTTTCGAAGCTGGAATTCCGGTAGTTAGTGGAACGACCGGTTGGCTTGAAAAACAGGCAGAAGTGTATCAATTGTGTAAGGATTTGAATGGGACTTTCTTCTATACTTCGAATTTCAGTCTGGGAGTGAATATCTTTTTTGCACTAAATAAAAAACTAGCAGAACTAATGGCTAACCACCCTGAATATTCGGTTGAAATGACGGAAATTCATCATACCCAAAAGCTGGATGCGCCTAGCGGCACTGCCATAACTCTTGCCGAAGGAATTATCGAAAATATTTCAACTAAAAAATCATGGGTTAATCATACCACTGGGCTTGCCGACGAAATTGGTATTATTTCGGAACGCGAAGGTCAGGTTCCCGGCACACACATCATCAATTACGATTCGGAAGTTGATTACATTGAAATAACCCATTGTGCAAAAAACCGAAAAGGACTTGCTTTCGGAGCTGTTTTAGCTGCCGAATACAGTTTCGGCAAAAAAGGAATTTTGTCGATGAATGATTTGCTAAATCTTTAAAATACTATAAAAATGAAGGAATTACTTTCAAACAAATGGTTCAAGTTTGCCCTTGTTGGATTTATATACTTGCTATGGGTAATCTGGATCGAAAGCTATTTGTGGCTGATCGGCCTTGCCGTAATTTTCGATATTTACATTTCGAAAAAAGTACACTGGGCTTTCTGGAAAAAGAAAAATACTCCCGACGGAAAACAAACAAAAGTAGTTGAATGGGTTGATGCCATTATCTTTGCGGTAATTGCGGCCACCTTCATCCGTATGTTTTTCATCGAAGCCTACACCATTCCAACTTCCTCGATGGAAAAATCGATGCTGATTGGCGATTACCTGTTTGTAAGCAAAACCTCATACGGTCCAAAACTTCCAAATACACCGCTTTCATTCCCGTTTGTGCATCACACCATGCCTTTCTCGAAAACCCAGAAATCGTACGTCGAGTGGATCAAAAATCCGTACAAACGAATTGCTGGTTTTGGAAAAGTAAAAAACAACGATGTGGTGGTTTTCAATTTTCCCGAAGGTGATACCGTCGCCGTGAATGTTCAGAACCAAAGCTATTATTCGTTGGTTCGCAATTATGGCCGGAAACGTGTTTGGGACGAAAAGGAAACATTTGGCGAAATCATTGCCCGTCCGGTTGATAAACGCGAAAATTACATCAAACGGTGCGTGGGTATTGCCGGTGATGTGATTGAGCTGAAAGGCGGACAACTTTATGTAAATGGTAAAGAGCAGACTCATTTCCCCGGAATGCAGCGCGAAAGCATTGTAACCACCGACGGAACCGGTTTGAACAAACGGATGTTGGAGCAAATGAATATTGCTGAAGATGATCGTCATGTGATATCAAATACGCAATATCTGTTTCCATTAACGCTTGAAAACGAACAGAAGCTGAAGGCCTTGAAAAATGTAAAATCGCTTCAACCAACAGTGGTACCTGCCGGAAACTGGGATCAGAACATTTTCCCATTCAGCAATAAGTACCCTTGGAATGTGGATAATTTCGGGCCGCTCGAAATTCCGAAAAAAGGTCAAACGGTGAAACTCACCTTGGACAACCTGCCATTGTATGAGCGCATTATCGACTTATACGAAGAAAACGACCTCATAGTAAAAGACAGTACCATTTACATTAACGGCTCGGTTGCCGACAGCTATACCTTCAAAATGGATTATTACTGGATGATGGGCGACAACCGCAACAATTCGGCTGACTCGCGCTATTGGGGTTTTGTTCCTGAAGACCACATTGTTGGGAAAGCAGTATTCATCTGGCTTTCGTTGGACAAAGATCAACCGTTCTACAACAAAATTCGCTGGAGCCGTTTGTTCTCGTTTGTTCATTAGAAATCAAACCTATAACGTAAAAAAGGATAACCTCAAAAGTTATCCTTTTTCGTTTATAAAATATTGCTCCTATAAAAACCAGTAAAACCAAAGCCGAACTCATTTGTTCTCTATCAGGCTTTTAGTTACTTTTGTAGCAGATAATACAAATCCCATGTCCTGGAAAGTTATTACGTTTTTAATTCTCACGGTGCTGCTGGTCATTTTTACTGTCCAGAACCAATTGCTGCTGAACATCAAATTTATCCATTGGGAAATGAAGGATGTTCCAGTGGTTTATGTTTTGCTCTTCGGACTTATTTTTGGGTTTTTATTATCCATGATGATACAACTTCCAACTATCATTAAATTGAGAAGAGATCTCAAAAAAGTAGTCCGTGAACTTGAAAAGAGTGAAGAAATAGTGGCCGATAAAGATGAAGTTGTTGATTCGGAGGGTGTGAGTATGGGCAGCGACTACAAAGGTGGTTTTTTTAACGAATAAGAATGACACAATATACCGGAATTCTGCTGAGTACAGCATATTTTGCGCCAGTCAGGTATTTTTCAAAACTGGCTGTTTATCCTGAAATTTACATTGAGCAGCACGAAAATTTCGTCAAACAAACATACCGGAACCGTACGGTTATTTTGGGTGACAACGGTCCCATTTCGCTAATCGTTCCGGTTGAGAAAGGACGACAGCAAAAAATAAGAATCAAAGATTTGCGGATTGCTTACGACGAAGAATGGCAGCGAAACCACTGGCGAACCATCTTCTCAGCCTACAACTCCTCCCCTTTCTTCGAATACTATGCCGACGACGTTGAAATGTTCTTCCGAAAAAAACATGAATTCCTGTTTGATTTCAATCAGCAAATCACCGAAACTATTTTGGAGATTCTTGAAATTACGGTCAGTTTAAACCTGACAGAAGATTTCGAACAAGTTCCTGAAAATTGCCTGAATTTCAGGGAACAAATCAGTCCGAAAACTCATTTAATTAATCCTGATCCACATTTCATGGCAGAACCTTATACCCAGGTTTTCGCCGAAAAATTTGGGTTCGTTCCCGATTTAAGTATTCTCGATTTGTTGTTCAACGAAGGGCCGTCGGCACTCGAAATACTGGGAAACTCATTTGTCAGGCAATAGAAAAGGCCAGAACGATGTCTGATCTTAATTCCATTCCCTCAACCAAGAAGGAACTTTCCTAAACCAACAAACTTGTTCTTAGCGAATCTCTTTTTTCATGTTGTTATCAATATCTATTGATCTTTCCGTCACTCTCTTCATGATAATTTGCGGATTGGAATCGTTTTCTTCGATTTTGATTTTTCCCATCTCCAAACCTACCACATCATCAAAAACAAAGGCCGACCGGTAGTCGCTATTTTTGGCATTTACCGATATATTTTTCAATTTCAGACTATTAACATGGCGAACATAAAAAGCCCATGCAGGCAATTCACCAAACATAGAAAACTCAGGATATTCGGCAATTTGCTCCGGAATTTTTGAAAGTGAGTCAATGGGTAAGCTGGCGACTTGTGTGTTTCCGCCGCCTTCGTAAATCACTTCAACATTTTCAAGCGTGACATCCTCAACCGGATGACCGTCAAATCCAGAAACAGAAGATGGAAATACATTATGCGGATACCTCACAATCGGACCTTCTTCAGGATAACCTTTGTCTGGTTTGCCCAATGGAATTTCAACTTTAACATTGGCAATATGTACACGGCGCAATTGGCTAATTACCGCATCAGCGTTGCGGTGCCCCAATCGGATGAAAATAGCATTGCCGGTATTGGTAGCCTTAATATTTTGCACATCAACATCCTCCAGAATTCCGCCATCAACCGCCTCGATAGCAATGGCCGAGCGATAAGTATCGTATACCGTAATGTCGCGAATGGTAATATTCCTGAACCCGCCCCATGAAGCCGTTCCAAGTTTCAGTGCGCTGGCGCTCGAACGAACCCGGCAATTGGCCACATACACATTCTCGCAGCCTTCGTTTCGAAGCGACGATTTCAGGCAAATACCATCGTCAGCACAATCGATATCGCAATTGGTTATGCGTACATTTTTACTGTCGGTAATGTCGATCCCGTCGTTATTCAGAAAAGTTGTACTCCGCACTTTTATGTTATCGATGGTTACATTGGTGCAACTGCGGTAATCCTGAACCCACATCAATCCGTTTTTAATGGTAATCCCTTTCACCCGTATAGAATCGCAATTCTGAAACAGAATAATCTTTGGGCGGTTACGCTCTTCGGGCCGCTTCTGGTTCCACGGATTGTAGGTTTGCCATTCCGAATCTTCCAGTGTTCCAGCATTCAGCATCGCGTAAATATCCTTGATCAGTTCTTTGCCATTGCCGTCGATTACTCCTTTCCCTGTTATCGAAAAATCATGCTGACCTTTAGCAACAATCAATGGAGAAGCGTCTTTCGCGCCGTAATCGATTCGTTTGGCGCTGCCCAGCCAAACTGCATTTTCGGCGAGGTTGATCTCCACATTCGATTTGACGTGAATTACACCAGTCAGGAAAGTACCTGCCGGAACAATCACTTTCCCGTTACCGCTAGCCGAGGCTTCGTCAATGGCTTTCTGGATAATCAGGGTGTTATCAGTTACCCCGTCGCCCTTAGCTCCCAAATCGACGATATTGATTTGCTTTTGCTGACCAAAAACAATCGATGGCAGAAATGCTAAAACAAGTATATTTTTCCTTATTAATTGGCTAAATTTCATATGTCTATAATTTGTATTTTTTAATGGCATATGCCCGCCTGACAATCCTTTGGGCAGGCAGGGAACTCGCCACCTAGTCATCCTCGTTTGTGTGTCGGTATAACTCATGGCTCGTTTCATTTTACTGGAATTATTCAAGTTGTTTTGCCTCAATATTCTATTGGTTTCTAATCAGGTATTACTTAATTAATAAAGGAGAAGAAGATTTGACCCTTCCTCTCCTTCGATTATTTGTTGCATTCTCTAAACCAATATACTACATGCAATTATCACAAATTAATAACCTGGGTTTTGTACTAATTTTGGATTCAGTTTAGTAGCGTTGGTTGGAATTGGTAAGATCCGGCGATAAGTGTCAGCATTGGTTTTGAAACCCCATTTGCCTTCAAATTTTCCGAAACGAATCATATCGTTGCGGTGCCAATATTCATAAACGAATTCACGGCTACGCTCTTTGTACAAATCTTCCAAACTAACACTTGTCCATGCTTCAGATGTAGAGCGGTTCGACCTGATCATATTAACCAGAGATAAAGCAGTTTGGCCTCCAGTTGTTGTACCACCACGAAGAATAGCTTCGGCTTTCATTAAAACGACATCGGAATAACGAAGATATGGCACATCATTGTTCTGATTACGGCTGGTCGAGGTCTTATCAGGATAAAATTTGATGTTGCGGTAACCCATATTCCAGGCAATTTCGTCGTTACCGCAATCAAACAAATCAGGATTCTGACGATAAATAATATCAGGTGTCAGGTTAACCTGATAGGTGTAAGAAGCGCCACCATCATCGTCTGTATAGAATTGATCATATCCTTTTTTTGTTGTTGTAACTGTAACCGGAGTCACACCATCATTCATAAACTGTAATCCTGTAAGCCACTGATCATTCCGAATATCTCCAGGGTCATTAAAATTGGCATAGAATTCAGGAAGAGTACTCATAGGGGCACTTGGTGTAAAAGCCAGACCAAACTTTGCCCGTTCTGAACGCGGCACATCGTAACGTGTACGATACATCATACCGTTTGTACCAGGATAGGAGCTTCCTGAAGGATCAAACGGAACGGCAAAAATAAATTCTTTCATTTGCGGGCCGTTATCCGGATAAAACATTTTCAGGTATGATGAACGAGGTTCTACAGCAAATTTACCTGAGTTGATTACTGCATCGCAGGCCGCAATACAATCGTTCCAACGAGCAGTTCCAGTATAGTATTCAGCATTCAAATACATTTTGGCTAATAGCGCGTATGCTGTCCATTTTGTTGGCCGGCCGTACGTAGCAGAACCCGTTTCTTCACTCAGATTGTTGATCGATTTTTTAACTTCCGTTTCGATGTATTTAAAAACTTCGGCTCTCGGCGTATTGGATTTTGATGTAAAATCTCCATACAAAGTATCCAGTGGCACATTACCATAAAAATCCATCATCGTAAAGTACGAAATTGCCCTCATCATTCTTAGCTCAGACAGGGTAGTTTTTTTATTATCACCTTCGGGCATAACAGTATTCAAAAGATAATAGGCCTGGTTTGTAACACCAATTGTTTTTTCAAGCCAATCCCATAGCGAGTTTGTACCGCCATGATCTTTATCCCACGTATGGTAATGCATCTTCATGTACCCGGCATTGTCGTACCAGTTTCCCCCTCTGGCTGGAAGAATACCTTCGTCAGTACTTATAGTACTCATAAAGAAAAGTGTTTGTGCATACTCTCCCCTGAAAACCGAGTAAACAGCTCCGGCAGTTTGAGCATACTGGGCATCGTTTTGTGGGAAAACATCAGGTGTCATCTGCGTTGTAATTGGCACATCAATATCATTGCACGATACCATGAAACCAACAAGCGCCGGCAAAATAATGTATTTTATTAGTTTTTTCATTGTACTCAAAATTTATATTTTTTTTAGAAAGAAGCTTTTACACCAAACAACACCGTGCGTGTTTTGGGATAAAAGTTATTTGAATCAACTCCTGGTGCTATACCGCCTTGCTCAACTTCAGGATCGATACCAGAATATTTAGTAATGATAAACAAGTTACTTCCTGATACATATAAGCGTAAGTTCTTTACCGATTTACCCAGGTTTTTAAAATTATAACCCAAGGTTGCATTATCGAGACGAACATAACTACCATTTTCGATGAAACGGGAAGAGTATTTATACACATTAATATCTGTCGGCGATTCATTGGCCACATCAACAAGAATATTAGACGTATTGGCTGTACTTGGACGGAACAAATCGGCACGGGTTGCATTGAAAATTTTGTTGCCGAACACCCCACGGATGAAGATATTCAGGTCAAAATTTTTATACTTAAAATCATTGGTCCATCCAATTAACACTTTTGGCTGGGGCGAACCCATATAATGGTAGTCAGTTCCGATTTCCGGATTCGTTGTCAGGCTGCCATCTTTGGCCACATATTGCGATATTCCAGCACTGTTTTTACCAGCATATTCGAGTGTGAAGAACTGACCAATAGGTCTGCCTTCTTTTAAAATCTGGAGCGTACTTCCGGTTTGGCCTCCGCCATCAGGCTGGGTTATACGAACTGAGTCGCCACCTATAAACAGGTTATTTGTGAGTTTCTCAATAACGTTTTTGTTGTGCGACAGATTGACATTTGTAGTCCAACTAAAATCGTTAGTTTTTACCGGAGTTGCAGTGAGGCTTAATTCAATACCCTTATTCGACATTTCGCCACCATTTGCGGTAATTGAGCCAGCTGGAACCATTACGGGGTTTACCGAATAAGAGTAGATCATGCCAGTAGTTTTCTTATTGTACACCTCGACATAACCACTTAGTTTACCATTCAATACCGTGAAATCTAAACCAAGGTTTCCTGTTGCTGTTTTTTCCCATTCCAAATCAGGATTTGCAGCTTTGTTTGGGCCATAAGCATAAATTTGTTTTCCCTGATAATAGTAGGTTCCGAGCGGACCAACAATAAACTGAGCAGTATAGGCATCAAAACCGGTAGAGTTACCAGTTATACCGTAACTTCCGCGCAGTTTTAAATCCTTGAATACGCTTTGCGATTTCATAAATCCTTCCTGATCGATTCTCCAGGCCAAACTCACTGAAGGAAAATATCCCCATTCTTTGTTTGCACCAAATACAGAGCTACCATCTCTACGGATTGATGCTTGTACCATATATTTATTGCTGAAATCGTAATTTAAACGCGCAAAGTCTGATATCAAACGTGTTTTTTGGTAGGCATAAGCATCTCCAAAATTTACAATAAACCCATTCACCGAACTGTAATTTCCAAGTGCAAGATTTCTATAACTTACATCATCAACAGGGAAGTTGGTGTTATTTGCAGAAAACCCATCTCCCTTTTCATCCTCTTGCCATGAATAACCAACAACTGCATTTATGTTGTGTTTCCCAATCTCTTTATTCCAGGTAACAAAATTTTCAAGAATCACATTTTTGCTTTGATAAGTGCTTCGACTTGCCAATCCATTCGATCCAAAATTGATAATATAGTGGTTTGCCGGTGGATCAGGATTGTTATAGAACTGGGCACTATTGTAATTGGTTGCATAGTAACTATTGTAATATTCACCATTTAGCGATGTATTTTTTTGGTAGGCAATGTTTAAGTTATATTTTAATCCTAACGGGAGTATAACTTCGGTAGTAAAGTTACCTAATAAGGTACTTATCTTTGAATCATCGTCAGCCTGTTGAATGATTGCCAATGGATTAAAATAGCCTGAATGATTAAAATTTTCGTAGTAGGTGCCATCATCATTTTTAGGCTTGCTGACCGGCAGATATTTAGCTGCCTGGAGAAGTGCCGTATTTCGCTGAGGAACTTTGGTGTTTCTAACATTTGAATTGGTCACATTCAATCCAAATTTAACTTTATCGTTAAACGCCTTTTGTTCGATAGACATGCGTGCGACAAGACGGTTCTGTCCGCTACTGATCAAAACACCCTGTTTGTCGATGTAAGTTATGCTGGCAATATAAGTACTTCGATTGGTACCTCCACTGTATGAAACGTTGTGACTCTGAGAAATTGCAGCAGATCGTTGAATTGTCTTTTGCCAGTTCGTATTAGCGTTCTTATCATCTTCAGGAGAAAATGACATGTTGTTTTTAGTAAGAAACGAACGTAACTGGTCCGAATTCATCATATCCAAATTATTCGACACCGATTCGACACCAAAATATCCGTTATACGCAATTTGTTCATTGTCTTTATTTCCTTTTTTGGTAGTAATCATGATAACACCGTTTGTTGCACGGTTACCATAAATTGAAGTTGCAGCGGCATCTTTCAAAACATCGACAGAAAGAATATCGTCAGGTGTAACCAGAGAAATATCGGCTCCCGGAACACCATCAATGACATAAAACGGACTTTGAGAACTGTTAATGGTAGAAGCACCACGCATGATTATGGTGGTTCCGCGTGTTGGGTCACCACTCGAAGAAACATTCAATCCGGATACTTTACCTTGCAAAAGCTGACCGACATCGCTTATAGCACCCTTATTCAGTTCATCCGATTTAACTGACGTAACGGCACTCGACAAATTTTTGCGTGAATTTTTACCATAACCAACAGCAACAACTTCCTCAATACCAACAGTTTCTTCTTCCAAAATAACATTCACCTGAGATAAGCCGGCGAGAGCTATTTCCTGTGCCTTCATTCCAACAAAAGAAACCACCAAGGTCTTGGCATCACCAGGTATCGAAATCTTGAACTTTCCATCCAAATCGGTAAGTGCACCAATTGTCGTACCTTTTAAAAGCAAGGTGGCCCCAGGAATTGGCGCTCCGGTGACATCTTTAACTGTTCCCGAAAGATCTCTTTTTTGTTGCGAATTGATGATGACATCGCCAGCTTTACGAATAACAATCTGCCGCTCATAAACATCATATGAAACATTTTCGCCACGAAGAGCCTCATCCAGAATCTGGTTGATGGTAGCATCTTTAAGGTTTACAACAACTTTTTTATTTACATTGAAATCTTCATTCCGATAGAGGAAAACAAATTCAGAGTTTTCTTCGATATACCCAAAAAGATCGCGGATTGAAGTATTCGACAGATTAATGTCGAGACGGGTTTTCTGTGCATAACTGTTTGCAGAAACAGTTAACATGCATCCAAACAGCAACAGGATTGTTAGTCGCATAATTCGCATGAGTTTTTTTAGGCTATCCCCATAGGGATGACCGGTTAACCACTTTTTTTTCATAGATTTGAACTGTTTAAATAATAAATACTGAACTAGTAACTCGTATTTGTTTAACCGGGAAATGTTCCACCATTTTCCGGTTTTTATTTTTTCACCATATATTGATTTTCGCTTATTTTCTTGATATTCGTCAACGATACTTTCTCCAGATATTCAAGCACTTCGTCTTTGTTTTTTTTCAAATCAAGCTTGCCACTTATACGGATTGTTCCAAGAATCGGCTCCGAAAAATTTACCGAAATATTATAGAAGCGCTCAACCTTTTTCACTATGCGATTGAAATCGACATCATCAAAACTCAGTAATCCCTTGGTCCACAACGTATAATAACTGACGTCAACATCAGTAAGTTTGGTTTCATTCGAATTTTTCGCAAACGAAGCCATCTGGTTGGGTTTTAGCACAACCTCTTTATCAAAAAAGCTAGCGTTGTTCTGGCGAATCGCAACACTTCCCTCTTTCAGTACAGTTTGAATCACCTTGTCTTCGGCATAGGCCGACACATTAAATTGAGTTCCCAGTACTTTAATTTCAATGTCAGAAGTTTTAACAATGAAGGGCTTATCTGCATTTTTTGAAACTTCGAAAAAGGCTTCTCCAAACAAAAGAACTTCGCGTGTTTTACCGCTAAAAAAAGTAGGATAAACCAAACGGCTACCAGCATTCAGCCAAACAACCGTATTGTCAGATAAAATCAGCTTCGATTGGTTTCCATATGGAATAACCAACTGATTCATAACATTCGGCATATCATCGGCGGCCTTAATAACTGAATCGCTATTTAAAACGATAGCTCCGTTTCGGGTATAATCTACACTTGAATTTGATTTTTTGAGATCAACATTTTCTCCGGTTGAAGTAATCAGCAACGGCCCCTGCCCTTCCGAAGGAATCTGCACCATTTGTCCGGCAAGTTGCTGGTAAATCGAATTATTGTCGGAATTTAAATAAACTGCAAGACCGCCAATAACAGCAAAAGCGACAGCAACGGCAGCATATTTCAGGAAAGAAACAAATATGGATTGCCGCTTATTCTTTTCCAAATCCAGATTGATACGCGATATAACTTGCTGCGCGATTTGCTCTTTTTCAAATTGCAACATGGTTTCATCCGAATATTTCAATTCTGAAAGGCGGGTTTTAAGCTCAATAATCTGAGCTTCTTCTTCAGGATGCTCCAAAAGGTATTGTTCCCAATATTGATTGACCAACTGGTTGTTATGGAAAATCCATTGCAGAAATTTCGGATCCTCTATGAATTTTTGATCAGAAAAAGTCATTTCTTTAATGTTTATACCTCTAAGAGTAACAACATTGAAAAAAGGGACAAATTTCTGAAAAAATATTTTTAGCGCCTGACGGAAATCATCAACAAGGAAAGTAATTGTTCGCCAAACTGATCACGAAGATTGTCGAGAGTACGATAAACTTGCTTTTTAACAGCATCTGAGGTCATTCCAACAAGTTCACCAATTTCAGAATAATTTAATCCGGTACTGAATTTCAAAAATAGCAGTTCACGTTTCTGGGGATCAATAGTTTGGAGTATTTTTCGAAGAGCGTTGACACGTAATTCATTCGATTCAATATCGTGAATATCTTGCTCTGCCTGAAACTTTAAATCAAACAGAAGCATCCCTTCATCGGTCAGACTTGCTTCGTGATAATTCTTCCGAATTTTGCGGATAATGTCATTTTTCAGCGAACGGAACAAATAGAATTCAAGATTTTCAGGATTGTGCAATTGAATATTATACCGATAAAGATTATAAAATAAATCTTGTATGCAGTCTTTAAGTAATTCCCGGTCGCTGGTAATTTTACTTCCATAAGCAAATAGCACATCGGCAAACTCTTCATAGATTTCGCTAAATGCATACCGATCGCCCGACCGAAACCGTTTCCATACTCCTAACCATTGACTTCTATCCCGAATCACTTTTTACTCGCAATTTTGAGGTACGAAAATTTGACTTGCAAATGTTTCACACAACAATAATACGAATTTAATCTGGAGAGAGTAGTTGAAGAGTTAAATTTGATAGGAATGCAACAATTTACTTAGCAACAGAATATTGGGTTTTAATGGCATTCAACTGATCAACAAAAGCCTGAATGGGTTTAAGTTTCGGATCGTTTTTAGTGAACCGGATGTAATGATTTTCAGTTCCCTTTTTGACGTATATCCAATCATCACAACCATCAAAACTAACATTTGAACTGTTCAGATCAAGCTTTTTCAGTTCGTCAAAATCAAGTTTGGCAAGCAATGCATCAAGTTCTGCGGCATTTATCTGCCCAGTCTTTTCTACTGAAGGTTTATTTACATTGCAATTAGTATAGTTCACATACCTGATTGCATTTCGGGTGATGGTTAAAGTATCGTTCACCGTACACCAACCGCAAACAGTCCCTGTTTTTATAATCAAATCCGAATTATCGCTTTCCTTTTCCAACGAATCGTAGGTACAAGAAATGCCAATCACTAAAACTGCGCATATGAATAGAAATCTCCGGAGCATGTTAATTCTTTTTAATACAGATGGACGAAACGAGAAAAAAGTTGCTTGCAAGCAAGCATTTTTTTTGCTTTGTACCAAACAATTAAACAAACCCCAAATGATCGATCTTTTACGCACCCGCCGAAGTATTCGGAAATTTACCGAACAGCCCATCGAACCAGAGAAACTTGAAATTCTCAAGGAAGCCATTCTTCGCGCTCCAACTTCAAAAAACTCGAATGCCTGCGAATATATATTTATCGACGCACCAGAATTGCTTCAGAAATTAGCACTTTGTAAACCACATGGAGCTGCGTCTTTGCAAACAGCGAAACTGGCAATTGCTGTTTTAGTCGACGAAAGTAAAACGGTTGCATGGATTGAAGATTCGTCGATTGCAGCTTTCATCGGACATTTAACTGCGCATTCGCTCGGACTGGGCAGTTGCTGGATTCAGATTCGTGGTCGCGAGTATTCTGAAGAAAAAACCAGCGAAGCCTATGTATGCGAAACCCTTCATATTCCTGAAGGATTCCGGGTTTTGAGCATTGTTGCCATTGGATACGCACAACGTTCTCACGAAGGTAAACCATTGAGTGATCTGAATTTCGGGAAAATTCATTCAAACAGATTTTAAATATTGTCTGTTATTGCGGATTTAACATTTCGCCTGTTATTTTTGTGTTGACTAACAAACAACTCATGAAAATAACAGTTACGCTTCTATTGATCCTTTTTACAGCGATTACAGGCTTTTCAAGAATTGTAAAGAAACCAATTCCGGACAAACTAGTTGTATTAACTTTCGACGATGCTACCGCAAGCCAATATTCGGTTGTTGCACCACTTCTGAAAGAATTTGGCTTTGGAGCCACTTTTTTCATTTGTGAATTTCCACCCAACTTCAACGATACTGCCAAGTACATGAACTGGCGCCAGATCGGTGAACTTAATCGAATGGGTTTTGAGATTGCTAACCATACCAGAAATCATCCGGCCATCGCGAAATTATCCAAAGAAAAAATTGAAGAGCAACTTAATTACATCGAGCGAAAATGCGATTCGATGAAAATTAGGGGTCCAGTTACTTTTGCCTACCCAGGCTACAGCCTTAGCTTGCCTGGACTAAAAGTTCTTAAGGGAAAAGATTATCAATTTGCACGTGCTGGTGGAAGCCGCGCTTACGATCCAATGACAGATCATCCACTTCTGATTCCAAGTTGGGCCATGAATTCTGAAAACAAATCACAGATCATGGAAGCTTTCGATGAAGCTCACAATGGAAAGATTGTGATACTAACCATTCACGGGGTTCCTGATGCCGAACACCCATGGGTAAATACGACTCCCGAACTATTTAAAGAATATCTCCAATATTTATCTGATAATCATTTTAACGTAATCGCTTTTCGTGACCTGGGAAAATACATCAATGCGAAAAAAGCGATGGAAACAATTGTTCCTGACCTGACTAAAAAACTAAAAAATTAATAACATGAAACGATTTGCCACAATTTCAATCCTGTTTGTGTCGTTGCAACTCTCAGCACAACAAACCATTCCGCTTTATCCAGGTGTCATACCCAATAGTACAGATTACCCGATGAAAGAAATAAAAATGGAAAAGGACGATCAGTTGTTGGGATTTCGAAGTATTTCACAACCAACATTAGCCTTTTATCTTCCGGATGAGAAAATTGCCACTGGAGCCGCCGTGGTTATTTGCCCGGGAGGAGGCTATGGCATGGAAAGTTACCGGCTTGAAGGAACTAATATTGCCGAAACATTTCAGAAAAACGGCATCGCAGCTTTTATCTTAAAGTATCGATTACCTAGCGATTCAATTATGCCCGACAAGTCAGTTGGGCCACTACAGGACGCACAGCAAGCCATAAAAACTGTTCGTGGGCATGCTACAGAATGGAACGTCAACCCATCAAAAATCGGGATCATGGGATTTTCGGCAGGGGGACATCTGGCCTCAACTGCAGGTACCCATTTCAACAAAGCATATATTCCCAATCCTGAAAACATCAGTCTTCGTCCCGATTTTATGATCCTCGTTTATCCGGTCATTAGTATGCAGGAAGGTCTGACGCACGGCGGATCGAAGAATAATTTACTGGGTAAATCACCTTATGATGAACAAGTTACGCTCTTTTCGAATGACTTGCAGGTGGCTGCCAATACGCCCCCAACCTGGATTACTCATACCGGTGATGACACTGTGGTTCCGGTTGAGAACAGCATTCGTTTTTACCAGCGACTGATCAAGAATAAAGTTCCGGCTGAAATGCACCTTTATCCTTCAGGAAATCACGGCTTTGTATTAAAATTACCAACCGACGAATGGATGCAACCTTTGTTTGGCTGGATGCAAAAAAGTGGGATAACGAAGTAAATACGGAACTTCAAATTCTCACTTTGGTACTTATTCCAAGTACGTTGTAAGCTTTCCAATCAGCGGTCGATCGGGTTTGCCAATTGCAGTAGTAAAGGTCAATTCCCCAATGTTCTTTTTTGAACACATGAAAACCTCCGTAAATCCGCACAGTTTGTACCTTTCCTGAATTTAAATTCGAGAAAAGTTCATCCATCAGATAAGGTTTGGGAAATCTACATTTCGACTTCGTAAAAAAATCAATGTTCGAAATATTGTCAAGGCCATATTGGGTGTCGGCTGTTTTACTAACTTTTGCTGTAAGTCGGTTCGAAAATTTAATCTTAATATCGAAAGGATTAAAGAACAAAATCCCATAAAACAAATAGGTTTGTCCTGGGATCCAGCCGCCCGACTTGTAACTTTCGGTTTGCCGTACCCCAAGTCCAAGTGAAAATTTACTGGTCAACTTACGGTAGCCAATCAGTTCAAAATGATAATATTCAAGCCTGTCAATCTGATTGCTATACTGATCTTTATTGCCAAAAGCCAACTCTGTTTTATCATTAAATGAATAGGTTATACTTGTCGAATTCCAGAGATAGGAGCCATCAGAACCAAGCTGTGCAAAACAGTTCGAAAAGCCAAATATTGTCAGAAAAAGCAGCAGTCCTGTAAATTTCACCCTCATTTACCAATATTTTTAAAATCTGAATTTTATCTTTAGCGATTCGGAAGGTATAAATGTACATTTTATTGTCATTCTTCTTCAAAATTCAAAAACCAAACTAAAAAAAATAACCATGTATAAACTTCTGCTTCTTGGAGTTTTTTTCCTCTCAGTTCTCTACGGACAATTGCAAAACAATCAATTATTCGATCAAAATTCAAAAGTGACCAAGGTTGGTGGCGGTTACGCCTTTACCGAGGGTCCTTCGGTTGCTCCTGATGGCCGTGTATTTTTTACCGATCAGCCCAACGACAAAATTTATGTCTGGAACGAAAAAGGAAATACAATTACTACATTTTTACACTCCTGCGAACGTTCGAACGGAACCTATTTCAATAAAAAAGGAGAACTGATTGCCTGTGCAGATTTACATAACCGTTTAGTGATTTTCGACAAAAAAGGGAAAATGAAAATCATCGCCGAAAATTACAACGATGAACCACTAAATGCGCCAAACGACCTTTGGATTGCGCCCAATGGCGGTATCTATTTTAGCGATCCGTATTACGTCCGCGACTATTGGGAACCGGGAAGAAAAGAAGTTCAGGACAAACGAGGAGTTTACTATTTAAATCCGGAAGGAAAAGTAGTTCGCGTAATTGACGACTACAAACAACCCAACGGACTGATTGGAACTCCGGATGGGAAAACACTTTATGTAAGCGATATTCAGGATCATAAAATCTGGAAATACGACATTCAAGCAGATGGATCGCTTGCCAACAAGACCTTTTTTGCTCCTGAAGGCTCGGATGGAATGACCATCGATAATCAAGGAAATGTATATCTTACAAACAATGTTGTATCGGTATTCAATTCGAAAGGCGAAAATATTGCGCGGATTGAAGTTCCGGAACAACCTTCGAATGTATGTTTCGGAGGAGGAAAAAGAAATATTCTATTTATCACAGCCCGCACTTCGGTATATATCCTGAAAATGAACTCCAAAGGAGTAAACTAAATAAACAAAAATGACTAAAAAGCAATTCATCTTACTGCTGGCCATCGGAATAATTTCCGGAATCTGCACAGCACAGACTAAACAAACAAAAACCTCCGGAAACCCAATTATGGAAGGTTGGTATGCCGATCCGGAAGGCGCCCTTTTTGACAATACTTTTTGGGTTTATCCAACCTATTCGGCCAAATACGAAGAACAAACATTTCTGGATGCCATCTCGTCTGAAGACCTGGTACACTGGAAAAAGTACTCGCACATCATCGACACTTCTGCTGTAAAGTGGGCCAACAGGGCAATGTGGGCGCCATGTATTGTCAAAAAAGACGCCAATTATTACCTGTTTTTCTCGGTCAACGACATTCAGGCACCATTTCGTGACGGATATGTTGCTGCCGAAAATAAAATCGGAGGCATCGGGATTGGTATTTCTTCAAAACCCGAAGGCCCATTCCGCGATTATTTGGGCAAACCGTTAATTCAGGAATTCTACAACAAAGCGCAACCCATCGATCAGTTTGTTTTTCACGACAAAGATGGCCAGTACTACATCATTTACGGTGGCTGGGGGCATTGCAACATTGCAAAGCTCAATAACGATTTTACCGGGCTAGTTCCATATCCTGACGGAAATACAGTGAAAGAAATTACTCCGGAAGGTTATGTCGAAGGTCCACTCATGTTCATCCGAAACGGAAAATATTACATGATGTGGTCAGAAGGCGGTTGGACGAACGACAGTTACAAAGCAGCCTACGGAATTTCTGATTCGCCATTCGGCCCATTCAAAAAAATGGGGACCATTCTGAAATCTGATCCTGCAATCGCAACTGGCGCCGGGCATCATTCTGTAGTAAACATTCCGGGAACCGACGAATGGTACATTTTTTACCACCGCCGTCCGATTCCAAGTGAAGGCCGCGATCACCGCGTGGTGTGTGTCGACCGCATGTATTTTAATCCGGATGGAACCATTCAACCCGTTAAAATGACCTGGGAAGGTGTTCCAGAAATAAAAGTGAAGTAATTTGCCTTTAAACTATTCATGTATAAATTATTGTTCCGATGACACGAATCTCGTTTAACGAAATGAAAGCCACCATTAAATCAGCTTTTATGAACGCCGGAATGCCCGAAGAAAAAGCTGATATTTGTGCCCAGGTTCATACCGAATCGAGCAGAGATGGTGTTTATTCTCACGGGCTGAACCGCGTTGAACGGTTTGTCGATTATTTGGGGAAAGGTTGGGTCGATGGGAATGCCGCACCAACACTGGAGTTGAACCTTGGATCGATGGAAATCTATAATGGCAATCTGGGTCCCGGAATTTTAAACGCCTTATTCGCAATGAATCGGGCAACCGAAATCGCTGCACAGAACGGACTTGGTTTGGTAAGTCTTAACAATACCACCCACTGGATGCGTGGCGGCGCATACGGCTGGCAAGCTGCCGAAAAAGGATTTATTGGCATTTGCTGGACCAACACAGAATCGTGCATGCCGGCATGGGGCGCAAAATCGTGCGGAATCGGAAACAACCCATTTATCATGGCAGTTCCGCGAAAAGAAGGTCATGTGGTACTTGACATGGCCATGTCGCAGTATTCGTATGGAAAGCTGCAAACAACCCGCCTGAAAGATCAGAAACTACCCTACCCCGGAGGATTTGATCAGGAAGGAAAGCTTACCGATAATCCCGGTGAAATTGAGGAAACCCGCCGAATTTTGCCGATGGGATTTTGGAAAGGTTCAGGATTTGCGGTTATGCTCGACCTGATTTCAGCTTTACTTTCAGGAGGACTTACTACTTCCGGAATTGACAAAGCAGACAAGGGCAGTTGCGGAAGCTGTTGCCAGATTTTTATCGCAATCGACCCACAAAAAATCAACACTCAGGAATTTATTGATCAGGCATTGAACGAAACCATCGAACAACTTAAATCATCTGTTCCGGCTAATGAAAACGCTGAAATCTTTTATCCGGGTGAGCAATCACTAAAAACACGGCTCGAAAACATGGAATTGGGAATTCCGGTTGACGATGGAATTTGGGCAAACGTGAAAGCGTTAGCCAAACTAAGTTAGTTTATTCAGATAATCATCCATAGAAGTTTTGTTCAATCCAAAAGAGCCCTCTGCAATACCATGCAAAGGGCTCTTTCATTTCAATCCAGAGACACTATTTGACGATCATCTTAAAATAAACAGGGAAATGGTCGCTAACGCCTCCAACATATTTGTTACCAACATACGAGCGATTTGGAGTTTTATCGCCGTTTTTATTGGTGTAAATCATCCAGTCATTACTGAAAATGTTTCCTTTTCCGCCTTCAACCGTCATCCCTTTTCCCTTCAGAACGGTTTCCGAAACGACCAGATTATCCAGCATATTCCAGTTGCCACTATAAAAATAGGTTCCTTTTCCGGCCACATCATCAGGCATCATCAGGTTTACAAGCGCTGCTCCTGAACCAGGTGCTACGGCGCCAAGCGTTTCCTGTAAACTTTTGTTGGCAGGTTCATCGTTCATATCACCCATAATGATGATGCGTGCTTTCGGATCTTGTACAAGAATCTGGTCAACTCTTTTTTTCAGAACTGAAGCCGCCAAAACCCGTTTGGGTTCAGTTTTATCCTCACCACCAATGCGCGAAGGCCAGTGATTCACAAAAACATGAACGGTTTTATTTCTCATTTTGCCGGTCACATACAAAATATCACGTGTTTTAAACTCCGGATCGTCAGGAAAAATCACAGGCAGTACTTCGTGTTTGATTTCTTTAAACGCATCTTTGCGGTAAATCAATGCCACATCAATTCCGCGGTAATCGGGACTTTCTTCGTGAATAATGGCATATTTCCGGCCCTTCAACTTGCCAACGTTAATCAGATCGTCCAGCACCGTTTGATTCTCTACTTCAACCAAACCAACCACTTCAGGCAATTCCTTCTGATTTACTTCCGAAATTACTTCAGCAATATCGGTCAGTTTCTTCTGATACTTTTCATTGTCCCACTTCTTTTCACTTGCCGGAAGAAATTCCTCATCCGGAATTTTTGGGTCGTCAACCGTATCAAACAAATTTTCAACATTATACGAGACTACCGTATATTCCTGACGAAGAGACTTTTTAACGGAAGTACAGGAGAATAAAACAACTCCAGAAATAACTAAAATTCCAATTTTTACCTTCATTGTCCAATTGTTACTTTATAATATTCAGTTACATCAACAACCATCATCCCGGCTGTTTGGGCTGCTTGCATGCCCAGAATTCCATCTTCAAAAACTTCGCAGTCTGAGGGATCAACTCCCATCAGTTCGGCACATTTTAAAAAAGTTTCGGGATGAGGCTTGAAGTTGGCAACATCTTCGCTGGTTACCAAAATATCAAAATAACCTTTAAGCCCGATAATCTCCAGCGTTTTTAACGACAATCGCCTCGATCCGCCAGTACCAACAGCCATAGGTATCTTCCCGTGGTATTCCCGCACCAAATCTGTCACAACTTTAATTTCAGGAGTAAGGTGCATATTTTTCTCAAATTCTGCTTCTTTGGAATCGCCCATCTCCTTTGGATCGATGTTTGTTCCAAAAATCTCATTAATTTTTTCAACAGAAGGATAAACCGGAATGCCTGCCATCTGAATAAACAATTCGGTCGTATAATTGACCCCGTACTTAGCTGCGGCATTTTTCCAGGCAATATAATGAATGGGCATTGTGTCAGCGAGAGTGCCATCAAGATCAAATATCAATCCCTTCGCTTTCGGATTGATGGCAAGACTTTTCTTTATCATCGATTACAATTCTGAGTTTCGCCAAAAATAACCAATAAAAGTATTCGTCAGGGATTAATTATTTTTTGTTTGGTCAAAAATGATCACTTTTGTCGAACAACAAAAATCTTCATTATGGTATCAAATTCCTTATCTGGTGTGGCAAGTATCTCACAATGGACACTTTTTCTCGGTATTGGACTCATTTTTTTTAGCTGGATTGAGAAAAAAGAGAAGCTGGCGCTAGCCGGGCAAGTTATCTTTATTGTATTGGGATTGATTTCGTTGTGGGTTTTACTTACAAACTCAATTGTTATTCCTGAAGTTATTGGAAATACAATTCCGAAAGAGGTAAAAATTCTTAGCTATTTCAAATTAGCCGCTTTCTTTTCCGGATTTAACCTGATTTCTCTTCTACTTAATCTCTTTAAAGTCCGCTATCATAAGTTCAGTCTCTACCTGGTTGTCTTTATCGGTCTAATGCTATTCTTCATGGTGTTTGGTATTTTGCAAACGCCAAATTAGTTATTCCATAAAACAAAAATACCGTAAGCCTGGCTCACGGTATTTTTGAAGTTTTTAGTGACATCTGCAACTTTCCTTACAGAATCGCTTTAGAGAAAATCCTACAAATCGATCAAATTGAGTTATATAGAGAAAACAAATATCAAAACAAAAATATACCTCAAACAACATTACCAGACATCTATTTGTCAATCTTTATCTGGATATTATTTTGATGAAACAAATCTAGCATTGTATTCGTGTTAAGTCAGTTAGAGGACAGTTAGAAAGTTATTAGAAATTCATTAGAATTGTTATTTATTGCTAATAGTGTCTTAGTTTTGCGTCAAATTATACAGTGAAAATGTTTGAAACTCATATATTGATCGTTGAAGACGAATTACGACTGGCAGAAATCATTCAGAAACAATTGCAAGAATCAGGTTTTAAAGCAGATGTGGCCAATGATGGATATGTCGGGAAAAGAATGATGGAAAACTCCGAATACGATCTCGTTATTCTCGACATCAATTTGCCACTCATGAATGGCTACGAGCTGTGCAAGGAAATCAGAAAAAATAACAGCAAGGTTCCAATCATCATGCTAACTGCGCTTGGTACTTCAGAGAATAAGCTGATTGGGTTTGAAGCCGGCGCCGACGATTATGTACTTAAACCATTTGATTTCAGAGAATTACTTGCCAGAATCAATGTTTTCCTGAAGCGGAAAAATGTTATTGTTCCCGAGTCAAGAAAATTAAGTATTGCCGACTTTGAAATGGATCTGGATCGAAAAACAGCTACACGAGCCGGTCAGAAAATTGATTTAACCTCAAAAGAGTTTGCTTTGATGGAAACCTTCCTTTTGAATAAGAACAAACTTCTATCACGAGAATTTATTATCGAGAAGGTCTGGGATCTTGATTTCGAAACCGGAACGAATATTATTGATGTGTACGTGAATTACTTACGAAAGAAAATCGATAAAAACTTTGAACCCAAAATAATCCATACTAAATTTGGGTTTGGCTTTTATTGCAGCGAAAAAGAATTGTAAAAAGAAACGAGCAGTCCATCAATAACGGTTAAGGGTCTGCTCAAAAAGTAAAAAAATACAGTTCAAATCCGACATTTTCCGGCATGCGAGTTTCATGAGTACTGACAGGTGTTCAAATACATTAATACGACATTTCCGAATGAACATTATAACGCGATTATCTCTTCAATTTACAAGTATCGTATTTGGAATTCTTATTTTCTTTTCGGTACTGGTCTATTATTTCTCGTTTACCAGTCAACGTTCGAAGTTTAGAGACAATCTTCTGGAGAAGGCCCAAAATACGGCCATCCTCTCGATCAACATTCAGGAAATCGACTCAACGCTCCTGAAAAAAATACATCAGACGACCCGGTCACTCGAGAAAGAAGAAATTGCAATCACCAACGAGTCGAACAAATTACTTTATAGCAATAAAACAGAGTTATTATCGCCCGACAAAATAATCAGCCACACCTACAATTCCAAAATTGCTTATTTTTCGATTGGCAACAAAGATGGAGTCAGCTACAAACATGAGGCCAACAACCAAT
Source organism: Aquipluma nitroreducens (assembly GCF_009689585.1). Taxonomy (GTDB): domain Bacteria; phylum Bacteroidota; class Bacteroidia; order Bacteroidales; family Prolixibacteraceae; genus Aquipluma; species Aquipluma nitroreducens. The sequence continues at coordinate 4,209,944 of NZ_AP018694.1, read as the reverse complement.
CCTACCATGTTTTTGTGCTGGCACACGACAGGTACCGTGCCGAGAACGTGCATGAATTAAAGACGATTCTGCTTTGGAGCATCCTTATTAGCGTAATATTATCAGTAACAGCAGCTTACTTCTTTTCTAAGTCGGCGATTAAACCTATTTCGAACATAATCACAAAAGTAAAAGAGATCAATTCGTCCAGACTTAGTGATCGACTAGACGAAGGCAAGCGTCAGGATGAAATTGAACAGTTGGCAATTACATTCAACCGAATGTTATCTGATCTGGAAAAGGCGTTTAAAAGTCAGGATGAGTTTGTATCGAATGCCTCTCATGAATTAAGAACGCCATTAGCAATTATGATTGCTGAGTCAGATTACATCCTTAGCCGAACCAGAAATACGGAAGAATACACGAACCACATTTCGGGGCTGGTTGAGGATTTGCGGAAAATGAATACCCTCATCAACAGCTTACTTGAACTGGCACATTTGAGTGGGCACGAAAATATTCAGATGACAGATTTGCGTATTGACGAGTTAATTTTTAATGCTATTCAATCAACTAAATCGAAATACCCGGGCCGAAAGATTATGCCTAAAATTGAATATTCTGACAATGAAAACGATCTCATTATCTATGGGAATCAGGGGCTACTAGACATCGCGTTAAAAAATCTATTCGAAAATGCATGCAAATTTTCTTCCGGAGATGTTGAAGTTAAAATTGCGATGATCGAAGAAGCTATTTCAGTGTTAATTTCTGATCATGGTGTTGGTATCCCAGAAGATCAGATTGGCAATATTTTCAATGCTTTCAACCGCTCGACCAACGTAAAATACATTGGCGGTTTTGGCATCGGACTCTCGATTGTAGCAAGAATCATGAAACTACATGCTGTTGAAATAAAAGTACACAGTACGATTAATCAAGGTACCCAATTCGAACTTTTATTTGGGAAACAAACGATAAAGAACATTGAGGCCTAAGCAACAATGTCTCAGAAACCTTCTCCGTTTCTAATTTTCGATTTCAACTTTATTTTGAAGCATCTTTTCGGGTTGTGGCCAGAACCATCTTAACCCCAACTTTATTTCCCAACTGTAAAACATCTACCATCGATTGAACCGCAATGGTGTTGTCACATCTGACAATAGCAAATGCGTTATCGTTTCCCTTTTTAATCTTTAGCAATTCAGGTTCAATCTGTGCAAACTGAAGTTCCCTATCGTTGATGAAATATTTTAAATCTTTTGTAATAGAAATTGCAATTTTCTCAGTTTGCTTATCCATCGATGGAGATTTATCAGCCTGCGGAAGGGCAAGCTTGATCGCTCCCGGGGTGATCATCGTTGAAACAATAAGAAAAAACAACATCAGGAAAAACATGATGTCGCTGAAGGAGCCCGTAAAGACCTCAAATTCCTGCTTTCTTGTACCTCTGAAATTCATGGCCAATTATTTATTAATCAAATCAATAAACCGAACAGAACGAAATTCCCAGTTTTGTACCAGTTTATTAATTCTATTATTTAAAAAGTGATAAGCAGCATATGAAATAATACCAATCGTAAGTCCAACTCCCGAAGCAATAAGCTTCTCGTACAAACCACCTGATATCAACGAAATACTAATATTATCGGCAAGCGAGATATTATAAAAGATTTTTATTACCCCGATAATTGTACCAATAAATCCCATCATTGGAGCAATACTGGCAATAACACCCAGATAATACAAGTTTCCTTCGTAATTATAAACCTCTAATTTTCCCTCCATTTCCATCTGATCCTGAATGTCGCGAATTGGTCTACCCAGGTTTTGTAATCCTTTCATCAGAATTCGCGATTCGGAACTATTGGCCGACTCGCATAAACTAATAGCAGCTTCAACTTTTCCCGATCTGATCAGTTCGTTCAGTTTATCAAAGAAAACAGGTTCTAGTCGCTTCTGTCCCCTCAAATAAAAAAAACGGTCGAAAAATATAAAAACGGCAACCACCGACAGCAAGAATAAAGGGATCATCATTATTCCACCCTTCATTATTAAGTCCATGTATGAGACTTCAGCAGCAGTTTCTAATAAAAATATCATAGAAAGCATTTTTTAGTGATTATTAATTAATTTCAGGTATATAACGGATTAATGGCGTGCTTGGTATAATTTGAAGTTTACTTTTTACATTGACAATCATACACCTATTTGCAGGCAATCTCTCTAATACAATTAAAATTTTAAGGTGTCAAATATGGTCAATTAATTCTGATTTTAAAAGAAAATACGCACTGCTGTCAAATATGCACATCAGAAATTGATACAGTTAATGTTTCTCCATGAAGGATTTCATGCCATTAAATGGAGGCAGACATCATCAAATATTATCGAATAATAAAAACTTTGAACAAATACGCTAAATTTTCTAAAAAAGAATTTTTAGAGCCAATATAATTGTCCACTTTTGCATAATCAATTAAACATTTAACGTAATGACCAGAAAATTATTAATAAGAGATGTGACTATGAGGGATGGACAGCAATCCCTTTTTGCAACACGAATGAAACAGGCTCAAATTGATCGTTTATTACCAATTTACAAAGAAGCCGGATTTTACGCACTTGAAGTTTGGGGTGGCGCTGTTCCTGACTCCATAATGCGGTATTTGAATGAAGATCCATGGGAACGGCTTGAAAAAATCAAGGCTGAAATTGGAAATATTTCGCACCTCACCGCTTTATCCCGTGGTCGGAATCTTTTCGGTTATAATCCATATCCAGAGTCAGTTATTGAAGGATTTAACAGGAATGCCGTTCAGTCAGGAATCTCAATCATGCGTATTTTTGATGCGTTGAACGATACAAACAACATCAGATCAACCATAAAATATGTCAAAGAAAACGGTGGTCTGGCCGATTGTGTAACCTGCTATACCGTTGATCCTAAATTCACAAAAAAAGAACGATTGAAAGCTCGTTTAAAAGGCAAACCATTGCCCAAAGCGATTTTCACAATTGACTATTTTGTGAACATGGCCAAAGAACTGGAAGCGATGGGTGCCGATATGATTACCCTTAAAGATATGGCAGGTCTGATTCCTCCATTAAAAGCTGGAAAAATCATTAAAGCCTTTAAGGAAAATGTTAGAATTCCAATTGATTTCCACACGCATTGCACACCAGGCTTTGGATTAGCCTCTGCACTAACCGCAATTCTGAATGGCGTTGACATTCTGGATACAGCGATCTTAAACTTTGCCGGAGGGCCGGCAGCTCCTTCGTTCGAACTGGTTCAAATTTGCTGTAATAAATTAGGAATTGAAACAGGAATTAACCTTGATGCTGTCGTCAGAATCAATAAAATCCTGAAAGAAATTCGACTGGAAATGGCAGATATTGACAGCTACAAAGTTTACCCCATTGAATTCGACATTACCAAAGATACATTACCAGCATACATTGATAAATATTTCGATGACGCTATCGAATATGCAAAAGCCAACGACGAAGCCAATCTAATGGAAGTATGTGGAAAAATTGAAAAGTATTTTAATTTTCCGGATCCAGACGAAAAAGTCAAATTTGCTGAAGTTCCTGGTGGAATGTACACCAACATGCTTGCTCAATTAAAGCAATTGAAACAGGAAACATTATTACCACGTGTACTTGAATTAATTCCTACTGTACGTTTCGCGGCAGGTTGTCCTCCATTGGTTACACCAACCAGCCAGATTGTAGGCGCTGAAGCAGTCAATTGTGTCATTGATGAAAAAAACGGGAAGCCATTTTACAGCAATAACTCCACCCAATTTGTTAATCTGGTAAAGGGTTCATATGGCAAAACACCTATTCCGGTTGATCCGGATTTCCGCGAAAAAATAGCCGGAACACGCAAGGAGACTCCATACAATACGTCTAATTACGAAAAGCAACCTAATCCATCTTTTCCACAGTATGGCGAAAATGTAAAACTTGCAACCAACGAAAAGGAAGAGTTACTTCTTGAATTGTTTCCAACGGTGGCAAATAAATTCCTTCGCGATAAAGTTGAACGTATTTATGAAACCAAACTAAAAGAGACAGAATTAAGAAAACAACGGGCTTACGAAGCTGAACGTCAAAAATACCTGTCACTTTCTGCTGAAGAAAAGCAGTCGAGACTTGTTGACGGATTATACCATTGGAACTAATACCTTTCAATCAAAAAGCGAAGGCATCTCAGTTTTGAGATGCCTTCGCTTTTTATAATTGTTCCTGAAACTAAACTGACCAAACGTTACTCCTTTTTCTTTCTGTATTTCCAAATCAGGTACACAACAAACAAAACTCCCGCAGCCAACAAGGCATAAGAAAGTTCACTCATGTATTTTTTCAACATATCCTGCTGTGTATAAAGCGAATAACTCAAAACAGCAAGAATAACATTCCAAAGTGCCGAACCTAACGTTGTGAAGAGAATAAACTGCTTAAAATTCATTTTTGCCAAGCCTGCCGGAATTGAGATCAATTGTCGAATCCCCGGCACCAATCTTCCGATAAATGTTGAACTACGACCATGTCTGTTAAAATAAACCTCTGCATTTTCCACCTTATGCTGACTAAGCATAAATATTTTACCCAGCCGCGTTTCAACTAGCTTGTACACAATTACCCGTCCAAGCCACAAAGCCAAAACATAGTTTACAACTGCTCCAATTACAGCTCCCAACGTCGCAAAAAGTACCACCAAAGGCATATTCAAATCGCCACCAGCAGCTTTCCAAATCGCTGGCGGTATAACAATTTCTGATGGAAACGGTATAAATGAACTTTCAATGATCATCAGTAATGTGATCGACAGATAATTCATATGTTGCATATACCAGTCAGCGAGTGTTTGAAAATATTCGAGCATAAGAAATGATTTTAAATTCGGTCAAAGATAAACAGAGCGACCTAAATAACAAGCAAACAAAAGGGCTTTCTCAATTCAGAGAAAGCCCGTATGACTTAAATTTAAAGTTCTATCTCGTTTTCTTTTCGATCCACTTCCTTGCATTCACAAAAGCTTCCATCCATGGGGCAACCTCGTCAAATTTCCGGTCGATTGGGTAGTACGGCCAATGATAGGGTTTGAAAGCTCTTTCCAAATGCGGCATCATCACCAAATGACGGCCATCTTCGGAGCAAAGCGAAGCGACATTGTAATCCGATCCGTTTGGATTTGCCGGGTAAGCTGAGTAGGCATATTTCATCGGAATCTGGTAAGCCGATTCTTCCTGGGGCAAACTGAATTTTCCTTCACCATGCGCCACCCATACTCCAAGTTTCATTCCAGCCATCGATTCCAACATTACCGATTTATTCGGAAGAATTTCGACACCAATAAAGCCTGATTCGAATTTATGCGATTCGTTGTGTAGCATCTTTGGCTTTTCATCGCGTTCAGGATAAACCAGGCCGAGTTCTACCATCAACTGGCAACCGTTGCAAACACCTAAACTCAACGTATCATTACGTTTGTAGAAATTATCAAGAGCCAATTTTGCCTTTTCATTGTATTTAAATGCGCCAGCCCAACCTTTCGCCGAACCCAGCACGTCGGAATTGGAGAATCCACCGACAAACACAATCATGTTTACATCTTCCAGAGTTTCGCGACCCGAAATCAGGTCGGTCATGTGGACGTCTTTTACATCCATTCCGGACAAATACATCATGTAAGCCATTTCGCGGTCACCATTCACGCCTTTTTCACGGATGATAGCAGCTTTGATTCCACTTGGCTGGCGACGCTTCAGGTCGATTCCCAAATCGGCAGCTTTTCCGGTGAAACCTTTGAAATAGTAGTTTAATTCATTCTTTTTATAACTTCCGAAGCGTTCCAAAGCCTTTTGTTCTCCGGATTGTTTCCGATCGAGCAGGTACGATGAAGTGAACCACAAATCGCGCAACGAATTCAGATCAAAGTTGAATTCATCGGCTCCATTTTTCACCGTAAAAGTGTGGCTTCCTGAAGGTTTTCCAATCAGGATAAATTGAACTCTAGCAGCATTCAGTTTCGCTTCAAAAGCTGAAGAATCTGCCACCTGAACAACAACTCCAGGGTTTTCGCTGAACAACAGTTTTACACTGTCCGATTCACCAATTCCACTCAGGTCAATTTTCATTCCTGAATAATTATCTGCAAAACACATCTCAAGCAAAGTAGTAATCAAACCTCCGGAAGAAATATCGTGCCCGGCCAATATGTTTTTGTCTTCGATGCAATCCTGAATCGCATTGAATGCAGCGGTAAAATATTTTGTATCAGCCACTGTAGGCGCTTCATTGCCTAGTTTATTGATGATCTGCGAGAAAGCACTTCCACCCAGACAACGGTTCATTTTCGAGAAATCGACAAAATAGATGGATGAATTTACATCATTAATCAGCACCGGCTCGACCACTTTTTTCACATCCGAAACTTCTGCGGAAGCAGAAATGATGACCGTACCCGGCGCATAAACTACGCCATCTTTGTATTTCTGGGTCATTGACATGGAATCTTTTCCTGTTGGGATATTGATGCCCAGTTCGCAGGCAAAATCGCTGGCAGCCTTTACAGCCTTGTAAATGCGCGCATTTTCACCTTCGTTCTTTGCAGGCCACATCCAGTTGGCGCTCAGCGAAACCCCTTTCAACTGGTCCGAAAGCGGAGCAAAAACCAGGTTGGTCAGCGATTCTGCAATCGATAGAACCGAGCCAGCTTCAGCATCAACCAAAGCAGCAACAGGAGCATGCCCAATGGTGGTGGCAATTCCTTTTTCACCCTGATAATCGAGCGTGATTACACCTACATTATTTAGCGGCAATTGCAATTGTCCAACGCATTGCTGCTTGGCAATTCGTCCGGTTACTGAACGGTCAACTTTATTGGTCAACCAATCTTTACAGGCAACGGATTCCAACTGCAAAACATCTTCGAGGTAATCTTCTATTTTGGTTTGATCGTATTGCAAATCAGCAAATTTCTCATTTCGGGTAGTGTCGGTTAAAACTGTTTTTGGCGGTTTTCCAAACATGTACGAAAGCTGCCAGTCGATTGGTTTTTCTCCAGTCTTCGAGTTTTCGAAGGTAAACTGCATATCGCCAGTTGCCTCGCCAATCACATACATCGGGGCACGTTCGCGGTCGGCAATACGTTGCAACAGCGGCACATCTTTTTCGTGCATCACCAATCCCATACGTTCCTGCGACTCATTACCAATAATTTCCTTTTGCGAAAGCGTTGGGTCGCCAACAGGCAATTTCGAAGTATCAATTTTGCCTCCGGTAGCTTCAACCAATTCCGACAAACAATTCAAGTGACCGCCAGCGCCATGGTCGTGCACAGTTATAATAGGGTTTTCAGACGATTCGCTCAACGCACGGATGGCATTGTAAACACGTTTCTGCATTTCAGGATTAGCACGCTGAACAGCATTCAGCTCGATGTGGTTCTCGAATTCTCCGGTTGCTACTGATGAAACGGCTCCCCCACCCATTCCGATGCGATAATTGTCGCCACCCAAAAGCACTACTTTGTCACCTTTGGTTGGTTCGTCTTTTAAACTGTCTTTTTTTGCTGCGAAGCCGATACCACCAGCCTGCATAATTACTTTATCGAATCCATATTTGCGATTATTCTCGAAATGCTCAAAAGTCAGCACCGAACCTGTAATGATGGGTTGTCCGAATTTATTTCCAAAATCGCTGGCACCATTCGATGCTTTGATCAGAATTTCTTCCGGAGTTTGGTACAACCAGTCACGTTCTTCGGTGGCCTGTTCCCAACTGCGGGCATCTTCGGTACGTGGATACGAAGTCATGTAAACAGCAGTTCCGGCAATGGGCAAGCTACCTTTTCCTCCGGCAATACGGTCGCGGATTTCTCCACCAGTTCCGGTTGCCGCACCATTAAAAGGCTCAACGGTAGTCGGGAAATTATGTGTTTCGGCTTTCAGCGAAAGAACGGTCTCCATATCAGTAACTTCAAAAAAGTCGGGCTTGTCCTGAGTTTTAGGAGCAAATTGTTCAACAACTGGTCCCTGAACAAACGAGCAATTGTCTTTATAGGCTGAAATGATAAAATTCGGATTTTGCTGCGATGTTTTTTTAATGAGTTGAAAAAGAGACATCTCCTGCTCTACCCCATCAATAATAAAAGTTCCGTTGAAAATTTTGTGGCGGCAATGCTCCGAATTTACTTGTGAAAAACCAAATACTTCGCCATCGGTTAATTTTCTACCAAGTTTTTCTGAAACCGAATCGAGATAGGTTATTTCTTCCTGACTTAAGGCTAATCCTTCCTGCTCATTGTAAGCAGAAATATCAGCTATTTCAAGAATGGGCTCCGGCTTTTTATTGATCGTAAAAATGGTCTGATCTAAGTTGTGATACAATGCTTTCAGCATCGGATCGTAACCGGCAGATTGATCGGCAACCTGCACATATTCCTCTATTCGCAGGATACCCTGAATACCCATATTCTGGGTAATTTCAACGGCATTGGTACTCCATGGGGTGAGCATTTCTTTACGGGGTCCTACAAACCAGCCCGTTAGAACTTCTTCATTGAGTTTTTCGGCTTCGCCAAACAGCCAAACCAACTTTGTAATGTCTTCCTGATTAAGGCTTTCGACAGAATTCAATGCAATAAACGTGTCTTCCGGAGTCTTAAAGAATAGAATCATTTGGGAATATTTAGATATATATTTGATTTGCAAATGCCTTCAAAAAACGAACGCGACAAAGATAAATATTTCAGGCTTAAAGCAGTTAAAAAAGTAAATAACAGGACAGTGTTAACAATTGGGTAAAGGGAAATTGAATTAAGTAATGATCATTGAGATGCAACCATTCAGCAGTTCAACCAATCAACAATCCTTCGCTTTAAACACATCTAAAGTTCTACATATATAACTGTAAATAAGCACAAAAGGCATTTCTTAACACTAATTTTACATACCGGTTCTTTTATGCAGATACGTTTTAAATAGAATTTTCCTCAAGGTTGGGTGAAAATTTAATATCTATATTTGCCGGCGACTTTTAAACGACAATACATTCAAAATCATATTTATGAAACAAATTAAATACGTATCTCCTCAAGAAGCAGTAAAAGTTATTAAATCGGGCGACAGAGTTCATCTGAGTTCGGTTGCAGTTACTCCCCACACGTTAATTAAACCAATGGTTGAACGTGGAAGAAACGGCGAATTGTATGATGTTAAAATTCAACACATCCATATTGAAGGACAGGTTGACTACGCCAATCCTGAATTCGAAGGAATTTTTTGGGGCGAACAATTTTTTGTTGCCGGAAACATGCGCAAACAAACGCAAGCTGGTTTTGCAGATTACATTCCGGTTTTCCTGAGCGAAACTCAAAAATTGATCAGAGATGGCTACCTAAAAGTTAATGTAGCTATGGTTATGGTTTCGCCTCCCGACAAACACGGCTTTGTGTCGCTGGGAACTTCAGTTGATGCAACATTAGCTGCTATCGAATGCGCTGATGTTGTTATTGCAGCAGTAAATCCAAATGTACCACGCTGTTGGGGCGATGCTATGATTAGCATTGACATGATCGATATTTTCGTTGAAGATGATATTCCATTGTATGCCCATGGAAATGCACCACTTACCGACATTGAAATTCAGTTAGGTAAAAATGTTGCCGAATTAATTGAAGACGGCGCTTGTTTGCAAATGGGAATTGGCGGTATTCCGAATGCGGTATTGGCTCAATTGGGAAACCACAAAGACTTGGGGGTACATACCGAAATGTTCTCTGATGGCATTTTGCCATTGGTTGAAAAAGGAGTTGTTACCGGAAAATATAAAAATATTGAAAAAGGTAAAATGGTTGCTTCGTTCCTGATGGGAACTAAGGCTGTTTACGACTTTGTTGACGACAACCCAATGGTTGCCATGATGGATGTTGGCCACACCAATAACGTAGCTGTCATTCGTAAACTCGACAAAGTTACTGCAATCAACTCGGCATTGGCAATCGATTTAACCGGTCAGGTTTGTGCCGACTCAATAGGAACAAAACATTACTCAGGAGTTGGAGGCCAGATCGATTTCATCCGTGGTGCCGGCCATTCAAAAGGTGGTAAACCAATTATTGCTATTCCATCTGTTACTAACAAAGGGGTATCTAAAATTAGCCCAACCCTGATCGAAGGTTCAGGAGTTGTAAGCACCCGTTCAAACATGCACTGGGTTGTAACTGAATATGGCGCCGTTAATCTCTACGGAAAAACTTTGCAGGAACGTGCCAGGCTGCTTACGTCAATTGCCCACCCTGATCATAGGGAAGCTCTGGACAAAGCTTCATTTGAACGTTATGGATCACATTTCCATTTTGTAAAAGATAGTAGCAGACTCTAAAAACAGATAAAGAAAAGGCAGGCTCAAAATCTGCCTTTTCTTTTATCCTCAAATCAGGTAAATCCTGAATTTTGACGATCAAAATATCCAGGAAAAACCAATACAAAAATTTATTAATTACTAAACCACTGTTAAAGAACACACGCTCCATTTTTCGAATAATTGAGCAATTGGTTAAAAAAGATAGAATGTAAGCGTACTTTTGCAGCGCAAAAAAAACTACAGTTAAAATCAAATTATCAATTTATATTAAACTCTCACACAAATGGAAATAACTCATATTGAACACATTGGAATTGCAGTAAACAATTTGGAAGAAGCAATTCCTTATTATGAAAATGTTTTAGGTTTGAAATGTTATGCTGTTGAAGAGGTTGCCGACCAGAAAGTGAAGACAGCCTTTTTCAAAGTAGGTCAAACTAAAATTGAACTATTGGAGTCAACCGATCCGGAAGGACCAATCGGCAAGTTTATCGAGAAAAAAGGCCCTGGCGTTCACCATTTAGCCTTTGCTGTAGAAAATGTAAATGAAGCTCTGGCTGATGTATCTGCCAATGGGGTTCAACTGATCGACAAAACAAGCCGTAAAGGTGCTGAAGGTCTAAACATTGGATTCCTTCATCCTAAATCGACCTTAGGGGTATTAACCGAACTTTGCTCTGACAAATAATTTAAATTACCCATCAATACAACCTATGAACAATCAAGATAAAATACAAAAACTCATTGACCTTCGCATTGAAGCAAAACTCGGAGGTGGAGAAAAAAGAATTGAAGCGCAGCATGCAAAAGGTAAATTAACCGCCCGCGAACGTATTGACCTTTTGCTTGATGAAGGCAGTTTTGAAGAATACGATATGTTTATGACTCACCGTTGCGACAACTTTGGTATGGAAAAAACCAAGTTTTTGGGCGATGGTGTAGTAACCGGTCAAGGAACCATTGACGGACGTATCGTGTATATTTATGCACAAGATTTCACTGTATTCGGAGGCTCATTGTCAGAAACTTACGCACTTAAAATTTGCAAAGTAATGGATATGGCCATGAAAATTGGCGCTCCCGTTATCGGAATTAATGACTCAGGAGGTGCTCGTATTCAGGAAGGTGTAACTGCATTAGCAGGTTATTCAGAAATTTTCCAGCGCAACATCATGGCTTCCGGAGTGATTCCGCAGATATCTGCAATTTTTGGCCCATGTGCAGGTGGTGCAGTTTATTCGCCAGCCCTGACCGACTTCATCATCATGAGCAAGAATACCAGTTACATGTTTGTAACCGGACCTAAAGTAGTAAAAACAGTTACCGGCGAGATCGTTACCGATGAACAATTGGGTGGAGCTTCTGTTCATGGTGCAAAATCAGGGGTTTCGCACTTTATTGCCGAAGACGAGCATGAAGGCATTTCGTTAATCCGCAAACTGATGAGTTACATACCGCAGAACAATCTTGAAGATGCGCCTATCGCATTTTGCGACGACTCGATAGACCGTTTGGATGATTCGCTGAATGAACTCATTCCTGACAATCCGAACAAACCATACGACGTAAAAAATGTAGTTCATTCCATAGTTGACTATAACGAATTCCTTGAAGTTCAGCGCAATTACGCTCAAAATATTGTTACCGGTTTTGCTCGCTTCAATGGTACATCTGTTGGAATAGTAGCAAACCAACCGAACTATCTTGCAGGAGTTCTCGACATTAATGCTTCGCGTAAAGCAGCTCGTTTTGTACGTTTCTGCGACGCCTTCAATATTCCGATCATCACATTAGTCGATGTACCTGGATTCTTGCCAGGAACCACTCAGGAATATGGTGGAATTATTACTCACGGCGCTAAATTGCTTTTTGCGTATGGTGAAGCTACCGTTCCAAAAGTAACCGTTATTCTGCGTAAAGCTTATGGCGGCGCATATTGTGTAATGGCTTCGAAACACCTTCGCGGTGATATTAATTACTCTTGGCCATCAGGAGAAATTGCTGTAATGGGACCTAAAGGCGCCATCGAAGTACTTCGCAGCAAAAAGATTTCAGCTATTGAAGATGAAGCTGAACGTGCGGCCTACATTACCCAGGCAGAAGAAGATTACAAAGAAAAATTTGCGAATCCATACAAGGCTGCCGAATACGGTTATATCGACGATGTAATTGAACCTCGCAATACCAGATTCCGCATTATTAGGGCATTGCAGACTCTTTCGACCAAGAAGGCCACCAATCCACCTAAGAAACACTCAAATTTGCCTTTATGATGATTCAAAACTTATGTACAGTGCTTTTAGCGATTCCAGAGGAACCGCTAAAAATGGGGCATAAAGCAGCCGATGAATTTGTAAAGTATGATCCTTATGGCCTTGGCATGACTTTAATCGCGATTTCGATTGTTTTCTCGGTTTTAGCTATTGTTTATTTGTTTTTCAGTAACATTTCAAAAATTTACTTTGCTTTTCAAAACAAATCAGCAAAAAAACACACTCTTGATAAAGTTACAACAACTGAAATCAAAGATCTTGAAGCAGAAGTTTCGGCAGCTATTGGCATGGCCTTATATATGTATAATAGCAAGCAGCATGACATGGAAAGCCTTAAAATTACGATTCAAAAGGTTGCAAAACTTTATTCTCCCTGGAATTCTAAATTATACATGATAAATAGACCTCCAGTAAAATAGGAATCAGCTATCTGTGCCCTTGAAAGTAAATTTAGTTATTGAAAAAAATTATGTAGAAAAATGAGAAAATTTAAATTTAAAATAAACGGAAATGATTACGAGGTCGACATCAAGAATGTTGAAGATAATCTTGTAGAGTTAGAAGTGAACGGAAGTCCATATACGGTTGAGGTTGATCAAAAATTAGAACCTTCAAAAACGCCAAAATTAGTGCGTTCTGTTGCAATTCCATCTACTGACGCCCACCCATCTATGGCAAAAACAAGTAGTCCTCAGGCGCCTAAAGGAGCTGGGAATATTAAATCACCTCTTCCCGGAGTTATCCTCGACATGTATGTTAATGTTGGTGATCGGGTAAAGGTTGGTCAAAAGCTTTTAACGTTGGAGGCCATGAAAATGGAAAATTTAATCGAATCGGATAAAGAAGGCACCGTAGCGGCTATCGTTAAGCAAAAGGGCGACTCCGTAATGGAAGGTGACATATTAATTTCAATAGGAGAATAAGTTATGGGTGAATCAGCAGGATTTATGAATTTTTTGGGTGAACACCTGAACCAGTTCTTCCAATATACTGCTTTTGCAAATGTCACAATGGGTCATTTAATTATGATCTGTGTGGGAATGGTCTTTTTATTTCTGGCCATTGCAAAAGGTTTCGAGCCCATGTTGTTGGTACCAATTGGTTTTGGAATTCTAGTAGGGAATATTGCCTTCCTACCGGGTAATGAAACCGGAATATACGAAGAAGGAAGCGTTTTAAACTACTTGTATTTTGGAGTCAACAGGGGTATTTATCCACCTTTGATCTTTTTGGGAATTGGGGCTATGACAGATTTCTCGGCCATCATTTCAAATCCGAAATTGCTATTGGTTGGAGCCGCAGCTCAGATCGGTATTTTTGGAGCATATGGTATTGCTCTCGCACTAGGCTATACAGGCGCTGAAGCTGGTGCAATTGGTATCATTGGTGGTGCTGATGGTCCAACTGCCATCTTCCTTTCTTCAAAATTAGCTCCTGAAATGATGGGAGCAATCGCAATTTCGGCCTACTCATATATGGCTTTGGTACCAGTTATTCAACCGCCGGTTATGAGGTTACTTACTACTAAAAAAGAACGTTTGATCCGCATGAAACCACCACGTCAGGTTTCTAAGGTTGAAAAAATCGTCTTCCCTATATTAGGTATGTTGTTTACCACATTCGTAGTGCCATCAGCAATACCACTTCTGGGAATGTTATTTTTTGGTAATTTACTGAAAGAAAGCACTGTTACCAAACGTTTAGCCGACACAGCGAAAGGACCTATGATTGATATCATTACCATCCTTTTAGGTTTGACCGTAGGCGCTTCAACACAGGCTACAACTTTCCTTACAACCAAATCATTGGGAATATTCTTCCTTGGAGCATTATCATTTGTAATTGCCACATTTGGTGGAGTAATGTTTGTTAAAATCATGAACCTTTTCTTGAAAGAAGGTGATAAGCTGAATCCATTAATTGGAAATGCCGGCGTATCGGCCGTTCCTGCTGCTGCACGTGTTTCGCAGGTTGAAGGTTTGAAATATGACAAGACCAATTACCTGTTAATGCATGCCATGGGACCAAATGTTGCTGGTGTAATCGGTTCAGCAGTAGCTGCCGGGGTATTATTAAGCTTCCTTTACTAAAGAAATACTTACTAAATAAATTTTAAGAGGTTGTCATTTTTTTGGCAACCTCTTTTTTTATAGTATCCGATATCATGTCTAAATTCAAATGGAGTAATTAAATGGTAATTAGCGTTCATTAATTGTAGCTCAAATGACTACTAATGACAATCAAATGACGGTATTTTCAAGAGCAAAATCTAATTAGGTAAGGTTATTCATTTTTATAAATACTGAAAACAATTGCAATCCAGTTTCCATGAAATGCTGAACTTTACATTCAGATTTCCAACTGTATATTTGAAATTTCAGAATCGTTATTTTCTATATTAAATGAATATTAATTCCCTTTAAAATCAAGGGTTAGCAAATAATAATGTTCGTATTTTTATGCTGAATTTATGAACTGAAAAATGAAGTTAATAGTTTTATTTATTGGGCTATTTAGTTTAATTTTTTCCTATAACGGGAGGTGCCATACCAACCTTTATCTTAATTTACCAAATTCAACAATTTCGTATTGGGTAGAAGACGATCAATCTAATGATATACAAGGTATTGAAAAAACAGAAACCTTACTTATAACTTCTGACAACAATCAATTATCAGTACAAAAAAAACGCGACTTCGGATCAACTTCAAAATCTTCAAATTCTTCCGAGCTAGTTTCTATTTTAACTCAAAAATTAAACATAATTTCAATTTCGAAGATCAACTTATTCCTAATCTATCATTTCACACTTTCTCTCTGGCAGATTTTTCTGCAATGATTACTTCTCAACATCGGTGATAAACACTGAAAATAAGTTTACTACATAAATATCTATTATTTGTTTTACATCAAATAACTTATTCAAGTTGTCTGATGATATAAGCTAATCCTTAAGGGTTTTTCATTAAAAATTTAACATACCTTAAATCATGATTGCAAGTTATTTTGTATTGATAGCTGCGTCTTTGACGTTTGCTACAGGTTTTTTCGTTGCTTCAATTATTTGGAGTATAAAATGGGTCCTATCGCCAAAAGAAGTCGGTGAATCTACAAAATCAGTTCATTTATTGCATATTTTTTCAAGGCAAGATTTGAGTAAAGGATTTGTAGTACCTGGTCACAATTCGGAGGGAACAACCAATGAATCAGTATTTAATCAAGAACTCTACCAGTATCACTATGGAAAAAATTAATTTAGGAACCTTATTTCCGGGAATTGGGACATTATTCACTGGTGGCATTGATGTTTTTTTAGCACGGTTGGCTTTAATTGCGCTTGGCTTATTTCTGATTTATCTTGGAAAAAAGAAAATTCTTGAGCCCTTGCTGATGATACCAATGGGTTTGGGTATGGCAACCATCAATGCGGCAGTTATGGTGCTTCCGGGAGGCAAGCAAGGAAATTTATTTGTTGACCCATTAATTACCGACACAAAAGACCTTTTTGATATTCTCCAAATCGACTGGCTACAACCTATTTATACGTTTACATTTTCTAACGGATTAATTGCATGCTGTATTTTCATGGGAATTGGTGTTCTGCTTGATGTAGGATACATGCTTCGCCGTCCTTTTCTGAGTATATTTTTGGCATTATTCGCCGAAATGGGCACATTTTTAGTCGTTCCAATTGCATCGGCTATGGGAATGAGTCTTCAAGACAGCGCCTCAATTGCAATGGTAGGTGGAGCTGACGGACCAATGGTCTTGTTTACATCAATGATCCTTTCCAAAGATCTATTTGTTCCAATTACTATCGTGGCGTATTTGTATCTTGGTTTTACATACGGAGGTTATCCTTACCTGATAAAATTATTGGTTCCCAAGCACATTAGAGGAATTCAGCCTCCTCCACCTAAAAAAGTAAATCCTATAAGTTCGTCGCAGAAACTTACCTTTGCTGTTATCATGTGTGTTGTACTTTGCCTTTTATTCCCAGTAGCGGCGCCACTATTTTTCTCACTTTTCCTCGGAGTAGCCGTACGCGAAGCTGATATTAAACCAGTGGTTGATTTCATTCAAGGTCCATTACTCTATGGATCAACCTTTTTCCTGGGGCTTTTGTTGGGAATTTTATGTGAAGCACATCTAATTCTTAATCCTAAGATTCTGCCTCTGCTTCTTCTTGGTATTTTGGCACTGTTAATTTCAGGCATCGGAGGATTATTAGGCGGATACATTGTCTATTGGGTAACCGGTGGTAAATTCAATCCTGTAATTGGCATTGCAGGTGTAAGTTGTGTCCCGAGTACAGCAAAAGTGGCTCAAAAAGCAGTAAGCCAAGTGAATCCAAAAGCGATTATACTTCAGGATGCCTTGGGTGCGAATATTTCAGGAGTAATAACTACTGCAATAATTACTGGCTTATACGTAACATTGATTCCGTATTTCCTGAAATAATTTTACTACTTTCATTTGCGTCACTTAAAACCCATTAATTGAAAAACGGTGAACTTTTTTAGAAAGAAGTCCATCGTTTTTCTATTTTGTCAAAATCTGTTTAGAATTAATTAACACGACTACATGATTTCTTTAACATCATTTAAGAATTACTTTACCTGAAAATCAATCCCGGAGCCTATCTTTGTAATACATTTTTTTTCATAAGTTTAGGTTTAGTTAGGTTAGTTAGTTTAAGAGAGAAAAGGTAGGACAGAGGTTCTACCTTTTTGTTTTTACACCTACTAAACTTGCAAAAGATCAACATTTGAGTCCTCCATATCCCCTGTCCAAGAGGTTAGATTCATGAATGAGAGCCCTGATTTTTTTTGTTCCAAGGTATCCATCCTTTCCTTCACTCATAAAAAGACCAGCAAATCAAAAGATTAAAGAGCTTTAATTATTCAGAAACTAAAGATCAAATACTCAGATTGCGTTTGTGTATTATTTATTTTAACAGATGGAACCGAAAGTTAAGTTGTAATACAATCAATCCCTCTAAAAACAGAAATCAAAAATCAACAAAAACATTATGAAGTTATTCGGTTAGTTGTTATATTTCTTCCGACTTATTAACTACACCTTTTTTGTATCTTAGTATCAATAAAAAAAAAATGAACAACCTCTGAACTCACTCGCTAGGCATCAAAAAACTAACGAACATTTAAAAAGTTAAACCAACCCCAAAGTTGGAGAAGTAAACCCAAAAGAGAATAAAATGAAAAAGCTATTCGTAATTATTTGTTTCGTGTTTAGTGCAACGTTTATGTTTGCACAGGAATTCAATAAGTGGTCAATTGAACCAGAATTTGGCTTAACAAAATTGCAAGATATGCCATATGGAGGTAGTAAAGTTGGATTATATAATGCTGGAATAGGCGTTAGATATATGGCAACTCCATTATATGGGGTTAGGGTATCCGGTAGTTATACAAATCACAATTATACCTTAACAGATCAATCAGTGAAATATGCTGAAGGTCAAATTTTTGGTGTTTGCAATTTTGGCAGATTGCTTAAATTGGAACGAATAGCTAAAAATAGATATACTATTATTGGAGGTATTGGTGGCGATCTTTCCAATTCACACGATTTCACTAATACACAAATGTTTGACCGTGTAACTAATTTTCATTTGGCCGGATTTGTTGATAATGAATTCAGGGTTACTGATAAATTTTTCCTGACTGCAGGATTAAATGTCATTACCGGTGTGAATCTTTCGGCTCCAACTGGTGTAACAGATATTAATCAAGCCACGATTAATGGTGTTGCCAAAACATCAATTATTGATTTTAATGTTAAAGCTATTTTTGTTTTAGGTAAGAAAAAAGATCATGCAGATTTCTATCTTGAGCCAGAATTAGCCCCAACAAATAATATTGTTTATGTTGACTCAACAAGAAAAGTAACAAATAATTACTACACAGAAGTTTGCGAGGAAATCTCAGCACCTACATCAAATTCAAATCCGGAATATGTATATTTTAAAAATGATAGTTATAAAATAGACAAGGATGGATTGGAAAATATTGAACAATCATTACATAAGATTAAAGATAAAGTTACGATTACCGCATATTGTTCAAATGTTGCATCTTCAGAATATAATTTGAAATTAGCAAAAAACAGAGCAAATGCAGTTAAAGATAAATTAGTAAATCTGGGCGTTGATCCTTCTAAAATAAATATAGTTAGTATTGGAATCGATTTTGATAGAAAAATTCCAGAATTGTTTGATATGGCAAGAAGGGTAAAAATTGAATTTTAGCGTAAAGCAGTTAAAAATATTTTTACAAAAACTGTCTCGTGTAAGCAAAAATAAAACTACACCTAAGTTAAAACTTAGTTATATAGCCTGATATACAACAAATACCTCATTGTATATCAGGCTAAATTTTAAGATATTGATTGTTTGAGTTATGAATTCCGGCATATTAGTCAAAAATAGTTGGTAAAAAGCTTTGTAAAGCACACCAATATTGATAATACAGAAAGTTTGATGAACTTGGTTTCATCAAACTTTTTATGTTTATGGAAAAATCAAAAAAAACGCTGTTGGGCCTGTGGATATACAGATGTTATTCGATGGGGAAAACAAGGGGGTAAGCAACGATTCAAATGTAAACGATGCGGAATTTTTCTAACTGAAAATCGTCCAGAACAGAGAATTCAAAACAGGTTTGTATGGTTCAGAAAGTGGATATTGGAACGTCAGACTTATCAAATTTTAAGCAGGGACAGCAGCCTATCGCAAGCTACACTTCAACGGACATTTTACCATTTTTTAGAACAAGCGCCATTGGTCAAAATAATCAAGCGAGAGCGTGTTCATTTACGGATAGATGCCACGTATTTTGCGCAGTTTTGTTTGGTTTGTTATCAAGACGATTTTGATGGCTACACCCAGCTGCATCGCTTTACTGACGGTGAACGCTATGAGGAAATCAAAGAGGATCTGGCTAACTTGCTCAAACTTGGGATTCAGATCGAAAGCATTACCACCGACGGTCATAAAAGTATCTTAAAAGCGATAAAAAGGTCAGTTCCAGAAGCTATCGTCCAACGCTGTCTGGTTCATATCCAGCGCATGTGCCTGCTGTGGCTAACACAGTATCCCAAACATCAGGCCGGACAGGAACTACGCAAACTGGTGCTATTTATCCTTCGAATTAAATCAGAAAATGACCGGATTTACTGGACAAGAGAGTTTCTAAAATGGCATGAAACACACAAAGATTACTTGAATGAAAAAACATACAACACAGAAACCGGAAGATATTGGTACACACATAAACTGCTTCGCCGCTCTTATATAACCATCAAACGGGCTTTGCCAAACATGTTTCATTACCTATCAAACCCAGATATACCCAAGACTACAAACGGGATAGAAGGATACTTCAGTCATCTTAAAAACCACCTGGATATCCATCGTGGGTTGACGGTAAAACACCGAATAAACTTCATCAAGTGGTACATTTATTTTGCTAACGCAAAATGAGTTTTTTTAAGCCATTGTGGGCATACCAGTAATAACAGAAAAAGGGCAGCTTGTTGGACTACCCTTGTATTACTGTTTATGCGTTAACCTTATTGCTGGCAGGTTGATCTCCATCAGAGCCTGCTTCCTCTTCGGATTAACTGCGTGGAGCTTACTAATTATTTTCCAAAAAATCACCAACTATTTTTGACCACATTGCCTGAATTCCTCTAACCTGCGTTGCAGCCCTAAACCTCCATCTAAATAGATTCGACTAAAATCAACTTTTTTCAGATCGTGTTGATAAAATTTAGTCCTTGGGAAAATGAGTCAATAAGTGCAGTAGCAACCCATATCATCTGCCAGAATTTACATCCGAAAACAAAACACAAGACCGCATCATGAATCAAATAAAACTTAGCACTTTGTGAAATGATGAGCTACCTCATTTTCATTTAACTATTTGTACCGGAAAGGTCTCCGTATTCCAGGCTTCGAACTTATTTCGGGTCAGAAAAATAAGCTCTTTTTTGATCGCGTTCTTAAACCAAATGACCGAAGAATCAGTTGGATCTGCTTTGGTTTTAACTCCGCCAGTTGCAGAGATCTGAACCAGAGAACCATTATTCACTTCAAAATAAAAAGATTTCAGATCGGCATTTTCTGGGATAGCAAGTTGATTTTTGGGCAACATGACTTCCGGGGCCGTTTCTTCGTACAAAAAACGCGAAACATTATTCGAGATGGTATCCATCCAATTGTTTAAAGTATTGTAAGTGGCAAGTTCCGGCTCGTGCCCAAGTCCATCGAGAGAAACTAACCGATTACGTATGCCCAGTATCTGTAACCGGTCGTGGATTGACTTCGAACCATACATTTTATCCATAACCAGTTGATTTATCATCAACGAATTGCGAAACGGATAATCGTTTTCGAAAGGTACAATATCGTCGGCGGTACCATGAATTGACAAAACCGGTATGTTTTCGCCCTTATCGATAATATTGAGGTCGGCAACAGCTCCCCACATATTAACTACAGCTTTAATCGTAAACTTTTCGGTGTATTTATTTCCCGATTCTTCGATTTTTCCGAGTAAGCCTTCCTGGCCCGCTTTCAGAATACGTTCTGGCCGTTCATCATTCTTCATGAAGGCAGTGTTAAGCGAAGCTACAGCTCCGGCACTCGTTCCACCGATATACACCTGCGTAGGATCAATACCTAGTCCTTTGGCGTTATGTGCAAGAAACCGCAGGGCTGCATTGGCATCCTGAATAGCCCGATAGGCACTCAGTTCGATATCACTTGGCATTAACTTAAACCCCAGGCGATAATCGATAGAAGCTACCAAGTAGCCACGCTTAGCAAGCGATGTAGCCAATGTCGCCTCACAAGCCGACTCTTTACTACCAATATAAAACGCACCACCATGAATAAGCATTACCAAAGGTCGGTTTTTAAAAAGGTCGGTTTTGGGATAATAAACATCTAACTTTAGATCAAGTAATTCAGGATCATTGAATGCCTTTACCAATCCTTTGCTCAATGTGGTAATGTATGGTTCGTTCGAATAGGGCGAATGTGTCCAATATCCTTTGGCTTTTCCATATAATAAATCACTCTTGACTTCTATTACGGGAAAGATTTCGTCCTGATAGCGACTGGTGGGCTTTACCTGAACCTCTGTTCTTTGAGTAAAACTAACATCAACTTTGGGGCGCCAGAAAATAAATATTCTCTTCCCATTCATCAGAGTAAGTTTGCCTTCAAAGCCAGAAGAACTTATTTTGGAATTTTTCATTTTCCCTAAGTACAAATCAGATTGAAAAATGGGTTTGCTTCCGGATGTATTCAGGATAAAGAAATGACTTTCCTCAACAGCCTTTCCTCGATTTTGGACAAAAGACCCTTTTAATAACGACGAATCAGCCTTATCCGCTACTAAAATCAGGTGATCGCTTCCAATCGTTCCATCATAGATTCCCATTTGGGGAGTTGGGGTTTGGGCATTAACCACATATACTGAGATTAGTGCAAACATCAGCAGCAAATTCAATTTCTTAAGCAAATACATATTATTCTAATTTTCTGGTCTTGATTAATCGACTTTTGGTGATTACTGAACGGAGAAGATGGCCATAAGTGTATATAACCGAGATCATATTTTTAACCTATTATTCGACCGCAAAATTAGCTGCAAAAATTGAATTTATTCAGGATAAAACTGAATTTTAAGGTTAATATAAAGCCGCAATAATTTTATTTTCGACAAACCGAAGTTGAATGAGATTTTTGTGATAAAGTTTGAAATTCAAGATATATCTTTATCTCCTGAAAATTGAATAACTATTTCTAACTGTTAAATTATATCTAACAAACGAATTATGATTCTGGCACAAATTGCACCTCTTATTTTTGGGCTTCGTCCCGAATTTTTGCTTTTCGGACTAACACTACTTGGTGTTGCACTTTTTCATCGTTATACCCTTTTTGTAGGTCTTATTGGATTAACTTCGATCCTTCTTTTTAAATTTATTTTCATCCCTGAATTTAATTTAGTAGAACATTTATTTGGGCATGTGGCATTTTCAGATCAGATTCTGCACAAAGAGATGCGCGTAGGAGAATGGAGTGTTCTGCTCAATCTATTTGGACTTTTAATTGGATTTGCACTTCTTTCATGGCATTTCGAAAAATCGGGACTTCCGGATTATTTGCCACAATTGTTGCCCAACGACTGGAAAGGCCCTCTCGTGCTGCTCATTGCGGTTTTTGTACTTTCATCGTTCCTCGATAATATTGCTGCGGCCTTAATTGGCGGAACCATTGCCATGGTCGTTTTCAAACACAAAGTTCATTTGGGGTACATTGCAGCGATTGTTGCGGCTAGTAATGCCGGTGGATCTGGAAGTGTAATTGGCGACACTACTACTACTTTGATGTGGATCCAGGGAGTTTCGCCTTTCAATGTTCTTCATGCTTATGTTGCAGCATTTACAGCCTTAGCCTTCTTTTCCATATTTGCATCCATTCAGCAAGATAAATATCAGCGCATCCAGAAAGATGCTACTCCAAACCTTAAAATTGATTGGGGTCGAATCGGCATTGTTGCCTTAATTTTATTGATGACTATCTTAACAAACGTATTCCTTGATTTCCCTGCTCTGGGTGTATGGGTTGCTATCGGAATTGGTGCATTTATAAGAGTTACTGATTGGAAAGAAGCAAAAAATGCCATAGCAGGTTCCATATTTCTACTTTCACTGGTCACATGTGCATCGCTCATGCCAGTCGAGGAACTTCCAGCAGCATCATGGCAATCGGCATTTTCATTAGGATTCGTTTCTGCCGTTTTCGATAATATTCCACTTACCAAACTTGCATTGGAACAAAACGGATACGACTGGGGTATGCTGGCTTATGCCGTTGGATTTGGTGGATCGATGGTTTGGTTCGGGTCTTCAGCAGGAGTCGCCATTTCGTCGAAATTTCACGAAGCAAGGTCAGTATTTGGCTGGTTAAAGGCTGGTTGGCACATCATTGTTGCGTACATTCTTGGATTCTTTGTCTTGTTGTTTTTTATGGGATGGGAACCCCTACCCTACAAAAAGAAATCGGGCGACACAACTCCTCCACCAACCACCGAGCAACAAATGTTAGCTCCTGAAAACTCTAAATAAAAGGAATAATTCATTATTACCATAAATGAGAAAGAGGCTGTCCCAGTTCAGGACAGCCTCTTTCTCATTTATATCGAGATTAAAATCCACTCACATTCAGTCGTCCTCCAGTAACGCATTTCCCTGAAAGAGAAGCAGTCGGTACCGCAGAACTTAAAATTGCCGTTTTGATTTGGGCAGCAGTTGCTCCGGGATATGTTGAAGCATACAAAGCAGCAGCACCCGTAACATGAGGAGTTGCCATTGAAGTTCCACTGTAACTTGCATAACCCGAAATTATCTTGCCTTTAGAAGACTTTGGAACTGTTGACCAAATCCCGTAACCGGGAGCTCCAATATCCACAGTAGTTGCCCCATACTGAGAAAAACTGGCTAATGCACCTGTAGATGTAATAGCAGCAACAGCAATTACATTAGGACTATCATAATTTGAAGGATAGCTATCTGTAACATCATTATTTGTTCCATCATTGCCAGCTGCAGCAATAAAAAGAATACCAGCAGCATTTGCTCTGTCAATAGCATCTTTTAGACCTTGAGAAAATCCTCCGCCACCCCACGAATTGTTGGTTGCAACTATATTTAGACCATTCTCTTTTAATCCTGTAAAATAATCAACTGCTTTGATTGCATTTGCTGTTGTTCCTCCCCGTTTACCAAGAAATTTAGCATCCAGCAATTTAACATTCCAGCAAATTCCAGCAACTCCTATTTTATTGCCACCAACTCCACCAATGGTTCCAGCGACATGTGTTCCGTGATCATCACCAGTGCCATCAAATACTGAATTATTATTCCCATCGAAATCCCAACCATAAACATCATCAATGTAACCATTGTTGTCATCGTCGACTCCATTGCCTGCAATTTCGCCTGGATTTGTTCCAACATTCGCAGCCAGATCTTCGTGAGTGTACATATAACCTTCGTCAATTATACCAACATAAACAGCTCCTGATCCAGTGTGTCCGGTAGCCCAGACTTCACCTGCCTGACTTCCAAATTGATTGGCTGGTGATGTGGCATCACCGTACATTCCCCATAATGACCCATTGGTATAATAAGTATCATTAGAAGTAGAAAAATGCTGATAAATGTAATTTGGTTCAGCATATTCAACTTCAGGAAGATCCTTGGCTTTAGAAATAGCGTCAGCAACATTTCCTGAAATAGTGACCAAATCAATTCCATTTTTATCATTTTGCTTTTCCATCATTTTGGTCAGGATTTTTTCTTTGAGTTTTCCATTCAGTTTTGCAAAAACCGCTTCCTTTTTTGACACTTCGGTACCTTCTTTAAACTTGACCAGAATTTCATTGGGAACCATTTCATAATCAGTTTTCACTGATGCATTTTTCAATGTCGATAAATGATCAGAAACCTGCAATTCATCTTTCTGAGAACATCCGGCAATGACTAAACCTGCCAGCAAAACGGCTGTTAATACATTTAGTTTTTTCATAGACTTTCTTTTTAAGGTTTTACTTAAAACAGCATCGGAACATAAATAGTTTAACGCTAAAAACTTCCGTTTATCAAATATGAAAAATATCATCAAAGAATTTGGGAATACAAACAATTAGCTTTAAATACGAAACATAAGATCATTGCTAATTTGCCATTTATTTAAGAGTGATTTTGAGAACCCCGTTAGCACCCTGCATTCCCCACATTGTTGCGCTAACATCATCAACAAACTCAATTGTTTTTACATCAGCAGGAGCTACAAAAGAGATATCGGAAACAACTTTTCCGTCAACAACATAAAGGACTTGGGGATTAGAATCAAATGAATTGATTTTTTTATTATAAACAACAGAGCCTGTTACCCGAACATCATAAATTTCACTGCTTATTAGTTCAAATATTGATGAATAAGTCGAATAATCTTTCCCCTTTTTTTGCTGCCCCGAGTTAATTGCCTGCATAAGAACATTTTCAGAAACATGCCCGTTGCTTACTGCATATTTGAAATTAGTCGGATTATTCTTATAAACAAGGTTGATAACATAAGCATTTTGCTTTCCAACTTTTACATTTTTTCCCTCAAAACCTGAAGCTGAAATTATCAGGACATCTTTCTTTAAACAATTGAGCTTAAACTGTCCAAGTGAGTCGGTGTAGGTCAAATCCCCGGAATTTAATGCAACTATCTTTACCTTGTTTAAAGGAACACTCTTAAAGAAAGTAACTGTTCCGGAGACCGCTATTTTATCTTGAGACCTTGATTCAAAACCAAAAACGAGAAGTAAAAGAGTTGAAAGAATGAAATATAGTTTTGTTTTCATGGCTAGGTTTAATTTAACGCCAAGTTACCAAAAAATCAGATCAAATATCCGCAGCATGCGAAATAGATAGCGCCTCCAGATTTCAAAAAATAGTGATGAATGATTGCATTTACATACCCCAATATTCCATTATTAGAAGTTATCTTCGCGACAACCAGTTTTAATTTCAGTAAATGAATAGACCTGTCAACAAGATACAGCGTGAAATCACGCCTTTGTCGCAAGGCGATTGCCTGTTGGTTTTCGACCGGCAAAAAAGCAAGTTTGATTTCCCCATACACTTTCATCCTGAATTTGAACTGAATTTTATTCAGCACGCTATAAATGCTGAGCGAGTTGTGGGCGATCATAAAAGCATGATTACTGATGCAGAACTGGTTCTGGTGGGGCCAAACCTATACCATGGCTGGAATGATGGAAAATGTAAAAGCGAGAAGATTCATGAAATTACCATTCAGTTTCACCGCGACCTGATTCACGAAAACCTTCTGGCCCGAAACATGATGAAACCCATAAGAGAGTTACTAAACAATGCATCGCATGGTATCTTATTTTCAGAAGAAACAACCCAACAAATTACTCCACAGTTGCAGCAGTTATCAAAAAAAAACGGGTTGGATACTTTTATCGGCTTGATTTCGATACTGCATGTTCTTTCAGTTTCAGAAAACCAAAGACTTCTATGTTCAGGAGATATGAATACAACCGATTTTGAAAACAGTAATCAAATAAAAAAAGCATTCGAATACATTGCTCAAAATTACCAGGAGAAAATACGAATCAACGATGTAGCACAATATCTGAATGTTACTGAAACAACTTTGTCTCGTTTAATAAAAAAACGCACTGGAAAATCATTTGTCGATTTCCTGAACGATTACCGAATTGGATTTGCCAGCCGATGGCTTACTGAAACCAATCAAACTATTTCGGAGATAGCTGTCCGCTGTGGTTTCTATAACATATCTAATTTTAACCGGATTTTCAGGAAAAACAAGGGATGTACGCCTAGCCAATACCGTGAGAATTTTTCAGGAATAAAACGGGTTAGCTAAAACACTGAAAAGTACTACTCACCCACCGGTAAGGCAGGAGTCGCAGAAATCAGCATGGCGGTTGAATTCTAGAATTTAGTTTATTCACTAAAGTTAATTCGTTGCTGTGGGTCATCTAAGTTGGCTATAAAATCTGCTACAATTGAGTCAATCCAAGGCAAACATCTACCACAACTAGTTCCGGCTCGAGTCATTTTTTGAATTTCAGAAGTTGATCTTGCACCTTTAGTCAATGCAGCAACAATTTCTTTTTCTGTAACCATATTGCAAATACAAACCAACCGCTTACTCATTCTGAAATCAACTTATAATGCAACTTTCAGGAAACAAATTTATTTTCTACAAACAGTTTAATTCCCCGATAAGCATCAATAATCAGATCGCGTTTAGGTAGGGTTTCGTATATTTTCTGGATGTACTGCTTCTCGCTCAAAATTCTGAATGTGTATTTGAAATTAAGATCAAAAGCCATCGACAATAGCAACAGCCGATAATCGTTCATGGTTTTCATATCCTCCACTGCTGCAGTTTTTCCGGCCAAAACACTTTTAATTATCTTATCCGAAATCTCGACATGGTTAATCAAATCCATGGCCATTAAAGGCTGGGTGCCATATTTTTCCTTAAAAAAGCGGTACGACGTTTCGAAAATATCCAGCTTATCGGCATCACGAAGCAAGCGAGCAAAAAGAGTTTGCTGCTCATTATCCAGTTTGGGTAATTTAAGTTTATTGTGTCCTTCTATCGACTTCAGAATAATTAACTGAACATCAGCGGACAACTTAGGATAGAATCCCATCTGCTGTATCAGTTTGGCCGATAAGGCCGCATGATTATGCTGTATGTTTATCGGCGATTCAGTACCCTGAACGATCATGACTGCTTTCCCGTAATCATGAAACAATGCAATAATCTCGGCGATGTGTTTATCTTCTTCTGTTTGCAATAAATTTTGTGCAAGTAAAAGAGAATTACCCGCAACTCGTAATGAATGCGCGCGAATATCTTCAACCCTCTGCTGATTATCAGGTGATCCGGTAACAAGTGACTGAAAATATTCTTCAAACTCAAGACGGCATTCTTTCAATAATTCTACTGTAGTCATATGGTTAATTTCTTAACTTCAAAAGTAGTAGAATAAACTATCTTCAGTGAATGGGTGCCGATAAAATTATCAACAACCCCGAACCTGAATATCCTGAAAATAGCTATAACTCGTGTTTGTTAATAAAAAAGGCCTGAGTTTTTTATGTTTTTTGAATAAAGAGGTTGATTAATTTCAAGTTTTGTTATTTTTGCCAACGCTAAAATAAATCGGTCCTATAGTTCAATGGATAGAATGTAAGATTCCGGTTCTTATGATCTGGGTTCGAATCCCGGTAGGATCACATAAGCCACTGAATATCAGTGGCTTATTAATTTAAAACCAATCAACTTTCTTCGTACAATCCAGAACTTTTCATTTTAAACGAACATTTGGTTTGTTTAAAATGACAGGAATATTTGCTATTTTTATATAATCATGTACACCGGCATGAGCTAAAAACTAAACCTTTATCTGATTGTTACTAAAACTAGACTCTTGAATATGGGATAATTCAGGATTGGCATTCCTGATAGAGCAAATCAATTTGAAAACTATTCAGGAATCGACAACATAACAATTACCGATGGTTCATTCTCATTGGTAGAGATAATCTGGAAATAAACCATGGCATTTTATACCGATAGAAAACCATTTTCTGAAATATATACTCTGACTTTCGGACTAATTATTTTCTGTTTAAGTTCATCACTAACTTACGATGAAACATTTCCGCCTGAAAGTAGTCCAGAGCAATTAAACGGTTTTTGCAATTCCGGGTTTATACCAGAACAACCAAATAATCAGGAAAATCAAGATCGATTATTTATACCATTTAACCATAACGAAAACTATTCTGTTTTAGATTTGCAGAATACGACTTCTAATCAATCGAATAAAGCAATTTTCAATTCAAATGCTTTAATTTCTGCCTATCCATATTTCCCCTTAATTTATTCAGGCTATGGGATTGATCACATGAACATTAATTTGGTGAATTTAGCATTAACCGGACTGATCGTTGGTGATGAAATTGGCGTTTTTGATGGCAATTCCTGCGTTGGATCAGCTGTAATTGAAGAAAAAGATATAATGGAAAATAGTTTGAGTATTCCTGCCTCTGCAAATGAAAGTACTGATACAAAACCTAATGGTTACATCGAAGGACACAAAATTACACTTAAATCATATAGGGCAGGAATTGTATATCTCCTTTTCTTTCAACCAGTTAACAACAGTACCGACACCTTTGCAAGAGGAGGTTCTTTGTTTGCGTTTATTGATTTCGACCGATCGGAACAAGAAACGACACCGGACGGCTCAGAAGGAATAAAAATTTACCCTAACCCCTTTGAGGCAAATCTGCGAATTGAAATTTCTTTATCGCAAGGGCTGCAACTTAATTGTGAAATATTCGATATAACTGGAAAACTAATTAAGACTTTGTATAAAGGCATTTCTGAAGGGCAACAATTATTGATATGGGACGGAAAAGATAACAGAAACCATGAAGTCTCTCGAGGTGTCTATTTTTGCAGAGTAAATCAAACGACCACTAAAATTATCTATCTTAACCACTAAATAAATTCATAAAAAAATTACAACCTACTTTGCAGATATTTATATCAAAAGATAATACTTAATAATCAGACCTATGAAGTGGATTTCCTTTTATATCACATTTCTCCTGCTCAATATAACCAGTTTTGCGCAAGGTCATTTTGTACTTTCATATTCAGGAAATGGACTTGAGCACATGAATCTTTACGTAGTGACAGCTACCATAAATGGAACAAATCTCGATATTGGTGATGAAATTGCTGTGTTTGATGATACTATTTGTTGCGCTAAAGCTATCCTGACTCAACAGATCATGATTACTGACCCAAACACATTTATCACACTTAAAGCATCCAAAGCTGACCCCAGTTCGTCTGAGGAGGGGTTTACTCCTGGAAATGCCATTATCTATAAATTCTGGGATTCGAGTGCTGGGCTAGAAATTTCCAATGTAGTATCTCAATATTTTGATCCGGACACTGAAACCACTCTGCCAGCTCCAACATTCACTCCGGAAGGATCGGCAACTCTTAAACTTTCATACACAAACATCACAAATCAAGCACCTGTTGCTAATGCGGGCGCGGATCAAACCGTTAACGAAGGCATGGTGGTTACTCTCGATGGATCGGCTTCTTCCGACCCGGATAACAATACGCTCACCTATTCGTGGACTGGTCCACAAGGAATAACACTAAATTCAACATCTGCTGCAAAACCAACTTTTACTGCTCCCGAAGTGATGACCAACCAGAATTATACGTTTTCTCTCGTTGTTAACGATGGAACAGTCAACTCGACTGCCGATCAGGTAATAGTAACTGTCAGGCAAGTTAACAAAGCTCCTGTGGCTAATGCCGGAGCCGATCAAACTGTTAACGAAGGTGTAGTGGTTACCCTCGATGGATCGGCTTCTTCCGACCCGGATAACAATACGCTCACCTATTCGTGGACTGCGCCACAAGGAATAACACTAAATTCAACATCTGCTGCAAAACCAACCTTTACTGCTCCTGAAGTGATGACCAATCAGAGTTATAAATTCTCGCTCATCGTCAACGATGGAACAGTGAACTCAACTGCCGATCAGGTAATAGTAACTGTCAGGCAAGTTAACAAAGCTCCTGTGGCTAATGCCGGAGCCGATCAATCTGTTAACGAAGGTGTAGTGGTTACCCTCGATGGATCGGCTTCTTCCGACCCGGACAACAATACACTCACCTATTCGTGGACTGCACCATCAGGTATAACCCTAAATTCCACGACTGCGGCAAAACCAACCTTTACTGCTCCCGAAGTGATGACCAATCAGAGTTATACGTTCTCACTCATTGTCAACGATGGAACAGTAAACTCGACTGCCGATCAGGTAATAGTAACTGTTAGGCAAGTGAATAAGGCACCTGTGTCTAATGCGGGAGCAGATCAAACTGTTAACGAAGGTGTGGTGGTTACTCTCGATGGATCAGCATCGTTCGACCCGGATAACAATACACTCACCTATAAATGGACTGCACCATCAGGAATAACCTTAAATTCTACGACTGCAGCAAAACCAACTTTTACTGCTCCTGAAGTGATGACCAACCAGAATTATACGTTCTCGCTCATTGTCAATGATGGAACAGTGAACTCGACTGCCGATCAGGTAATAGTAACTGTCAGGCAAGTGAATAAAGCACCAGTAGCTAATGCCGGAACTGATCAAACCGTTAACGAAGGCGTGGTGGTTACTCTCGATGGATCGGCGTCTTCCGACCCGGATAACAATACACTAACCTATTCGTGGACTGCTCCATCAGGAATAACACTAAATTCTACCACTGCGGCAAAACCAACTTTTACTGCTCCCGAAGTGATGACCAATCAGAGTTATACATTCTCGCTCATCGTCAACGATGGAACTGTGAACTCGACTGCCGATCAGGTAATAGTAACTGTCAGGCAAATTAATAAAGCACCAGTAGCTAATACCGGAACCGATCAAACCGTTAACGAAGGCGTGGTGGTCACTCTTGATGGATCGGCGTCTTCCGACCCGGATAACAATACACTAACCTATTCGTGGACTGCACCATCAGGAATAACCCTAAATTCTACTACTGCGGCAAAACCAACTTTTACTGCTCCCGAAGTAATGACCAATCAGAGTTATACGTTCTCTCTCATCGTCAACGATGGAACTGTGAACTCGACTGCAGATCAGGTAACAGTAACTGTCAGGCAAGTTAACAAGGCGCCTGTGGCCAATGCAGGAGCCGATCAAACCGTTAACGAAGGTGTGGTGGTTACGCTCGATGGATCGGCTTCTTCCGACCCGGATAACAATACACTTACCTATTCGTGGACTGCACCATCAGGAATAACTCTAAATTCTACGAGTGCGGCAAAACCAACTTTTACTGCTCCTGAAGTGATGACCAATCAGAGTTATACGTTCTCGCTCATCGTCAACGATGGAACAGTGAACTCGACTGCCGATCAGGTAATTATAACAGTCAAACAAGTGAATAAAGCTCCGGTGGCTAATGCCGGAGCTGATCAATCCGTTAACGAAGGTGTGACAGTTACGCTCGATGGATCGGCATCATCCGACCCCGATAACAATACACTTACCTATTCGTGGACTGCACCAACAGGAATAACACTAAATTCTACGACGGCAGCAAAACCAACTTTTACTGCTCCCGAAGTAACGACCAATCAGACTTATACCTTCTCACTCATTGTCAACGATGGGACAGTGAACTCGACTGCCGATCAGGTCGTCATAACTGTCAGGCAAGTCAACAAAGCTCCAGTGGCTAACGCCGGAACCAATCAATCTGTTGAGAAGAATACCTTATATACTTTAGATGGATCATCATCCAGCGATCCTGATGGAGATGCGCTAACTTACTTATGGTCCGCACCTGCTGGAATAACCTTAAGTTCAAATATTGTTGCGAAACCTTCATTCACAACACCAGCGACAATCCCGCCAGCAAATTACACCTTTACACTTACGGTTAACGATGGTAAACTTAATTCAGCTTCAGATCAAGTTATAATAACAATAAAACAGACGAACCAGGCTCCCGAGGCTAAGGCAGGTGTCGATCAATCCATTGATGAGGGAGTTTTAGTGACTCTCGATGGTTCTACCTCAACCGATCCGGATGGTGATGCTTTAGTCTATTTATGGGTTGCTCCTCCCGGAATAACACTGAGTTCAACATCTGCAGCAAAACCCACCTTTACTGCACCTGAAGTGTTGGCTAATCAGAGTTATACCTTTACGCTTACTGTAAACGACGGAACAGTGAACTCGACTGCCGATCAGGTAATTGTAACTGTCAAGCAAGTGAATAAAGCTCCTAAGGCTAATGCCGGAACTGATCAATCTGTTAACGAAGGTGTGGCGGTTACGCTCGATGGCTCAGCTTCTTCCGACCCCGACAATAACACGCTCACCTATTCGTGGAGTGCTCCAACAGGAATAACACTTAATTCAACTACTGCAGCAAAACCAACCTTTACTGCTTCTGGAGTGATGACCAATCAGAGTTATACGTTCTCACTCATTGTCAACGATGGAACAGTGAACTCGACTGCCGATCAGGTAATTGTAACAGTCAAACACATTAATAAATCTCCTACGGCTAATGCTGGAATCGACAAAACTGTGGATGAAGGATCTTTTGTCACTCTTGATGGTTCAACATCTTCCGATCCGGAAAATAGCACACTCACTTATTTATGGACAGCTCCGACTGGAATAACGCTAAGTTCCAATTCCATTGCCAAACCAACCTTTACTGCTCCTGAAGTAATGACCGATCAAAACTACACGTTCTCACTTGTTGTAAATGATGGGACCGGGAACTCGACCACCGATCAGGTAATTATAACCGTAAAACAAATCAATAAGATACCAATAGCTAATGCAGGTCCTGATCAAACAGGAAACGAAGGAGCTTTGATAACGCTGGACGCTTCTGCATCTTCCGATCTGGATAACAACACGCTCACCTATAAATGGACCGCTCCGCCTGGAATTATTTTGAGTTCAACAACAGTTGCAAAGCCTACTTTTACGGCTCCGCAAGTGCTAACCGATCAGAGTTATGCTTTTTCACTCATTGTCAACGATGGAATCGCAAACTCATTAGCCGATCAGGTGTATATTACTGTCAGGCAAATCAATAAAGCTCCGGTATTAACATCAAGCAAATCATTCTCTGTCAATGAAAATTTGCCCCAGGAATTTCTGCTTGAAGGTACTGATGCTGAAAATGATCCAATTAATTTCACTTTCGAGAATCTGCCTTCGTTTCTCCATCTTACAAAAAAAACAAACACTTCTGCGATATTGTCTGGCACCTTCACAAACCAATACGTTGGTGTCAACTCATACAATTTAAATCTATCAGATGGAGTATCAACCACAAAAGAAATCCTTACCATTATTGTAACTAATGTTGATGGAGGCCCTTATGTGAAAGATTCCATTAAAAATATTTCAGTCAACAAAGGCGCAATAGACATCGTAATCGATCTGAAATTAGTATTTGCCAACAGCAATCAAGGAGATATTTTGAATTATAGTGTTGCTTCAAATACAAACGACAAAATTGTTACCGCCCAAATAGCCGGAACTAATTTGACATTAAGCTTTTCGAAAGAATTTACCGGACTGTCGCAAATCATCATTAAAGCATCTTCAAACGGGAAAGAAGCACAATCAAAATTTAACGTTGATGTAAATATTCCAACCGGAATAGGCAACTTAGATCACAATCCTGAAGTATTGATTTACCCCAATCCAACGGAAGGGGATGTACATTTACGATTTAAAGAAATTCCCGAAAATGAAACATGGGTATATATCTACAACACTTCAGGAAAACTCATGATCAAATCATTAGTCAGAGATACTGAAGAAATCCTAAAACTGAACGGTTATGCACCCGGAGTCTATCTCATACAAATTGCTTTGCCGAAACCAAAAACATACAAAGTAATTCTCAGGTAAGATTCAGCATTTCAAATCGATCCTGACGTCAAGTTGGCTGCCGCGTTTCGTGAGACAAGGGTATATATCAAAATGCCAAAAACAGATCCTATTGAATTGGCAAGCTCGTCATACCATGAAAATGAACGCCCGATATGCATATCCAACTGCAGGTATTCCATCAGAATACCCCAGCTAACGGTTACTAAAATTACAAAAAACAACTTTGAAAAATTTAATTCAGTCTTGAGTGTCCAGCAGAACAAAATTGAAAACCCAAAATACATGATAAAATGAACCACTTTATCTTCTCCATGAAACATGGGCACTTGAGGTAGATCTTGCATGGGTAATAACGATAAGGCGGCAACACAACCAACATAAATCACGACCAATAACATTCGAACCGATTGGCGTATAGATAATAAGTAAGATATCATATTCAAAAATAAACAATTAAAAATGGTGGAGTTGAAAAACTCTTAAATCAATACATTCTAATATTCAAATATCGGTACTTTCTCTAAAATTAGCTCAATTTAGTTTTTCGATTTGCCATACAAATATGAAATTTAACCTAACACAACTACTGAGCAAAATCAACGATATAATTTACGATAAACAATCCTAAAGGAGATTGGATCAAAGTTTCAGGAAAAAGATCCGAAATCTTATCATTAATCAAACGGACAAAATCAATTCGCAAGTATTCGCACAGCTATTTATCTCTCCAAATTTGCTCATCAATTCACTGTTGTAAAACAATTCTGCGATTTTGTAAGATTTCGCGGTAGTTTACTCCACAATAATTGCTATGTTAGTCTTTCTTAAAACAGCAATCGTTAACTTTTTCAACTGTAAATAAAAGCCTAACACCATGCAAATTGATTTATCCAACATTCAAATCAGGGAAATCGGGATTAACGAGGTAGAAGTTTTAACGACATACCGGATGGCTTATCTCACCGAATTACAGGGTGAACAAAGCGAGGAATACCAGTCTCAACTGAGAAATGAACTAACTGAATATTTCACTCAGGCATTGGTTGAAAAACGTTTCTTTGCCTATTTGGCCGAGCTTAAAGGCGAAGTTTTAAGTTTCGGAGCCATGGTAATCAAAAAAATACCAGGCGATTTTAACCAATCGGCTTATCTTGAAGGTGATATTTTGAACATGTACACTTTACCTTTTGCCCGAAGAAAAGGAATCTCTGCATTGATACTTCAACAACTTATAAACGAGGCCAGGAATCGCGGAATAAGCAAAGTGTCGCTGCACACCTCGAAAGACGGAGAAAAACTGTATCGCAAATTCGGCTTTAGCGAACCCATTTATCCGGTACTGGAATTGTGTCTATAAAAAATCGAAAACAATATATTATGACCGAACCACATTTACGCATTGGCATCATGTACCATCCTGAAATTATTTTCAGGCTAAACGAAACTTACCTTTTGGCCCCCAATGGAGTTCCTTACGAGGGAATTCAGAAAGTAAATTACCGTGATGGAAAAATCTGGCTGAATGATGAATTAGTGGATGAAGAAACACTCGTTTTTAATCCTGTCCGCTATCACGAAGCATCTTTCGAGTTGAATGATGTTACCATTGGAATTCAGTTTCACTGGGAACGAAAAGAAGATCAGACATTCAAAGGTTCGTTGGAAATCATGATCGAAAATGACCAGCTTACCGCCATCAATATTCTACCACTCGAAGATTACCTGGTTAGCGTAATTTCATCGGAAATGAGTGCGACCAGCAACATGGAATTACTGAAAGCACATGCTATCGTTTCGCGTTCGTGGATGTTGGCTCAAACGCAAAAAAGCAATTCGTTAAAAGAAACCGAAAAAATCTACCAGAGCATTTCAGAAACTCCGGAAGAATATATTCGTTGGTACGACCGCGAAGATCATCTCAATTTTGATGTTTGCGCCGACGACCATTGTCAGCGATATCAGGGAATCACCCGCCAATCGACAAAAATTGTTGAGCAGGCTGTTGCCGAAACCCGTGGAATGTTGCTGATGAACAACGACAAAATATGTGATGCCCGTTTCTCGAAAAGCTGTGGAGGGATTTCCGAAACTTTCGAAAATGTTTGGGAACCCGAAGTGCATCCTTATTTGCAATCGATAATAGACAACCCAACACTTTCCGAAGGATATCAGGCTGATCTGACCAATGAAGAAGCTGCTCAGAAATGGATCAGGAATGCTCCTGAAGCTTTCTGCAACACGCACGACAAAGAAGTCCTTTCGCAGGTTTTGAACGACTACGATCAAGAAACAACCGATTTTTACCGCTGGAAACTCACCTATCAGCAAACCGATCTGGCTGAACTGATTGCCCGTAAATCGGGTCGCGATTTTGGTTCAATTCTCGATTTGATTCCGGTTGAACGTGGGTTTTCAGGAAGATTAATAAAATTGAAAATTGTAGGTTCGAAACTCACATTGACCATTGGTAAAGAACTTGAAATCCGCAAAACACTGTCCGAATCACATTTGTACAGCTCTGCATTTGTTGTTGACAAGCAAAACATCACCGATGGAATTCCGGGCGAATTTATACTGACCGGCGCCGGTTGGGGGCATGGTGTTGGCCTTTGCCAGATTGGAGCAGCGATGATGGGTGCTAAAGGATACAAATACGACGAGATTTTGTTGCATTATTTCCGCGGAGCAAGTATTTCGAAAGAATATTGAGGAGTTTTATTTACAATTTAGACAGAACACAATGACCGTATTACAATGCGATAAATTTGTAATACAAGTTACAAATTTTGAGAGTTTAAAAACCTATATTTGCATTTGCCGATTAAAACTCAATGCCTTTGGAAAAATGCATTGCTGACTAAAAACTAAACTTTGAACTCTCAAGATGACTAAGAACGAAAAACCAACTGCTCCAAAGCAGCGTAGCCCATGGGCGTGGATTCCAACTCTTTATTTTGCTGAAGGAATTCCATATGTGGTAGCCATGACTGTAGCTGTAATCATGTTTAAGCGATTCGGAATTTCAAATACCGACATTGCACTTTACACCAGTTGGCTGTATCTGCCATGGGTCATCAAACCACTTTGGAGTCCGATTGTCGACCTGCTCAAAACCAAGCGGTGGTGGATTATCTTCATGCAATTAGTGATTGGCGCCAGTTTGGGCGCTGTTGCCTTATCCATTCCGTTGCCCGGGTTTTTCAAAATCAGCCTGATCTTCTTGTGGCTTCTGGCGTTTAGTTCGGCCACGCACGACATTGCCGCCGATGGATTTTACATGCTGGGGCTCGACGAACATCAGCAAGCTTATTTTGTCGGTATCCGCAGTACTTTTTACCGCATTGCCATGATTACCGGACAAGGTTTGCTAATTATTCTGGCTGGGTTTTTCGAAGTTTCCACCGGACTTCCGCCCATCGAAATCAATGTTTCGGCAAACCCTACTTATACCAAAGAAATACAATTGCCCGAAGTAACACAGTCGGCCAGTACTGGTCAGACTTTCTTTGCGGTTTTCCCACAACAGGCCGAAATATCAACGCAGAATATTCCATCATCAAAATTAGACTCGATCCGGAAAGTAGTAACCCAATACAATCAAGATAATAAGTTTGAGGCGCATCAAGTTGAAAATCAAGTTAAATCGGGTGCAAAAAATGAAAGTTCGTGGTGGTCTGATTACATTTCAACGCCTCTAAAAAACTTCCTTAAAGATCATTTTCAGGCAAAAGCTAAATCCGTTTCAGGTAATACTTTAGTTGGTAATGTGACTGTAGTGGCCATTAAACTTTCGGAAAAACCGAAAGAAAATAAGGAAATGGTGCTGAATGTAAAGTTCAGGAACGGAGATAACAGCATCCGTCTCCTTGAAGGTGAACGCCTGACTTTCAATTCCGGAAATCAGGATAAACCCGCTTACCTGCTTTTTCAGTGCGACCCCAAACTAACACGGTCGACTCAGGCTTCGTTTAAAGGAACTTCCGGAAATATTCACCTGGCCTGGAGTATTACCTTTGTAATTTTAGCAGTGATGTTTGTCATTTTCTCTTTTTACCATCGCTTTATTCTGCCCCACCCGAAGTCCGACCAACAGGTAATCAGTCAGGGAGAAAACTTGTTTTCGGAGTTTTTTAAAACTTTTGGTTCATTTTTCAAAAGGAAGGATATTGGCGTAATCATCGCCTTTTTAATGCTTTACCGCGTGGGCGAAGCTCAACTCATCAAAATGGC
Source organism: Aquipluma nitroreducens (assembly GCF_009689585.1). Taxonomy (GTDB): domain Bacteria; phylum Bacteroidota; class Bacteroidia; order Bacteroidales; family Prolixibacteraceae; genus Aquipluma; species Aquipluma nitroreducens. The sequence continues at coordinate 4,170,933 of NZ_AP018694.1, read as the reverse complement.
TTCACCATTTATGCTCGATCCCCGCAATCTGGGTGGACTCGGATTAACAACTGGAGACGTTGGTCTTCTCTACGGAACATTCGGAATTTTGGCTCTTACCGCTGGTGGAATTTTAGGTGGAATCGCTGCCTCGACAAAAGGATTCCGCTACTGGCTTTGGTGGATGGTTCTAGCCATCAACGTTCCACATTTGGCATATGTTTACATGTCGTTTGCCCAACCCGAAAATCAACTAATCATTGGGCTTTGCGTGGTACTCGAACAGTTTAGCTACGGCTTTGGTTTTACGGCTTACATGCTTTATATGATCTACATTTCCGAAGGAAAAAACAAAACCGCACATTTTGCTATTGCCACAGGTTTTATGGCTTTGGGAATGATGCTTCCGGGAATGTTTTCAGGCTGGCTTCAGGAAATTATCGGTTACCCAAATTTCTTTGTTTGGGTAATGTTGTGCATGATTCCGGGAATGATCCCTGTGTTTTTCATCAACGTTAAACCTGAATTTGGTATTAAAAAGAAAGAAGAATAAAGTCTTCGGAAACTATTTTATAAGCAAGTCAAACAAGTCAGGGTTTCACTTAAAGTGAAGCCCTGACTTGTTTATTCAGGTACATTTCATACCCAAAACTTCCCTGTTTTCTGAGCTCGTTGCCTAAATTCAGGCAATTGATTTGTAGAATTACCCTTTCCGCCATTCCATCCGGTTATCGACGCGGTAAACGATCTTTTCATTTTCGAGAAGCCAGCGCACTACTTTTACCACATTGTCGGGTTTCCCGTCTATTTTGGGCAACAGGTTCTCGTAAAAACAAGGTTCGAGCAGCACTTTTTTGATCTGTTCACACAACGTATCGAACTCGTATTTACTCACATTCAGCTCGTTGCGCTCCATACAGACATCGCATTTTCCACAGCGAACCGATTCGGTTTCACCAAAATACTGAAGTAACAACTGGCTGCGACATTTGTGTCCTGACGAAGCATAATGAACAACAGCATCAATTCGCCGGATGTAATCGCGCTTGCGGTCTTCGTAATTTTCCTTGCTGATTTTCAGCCGGTCGAGATCGATCCGCTCTTTCACAAAAATGATGAACGGCGTTTTCTTCTGCGGAATGTAGTCGATGATTCGCTGGGTTCTCAACCGGGTAAGAAATTGATAAACCAGATCGGGGCTGACATTGGCGCGTTTGGCCATCAGTTCTTCGTCAATCGAAACGTAGTTGGTAAACAGTCCGGTGTAGGAGCGCAGCAGCAGTTTGATGAACCCGTCGAACTCGGCATTGGCCACCTGAAACTTGTACAGATCGTCGCGATCTACCTGAAAATATACTTTCGAGGGATTGTCCAGTTCATCAGTCAATTCCAGATAACCTTCGCGCTGAAGAATTTTCAGGCTGTTGTAAACTGTTGTAATCTGGAACGAAAAGCTTGATGCAAATGCACCCATGCTAAACTCGAACGACTGGTCTTTTCCAAAGCCTACCGCCAATTGGTAAAAATTGCAGATTGCCTCATAAATGCGCTTAATCACATCAGGTTCTGGAAATACCTTCACCACATTTCGCTCCAGTTTCACTTTGTCGCTGTTGTTGTACAGCAATACCGACCAGGCGGGTTTTCCGTCGCGCCCTGCCCTACCCGCTTCCTGAAAATACGCTTCTACCGAATCAGGGGCTTCCAGATGAATCACAAAGCGCACATCAGCCTTGTCAATTCCCATTCCAAACGCATTGGTCGAGACAATCACCCGATTCTTGCCACTTTTCCAAGCTTCCTGTTTAGCCGACCTGATTTTCGATGGAAGTCCGGCATGGTAATAATCGGCAGAAACTTCGTTTTCCCGAAGCAAATCGCTGATTTCGCGTGTCAGTTTCCGGCTTTTAACATACACAATTCCGGTGCCTTTTGCTTTCTGAACAGCTTTCACCAGATAATTGATTTTATCTTCTTCGTTCCTGACCAGATAAACCAGGTTACTTCGGTAATAACTGGTCCGTAGCACATTTTTTTTTCTGAATTTCAGTTGATCCTGAATATCGTCGATCACCTTTTCAGTTGCAGTTGCAGTTACTGCTAAAACCGGAACATCGGGCAATAAATCACGTAATTCGGCAATCCGAAGATACGATGGGCGGAAATCGTAACCCCACTGCGAAATGCAATGCGCCTCATCCACAGCAATCAGATTCACATCCAATTGGTTAATACGTTCACGAAAACGTTCCGTAGCAATACGTTCGGGTGACAGATATAAAAACTTGTAATCGCCCCAGGCCGCATGATCCATGGCAATCTTGATTTCCTGAGCTGTCATTCCGGAATAAATCGCTAATGCTTTAATTCCACGCTGGTTCAGGTTTTCAACCTGGTCTTTCATCAGGGCGATGAGTGGAGTTATTACTAAACAGATACCCGGTTTCGAAAGCGAATACACCTGATAAGTAACCGATTTACCACCACCGGTAGGCATCAGTCCAAGTGTATCTTTCCCCTGATCAACCGAACGGATGATCTCTTCCTGGAGCGGCCTGAATGCGCCATATCCCCAATATTTGGTTAATATTTGTACAAATTGGTTCAATGCTACTGAAAAATCATAAATAAAGCTTCCGATTTAAATGGTCGCCAACATACACAAAATTTATTTATATTTTATTCTTAATTATTGATTAACAGATCGTATTTCCAACATAATTGTATAAATTGCAATAGAATTAAATTAAAATCCAACTTTACGCCACTATGAAAAATTTGCTTGTTCTAATTATTTTTTTCATACTGAACCAAAATTTATTAGCTCAGAAAAAAACAGCGGTTACTGTAAAAGCTGGCACTAAAATTACCGACTATTTTTCTGCTTCAGAAATATACTTATACCCAGAATTTACAGAAGGAGCATGTTTCCTCACTAACGGACAAACAATACCTGGTCAATTTAACTACAACCTATTATCCGGAGAGATGGATTTTGTTAAGGCAAAAGACACGCTAGCAATTTCTAACAAAGAACAAATCAAGTATATAACTGTAGCTAAAGATACATTTTATTACGCAGACCTGTGTATGCAACTTATAAAAGGAAATGGGCTGAAAGTTTTTTACACGCAAAAAATTGAATTTGTTGATCGTCAAAAGAATGGGGCCTTAGGTACATCAGGTCGTTCTTTTACAATTAATTCTTATGACAATATGCAGATTGGTAAATGTTCGTATAATTTTAAATCAGATGTAGATGTAATCTTCCGAAAGAAAAATGAATTCTTTTATTTTGCCGGAAATAAGTATGTTCTTCTCAACAAGAGGAATGCTGAAAAAATTCTACCTGAGAAACAAGATCTAGTAAAAAAATACCTGAAAACAAACCGAATTGATTTTGAGTTGAAAAATGATGTTCTAAAGTTCGCCGATTTTATAAACAATTTCTCCAATAAAAGTTACTAAATCAATCATAATCTATAGTTGTTTCTTTATTCCAACCCATTTTTGCTGATCTACAACCAAGCGTCACACAACCGGATAAGGTTTAACTGTATCGAACATCTTGTCATTTACATAAAGCAAGAATACCAGACAATTAAAATCAGACTGACTTATTGGCTTAACAAATTTTAAGATACATTAAAGTTTATAGGCTCGATAGCGCAAAAAAATCAGGACATTTGTACATGTTTTTTTCGTAGTTTTGTTCTTTAACCAAAACATAAAAATACACCTAAATGTCGTTTTTCGCCGATAAAGTTGTATCCGAAGGTTTAACTTTTGATGATGTATTACTAATACCCTCTTATTCAGAAGTTTTACCACGCGAAGTTGAACTTTCGTCGTGGTTTACCCGAAACATCAGGCTACATACACCGATTGTGACAGCGGCTATGGATACGGTGACCGATTCGCTGATGGCCATTGCCATTGCCCGAGGCGGTGGTATTGGTGTGATCCACAAAAATATGAGCATTGCTGAACAGGCCAAACAGGTTGCCAGTGTAAAGCGAGCAGAAAACGGCATGATTTACGATCCGGTTACGATCTCGAAAGAAAAAACGGTTCGCGATGCCATTGGGTTGATGAAAAACTTTAAGATTGGAGGTATTCCGGTTATTGACGAACAGGGATGTTTGGTGGGCATTGTAACCAACCGCGACCTGCGTTTCGAAACTGACATGAACAAACTGGTTTCGCAGGTGATGACCAAAGACAATCTGATCACCACCAACATTTCAACTTCGCTTGAATTGGCTTCAGAAATACTTCAGAAATACAAAATCGAAAAACTGCCGGTGGTCGATGGCAACAATAAACTGATTGCTCTGATCACCTATAAAGACATTACCAAAGCGAAAGACAAGCCATTGGCTTCGAAAGATCAAAAAGGTCGCCTACGTGTAGCTGCGGCAGTTGGAATTGCCAGCGACACCCTGGATCGCATTGATGAACTGGTTTTGGCGCAGGTTGATGCTATTGTGATTGACACAGCTCACGGCCATTCTAAGTATGTTTTGGATATGCTCAAAAGAGCAAAAAATAAATATCCTGAAATTGATTTTGTAGCCGGAAATATTGCAACTCCCGAAGCCGCTTCAGATTTGGTTCTGGCAGGTGCCGATGCCGTAAAAGTCGGAATTGGTCCCGGATCCATCTGCACCACTCGCATCATTGCCGGAGTGGGAATTCCGCAGCTTTCAGCCATTTACAATGTCAGTAAGGCCATCAAAAAAAGTGGGGTTCCGGTCATTGCCGATGGTGGCATCCGTTATTCGGGCGACATCGTAAAAGCGCTGGCTGCCGGTGCGCATTCCATTATGGCCGGATCGCTTTTTGCCGGAGTTGATGAATCGCCCGGCGACACCATACTGTTTCAGGGGCGCAAATTTAAAACCTATCGTGGAATGGGGTCGGTTGAAGCCATGCAAACAGGCTCAAAAGACCGTTACTTTCAGGATATGGAAGACGATATAAAAAAACTGGTTCCTGAAGGAATCGTTGCCCGCGTTCCATACAAAGGCTCGCTCGACGAAGTACTTCATCAGCTTACCGGTGGGATCAGGGCTGGAATGGGCTATTGTGGCGCCCAGAATATTGAGACACTTCAACATGCCAAATTCATACGAATTACCAACTCCGGAATGCAGGAAAGCCATCCACACGATGTGAGCATCACCAGTGAATCACCTAATTACAGTTCCAGATAGATGTTTAGGAAGTCAGAAGTCAGAAGGCCGGAACCCGGAACCCAGAGTACAAAAACTAAACTGCAACCTGCAACCCATCGTTCGGCAGCTCGTGGTCTGATTGTTGGTGCATTTTTAGTCTTATTCTCATTGAACCTTTCAGCACAGAAAAAGAGTGAAACTGTAGTAACCATTGGTACCGAAAAGGTGAGCAAAGAAGAATTTGAAGCCAATTACCGAAAAAACAACGCGAACATCTTAGACAAAAAAGAACTAAAATCGCCTGAAGAATACCTCGATTTATACATCAAATTTAAACTAAAAATACTTGAAGCAGAGAAACTTGGATACGACACTGTTCGATCGTACCGGGATGAACTTGGAGGTTACCGTAAAGATTTGGCAAAGCCATACCTTACCGATGTTAGTTTTAATGAAGAAATGGTAAAAACAGCCTATTACCGCACACAATACGAGCGAAAAGCCAGCCACCTGTTAATTCTGGTTACTCCCGAAGCATCGCCAGCCGACACTTTGGCTGCATGGAATAAAATCAACAATCTGCGCCAGCAAATTATAGCAGGAGCCGATTTTAACGAAATGGCTGCCAAATATTCTGAAGATCCTTCGGCAGTTCAGAACAAAGGTCTTTTAGGTTATTTCACTGCCTTTCAAATGGTTTTCCCGTTTGAAGATATGACCTATCGGACACCTGTTGGTCAGGTTTCGGAAATTGTCCGCACCCGCTTTGGATACCACCTGATTAAAGTTCATGATGAACGATTGGCGGCTGGAGAAATTAAAGTGGCACACATCATGAAAATGTTTCCGAAACAAGCAAGCGAAGAGACCATTGCCAATCTGAAACTGAAAGCCGATAGCATCTGGCAAAAAGCCACTTCCGGAGCCGATTTTGCCGGGTTGGCCAAACAATATTCCGACGATAAACAAACGGCGACTGAAGGTGGGGTCATGAACTGGTTTACGCCCAACAATATGGTACCGCAATTTGCTGAAGCGGCCTTTGCATTGAAAAATGACGGAGATATTTCGCCGGTAATCCGGACTCCTTATGGCTGGCACATCATAAAAAGGCTCGAACGAAAAACCACGCAACCAATCGAAAAGTTGCGACACGACCTTGAAGCCAAAATCAAGCAAAATCCGGCAATCAGCAAACACAGCGATGAGGCCTTCGACCGGAAATTACGCGCTGAATATCAACTAAAAATTGACGAACCCACTTTCACAAAATTGATTGGTTCGTTATCAGATACAGCTATTTGGAAAAACATAATCTCCGATAAAAAGCTTCAAGAAAAACTGTTGGTGACTTTTGCTGATCAAAAATTAAGTGTTGCAGCATTTACTGATTTTCTTCAAAAACAGAAATTTACGCCTCGAAGCAATCAGGCCGAAGCCCAGTTAAAAGAAATGCTCAACAAATACATCAATCAGGAACTTCTGGCTTACGAAAATTCGCAACTGGAAAAGAAACATCCTGACTTTGCCCGTCTTTATCAGGAATATCACGATGGAATTCTGCTATTCAATATCTCCAAAGACAAAATCTGGGATGTGGCCACAACCGATACGGTACGTTTACAAAACTATTTTGATCAGACCACAAAAAAGTACTATTGGGGCGATCGTTTCAAAGGCTGGATTATTAAAGCCAACAATGGAGACACTCGTGCGAATGTTGAGTCGATGTTGAATGAAAGTAGAGCTACTCAGAAAAATGAATTGACCGATCTTTTTAATACAAAAACTGAAAATAACATACAGATTACTGATGTTGCCTGCGAAAAAGGTGAAAATCCGATTGTCGATTATTTCATTTGGGGAGGAGCAAAACCCTCAGGTTTTGATGAAACTACTACCTTTGTCCACGGAAAAATAGTTAAAAATGAGATGAAGCAACTTAAGGATGCCTGGGGACTTTATTCATCCGATTTTCAGGAACAAATTGAAAAAGAATGGGTTGACTCGTTATTAAAGAAATATCCAGTCTCTATAAATCAAAAAGTATTGAAAAAAATTCAGGCGATTGAATGAGAAGAACTGCTTTATATATTAGCTTTTTAGCATTTTTTCTGACGGCATGTAACTTATTTGTTGATAACGGAGAGCCCATTGCGAAGGTAGGCGACCGTGTATTAACCATGAAAGAACTCTCAGGGTATATTCCTAATTATCTGGATGCGAACGATAGTGCACTTTGGGCCGACGACTATGTCAAAAAATGGGTTCAACGCGAATTGTTGCTTTTAAAAGCCGAAGAAAATCTGAAGCCTGAACAAAAAGATGTAAGCAAAGAATTGGAAGAATATCGCAATTCTCTTTTGGTGTATAGGTATAAAAATGAATTGGTAAAGGAGAAAATGGACACAACAGTGTCGGATACAAATATTCAAAAGTACTTTAACGAACATCGTGAAAGCTTTATCCTGAACCGAAACATTGTAAAAGCCATTTATATTAAGATACCAGTACAGGTTTCAAATCCTGATAACATCAAGGATTTGTGTATGTCAGAAAATAAAGAAAAACAAGCAAAGCTCAACGAATATTGCATGAGCTATGCCAAGGCTTACGACCGCTTTAACGATCAGTGGGTTTCTGCCGATATGGTTCTGAGAAATATACCTGTAGAAATAAAAGATCAGAATCAGTTTTTGGAAAGAAACCGCATCGTGGAAAGTACTGATATGAATTATTACTATATTGTCTGCATTCGGGATTATAAGCTTTTGGGGCAAGTTTCGCCAATCGAATACGTCCAGAACGACATCAGAAACCTGATTTTAAGCAAGCAAAAAATCGATTTCTTAAAACAGATTGAAAAAGATATATACAAGGAAGGCCTTGATAAGAACAAAGTAAAACTATTTAAAACAAAAAAATAATCGTTTATGATCAGAAAACTAATTGGTTTATTTATCCTGACGGGATGTATTGTAATCAGCAATCAGACCCAGGCGCAAGATAAAGTTGTGGACCAGATTGTGGCCGTAGTAGGAAAGAATATTATTCTGAAATCGGACATTGAAGGCATGTACCAACAACAACAGGCACAGGGAATAACCACAGAAGGTGATATGAAATGTGAAATTCTTGAAAATTTACTCGTCGAAAAACTACTTCTCGCTGAAGCAGAATTGGATACGACCATTACGGTTAGCGATAGCCAGTTGAACCAGAATCTGGAACAACGCATACAATATTTCACGTCACATCTTGGCTCTGAAAAAGAGGTGGAAGCCTACTTTAAAAAATCGATCATTGATTTAAAAGCCGATTTGCAGGAAGTCATCAAGAACCAACAGATGACGCAACAAATGCAGAATAAGATTATCGACAAAGTCACGATTACACCTGCCGAAGTTCGTTATCACTTTAAAAACTTACCTGAAGCCGAAATACCACAAATTGATGCTCAGATTGAATATGCCCAGATCGTTGTTCAGCCAATTATCAGTTTGGAGGAAGAAGACCGTATCAAATCTACGCTTCGCGAGCTAAAACGCCGTATTGAAACAGGCGAAAGCAGTTTTGCTCCTTTAGCGGTTATGTATTCTGAGGATGGCTCGGCTAGAAACGGCGGTGAATTGGATTACATGGGACGCGGACAACTCGATCCTGCCTATGCAGCAGCAGCATTCAACCTGAAAGGTGACAAAATTTCGAACGTGGTAAAAAGTGATTTTGGCTATCACATCATTCAGGTGGTTGACCGCAAGGGCGAACAGATTAAAACACGCCACATCATCATGATGCCAAAGCCTTCACCCAAAGCGATGGAAAAAGCATTTAGCCAGATCGATAGTATAGCAGACTTTATCCGGAAAGGGACTTTTAAATTTGAAGATGCAGCCATGCGGTATTCCTACGATAAAGATTCGCGCAACAATGGTGGGATAGTTATCAACCCTGAAACCGGAGAGTCAAAATGGAAATTGAGCGAACTTGACCCTGATGTCAGCAAGGTAATTACAAAAATGAACATCAACGAAATTTCGAAACCATTTAAAACCATCGACGACAAGCAACGTCCTGTTTATAAAATTGTTAAACTGATAAACAAGACTAACGCGCATCCAGCCAACCTGCGTGACGATTACGTTGAATTGAGCAATATTTATATGGCTTCGAAAAAAGAAAAGACACTTGACACATGGATTCGCGAGAAACAATCGGGAACCTATGTTCACATCGACGATACTTATCTCAACTGTAATTTCAAGTACAAAGGTTGGATGAAATAAATAGTTTCAAGTTTCAGGTTCAAAGTTTCAAGTTAAGTATCGCTTTGAATCACGACTTCTGTCCTGTAAGGGCAAAATATTGTAGCCCGGGGCGAAACCCCGGGTTATATAAATTAATACAAAACCGTCTGAGCTGAATATATTTCAATGTTATACCCAATTTTCGGACGGAATATAAGTGGCCATTAAAAATGGAATTAATAAAAATAATCAGGGTGGCTTCTGATTTTAGCCTACAATAACAGAATAGATAAAGATGGCATTTAAGAATGAAGTTGAAGCAGTAAATGAGCTGAGTCGTAAATTCGACCAGCTGCGCTCCGAGGTTAAAAAACGGATATACGGACAAGATGAAATTATCGATCAGGTATTGGTCGCTATGTTTAGCCGTGGACACTGTTTGCTTATTGGTGTTCCAGGACTGGCCAAAACATTGCTTGTCAATACGATTTCCGAGGTACTTGGCCTTCAATACAAACGCATTCAGTTTACACCCGACTTGATGCCTTCTGACATTATCGGAACTGAAATTCTGGACAAAGACCGCGAATTTAAATTTATCCGTGGCCCTATTTTCTCCAACATCCTTCTGGCCGACGAAATCAACCGTACACCGCCCAAAACCCAGGCAGCTTTACTTGAAGCCATGCAGGAACGTTCGGTTACAGCCGCTGGTCAAAAATACGAACTCGACAAACCATTCTTTGTTCTGGCAACCCAAAACCCAATCGAACAGGAAGGCACTTATCCGCTGCCCGAAGCCCAACTCGACCGGTTTATGTTTTCGATATGGCTCGACTATCCTAAATTTGAAGACGAGTTAACGATTGTCAGGAATACAACTTCCGACTTTTCAACCCGCCTGAATGAGATTATTTCGAAAGAAGAAATCCGTTACTTTCAGGAATTGGTAATGAAAGTTCCGGTGAATGAAAACGTGCTAAAATATGCGGTAGGACTATCGGCCAAAACACGCCCAAATACTGAATTGGCAGCGCCAATCAGCAACAAATACCTCAAATGGGGGGCAGGCCCCCGCGCCTCTCAATACCTGGTTTTAGGAGCAAAAACCTTAGCTGCCCTTCAGGGTAAATATTCTCCTGATATTGAAGACATTAAAAAAGTAGCCATAAGCATTCTTCGTCACCGCGTAATTAAGAACTACAAAGCTGAAGCAGAGAATCTTTCGGTTGAAGACATTATTACTGAATTGATGAAATAGCCCGAATGATGAAATTTCTCTTTACCCCTAAATCCCCGAAAGGGGACTTTCTCCACCTGCAAGTATCTTCAATACATACAGCAAAAGCCCCTTTAGGGGTTTGGGGTGAAAAACGCAACATAGAATTAGCTATAACAAAAGCAAAGTTGCCAATCTTGATAGTGCTTTTGGGGTTATTGGCATTTTCAGGAAACATTCAGGCCCAAACCCGGAAAAAAGTCGAGATTATCCACAGCGACTTGGGTGCATACGACCAACGCATCGTTGCAAATGCCCAACGTCTGCTGGGAAATGTAAACATCACAATTGATGGTGCGTTAATGTGGTGCGATAGCTTATATTCGTACACAAACAATACGGTAGATGCTTTCAGTAATGTACACATTGTTCGTGGCGACACCCTTAACATGTATGCCGATTTCATTCATTATGACCCTGAAACCAAGCTAGCCAAAGCACGCCGGAATGTAAAACTCATCGACAAACAGACGACATTGACCACCGACTCGCTCGACTACTCTATGATTAACGATTTGGCATCGTACAATTACTCCGGAACTGTAAAAGATTCGACCAATGTTCTGAAATCAATTATTGGTCAGTATTACGTCAATGAAAAAAAGGCTTACTTCAAAAAAAACGTAGATGGTGTGACTAAAGACTATAAAATCAAATCGGATACCCTGATTTATTTTACGGATACAAAACAGGTTTTCATTGAAGGCCCGACCACCATTTTCAACGAAAAAGACACTCTTTACGCCGAATATGGCTGGTACGACAGCATGAAAAGCTATACCAGGCTCACGAAAAAACCAAAGATCTGGAATGCCAAACAAAAAGTAAAAGCCGATTCGATCTATTACGATAAAGAAAATGGAGAAGGCCTTGCCATGGGGCATGCGCGTATTCAGGACATTGAAAACAGCATTATTGTGGTTGGGAATCGGGTCAAATACAACGACATTACCAAAATCGCTTCGGCAACCGATTCGGCAGTTCTCATTCAGTATTCCAAGGCCGATTCGCTGTTTTTACATGCCGACTACCTAAAAACAATGCCTGACACCACACCTTCAAGAAAATCGGCGCCTGACAAAAAAATACAAAAAAAGCCAATTGCAAAAAAATTAGCCTCCGACTCATTGTCGTTGGCATCAAGAAATCCTGAATTTAAAGCCTTTTCTAAATTACACAAAGACAGTTTAACTTCAGGAAAGTTAGTTGGTGACACCTTACGCACCGATTCGTTGGCCACCAAACCACCCAAAGACGCCCGTTTAGTTCTTGCATACCACAAGGTAAGGTTCTTTCGCGACGACATGCAAGGCAAATGCGATTCGCTGACCTATTGGTCAAAAGACTCAACCATTCAGATGTTTACCAATCCGGTTATTTGGTCGAATAAAAACCAGATATCAGCCAACTACATCGAAATGATAAACCGAAGCAAAGATCCCGATGAAATCAGGATGAAAGATGATGCGTTCATTATTTCCATGGAAGACGACAGCCTCCGGTTTAATCAGATCAAGGGAAAAAATATGATCGGGTATGTCCGCAACAACGAACTCGATAAAATTGATGTCAGTGGAAACGGTCAGTCGAACTATTACGCACGCGACAAAAATGGAGTCATTGGACTCAACAAAGCCGAAAGCAGTAACATTACCATATACATGAATAAAGGCAAGGTTAAACGAATTGCCTTCATTAAATCGCCCGATGGCGAACTTAAACCTTTGGGGCAATTGGAAGAAGGCGATAAATTATTGCCTGGATTCAACTGGCAGGACGGATTACGGCCTGTAAACAAGGATGACATTTTTCGACAACCAGCCCCCGAACCGATCCTGGCTCCGGCGGCGAAATCAAAAACGCCTGCAATTCCGGATAAGAAACAGAAACCCGAAAAATCAGTCAACACCATTAATTAATTCCAGAATTGCCCGCAGATGGAACGAAGCTTCTTTGAACAGATCAAACGACTTCTGGCATTGGCCGAAATTGGATTAGCCTATTCCGACAACAATTACGACATTGAGCGCTATGAAGAAATTCAGGAGATTTGTCTGGATATGCTTGGTCAGCTAACTGATGTTCCGATAACAAAAATCAAAGCAATTATTCAGGAAAACAATGGCTATAAAACACCAAAGGTCGATGTTCGCGCAGTGGTTTTTAATCCTGAAGGGCAGATTTTACTGGTTCAGGAAAAAGCAGACGGTTGCTGGGCTTTACCCGGAGGTTGGGCAGATGTAGGTTATACTCCGAGAATGATCGCCGAAAAAGAATGTTTCGAAGAAGCCGGATTAGCTGTAAAATCGAACAAATTAATTGCTGTAATGGACAAAACCGCCCAGCAAATGCCACCCGAATTTGAATATGTGTACAAGCTTTTTATCAGGTGCGAACCCATGGACACACAAATCGCTGCCGGAGCTGAAACCGACGATGTGGGCTGGTTTAACGAGAATGAATTACCGGAGCTTTCAAAACCCAGAAACATCGAATCTCAAATTTACCTGATGTTTGAATATTTCAGGGGCGAAAAATCAGAAGTTTATCTGGATTAGAAAAGGCTTATTCGACCACTGATTATTAATTTTTACACATAGAAACTAAATGAATTCAACAGCTCAATTCTGATTACTTTAAAATTTTATATCCGAGAATAATGCTTTAACGTTTGGAAATTTCTTACCATTTTATAATTTTGCAGACCAGACCAGACCAGCACAACAAAACCAATAAATATGAAACTAAATCTGTATATACTCCTATTATCAATATGCCCTTTTCTGGGCATTTCGCAAAACAAATTTCAATTCCAGAACACCAATTTATCGACTCAGGAAAGAGTTGAAAGCTTGCTCTCGGAAATGACTGTTCAGGAAAAAATGGGGCAAATGCTCTTTACGTCTCCGGCTATCGAACGTTTGGGAGTTCCTGAATACAACTGGTGGAACGAATGTTTACACGGAGTTGCACGAGCCGGATATGCAACGGTTTTCCCACAGTCGATTACGATTGCAGCATCCTGGGACAAAGATCTGCTGCATGAAGTTGCTTCAGTGATTTCGGATGAAGCGCGTGCCAAACACCACGAATTTGTACGTCGTGGAATGAGAGATATTTATCAGGGTTTGACTTTCTGGTCGCCAAACATCAATATTTTCCGCGATCCTCGCTGGGGTCGTGGCCACGAAACCTTCGGGGAAGATCCTTACCTGACAGGCCAGTTGGGCACCCAATTCGTAAAGGGGCTTCAGGGCGACGACCCCAATTACTTAAAAGTGGTTGCTACCGCTAAACATTTTGCCGTTCATTCAGGTCCGGAACCATCTCGTCATGTTTTTGATGCCAAAGTCAGCGAACGCGATTTACGCGAAACCTACCTCCCTGCATTCCGCACCTTGGTTGTTGATGGAGGAGTATATTCGGTGATGGGCGCCTACAACCGTTTTCGTGGCGAAGCTTGCTGTGCCAGTCCATTCTTATCCGGAATTCTCCGCAATGAGTGGGGTTTCAAAGGTTATATTGTAAGCGATTGCTGGGCCATTGCCGATATTTGGCAATACCACAAGATTGCAAAGGACGAAGCTGAAGCTGCCGCCATGGCCGTAAAAACCGGTACTGATTTAGAATGTGGCAACACCTATAAAGCCTTGCCTGAAGCCCTTAAACGTGGATTAATTACGGAGAAAGATCTGGATGTTTGTGTTGGCCGCTTACTAACCGCCCGGATGAAACTGGGGATGTTCGATCCAGACGAAAAAGTAGCCTACGCGCAAATTCCATTCTCAGTGAATGACAATCCGGCCCACGACCGGCTATCACGCGTAGCTGCACAGAAAAGCATCGTGTTACTAAAGAATGCCAACCACACATTACCATTGAAAAAGAACCTGGCAAAAGTTGCAGTTATTGGTCCAAATGCTGATGAAATTGAATCATTATGGGGTAACTATAATGGGATTCCCTCTCATCCGGTAACCGTGCTTCAGGGAATAAAAAATAAAATATCTCCTCAAGTTGAAGTGCTTTATGCACAAGGAAGCGAGCTGGCTGATGGCGTTACCAAATTAACACCAATCCCTTCCATTTATCTGGAAACCGAAGATGGTAAGCAGGGAGCTTTGGGTGAATATTTTGCCAATAACAAACTGGAAGGCAAACCATTATTTACCCGCATTGACGACAATGTTGATTTTTACTGGGAGGCCGGCTCTCCTGATCCACGGATGCCAGTTGATAATTTCAGTGTCCGTTGGACAACTTATCTGAAAGTTCCGCAAACTGGCGATTACGAAATCGGTATCTGGAGTATGCCAAATTTCAAAATCTATTGCGACGGTAAGGAAATTTTAGGCGGAGACAACGAGCATCACGCTTTTCACAGCCAAAAGAAACTAACCCTCGAAACCGGTAAACGTTATAAATTAGTGTTCGATTACAAAAATTACCATGGCGACGGGACAGCCTCATTACTTTGGGAAGTTCCCCAACCCAATATGCTTGCTGACGCCATTGAAACAGCAAAAAAATCGGATGTTGTTGTGCTTGTCTTGGGCCTGAATCAGCGTTTGGAAGGTGAAGAAATGCCGATTCAGGTTGATGGTTTTAAAGGGGGCGACCGCACTCATCTGGATCTGCCAAAAACTCAGGAAAAGCTGATGGAAGCCATTAAAGCAACCGGGAAACCCGTTGTTTTAGTATTGCTTAACGGAAGCGCGCTTTCTATAAATTATGCGGCTGAAAACATGGATGCTATCCTGAGTGCAGGTTATCCCGGACAAGAAGGTGGAAATGCAGTGGCCGATGTTCTTTTTGGCGATTACAATCCGGCAGGACGTTTGCCGGTTACCTATTACAAATCGGTTGATCAGTTGCCTGCTTTCGAAAATTACGATATGGAAGGCCGCACCTACCGCTATTTCCGCCAGTCACCGCTTTATCCGTTTGGATTTGGTTTAAGCTATACTAATTTCACGTACACCGATTTGAACCTTCCGAAAGAAGTAAAAATGGGTGAAGACGTTACCGTTTCGGTTAAGGTTACCAATACCGGAGACCGCGATGGCGATGAAGTGGTTCAGTTGTACCTGACTGATGAAAAAGCATCAACTCCACGTCCAATCCGCTCATTGGAAGGATTTAAACGTATTTCACTGAAGAAAGGCGAATCGCAAATCGTATCGTTTACACTTGTGCCTCGTCAACTTTCAATGATCAACGATAAAGATAAACAAGTGGTAGAGCCCGGATTCTTTACCATAGCTGTTGGCGGTGAGCAACCCGGGTTTACCGGCGCTGCTAAAGCCGAAACAACCGGAACTCTCTCCGGAAGGATGAAATTAATCGGGAAAACTCTCGAAATAAGATAGTTGGTTTAGGAATTGTTTGTGTGTGATCCCCTTCGAAATTCGTTTTGGAGGGGATTTTTTATTGAGCTTGTTTGTTATTTACCTGCACGAGTTAAAAATATAGCCATGCGAGTTAAGAATAGGACACACGAGTTAAAGATTTTGGCACACGAGTAGTTTGTTTCGCCATCCTGTTCAATTTCTGGGCGAACGAGTAGGTATTTTCATCATCCTGTTCAATTTCTGCCTGCCCTGTTAAAGATTGATCTCTCCTTTCGCGGGTTTCAGCGTTTTTTTGAAGCTCGGTTACAGTAAACGCAAAGGATTAGTTGCAGCCCGGTTCCGATGGTATAAAATTGAAGCACCTTACTTCAGGTTCTTGCTTTTCTTTACCCAAATTTCAAATCGTCTGATCCATACAAAAATAATCGCGAGTAAAATCCGGGGCCAGATTAAAATTCCGAAATGATAGCCAACAGCCACAAATAAAAGAGGATCTTCGAGTTGCGAGTGCGAAATAGCAATGTTGTGATTCAGTAAATCAGCGTCATCGCGGCTCAGCTTTCCTTCTTCCGTTTCACTGATCATGATTGCTCCACCGTAGCCCAAACCAAGCGTATTGGCAACTATCCAGAGAAAACCAGTACTTGAAGGCAATCCCATTACTTTCAACAAGGGAACAAACGGCATCAAAATCCATTTAATCAGTCCAAATTCGTTGAGTATTTTCTGTATTATCAGTAGTAAATTAACCAGAACAACGATTTTAATTGTTGTCACCAGCATGCTCGAAAGCCAATTGGTCAGTGCCGGAGTAAATTCGCCAACCGAGCGAACCACATTTTCAGAATTAGTAATTGCTTCAGCAGGAAGAATAAAGTTCAACATGAATGCAGCAATAAAACTGGCTGACAAGCGGGTAAAAATCATTCTCCATGGCGACGATCCTGTTTTTTTCTGAATGGCTGTTTCAACAATTAAAGCATGCGAAATGAGGCACATCACTGCTAAAATAGTTCCTTCACGAAACCCAAAACCAAGAGTGGTCATAACAGCTATTACCGAATAGATATTGGTAAAAAAACTGGTGATCAATACGATCGAGGCTTGTCCGGATAATCCGATCAGTTTAAATAATGGAGCAACCCAACCGGCAATCACGTTCAGTATTCCGAAGAAGTCGAGCAGAAAAACGGCAAACGAAACAGGGATGGTCAGCTTCAACAACCAGATGGCCGTTTTCATTCCTTGGGGAAGAGCCGTTTTAACAGATTTCAGTAGTCTTTCTTGTATATTCAGATCGTTATTATTTCCCATTTATCCTAAAAAATAGAAGCAGCTCAAAGATAAGCTGCTTCTGTATATTACAATGAATTGATTGGTTCTAAAACAAATTAATTTCGTATCGGCTCAATCCCAAAAGTGAACCCACCATTTACCCGATCAATCAATTCAGGTAAAATATCCTGGTATTCGCCAACGATACCAAAATCGGCAAAATGGAAAATCGATGCTTTCGGGTTATGATCGATGGCAATAATTTTTTCAGACTCTTTCATTCCGGCGATGTGCTGAATAGCCCCCGAAATCCCAATCGCGACATATACTTTCGGCCTGACCGTTTTGCCGGTTTGCCCAACCTGCCGCGCGTATTCCGAATAACCTTCATCAACCACAACACGGCTGCAAGCCCATTCGGCTTTTATTCCTTTTTGAACCAATGCATCAGCCAGTTTTTTAACCAATTCCAGTCCATCGCCAGTGGTTCCTCTTCCTCCTGAAACGATAATATCTGCATCAAACAAGTTTTGTAGACCGCCTCCGCCCCGCACGGTTTGCAAAATTTCGACCGTAAATTCCTTGTCTGTCAGAATTGGCTTGTAGGTCGACAACACACCGGTGCGTCCTTCCATGCGCGCCGGCACTTCAAAGGTTCCGGCACGGGCAGTTGAAATCTGGGGATAAACAAATCCAAGTATGGTAGCCAGTTTACTTTCGCCATAGGTGGGTCGGCGTGAAAAAAGGATCGGTTTATTGATCACCTTTTCTTTTCGGTTTACGTATTCGCCAATTTCAAGTCCGGTGCAGTCGGCTGTAACGCCACTACCGGTTTTAACCCCAATACGCGGTGCAAGTTCACGTCCGGAAGTTGTAGCTGCAAAAAGTGCGATTTCTGGATTTCGTTCTTTGATTACCTGAGCAAAAATGGAAGAAAATGGAAGAACCAGGTATTCTTCCAACCGGTCGTCTTCAACCACAATCACCTCATCCGAACCATGTTCAAACAGCGTTTGTGCCTGATCTTTTACATTTTTGCCGATCAGAAGTGTCATTATTTTGGTATCGTTTCCCAATTGATCGGCCAGCTTTCGTGCCGGAGTGAGTAATTCGATTGAAGGACGGGCAATTTTGCCATTTGCAATCTCGGCCCAGGTGATGATGCCCTTTGCACCATTCCGGTTATCGTAATAGGGGAAATCAGGAGCTTCCGAAACTTTCTTTTCAACCTTTTCTTTCTTCTCCAGCACATTTCCGCCCTTTTTGAAGTTGGCAATCAGGTTATCAACCAGAGTCACTTCATCGTGTCCAGATGACATGGTTATCGGGGCTCTTTCGCTGACAATATTCACGACATTAGCTACGATAGTAGGCGATCCGGTCAAACCGATTTTCTCGGTTCCCAAACCGATATCGTCAATTCCAAAAACAGTAATTTTGGCATTCCTTGCTTTTATAGCGCCAACAAGCGATGGTTTACGCGGCGGAATTCCGGTGGGTGTCAGCGAAATGGTACACGGCATAGGTAATTTCATCATCTGGTAACCACCTTCGATAATACGCTTAGCGATCACATTTCCTTCGCCATCGGCTTTTACGCTTTCCACAAAAGTGGCCTGCGGAATGCCAATATTTTCGGCAACCTGCGAAGGAACATGGGCTGTATCGCCATCACTGGTCTGCCGCCCGGCAAGTATGATAAAAGGTTCTTTCGAATCTTTTGTAAAACCTAAATGTTTCAACATGGTCGAGATTGCCAAGCCAGTTGCATAAGTGTCGCTACCTCCCAGTTTCCGGTCCGAAAGCAAAAAAGCTTCGTCGTACCCCATCGAAATTGCTGTGCGTAACGCCACTTCGAAAGATTGCGGCCCCATCGAACAGGCAATCAAACGGGCATCGGGATATTGTTTTTTGAGCTGCAACCCGGCTTCAAGACCAAACTGGCAGTCGATATTGATGATTGACTTCGCTTTTGTCCGATCCATTAACCCATCTTCTCCCATCCTCATTTCGGTTGGAAGCGGTACTTGTTTGATTAAACTTATAATTGTTAAAGCCATTGTTCTAATCGTTAAAGGTTACATATTCTGAAATTCAGGACCATTTCCACCATTCGGAAGCATCCAGGTAATTCCATCGCCAGGTGTTTTGATATCGCAGGTTCTGCAATGCATACAGTTTTCGGCATGTATCCGTAATTCCTGATGCCCGAGCTTATCGGTATGAAGTTCATACACTTCCGACGAACAGAAGAACTGTTCCGGAGCTCCGTACTGCTTGATATTAATGGTTTGAAATGATTCAGGATTATTAACCTTGACATGAACCAATTGCTGTTCATCGTGATGAACGCCTGAATAAAAGACGTTGGTGGCTTTATCGAAGGTCAGAACCTTGTCAAAATCCAGTTTTCCTTTAAACCTTTCTTTGAAGGGTACTCCTTTAAACTCGCTGAGGGTTTTGGTGGCCTCCCGATCGGGGTGCGATTTCAGCCTTCCGCAGAAGCCTGCTCCACCACTGATAAGTTGCGTACCAAAATGAAGCGAGCCAACGACCAGTCCTTTTGAGAAACCTTGCCTGAAATTACGAACCGGATACATATCCTTGTAAATCAAACTGTCTTTTATCGACAATTCATACCGACTCAGCACACTTTCCGAAAAATCGTTTTTACTCAATGCTTCTGCGGCAGTTTTGGCTGCCAGCATTCCTGATTCAATGCTCAAATGAATTCCCTTTAAGGAAGGCATAGCCACCAGCCCCGCGCCATCGCCTACAATGAGTGCATGATCAGTATATAATTTAGGAATCGAATAATAACCACCTTCAGTAAGAGTTTTAGCACCATATTCCACCAGCTTTCCGCCTTTCAGGAATTTGGAGACAAATGGTGTTGTTTTCCAGGCCTGAAAAGCATCGTGCGTATCGAAAGTCGGGTCTTCATATTCAAGCCCAACGACTAAGCCAACAGCTACTTTGTTGCCGTTCAGCCCGTATATAAAACCACCGCCAAATTCTTTCAGGTTAAGCGGATAGCCCATGGTGTGGAATATTTCGCCAGGCTTGATATTTCCTTCCGGAACACTCCACAATTCTTTACATGCCAACGAATAGATCTGGCAGTTCTTGCCTTTATCCAGTTCATACTTTTCGATCAGTCGCTTGGTCAACGGGCCTCTGGTACCTTCAGCAAAAATGGTCAGTTTGGCTTCGATACGCGTTCCGGGTTGAAAATTCTCCAATTTATTGCCATGGTGATCAATACCGGTATCGATGGTTTTAGCACCAATCACTTTACCGTCTTGATACAAAATCTCGTTCACCGAAAATCCGGTATAAATTTCCACTCCTTTTTCTTCGGCCTTCTGGGCCAAATAACGACAGATTTGCCCCAAAGACGCCGTGTAATTGCCACTGTTGCTCATGTATGGAACATGAAATGGCAATTTAAAGGAACCATTTTCGCTCAGTATTATGGTCGAATCGCTGGTTACTTTTGCATCAAAAGGAATTTCACTGAAATCAACATCAGGCAATAACCGTTTAAATACATCGGTTTTAATAACAGCACCCGACAAAATATGGCTACCGATTGAGCCTCCCTTTTCAATAAGTAATATACGGTGATTTAACCCCTTTTGCCTGATAATGTCGGCAAGATGAATGGATGCCGCCAACCCTGAAGGACCACCCCCAATAATTAGAATATCTGTTGAAACCACATTTTCATTGTTCATTGTGTTTAGTTTAAAAAAAAGTCTTCAAAAGTATCATTGTTTTAATACTATTCACCGAAATTTTAAACTATTTAAACTTCATCAGCAGATCTTTTACAGCATCTTTATGAACCGTAAATCCCATCATTTTTAGTTTGATGTAATCTTCATGGAAGAAATAATATCCAAAGTTAGGATTGTCCTGTCCGACATTCCGGGAGCCTGAACTTGAATCTTTTATCAGGTACCAGTCTTTACCCAATCCTTTGTAATTTTCGAGATAGCCGATCAATTGCATTCCATGGTCATCGGTTGTAGTTTCGTTCGAAAAGCGGAACTGACGGGCATCTTCGTTGATGTAAGCCGATGGAATATCGTAATCAGGAATCATGGCGCAATTGGTTTCGCGACTGAATCCAGATTCCGAAACATCGCCACCAATACTTAAAGTATATCCACTTTTTGCTGCTTTTTTCAAGGCTGCCATAAAATCGTCGAGCGGAACATTGTAATAATCTTTACTGTGCCACCAGTTGTCAGGAACTTTGTATTCGACCTGTTGCCAGTAAGGTTCTTGTTTGTACGAAAGAATTTCAACAAAATCATCCGGATTCAGCTTTAGGTAATCCTTCAGGTAAGTTTGTGGAGTATAAGTTTTCCCTTCAACCACAAACTGAGTTGGAGGAACTCCAATATAATGGTTCATGATTGATTTAATGGTTTCTATCGCATATTCCTCGTTCCACGCGTTCGATGTTTTCAATGAATTCAGGAAGGCGGTCATTTCTTCCACCATTTTAGCATGGCTGTGAAATTTGCGTCCATCAATTAAGCCGGTGTAGGCTTCATCCGGAACAGCTCCGTAAGTTTTCATGATGCGCGACAAAGCATTGCCTTCTGAACCTTCCGAGAATACAGAGTTTCCACGCTTTTGAACGAAGCGCCTGGCTTTCTCGATGTATTCGCAATAAGCCGAATAGATTTCAGAAATTTCCACTTTTTTACCAGTTTGGCGAAGCACTTCCGATTCGTAAAACGAAGTAGTTGAAAAACTCCAGCAGGTACCGGCATTTCCCTGCGACTGGGTTGGATTACTCCATACTGTAGTATAAAGCGATGGATTGTTCGGCAAATCCATTCCCGACTGATCCATTACAAAGCGCACAAAAGGCTCTTTCTCCGAAAGTTTTTCCTCAACCGCAGTCACATCCTTCAGGATTGATTCGTAGTAAAAACCTTTGCCTTTTTCATCGGTTATCACTTTGCCTTTGCTTACATTCTGAGCCTGACTACCAATGGCCATTGAAACGGCCAAGCCTGCCATCCAAATTGTTCTTTTCATGTGTCTATAATTTGATTTTTAATTGCCACATGGAACTCCCCAATAGTCATTCTCTGTGTGAGAATGGTTTTCTCATGGTCGTTTCATGTTACTAATTTTATTTTAGGGACCGAAATATAGATGAAACAATTGTTTCACATCCTGAAGAAAATCAGGTTTATCAGGCAGATTCGTATTCGGATTGAGGATAGAATTACAAAATTTCAAGAGTTGCGGGATATAGATCATTAGTCAATAGTCATTAGGAAAGTGGGGTGTCGCTTTTCTAATGACAAATGACTTTTTCCTAAAGACTTTTCCTCAACTGATGGAGCTCCAGTTAAACTCCGTATTTTTCATTTTCAGCAAGTGATAAACCAGAATCTGGTTTTCCTGTTTCTGAAGCTTGGGGTCTTCGTCGAGCAAGTCGGAAGCCTGATTGCGGGCATGTTGAAGAATTTCGCCATCGCGACCCAGATTGGCTATTTTCAAGGTGAAACCGATACCGCTTTGCTGGGTTCCTTCCAGATCGCCAGGTCCGCGCAACTGCATGTCAACCTCGGCAATTTCAAATCCGTCGTTGGTACGCACCATGGTTTCGAGTCGTTTGCGGCTTTCGTTGCTGATTTTGTACGACGACATCAACAAACAATACGATTGTTCGGCGCCGCGTCCTACCCTGCCCCGCAACTGATGCAACTGCGAAAGCCCAAATCGTTCCGAACTTTCGATGATCATCACCGAAGCATTGGGGACATCAACACCCACTTCAATAACGGTTGTAGCCACCATGATCTGCGTTTTGCCCTCTTTGAAAAGTTGCATTTCGGCATCTTTTTCGGCAGGTTTCATTTTGCCATGAACCATACTGATGGAATACCGCGGAAATACCTGTTTCAGCAAATCGTATCCATTCTCCACATTTTTCAAATCGAGTTTCTCCGATTCTTTGATGAGCGGATAAACGATGTAAATCTGCCGCCCAACGGTTACTTGCTCACGGATAAAATCGTAGACTTGCTTCCGGCGATTCTCATAATAATGCAAGGTTTGTATAGGTTTCCGGCCAGGTGGAAGCTCGTCAATTACCGAAACATCCAGATCGCCATAAACCGTCATAGCCAACGTTCGCGGAATCGGAGTAGCCGTCATCACCAATACATGTGGCGGAGTAAATTCGTTCTTTTTCCAGAGTTTGGCGCGCTGGGCAACTCCAAAACGATGCTGCTCGTCAACAATGACTAATCCCAATTTCTGAAAATTTACCTTGTCTTCAATCAGGGCATGAGTACCAATTAGCAGTTGCAAACTGCCATCTTCCAATTGTTCGTGGATAATGGTTCGCTTAGCTTTCTTTGTCGAACCGGTTAACAGTGCAATATTGATTCCGAGCCCATCGGTCATCTTTTTGATTGAATTGTAGTGCTGATTGGCCAGAATCTCAGTCGGAGCCATCAAACTAACCTGAAAACCATTGTCGAAAGCAATCAAAGCTGTCATTAATGCAACAAGCGTTTTTCCGCTACCCACATCGCCCTGAAGCAAACGGTTCATCTGCTTGCCCGAGCCCATGTCTTTGCGGATTTCCTTGACCACTTTCTTTTGCGCATTGGTGAGCTCAAACGGAAGGTGATTGCTGAAAAATGTATTGAGATTATATCCGACCTTCGAAAAAACAAATCCTTTAAAAGAGCCTTCCCTGTTGTGCTTCAGGCTAAGTATGCGTAGCTGGATGTAAAACAATTCTTCAAATTTCAGACGAAAAAGGGCATTTTTCAGAAGATTTGGATTTTCAGGAAAATGAACCTGTCGCAACGCAACCGGCAAAGGCATTAACTTCAATTTGGAAATTAAAGATGGCGGAAGTGTTTCAAATATTTTGCCCTCTATCAGTGCCGAAAGATTGAATTGAAATTTATTCAGAGCTTTGCTCGTCATAAATTTCTGCTTCATCTTTTCCGAAGTATTGTAATACGCCTGAAAAACTCCTACCGAGACTTGCTTGTTTTCAGCCGGTTCCAGCTCAGGATGAACGATATTAACTTTACCGTTGAAAATGGATGGTTTCCCAAAAACGATGTACTCAACTCCGGCCTTGACATTTTCCTTTACCCATTTTACGCCCTGAAACCACAGCAGTTCCATCACACCCGACTCGTCACGAAAATGGGCGATCAATCGCTGACGAGCACCTTCACCCGTTGTTTCAAACCTGACAATGCTCCCTTTTAACTGAATGTAGGGCATGTTACCGGTGATTTCCGAAATGCGGTAAAACTTAGTCCGGTCGATGTATTTGTAAGGAAAATAATACAGAAGATCGTTGAAGGTGAAAATCTTCAATTCCTTTTTGAGCATTTCGGCACGCTGTGGACCGACGCCAGGTAAAAATTTAATATCCTGATCCAGAAATTCTGACATAAGGCAAAGATAAAAATTATCTCCTTTTTGTGGTCTGATGATTTTTCTGGTTGGCTAAATGATGGCCTTCCGTGCAACAATTCGAGGTTTTTGCGGTTTTATTTTTTATTTCGTGTATTTTGTCTGAAATTAGGTTTGATATTTGTAATAAACAAAAGCTAAATCAAACTAATCAAGTCAAACCAATCAATTCAAAAGATGGAAAGTGTTATCAAGCTTGAAAAAATTGTAAAAAACTACAAGGTAGGTACTCAGATTGTGAGAGCATTACGCTCTGTATCGCTTAACATCAACCGGGGAGAGTACGTTGCCATCATGGGTGCTTCAGGCTCCGGGAAATCGACTATGATGAACGTAATCGGGTGTCTTGACACTCCCACCAGCGGATTCTACGAACTGAACAAGCAAGATGTAAGCCATTTATCGGACGATGAACTGGCCGAAATCCGGAACAAAGAAATTGGTTTTGTTTTCCAGACATTTAATCTACTGCCCAGAAATACCGCTCTCGAAAATGTGATGTTGCCTCTGGTTTACGCCGGTGTGAAAAAACAACAGCGCATCGAAAAAGCCGAAAAGATTTTGACAGAAGTTGGTCTGGCTGATCGTATTGAGCACAAGCCGAATGAGCTTTCTGGTGGTCAACGCCAGCGTGTTGCGGTTGCACGTGCATTGATAAATAATCCGAGTATTTTACTTGCCGATGAGCCAACCGGAAACCTCGATTCGAAAATTTCAGAAGAAATCATGCAGCTTTTTGCCGAGATTCACCGCAAAGGAAATACCCTGGTTGTTGTAACGCACGAAGAAAGCATTGCCATGCATGCGCACCGCATCATCAGGTTGAAAGACGGCGAAATTGAAGCCGATTACGTTAACCCAAATCCGGTTTATTAAAAACAAATCATGTAGAGACGCGATGCCTCGCGTCTCTACCAACATTAAAATCAGAATGAAAATTTACACACGCACCGGCGACGATGGAACAACTGGGTTGATTGGAGGTTCGCGGGTCAAAAAACACAACATCAGGCTCGAAGCCTATGGAACAATCGACGAGTTGAACTCCTATATTGGACTGATTCGTTCGATGCAATCTGACACTCATACCGACCAGGTGCTTGAAATTATCCAGAACAAATTATTTGTAATTGGAGCCAATCTGGCCACCGAAGAATCTATTGACCTGATAAAAAAACAACTACCATGCAAAAAAGCTGATATTGAGTTACTCGAAGCTGAAATGGACGAAATGAATGCCAGCTTACCCGAACTCCGTAACTTTATTTTGCCGGGAGGTTGTCAGGCTTCATCGTTTTGCCATGTTGCACGCACTGTTTGCCGCCGAGCAGAACGCCACATTGTTGAATTAGCTGAAAATAAAGATGTGGACGCAAACCTGATCAAGTTTGTTAATCGCCTGTCTGACTATATTTTCGTACTCTCCAGAAAGGTAAATCTAGACCAAAAAGCAGCGGAAATACTATGGCTTCCAGAGGCAAACGATTAATAAAATTAATGTTTGCAGAATGCGTTTTTTTGTTATATTCGCAAAAGTTAAAAAAACCGATTTAAAAACTACTAAATATTTAATAATATGTACTGGACTCTTGAATTAGCCTCTAAACTAGAGGATGCCCCATGGCCAGCAAGCAAGGATGAGTTGATTGATTTTGCCATCCGCAGTGGCGCTCCACTTGAAGTTATTGAAAACCTTCAGGAAATTGAAGATGAAGGAGAAATTTACGAAAGTATTGAAGACATCTGGCCGGATTACCCAAGCAAAGATGATTTCTTTTTTAACGAAGACGAATATTAATTCTCGTTATCATACAGTAACGCAAGGTCGAAAGCCTTGCGTTTTTGTTTTCTGGCCGATTTAGATTCCCCTTTTATATTGTGAATTCGTAGTATGCTGAATCATTTGCAGTAGTTCAGCTTTTGAATTGAGATCGCCGTCCAGCATATTTTCGAACTGCTTTATGATTCCTGATTTATTCACATCAGTTTTATTACCGTTTTTCATCTCGCGCAAATCAACCAAAAACCCAGAAAAGAGATCAGAGAAATCGTTAACAATTTCGGTATTCAGAAAATTGGTTTCACTGATGATGCGATGATAATTCCCTTTCGATTTTTCCAGATAAATCGTATCATTTTTCAGATTGATGATTGTAGCTGATTTCTCGCATTGCGAAATACAAGTAGCGTCAATTTGATCCTTTCCACATCCGGTAACCTGATGAAACAAGCATTGCCGGCTTGTCATCAGCACAATCGGATGATAAATGCTGTAGTAAAGTTCAAAATTATCAGGCTTATTTAACTGCCGCATCTGAGTCTGACTAATTTCATTTGAAATGAACGCACCAGAGCAGTTGAAATTTTCTTTTAAACTCAACAAGCTAAAAGAGTTAGTCACATTCAGGTACGGCCCTGCAATCCAGTTGCTTCCTCTTTGAAAAGCTTCGTAGGCGATTCCGGTATTGTTGGTAACAATCAGCTTAGGTTGAACCTGTTCCAGAAATTCGACCGCAGCAATATAATCATCGCCAATGATAACCGACGGGAACCACGGAATCAGGTTTTCATTCTTCCTGAAAAGATCGGTAAACTCAGCACATTCATTTTTAAAACTATCCGGAAGCTGAAAACAGAGTCCGCCGGTGGTTTCCTTACAGAGATGCAAATCATTTGGTGAAGAAATCAGCACCAAAAGCGAAGATTTTAGTTTCTCCCGATTTTGTTTCCTGAAGGTTGGAACATGAATCGGATCCAAAGTTTCTCTTGAGTCGTTCAGGATAAACAATAATCGTTTTTTAATCGCGGTAAGTTCTTTAAACGGGATATAAACATCAGGCTTAAGATTGTCCAGACATAGCGTCTCGATGAAATATTCCGTATCGTTGATGGCTTTCAGACGTTTAAAGATCATCGCATAATCTAAAACTTCGGTACCAGTATTTGCCAGATTAACCTCCGAAAGCACCAAAAACGAAGTACCTGGAGTTTTTACCGCTACTTCCAGAGGCGAACCACTTTCTCCGGAAATATTGATTACCAAAGGAATTTTTGCAATGCTGAGTTGCTTGATTTTATTTTCAACCGAGGTTTTAATCCCTTCCTTTTCTTTGTACAATCCGGTTTGGTTTTCCTCCAATTTATGATCTGAAGTGTAATCATTCACTTCCGAAAGGCGCTGAATGGAATGGTCTCGGGGATTGTCAATAAACATATCCTTATTGATAGTTCCCGTCAGGAAACCATTGGAAAAATCGCGGTTAAAAACCTTGTACAGAGCGCTGTTATCGGTTAACAATTCTTCGTGTATGGATAAACATTGAAGTTGTTTTCGCCAGTTACTGACAACCGTATAAACGTAATCGTACTTTTTTATTCGACCCTCGATTTTCAGGGAATCGACTCCGGCGCCATCAAGTTCATGCAAATCAAACCAAGCTGAATTATCTTTCAGATTGAGCGGATAATCTTCACCCGCCGGAGTCGTGACATACCGGTCGCGGCAAGGCTGACTGCACCGACCACGGTTTCCGGAGTTTCCTCCTTGCACCGAACTGAGGTAACAAATACCTGAAAATGAAACACAGTACGAACCATGCACAAATACTTCGGTTAACATTTGGTTTTGATGGGCAACTTCAGTTAAGGCTTTTACCTCTTTTAAATTCAGCTCTCTGGAAAGGTTGACACGAGTGGCATTCAGTTTACTCAAAAATCGGATTTGACCTTCATTGTGCGTAGTTAACTGAGTGGATGCATGAATTTTTAAACCTTTAAAGAAGCGGGATAAAAGATAAAAAAGTCCAAAATCCTGAACAATGACCCCGTCGATACTGGTATTCACTAACTTATTCAACAATCCAATCAAAGCAGGGATTTCATTGTCGACAAAAATGATATTCAGGGTAAGAAAAACCTGACAATTGTGCTGATGTGCCAATCGTAAAATTCCCTGTAAATCATCGAAGTTGATATTTGCCGCACGATTTCGGGCATTAAACTTATCAAGCCCACAGTAAACAGCGTCAGCTCCTGCCAGTATTGCGGCTTTTATCGAATCAACATCCCCTCCCGGCGCCAGTAACTCCATTTTTCGTTTCACGGGGCCAAAGATAAATGATTTGGTGGTTAATCACTTCTTCAGATATCCAATAGGGTTTCGCGATTTTGCTGTTCCTTTCTGGTCGGCCATCTCGGTTAGCGCCTGATAAATGTCGCTGAATTGCATGTTCGTTTCAATCATGAAATTTTCAAGTTTTTGGTTGAGTTCGGCATAACCAAGTGCATACTGCCGCAACGCGATAAAAGCCCGTACAATTGAAATATTTATTTCGATGGCTTTCGGACTGTTCAAGATACTAGCAAGCATAGCCACACCTTGCTCAGTAAATGCAAATGGCAAATATCTGGCACCTCCCCAACTTGAGGTCGCAAATTGCGTCCTCAAGATTTGCCATTCTTCCGAAATTAATTCGAACATAAAATCAGGAGGAAAACGATTGATATTGCGTCTGACAGCTTCTTTTAAACGTTTTGTTTCGGTCTCATACATTTCAGCCAAATCGAAATCGAGCATGACACGCATACCTCTAACCTCGAATATTTTGTTTTGAATGATTTGCAGTTCCATACCGAGTAAGGATCATAAGACTTTCAAGTCTATAAGTTACAAAGAATTATTACACAAACCAAAAGCGGCTGAACTCCAGATTTTCATCCTTTATTCAGCCGCTTTTATAGGTCTCGAACTGCCAATTGTGACTGTTCTCTGAAGACTATTTTGGTCCGATAATTTCAATAAAAGTTCCGTCTGGATCACGCACCAAAACAAAATCGCGGGCTTCGTCGAGCTTGGTAGGTGTGATTCCGAGCGTTTTCACATTATACTTTTTGATACGTTCCAAGATTGGCTTCATCGATTTCACATAGAGGGTTATGTATTGCATACCAGTGTCGTCAGGCACAAAATTTTGTTTCGGATGAGTGGCTTTTTTACCAAACGACATTAGCTTCCATTCTGCTGCCTGTTCGCTGTTTTCGAGTTTCAGTATGGTCACATCAAACCGGTCGCCATTGCTTAATCCAAGTTCTTTGGCCCTGGCAGATTCAACGCTGAACGTGCTGGTTTTTACCATGCCAATTACATTCTGGTAAAAGTCGAGCGATTTATTCAGGTCTTCAACTACTAATCCAACAGAAATGCCCGATTTGGCAAAATCTCCGGGAGGCTGAACAGAAAATGCAGGCAATACAATTGGCAACATTGCCAATAATAGAAAGGCTTTCAAAAGATTTTTCATGATTTTTGGTTTTTGGTGGTTTCGGAATTTTTAACCTGTTATTTTTTTCGGAAGTCCTTTTACCAAAACAGGCTTCTCATTTTGTTTCTTCGGCATAAACATATCTTTATAGGTCAATCCCAGTTTCTCTTTCATCTCAAATGAATAATCGAGTGTACCTAAATCAGCACCGGTATTGTTGGTTCCAAAAGTGAATTTCACTCCGGCCTCTTTGGCTTTCCTGAGAATCTTTTCAGTCGGGAGTTTATACCTCGAATTGATTTCCAACGCCACTCCATTTTTGGCCAACACGTTTACAAAACGGTCGATTCGGGCATCAGTCCAAAGTTCGTCGTATTTGGCTGCAATTACGGCAGGAAGAAAAGTCGGGTTAACATGAATATCAACAGGTTCTTGCGAAATTACACTCTCAATTTTGCCAACCAGTTCGTCCATAAACTGCTGTTCATCATCAACAAATGCTTCCTCCGGAATCCAAAGTCGCATCCGGCGGCCTTTGTGGTCTGTCCAGGTCATTCCATCGGTAAAAATATAGTCGAATTTGGCAACGGCCGCAGGCGAAAACAGGGTCACCCACTCGCGGCCTTCGGCTTGCATTCCCCTAAATATTGGCTTGGTTTGAACAGTGTCCATATAAGCTTTCAACGATGCGTCATCTGTCACCGGAAATTTCAATCCACAATTTGGTGCAATACCATAATTAATACCCAATTTCAACGAGTTTTCACAGGCCTGCGCAATAGTTAGCCCGCCTTTTAAGTGAACATGGAAATCGATTACCGGGAAATTTTCGAACATCATTTTAGTGATTTTATCATCCCATTCTTTCGAAACCAGCATGGCGAATTTTTCAGCCTTAGGCAGTGGTTTCACCTGAATACTTTTGAAATACACTTTGCTGTCTTTGTCGTGACATTGTAACGCAATGCGCCCGGCACTGAACACTTTCAGTTTATCGTTCTTGGGACGGTATGGATCGTCGGGCTGAATATAATCGACCACTTTTGTACCATTTACAAATACTTCGCAACGATTTTCAACCACCTTGAACGACAGCTCAAACCACTCGTTATCCTTTACTGTTGGATAATACACATTCCGGATACCATATAAGCTTCCGGTCTTCTTCAACTCATGAAAATCGCCCGGACGCTCATAAGTGTTGTTAATCTGAACTTCGTAGCCGCGTAAAAGCGGACCGTGAGGTTGCTCCTGAGTGTGGAACATTATTCCGGAATTGCTGCTGGGTTCTGTTTTCACCATCGCCTTCAATTCGAAGTTGCGAAAAACACCTTTATGAAAATCGCCGGTATAAAACAAATGACTGATTGGGCCGTCTGCAACTAGGACGCCATTTTCCACTCTAAAAGATTCAGGATTTTCGTTAGCAGTCCAGCCGATAAGATCTTTTCCATTAAAGAGTTCAGTCCATTCCGGCTCTTTAGTTTTACATGAAGAAAATATCAGTACACTAAAAACGAGAAGAAGAAATGATTTGAATTTCAGCATGATTAGTTTGGTTTAGTTTTAGAATACTAACAAAGATAAAAATCTTAACGTTAAACTTGAATTGCATAGTAAGAGATATTTTGTGTATTCCTATTTAATTCTACTTTAACACATTCTAAAAATCTGTCTGTTTTCACCCTGACTTCCTTTAGGGTTGGGGTAAAACAGGAGAAAAATCAAACACCAATGTTAATCTGTTAAAGTAGAATTAATACATTTACAGCTAAGTACATGACAAAAATTTAAAAATATCGATATCATCTTGAAAGAAAGCGTTTAAAAGAACAGTTGCAATATATGTTAGACCATATTTGAATAGACTTTTAGTTTTGTTTCCATGTTTCTTGATCGGGATTGGTTTGATGTATCTGTGCAAATAATCACCGACAAGGTATGCCCATGTAAAAGCTACTATCACCAATGCAAACAGTTTTTCAATTCTTCCAATTTCAGTCAAGTGTGTATCTTCAATATTAAAGCCACTTGTTTTTAAAGCTCTAAAAGCAGTTTCAATCTGCCATCGTTCTTTGTAAATACAAAGTGCATCTTCTGGCTTGTTGAATGAGATAACAATCTGCAATTCAGGCTTTCCATCTTTGTTCTTTACTTTAGAGGCTGACAGATAACACAGTTGATCGTTCAGATAAATAATACGGTGGTTCACTCGGCAACCATTTAGCGGCAAATCGGCAAACAGCCAACTGGCTTTAACTCGTTTGCCATTGTGAGGTTGCAAAACCCAAAAGTTTTCGCGGATGCGGATATAGTAACGAATCCGGTTCTCATTCAGATACTTGATCCATCGTTCTCCAACAAACTCCCGATCTGCGGTCAAACAATCCAACGAAGCAGATCCAAAAAGACGGATAAACCGTTCAATCAATTCAATGCGTTCATTGGTGTTTGAATTACCAAACTTGGGCAACAACTTAAACAACAGCGGAAAAGCAACTCCATGATAAACAACTGCAATTACCAATACATTGATATTCTGCTGTCCAAACTTCCAATTTGTCCTATCCATTGCCAGACGGAAAGGTGGTTCATGAGGTAATAGTCTGAATATTAATTTGGCGATCAAATCTGTATCAAGTAGATATTCAGACATAAACCGCTGTATTCTCCTCAGAGAGGAACTGGTACTGGCATTACTGTCAAAAGCTGTAGCCAACTTCTCAAAACCAACTGTTTGCACCTTACATAGTGCACTGATCATGAAAACAAAGAACTTTACTCGTGCCAGATTCCAACCTGATTGCTTATGGAAAATGGAAACTAATTCACTACTTTTAGCATCTACCCTGGGTGTCATATTTCTTACTAAGTGATGTGGTAATCCCTTGTAAGATAATGATATTCAGGGTTTTATGCAAATATTTTAATGCTTATTTTGTTGATAATCAATTGTTTATGTTTTTGTCATGTACTAAGCATTTACAGATATAAACATTCTGTTGGGTTAAGCAATTATCATACAAAAACAAACACGATGAAAGTATTGGGAATTTGCCTTATTCTTCTTGTTACATTCAATTCGAATAAACTCTTGGCACAACCATCTATAGTTCAGTCACAAACTGCCCGTCAAATCATTGGCCAGATGCAAACCCACTTGACTTGTCCATGGAATAATGAAACTGTGGATACATTTAAAACCGGCAATCCTGACGATACAGTCACCGGAATCGCCGTTTGTATGTTTGCCGATATGAAAACACTTCGTAAAGCAGTTGCCAGTAAATGTAACCTAATTATCGTACACGAGCCAACATTCTACAATCACCTCGACAAAACCGATGTTTTGAAAATTGATCCGGTTTATGACAAGAAAATAGCATATATCAACGAACACAAACTGATCATTTTCAGGTTTCACGATCACTGGCACCGCACGGTTCCTGACGGTATTTACATGGGCATGGTTAATAAACTAGGTTGGAAGGCTAATCAGATTGATAGTTCCATGACGTACTTCAAGTTTAATGATCAGACTGTTGAAGAATTTGCTCAAAAGCTTCAGGAAAAGTTGAAAGGAAGCCAACTGCGCATTATTGGCGATCCGCAAATGCACTTCACCAATGTTGCACTGGCAGTTGGCGCCCCGGGATCGTCGTCGCACATTAATTTATTGACCAACGATTTTACAGAGCTACTTGTTGCCGGCGAAGCTTCGGAATGGGAAACCTACGAATACGTCCTTGATGCCTCGATGATGGGAATGAAAAAAGCGGTGATTTTCACCGGACATATTGCTTCGGAAGAAGCCGGAATGGAATACTGCGCCACCTGGATGAAAACCTTTATTCCTGAAATTCCGATCACTTATTTCGAAAATGGATCGTCGTACTGGTCTGTTCAAAAGCCAATCGTAAAATGATTGAAGCTATCATCTTTGATATGGATGGAACGCTGGTCGATACCGAGCCGTTCAATACTGAAATTGAGAGACGTCAGTTTGCGTTGAACAAGATTGTGATTTCGGAAGAAGACCATCAGAAATTCCTTGGAGTTGCTTCGGATGCCATGTGGAAAGAAATTGCAGAACAATATAACCTACAAATACTCGTAGAAGAATTGATCGAGCAAAATCACATTGAAAGCATCAGGTATTTTACCGGAATCGAGGAAATTCTAGTCATGCCAGGATTGGTTGAACTTCTGGAAAAACTTCAGGCGAAAAAATATCCAATGGCAGTTGCCTCATCTTCCACTCCTGAAATTATTGATCTGATCTTGAATAAAACCGATCTCAAGAAGTACTTTCAGGTAATTGCAAGCGCTGAACAAGCCGGGA
The DNA here is from genome assembly GCF_009689585.1 of Aquipluma nitroreducens. Classification (GTDB taxonomy): domain Bacteria; phylum Bacteroidota; class Bacteroidia; order Bacteroidales; family Prolixibacteraceae; genus Aquipluma; species Aquipluma nitroreducens. Next base: position 4,136,543 of record NZ_AP018694.1, on the reverse strand, counting down.
AAAGCAAGCCGGAGCCGGATGTTTTTCTATTGACTGCTGAAAGATTGGGAATAAAACCGGCCAATTGTCTGGTAGTTGAGGATTCATCAAACGGAATAAAAGCAGCTCAAGCTGCCGGAATGACTTGTGTGGCCTACCATAGTCCCGACGCTGATCCTCAAAAGCAGAAAGAAGCCGATGCTGTCATTCAGAATTATTCTCAACTGGGAATAATGCATTTTTAAGAATTTCAGGTTCCAAATTTTCACATGTCCGTCGGCTAAAGCCTGACGGCAAAGGATACCGTACCAATTGCGAACTTGAAACTTGGAACCTGAAACTTGAAACTCTTTAAAGTGTCACTCCGGTTTTAAAAATCGAAATTTCCTTAAAACCACTTTCTTCGTGCCTTAACTTCTTGCCGCTTGAAACTTCAATAATATACTGAATAAATTCTTCGAGCAACTGATCCATTGTTTTGCCTTCGAGCAATTGTCCGGCGTTAAAATCGATCCAGTTTTTCTTTTTAGTAAACAATGCTGAGTTGGTCGAAATTTTCATGGTTGGCACAAAACTTCCAAACGGAGTTCCCCTTCCGGTAGTGAAAAGCACCAGCTGACAACCGCTGAATCCCAGTGCTGATGCGGCAACCAAATCGTTCCCCGGGGCTGATAATAAATTCAGTCCTTTCTCGCAAATTGGCTCTGCATATTTCAAAACATCGACAACCGTTGCTGTTCCACCCTTTTGAGTGCAACCCAGCGATTTATCTTCAAGTGTTGAAATACCTCCGTCTTTGTTGCCCGGCGATGGATTTTCGTAAACCGGCAAATTATGCTGTGTGTAATAATCCTTGAAATCGTTGATCAGGCTCACCGTTTTCTCAAAAGTTAATTGATCTTTTGCCCGCGCCATCAGAATTGTTTCTGCCCCAAACATTTCAGGAACCTCGGTTAAAACAGTTGTTCCGCCTTGTGCAATCAAAAAATCAGAAAAGACACCGACCAATGGATTGGCAGTAATTCCAGAGAAACCGTCGGAGCCACCACATTTCAAACCAACTTTCAATTCTGAAAGCGGAATTGCTTCGCGGCGATCGTTTTTCATGTGTTCGTAAATTTCCTTTAGGATTTCAACGCCGGCTTCAACTTCGTCTTCCACTTCCTGCGAAACCAGAAATTTGATTCGGTTAGCATCATATTCACCAATAAACTTTTTCAGGTGAGCGATTTGGTTATTTTCGCAACCCAACCCAAGAACCAGAACACCACCAGCATTCGGATGATTGATCAGCTGTGCCAACGCTTTCTGGGTATTCACATGGTCGTCGCCCAACTGCGAACAGCCGTAATTGTGTTTGAAAACCTCAATGGCATCCACGTTTTCAGGATTAACTTCCTTCTGAAACCGGTTGATAATTTGTTGCGCCTGACCGTTTACGCAGCCAACGGTTGGCACAATCCAAATTTCATTGCGGATTCCGGTATTTCCATTGCTACGGCGATATCCGTTAAACGTCAGATCGCGTTTTGCATAGCGGATTTCATTCAGCCTCTGGTTGAATGAATAGGTAATTGTTCCGGAAAGATTGGTTTTCAGGTTGTGCGTGTGAACATGATTTCCGATCAGAATTTCAGCAATAGCATGACCAATTGGCGCACCATATTTGATCACATCGGCATTGACTGCAATTGCTTGCAAGGCCACTTTATGACCAACCGGAATATCGTTTGAAAGAACGAACTGCTGATCATTAACAACCACTGTGTCACCAGCTTGTCCAATTTCAAGACAAACCGCCACATTATCGTTCGGATTAAGTTTTATAAATTTTGCCATTTTTTTTGTTGCGAGTTGCGGGATTCGTGTTGCGGGTACACCTGTAACCCGAAACTCGTAACCCGAAACAATTATTTATCCTATTTTCATCAACGGATTATTTTTGCTCAGAACGGCTTTCACCGCTTTTTTCATTCCAACCTGCTCGATCAGGAATAAATAGCAAGTTACAGAAATAGTGAGGTTGGGAACTTCGTTCAAGTCACGTTTCCAAACTTTTTCGAGTTTCAGTACTTTCTCAACCAACTTCTGGATCGAAATCGGACGTCCATCACATTCGGCCCAGGCTTCTTTGTAAAAATCAAGAATCCACTGGTCGTCCTGAATCGGGTAACTTTCGCCATCGGCTTCACCTTTGAAATAAGCGATCATGGCTGCCAGTGAAAATACCAGTTTTTGTGGCAACATCTGATGGGCATCGTAATAATTAAGCAGGGTTGGCAAGTTGCGGGTTTCCCATTTCGACATGGCATTCAGCGCGATACTCTGCCACAGGTGACGAATGTATGGATTCCGGAATCGTTCCAGAATTTTATGTGCAAACGACTGAAGCTCTTTTTCGGTGCCGTCTAAAACAGGCAGAACCTCGTCGTAAACCAGCTCTTTCATAAAATGACCAACCTCCAAATTTTCAAATGCTTCGCGAACTGTTTCAAGCCCACTTAGGTAAGAAACTGCATAACTTCCTGTGTGGCAACCATTCAGAACCTGAACTTTCTGCTCACGGAAACGTGTCATGTCTTTTACAAATTTCACGTCCAATCCAGCTTTCTCAGCCGGAAATTCTTTCTGTACCCATTCAGGAGCTTCAACCACCCAAAAATGAAAATACTCACCAACAACAACCAACTTATCTTCGTATCCGAGTTCTTTCTGAATTTCGTTAATTTCGTCCTTCGGAAAACCAGGTACAATTCGGTCGACCAATGTATTACAAAATGCGCACGACTGATTTACCCATTGCGCAAATTCATCGCCCAAATTCCAGTTTTGTGCATGTTGAAGCACATATTTTTTCAACGTATCGCCGTTTTTGTCGATCAGTTCGCAAGCAAAAAAGATCAAGCCTTTGTCGGCAGCGCCGTTAAATGCCTTGTAGCGGTTATAAAGTAAGGCGGCAACTTTCCCCGGAAACGATTTTTGCGGCTGCATATCCAACGTATCCGTTTCGTCCATAGCAATGCCAGCTTCAGTCGTATTCGAAAACACGAAACGAAGATCGGGATTGAGGTATGATTGCTCGTATTTGGCGTATTCCGTGTAAGGATTGATTCCCAAGTTTATACAATCAATGAGTGAATATTCTTTAACCGGTTGGCCATTTTTGATTCCCTTCAGATAAACATGATAAAGACCATCCTGAGCATTCAACATATTAGCCATTCCACCAGGCAGCGGTTGAACCACATCAATACCCGTATTAAAATCAATCTCCTTATTCATTTTATCAACAATCCAATCGGTAAAAGCACGTAAAAAATTTCCTTCACCAAACTGGAGAATACGAGTTGGATAAACTTTTGTCTGAGTTGCGTTTTTGCGATTTAATTCCATTTTGTCATCTATTTTAAAATTCACCGTGTGCGAACACGAATTGCCATAACCGAATTCCGTGTACGAACACGGATTATGCCGCAAATGTATATTTTTATTCTATTCGTGAAAATAAACTGATTTAAAAAACAACCTAATTAATTGATTTACAGAATATGCAGTTTTATTATTAATGATTATTTAATAAATATAATCCAGATCATTAATTTGAGCGGTAATAATTTCTATTTTTAAGCTGCAATCCCAACTGTTGATTAAAATAAATGTTAACCTGAAAAATTATCAGTTCAATATTTACGTTACAAAACATGATTGAAAAACAAATCTATGTGATAACCGGAGGCCCCGGATTTGGGAAAACCCTCATAGTCGAAGAACTAAGACAATTAGGCTACAACTGTTCCAAAGAGTTTGCGCGCGATTTGATTTTATCCGAACAAGAATCAGGAGGCGAGGTTCTTCCCTGGAAAAATCCAAAACTTTTTCAGCAAAACATTTTACAAAAACGGGTGGCTTTTTTCGATTCAGTACCCGCTGGCGCTTCTGCTTTCGCTGACCGTGGCATTCCTGATCAATTGGCATTTGCCCGCTACAGAGGATTTGGGACTCCTGAAATTTTAAGCGAATATTCTCAGAAATACAGATATGCACCACTGGTTTTTGTAACACCACCCTGGCCTGAAATTTTTGTGAACGACTCCATTCGCACTGAGACTTTTGAGGAAGCTTGCCGGATTCATGAAATTGTCGTTGAAACTTACATAAGCTTGAATTATCAGATAATTGAACTACCTTTATTACCTCTCAAACTACGAACAAAATACCTACTTGAAAACTTATTAAACTTTGAAAATGATGCAAATTAACAGACGTAATTTTCTAAGAAATGCCACCATTGGCGCTGTTGCGCTGACTGCAATCCCCGAAATTCTTTCAGCTTCAATGCAATTGGGCAAAAAGCGACAAAAAGGAATCCTTCCATCACTCAAAACTGGAGACGTGATACTGTTTCAGGGTGATTCAATCACCGATGCCGGTCGCGAACGAATGAAACAACAATCAAACTTATCCTCATCATTTGGAACCGGATATTCTTTTTTGGCAGCCTCCCGCATTCTGAATGAGAATCCTTTGAAAGATTTTTCAATTTTCAATCGGGGAATTAGTGGAAATAAAGTTTATCAATTGTCAGAACGCTGGCAGAGAGACTGTTTTGATCTGAATCCGGCATTGATTAGTATTCTGGTCGGAGTTAACGACTATTGGCACACCCTGGACGGAAAATACGACGGAACCGTAGAAAAATACGCACAAGACTACAAACAACTTTTGGTATTGACACGCAAAATGCTTCCTGAAGTAAAACTGGTTATTGGTGAGCCATTTGCAATCTTAGGTTCAACTGCTGTAACAGAAAAATGGTTCCCGGCTTTTGATGGCTATCGGGAAGCTGCGAAGAAACTTGCCGAAGAATTTAACGCTGTTTTCATTCCTTATCAAGCGATTTTTAACGAAGCGATTCTTCGTGCTCCAGCCAAATACTGGACTGCCGATGGAGTTCATCCAACTATGGCCGGGTGTTCGTTAATGGCTGAAGCCTGGCTGAATGCGGTAAAGTAAGAAGGAATGAGGAAAGTGTCATTGGTCATTAGAAAAGAGGAAAGAAACAACAAAGAGCATTTTTCCCTTTTTTCTAATGACCTTTTACTAAAAATAAACCAGGGCAGATAAATCTGCCCTGGAAAGGTACTACCGGGAATTGATTGATTATTTTCAGAGAACCGATAGCTTTTTTTGAATTATTGAAATTCAATCGTAGTATAAAACTATCAGAAGCTCGGTTTTAGTATTTCAACTCCCTCATTTTTTTATGAAAAGATACATTCCTTCTAATCTTTCGTACATGATTCAATAGTGAGTGATAATTTAACTCACATATTAGTATAACCTTTCTCCAGTTGCCGATTTCAGTTTATAAAGACTAACGGTATAATCGATTTTCGCTTTTAAAAGTTGAAGTTGGCTTTCCGAAACAGCGGTTGAGCCTTCAAGCAATTCAAGATTGGTAATCACGCCCGAATCGAAACGAACTTTGGCCAGCGAATAAGCTTGATTTGCCTGCCTCAGTTGCAGTTCGCCTTGTTCCACCTTTTTCTTCGACGCATTCACGTTGGCTTCACCCTCCACGACTTCATTCACAATTCCCCTGCGGGCGATTTCCGTTTCCTGGTCATTGGTCTGAATGGCAGATTGAGCCTGCACCTGATTGTACATCTTGCGTTTGCCATCAAAAATAGGAACTTTCACACCAAACCCAGCAACAAAATTGGCTTTCGGATCATACAAATAAGGCGTATATCCATTTTTTATTCCGCCTGAAAGAAAAGCGCTTACAATAGGTTTGTTCTGATAACTGGTAAGGTTGTAGCGCAATTGAGCCAGTTTAGCTTTTTCAGAAGCCAGCTTCATTTCGTCGCGATTTTCCATAGCGGAAGCAATCAATGCATCATTCTGCATACCGGGAAGCGAAACGCTCATTTCTATTTTCACTACCTCCTTAGTAGATTCAGGCTTTCCAAGTAACGAATTAAGCTGGCAAACCTGCACCTGACGGGCGGTTTCCAAATCGGTTTTCTGATTCTCGATGGTTGAAATCCGCACCTCGGTGGTCAAAATTTCATATTGCGTAGCCGATCCTGTTTCCTGTTTCTTTTTGATGTAATTCAGGTGTTCATTTAAGGTTTTAAGCTGCTCATCCTTAATTTTCAAAGCCTCCTGAAGGTAAACAAGTGTATAGAAGTTGGCAATTACAGCTTGCGAAAGTTTCTGTTTTACTTGTTCTATCGACTGAAGCGTCAATTCCTTGCCTTGTTTTTCAAACAAAACGCTTTTCTCTGTTTTTCCAAAGTCATAAATCGTTTGATTTACATTGACCGTAGCCGAATAATTATCGTGAGGCACAAAACTGAAGCTTCCCATATCAGGAATAGTGATGGTTGATATTGGCCCAATCCGTGAATAGGAAGAAGCAAAATCAACATTAGGCAGGTAATTCGATTCAGCCAAACCTATTTTTGCATCCGAAACATGGAGGTCTTCCATAGCCTTTTTAACCGCCGGATGATTTACAGTAACCTCCTGAATTATTGTATTTAGTGAAAGTGAATCACCGGGAGAAGACTGACCTTTTGCTGATCCAAGGATCAATATTCCAATTACCGGAAGAAAGAACCTGACGTATTTGTTTATTTTTAGAATCATAGAATTAAGATTTTGCAATTGATTTTCTATTTTTTGTTTTCATGATAATTACGGGAATCAGGCTCATAAAAGTGATAATGGCGGCAATCCAAAAATCGTCGTCAATACCGGCAATATAGGCTTGTTTCGAAACGTGCTGTATAATCATGTATTTACCTTGCTGGGCTGCGGTTGCCATATTACTGCCTACACTTTGCTGAGCAAAATGAGTTAAATTGGTTGCCACATTCTTAAACTCCTGGGATCCGGACTGAATAGCCTCACCAAAGGTTTGCATATGATAGTTAATTCGGGTAGTCAGCAATGTAGTGAACATGGCCACTCCCAAACTTCCACCTAACTGACGAATCGTATTGGTAATACCCGAAGCCTGCGCCATGTTGTCGCGTGAAATGGTTAGCAACATTAAATTGCTGAGTGGTGTAAAAATAATGCCCATGGCAAACCCGCGTAAATACAACGAGGACATTACAAAGCTATGTTCCGAAAGGTAGGTGAGTTGCGAATTCAGAAGAAAACTAATCCCCAAAGTAATTACGCCAATAATTATAGGCACTTTCGGATTAATTTTATCAGAAACCTTTCCTGCAATTGGCGACATCATTCCTTGGATAAATCCAACAGGAAGGAAAACGGCACCAGCCTGAACTGCTGTATAACCCATCGTGTTCTGAAGGTAAAGTGGCAACAAAAAAGTACTGCCAAACATTCCGATCACAAAAATCATCATGACCAGATTCCCCATTCCGAAGTTGTAATCACCAAGAAGTCGCAAATTGATCAACGGATGATCCGTTGTCAGCTCCCGGGTGATGAATACCGCAAAAGCAATCGCTGAAATGGCAAAGCAAACCAAAATATAAGGAGCGCTCCATCCTTCGGTATTGGTTGACGCACTTCCTTCGGATAAAGCATAAAGCAGCACCGGCAGAAATATGACAACCGAAACAAACCCTATGAGATCGAATTTACCAACTAGCTTGTTTATATATTCTTTCTGGATAACAATGGTGAAAACCATCGCTGCAATTCCGAACGGAATATTTACATCGAAAATAAGTTGCCAGCTAAAGTTATCGACCAGATAACCACCAATCAACGGGCCAAACGACACGGAAGCTGCAGCGGCAATAGCCCAAAAACCCAATGCCATACCGCGCTGCTGTGGCGGAAATTCGCGGGTAATGATTGCCATACCTAATGGCTGAATGGTTCCTGCACCAAGTCCTTGAACAATACGCGAAAGAATCAGTGAATTTTCGTCATTTGACATTCCGCAAAGCATAGACCCAAGCGTAAACATCAGCAAGCCCATGAAATACATTCGCTTATAACCAAACTTATCAGCCATCCACCCCGAAGTTGGCAGCATTACCGCCATCGAAAGCATATATGCAGTTATAACCCATTCAATTTTATCGATACCAACTCCGAACGAAGCCATAATCTTTGGCAGCCCCACGTTTACAATGGTACTGTCGAGAACCGCCATGAAAGTTCCCAACATGATATTGGCCAGCACAAACCACCGGTACCGGTCGTTCTGGGGATGATACCCCGAACTTCGGTTACGCAGCTTTTTTCGCAGCAAATGAGACGGTGTAATTCTTCTACTCATTATTATCGTATAATTTTAACTACAGCCGACATTCCGGATAAAATGCGGTAGTCTTCCAATTTTCTCCCTTCAGTAACACCATCAATCGAGATTTTTAACTGAACACGCTGAGTTACCTTGGTAAAGTTTCCTGAAGCATTACTGGCCGGAATCAGCGAAAACTGTGCGGCAGTATTTGAACCAAGAGTCAGAATTTTTCCGGTAAAAATTACGCCCGGATAAGTATCGAGCGTAAATAGTACAGCTTGCCCGACATGCAAATTTTCGAGTTTTGTTTCTTCCAAAAAGATGCTAATCCAAAGCTTGCTATCGTTAACAATCGTAAAAATAGATTGCCCAGGCTGTGCAATATCTCCGGGCATCAGCCAACGTTTCCCGATTACACCGTCGCTTGGTGCATAAAGTTTCGTATTATTCAACTGTGTACTTATCAGGTTGATTTGAGCCTGAGCGCTTTCAACGGCAGCCTGAGAACTTTGAATTTGAGTATTGGAGACATTAGCCATGGAATGGGCAGCTTCCAACTGAGCCTGCGCTGTTTCGAGCGTTTTCTTGGCATGGTCGAATTGTTCCTGCGTAATGACATTTCCGTTAAACTGAACTTTTGCCCGGTCAAAATCTTCCTGTGCTTTGTTAAGCGCAACTTCCAATACCTTATTATTTTTCAGATCGTATTGGTATTTTGCACGAGCCTGAAGGACTGATGCTTCGGCAAGTGTTTTTGCTGCAATCGTCTGGTTCTTTTGAGCAACCATATCGGCACTGTCGAGAACCGCCAGCAGCTGACCCTGTTTTACCGTTGTACCTTCTTCAGCAAACAACTGACTGATTCGCCCCAGCATTTTTGGACTGACAGCTACATTGTCTGACTCAACTTTTGCATCGTCGGTTTTGATGTACTTCGTATAATCAATGTACCAATATACGCCACCACCAAGCACTAAAGCAATAACCAAAATGAGCGGAATATATACCTTTCCGCTCTTCTCTTTTTTCGTCTGTTTATTTTCCATAAAATTTTCCTTTTATCTGTTTTAAAATTTTTACTCTTTTGATAAGATCGAAATCAGAATTTCTTTCATTTGTTGTGATGCAATTGCCAGAATGTCCTGTTCCTGATCACTAAGTTTCGAAAGTTTAATCTTCAAATTCTCACTGAGATCCTTTTTTATGCTATCAAACTCATCAACGCCCTTTTGGGTCAGCAGAATATTAACAATCCTCCGATCATTTGGGTCGCTCTGTCGTTCAACTAAATCTTCTTCAATAAGTTTATCAACAATCACCGTAACATGCGGCTTGGGCATCGACAAACATTTGCCAATATCCGACATCGATTGAGTTCCATTCCTTTTTAAGCTTCCCAGTACAAACATTCCGCCCGGAGTAATCGGCGATTGATGTTTCAATGGTTTCGAAATACTTTTATACAAAAGCGGGTGAATTGAAATCAGGTTATCTGCAATCAGGTCAATTTTTAATGTAGTCATCTGAAATATTCTCGTTTGATAATGGTTACAAAAATATAACTATTACTTTTTACAATCATTACCCGGAATATTTATTTAGTCAGGAGAATTCAAAACTTAACATGGATTTCATAAATTCCGAAAAACTGAAATCGAAAAAGCTCACATTTGGAAATTCTAATTCCGAAAAGAGTTCCGGAAGGTTTGGGGATTAATAGTTATTTGTTTCCGTTTACAGCACTTTTCATTCCGATTAAATCGAGTACTACAGAATAAGCTTCGCCAACATAAATATCCTTTTGGATTGAATCTTTAAACTTGGCGTTTAGTTCCATCGACAAACTATCGGTCTGCAATTCTTTTATTCTGAAAGAAGTATTTTCAACTGTAAACTGCTTATTATCAGAAGAATTAATCTTTTCAATTTCTGATGTCAGCTGTTTGCGTTTTTCCGCGTCATCTTTGTATTGCGTAAGATTGAGTGGAACCTTATTCTTATTGATCATCAAGGCCTTCATCGAGCGATTAAATGCATTGACCTGACTGAATTTCTCGCTTTTCAGTATTAGACTTTGGCTCAGTAATGCCAGAGAATCCATTGGCAATTTAGTCATTGGGCAAAATTTTACGGATGACCTGACCGAATCGTTTTCAAAAGCATAGGGCAAGGCCGATTCCCGCACAATGAAGCTATCCCAAATATCAGGTAATTTGATATCAGGCACAACTCCAATTTTTTGATAACTTTTACCAGTTACCCGAAAAAGTCTGGCAGTTGTAATTTTTACAAAATCAGTAATTTCATGAGTTTGATTAATCGAAAAACCTTGCCGTGTCCGCATTTTTTGCCCCACCGGAAAAACAAGCTGTTCCGAAGCTTTACCAAAGGTATTTGTTCCAACAATTACAGCCCGGTTATAATCCTGCAAGTTCGCTGCCAATAATTCGGAAGCTGATGCACTTGAGCCGTTTACAAGTACCGCCACTGGTCCGTCGTACCATTTGATGGCATTTGACTTTCCAAGAATAATTTGTCCACCATCTTTGTTTCGGCGGATTGCAAATGGGCTATTTCCGGTAAAATAGGCTGCAATTTCAATCGCCTCACCTTCAGATCCACCCGGGTTATTTCTTAAATCAACGATCAATCCACCAATACCACTTTCTTTTAGTTTGACCATTTCCTTCAGGAAGTCGATTGAACAGCCAGTATTTCCATAGCGACCAAATTCAGTATAAAAAGCAGAAAACCAGATATAACCAACGGGCTTTTCACCATTCAGGATAAACCCGACAGTTTGATTCTCTTTGGTGTCGAATTTTCCTTTCGAAAGCTCAACTTTCGATATCGAACCATTGATTTTTCGAATAGTCATCTCAATCCAATCCCCATTCAGGGTTCTAAATATGTTATCGATCTCATCGATACTGGCATACGTAAGTTCAGTCTCCTCCTGATCGGGGATTTTTATTTTCAGGATCACATCTCCTTTTTCAATCTTTTTTGAAAACCACAATGGACTCCCGGGTAAAATGCGTGAAATGATAACTTCATCATTCAGATTAGTTCCCAGTTCAAACCCAAATGCATAATTTTCCTTTGATAACGAAGATTCGAACTTTTCCTTATCGTTGTCGGAAAAATAATTAGAATGCGGGTCGTAACACGAGGTAATGCTGTTAAAGTAACTATTCATCACAAAGTTTTCAATTCCGCCAGAGCAATTCATCAATTGATTAATCCAACGTTTCTCCCTGATTCTGTTTTTCTTAGCTAACAAAGATCCGTTTGCATAAAGGCTGTCCGGAATAATAGAACTATTGGCTAAAATGCTGTCGTTTCCTGAATACATCAAACTCTTTAACATTCCTTGCCTGACCCATTTTCCCCAACGCGCTTCCAATTCGGAGTTGTTTTTGGGACGTTTCGTAACATGATCAGGTTCCAAAATCAGCGAATCTTTCTCTGTCAACTTCAGGGAAGACCTGAAGCTATGATCAACAATAGAATCGGCCAATACGAGTTGTTGCCTGTATTTATCGGTAAGAAGTGTCAAAAACTCAGCAATTAACACCGAATTGTTGGTACATAATGAATCGCGGTAAGGTTTAAAACCTGAAATTGTTTCATCGGTAAAAAACAGATCATACGGATCAATCGCTTTCATCAAACTTTCAAAAATACGATTTGAAAGCGCGCTGTTTCGTTTGGGTGGGTTATAGTGATAAGTTTCAAGCATCTGAAAAAGTGATTGGGCAGTTTTAATTTTATCACTACTTTCCTGAGCAAATAGGCTTGAAGTAAGAAGAAGAAATGCCAGTATAATTTTGACGGTTTTTCCTGCCATTGCAATTGTTTTCCATGTTTATTTATCATACCCTATTTCAAAGATAGATATATCCTGACGGCTAAATACTAACAACCATACAAATTTTGATTTCAAAAAATTAATTTCCTCTCAAACAAGATGTGTACCCGATAAAACATCTAAATTTATCTCTATTATTGTTGAATCGTAAAATCATCACATATGACGGCACCAGAACAACCATTTTATATCAAGGCAACAATAAAACTTTTACTTGCAGGCCTAATTATTGCGTTCCTGATTTTGGCCCAAAACATTCTAATTCCATTTACCATTGCGGTTTTCTTTACTTTTTTATTAATCCCAGTATCGCGAAAGCTGCAACATTGGCATTTACCAAGGACATTGGCCATACTTTTAAGTATTATCATGGCTTTTACACTGGTTGTTGTTGTGTTGTATTTTTTTGTCGATCAGGTGTTCAGTTTTGTGAACGACTGGCCGGTACTCCAAAAATCGCTGGATGCCAAATGGGTAAGCCTTCAGCAATTCATTAGCGAAACTTTTCACATCAGTAGCATAGAACAAAAAGCGTGGTTAACCACTAAGCTCAAAGAGAATGCAAGTACAGGAGGGGTTTTGGTGTTAGGTCTCTTTTCGGCAACTACCTCTTTCCTGGCCAGCTTTGCGCTCATTCCTATTTATATTTTCTTCCTGACTTTTTATCAGGACAAATTCAAAGAATTCATTCGACTGGTAACCAAGGATGATAAAAACGAGCATGTTTTGTTGGTTGTAAAAAAAGTTTCAGTAGTATCTCAAAAATATGTGATGGGTATTTTTCTGGATGTTATCATTCTTTCCGTATTGAATTCAACCGGATTTCTGATTCTCGGTTTGCCGCATGCGATCTTATTCGGAGTTCTTGCTTCTGTATTGAATATAATCCCATACATAGGAGTGTTGATAGGAAGCCTATTGCCAATTTTGATGGCCTTGCTCACCAAAGACTCGATGAGTTATGCCATTGCTGCTGGCGCTATATGTGTTGTCGTTCAGTTCCTCGATAATAATTTCATCACCCCCTATGTAGTCGGTTCAAGTGTCAGTATCAATCCGTTAACCGCCACAATTGTACTGATTGCCAGCGCACTTGTTTGGGGAATTCCGGGAATGGTGCTTTGCTTGCCTCTTACCGGTATGGCCAAAGTGGTTTGTGATAATGTTGAATCACTCAAACCATATGGTTTTTTACTCGGCGAAGAAGTCAATTTCAACCAACAGAAACAAGATCAGGAACGACTGATTAAAAAGCTTCTTAAACGCAACAAAACGGCTTGATCATCGCGAATTTCAAGGATTACTTGGTTAATCTTTTTCAACAAATATTAACTTAAATTGTTAGGTTTTCCAGCAGTTTTTCATTAAATTGCACTGAAAGAATAAAAACTGGAGAATAAAGTTCCAGATTATTTCAATAGTCATAAACAATTAAAAACTAGCATTATGAGTTCAGGAAAAATTTTATTGGGTGTATTGGCAGGCGTAGCCGCCGGTGCATTGATCGGAATTCTGTTTGCCCCTGACAAAGGGTCGGAAACACGGAAAAAGATTGTTGAAAAAGGTGAAGATTATGTCGACGACATCAAAGAAAAAGTCGGCGGCCTGATCGATGATTTAGGCAAGAAAATGGATGGAGTAAAATCCAAAGTAGACGAAATGGCTGCAGGCGCCAAGAAAAAAGCAGAAGAACCCAAAGTTTCGACCAATTAATCTGAATTAATTCCAAATTTCATTACGAAAGACTAAATCATGGACGAACAATCAGGCTTAATTGAGTCTCTCATTGAAAAAGGGGAACAATACGGCAAAACGACATTGGAACTATTGAAACTGAAAACACTCGACAAATCAGCCGATGTGGCTTCAAATCTGGTTTCTTGGTTGATTGTATTAATTTTTGCCGTGTTGTTCTTCCTGATTCTAAATATCGGGGTAGCCTTGTGGTTAGGCGAATTGTTGGGCAAGTCCTACTATGGTTTCTTTGTTGTCTCAGGTATTTATGCCCTGTTGGCTCTAATTTTCAGCATTTTCAGGAAACAACTGATCAAAGATCCACTCAATAATTCAATTATCGAACAAGTACTCGAATAAGCATATGGCAAACCAAACAGCAGTTGAGTCACTCAAAGAATCCATTCGTTTGTTGGAAATTCAGCAAGCCGAAGAAGGTCAAATCCTGAAAGATCAGTTCAAAATTACTTACGAGAGTTTGAAGCTCGTTAATCTTGTCAAGAGTTCGTTAAAAGAGCTTACCGATTCCGTCGAGATCAAAACCAATCTTTTCGAATCCATTGTTTCAATTGTAACCGGGTATCTATCTAAAAAATTGATGGTCAGTTCATCGAGTAATCCGTTTAAGAAGATACTTGGTGTTTTGATTCAGCTTGGCGTAACCAATCTGGTTGCAAAAAATGCTGAAACAATCCGTATTTTCATCACTGAGTTTATTGATCGGTTTCTTCATCCCAAAGAAGAGGAAGAAGAAATTCCAGAAACAGAAGCTTAAATCTCATTTTAAGAAAATAATTCGTCACTCCATATTACGATTCATCCGGGTCAAACTACGACTCGGTTTTTTTTATTTTAACACCTCCGATCTCTGAAGCAACTTTGGGTTATAAAATACTCAAAGCCATGAGATCAATATTAATCATTTCAGTTTTCATCCTGATATCTGCCAACTCATTTGCGCAGGCTCTGTTATCAGGAAAGGTTACCGACTCCCAAAACAATCCGCTTCCGGGAGCCAATGTATTTATTCAAAATAGCTACGACGGCACTACTTCCGATAGCATCGGAAATTTCAGCTTCAAGACCAGTCAGAAAGGAATTCAAAACCTTTCAGCCAGTTTTATCGGGTACAAACCATTTCTCCGGAAGCTGGATTTGGATAGCTCCAAAACCATTACATTAAACATCGTTTTGCTGGAATCGGACGACCAGATTGACGAAGTGGTCATCAATGCCGGATCTTTCGAAGCCAGCGATGAGAAAAAAGCAGTCGTTTTACGCGTTTTTGATATTGCAACTACTCCAAGTGCTCAGGGCGATATTTTTGGTGCACTCGGAACACTACCCGGAGTTCAGAAAGTGGGCGAAGATGGTCGTGTATTTGTACGCGGCGGTGAAGGTTACGAAACCAAAACCTTTATGGACGGAATGCTGGTTGCTTCGCCATATACCTCGAAAATGCCCGACATGCCTTCCCGCGGACGATTCTCCCCTCTCCTTTTCAGTGGAACCTTGTTCAGCACCGGAGCCTATTCTGCCGAATACGGACAAGCTTTGTCATCGATTGTTGATATGAAAACCAATTCGATCGAAACCGAAGAACAATCGAGTCTATCGGTGATGACTGTCGGGCTGATGGGCTCAACAACCCGATGCAGAAAAAATTCGTCGTTGTCATTGAGCGGCGATTTGTTAACCACAGCTTTGTCTAACAAAATCAACAGACAGCAGGTAGATTGGACCAAAAGCCCCGTTACAGCAGACGGAACAATCATGTTCAGGCAAAAAGCCGGGGAAACCGGATTGTACAAACTCTTCGGAACTTTCAACACAAGTTCGAGCGGCATGATTTATCCCAACATTCAGACGGGAACCAATCAGGACATTTTATTAAACAGCAGCAACATTTACCTCAACAATACCTATAACAGCCAGTTGGGTGAAAAATGGATGATGAAATCAGGACTTGCATTCAATTACGACCACCAAAACATTGATCTGGATAAAGACCGCATCATAACGAATCAAAAAATGGTTCAAGCCAAAATCGGGTTCAGTTGTTTCCTGAATGAGCAAACCGAATTGAAATTTGGTGCTGACTGGGTGAACTTTTCATACGAACAAAAAATCAGGATGGACGGCAATTTCCGGTTGCCATTTACCAATAACGAACTTTCAGGTTTCGCAGAAATGGAATATAAACTCACGAAGAAATTCGCAACACGTCTGGGATTCAGGGCCGAAAACAGTTCTCTTTTGAACGGAACAACAATTGTCCCACGGTTTTCAGGAGCATACAAAACAGGCGATCACAGCCAGATTTCGCTGGCTTGTGGCGAATTCTATCAAAATCCGGAAAATGATTACCTGAAATTTGCGCCACAATTAAAGCCCGAAAAAGCAAACCACGCCGTGATGACCTGGCAATATTTGACTGAATTGAAAACATTCAGGGTAGAAGGCTACCTGAAAAAATACAATAATCTGGTCAAATTCACTGAACAGATGACGACCAATCCACTAGATTACAACAATTTGGGGACCGGTCATGCTGAAGGTGTCGACATTTTCTGGCGCGACAAGGAAACCTTCAAACTAACCGACTACTGGATTTCGTATTCGTGGATCAATGCCCGGCGCAACTACAAAGACTACACAATGGCCGCCGTTCCGACTTTTGTTTCAGAACACAATTTATCAGTAGTTTACAAACGCTTCCTTCCAGTATTAAATACGTACGCTTCGTTGACTTATTCGTTTGCCAGTAGCCGTCCGTATCACGATCCGAATCTTTCAGGCTTTATGAATGCAAAAACACAACAGTACAACGACATCAGCTTAAGCCTGACTTACATGCTGAATTTCTTCGGAAAACAATCGGCACTGCATCTGATGCTCAATAATGTTGCCGGATTTGACAATGTGTATGGCTATAATTTTTCAAACACACCGAATGCTGCCGGTAAATATGAATCGACACCAATCCGTTCACCTTTTGTGCGGCAAGCAATTTTGGTTTTGAACATTATGCTTTAAAACCTATATAGAGGGCTTCACTTTGGGTGAAACCCTCTCTAAAGTCAAACAAATACAACAAACAATCAACACTCATGAAAAAATCAATTTTTATCCTTGCCTTACTTTTATTATCCAGTGCTGGTTTTGCCAACGAAGCCTATCAAAAAGCGATGAGCCAGTCAATCGAAAAGCTGTTTCAGGCTAAAACCATTCCTGAATATGTTGAAGTTGCCAATCAGTTTGAACGTATTTCGCAAATTGAGAAAGCAGAATGGTTACCACTCTATTACGCTTCATTTGCGTATATCATGATCAGCTTTCAGGAAGCAGAAAACACAAAAAAAGACCTGTATCTCGATCTGGCTCAAAAATACCTCGATCAGGCTATGGCGATTGAAGCCAACGAATCTGAATTATTTATGCTACAAGGCTTTTTGTACCCGTCGCGCATCAACATCGACCCAATAAACCGGGGAATGGCATTGGTGGGCAAAATGA
Organism: Aquipluma nitroreducens; assembly: GCF_009689585.1. Taxonomy (GTDB): domain Bacteria; phylum Bacteroidota; class Bacteroidia; order Bacteroidales; family Prolixibacteraceae; genus Aquipluma; species Aquipluma nitroreducens. The sequence goes on along the minus strand of NZ_AP018694.1, from coordinate 4,119,204 downwards.
ATGCGGCACTCGATAAATCGCTGGAGCTAAACCCTGATAATCCGCGGGTTTATTACCTGCGTGCCACCATGACTGCCAATATGCCCGAAGCTTTTGGCGGAGGTGCAGCAAAGGCATTGCCATTGTATCAAAAGGCTGCCGAAAAATTTCAGTCTTTCAAACCAAAAACAGAACTCTCACCCAATTGGGGGAAAGAAATGAATGATGCTGAGCTGGGGAAAATTATGGAATCGATCGCGAAATAGAATCGTTTCGGGTTGCGAGATACAAGTTGCGGGAAAACTCGTAACCCGCAACATTTCCTTAACGAACTCTTTCTCTTTAAAGAATAATTATCCGTATTTTCGATCAAACTTTCAACCCTTACCCAACCAATGACTAACAAGCAAAACAGCATTAACAAATTATTCTGGCAAATCCCAGCATGGATTCTGCTTTTGATTGTCATCGGCAATACGATCATGTTAATCATCCTAAAAGGAAACGAATTCACCTTTGAAATGTTCCTTTTGGCTTCGCTCAACTCCGTATTGGTCGGAGGTGCCTTTATGATTGGGCTGAAGGTCATGATTACTGCGCTCGACCGAAGACTTCCATGGCTGTACAATCCACTGAAACGATTGATCGCACAGTTCTTAATTACGATCGGGTATTCATTCTGCATCATTGTCATCACCATATTCGCGACAGGCTATTTTTCTCATCAGAAAATTACATCTAATTTCTTTTTTGATCAGGCCTCATTTATGGCGAAGGTTGCCTTCCTGTTTGTTTTTGTAGGATCGTTGCTTTCGAATACGGTTCTTTTCTTTAAAAACTGGAAAGAGTCTGCTGTTCAGCAAGAAAAACTGAAGCGCGAACAATTGGCACTGCAGTACGAAACCCTGAAAAGCCAAGTAAGTCCGCATTTTTTATTCAACAATTTAAATTCACTAACCTCGCTTATCAGCTCAAATCCTGAAAAAGCAATCGATTTTGTGAAAAAACTTTCGGAGGTTTACAGGTATGTACTCGACCAGAAAAATCACGAATTGGTGGCGCTCGAAACGGAACTGAAATTCGTAGAATCCTACATATATCTGCATCAAATCAGGTTTGGAACAAATCTCAAAGTACAAATGGATGTTAATCCACAAAACTTCAAAGTAATTCCCCTTTCGATTCAGTTGCTGGTCGAAAATGCCATCAGGCACAACGAGATTTCAGATAAAAAACCTTTAACCATAAGGATTTACTGCAACGGAGAGCATCTGGTGGTTGAAAATCAGCTTCAAAAAAAATCGGGATCAGAAGGCACCGGCACTGGTCTTCAAAACATAGGTGCACAGTACAGTTTTTTCTCCGACCAAAAGGTATCCATCAACTTCAATTCCGAAACATTCAGGGTAAGCATTCCTCTTTTAACCGATTGACGCCATGTACAAAATACTTATCATTGAAGACGAAAAGCCAGCAGCAGAATGGTTACAACAGTTAATCCTGAAGTTTGACCTGCAGATTTCGGTGCTAGCCGTGATTGATTCAGTAAGTGGCGCCACAGAATGGTTTGAACAACATTCGGCTCCGGATTTGGCATTCATGGACATCCAACTGGCCGATGGGTTGAGTTTCGAAATTTTTGAACGGGTAAAAGTTCCTTGCCCTGTGATTTTCACCACCGCCTACGAAGAGTACGCCGTAAAAGCGTTCAAGGTAAACAGTGTCGATTATCTCCTGAAACCTATTGCGTACAGCGAACTGGAAGCTGCCTTTCAGAAATTCGGGAATCAGATCAAAAAGGTGGAAGACGTGCAGCCTGTGACCATCGAATTGCTAAACAAAGTAAAGGAAATGCTCAGAAAACAATACAAAACCAGGTTTGTGATAAAAGTTGGCGAGCACCTGAAATCGATCCCAGTGGAAGAAATCCTATTCTTTTACAGCCTCGAAAAGGCAACCTACCTGTGTACCGCCGATTTCAAAACCTACCTTGTCGATTATTCGCTCGACCGTATCGCAGAAATGGTTGATGAGCACCGGTTTTTCCGCATCAACCGGAAATATATACTTAGTAATCTGTCGATTGCCGACATTGTGTTTTACTCGAACAGCCGCCTTAAAATCAAATTAAAAAAGACCGATGAAGAAAGCATCATCGTGAGCCGCGACAAAGTTGCTGCCTTTAAGGAATGGCTAGACTTATAGTAAAAAGTCAGTCAGGGTTTCACTCAAAGTGAAGCCCTGACTAATCTTATAAAGTTTTATTTTGAGGCGGACAGCGCAGCTTTCACTGTTTCAGCCATAGGGGTTGTCGGGTGGCCAATCAATTTCGACAACTGGTGCGATTCATTAAACAAATCACCTTTTGACGCAGATACATCCCAACTGGCAATAGCATCAGCAAACCCTTCAGAAATACCAAAACTTTTTAAAATCTTAGCATATTCGGTTTCTGGAAGATTATTATATGGGATTACTTTTCCGGTTTGTTTCGAAATCTCGGCCGCCAAATCAGCCAAGGTATACGATTCGTCACCGGCCAATTCATAAACTTTATTTTCGTGTCCTGCACCAATAACAACAGCTACCGCAGCATCTGCAAAATCGGTACGGGCAGCCGACGAGATTTTACCATTGCCGGCGGTTCCGATAAAAGCACCCGCTGCAATAGCTCCACCAACTGATCCGGTATAATTTTCGGTGTACCAGCCATTGCGCAAAATGGTGTAAGTCAAGCCCGATGCCTGCAATGCTTTTTCTGTGGCATAATGTTCAGGAGCCAAACTTAAACTTGAAGTATCAGCCTGAAGTAAGCTGGTATAAACCACCCATTTAACACCGGCCTTTTTAGCAGCCTCAATTACATTGGCATGTTGCTCGGCACGTTTACCCAATTCGTTTCCTGAAATAAGGATTAATTTCTCGATTCCCTGAAGTGCATCAATCAATTTTACCGGATTATTGTAATCAAACTCACGGGCTTCAACTCCCAATTCGGCAGCTTTTTCTGTATTACGCACCAAAGCCACAACGCTTGATGACAATCCTTTTTCTTTTAATTTTTCAACGACCAATCGACCTAGTTGACCGGTAGCTCCTGTTACTCCTGTTTTCATTTTTCTGAAATTATAAATTTACATTCAATATTTAATATACTTTTGTTTTTTAATTACTTTTGGTAAGTCAAAGATAAAAGACATACAACACATAAACAAGAACTTACGAAATAGTTCAATACTTACTTTAAGGTTAGTAATGGTTTAATCAAAAGGTTATGGAGAAAGATTTTTTGAAAAAATATGGTGAAGCCGCTCATTGCCCGGTGCGAAATGTGATCGACCGGATTGGCGACAAATGGTCGGTGCTGGTTTTGATGGTTCTGGAGGAAGGAAATGTGCTGCGATTCAACGAAATTTGGGGATCGATTCAAACGATTTCGCAGAAGATGCTGGCCGTGACATTAAAAACGCTCGAAGCCGACGGTTTGGTGAAACGGACGGTTTATCCGCAAATTCCACCCAAAGTTGAATATCAATTAACCGAAAGAGGTAAATCGTTACTTCCACACTTGCATGGATTGGTTGGTTGGGCAAACGAAAACATGGGTGAAATAAAGGAATCGAGAGAATTATTTGGAAATATTTCACGAAATTGAAATTCAATATCAATCAGGATAAAAAGAATGAGGCGACTGTTACCAATCGCCTCATTTTTAAAATACGCAGACCTGTAAGCCGGGTTCTGTAATCGTCTTGCGACGAGTCTCTATCATTTATCTACCCGGGTTATCACTAACCCGATCGAGCAGCCTACCCCTCACGACTTCCGAAGAACCAAAACGGGCCGTTCTGTATCCCCCCGAGGACTCGGGGGAAAATCGTGATATATTTGGCTTTGCAACCCATCAGAAGTACGGCTGATTGTGTTGCCACAACCACCGGTGGGCTTTTACCCCGCCTTTTCACCCGTTCCCCCGAGAACTCGGGGGTGGTCGTTTTCTGTTACCTTACTGCAAGCTTTCGCCCGCCTTCCTGTTAAGAAGCATGGTGCCCTGCGTTGCCCGGACTTTCCTCTCTCCCGAATAAACGGAACAGCGATAGAGCGGTCTGCGTTGCAAAGGTGCGGAAAATAAGCCGAAAATCAAGTCAATAGGAGAATCTCATATGTTTAAAAACTACTTTTTACAAACAAACTATAAAATATAGTTTTAAAACTAAAATTTATAGTTACATTTATACTTCTCAAAGTACTAACAATTTGATTTGTTGTTTATCAATTAATTAATCGTAAAATGAAACACCTTACCAATCGCGAAGAAGAAATTATGGAACTTTTCTGGGAGAAAGGAGCCTTGTTTGTAAAAGAAATTATTGATGAACTTGAAGAACCAAAACCTCACTACAACACCATTTCGACCATTGTTCGCGGGCTTGAGGAAAAGGGTTTTGTTGGGCACGAGCAGTTTGGAAATACCTACCGATATTTTGCGATTATTTCGCGCGAAGAATTTAGCCGGAATACGATCAAAAACATGGTCAGCAAATATTTCAATACATCGTATGCTTCGGTGGTTTCGATGTTTGTCGAAGAACAGAAAATCACAACCGAAGAAATTCAGGAACTAATTCGTCAGGTTGAATCACGTAAAAACACTGAAAATGAATGATTTTCTCATCTAAATTTTAAAATCGACGATCAGCATCAGTTTACTCTATCTGGTTTTCAGAATGCTGATGCGAAAAGAGACTTTTTTTAAGCTGAACAGAGCCTTGCTTTTATCAGCGGTGGTTTGCTCAGCAATTATTCCACTACTATACCTGCCACAGATCATTCAGCCAGCCCTGCAAAACGAATGGATACCAAGGCTACAAAATCAGGAGATTATGCTGGCTCCTCAATATCCATTGGGAGAATCAACTCAAACGATTACTGTTCCAACAGAACAAACAAAGACTGTAATCAGAGAAGAATTTCCATGGATAAAACTAATTCAAACTATTTATCTGGCAGGAATACTAATTTTGCTTCTGATCTTGATTCACGGCATAGTTTCTATTTTGATACTTTTCCGAAAAGCGCAGTTCAGGCAAATGGATGGTTTCCGCCTGCTGATTATTGATCATGAGATTCCGCCATTCTCATTTGGCCGCTTTGTGATTATCTCGCAAAGCGATTATGATGCCCACCGACAAGCCATTCTTGCTCACGAGCAGGCACATATCAAGCTAAACCATTTTTTCGATCTGGCATTACTCGAAACGACAAAAATGCTTCACTGGTTTAATCCAGTAATTTACTGGCTGATCCGCGACATGAAAGAGATTCACGAATTTCAGGCCGATGAATGCACCCTCAACAAAGGCATCGATGCAACTCAATATCAAATCCTAATTATTCAAAAAAGTGTTGGGCCACAGCGGTTCGCACTAGCTAACAGTTTTAATCATTGTCAAATTAAAAACAGAATTATCATGATGAACAAATCAAAAACCAGTAAAGCATGGAGCTGGAAGGTGGCGACCTTTCTTCCCCTGCTTGCCCTGTTGTTGATGGCTTTCAGCAAAACAGGTGGGAATGTATCTGAAAAAGAAAACGTGCCGATAAAAATTATGGCAGATTCAGGAATCAAACAAAATCAGAACGAGCAGACAAATTTATCAATTGAGATCAAAAAAGATGGCAACTACATCGACAATAAATTGTGTTCGCTAGAGGAAATTGTAAAAAGGGCAAAAGCATGGCAAAAGACCAATGAAGAAATCCTTCTTCTCGTGGATAGCCCAATTCCTTATGTCCGTATTGATGAAGTTAGAGAAACTTTGGAAAAGGCTAACATTTATTTTATAAATCAATCTTCATCAATTTCTGATGAAATCATTTATCCAGCGGGGGATGTAACTGAAATGGCCAAGTTTACTCAGGGTAAATGGGAAGAGTGGATGAATAATCAATTGAAAAATATTGATGAAGGTAAAAAATACAAAATCACCTATAGTTTCATTATAGATAAAAACGGAAAAATCAAAGATGGCCATATTATCAAAGCCTCTGAGTATCCTGAAATAAATGCAGCAATGGAAAAAATCCTAACTAGAATCCCAGATTGGAATCCAGCAAAAAAGGGAGGAATAGCTGTTAATGTTCTATACAAGGAAATAAATAGTAAAAACTAAATGCGTCAATAGTTGAGAAGAAATAAAATAAGCGCTATTTGTTTGTGGTAATTAGTGAAAAAGCAGCCGGTCATGGTGCGTCTCCATGCCGGCAGCTTTAATCATTGTCAAAAAGAGTTGCATTGCTGCAACAGCTACAAATCTAGGAATTAGATTTGTAGCTGTCAAATTTTTATCTACTTCTATTTTCGACTAGAACAACTCTCCAAAAGCAATTACACAACCGATTATTCAAATTGGAGATTTACTTTGTACTCCGGGGTAAACGATATTTTTCTGATATTCAATACTTGTTTTAATTTGCTGAAATCAGGCCTGTCTTTAGGAGAAATATCATCGAGATATGATGCACCTTCGTTTACTGGCCGAAAATAAAATACCATTTCTTTGGATGCGGCATTGGGATAAAATTTCTTCAGCCCAATTTGCCAAAGCGTACCTTTCCAGAATTCGTCGGTAACCAATTCGCCGTCCAGAAAACCCATGCCGGTATCGCCAGTATAATCAATGTTCAGGAAAAGATCGTTTAAACCATTCAACGAAGGCGGCAAGGTTACTACAGTTTTTCTCTCGCCGATTTGTCTTACGGTCGGCTCCAACTTAAATTCAGGCACCGAAATATTGAATTCTGACATCAAACTATTATTGACAGAGGCCAAAACCGCTGCATTTTCGGCATTTAACTTGCCTAAAAATTTGGGATAAACATGAATAGTAAACGCGTTCCTGCCCGCACTCAGCGCCGAAATCATATCATTCTCCTGCAAAATAACGGCATCCGAAAACATCAGGGATTTTTGACCTTTAATGGTGACTAAATAGGATTGCAGCGCCAGTGATTTTTCAATAACCAGTATTTTTGTTTGACGACCTTTTACGTTGGCGGTAAATTCTGAAGTTCCTTTGGAACATTTTACCAGTATTCTCTTTTCATTTTGGTCGAGACTAATTCCCGGTGACTTCTTAATTGAAAGTCCGTTGCTTTTGGCGAACGAGAACTCGGCATTGCTCCCATCCTGCGAAACAAACACATAATAAGGCATTTTACCATCATCGCTTTTTGTATATAACTGCGCCGTAGCATAAATCAAATCAGCGCCATTAATTGCCAGATGAAACGGGAAAATCACATTTTCGCCTTCCTTCATTGTAAATCCGCTTGCCTCAGGAATAGTTACAACATCCCCGCCGGTTTTAATCGCAATCTGAATATCCGGCTTGTCGGTTGTTTTAAGATCATCCTGAAAATTATTCACGAAAAGAAAGCCTGAATTGTCCTTTATCCTGACGGCATAGCGCAGATCGGTTACATTTTCCGGTTTCAGGATTGGTGCATTTTCAGGAAGGACAGTTGTCATTGGAGCCAGCAAATCGCCAAATTCCTGGGCAAATCGGTTGATGAGTTTCAGGCGTTGAAAACCTTCCCGAACCTGGCCAAACTCGCCAATCGGTGCCTGAAAATCATACGAAATCTTCGGCAAACCGTAGGCCTCATCACTAAAATAATACCGATCGCCCCGTGGTGTGGAACCACTGTGATACATGTAGTAACCCAATCCGTTTGCGCCACTTCCCAGACATCGGTTCATCATCGCATCAAAACTTTTTTGCTCCACAATGGGTCGCCGCGAATAAACCGTCATGATGCCCGTTCCCAATTCGGCTGGAAATGCCGGATAATCCTCGGGTTGATATCGCACCGGCGCATAATCCGGATCGCAATGCATGTCCTTGTAAAGAAAAAATGGCGAAATATCTTTGTGAGCCGTCCAGAACGGATAAGCATACGCTGCCGTAACCGGAATACTTTCGTTGGTTACTATGGCTGCGTTTCCCCAACCGGTAGCCGTATATAGGGGCACATCCATACCGGCTTTTAGGGCCAGCGATTTCAATATTTTCATGTGGTCGTTACCCAAATCGGCATACGGATTTTTCGTTTCAGAAACACCAACGCCAGCTTGGGTTAACGATAAATCGCTTTCCGCAGCAGTCCAATCATGTGGCTGTCCGGCGTAGGTCAATCCCCAGGGAGCAGCCGAATGCTGGTACTCGTTCTCCAATTGAATGCCAATTACTGATCCTCCGTCTTTGAAATACGTGCCTTTCAATTGCGTACCAATTTCGTCGTACAATTTTTCCACATACGACAAGTAAGCCGGATCGTTCGAACGAATCATCAGCGGCCTGCCCAAAAGCCAGTCGGGAAGCCCGCCGTTTCGAATTTCGCCATGACAAAACGGCCCCACCCGAACGAAAACATACATATCATTTTTGGCACACAATGCAATAAATTTCTTCAAATCGCGATCTCCATCCCATCTGAATTTCCCTTCATGTTCCTCGTGAATATTCCAAAAAACATAGGTGGCAATGATGTTTATGCCTCCAGCCTTCATTTTCTGAATCGATTCCTCCCAGTATTGGTTGGGATAACGACTAAAATGGAATTCGCCGGTTATTGGGATGAATGGGTTACCGCTTTTTGAAAGAAAATAGTTGTTCACTAAAATTGTTTCTCCTTTGGGGTTCGAACCACCCATTTTCAGATGATCAGAATAAATCTTCACCGGAGCTACTTCTGCATTGATCTCATATTTTTTCAGCGTCTGCCCTAAGGTATTCTGAAATCCAAAAGCAAGGGAAATAATAAGCGTTGAGGCTATTAAGTATTTAAACCGACTTTTCATATCTTAAAATAAGTTTTCGATTTTATTTTTCATTCTGAATTTGTGATAGGCCAAGCTCTCCCAATGCAATCAGATTCTGGCAATTTTGGTGATTTCGCTTGGTCAAATCATCGTCCCAAATCTGCAAATCAGGTAACGAAACTGCGAAATAGTCTAGTTTGGATTCATCGTTCAAGTGCGCTTTCCCGAAATCAATCAGTTTATTGAAGCGGGTTTTGGCTTCGTCGTTTTTCTCAAGCTGAACAAGTGCCAGCCCCTGATAAAAAATAGTATCGGGCTGCTGGTCGTTGTAAAAGATTGCCGGAACTGGCTCGCTGATTCCGGAGGAAGCTTTTTCCCAGTACTGGCGGGCTTTTTCGCGGTCGTTCATTCCTGAATATGCATTGCCCAGCCAATAAAAGATGGCATTTTCCTGAGCGCCGTAGAGTTTTCCTTCTCCCAGGTTTTCAGGATAAATCTGAGCCTTTTCAAGCAATTCGATAGCTTTTGAAAAATCCTTTTCCTGAAGGACTGTTTTTGCCATTTCGGTTAAGCTATATACATATTGACCGGTTACTTTTCCTTCGCCTCCTTCCCACGGATGGAATTTGCGCTCCATAATCAAGCCGTAAGCTTTTTCAAACTGGCCCAACTGGTTGTATAATGCAGCTCTTTCAAGGTATAAATCGTCGCGATAGTTAACCTGTTCGGGATATTTTTCGAGCTTCTCCAACCGGAATTCGGGTGAATATCCGAGACGTTTGTACAATTGATCGAGCTCCATCAGGATACGCGAATCGGTTTCGTCCAAACCAAATGCTTTTTCCAACTCGGCCAACGCTTTTTGCGACTGGTTTTGCTTGTTGAAATAGGCCAGTGAAAGATTCCGGTGAACGGTTGCAAAACCATCATTTAATTTAGCCGATAATTCCCAGTTGGTCACGGCATCGTCGTACTGGCGGGCATTGTACCAGAAATTGCCCAGATAATACGGTGCTTTCGAATCAGCCGGATTCTGTTGTTTGGCCCATTCCAAAACAATAACAGCCTCAATTTGGTTGGGAAAACAAAAATCAGGGCAAGCGGCTGATGCTTCTGTCAGCGATTTTTCAGAAGCTGATTTATTGCCCGAAAACATTTCGAACCAGACTTTGTAATACCATGCCATGGGGTAAACAGGCTGAGCGATTTGCTCTTCAATCCCTAACGAAATCAGCTCAATGGCTTCCTGATACAATCCGGCAAAAGCGTAATCAAGGGCAAATTCGATATAAGTGTGGATGTTGGGCTGCGACACCCCTAAATCCCCGAAAGGGGACTTTGAGTCGCCAGTCAATAAAGATTTTTCGAACAAAACGCCAAAATTAAACCGATCAAGTTCAAATGATTCTTCGATTAGCTTTTGGGCTTCTGCAACACGGTTCAATTTCCGAAGAACGCAGACTTTCAGGTGGCGACTTTTTGCATTGTTCCAGTTTCGCACCAGCGAGCGGTCGATCAAGTCAAGCGCTTCGTCCCAGTTTTGCTTTTTAGCTGCGAGGCGGGCCAACTGAAAATAGCCGCAATCCATAAAGGCTGCATTCCAAACCGATTTATAAAAGGCATCGAAAGCCTCATCATCGCGACTTTGATAGATTAGCGAAAGCCCAAGGTTGAAATAGGGTTCTCCATCCAGCGGATTTGGATTGCGTTGAGTGAGTGTTTCAACAGCTTTCCGGAAATAGTTTTCAGCATCAGCAAATTTGCCCCTGCGCAACAACCACAGGCCCATCGCGTTGTTGCAACGACTGTCGCACGGGTCGCGGCGCAGTGCTTCGAGGTAATAATCGCGCGGATCGTAGGTGGCATGCCGGTACTGCTCCAAATGCAGTCCGGTGAGGTACAACTGTTCGTTGCTATCAATTTCTGATGGAAGTTTTGCGGCTTTCGCTGCCTCCGGAATTGGCTTTTTTTCATTAGATTCGGGTGTCCAGTCAACCAGAATTTTTCCTTCAGAAGAAACAATCGCAATAGAAAAGCCTCCCCCAACCCCCTCCGAAAGAGGGGGCTTTTGGCCTCCGTATCCCGAAAATTTCTCATTTAAAATGGCTTTCTCATAGGATGTTGCCGGATAAAAATCGAATGAATCCTCCAAAATTATTTCTTTTCCACTTTTCAGGATGACTTTTGAATTGGGATAAACTCCGGTGGTGTATGCTTTTATGGTGGCCTTACCGTCTTCAAATTCGAGATTAATCATGGCCTCTTTGGTCGCATTTTTTACCACACCCAAATCGCGGTAGGGCATAAAATACTGACTGAATGTTTTCTCCTCACCGGGCATCAGCCACGAAAAGTCGGGTTGATTGTCGGTATAAACGCCGCACATCAGTTCGATGTAAGGACCGTCCTCATCAGTCAGGTTTCGGTCCCAGGCCCGACCAAAATCGCTATGACCCCAGGTCCACTGCTTTTTTCCGGGCGAAACATGGTGATTGGCTACATGCAGCAATCCGCCTTTCGTGTCGTTTTCGTAGCCACCAACAAAGTTGTATTTCGAATTCACAGCCATGTATGAGGTGGGAACCGGAATGTTTTTATAACGGGAGATGTCGGTTCCGGGCGAATAGTCCACTTTGTAGTATGTTCCTTTTGCAATCGGAAATTCCGAAACATCACGTTTGCCATGATCAAAAACCGCGTTCACATCCGGCGGAAAAACCGACTGGTAATGGTCGTTCACTTTTACGGCCGGATTGGCCCACCACAGGAAAGTCTGCGGAAAATCAGTGCGGTTCAGCAGCTTCACCTTTATTTCGAGGTATGCTTTATCAGGATGCAATGTAAAACCAGCCATTCCGCGTGTACGAAACATGCGCTCTACCTCGCTGCACCATACGGTTACGCTGCCATCGGCATTTTCCTCAATACAGTGATCAACCGGCTCGAAAGTCGATGGACGGTGATGCTGCGGCCAGTTAAACTCCAATCCACCCGAAATCCAGGGGCCGGTCAGTCCAACCAAGGCCGGTTTAATCACCTGATTGTAATAGATAAAATGGCGCTCCTTGATTTTGTCGTAGGCCATCTGCACCCGCCCGCCCAGCTCGGGCAAAATCATAATTTTCAGGTATTGGTTTTCCAGAAAAACGGCATTCCATTCTTTATCAACCTTTTCATCCAGAATTTTCTCAATCACCGGATGTGGATAAACCACCCCGCTGCTTCCCTGATAAACCCTCTTTTCCAGAAACATCGGGTTCTTCTCGGGTTTACCAATTCCATAAGTCGGAATCACAACTTTTTCGTACCAGGCTTTAACATTCATAGTTCCAGGTTTCAAATTCCAGGTTTCAATTTTGTTTTTTAGTCAGATTTATTTTGTCAAACTACCGAGCAGTTCAGTTCCCAATTCAATTTTCGGTTGAAATTTTTCTCCAGCCATATATTTCTTCAGGCTGAAAAGCATTTGCTGCGCTTCGGGGCGCTTGTCCAGATCGGTTGTAAGGTCGATTCCCGAAATCAGGATTTTGCCTTTGCCCACTTTTCCTTCCACAATCAAAGCGAGCGGACGGTTGGTAAACCAATCGTCAATCACCCGCACAATGGGTTTTAAATTAGTAGGGAAAGAGGTCATGTTAATGGCTCCAGAATGGCTCATGGCATCCCACCACTGGTAATTGCTATGATATTCTGTGGGGAACTCAGCCAATGCCGGATGATTTGGATTGACCAGTATGCCCAGGGTGTGCGGTGCTTGTCCGTTGGTCCAGGCGGTGTTCCAGAAAATACTCGAGAACCCGATCGGAATGTCGCCGCCCAGTTCCTTCGAAAGTGCTCCTTTCTTCAGGTTAAGCAGCACGATTCCGCCATCCTGAAGATATTTTTGCGTAGCCGCATCCAGTTTCTGAACTACCCGAATCTTTTCTTCTCCTGAGATGATTTCCTTTTTAGCCGGATAAACCCAGAAATCCCAGCTATTGCTTTTTCCGTTGACTGAAACTTCCAGAATCAGTTTTTCAGGATTTGAGATAGCCGCAAGCGGAAAAGAAACATCCCCAAGCTTGAAGCCGTTGCCCACCGGAATGTTGGTTTGCGGAAGTTTCCCCGATTGGATCAGTTTTCCTGTTTTGTCAGTTATTTTCCATTCAGGAACGCAGGCAGAAATTGGGTGGTCGCCATAATGTGCTACTTCAATAGCAGCTTCAAAGGTTTCGTCGTTGGTGTAAACCAGCTTTTTCATGCGGGCCAGCGCCACTGTTGAGTTACAAAAGCGGTTGTATTCGGCCGGACTGATGTACCCTTTTTCACCCCAGAACGGATCGAGTACGCCAACCAGAGCCGATCCCTGACCAGGAAAATCGTGTAAATCGAGCAACTGGAAACCGCCGAAATCCTTGGTTCGCAAAGCAGCCTCGATGTCAGCTTTGTAGCACAAGGCCTGTAATTTGCCTGATGCCAGTAAAAAACTGTCGGCCAACTGCGCCAAGCCGTGATCTTTTAATGTCTCCTGAAACAGCTCGAAGTTTTTGGCTTTCAAAACTCCGTCGTATTTTGCAATTTCCTTAAAGTTCGGATAAACACACCATTGACCAATTTCGTGACTGACCATTGGCTGCGGAAACTTATTGTTGTACGCCGACCAATCGTATTCGGTATTTGGCGCCTGAGCATTGATGATGCTGCCCAAACCCTGTCCCCAGTGCTGAATGCGGGGTTCTGAGTCGCTCAGGTAATCGTTTGCCGGAAGGTTTGGCCAGCCAGCTCCTGAAGTATAAATGCGGCGGTTGTCTTTACTTTTCCAGAAATTTACGAAATCAGTAAGGAAAGTACCCTGATTTTTGCCGGCAGGTTCGTTGCCATAAACCATCATACAAAACGAAGGATGGTTACCATACTCGTCGATCATGCGTTGGCTTTCTTCATACAAGTATTTGTCGAACGGTTTGCCATCGCCAATGGTGGTCGATTGATTGGCCCACGACGAACATTCCACATGCAGGTAAAAACCAAGCTGATCGGCAGCACCGAAAGCCGCTTGCGGCGGACACCACGAGTGAAAGCGGAAGTGGTTCAGTCCGTGAGCATGGGCAACAGTAAAAATGCGCAGCCATTCGTTCAAATCGGTTGCCGGGTAGCCCGTTTTCGGAAAGATGGCGCATTCCAGTGTTCCACGCAGGAAAGTGGGCTGTCCATTAATCAGGATATGTTTACCAGAAGTTTTGAATTCGCGCATCCCGAAAGTAGTTGTTGTCACATCCGTTTTTCCTGAAGTTTTATCATTCAAACTAACTTCCAGCGAATACAAATTGGGATGAAATTCATTCCAAAGTTTGACATCGGAACCCATTTCGAGGTCGATAGCCAACATATTTTCACCTTCTTTCAGTTCAAATTTTTCGTCAATACTCGTTCCTGTTTCTTTTATTTTCAGGCTAAGTTTTACTGAAGCTACTTTTCCGGTAGGGTTTTCAACCTTTACTTTTACTGCTATCTTTTTATTCTGTATTTCAGGATAAACCTGCACATTCTGAATGTAGATGAGCGGACGGGCCTCGAGGAACAATTGCCCCACTACCCCGTTCCAGTTGCTTTGGGTATGGTCAGAAATGCTGTGCGAATTAATTCCCGGATCAATGTCTTTCACCCGGTTATCGACACACAGGCTCAGACGATGTTTCCCGGGAGTTAAAAATTTCGTCAGGTCATATTTATGTGGAGTTCCCAGCGAGTTTTGCATCCCCACTTCTTTGTCATCAACCCACAAACGGCTTTCCCAGTGGCAGCGCTCCAAAAACAAGCCGATTGATTGTCGGTTCCAGTCTTCAGGAATGGACACTTCCTTTTGGTACCAGGCAGCGCCTTTGTAATATTTCACCGGTTGCAGCCAAAATGGGATTTTGATATTTCCGGGCTGGCGGAATTTGGCATATTCGGGCTTTTTAAAATAGGAACTATCCACAATTTGTCCGGTCCAGGGCGTTTTCAGCGTGATGTCATTCCCTTTTCCGTTAGTTGTCATCGACCCTGGCAAAGTAACTTTATCAGCTAATTCCTGATTGAACCATTTTTCGGAAATTCCTTTATCGAGCGAATCGATGGCAAATGCCCACTCTCCTTTAAGATCGATCTTTTGTTGAACGGCGGGCTTTTGACAAGCAACAATTACGGTTGCAAAAAAAATGGCACAGATTAAAATTTGTTTCATATCTGATTATTTTTGAACCACATAGGTCACATAGTTATTTTTTCTAATGTGTTCTATGTGGTTATTTTTAAATTTTACATCTTTTCAATTTCTTCCAGACTTTTCCCTTTTGTCTCCGGAAGTTTTTTCAGAATGAATAAAAAGCCCGACAGGCAGATAAAAGCATACAGCCAAAATGTGCCGCTGGCATTCAGCAATTTATTTAATATCGGGAATGTGTAAGTGAGCACAAAACAGGCGATCCACAGCGCGGTTGTAGCAATGGCCATAGCGGCACCGCGCACGCTGTTCGGAAAAATCTCGGATAAAACCACCCAGGTAATCGGTGCTAAAGTCATAGCATAGGTAGCAATGGCAACCATTACCAAAACCAAAATGGCCAAGCCTTTTAGTTCGAAGAAATAGCTTGCTCCAAGTGCCAGGTAAATGACAGCCAGTCCGCTTGAGCCAAGCAACATCAGTTTACGACGTCCCCAACTGTCGACCACGCGCATTGCGGCAACGGTAAAAATAAGGTTCACGGTTCCGGTAATTACAATATTGAAAAGCATATCACCCACCGAATACCCTGCCGAGGTAAATATCTCATCCGCATAATTAAATATCACGTTGATGCCGCACCATTGCTGGAAAACAGCCAACACAATGCCTAAAATTAGCACCGGGCGAACTTTTTTGGAGCCTAAAGCTTTCCAGTCAATTTTTGAATCGGTACCATGCAAGGTTTCCGTAATTTCTTTCTGCTCCTGAAGAGCGTAGGCTTCCCCTCCGATTCGTTTCAGAATAGAAAAAGCATCTTCTGATTTTCCGGTTTTAGCCAGAAAACGGGGACTTTCAGGAATAAAAAACGACAAAACAAAAAACAACAATGCCGGAACTGTTCCTGCCCAGAACATACAGCGCCAACCCGACTGACCGTTCCATGAATTCAGGATAAAATCATCGGTCGCGCCAGTCGGAACAGCTTCTGCAATCAGGTAGTTGGTAATTTGTGCGGCCAGAATTCCCAAAACGATGGTCAGCTGATTCACTGAAACCAAGCGCCCACGCATGGAAGCCGGCGATATTTCTGCAATATACATGGGCGAAATCGCCGATGCCAGGCCAATGCCCAAACCGCCAATCAACCGAAAAACAATAAACAAAGTAAAATTATTGACAGCCCCTGTCCCAATTGCAGCGACTGTAAACAAAGCTGCGGCTGCAATCAATGGTTTTTTCCTCCCAAAACGATCGGAGAGATAGCCAGAAACCAAGGCTCCGACCAAACAGCCAATCAGTGCGCTGCTCATAGCCCAGCCTTGCAGGTAAGGCGATTGCGTAATATTGAAAAAACGTTCATAAAATGGTTTGGCACCGCCAATTACCACCCAATCGTAGCCGAACAGCAGCCCGCCCATGGCCGAAACCAGCGTTATGCCCAAAATAAACTGTCGGTTGAAATTTGATTTGCTCACAAGTTTAGAATTTAGTTTATCCAAATGTAAAGCTAAATTCAGTCATAAAGAATGAAATATTTTGCGAATTAATGGATTATCTTATCACATCATACGCTCAAAATATTTTCATCTAAAAACCTTACATATAAAGAATTGAAACTACTTTTGGAAAAAATTTTCAGCTAGGAACATTAATCATTCAGCTTTAGGCATGAAGAAAAAAGACGGTTTCCCGGGGCAAATCAGTTTTGTAATACCCGAACGCATATTGGCCCTTATCAATACCAATCCACTGATTGCTGATTTGCACATTACCGACATTGGCTATTACCCCCAGGCCCGCCACCATTTCAGGGAAAGGCCAAATGGGAGCGACCAGTTTATACTGATTTACTGCGTTGACGGACAGGGTGAAATCCACACAAAAGAGGCGTTGCAAGCGATTGGCTCCGACCAGTTTTTTATTATTCCGGCCGGAATGCCACATTCGTACCGGTCGGACTCGCAAAATCCGTGGTCGATTTACTGGATTCACTTCTCCGGAAGCAAGTCTGCAGCTTATGCTCGGTTTGGCGGACAGATTGTATCGATTGAACGTACCAATACATCGCGCATCAACGACCGGATCGAACTTTTTTCAGAAATTTTTCGCAACCTCGATCGTGGTTTCAGCACTGAAACACTCGAATATGTGAACCAATGTTTGCCCCATTTGCTGGCTTCGTTCACTCACTTAAATCAATTTCGGCTAATTTTAGAGTCGGGCGAAAAAAATATTGTGGCGCAAAGCATCAATTTCATGCTCGAACAACTGACACAAAAGCTGAAACTGGAAGAAATCGCTGCAGAAACCGGTCTTTCGGCCTCACATTTTTCACGGCTGTTTGTCAGTAAGCATTCGGTAAACTCCGTTATATTTTCTTAGAAAACCAGCAACCCACTTTCAGAGGTTCTCTAAAATGTTCGGAGAACTTTGAGAGGCTTAGGAGATGGAACTGTTACAAATCTGGTTTTGAAGTTTGAAGTTGTGTGGAAGTAATTCGGCCAGATCCTTGCTGTAATCGTTATCGTAATTGTGGATGTTATTCAGAAAGTATACCAGCCACTCGCGGAAGTTTACTTCGCTTGCCTTGCAACAGCCCAGCATGGAATACATGATTGCTGCATTTTCGGCTGCATCGTGGTTTCCACAGAACAACCAATTCTTCCGGCCTAGGGCAATTGGACGGATAGCATTTTCTCCGAGATTGTTGTCAATTTTCAACCGACCATCCAAATGGTATCGGGTCAACTTGTGGTAAATGTTATAGGTGTAGCGGATAGCCTTTCCGATACGCCCTTTGGGCAAAACTTTGGGGTATTCATTTAGCAGCCATTTTTCGAAGGCTACCATAATAGGATAAGCCAAGCGGGAACGAAGATCGGCGCGCTCGTCATAAGAGAGTTGCTGCTGATCGGCTTGCCTCTCCACCTGATAGAGCAGTCCTATTTGCTCCAGCGCATAAGAAGCCCTGACTTTGTCCTCTGCCAAAGCCTCTTCAAATTTACGCCGGGCATGAGCCCAGCACCCAATGGGCAGAACGCCCTTTTTGTTTTCGTAAATATCGTAAACGGCATAACCATCGGTCTGGATTACGCCTTGAAAATCCTTAAACAATTGCAGTGCGACCTTTTGTGCCCGGGAACCGTGGTCGTAATGAAAAAAGACCAGGTTGTCCATAACCGCACGGATCATCCAGATGTATCCTTTTATCGTGGTGTGCTTTTCGTTATTTATAATCGGGATCGTTGTTTCATCGCTCTGTATATAATCCGAAGCCAGCACCAGCTCCTTTAACCGGTAATAAGTAGGCCTGATCAGGTCGGCTACATCCTGAAACCAGCCGTTAATGGTTGCAGGTGCAATGGATATACCCTGTTGTTTGAACATCTGGATCTGACGATAGAAAGGAAGATGGTTCACATATTTGTCGATGATAATATCAGCCAAAACACTTGCCCCGGCATAGCTTTTTGCTATGGGAAGTACGGGCATGGGAGCTGTAATGATTTGCTTTTCCACATCCTGGCTTTTATCTTTCAACGCATATTTGTGGCGGATGATCCGGCGCACATACCATCTGGCAGATTCGCGTTCCAGAACTTCTGTAATTTCCGGAGCCAGTTCTATCCAATTCTCGAGTTCAATGTGCTGTGGATAAATGTGGGTTTCTTCTCTCGGTAGACTTTCGGGCAGCGGTTTGCGTACCGGATGGTTTTTCTCCTTTACCTCTATAACACGGATGGTCTTGTACTTTTCGATCTCCTCTTTGGCACTGGTTGCAAGTTCCTTTTCTTCCGGAAGCAGGTCAAGTCCCTCAAAATCGAGCTTTCGTTGCAGGGGATCCTCATTGATATACCGTTCACTGGATTTGCCCCAGATCCTTCGCTGGAGCATCTCTATCTGTTGTTTCAGCTTGTTAATTGTTTCATCCAGTTGGCTGATTGCCCGATCTTTTTCGGTAATCAGCTGGTCTTTTCCGACAATTTGTTTTTGGTAAGTGGATCTTTCTGAATCGAAGTTTTCAAAGTTGGAAAGTTGACTTTTAAGCCTGGAAGTTTCCCTAAAAAGCCGGTCACGTTCTTCCAGAATTTGCTGTAAAAAACCCTCTTCTTCAACTGTCATTTTTACTTGCTTTTGATGGCTTGAAGATACTAAATATCAACCGTATAGACAAGTTAAAAACCAAGTAAAATCTACTGTTTCGAAGGTTTTTCCCATCTTTTTTTATTCATTTTTCCATCCGGTGAGGTACCCTGTACCATCAGCATCAACTCCTGCCAGCTGGCTTGAAACGTATTGGTACTTTCATCAAAAACCGGTAGTTTAAAACTGCCCGATTCCAGTTTCATGTGATAGATCACCAAACCACCGCATTCCAAGTGCAGGATTTTCATGCTGGTACACGGGCGGTTGATAAAGATATAAACATCCCCGTCCTGCACGTTGCGCCCCATCTGGTTGGTCACCATTCCGCTCAGGGTGTAAAAACTCCGGCGCATATCCGTTGGGTACGAATACAGGTAATACCGCATTGACGAAGTGAGGCTGAACATCCTACCGGCGCGTTAAAACCAACAGCGACCGTAATATCTGTGGGTCGGGCAAACCGTTCAGCTTTAAACACACCCCATTCGGATAGCTAATCTCACAGGAGATGGTTTGGGGTCTGGCTCCCGATGTTGAAAAGGTTGTCGATTGTACCTGCACCGGGGCTGGAACCCGCGACGACTGGGCTTGCCCACCATTCTCAAAAACCACCGGGATAAATCCACTTTTAGGTGGCAATAGTCCTTTTAGCTTGTGTTGCCAATAATAGAACTTAGCCTCATTCATTTGTTGATTGGCGCAATAATCCCGAATGGTCAGGCCCGATGCCAGAAACTCGTCATAGATGGCCCGGAATTTTTTCTCATTATACATGTCGTTTGTCTTTGAAGTAAAAAGCAAACTTATAGACTGACATGCAAAATTAGTTGACGCACTTCAGCGAATGCTTACGTTTGTCAACCGCACCGGCCACTCGCCCATTGATTATTTCATTCAGTTGAAAATTCAACGTGCCTGCCGGTTACTCGACAACTCCGGATGGATGATTGCCGATGTCTCCCGTGAAATGGGTTTCGACGACCAATTTTACTTTTCCAGAGTTTTCAGAAAAGTGATGGGCATGTCGCCGGGAGAGTATCGGAAGAGAGGAGTTTAAAAGGATTTTTACAATAAAAAACTCTTTAATTACAGCTAATACCCTACAACCATTTCTGCAATTTGATCAATGATAGGATCTTCTACAAAATGATCTTTTTTAGAAACGGTTTTTATATGAATGGCTTTTAACAAACCTTTTAATCCATCAGTTATTAATTGGTCGTTCTCTGCATCTAAAAGTTTTATGTATAGGTTTTTTGCTAATTGAAAACGATAATATAAAATACGAATCTGCCGAGGAGTTAATTCCTCTTTCAATTCCATAAATTCTTCTCTAAACATATCTTTTACATCACTAGCCTCAAGCTCTTCCAAATAAGTTTCATTCATTGCATTTTCATTCATGGTAAGTGATGATTCCTCACTTTCGCTCAATGCCTCTTCTTTTTTCTCATTAGCTATTGTCAATTCGGTTCTACCTAAATGCACTTGTTCCTTTGGTGTTTCTTCTTCAGGAAATAAACGATTTTGCGTAATATCTTTCCAGTCTTGCTCTACAAGTGTTGAAATAAACTCGTTGACGTTATCGTTATTTAAAGCCTGAAGTTTTATTCCTGAAATAAACAACTTGTCCATATATTCTCTAGTCAAATCATCGAGAATTTTTGAATTATCACTTGTTGGAGGATAAAATTCTCGGTATTTATAACGAATTGCCATGGCAAGTTTTTCTTCGTCTATTGCAACCAATACTATTACTCGCTTTACAATCGCTGGATGTTCAAGCATAACCCGAAGCGAATCAACAATCTCAATGATCTTTTTTTCAGAGCATCGGTCAATATCATCAACAAAGAAAATAAGTCGTTCTTTACTTTTGTCAGCAATCCATGTTTTCAATAAAATAACAAGCTCTTTTTCTATTTCAGCCTGAACTCCCAAGTGTTGATTAAATGAAATTCCTTTTGAGTATTTTTTCAAAAGCTCATGTGCATTTGTTCCTTCTCTTTTCCAGAATTTCAACAAAGAAGAAATAATAGTTCCACCAGAAATTGTCTGCCACCAATTATTCTTGATCGTATCAATTAGATTACCAAATAAACCTAAATTTCCAGATTTGAAAAGGCTTAGAATACTTGTAAATAAAGAAAAAGCAATACCTAAAAACAGAATATCTTTAATAATATTTGACTTCTCTCTTTGAAAATTAAGCTTAAACTTTCTCCAATTTTTAATAAACCACTGTGATCCAAAATATTCATCAGAAAGACATTCATACAAATAAGCCCAAATCGCAGGCGTATCCTGATATTTCCATGCATGAAAATCTATTATCGTAAAATCATACTTTGAATTTTCTTTTTTAAATATCCCCTCTACTTCTTTCTTAAAATAAGTTTTCCCTCGCCCCCATTTGCCAAATATACCAACCATTTGTCCCGTTTCTTCCTGCAATTTGGATATGTGATCGGCAAACACTGAAGCAACATTTTTTACGTTGAAACATGGTTCTATCTGATCGTCCTTTATGGTAGGGAAATATAAACCATATTTAAAGAGGGTTCTGTGTTCGCCTAATTCCTCCGACGCACTCTCTGCTAATGATCCATTTACATCACTTTTAGACTTTACGCCCGCTCTTATATTTTTAAAATTTTTATTAATAGACATCTCACTCTGCGGCTGACTTTCTCTCGTTTGTGGAAAAGAAAGTTCATGTAATAACAGTTCTTCAAACTTTGGGAAGAAATGAGTTAATCTAAAATAAGTTTCAAAATATGGAAGTTTTATATCCTCAAGATTATAACCTAATTTAGATGTGACATTTTCACCTGTTCTCTCTAAAATATTTACGTCAATTTCGCTATACTTTGCAGTTGCTTGATTAAATAAATCCTGAAAACCTTCTCTGGTATATTTTGTGGAATAGCCATTAAGTTTGGTGAGATCATAGATTAATAGTTGATTTGGGGCAATGAGGGGAAAACTTTGATTCCTTATATTAATAAATCCTTTCCCACCTTTATTAATACCCAAAGAGATACTAAAAATCTCTTTATTAGATATCACTTGTGACAATAAATAAATTTTATCCGAATTAGATTTAGTTTTGTGTGGAAAAGTAAGTGATCCTACACTTCTCTTATAATACTCTAAATACAACAAATAATATTCATTTCTACTAGGATATAAAGTTGAGGTGTCTTCTGGAAGCCATTTTTGATATTCCGTAAAACCATTTCCTCTGTCAAAGCCAGAAACTGTCATTGACTCAATATCCAATCTATTAATGATAAATCCTAATTTTACCAAAATATCTATCAAAGATTGAAATTGGTTCTCGTGAAGTAAACTTGGATTAAATACACTCTGAAATTGAATGTTATCACCAGACAAAAGCTCTTGATAAATTTTGTGAGCTGTTTCATAAAATGGTTTTAGATCTTGATTCATTAAAGCCAAAGGTTTGTTTTTGTAAAGAGATTTTTGCTAATTTAACAATACTTCTTCTCAAAAGCACTCAAATCATTCAATAAATTCTAGACATCTATTTCATATTCTATAACCGAAAAAGATTATACCTTCATTCTTCCAACTTTAAACAATCTACAATGAAATTCGGACAAAGTGAAAACCCAGAATTTATTGATTTCCGGCTGCCAGCCGACGATCAGCAAACTACAGAGATACTCAAACAAAACGACACAACGAAACCACTCTCGATCTATGTAGGTTGTGCCAAATGGAACAAAACCGACCTGAAGAACTTTTATCCACGCGGCACCAAAGATGAGTTGACTTATTATTCCCGTCAATTTAACTCCATTGAGCTGAATGCCACCTTTTATAGTATGCCGGGTAGAGATCAGGTAATTACCTGGAAAGATAAGGCTCCGGATAATTTTCGGTTCTTCCCGAAGATCACACAAAGCATCAGCCACATGCGGCGATTGAACGATGTGCAGGCTTTAACGACTGAATATTGTGACAACATCAGCAATTTTGAGGAGAAGCTCGGAATGGTGTTCCTCCAGTTGCACGATAATTTCAAGTACAAAAATTACGACCGGCTGGTGAGTTTTATCGAAAATTTTCCGAGAGCCATTCCGCTGGCCGTTGAACTGCGCAATACTGAATGGTTCAATGATAAGGCCGTTTCCGAAGAAGTTTACTCGTTGTTCGAAAAGCACCAGGTAACGAATATTGTGGTTGATACCGCCGGACGACGCGATTTGCTGCACGTGCGCCTTACCACGCCCAAAGTGTTTGTGCGTTACGTGGGCGCCAACAACCCGCAAAGCGACCGCGAACGTTTGGACGATTGGGCTAACCGCCTGAAAATTTGGGTCGATCAGGGCATTCGCGACATTTATTTCTTTGTTCACCAAAACATCGAACTGGAATCGCCTTTCCTGTCGGCTTATTTCATCGAGAAGCTGAACAAACAATTTGGGACCAATCTTCAAATTCCAAAGCTGATCAGTCCAAAGGAAGACACTGCGCCAACTCTCGGATTTTAGACTTCATGATTGTTCTTTGTTGTCAAGGAGATTAACGAACAACGATTAACGATTTAAGAAGGAACAGTTTCCCAATCTCAAATCGTTAATCGTTATTCATCAATCGTTAATCCAAGCTATTTTTCCGAAATGCAATACAAATACTTTGCTCCCCGCAAAAACAAATCATTTCCAACCACAATTGGCGAAGCTTCAAATGTATCATCCAAGGTATTTTTAGCCAGGATTGAGAACTCTGGTCCGGCTTTCACCACGCTAACCTGGTTGGTTGCAGCCACATAAATTTTGTCTTTATTTCCGGTGGGCGACGAGAAAATATTGGTAATACCATCAATTTTCTGGTTGCTGTAAATCGGTTTCCCGGTTTTGGCATCCAGGCAAGTGATTATTCCGTTGTTCCCCTTCAGGAAATACAATTTACCATCCATTAAAACCGGGCTTGGCGTGTATGAAGCGTCCTGATTGTACTCCCATAAAATGGCTGGAATTCCGGTAATATCGCCCTGCGCTTTGGCTAAATCAATCGCTTTAACGGCGTTGCCGCGGAATCCGCTCATCAGGTACAAAATTCCGTCAGCATACATCGGGTTCGGAATCACATTGCGGGTCATTCCGGTACATTCCCAAATTACCTTGCCGGTTTCGGCATCGTAGCTACGCACTTTGTTGGTGGCGCTGGTAATTACCTGTGCTTTTCCATTCACCTCAACAACCAGTGGAGTTGCCCACGAAGTAATTTCTTCGCGCTCGGCAGTCCAGGCTTCCTTGCCGGTATTCTTGTCCAACGCGTACAAATACGACTTTTGCTGATGATCCCACTGCACAAAAACTTTGTCTTTATAAACTGCAGGAGTGCTGCCTTCGCCAAAACTGGCCACAATTTCCATTTGTCCAAAATTCCGACTCCATTTCACATTTCCTTTCATATCGAGGCAATACAACCCGCGCGAGCCAAAGAACGCATATATATTTTCACCATCAGTTACCGGTGAGTTCGAAGCCCAACTACCCAACTCGTGAGTACGTTCTGCAGGTAGTTCTTCCTTAACCGCGGTCTTCCAGTTTATTTTCCCTGAAGCTTTATCAATAGAAATTACTGTAAACTGATGAATCAGATCAGTCTGGGTTGGAGACATTGGATTTGCAGGCGCTGCATCTGTTTTTTCAACCTTTTTATCGGTAGGTACAGCCGTCTGTATAATAATCTGGTTTCCCCAAACGATCGGTGTGGCATGGCCTTTCCCCGGAATTTCGATTTTCCACTTCACATTTTTGGTTTCGCTGAATTCAACCGGAGTAGCGCCGCCATTAACTGCTCCGGAATTGTACAAGCCACGCCATTCGGGCCAGTTGGAAGTAAAATCGGAGGGTTTTAGTTGTGCATGAGCACCATTTAAATTTAAAAAGAAGCAAAAACAGATAAATAGGAAGAATGACGATTGTCTCATATTACTGTGGTTTTAAAGGTTATGGTTTTGTTTTTCTATTTTTTTTGACACTTAATAAGCCTTGTGGTTTAATTCGCCATAGATAATAAAATATTGGCATACAGTAAAATAAAAGACTTCAGGAATAGATACAAATGTCTTCCAGCTATTTTCATACAGAAAGAATACGTTTATACCGAATTGGCTGACCTTTTTTATGCCTGATTGTGTTTAAATCGTCATGAAACAATCAAAAAAAGACATCATTAACAGCAATTCAGTTACTGAAGTAACTGGCTATGTCAATTTAACCGGATTTTCTGTTAAGGAAGTTTTATATTTGCCGTCCTAAACCAACAGAGTGAGACCTGGTAGCAAACAAATAAACGAAGAACACGAGTTCGAATTAATTTTTCGGAAATACTACGTCCGTTTATGTGGTTTTGCCAACAAATTCATTGCGAACACCCCGGAAGCTGAAGAGATTGTTCAGGAGGTCTTTCTGAATATCTGGGCAAAAAGAGACCGTTTGAAACTCAACGACGAAATCAAGCCATACCTTTTTAAATCGGTACAAAACATTTGCTTCAATTTTATTGAGCATCAAAAAGTGGTTGATAATTATTATTCAGTAATAGAAGTTGTTTACAAAAATAAAAAAGAGGAGTTCGACACCTACGAGTCGGTACTTTTTACCGAATTTCAGGCAAAAGTTGACGAAGCCATTGGTTCGTTACCCGAAGAATGCCGTAAAATATTCAAAATGAGCCGTGAAGATGGGTTGAAGTATGCCGAAATTGCCGATAAGCTAAACCTGTCGGTAAAAACGGTTGAAACCCAAATGAGCCGCGCACTTTCCAAACTAAAAACCGAGTTAAAGGATTACCTCTGTGTACTTATTGTCAGCCTTTTCCTGAATAATTGAAATTAGATTTTCACCAACTACATTATTTTTTTCAACCTTTTGTAAGGGTAAAACTTCAATTCCCTGTATTAGCTTAACGAAAATCCAAAACAATGGAAAAATCAATAACCGATACCTTGTTGTTTCGCTTTCTGGACAAAGAGACTTCAGAAGAAGAAAATGAGGTTATTTTACGGTGGGTCTCCGATTCTGAAGATAACCGCACGGAATTCCAGCGGCTACATCAGGCCCATCATTTAAGTAAACTCCGCAGCTTAAAGGCCGACATTGATGTTGATGAAGCCTGGGAAAAATTAAACACAATTCTACCCAAAGTAAGAACAAGGAAAAACCTTATTAACCTCGATATTTTATGGAAAGTAGCAGCATCAGTTTTGCTTGTTGTAGCCGGGGGCATTAGCAGTTTATGGATAAGCGGTTATTTTTCTGACCTGCAAAAATCGGCTATTGTAGAACTAAAAGCATCGAAAGGAGAAAAATCACAGGCAGTGCTGGCCGATGGAAGCCATGTTTGGCTTAACTCGCAAACCGTTTTGAAATACGACGCTCTGAATCCTCGTAAAATAACCCTTGACGGAGAGGCTTTCTTTGAAATTAAAAAAGACCGCAGCCACCCTTTTGAAGTAATTACCGCCTCGGGAATGAAAGTGATTGTTACCGGCACCAAATTTAACTTACGAAGTTTTGCCGGAGAATCTATTGTTGAAACAACTCTGGAAGAGGGAGAAGTGCATATTGAAGGAGCCAATAACAAACAAACAGCCCAACTGGAACCGGGACAACAAGCCCAATACAACATCGGGGAAAATAACATGAGTGTAAGGAATGTTTCGCCTGAACTGTATTCCCTCTGGAAGAACAATGAACTCCGTTTTGCCGACATTTCATTTGCCGAGTTGGTTCCACGAATTGAACGCTGGTACGGGGTAACCATCACGTTGGATTCCGCTCAGAAAAACAATGACCGGTTTACGATGACAATTAAAACAGAGAGTCTTCGTGAACTACTGAATATGATGCAATTAACTTCAAAATTTAACTACGAGATAAAAGGCGAGCAAGTGAAAATAAATTTCTAAAATAAAAGAAGGAAAGTGTACCAGACTTTCCTTCTAACAGTCACAAGGTGACTGTATTAATTTTAAACATTAACACTTCAAATTTATGAAAAAAAAACGATGGAATTTCCGTTGCAGGAGAATACCCTGCACAAAACAATTGTGTAGAATTATGAAACTTACAACCTTTCTTTTATTTGTACTGTTTTTTCAGGTTTCGGCTGGTGTGTTTTCTCAAAACAATGGGCGCCTCAGTTTAAAAGCTGAAAAAGAAACTCTTAATAACATCCTAAAACGGATCGAAGATCAAACTGAGTTTCGCTTCATGTACAATGCGAACAACATCAATGTTGAG
This sequence comes from Aquipluma nitroreducens, assembly GCF_009689585.1. Classification (GTDB taxonomy): domain Bacteria; phylum Bacteroidota; class Bacteroidia; order Bacteroidales; family Prolixibacteraceae; genus Aquipluma; species Aquipluma nitroreducens. The sequence goes on along the minus strand of NZ_AP018694.1, from coordinate 4,091,783 downwards.
CGTAAAATTGACGTCAATTGTAATTCGAAAAGTATTACCGAAGTATTGGACCTGCTTTTCAAAGGTACCGATGTAAAGTACCGTTCGTTCAATAACAATTACGTTTTATATACCGACGCCGAGAATTCCGCAGAATCGGCACAGCAACAAAAATCGGTTTCAGGTAAAGTAACCGACACTACAGGCGCCCCACTTCCCGGAGTTTCTGTGGTTATAAAAGGCACAACGAGCGGTGTAATTACCGATATGGATGGGAAATTTACATTATCGAAAGTAACTTCTGATGGTATTTTGACCTTTTCTTTTGTTGGAATGAAAACTCAGGAAATAGCTGTTGCCGACAAAAATACGATTAATGTAACAATGGTAGAGGAAGCAATTGGTATTGATGAGGTCGTGGCTATTGGATATGGCAGCATGGAAAAGAAACAGGTAACGAGTTCTATCTCGTCACTTGCAATCAAAGATTTACCTCTCGGTGTTGGAGGTTCATCGATTGCTACAGCGCTACAAGGTAAAATTGGTGGTCTGGTCATGTCAGGAAATGCAAGTCCCAACTCGGGCAATACTTTCCAGTTACGTGGTATGGCGTCAATCAATACATCGCGCACTCCTCTGATTGTTATCGACGGAATGCCTGGCGGCGATATCCGTACACTTGTACAGGAAGACATTCAGTCGATCGATGTGCTGAAAGATGCCTCGGCAGGCGCAATTTATGGTACCAGAGCTACTGGCGGTGTAATTCTTATCACCACCAAGCAAGCCAAATCAGGAGCATTGAAAATGAGCCTGACCAGCGAAGTATTATTCAAGAAATCGTTCGGGAAACCCGATATGCTTAGTGCTGCCGACTATGTAGCCACTTATGGCGCAGCAAAAAACAACGACGGGTACAATACCGATTGGTGGGACGAGGCGATGAGCGACAACCCCACATCGAACCGCCACGTGTTCACTTTGCAGGGCGGCTCTGAAGCTGCACGTATGTATGCTACCGTGATGTATGACGACAATCGCGGCGTGCTGCGCGGCGATACCCGGAAAGACTATTCAGGACGTATCAACGGCGACTTTAAGGTACTCGATGGATGGTTGGATATTAGCAGCCACCTTAGCTACCGCCAGGCATTGCGGAACCAAAACAAACCATCTATCGAAGGTGTTATGCGCGCCAATCCAACTCAGCCAGTTTACGACCCAACCAGCACTACTGGCTGGAATGTGATAACACAAGGCGACGGAACAGAAATGAACAACATTGCTGAAGCAGCGCTCACTACTGATGAAGGTATGGACAAATGGTTCCGCCCCGATGTCGAACTTAAAGTGAATATCAAGCCGATCAAAGGATTGTCGTATCGTCAATCTGGTGCTTACGAAAACCGCCAGTGGGAACGTCATTTCTACCGCTCTATGTTCTCACGCGAAGAAATAAAAGCTGGACGTAAAGGTTGGGCACAAATGGATTTCAGCAAGACTGAACTGCTAAATACCGACGGATATTTGTCATACGTTAACGAATTTGGTGATCATTCTCTTAATGTCGTTGCAGGATATAGCTATTTCGAACAGAACAGCGATGGTTTTTCGGCTGCCAACGGTAATTTCACGAACGACCTGGTCAAATACTGGAACCTTGGTGAAGGAACCCGGTTAACAGAAGGCCTTGCCAGTATGAGTTCAAGCAAAGGAATCACGCAAAAACTGATGGCCTATTTTGCCCGCGCCAGCTATTCATATAAAGATACCTACATGGCCACCGCTTCGGTTCGACGCGAAGGTTCAAGCAAATTTGCAGTGAATAACCGTTGGGGTAACTTCTGGGCTGCATCAGCCGGATGGCGCATCTCAAACGAAAATTTCCTGAAATACGTTAGCTGGGTGAACGATCTCAAGCTGCGTGTTGCTTATGGTGTAACTGGTAACGAAGGTTTCTCGGCCGACTATGCCGCCAGAAAATATGGCTCGGATACCCGTTGGTTACTGCCCGATGGAACCTGGGCAATGAGTTATGGTGCCACCACAAACCTCAATAAAGAACTTGGATGGGAAGAAAAACACGAATGGAACGTTGGTCTGGACTACTCGCTGTTCAAAAACCGTGTGTACGGTAAGTTCGACTTGTACCGCCGCGCCATCAAAGGGCTGATTTATAGCGTGGAAGTTCCGCAACCACCAAACACCCAATCGAGCATGTACAAAAACATCGGTACAATGGAAAACAAGGGATGGGAATTTGAAATTGGCGGCGACGTTGTACGTTCAGGGAACTGGCACTACAGCACATCGTTGAACCTGAGCCACAATAAAACCTTCATCGGTTCGCTTTGGGGTGACCAAACCTATATCAACGGCGCCTCTGTAAACAACTGGGTTGAATATGCCCACCGTATTCAGGAAAATGTGGAAGTAGGAAGCTACTTTATGTACCGCTATGCCGGTGTAAGCGAAGGAAGATTCCAGATATACAATAAAGACAACAATGTGATTTTCTCGGATGAAGGATCGGTAGATGACCGCGTTTATCAGAAAAGTTATATTCCTACACTTATTGCAGGCTGGTCGCACAACCTCAGTTATAAAAAATGGGATTTCAACATGACTCTCACCAGTTGGATTGATTACGACATTTATAATGCCATTGAACTGGAATATGGATTGAGAAACGTGGTTCAGGGCAACATGCTCTACGATGCCATTAACAAAAACGGACATATCACCGGACGCCCTTCACCCAGCGACTATTTCCTTTACGATGCCACTTTCCTCAAAATTCAGAACCTCTCGCTGGGATATACGTTGCCAATGAAGAAATATACAAACCTCATGGAAAATATCAGGTTTTATTTTACCGGTAACAACCTCTATACTTTCACCAAGTATCCGGGGCTGAACCCTGAAATAGACATTACTGGCTGGGATGCTGGTATCGAGAAAAAAGGCGATATATATCCTCAGACCCGTACTTTTACGTTCGGTGCTCAGTTTAATTTCTAATCCTAAATCAATTAAAAAGTACGAATATGAAAATATATAAGTTTATAACAGCCACTGTAACTGTTATCACGTTATCCGTATCTTTCCAGTCGTGTTCGGTTGAACCGGAGTACTACTCACAATCGGTACCCGAACTATTTTTCGACACTCAACAGAAAGTATATCAGCGTGAAGGCCGCGCCTTTACTCATTGGGCTTGGTGTATGGCCGATGCTCAGGCTCATTCTAACTTTATTCGCCTTCAGGAATTCACAACCGATGAGATGCTGGTTCCCTCGCGTTACAACGACTGGTACGATGGCGGCGCTTATCTGCGGGGCTACAATCACGATTTCACGCCTACAACTCCCGGCGTTTACGACGCATGGCGCGCCTTTTCGATGGGCGTAGCACAGGCATGGAGCGCAAAGGATGACATCGACCAGTATGTCGATTTCAACAAACTGGGCTTCCCCGAAGGCAGCCGCGATGCTGTATTGATGCAGCTTCAAACATTATCGGCCTTCTTTTACTGGTTTGGACTTGATATGTTCGGTGGCGTACCGCTTTATACATCCACTCAGGGTGAAATTCAACCACGCGCTACTGATGTTGAAACATTCAACTTTATTGACAAGTTGCTTACCGAGGCAATACCGAAGCTACCAAAGAAAACAACCCTTGGAGCACAGGAAACCGGATCCATCAACCAGGCTGCCGCCGCCATGTTACAGGCACGGCTTTACTTTAACGCGCAGTCGTACATCAAGAAAGATATGTACAGTGAATGTGCCGCTATCTGTCAGGACATTATCGACGGAAAATATGGCACTTATAAACTTGATGCCGACTGGACAAATATTTTTGGTTTCAACAACGACCGATCTTCTGAAATCATTTGGTCGGTTCCAAGCCAGTATGCTGTCAGCGAACGCAGTGTAGGACCAAATTCAAATCACTACGGCATGGGTGAATACTGGGACAACGGAACCATAGGCAGCCGCAACAATGGTTACTGCCTTGTTCCTTCGCTTGATAAAAATGGCAAATCATACTTGACCGGCAGCGCAAATGCCCGCGAAGGACAAACCTATCGTTTGGGTAGCCCCTTTGCCAAATTCAATGATCAGGATGTGCGCAAGCAATTAGCTGCATACGAGGGCAATGGCAAGTTCCGTGGGATGTTCTATTTCGGTAAAATGGTAAATCCGGTTAACGGAAAAGTTTGTCATGGTGGTAACCGTCAGTTTAAGCCAACCGATACATTGTTGATCGTTGACCAGATAGCCCGTATAATTCCAATGCCAGGTTCAGAAGCCGATCATGGTAAAGAAGGTGCACGCTGGGGCGAAGAAAATTCAGGCGTTCGTCTGGCCAAGTTTTCGCCTACGCCATGGGCCAGCAATCAAACTTTAAGGGGAAACCCTGACATCCCTGTTTTCCGTATTGCCGAAGCATACTACATGCTTGCCGAATGCAAACTTCGAGCAAACGACAAAGCTGGCGCTGCTAAACTTATTAACGATGTACGCAAACGTTACTTTACAAGCGCGGATCCTGATCCGGTAACAGCAGCCAACCTCGACGAATGGCGAATGCTGGACGAATGGATGATTGAATTTATTGGAGAAGGTCGCCGTCGCACCGATTTAGTTCGCTGGAATAAATACACCACTCAATCGTGGTGGGATCACCCTGCCGATGGAGAAAGCAAAGCATTTCAAAACCGTTTCCCAATACCCGAACAGGCAATGGCAAGTAACCAGTTGATTGAGCAAAACCCGGGGTATTAATAAATAATGAATATAGGAAACAACCTATAATGCAAAACTACCTCAAGGTTGTTTTCATCATGAAAATTATTTTGTTGGAAGCCTATAGTTATCAAGCAGGTAACTATAGGCTTTTTTGTAATAATGCCTTAAAAACACAACCAGCACAATTCAGCACAGCAATCAATTTTTATTACATTTGCTACAATCAATTTCAAACCACTAATTCCAATACCCTATGAAGCAAACCTCGTTATTCCTGATGTTTCTGTTTCTAATATCGATAGGTTTTGCACAACCTGTCGATCCAAGTAAATACGCTTCCCCAATTAAAGTAGCCTGCATTGGCAACAGCATCACATACGGCTCCGGAATTTCCGACCGGCCGCGCGATTCGTATCCATCGCAACTGGCTCGGATGTTAGGCGAAAAGTGGGAAGTCCGCAATTTTGGTGTAGGTGGCCGTACTTTATTAAAGAAAGGAGACAACCCCTATTGGAAAGAGGAAGCTTATAGTCAGGCAAAAGCTTTTCTTCCCGACGTGGTAGTCATAAAAATGGGCACAAACGATTCGAAACCTCAAAACTGGAAATTCTCGTCAGAATTTTACACCGATTATCTGGCCATGGTTACCGAACTCAAAAATCTCCCATCACATCCACGCATTTACCTGTGCAAGCCAGTTCCGGCCTATGGAAATCGTTGGGGAATTAACGATTCTATTATTGTTCATGAAGTAATCCCGGTTATCGAGAAAATTGCTAAAAAAGAAAAACTCACAGTCATCGACTTGTATTCAGCTCTTTCCACCAAATCAGATTTATTTCCCGATCAGATTCATCCAAATGCTGAAGGTGCCGGATTGATGGCCAAAACAATTTATAAGGCATTAACCGGAAATGAGGGAATTCTGGTTCAGGCGCAATATCCCGGTAAACCTATCGATTGGCATGGATTCACAAAATACGATTTCCAGATCGACCGGAGGAATGCCCGCATCGTGATTCCGGACAAAGCTGCTACAGGAAAACCATGGGTTTGGCGCGCCCGCTTCCCCGACTGGCACTACCAAATGGACAGCATCCTCATTCGTAAAGGGTTCCATGTGGTTTATATTGATACCGACGAACTTCTGGGATCGCCAGGTTGTGTTGAAATCTGGAACAATTTCTATAATTACCTGATAACTCAATACGGTCTGAATAAAAAAGTAGCCTTGGAAGGTGTGAGCCGGGGCGGATTGTATGTTTTCAATTTTGCGAAGAAATATCCTGAAAGAATTGCCTGTATTTATGCTGAAGCGCCGGTTTGCGATTTTAAAAGCTGGCCGGGCGGAAAAGGTGCTGGCAAAGGCGATGCTGAATCCTGGAAATTGTTAATAAAAGCCTACAATTTCAAAACCGAACAGGAAGCGCTCAATTATAAAGACAACCCCATCGAAAACCTCGAAAACCTAGCAGCAGCCAAAGTTCCGTTGCTCTTTCAAATTGGATTGCACGACAGCATTGTTCCTCCTGATGAAAATACTTATATTCTGGCTAATAAATACATCCGTTTAGGCGGCCCGGCCATGATTTATCCCAATACACTGGGCAAACAATCCCTTCAGTGGCACCATTTCCCGATTGACGATGTGAAATGTAGCGCCGATTTTATTCGGAACAGTTATCCGGAAATAAACCCCAAACTCGACAGCCGAAATTACCACACGATGCGCAGCAAATTACACAATGCACAAATGATATTCGAGCGCGAAAAGAAAGGGCGGGTTGCATTTCTTGGTGGCTCAATTACTGCCATGAATGGTTGGCGCGATAGCATTTGTGTCTATCTGCAAAAACACTTTCCCGACACCAAATTCGACTTTATTGCAGCCGGAATTCCATCCTTCGGAAGTACGCCGGGGGCGTTTCGTTTTGAACGCGATGTGCTGAAAAACGGAAAAGTTGATTTATTGTTTGAAGAAGCTGCGGTGAACGACCGTGTAAATGGGTTTGGGCCTGAAACGCAGATTCTGGGAATGGAAGGCATTGTCCGCCATGCCCGCGAATCGAACCCGGCAATGGACATTGTGATCATGCACTTTGTTGATCCGGATAAAATGGCCGAATACCGCAAAGGAATCACCCCTCCTGAAATTCAGAACCATGAAAAAGTTGCTGCACATTATGGCATCTCAACCATCAATCTGGCCAAAGAAGTGACAGAACGCATCGACAACGGCGAATTTACGTGGGAGAACGATTTTAAAAATTTACATCCATCTCCCTTCGGGCAACACATTTATTACCAGTCGATGAAAACGTTTCTGGAAACATGCTGGAGTGGTTTTGTGGCCGATGATGATAAACTAACAGCCTATCCCCTTCCGGCGAAATTAAACGAAGCAAGTTACACCAAAGGTATTTTGATTCCGGCAGTAAATGCGAAACTGGTAAAAGGTTGGCAAGCCATACACAACTGGACACCCACCGACAAAACCGGCACACGCGACGATTTTACCAACGTCTCGATGTTGGTTGCTGAAACTCCGGGTGAAACATTAAAATTTGATTTTGAAGGAAATGCAGTTGGTATTGCCGTGGCCTCAGGATTGGATGCTGGTATGGTTGAATTCCGTATTGATAAAGGCGACTGGAAAAAACAGGATTTATATACCCAATGGAGTTCGCAATTACACCTGCCCTGGTTTTACACCATGGGATATGGATTAAAGGAGGGAAGTCATCGGCTGGAAATCAGCGTTTTGCCTGAAAAGAACATTCAAAGCAAAGGAACAGCTTGCAGGATCAGGTATTTTTATGTGAACAAATAAATGGTATCGTAGAGACGTTGCATGCAACGTCTCTACCACCAACCTAAATATTTATTTCACCAATTTCGAAATCTCTTTAAATCCGGGAGCTCCGGCGCTACGTGTTAATTCAAAAAGAATCGATTCCATAGAAGTCATCATGATTCCTTCGTAACGAAAACGTTCGGCAGCCAAATCAACATTATCAAACGAGCGCGACGAAACGCAATCGAAAACCACCACTGGATGATATCCAGAAGCTTTCAAATCGAGAGCCGTTTGCAACACACAAACATGCGATTCGATTCCGCAGATGATTACATTTTTTGCTCCTGAAAGGGCAAGTTTTTCAGCAAAAACAGGTTCATCCAAACAACTAAAATCTTTCTTTTCAATGTACTGAAAGTCTGTAAACAGCGATTTAATTTCGTCAATGGTTTCGCCCAATCCTTTGGTATATTGTTGAGTTACCAATAGCGGCAAACCCAGAATTTGTAACCCTTGTATTAGTTTGCTGCAATTTTCAACTAACTGTTCGCTTTCTTCCATCACCGGAACCAATCGTTCCTGAATATCAATCACCAATCCAATGGTGTTTTCTCTTAAAATCCGCATAAATAAAAAGTTTCAGCCTCCCCTAAATCCCCTCCGAAAGAGGGGACTTAAGAAATGCGTTGAATAATATTGTTACTTAATTACTTGAATTACAGATAATCGAAGCGTTTTTCGCTCCCTCTCCTTTGGAGAGGGTTGGGGTGAGGCTTCTTTACTCCCTCTCCTTTGGAGAGGGCTGGGGTGAGGCTTTCGCCTGCATTCGCGATTTATGTCCCAGATAGCCGCCATGATGGCGTTTGGCATATTCTTCGTTGTTGAAACCAATTCGTTTCATCATCATAACAACCAATACATCGCCAATTACAGTCATTACAGTAGTCGAAGTACTAGGAGTCAATCCCAGAATACAAACTTCTTTTGGGTTACCGGTTTCAAGGCAAACATCGGCCATTTGCGCAAGTTCCGATTCACTATTACTGGTAATCACAATTAACGGTAGTCCTTCATAAAGATTTTCAGCCAACTGAACCAGTTCAAGTATTTCGCGAGTTTTCCCGGAGTTGGAAATAAGCAAAAGCACATCATTGGGTTGAACCACACCAAGGTCGCCATGTTGCGCATCGCTCGGGTGCAAAAAAACGGAAGGCGTACCAGTAGAGCTAAATGTAGTTGCAATATTCAAGGCTATTTGCCCGGCTTTCCCCATTCCGGAAGCAACCAGTTTACCTTTTAGCTGATGAACACGTTCTTCGATGATGTTGATTGCCTTTTCGTACGCCTCATTTACCGGAATATTTTGAATGGCTTCGGCTTCCTGCCGTAAAACCTGTTTAATATCTTCGAGCATTTGGTTTGTTTTTATGTGCTGCAAAAATAGGCTAAAAAGTTTAATCAGGCGCAAATACACTTCCATTTTAAGCAAATCGGAACAATCGCAATTCAGAAATATTGAAATTTAACTTTCTTTTATGCGTTTCTATAGAAATTCCAAAAACCAAACCGGAATTAAAATGTTGATATGTTTTAAAAATGCAGAAAAGATCATTCTGATTGATCTAATTATGCAGATATTTAAATGCTGATAGATAATGCGGTTATTGGTCGGGTAATTCAGTCCCAAAACACCTGAACTTCGTTCGATAACCAATAAAAATCATACTAACCCATAATTATTTTTTGAAATGAAGATTCATGAATATCAAGCCAGACAAATTTTCAGGGATTATGGCATTCCTGTACCAGACAGCGTTTTATGTTACACCGTTAGCGAAGTTGAAAAGGCTGCACGCGACATGAACCGTATGGTTGTAGTAAAAGCTCAGGTTTTAGTAGGCGGACGCGGAAAAGCCGGTGGAGTAAAATTGGCAAGGACAGTTGAAGATGCTGTAGCCGCAGGAAAACAAATCCTTGGGATGGACATAAAAGGCTTCAAAGTTGAAAAAGTATTGGTTGCCGATGCTGTAAATATTTCCAAAGAATTCTATGTTGGCCTGATTAACGACCGCAATACCAAAAGTATTACCTTGATGGCCAGTGCTGAAGGTGGTGTTGAAATTGAAGAAGTTGCCAGAGATACCCCTGAAAAAATCATTAAATTTTCGATCAACCCGTTGACTGGTTTATTGGATTATCAAGCTCGAAATGTTGCTCTGCAATTATTTGGAGACATTAAGCTGGCAAACAAAGCCGCTTCCATTTTCACCAAACTTTACAAATTATTTGTTGAAACTGATGCTACGCTTGCTGAAATCAATCCGCTTGTTCTTACTCCTGAAAATGAAGTACTGGCTATTGACGGCAAGATGAATTTTGACGACAATGCACTTTATCGTCAGCCCAAAATATTGGCCATGCGCGAACCCGACGAAGATGAACTTCAGGAAATTGCTGCACACGAAAAAGGCTTATCATATATCAAACTCGATGGCAATATTGGTTGTATGGTCAATGGTGCAGGACTTGCAATGGCAACCATGGACATGATTAAATTGTATGGCGGTTCACCAGCTAACTTTCTGGATATTGGCGGAAGCTCAAATCCCCAGAAAGTAATTGATGCCATGAATATCCTACTTGGCGATAAAAATGTGAAGGCTGTGATGATTAACATTTTTGGAGGCATTACTCGATGCGATGATGTAGCCAAAGGCCTCCTTAAAGCGCTCGAAGTCCTGATGACTGACATCCCAATTGTAGTTCGTTTATCGGGAACAAATGCCGCCGAAGGTTTAGCCATTCTCAAGGAAACAGGTCTCCCAACCGTTAGTTCGATGAGCGAAGCAGCTAAAAAGGCCATTGAACTAAGTAAACGATAAAAGTTGTTTAGTGAGCAGGTGACTTAAAGTCACCCGCTCACTATCATCCAATATCTCAACCAAAAATCATAACTTATAATTCATAACTCAAATGAGCATTTTAGTCAATAAAGATACCAAACTGGTTGTTCAGGGAATAACCGGACGCGACGGTAAATTTCATACCGGTTTAATGAATAAATACGGAACCAATATTGTCGCAGGGGTTTCGCCAGGCAAAGAAGGAGAATCCGTTGAAGGCGTACCCGTTTTCAACTCGGTAGAGAATGCGGTAAAAGCTACCGGAGCAAATACTTCCATCATTTTTGTTCCAGCGGCATATGCTGCCGATGCCATTCTCGAAGCTTCCGAAGCTGGAATTGCATTAGTCATTGCCATAAGCGAGGGCGTTCCGGTTCAGGATATGATTCGGGTAACTCCAATCCTGAAACAAAACGGCACACTTTTGATTGGTCCCAATTGCCCCGGATTAATTACCCCCGGACAATCGCTGGTAGGAATCTTGCCTGCCATGATTTTTAAGGAAGGTAATATTGGTTTTATTTCCAGAAGCGGCACTTTGACATACGAAGTTGTCAATTTACTTACACTAAACGATTTCGGACAAACTACCTGCGTTGGTATCGGCGGAGACCCCGTTGCGGGATTATATTTTATCGATCTTTTGGAACGATTTGAAAACGATCCGGAAACTGTCGCTGTAGTTTTAATTGGTGAAATTGGCGGTGATGCCGAAGAGCAAGCCGCTCAGTTTATTGCTGAGAAAATGACCAAACCTGTTGTCGCATTTATTGCTGGTCAAACAGCGCCTCCAGGAAAACGGATGGGTCATGCAGGCGCCATCATTTCGAGCGGATCGGGAACTGCTGTAGAAAAAATTGCAGCCTTTAACCGTGCAGGAGTGCCGGTAGCCAAAGAACCTGCCGAGATTCCTGAGTTGTTGAGGAAGAAGTTAGCAGAATTGAAATAACATCTTAAATTAAATCATATTGTAGAGACGCGATGCATCGCGTCTCTACAGAAAACGAAATACACCATCAAAAAAGGCAGCCGTTTGGTTTGCCTTTTTTTCGTAATTTCGGGCTTTCAATCGCAGGAATATGCTGAATTATCTTAAAATAGACTCGAACTCGGAAATCCCAAAATACAAGCAGGTTGTAGACTTGTTTATTTCTGATATTGAGGCTGGTATTTTCAAACAGGGACAGCGTATTCCGTCGATCAACGAAACGAGTGAAGAATTGCTCCTTTCGCGCGACACGGTTGAAAAGGCTTACGTTTACATGAAGAAAAAAGGCATTGTTTTAGCAGTTCGCGGCAAGGGATATTACATCAATCGGGTGAACGTGAGCAAAAAGCTCAAGATATGCATGATCTTCAACAAACTCAGCAATTACAAACGTAGCATTTACTACTCTTTTGTAAAAACGATGGGCACAAAAGCCAGCGTTGATGTATTTATTTACAACTACGATCTGGATGAATTTGAAACCATTGTAAATAAAAACCTTAACAGCTACGACTATTTCGTGATTCTGCCCCACGTCCGAAACGAAAATGCCAACATCAGCGAAGTGATCAAAAAAATACCACGCGAAAAGGTTTTGATTGTCGATCGTTTTCTGGAAGAATTAAAAGATTATCCGGTGGTTTATCAGGAATACGACAAAGACATTCAATCGGCTTTAACTTGTGGCATCGACCTTTTACGAAAATACAGCCGCTTGAATCTTGTTTTCCCGCAGGCCGAATATTATCCGCCATACATTGTTCGCGGATTCAGGATTTTCTGTCAGGTTTATGGATTTAACAACGCAGTGATTGATCGGATGGAAGACTCAGAAATCAATGCCGGAGAAGCATACATCATTGTTTCTGATGATGATTTGTATGCTTTTATCCGCCGGATCAAACAAAAAAACTGGACGCTTGGAAAAGAATGTGGTGTGGTAGCCTACAACGAAAATCAGGTCAAGGAAATACTGTGCGAGGGGATAACTACCATTTCAACCAGTCACGAAGAAATCGGGCAACTGGCAGCCCAAATGATACTAACCCAAAAATTTGAACGGATCAAAAGCCCATTTCAATTCATCCGGAGAAATTCGCTTTAAGAAAATTGTTACGAGTTGCGGGTTACATGTTTGTTTGAACTCGCAACCCGAAACACGCAACCCGCAACGCTTTTACTCCAACAACTCGTTGTCGTGCATTTCTTTCATGAAAGTCACAAAGTCGTTTTTGCGGTCCGAATCCATCCATTCCATGCTGCGACGTGGATGAGCATTCAAGGCTCCCGAAATCAGGTAAGGAATATGATAGCCCCAATCAATTTGCTTTTGCATTGGGTGAACATGATCCTGAATCACTTGCAACAAAGGCAGTAAACGGTATTTCGGATTTTTAAGAAATGCAATCAGAATTTCAATCGGGCAATTTCCGGCGCCGCGTCCAAGTCCCATTAAAGTGGCATCGAGCATAGTGCAACCTTCCATAATAGCGGTATAGGTGTTCGCCATGGCCATCTGCATGTTGTTGTGAGCGTGAATCCCAATTTCCTTTCCAGGCAACGCGTTGATGTATTTGCGAACCAAATGTTGAATTGATTCAAAATACATGCTGCCAAAACTATCAACAGCATAAAAAACCTTCACGCGCGACTGGGCAATGTCTTTCAACGCTTCATCGAGTTCATGCTCATTCACTGTCGAAACGGCCATCAGATTGATGCACACTTCGTAACCTTTGTCCATGCAATGATGAGCCAATGCAATGGCTTTATCGACCTGATGCACATAACAGGCTACACGAATCATATCCAGCAAACTATCCGAAGCCATTGGAATATCGTCGAGATCGATACGACCAATATCGGCCATGGCCGAAAGCTTCAGGTTGGTTTCGTTTTTGCCTACAATACGCTCCAAATCTTTCTGATGACAAAATTTCCACGGTCCCATTTCTTTACGACTGAACGCCTTTTCGCTGCTCAGGTAACCAATTTCCATGTAATCGACGCCGGCCTCGACACAGCCATTGTAAACCGCCCGAACAAAATCGTCAGAGAATTGCCATTTATTCATCAGTCCGCCATCGCGAACGGTACAGTCCATTACTTTTATTTCTTGCTTAAACATTATTTCTGATTTTGAGGGGTTATCTATACTGGTTTAGTATTTGTACTTTTCAGGATTTCAAGTTCTTTCTGAACATTATAGCGCATGAGAGTCCAAAAAATATCTTCAAATAAATCGGGATTAAGCCCAAGTTCAACTGCCCATTCCCGTCTTTTCGCTATGACTTCTGCCTGACGATTTTCTGCAATTACAGACGCTTCATCGGTCTTGAATTTCACGATCTCTTTCACAAACTCGTATCGTTGGCTGTAGAGTTTCATAATTTGATAGTCAATGCCGTCAATGGCTTCCCTGATTTCTTCGATGCTTTCGCAGCTCTCCGGTTTCTTCATTTGCAACTAAATTTGTCGCAAAAATAATAATCTAATCCAACATGACGGATTATCATGACAATTTATCACTAATATTAACCAAAATTGCAAGAATCGTCAAAAGCCGAATTCCGAATGCGCAGTTCTCACTAAAACCCCAACTCATCGCTGATTTCCTGCATGGCTGCCAAAGCCATTTCAGCAAAATCGTTGATGGGGATTCCAATCAGCTCACATTCCAGAATGTTTTCGCGTTTTACTGAAGCTGCAAATGCCTTTTCTTTCATGCGCTTGGTGATTGATTTGGTTTTCACCGATGCCAGTTTTCGATCAGGATAAACCATTGCCGTTGCCATAATCAGCCCGGTAATGGTTTCGCCAGCCGCAAGGGCGTGTTGAAAAACGGTTGTCCGCTCTTTTCCGGTGGCCATTTCGTTGTGCATCACAATGGCGTCAATGGCTTCAGGAGAAAGTAAACCATCGAGCATTACGGCAGCATGCGGACCATGTTTAAACGGATCGGCATGTGTAACCTCAACATCAATATCGTGGAGTAATCCGGCAATCCCCCACTCTTCCTGATCATTATCCAGTTTTCGGGCAATCGCACGCAGCACAGCCTCGCTGGCCACGCTGTGCTTGATCATGTTCGCATTTTGAATATACTGATTCAAAAGTTTATAGGCATTTTCTCGTGAAATCATTTCTGTAGTTTTAATTTTGCAGCTGCAAATTAGCAAAAACAAACCGAAACCAGATGCCTCTCGAAATTGAACGTAAATTTTTAGTCGACACCCGAAAATGGAATCCGACGGCTGAGGGAACCCGATTGGTACAGGCTTACCTGAGCATTGATCCAAATCCAACCGTACGAATCCGAATTGCCGGAGAAAAAGCATTTGTGACCATCAAAGGTCGGTCTGAAACCATCTCACGTCCGGAGTATGAATACCAAATACCAGTTGATGAAGCACAGGAAATGATGCTGCTGGCCATTTCCAATCCGGTAGAAAAAATACGATATGAAATCATGCATGAAAATTTTCTTTGGGAAATTGATGTTTTTTCCGGGAAAAACGACGGACTGGTTATTGCCGAACTGGAACTAGAATCAGAAAATCAGACATTTCCGCGGCCTGACTGGCTTTTAACGGAAGTTTCGGGCGACAGGAGATACTATAATTCCTTTCTTTCGGAGCACCCTTTTCAGGAATGGAAAGACTAGGATGGCCTGATTTTTGAAATGCCTGACAACAAGTTGATGACAAAAACGTTTTACCTGATAGCCAATTAACCGAATAGATATGCAGCTTAAAAAACTTTGCGCAGGATTTATCGTCCTGATCAGTGTTTCATTATTCGCAGAAACCAATCCCGTCGACAAAAAGAAAGAAGTAGTACTTAGTAATTCAGATTCCATCAAGTTGGGGATCGATTTTCTGAAAAAACACATCCAGCCCAATGCGGTATGGCAATCGGAAAATCCTGAAATAATACGAACAGTAAACGGATTAATCCATTATGCAGAGGATGAACGCATCGACACCATCCTTATAAAACTTCAAAAATTCCAGACAAACAAAGACCTGCGATACATCAACCGTTCGCCTGAAAACGTAAGCGATTCGCTTCAGGTTAAAGGATATTTGGGTTATCGTACTATTTTGGAGAAAATGAAACAACTCGACCGTGCCATCTGGAATGGAGTTGATATGAAAACAATTCCGTTGCCTGAAAACCTTACTGTTAATCCGGATAAAAAAATCAACTTATCGCCGAGGGTGATGAAGAGGCGATTATACGCCGAACCAAAATCGTTTTACCCGACAGTTTGCTGAATATTTTTGCGATTCAGGATTCGCTGGGAAAAGCACCAAACAATTTTGAAAAAATCAAAAATCGGCAGAATGCGCGCAGTTCTATACTTGAAGCAGCCCGCCAGCGATTCAACAGCCGACTCGAAAAGATGAATCTTGATTCGGCCATCACAGCCTACCGAAAATATGCAGTTCGCGTATTCTCCGACTCGCTGCAAAACCAACTAAGCGATTCGTTAAAACTGCGAAACCAACAAATCCTGACTACTTACAACGATTCGATTGTACGGGCGGTGAATGATTCGATCTGTCTTTATGTGCAAACACTACAGCGCTACGCTCAAAACGATTCCGTTTCTCTGTACATACAAAGCTTAACAGGAAAGCCTTCGCAACTTTGGTTACGAAATAACCAACGTTCAATTAGCCGGATGTACATCAAAAACATACAAAACGATTCCATCGGAGTTCAACTGATGAACCTCGACAAACAAACCATTGGAATTGCTATTGAGGACAACATTACGTTTAACCGGATTGAGCATAAACAACACCGAGACTATGTATTTCAGAAGTACACTCCCGATCAGAAACTAACCAAAATCCCAAAGAAATACAACGTTGTTGCACCCTGGGATTTGGGAGGAAACGGAAACTTAGGGTTTACACAATTGTACCTTAGTAATTGGAAAGCTGGAGGTCGAAGTTCATTTTCGTTCCTGACTGTGCTGAAAGGATATGCCAACTATTCTAATGACAGCAAACTAAAATGGGAAAATAGTGTTGAATTTCGGAACGGGTGGATCAGGCAAGGTGGTGATATAAACCAAACGCAGAAAAATGATGATAAGCTGGAACTGATTTCACGGTTGGGTGTAAATGCTTTTAAAGATTGGTATTACAGTACTGAAATTGATTATAAAACTCAGTTTTTCAAAGGGTACAACTATCCAAATGATTCTGTTCCCATTTCAAGTTTCATGTCGCCAGCCACAACATTTATCAAACTTGGATTCGACTATAAACCGAACAAAAATTTCTCGTTGTTCCTTTCGCCAATCACAGCAAAAAATGTTTTTGTACGCGATACCGCTCTGATAGACCAGACCAAATTTGGCGTATCGGCTCATAGCCGAAGCTTCTGGGAACCTGGTCTTAACATCGATCTCCGTTATAAAATAGATATTACGCCGCGCATTAGTTATGAAACCAAGTATAAAATGTTCCTGAATTACCAGCAACCATTTAAAAAGATTGATGTAAACTGGGAAAATACAATAGTTGCCCAACTTACCAACCGAATTAGCATGACTTTTATGCTGTATATGCTGTACGATAGCAATGTAACTTTCCCTACCGGAAGATTTGAGGCAAATGGTACCGAAATATATAAACCCAAATGGCAAACCAAAGAGCTGAGCACCATCGGGTTCTCTTATAAAATAAACAAACACGTTTATCAGAGAAAAAAGATTCATTAAGGAAAGCTGGAAGTCCGAAGGTGGAAGACCGGAGTACAACTCCCGGTGTAGTGCAGCATATCGAAGTAAGCCTGTAATGCGGAATCTCAGAAATTAACCTATATTTGGATGCTCTACCTTTATTCTGAGAAATCATCATAAAAAAACGACTCAATGAAAACATATAAAAAATACTTCAGGATAACTGCCCAACCTGCTGATGTTTATAATGCACTTACCAATAAAGTGATGATTGAAATCTGGACTGGGGAAGATGCAGTGATGGAACCAATTGCCGGCACTGAATTCTCGATGTGGGAGGAAAGTATCTGTGGTATTAACCTGGAATTCGAACAGGATAAGAAAATTGTTCAGGAATGGTTCTTTGGCGAAGAAGACGATGATAAAAAATCGATTGTAACCATTAAACTACATCCTGACAAAGGCGGCACCAGCATGGAAGTGCACCAAACCAATATTCCGGATGAAGCTTATCGTAACATTTCTGAAGGTTGGGAAGAAGACTATTTCAATGGGCTGAATGAGTTGTTTAAGCAATAAGGAAATAGTCATTAGTCATTGGAAAAAAGTCATTGAAAACCAGCTTTCCGAATGACTAATGACTTTTCCCATTTCCCTATTTGTTTGAAAGCCCTTCGTTCCCGGTATCAGCAATGTATTTCCAGTGTCCGTTCGTATCTTTTTTCCAGACCGTCATGTAAGTGCCGTGCGAAGTATCAGTTTTGGTGACAAATGTCCAGAAGCCATAGGTATAACCCAATTCGCCACTTTTTGCGATTATCGCTTTAGCAGGAATCCAACTTAGCACAACTCCGCTATCACTTTTACCTTCGTAACTCTTTATCAGGTTTAATTTCCCGACGATGGGCATCCGTTTGGGTTTCAGCAAAACCACACTATCGTCGGCAAATTCGATGAATGCCTTTTGAATGCCATGTTTGACTGAATAATTGGAAAAGGCGATATCAGCATCCATCAAAACTTTGGGATCGGCTACTGGTTTTGTTTCAGTACACGAAAACAAAACCCCAATAGTAAAAATAAACAAGAATACTTTTTTCATAGCTAGACTTTTAGGTAGTATTTCAGGTCTGTTCGACTGAGCTCACGCCGAAGTCTGAAGCGAAACGCAAAGGATAACATCGCGTTGAATATGACAGTGACTGAGCCTATCGAAGCCGGAACTATTTCGAACCCATCGAAATTAATAAAATACCAATCAGAATACCAACCAGATACAGCGCTTTTCGAGGAATATTTTTTTCCTTGAAAACAAGCGCTCCCACTGCAAACGAAATAACCACGCCCCCGCGACGTAATGCAGAAACAATGGAAATCATCGATTCCGGATGACTCAAAGAATTAAAATACAGGTAATCGGCCAAAACTAAAAAAACGCCAATCAACGGAATAGACCAACGCCAGTGAAACGGAGTTCGCTCTCCTTTGGGCAAGCGCCACCGATTGACTGCCAAAACCGGCAATAATATAACAACCTGATAAAACGAAAACCATGCCTGAACAGCCATCCGGTCGATACGTCGCATCAGAAACTTATCGTACAAACCACTCACCGCTCCAAGGAATGTTCCTGCCATGATGAGAAACACCCATTTGTTGGCCGAAAAATTAATGCCTTCTAATTTCCCGGCAGTGGACAATAAATAGAAAAAAAACAAAGTAATGCACACTCCAGCCCATTGCTGAAAGTTGAGGTGTTCACTGAAAATCACAATGGCGCCTATTAAAGTCCAGATTGGACCGGTTGCCCGAATTGGTGCGACGATGGTGATCGGAAGATTTTTGACCGCATAAAATGCAAGAATCCAGCTCGAAACCACCAACATCGATTTCAGGAAGATAAATCCGTGCTGCCCCAACGTAATTTCAGGAACAAAAAGCTGAATGCCTTTGAAAAATTCAGGATAAAAACCCGAGCCAACCGTGATTGGCAAAAAAATTAAGGCACTGGTTAATGTGGAGATAAAAAGTACCGGAATGACTGCATTTTTATGAACCGAAAGCTTCTTAAAAACTTCGTAAATCCCTAATAGAATGGCCGACGACAAGGCTAAAATTACCCACATATTTTTTTGTTAGAGACGCACAATCGTGCGTCTGTACATTTATTCCAGAGGCAAAACTAGAAAGACTTGAACACCAACAGATCGATTGATCGCCGGCAGAAGTATTTGTTTATTGAAACTTAATGTTCTCTGATGGTTTCACGATACAACTTCTGCTTTCTTTTTTTTTCGCACCACTAAAATTGCTCCCGACAATGCAAGTAACGCCCCCAAAATTGAAAGTACCGAAAAATGTTCGGGTGCTATCCAGGTAATCTGAAGCCAGGTTAGAATACCCATGATAACAAATGTGATGATCGGATTCATGATCAGCAAAACGCTGACCTTTCCCGCTTCCATGTATTTCAGGGCAAGCGTCAGGCAGACATAGGAAATTAGGGTGTTCATCCCCAGAAAAATTAAAAGAAGCCAATAACCCAGACTTAAATGAGCCAGACTCGAGAAATTGGCAAACGGCAAGTACAGCAGAACTGGCAATCCGAAAATGAATAAATTCAGGGTGGTCACCGGATGTTGATGTATTAGCTTTTTCTGCATAGCTGCATAAACTGCCCAGGTGAGAGCCGCAGAAACGGTCAGAAGCGTCCCTTTGGTGTATTCGCTTTTATCCGCGGGTAATGCAGTTAAATGCTGTTGGTAAAAAATCCAGAATCCGATAAGGGCCAACAAAAATCCGAACCCCTGCATCCATGAAAGTTTTTCTTTGAAAAAAACAACTCCAAAAATGGCCAGAACAACCTGCCCCGTTTGAACTGCAACCTGAGCATTTCCCGGTGTGGTGTATTGAACGCCCCACATAAAACCGATGTAATTCCAGGCCAGCATTAAGGTAGAAATAACCAGAATAAATGAAGGTTTGTATAGAATTTTTAAAGCTTTTGGATCGTTAAAAAGAGCCCAGATGGCCATTCCTGAAAAGGCCAGCGAAAACCTGAACCAAACAATGGTAGGCGAATCAATGACTCCGGAAGCAATTTTCAGCGCAATAGCCAAAACTCCCCACATCAATACTGTGATTAGTGTATATACAATTCCTTTTGTCTGATTGCTCATTTGAGAAGTTTTAAATCGTTACGAGTTGCGGGTTCCGAGATAAAAATCCGCAACACGAATCTCGCAACACGTAACATTTCCTTCGAATAAAAAAGGTGCCACCGAATTGAACAGCAACACCTTTTGAAAGTTTTATCTGTAAAATACTACCTCAACTGTGCACCCAATTCGCGTTCGTAAGTCGAGACAAATTTCTGCATAATTTTCTCAATCTGTTTGTCGTTCAGCGTCATTTCATCGTTGCGCAAAATGTAGCTGAGCGCATACGATTTTTTGCCTTCCGGAACGCCTTTGCCTTCGTAAACATCAAATAAATCAACTGATTGCAGCAATTTACGTTCAGAACGGAAAGCCAAATCGCGAAGTTGATTGAATTGAACTGTTTTATCCAGCAATAAAGCCAAATCGCGGCGAACTTCAGGATATTTAGGTAATTCGGCAAATACGACTTTGTTATTTTTAAGCTCAACAAATACGGTATCCATACTGAAATCGGCAAAATAAACCGGGTTTTCAATACCGAAAGTCTTCAGCGTTTTTCCTGAAACCACACCAAATTCAACCAATTTTTTACCGTTAATGAAATACTGCACGCCTTCGCTGATTAACTCGTTCGAAAAACCTTCAGACTTCAGATTCAGGACAGAAAAGCCCAGACGTTTCAAAATATTTTCGGCATACGATTTCAGGAGAAAGAACGAAGTTTTGTTGGCTGGTATTGACCAGTTGGCAGCTTCTTTATCGCCAGAAATAAATACACCTAAATGTTCTTCTTCACGATAATTCCGAATCGGATTTTCTTTCAGGCTGCTGCCGTTAAAGAAATAACAGTTTCCGAATTCGTACAAGCGCAAGTCTGGATTTTTACGATTCGCATTGTGGGCAATCGACTCCAAACCACCATAAAGCAAAGTCTGGCGCATACTTCCCAAATCGTTACTTAAAGGGTTAAACAGCTTAACGGTACTTTCAATAGGAAGCGCCGAATTATTTTCGTAATAGGAAGTTTTGGTAAGCGAATTCGACCAGATTTCGTTGAAGCCTTGTGCTGTCAGCATTTCAGCGATTAAATTCCGGAGTTTGGTTGGATTTGGCTTCACCGAATATTGCAGCGATGCGTTAACCTGAGTTGGCAGTTCAATGTTGTTGTACCCATAAATGCGCAAAATATCTTCAATCACATCGCATTCGCGGGTAACGTCAACACGATATGGCGGAACCAGAAGCGAAAGACCGGTTTCGGTTTCATTTTCGATACGTATTTCGAGAGCTCCCAAAATTTGCTTAATCGTTCCCTTTCCCAAATCAGCACCAATCAACCTTTTGACATTCGCATATGACAAATCCACTTTAAAACCCTCAACCGGATTCGGGTAAACATCAACAATTTCAGAAGAAATTTCGCCGCCAGCCACTTCTTTAATCAACAAGGCTGCACGTTTCAGCGCATAAATAGTTCCGTTCGGATCAGTTCCACGCTCAAAGCGGAACGAAGCATCAGTACTCAATGTATGGCGACGAGCTGTTTTACGGATATAAACCGAATCGAACCAGGCACTTTCAATAAAAATACTTGTTGTCGTATCTTTTACTCCTGAATGGAGACCACCAAAAACACCAGCAATGCACATGGCAGCCGATTCATTACAAATCATCAGATCATCAGGATGCATTTCGCGTTCAACGCCATCGAGTGTAACGAATTTAGAGCCAGCTTCGGCAGTGCGAACCATCACTTTACCACCCTTAATTTCCGCTGCATCAAACGCATGAAGCGGCTGACCAGTTTCGAAAAGAACAAAGTTGGTAACGTCTACAATATTGTTGATTGGCTTTAAACCAATGAGTTTCAATTTATTTTTCAACCATTCAGGAGATTCTTTTACAGTCACTTTTGAAACTGTAACTCCGGAATAACGCGGACAAGCAGCAGAGTTGAGAACCTCAACCGGGATCGAGAGAGAATGATTATCGACTTTAAAAGCTTCAACTGAAGGGCGGTTATAGCTAATCGGATGTTTTTGGTTGATGTAGGCAGCCAAATCGCGGGCAACACCAATGTGAGAAGCCGCATCAATCCGGTTCGCTGTAAGGTCAACTTCAAGCACAAAATCCGACTCGATTTTAAAGTATTCGCTGGCTGGAGTTCCGGGAACCGCCGATGGGTCGAGCACCATAATTCCGTCGTGACTTGCTCCCAGTCCAATTTCATCTTCGGCGCAGATCATGCCCTCAGAAACTTCACCCCTGATTTTTGATTTCTTGATTTTAAATTCTGCGTCGCCATCGTACAAAGTTGTACCAACCACGGCAACTACCACTTTTTGTCCGGCAGCCACATTAGGCGCACCACACACAATAGGTAAAACTTCGCCATTACCTACATTTACAGTAGTTTTGCTCAAATGATCCGAATCAGGGTGCTGTTCACAGGTCAGAACTTCACCAATCACTAGGCCGCGTAAACCACCTTTAATGGTTTCAACTTCTTCCATGCTTCCAACTTCAAGCCCAATCTGCGTAAGGAAAGCAGAAACTTCATCGGCAGTATAATCGAGGTTGATGTATTCTTTTAACCAGCGGTAAGATATGTTCATGATAAATGTCTTTTATGTCTGAAATTCAATGATCGGCAAAAGTAAATAAAATTTCAGGGGAAGGGAAGAAAATTGAGCCGTAAATAACGACAAATTAAAACCGATGAAACACCATCACGCCGGTAGTTTGTGTTTGTAATGGCTCCGTTTCCTGAAATAAGTCATGTTTATTACTTTTTCACGACATTTATCAGTATTGAAGCAACTGTAAATTTCTATATTTCAACCCAAATAAAAATCAAACCCATTCAGAATGAAAAAGATCGGAATTTCTATAGGCATATTTTCACTATGTCTATATTCTTGCTTCAATGTCAATGCCCAAACGAGAGATATGAGTAACCCATTTTTTAGCGAATACAAAACACCATTTCAGGTTCCGCCTTTCAACGAAATTAAGTTGGAGCATTTTAAACCGGCAATGGAATCTGGTATTACAGAGCAAATTGCTGAAATAAAAACGATTACCGAAAACAAAGAAGCACCGAATTTTGAAAACACCATTCTGGCATTCGACAATTCAGGTGAATTACTGACTAAATCACGCATATTTTCAAACCTGAATTCGGCCAACACGAACGACCAGATGCAGGCCCTGGCGCGCGAAATCACTCCGATGATGTCGGCTCACCGCGACAACATCATGCTCAATATGGATCTTTTCAAGCGTGTGAAAGCCGTTTATGAAAAACGAAATTCGATGAACCTGAATCATGATCAGGTGCGTCTGGTTGAAAAAATCTATAAAGATTTTGAACGCGGTGGAGCAAATCTTCCGGAAGGAAAACAGGCCCAATTGCGCGAACTGAACAAGCAACTTTCGATGCAGACGCTCAAATTTGGTGAGAATACCTTGGCTGAAACCAACAAAAATTTCAAATTGGTGATCGATAATAAGGACGACCTAAAAGGTTTGCCTGCTGATGTGATTGCAGCCGCTGCCGAACTGGCAAAAAAAGCGGGTCAGGAAGGAAAATGGATTTTCACACTTCAGAAACCGAGCATGTTGCCATTTCTTCAGTATGCCGAAAACCGCAGCCTGCGCGAAAAGTTGTATAAAGGCTACCTGAACCGCGGAAACTATGATAATGCTTTTGACAACAAACAGGTTATTGCAAACATCATAAAATTACGCGATGAACGTGCCAAACTTCTGGGATTTCCGAATTATGCGGCCTATGTGGTTGATGAAAATATGGCCAAAACGCCAGAGAATGTTGACAATTTCCTGATGAAACTCTGGGTTCCTGCACTCGAACGGGCAAAAACGGAACGCGACGATATGCAAGCCATGATTAATCAGGAAGGTGGCAAGTTCAAACTCGAATCGTGGGACTGGTGGTATTATGCCGAAAAGGTCCGCAAAGCCAAATACGATCTGGATGGAGCCCAGTTGAAACCCTATTTCAAGCTTGAAAATGTGATCGACGGAATGTTTTATGTAGCCAACAAACTTTATGGTGTGAAATTTATCAAACGAACCGATATTCCGGTTTATAACGATGAAGTGATGGCTTACGAAGTTCAGGAAGCTGATGGCCAGCATATCGGTATTTTTTACATGGATTTTCATCCGAGACCCGGAAAAAATAATGGAGCATGGTGCACAACTTATCGCTCTCAATCCTACAAAGACGGACAAAAAATCACTCCGGTCGTTTCTATCGTTTGTAACTTTACCCGTCCATCAGGCGACGTTCCTGCCCTTCTGAGTTTCGAAGAGGTAACCACATTGTTTCACGAATCGGGCCACGCTTTCCACTCGCTGTTTACCGATGGTCCCTACAAACGCACAGCTCGCGATGTTCCGCGCGATTTCGTTGAACTTCCTTCACAAATTATGGAGAACTGGGCTTCGGAGCCTGAAGTATTGCGCATTTATGCCAAACACTATAAAACTGGTCAGGTAATTCCTGAAGAATTGATTTCAAAATTAACAAAGAGTGCACAATTCAATCAGGGATTTGAAACGGTTGAATTATTAGCTGCCTCGTTGCTCGACATGGATTACCACACCAATGCGTTTAACGGCGACGTTGCAGCCTTCGAAAAAGCGGCGATGGACAAAATTGGTTTAATTCCTGAAATTGCACCGCGCTATCGCAGCACCTACTTTTCGCATATTTTCTCCGGAGGCTATTCGGCCGGATACTACGTTTACACCTGGGCCGCTGTATTGGATGCCGATGCTTTTGATGCCTTTAAACAAAGCGGAAATTTATTTAATCCGGAACTGGCAGCCAAATTCCGGACGCTGTTAACCAAATCGGGATCAGATGAAGGAATGACGATTTACAAAAACTTCCGTGGACAGGAACCATCGATTGAACCATTGCTGAAACGTCGCGGACTAAATTAAAATTCACACTATTAAAAAGAAATAAAAACATGAAGAAAATCGGTTTATCGCTTATTGCACTTGCATTGATTTTAAATGCCTGCAACACAGCCAAAGAAGTAAAAAAAGACATGAACAATCCATTCTTTAAAGAGTACACAACTCCGTTTCAGGTTCCGCCATTCAACGAAATCAAGCTGGAACATTACATGCCAGCCGTTGATGCCGGAATTGCGGATCAGATCGCTGAAATAAAAGCAATTACCGACAACAAAGAAGAAGCTACTTTTAATAATACGATTTTAGCTTTTGATTTGTCGGGTGATTTGCTGAACAATGTTGGGAATGTATTTTTTAACCTGAACTCGGCCAATACCAACGACGAAATGCAGGCTCTGGCGCGCGAAATCACTCCAAAACTTTCGGCGCACCGCGACAACATCATGCTGAATAAAGACCTCTTCAAACGTGTAAAAGCGGTTTACGAAAAACGCAATGATTTAAATCTTGATGCCGAGCAAATTCGGGTTGTTGAAAAATATTATCAGGACTTTGAACGCAGCGGCGCAAATTTACCTGAAGATAAACAGGCCGAACTCCGCAAGCTAAACGACGAACTTTCGATGGCCGAACTTAAATTCGGTGAAAATGCATTAGCCGAGACCAATAAAAACTTCAAGTTGGTAATCGACAATGAAGCCGATCTGAAAGGTTTGCCCGCCGATGTTGTTTCTGCTGCTGCCGATCTGGCTAAAGCAGACAGTCTCGATGGTAAATGGGTCTTTACCCTACAAAAACCAAGCATGCTTCCATTCCTCCAGTTTGCCGAAAACCGGGCTCTTCGCGAAAAATTGTATAAAGGTTACCTCATGCGGGGCAATAACGGGAATGCCAACGACAACAAAGAAGTTCTTGGCAAACTGGTAAAATTACGCGAACAGAAAGCAAAACTACTTGGTTTTAATAACTGGGCAGCTTATGTTGTTGATGTTAATATGGCTAAAACGCCTGAAAAGGTAAACGAACTTCTGATGAAGCTCTGGACTCCGGCACTTGAACGTGCAAAAAAAGAACGTGATGATATGCAAGCCATGATTGACAAAGAAGGCGGAAAATTTAAACTGGACATGTGGGACTGGTGGTTTTATGCCGAAAAAGTTCGCAAAGCCAAATACGATCTGGATGAAGCTCAGTTGAAGCCTTATTTCAAGCTCGAAAATGTGATCGACGGCATGATTTACACCGCCAACAAACTTTACGGAATCAAATTCATAAAAAGAACTGACTTGCCGATTTACGATCCTGAAGTTATGACTTACGAAGTTCAGGAAGCCGATGGCAGGCACATTGGTATTTTCTATATGGATTTTCATCCACGCGCTGGAAAAAGCAATGGAGCCTGGTGTACTTCTTTCCGCAGCCAATCGTACAAAGACGGCAAAATGATTACTCCTGTGGTTTCCATCGTTTGCAACTTCACCCGCCCTTCCGGAGATGTTCCGGCCTTATTGAGTTTTGAAGAAGTAACCACCTTGTTCCACGAATCAGGACATGCGCTTCATGCCTTATTTACAGACGGGCCATACCGTCGCACTGCCGGAAGTGTTCCGAACGACTTTGTTGAACTTCCTTCGCAAATCATGGAAAACTGGGCATCAGAGCCTGAAGTGCTTAGCGTGTACGCCAAACACTATAAAACCGGAGAAGTGATTCCGCAACAATTGATTAGCAAACTCGAAAAAAGCGCGCAATTTAATCAGGGATTTGAAACCGTTGAATTACTGGCTGCTTCGTTACTCGATATGGACTGGCACACGATTCCGTTCAACGGAGATGTTGAAGCCTTTGAAAAAGCTGCAATGGATAAAATCGGCTTGATTAAAGAAATTGCTCCCCGCTACCGTAGTACCTACTTCTCGCACATCTTCTCCGGAGGTTATTCAGCCGGTTACTATGTGTACACCTGGGCTGCCGTGCTCGATGCCGATGCTTTCGATGCATTCAAACAAAGCGGTAATATTTTTAATCCTGAAATTGCGGCCAGATTCCGCACCTTGTTAACCAAATCAGGATCGGACGAAGGAATGACTATTTACAAAAACTTCCGTGGTCAGGAGCCTTCGATAGAACCGCTTTTGAAACGCAAAGGTTTGAAATAAACACACCAGATATTCTCTCAGGGAAAAGACCCGTTTCGTACTTGCGAAGCGGGTCTTTTTATTTCAGTTCTGTTTTTTATCATTTCAACCTCACAATTCATCATTTCAAAACACTTTCTACACAAATGACTTCTGGTTATTTGTACCTTTGAGAATTATGAGTACAACTATGCCGAAGAAATACATCTGGATATCATTGCTTCTGTCGTTTGCAATAAGCCTGACAATCCATTTCTCATTGATTGCCCAAACTTTATTCGATGATGGTGTGGGTCGTCATGGCGAAATATTAACGCTGTCGCATGCCAGCTTTGATTTTTTATCAACCTTCATCCTTGCATTTCTTATTTTTCTTCTGAACTATCCGTTATATAAACCATTCGATGCCCATTACAAGTTAAACTTTAAAAAGATTGCCACATCGATTGTCCTTACATTTCTACTCGCTTTCATTTTTGCTCAATTATTTATTATCACAAAACATTCAGTTGAATCTCAGGTCTACATTCATAGACGTGGTGAAGATCTACTCTTTAGAAATTTCTTTTGTTCATCAATTGTATTAATTAGCATCTTAATTCTGAGACTGATCTTTCAAAAGCAGACCATTGAAGTTGAAAACGAAAAGTTGAGAAATGAAAGTCTAAAAAGCCAATTTGAATCACTTAAAAATCAAGTCAGTCCGCATTTTCTTTTCAATTCACTAACCGCGTTAAAAATACTTGTGGAAGATTCGCCATCATTGGCCAAGCAATACATCAGTCACCTTTCGCAGGTTTTGCGCTATACTTTACAAAGCAACCGTAAACAACTCGTCGCCTTAAGCGAAGAATTAGAATTTACCGAATCATATATTTTTCTTTTGAAAATGAGGTACGACACTAATCTAACCATAGAAACAAAAATTGACGATCAACTTAAAGACTTCGAACTTCCACCGTTAACAATACAGACTCTCGTTGAAAATGCGGTAAAACACAATGAAATAAGCAAAGAATACCCGTTCCAAATTAAAATACAATCAACAGAAAATGGCTTTCTCGTGGTCAGCAATAAAATTCAGGAGAAACTAACACAGGAAGAAGGTAACGGAATAGGATTGACCAACCTGTCGAAACTTTTTCGGCTATTAGGAAACTATGACATTCAGATATTTAAGATTGATCAGGAGTTTAAAGTAGAAGTACCCTTAATCAAACCGTAAAAAGATGAAAGCTCTTTTGATTGAAGACGAAATGCTAGCAGCACGACATCTGGTAAGCGTGCTGAACGAAGTCGGTAACATTGAAGTAATCGACATATTAGATAGTATCAAATCTTCGGTCGCATGGTTTGAAAATCATCCCCTACCCGATCTGGTTTTTATGGATATACACATTGCTGACGGGTCGGCTTTTAAGATTTTTGATCATGTAAATATCACCTGTCCCATCATTTTCACAACTGCTTATGACGAATATGCGATCAAAGCCTTCAAGGTAAACAGCATCGACTATTTACTTAAACCAATAACAAAAGAATCTGTTGAAAAAGCCATAGTCAAACTAAAAACACTTTCAGCAACTAATAATATCAAGTCAGATATCCAACAGCTTATCGACTCCCTGAAACAAGAGAAATCATACAAAACACATTTTCTGGTATCAGTAAAAGGCGATAAAATGATTCCTCTTTTAGCCTGCGATATTGCCTACATCTACATCGATTCGGGAATTGTAATCGCTAAAGCTTTTGATGGCAAATCATGCAACCTCGATTTTACACTCGATGAATTGGCTGGAAAACTCAATCCAAATGACTTTTTTAGAGCAAACAGGCAATTCATCATCTCAAAAAATTCAATTCAAGAAGTTGATTTCTGGTTCAACAACCGACTATCAATCAACCTAAAAGTTGCCATTCCTGAAAAAATTCTCATCAGCCGGACACGGGTAACCGAATTCAGAGAATGGTTCGACGGAAAGTAACCCAATTACCGATTACATTTTAACTCTATTTAAGAGCATTTCACTCCTGAAAATCTTCGCTTCATTTAGAATTCCGAACTAGAGCAGTACTTACTGTTTATGTTTGTATTACAGGAAAACTAAAAAATCAATTATTAAATGCGAAGAACATGAAAACACTATTAAAATCACTCAAACTAAAGTACCTGATCAATGTACTTTTGATCATCAGTTTTGGTATCACAGCCCAAACAGGATTATTTGACGGAGGAGGAGAACATGAAGGTAGAAGGGGCCATTCCCGGGAAGAGAGTTCATTCATTGAATACAGCAGTCGATCCATGAACGAGGCTGACGTAATTGACCTCATCAGCGGTGAAGGAACTAGTTCAGAACCAGTCAATGGAAAAGATAGCACGCATGTTTATCTGGGTTTATCACTTCTTGCATTGATGTTGTTACATACCATACAACACTGGAGTTGGTTTAAAAAACTCTTTTCAACCGACCATCTGTTAAAAAACAAACTGCTTTCGATTACAGTCGTATTTTTTATCGCAATGGCTGTTTCCGGGATAATGCTATGGACACAAGTTGTGCCGCGTGATATCATCAATTTCAAAGAGATCCACGAAATCACAAGCCAGATATTACTTGGGTTAATACTGATCCACATTGTTCAGCGATTTAAATGGTACATCACTATAGCCCAATACTTCATCACAAAGAAAGCTGCAACTGCATAATTTATTCCTTGGAATTTATACAAATGAAACGAGCCATGAGTAACACATCCTCCACACGAGGATGACTAATTGGCGAGTTCCAGATGGCAATTAAGAAGCAAATTATAGACATATGAAAAGAAGCAAAATACTTATCCCAATTATTTTTCTCTTGATCTTGACTGGATTCATGGCTAAAGCACAACCCATCCCTGCAGAATTGATGTTGGGAGATAAGTATGGAACTTTAAAGATGATTGTCAGTAAAAATTTCAGTCAAACATCAAAGTTTGGTATTTTCCACATCAATATTCTCCAGTTCGACTATCTCCATAACAGCGAGAATGATTTAATGCTACAAGATTTGGTATTTTTCGAGCCCATTAAAAATTTCAGGATAACTGGTGGTGGTCTTTATACCGGCAAAACTGGTTTTTTGCCCACTGCCGGGATGCAATACAAATTGAATAAGAAAAGCTTGTTCCTATTACTATCACCAAGGATCAACTTTAGAGATAGTAGAAATGAAGGCGATATATTTTCGATTTTACAACTGACCCCAAAGATCAATGAAAAGTTAAACTTTGTTGCTGGTATCCAAAGTCTATTTCTATTTAATGGCGATGGAAACATTAAAAACATGCAGGATCTTCGTCTGGGTCTTGGATTTAGGAATACTCAAGTCGGAATTGCGGCAGGGTTGGAACAGGTTGGCCCAAATTACAAGAGCTTCACTAATTTCGGGATATTTATCGAACAAAGTATTTTTTAACCCACCAAATAGCTTATAAACAACTCATTATAAACCACAAAAGAACATTACTTTGACTAATCCTATTGAAAAACACAAAGGGAAAACATAATAATTTAAATAAAAGTATTACTCCGCAAAATCTACAGAATACTGGATTTGAAAGAATTAATAAGAGCGAGGGTAACCTTTTCAGTTTTAAGTGAATAAATAACAAAAGACAAATTTGTCTTTTGTTATTTATGAGGTATGATTGGTTTCACTTAAAACACAATTCTTATGGCTGATTTTACTCAAGCATTTCAGTTGATGATAGCTCACGAAGGAGGCTATGGCAACGATCCGGATGATCCGGGAGGCGAAACCTATAAAGGTGTAGCCCGCAAGATTTTCAGCAAATGGGACGGATGGACAAAAGTCGATATTTTGAAACGGCAGACTGGTTTTCCGGCCAACCTCGACAAAGATCCCGAACTTCAGCAAAACATATCCGACTTCTATCGGGTCACTTTCTGGGATAAAATAAACGGTGATCAAATTGCTAATCAGGAAATCGCCAATTCGATCTTTGATTTTGGCGTCAATGCTGGTGTTGGAACAAGTGCTTCGTTGGCGCAGATGGTGGTTGGCGCCAAATCTGACGGGGTGATCGGACCAAATTCAATCTCAGCAATCAACAACTTTGATCCCGAACATTTTTTGGCATCCTTTACAGTTGCTAAAATTGCCCGCTATGTAAATATCGTAAAGAAAAGACCGACCAGCCGGAAATACTTCTATGGCTGGGTAATCAGAGCTTTAGGCGAAAACGCCTAATTTATTTACAATTAGACGATTTGCGCTTTTGTTCCCTCAATCGTAAATCGTAAATATCGAAATAGTAAATCAAACAATCATGGGATTTCTACAAAACCTATTTTCAGGAGGAGCCGGTACGCTTGTCGATTCGGTGGGCAAAGTGCTCGATAATGTGATTACAACCAAGGAAGAAAAAATGTCGCTCGATAATGAAATAAGAAAGTCGGAGATGCAGTTTCAATTGGATATGCAAAAACTTTCGAACGAAGAGCAGCAAATGATCCTTGGAGACCTCAACAGTGCCCGTCAGCGCGAGGTTCAGGTGCAGACCAGCGAATATGCCACCCAACTTGCAAAAAATGTCGCACCTTACTTGGCACTAGGAACCACTGTTATAACATTGGGACTCTTTTTTGTACTCGTCTTTTCCAAACAGGAATTGCCAGCAGAAAAAAAAGATGTTATACTTTATATTCTGGGCGTTTTAAGTGCCACCCTAACTCAAATATACAGTTACTACTTTGGATCATCGGCAGGCAGTGCGGCCAAAGCGCATACTCTTGCCAATCAATTTAAAAAAGAGACGACCTAAAATTAATAGCCCGTTTCTGCGATCAGAGACGGGCTACAATTCAATTTCGATAATTCTAATTGATTATATCGGAATCGGAAGTCTATAACTTCATCAAATCCTCAATTTCATCCGGGGTAACTGGTATCCGATCTCCAATGATTTCGCTTCCGTTTTCAGTAACCAAAATATCGTCTTCAAGTCGAATTCCGCCAAAATCCAGATAACCAGAAAGTCGATCGAAGTTGATAAAATCAGTATTTATTTTCTCGGCCTTCCATTTTTCGATCAATGCCGGAATAAAGTAGATTCCCGGTTCATTGGTTATAACAAATCCAGATTGAAGTTTCCGTCCCATGCGTACATAAGCAGTCCCAAACTGATCAACTGGCCGGGTTTCGTCGTCATATCCCACATAAATCTGTCCCAAATCTTCCATATCATGAACGTCTAAACCAAGCATATGCCCCAATCCATGAGGCATAAATAAAGCATGTGCCCCATTCCTGACGGCTTCCTTAACATCGCCTTTCATCAGGCCTAAATCTTTCAGGCCTGAAGCAATAACTTCGGCAGCCGCCAAATGAACTGATAAATAAGTTGTACCAGGCTTGGTTAATTCGCGACCTCTGTTGTTTGCAGCCAAAACAATCTCGTAAATTTCACGCTGCTTTTGGGTAAATTTTCCACTAACCGGAACGGTTCTCGTAAAATCAGATGCATAATGTGATCCGATTTCAGCACCGGCATCAACCAGCAATAACCGTCCATCCTTCAACATTTGCGAATGATCGTGGTTGTGAAGTGTTTCACCGTTCTGCGATAAAATAACCGGAAACGAAACCATTCCTCCTCCTGAATTGGCTATTCCTTCGATAGTTCCGGCAATGGTTTGTTCCTGAACCCCAGCTTTAGCCATTTTCATGGCAGTAACATGCATTTGGTAACCAACCGCACAGGCTTTCCGAATCTCAGTTATTTCCTGTTCCTCTTTCACCGACCGCAAAGAGACTATCGCTTTTATCAATTCAAGCGAAGAATACGAAGCTAATTTTGACGGAGAAATTCCAAAAAGATCGCTGAGCAAAAGTTTATTTTCGGCACGATATGGCGGCAGAAAATGTATTTTCCGGCCCGACCGGATAGCCTTATCAATAATCATCTGAAGATTTTTGTAGGAATCTGTTTTGGTAATTCCTACTCTGGCGGCTTTCTCCTTTAATGAAACCTGAGGTCCCATCCATATAATATCTTCAATACTTACATCGTCTCCAAAAATAATTTCGTCACCCGAATCAGCATCGATAATACCTGCCAATCGCTGAAAATCAAGCCCAAAAAAGTATAAAAATGAACTATCTTGCCTAAAATAATAAGTATTATCAGTATAATTCATCGGAACATCAACATTCCCAAGAAGAACAATTAAGCCTTCTGATATATTGTGTTTTAAATATCGGCGACGAGTAATATATGTATCTGAACTAAACATGCATTAAAATTTTAAAATTAGTTACGGAAGGTAGAAAAAATACCTTTGATAAGAAACGATTTAGTTCATACTAATGTTTTATACCATATAATTTAACATGAAATCAGATCCGAAAAATTCCAACCGCAAATGAAATATTTCGTAACTTATAATAACCAAAAATCTCTGCGCCATGAACAATACTTTGATGGTTTACCTAAGCAAGAGGCTGCACCAAAATGATCCGAAATATGTGGAACATAGCAGCCAACCCGGGCCAGTAATCTGCATTTCAAGAGAAGTTGGCTGCGGGGGCGTAAATATTGCCAAACAACTGGCCAATGAACTTGACAAACAATGTGTTTGCAAGAAATGGAAAGTATTAAGCAAAGAAATTCTTCAGGAAAGCGCCCGTGGTTTAGACATGGATCCGAATAAATTACGGAACTATTTAAAAGAGGGGGATCGAGGTCTGATTGATGATGTTTTATCAGCCTTCAGTGAGAAAAGATTTAAAAGCGACCGAAAAATCAGCAAAACCCTTATTGATTTGGAACTTAGCTTCGCTAACGATGGATTCTGCATAATTGTTGGACGAGCTGGTCATATTATTACCAAGGACATTGAAAAATCGCTACTTGTCAAATTGACCGCACCACTCGATTGGCGAATCAAACAAATCATGGAAAAGAATAGACTAAACCTCAGAGAAGCGGTTGATTTTATTGAAAAAACAGAGAAAGAACGTGAGAATTTCAGGAAACACATTGCTGGCGATCACACGCCTACTGAAGAATTTGATCTGACAATTAACTTAGCCCGAATGAGAATTGAAAATGTAATTTCGCTAATTTGCCAAGCCTCGAAGATCAAAGGACTGCTCGAAACTAACAAAAGCAAGGTCGAAGTTTTCTGAGTTCAACGTTCCATGTTCAAAGTTTAAAGTCCCCTTAAAGAAATTGAACCTTAAACTTTGAACCTTAAACGCTAAAACTATTTGAGCCATTTGTCGAGCCACTGTTTAAAAACCCGCTGCCACAGAATTCCATTTTGTGGTTGTAAAACCCAATGATTTTCATCCGGGAAGATTAACATTTGAGCCGGAACTCCGCGCAAAACTGCAGCATTAAAGGCTGCCATACCTTGAGACGCGAGAATGCGGTAGTCTTTTTCACCGTGAATAACCAAAATTGGAGCATCCCACTTATCAACAAACAAATGAGGAGAATTGGCATATGACCGCTGTGCTACTGCATTTGCTTTATCCCAATACGGTCCGCCCAAATCCCAATTTACAAACCACATTTCTTCGGTTTCCAGATATTGCTGTTCCAAATTAAACATCCCATCATGCGCAATGAAAGCTATAAACCTTTTTTCGTGATGACCTGCCAGCCAGTAAACAGAGAATCCGCCATAACTTGCACCAACACAACCCAATTTATCCTTGTCAACAAACGGTTCTTTTGCCACCGCATCAATCGCCGAGAGGTAATCTTTCATATTCTGACCACCATAATCACCGCTGATCTGCTCCAGCCATTCTTTTCCAAAGCCCGGTAATCCGCGACGGTTTGGAGCAACAACAATATATCCGTTGGCTGCCATCTGCTGAAAATTCCAGCGATACGACCAAAACTGGCTAACCGTTGATTGCGGACCGCCCTCGCAAAACAAAATAGTTGGATATTTCTTGTTTGGATCAAAATGAGGTGGATAAATCACCCAGGTAAGCATTTGTTTATCGTCGGTAGTTTTTATCCAGCGCTCTTCCACTTTTGATAAAGTCAGTTGATCTAAAATGGGTTTATTCTGAAATGAGAGTTCAGTTTCAACACCAGTTTTTGAATCGATGGCATAAATTTCATCGGGTTTGCTCATCGAGTGTTTCATGCCGATAAGCTTATCTTTTGCTTCAGCAACAAAAGCATAATCCTGAATTCCTTTTGTAATCTGAGCAATCTTTTTACTGGCAAGATCCAAACGGTAAACCTGAGTTAATGCTTGCCAGCAGCTAATAAAATAGATTGATTTACTGTTTGCGCTCCAGGCAAGATTCGTTGAGTTCTGATCAAACTCTGCGGAATAGTCAATTTTCTCGCCAGTTTGCAGATTCATCACAAACAAGCGTATTTTGTCAGCTTCGTATCCATCGCGCTCCATACTTTCCCAGGCTATCCACTTTCCATCAGGCGAGAAAACCGGATTCTGATCATAACCCATCATTCCCTGAGTTTTATTTTCCGTCTTCTTCGTTTCAACATTGTAGAAATAAATATCTGAATTGGTAGAAAGTGCATATTCTTTACCAGTCTTTTTCCGGCAAGTATAAGCTATCGTTTTGCTGTCGGGACTCCAATCCAATTGTTCAACGCCGCCAAATGGCTTCATCGGGCTTTCGTAAGGTTCGCCCTCAAGCAAATCAACAGCATTAGCAATTTTCCCGTTTTCATAATCAGCGACAAAAGGATGAGGAACTGTTTGCACCCATTCGTCCCAATGTTTATACATCAAATCATTCTCAAGATATGCATTGGCTTTGGGTAAATCGGGAAACAAATCATGAACATCCTTCTTCATTTTTACATCGGCAGTAAACATGATTTTGGTTCCATCAGGAGAATATTTAAATCCTGAAATTCCACCCTTTATTTCTGAAACCTGAACTGGTTCTGAGCCATCTAAGTTCATCTCCCAAAGCTGCATTTCACCGGATTTTGAAGATAGAAAACCAATCTTTTTGCCGTCAGGTCTCCATACTGCTGAAGATTCTTTTTCCGGAGTTGAAGTGATTTGTACAGGAACACCGCCATTAACTGAAACGGTGTATAAATCGCGATACGATTTGTTTTCTTCGATGTTGTAGTTGGTTACCGAATACAAAACAGTTGTTCCATCGGGCGAAACAGCCGGGTCGCCAATGCGGCCAAAACTCCACAACACTTCGGGTGTCATCACATCTGAAGCCAGTTTCTTAACTTCAGGATTCGAATTCATTGTCATTTCTTTTGTCGTTTTCGGATTTGTAAATGAAAACAAAGTAGCCGCTATGGCCAATAAACAAACAGACTTTATCATACTGGCTAATTTAAATATTCTCTTATTATATCTGATTTAAAGGTTGTGAATGTAAGGATTGTAGGGCAATAAAAAAATGAAAAGCATCTGCTTTTAACAACAGATGCTTTTACAAAATAACCGAATTGATTGAAACCGTTTCTAGTATTTGTATTCTCCTGTGTATTCAAAGTCCTTTCCGTCGAATCCCTTGGCAACAACCTTGAAAGATGTACTGCTTTTACCTGCAACCTTTAAAGCGCTTAAATCGAATGACACATAGGCCGAAAGTGGCAATCCATCGGTATCGTCATTGTTATTGTGCCTTAACTCAAGGATTACAGGACCACTTTCAGTATTTATTGCACCAGGTTGTTTCACTAGATTTATGAAATGAGTCTTGTTGCCACCCCAGTATTTCAATTCAAAATTCAGCATATTATTTTTTACCCATTTATCTTTAACAAGAATGGGATCATTACCAATGCTATCTTCTTTCGCAGGCGTAATGTCGAAAATGCCCTTGTACAATATCTTTCGTAATGAATTGATTTGCACATAATAGTATTCATTGTGATCCGGATTATTCTTATTACCTAAAATAGTAAAGTTGACCAAGACTCGTTCATTATTAAAGACATCCTTATCAAAAACGGAATTGGTTGCAGGGTAAAGCACTTCGCCGTCATCCATCGCAATCGTATATGATTCAGATGAAGCATCTTTATTCACCAATCCAAATCCAACCCAGGCATCGCTTACGGAATTTAAGCATTCATCATCATCCATATCGCAGCCTGACATCAGGCCGAATAAGGAACCAACCAATAATAAAACAAATAACTTTTTCATTTTAATTCTATATTTAAAAATTGTTTTCAATTGCATATACCCAATGAAAGCTCCATTTGATGAACTAACACCGCAATACGCAGGCTTTCCAGTAATAATTGTTCAAACTATAGATACAGATAACCGTTCTTTGGTTGCGTCAGGCTTTGCTTTTTTAATAAAATTTCGAACTGCTTAGTAATATTATTTCTGGCACAGCTATTGATATATCATATCTATATACATACATATTTAATTCATCTTTTTATGCATGAATTTATATGAGCGGTTATACAACAAAACATAAACAGATAAATACCAATAAGTTATGAAACATCTATTTTTAACTGTAGCCGTGGTCGCCATTGTGTTTTCGGCCTGCGGAAATAAAAAACAGGAAATCAATAAAAACACTGGGATTACAAACTCTTCAATAAAAACAACAGAAACAAATAGTTCTGAAAAGTTGACAAAAGCCCTGTTTGTTGAGAAAGTTTGGGATTTTACCAAGTCGCCAAACGACTGGAAATACCTGGGAAATAAACCGGCAATTATTGATTTTTATGCCGATTGGTGCGGACCATGCAAAATTGCAAGCCCGATACTTGATGAAGTTGGTGAAGAATATGCGGGTAAAATTCTGGTCTATAAAATCAATACCGATCAGGAACGTGAATTGGCGCAGGTATTTGGCATCACCGGAATTCCGGCATTTCTTTATATTCCAGCCAACGGGAAACCGGTCATGATGTCAGGAATTGGCAGATCGAAAGAAGAAACCAAGAAGATGTTCATCGAGAATATTGAAAAGTATCTTTTGGTGAAGAAGTAAAATGGAGACGGAAGTTGGAAGTCGCAGACTAAAGCACAAAAAAATAAAAACCCCGAAATTGCTTTCGGGGTTTTCTATTTAATCGAATTGAATGATCTGAATTATTTTGCTCTTTCCAGAGTAATGGTTTTGGTTGGCTGATCGCAAACTTCTGTTGGCCCCCAATACTGGATTGGTCCAGGGTAAACAAATGAAGTTTCAATAGCCCATTTCTCGCGATTTGCAGCCAAGAATTTGAATGGAGCGCTATCGAGTTCAACCAAAGCTTTCTGAATTACCGGTTTCATGTGTCCGTGGCGACGTTCCATATTCATCATCATAGTTACCGGAACTCCACCAGCAATCCATTCGGCAGCAGGAGCAGTCAGGTTACGAACTGATGACATATAGCCGGTTTTACCTTCAGCAATCAGGAATGACGCATTGTATCCCAATGAATAGCAATAATCAGCATCAAAGTTTGATGGAGCAGCACAACGTCCTTCGTAACCGAAAAAGTGATACTGTGTTCCGAATTTACCTTTGAACTCACCGACTTTTTTCATTTCTTTCAATTTGCTCTTCACCATTTCACCCAACAGCTTTTCGGTTTCGATAAGCGATACCTGCACATTTCCATGTGGGTCGCGATCAAGAGTTAACTGGTCAGCAATTCCTGAAGGAAGTGATGTATACACTTTTGCAGATTCAGCAGATAAAATTCCGGCAACAAATGCGCGACCTTCTGTTTTGCTTGTAAACGATTTAAATTTTTGTTCTGTTTCAGAACCTTCAGCCAATAAATCGTTTAATTCCGAAATCAGGATTTTCATTTCAGGAACAAATTCAACTAAACCTTCTGGAATTAACGCAACTCCAAAGTTTTCGCCATTGGCTGCACGTTTAGCAACGATTCCAGCCATATAATCAACGATTTCGCCCAAAGTTTGTTTTTTCAATTCAACTTCTTCCGAAATCAGTGTAATATTTGGCTGAGTTTGTAATGCACATTCCAAACCGATGTGCGAAGCAGAACGCCCCATCAGTTTAATAAAGTGCCAGTATTTTTTTGCTGATGTGGCATCGCGTTCAACGTTACCAATCAATTCAGAATAAACTTTTGTGGCAGTATCAAAACCAAATGAAGTTTCAATCATGTCGTTTTTCAAGTCACCATCAATTGTTTTTGGACAACCAATCACCTGAATTCCTGTATTTTGAGCAGCATAATATTCGGCCAAAACACAAGCATTGGTATTGCTATCGTCACCACCAATTATGATGAGTGCTTTGATGCCCAATTCTTTCATAATTTCGGTACCCTTGTCGTACTGTGCAGTTTCTTCGAGTTTGGTACGACCAGAACCAATGATATCAAAACCTCCGGTATTGCGGAACTCGTCGATAACAGTAGCAGTAAGCTCTACATAGCTATGATCGACTAAACCACCAGGACCGCCAAGGAATCCATAAAGTTTGCTTTCAGGATTGATGTTTTTGATACCATCGAAAATACCTGAAATCACATTGTGTCCGCCTGGAGCCTGACCTCCTGAAAGAATCACACCAACATTCACCGCCGGATATTGTTTTTTCTCGCCAGCCTCGAATGTAATCAAAGGCATGCCATAAGTATTTGGGAAAAGTTTCTTAATCTCATCCTGATCGGCAACCGATTGGGTATTTTTACCTTCAACGAGTTTTACTGATGACTGTAATGAATTAGGAAGCTTTGGCTGATATTTAGCCCTTTCTGATTGTAATGCGCTAATTGTCATAGGTTTTTATTTTTTGATAGGATTTACTTTTTAAACCGACGCGAAATTAATCTAAAACCATGGTTCCACAATCAGATTGAAAGCATATTCGGCTTATTTAAAGTAAATTTAAACAGATAGAGACCGTATTTATAAAATCATTCCGAATCATCTTCAGTTTCCTCCTTAACGGTCTTTTCAACAGTTCTCCGGGCATCACGAAGTGCTTTATTGATAATCCATTCTATTTGTCCGTTTGCACTGCGAAATTCCTGCGCTGCCCACTTTTCGATAGCATCATACACGTCAGGATCAATCCGAAGAACAAATGATTTTTTCTTAGCCATTTCCTTACCTCCACATTTTACTCATTCAAAATAGATATGAACAATTCATATTCCGGATATTCTATTTTCTTTTCTATTTGGTTAAAATAAATTCACCAATAACTTTCACCAATTCGCCATTCAGAGGAAGATCTGGCTGTCTGTAGGTCATCATATTCGTCAAAGGATTGGCATCTGCATTTTTAAAAATATGGTTCATGCCATCAATAAGTGCCAATTTTGAATCTGGTTTTGCAGCATGAAGTCGATTGGCATCCTCAACATTTACCTGAATATCAGTAGTCCCTTGAATAATCAAAACAGGCTTTTCCAATTTTGCTACTTCTTTTTGCGGATCATATTTAAACCAGGAAATCAGGTAGGGCTGAACACTGGTACGGAACAATGAATTTAAGAATGGTGGAACATATTCAACTGTATTCCCTTTAACAAGTTCGTTCAAGATTGGAGCCGATTGTTCCATGACCATTGGTGGTTGTGCTTTCAACTGTTCCCTGATCAGGTTATCAGCTGTCTGTCCAGCGCCAGCAATCGAAATAAACTTATCAACTTTTGAATTCTGTGAGGCAATCATTCCAATTAGCGACCCTTCACTGTGTCCAATTACGACCAATTGATTAAAACTTTTATCATCTTTCAGAAGATTAATCCATTCAACAGCATCATTAATATATATTTCGAACTTCAGTTCAGCCTCCTGCAACCCGGCACTCTTACTTTGGGAAATTCCACGCTTATCATATCTTAATGAAGCAATTCCAATACTTGCTAAATCTGTAGCCAACATTTTAAGAGAATTATTGGTCATCATTGGATTGTTGCCATTCCGGTCAGTTGGACCTGAACCAGCAATAATCAAAGCAACAGGAACTGGTATTGGTGCGGATGGATACATTAATGTCCCTTCAATATTGCCAGTTTTGGTTTTCAAAGTAAT
Source organism: Aquipluma nitroreducens (assembly GCF_009689585.1). Lineage (GTDB taxonomy): Bacteria > Bacteroidota > Bacteroidia > Bacteroidales > Prolixibacteraceae > Aquipluma > Aquipluma nitroreducens. Next base: position 4,050,386 of record NZ_AP018694.1, on the reverse strand, counting down.
ATTCAATTCAGTCTGACCAAGTGCCAAAGTTGTAGCTAGCACTCCAAGCAGAAAAGCAAAGATGTGCATTTTCATGATTCTAGTATTTTCTGGTTTCTGATTTTAATTTCATCATTTCGTCCATAGCATATAGAATTGCCTGCGACCGTTGAGTTCCAAACAGAATTTTCTTCCCATTGGTCAGGTACAACTGCAACCCAATATTTCCACTCACATTGTATGCTCGTTGCCATTTTCGACCAAAACCACGACGAACACCCCAACCTCCATAATCAATGATTGGACTGTATTTGCGAATTTCGTACCGTTGAATTTCCTCTTTAGCAATAAGTTTATTCCTGAAAATCAAGGGGAAAAACCGGTAATGAATTCCATCCTGATCAATCCAGACCTCAAGCTTAAGTTTGTAATATCCCCAAAGCATTACGCATAGAAAGACAAATACGATAATCAGCACGCTATTGGGTGCAGGACTATCGCCAACCTGAATGCCTCGAACAGTTTGTTGGTATAGTGCATATATACACATTACCATAGCAGGAATTGTTGCGCCCAAAATCAGAACAATCCACCACCACTGCCTAAATTGCTGCTCTTCTTTAAATAAAATTTTGTTCATCGCTTATTGATAAAGCGTACCAGTATTTACAACAGGAGTCGCTTCCTTGTCACCGCATAAAACAACCAAAAGATTGCTTACCATAGTTGCTTTTTTATCCTCATCCAAGGTTACAATTTCGCGTTTGCTCAATTCATCCAAAGCCATTTCGACCATGCTGACGGCGCCTTCCACAATTTTAAACCTGGCAGCAACAATGGCGGTAGCTTGTTGGCGTTTCAGCATAGCCTGTGCAATTTCCTGCGCATAAGCGATGTAATTAATACGAGCCTCAATCACATGGATTCCTGCAATATCTAACCGTTCGCGAATTTCATTTTCCAATTCATGATTCACTTCCTCTCCCCCATCACGCAAAGTAATCTTGGCATGATCGTCTTCGATGTTATCGTAAGGATATAAGCCAGCCAATTTTCGCAAAGCAGCTTCGCTTTGAACCACCACAAAATGTTCGTACTCATCAACACCAAACGCTGCGCGGTATGTTTCTTCTACTTTCCAGACCAGAACTAACCCAATCATAATCGGATTACCCAATTTGTCGTTGACCTTAATGGGTTCGCTGTTAAAATTCCGGGCACGAAGTGAAAATTTTTTTTTCGCGAAGAATGGGTTTACCCAGAAAAATCCATTATCCTTCAGAGTTCCCTTGTATTCCCCAAAAAGAATCAACACATAGCATTGATTTGGATCGACGGCCATAAAACCCGGAGCAATGAAAAGAAAAAAGACAATCAGTAAAACTCCAACGACAATTACTGAATTGACAATCGAAACAACTGCCAACACAAGAAGTAAAGCTTCAATCGCTAAGACCAAATAACCAGAACGAGCAGTAAATGACTTTTCCATACTATCAGATTTAAATTATAATGATATTAATATGATATCACAAATGTAAATAAAAAAAGCACCTTTGTCAAGATGCTTTTAAATACTTTTTCAGATTCAATTCAGATTCAATTCAATATTTCCAATATTTCCTGATCTTAACACTTCCAGTTGCGATGCAAAGTTTAAAATTGCATCAATACTACTTTGCGAAGGTTCGAATCCGCTCAGGTTAAAATCATCATCAGATTCAACAGAATCATTAAGATGAAAGATTTCAACTTCCTTTTTACCGGCGTAATATGAATTGATCAAATAATTCAAGGTAGAGAATTTACTCATAGGCTAACGTTAAATTTTAGTTATGAAGAAATAACGCAACCTTAGAAGTAATATTGTTATCTATTTCTTAAATTTTTGTAAGGCTTAGATTTTTTTTCTCAATCAACTTCCGGAGATTGATCAACGCATAACGCATCCGTCCCAAAGCGGTGTTGATACTAACATCAGTCAAATCTGATATTTCCTTAAAACTTAATCCCTGATAGTGCCTCATCATGATCACCTCGCGCTGATCGTCGGGCAATTCTTCAATCAGAAGGCGTACATCACTGGTAATCTGATCGTAAACCAACTTATCTTCTATATTCTCTTCCGAATACTTCTGAGAATTAAAAAGATCAATATTCGTATCATCATTCGAAGTTGTGCTTAGTAATTTCTCTTTCCTGAAATGATCGATGATCAGGTTGTGTGAAATGCGAAGCACCCAGGAAATAAATTTACCGTTTTCGGTATATTTTCCGGATTTCAACGATCGGATAACTTTAATAAAAGTATCCTGAAAGATGTCTTCAGCTAGATGATGATTTTTTACAATTAAAACGATGTAGGTAAAAACTCTCTTTTTATGGCGGGCAATTAATAGTTCAATAGCTGCCTGATCGCCATCGACAAATTGTTTCACGAGCGAATTGTCGCTCAGATCTTCTGTTCTGAACATGACTCTGAATTATTATGTGACTGTTTTCAATAATTAAAGAGTACAGTTCTGTCGATAGGCAAGCTTTTTTGAATGTGAGTTAAACTATTTACTAATTTTGTGCTGGTAAAAGTCGATCAATTTTTCGAATAAACCAAATTATTTTGTACTTATAATAACATAACGAATGAGTTTTCCTTCTAATTATTCATCATATATTCAAATTAAAGGCGCCAGGGTTCACAATCTCAAAAATATTGATTTAAAAATAGATCGAAATAAATTTATTGTAATCAGCGGATTATCAGGATCAGGCAAGTCATCACTGGCTTTTGATACGCTTTACGCTGAAGGTCAGCGAAGGTATGTTGAAAGTTTATCATCCTATGCACGCCAGTTTCTTGGGCGCATTAATAAGCCTGAAGTTGATTATATTAAAGGGATTCCGCCAGCAATTGCCATCGAGCAAAAAGTGAACACGCGCAATCCACGTTCTACTGTTGGCACGTCCACCGAGATTTACGATTACCTGAAATTATTATTCGCCCGAATCGGAAAAACCATCTCTCCTATTTCGGGTAAAGAAGTCAAACAACACCACGTAAGCGACGTAATTAATTACATTCAATCGTTTCCTGAAAATACCCGTTTTATGGTATGCTCGCCACTAAAATTCAAAAATGGACGAACATTGCTTCAGGAAGCTGAATTGTTGTTACAGCAAGGTTTTTCACGACTTGAAATAAGCGGAGAAGTTCAGAAAATCGATGAAATTCTGAAAGAAAATAATCAGCAAGAATGCAAAGACTCTACCTGCAACATTGTGATCGACCGTGCCACTGTATTAAACGACGAAGACAACTTGAGCCGGATTGCTGATTCGGTACAGACTGCTTTTTTTGAAGGTCATGGCGAATGCATCATTAAAATTTACGACGGGGAAATTGTTACGGAAGAGCATTTTTCAAATCTCTTTGAGGCCGACGGCATCGAATTCGAAGAACCTACGGTTCACATGTTCAGTTTTAACAACCCGATTGGCGCTTGTAAAACCTGCGAAGGTTACGGAAAAGTAATCGGGATTGATGAAGACCTGGTTATTCCAAATAAATCCCTATCAGTTTATCAGGATGCGGTTGCATGCTGGAAAGGCGAAAAAATGGGCGAATGGAAAGATGCACTGGTTTACGCTGCCGATAAATTTAATTTCCCCATACACAAACCCTATTACGAACTGACCGAAGAGCAAAAACACCTTTTATGGACGGGCAACAAGCACTTTCAGGGATTGAACCAGTTCTTCAAAATGCTTGAAGAAAACACGTATAAAATTCAGTATCGGGTCATGCTTTCGCGTTACCGTGGAAAGACCAACTGCCCCGATTGTTTGGGCACTCGCCTTAAAAAGGAGGCCATGTATGTAAAGGTCGGCGAAAAATCAGTTCAGGATTTGGTGTTGTTACCCATTGATGAACTGCAAAAATTCTTTTTAAACCTGAAACTCTCAGAACACGAAACAAAAATTGCAGAACGAATTCTGACCGAAATAAACAACCGACTTGATTTTTTGACCGATGTTGGTTTGGGCTATTTAACCCTGAACCGGCTTTCTGCAACATTATCAGGCGGCGAATCTCAACGCATAAATCTGGCAACTTCGTTGGGAAGTAGTTTAGTTGGATCGATGTACATTCTGGATGAACCCAGCATTGGGCTTCATTCCAGAGACACTCAACGACTCATTCGTGTTTTGAGGAAACTGCAAAAACTAGGAAATACGGTTATTGTTGTTGAACACGACGAAGAAATTATCCGCGAAGCCGATGAAATTATAGATATTGGTCCGTTGGCAGGAAGGCTAGGCGGCGAAGTTGTTTTTCAGGGAACGCATGACCAACTGGAGGCAAATTCGGAAAGCATGACTGCCAAGTACCTCACCGGGAAAGAAAAAATTGACGTACCAAAAACACGTCGCAAATGGAGTAACTACATCGAAATTACCGGCGCACGTGAAAACAATCTAAAAAATATAAATGTCAAATTTCCGCTGAATACCATTTGTGTGGTAACCGGCGTGAGTGGCTCCGGCAAATCATCGCTCGTTACCAAGGTTTTATATCCGGCAATGGCCAAAATATTCGGCGGATTCAGTGAAAAAACCGGACAACACGACATTATTAGGGGCGATTTCAACCTAATTACTTCAGTTGAATTTGTCGATCAGAATCCAATCGGGAAATCATCGAGATCGAATCCGGCAACTTACCTGAAAGTTTACGACGAGATTCGAAAATTATATTCGGAGCTACAAAGCTCGAAATACAATGGTTTTAAACCGTCGCATTTTTCATTCAATATTGAAGGTGGACGATGCGAAGAATGCCAGGGTGAAGGCGAAATTACGGTTGAAATGCAGTTTATGGCCGACATTCATTTGGAGTGCGAAAGCTGTAAAGGAAAGCGATTTAAAGACGAAATTCTGGAAATTACATTTGAAGGGAAAAACATCTTCGACATTCTGGATCTGACGGTTGATGAAGCCATCGATTTCTTTGGAAATCACAAATCAACCTCATCAAAAAAAATTGCAAAGCTTCTGAAACCTTTGCAAGACGTAGGTTTGGGCTACGTTAAACTCGGACAATCATCGAGTACTTTGTCTGGTGGTGAAAGTCAGCGTATCAAATTGGCTTCTTTTCTGGCCAAAGAAAAAGGAAGTCCGTCGTTGTTTATTTTCGATGAACCAACCACCGGCCTCCATTTCCACGACATCCGCAAATTGCTCAACTCGTTTAATGCACTCATTGCGCGAGGCCACAGCATCATTATCATTGAGCACAACCTGGATGTGATCAAATGTGCAGACTGGGTGATCGACATTGGTCCGGAAGGCGGGAAAGATGGCGGAAATATTTTATTTCAGGGAACTCCTGAAGATCTGGTAAAAGTTCAGGAATCGTATACCGGCGCAGCATTAAAAGACAAACTCTGAGAACATGTCATTCGGAAAGAGTCAAATAGTCATTAAAAAAAGGGTTTACTGATGACTATTGACTCTTTTCTATGAGATGATTGTGACTACCAATGTGCGTCGGCCACCAAAATTTCGGAACTCGCACAAATAAATTCCTTGCCATGTTCCCAAATTTAACTGGTGATTTGTAATTGGAATGGTCAGACTAGCTCCAATTAATGAGGATTTCAGGTGGGCAGGTTGATCGTCCGAACCTTCCAAAATATGTGTAAAACCCGGATCATTCTCCGGAACCAGCTTATTCATAAAGGCTTCGAAATCATATCGCACTGTAGGATCTGCATTTTCATTCAGGCTGATACCGGCTGAAGTATGCTGGATCAAAATATTTACCAGCCCTTTCTCCGGAAGTTTGGGCAATTGCCGTTCAATCAAATCGGTAATCAGATGGTAACCGCGCTTGAAGGTTGGTAGTGTTATTTCGAGCTGTTCTGTCATTATGTCAATAGTAAGAAATATTTAAAATTCATGCAAGACCCTTTTCAAGAATCGTTTTCTGGAGTTCCAGAATTTTGGCCCGTCGCTCATACGAAAACGCCGAACTTGTTTCCTGAAGATGGGTAAACAAAAACAATGATTTCAGGAGATAATTTGCTTTTGTCAAGGAAAAGAATTGACTGGCATCTTGTCCAAGAACTTTCAGAATATCAGCCAGTTTATCCAATTGATCAATTGATGTAAAATACGTTTTAATCAGCGACAAAAATTCTTCATTCTCAAGCATAATCACTTGATCGATATCTAGCTTCAATTCCTGAATAAGCTCTTCACGAACAGCCGATGCCATTTGTTCCTGCTGATTTTCTTCTTTCATCTTCAAAAGACGGCGAAACAAAATAGAAAGGAAAATTCCCATTTCTTCAAACTGACGGATAAGATAATCACGAGATGCCATATCAATTTAAGATTTATAGAATTGCCTCCTCTGAAAAATCGATGAAGCTTAACAAAAATAAACTGAATTAAACAATTTACGGTATACTAAACAGTTTATTATTCCGGAAGTATTATTTTTGCTCGTATGAGGTCAATTCAACTACTGTTATTAATCATCTTACTGTCTCTGAACGCCGCGAGCTTACATGCTCAAAGCAACAACGCTACCTTAATTGGCAAAGTTACCGATGGGAACGGGAAGCCTCTTGAATTAGCCAACATTTCATTGAAAAACTCATCGATTGGAACTGTTTCAAATCGTGATGGAGTTTACCTTTTGCGAATTCCGGCGAAAAAAATCGTAATCATTGTGTATTCAATGGTTGGTTACCAATCGGGTGAAAAAAGCATCAAAGCTTCGGAAGAGCAGAAACTTGAGCTAAATGTCTCGCTGAAACAAATTGATCAGGAAATTGAAGAAGTGCAGGTCACCCAAAATCGCCGGACTAAAACGAATATGAACCGGATTGACGCAAAATACATGACCAACATGACCGATGCCGGAACCGGTGGCGTTGAAGCATTGATTAAAACCTTGCCAGGTGTATCAACCAACAATGAATTGAGTTCGCAATATTCAGTACGTGGTGGAAACTTCGATGAGAATCTGGTCTATGTCAACGACATTGAAGTGTACCGTCCGTTACTAACCCGCTCAGGACAACAGGAAGGAATGAGCTCCATTAATTCCGATATGGTTTCGTCAATCGAATTCTCTGCAGGTGGGTTCGATGCCAAATATGGCGATAAAATGGCATCGGTTCTCGACATCAAATACCGCAAGCCAACCGAGTTTGCAGCATCCGTTTCTGCCAGTTTTCTGGGAGGTTCGCTGCAAGTCGAAGATTTGAGCAAAAACGGCAAATTCTCACACATTACCGGTGTTCGCTATAAGACCAACAGATATTTACTTGGCTCGCTTGACGAAAAAGGCGAATACAATCCGAACTTCATCGATTTTCAAACCTACCTGACCTACAAATTCAACAAATCTTTCGATGTTTCATTTCTGGGAAATCTGGCTAAAAACCAGTACAATTTCATGCCTCAAAGCCGGGAAACCAGCTTTGGAACAATTAGTCAGCAATACGGAGCAAAGATTTATTTTGAAGGTCAGGAAGCCGATCAGTTTGTAACAACTACTGGTGCTCTGGTTGCGAATTACCATCCCAGTGAAAAATTAAACCTAAAAATAATTGCTTCGGCCTTTCAATCGAAAGAAGCTGAGACCTACGATATTGATGGATCCTATTACCTGAATGAACTGGAGCAGAACACTCAAACAGGAGCCGCAGACAGTGCTCTTAACATTGGCGTTGGTGAATTTCTGAACCATGCACGAAATTACCTGGATGTAAGCGTTTACAGCCTGGAACACAAAGGCGCATATAATTCGGAACACCACTTATTAAACTGGGGCATCAAGGCACAGATTGAAAAAATTGACGACCGGATGAATGAATGGGTTCTGCGAGATTCAACCGGCTATGCAATTCCCTATCACAGCGATAAGCTTGAATTGTACAGTTCAACCAATATGAAGTACAATATGAATTCAACCCGAGCAACGGCCTTCATTCAGGATACCTACCAGATACCAATTGGGAAAGGATCATTGTACGCCACCGCCGGAATTCGTTCTCAATATTGGTCATATTCCAAAGAGTTTTTGCTTAGTCCGCGCGCTACTTTGCGCTATTATCCAGAATGGAATTCAAATTTCGTGTTTCATCTTTCAGGAGGAATTTATGATCAGCCAGCATTTTACAAGGAACTAAAAGACCGGAATGGAATTATTTATCCGGATACCAAAGCACAACGATCGGCGCAGGTGGTTCTGGGAACCGATTATATTTTCAGAGCCTGGGATCGTCCTTTTAAATTTACTTCAGAAATGTATTACAAATTCATGTCGAACATTACGCCTTATCAGATTGATAATGTGCGAATCCGATATTTGCCCAATCAAAAGGCAAAAGGTTATGCCACCGGACTTGACATGAAGGTAAATGGTGAATTTGTGAGTGGAGTTGAGTCATGGGCCAGTTTATCGGTAATGAAAACGGAAGAAGATATTATTGGCGATTTCTATTATAAATATTACAATCAGGCTGGCGAATTGATTATTCCTGGAGTAACAGCCGACCAGGTTCGCGCATCCAGTCAGATTCAGCATCCGGGATACATTCCCCGACCAACCGATCAACGATTTAATTTCAGTGTTTTCTTTCAGGATTATTTCCCGGGAAATCCAACATGGAAGATGCACCTGACAGCTTTTTATGGCTCTCGGCTTCCAACCGGGCCTTCAAATTCGCAACGATATATGGATACTTTCCGCATTCCTCCCTATCGGCGTATCGACCTTGGTTTTTCGAAAGTGTTGATTAACCAGGATCATAAAAAATATAGGTACAAAGCACTTGACTCAATCAGAGACATGTGGTTAAGCATGGAAGTCTTCAATCTGTTGGGGATCAACAATACGATTTCGTATTTATGGGTTGCCAATAACTCGGGCGATATGTTTGGCGTACCAAACTACCTGACCAAACGGAAATTGAATTTAAAACTGACTGTAAAATTTTAAACAATGAGGATTCAGATATTTCAGGCCGATGCTTTTGCTGCCAGCCTTTTCAAAGGAAATCCGGCTGCAGTTGTTCCACTGAACGAATGGCTTTCTGATGAAACAATGCAGCAAATTGCCGCTGAAAACAACCTTTCAGAAACAGCTTTTTTTATTCCTGAAGGCAAACATTACCATATTCGGTGGTTTACGCCAAAGGCAGAAGTCAGGCTTTGCGGCCATGCAACTTTGGCAACAGCACATACTTTATTCAACGAACTAAATTTTCAGGGTGAGCAAATCGAATTTAACAGCAAAAGTGGCGTCCTGACTGTCAAAAGAGTGAAAGATAAACTGCAACTAGACTTTCCGGCTGATTTTGCCAATGTTGTGGATGCAGTTCCAGCTTTTTCAGAAGCTTTTGGGGCTCATCCCCTGGCAACGTTAAAAGGAAGAACCGATTACTTATTGCTGTTTGATTCGGAAGAAACAATTCGAAACTTTCAGCCTGACATTTCTTTATTACTGTCAACCAATGCCCGCGGAATCATGGTTACGGCAAAGGGAACCGAAGTTGATTTTGTCAGTCGCTTTTTTGCCCCATCAGTTGGTGTAAACGAAGATCCGGTCACAGGATCGGCACATACCACCCTCATCCCATTTTGGTCGAAACGACTGAATAAAACAGAAATGACTGCCCTCCAGGTTTCTCGGCGCGGAGGACAACTTTGGTGCACGCTTTCGGGCGACCGGGTTTTGATTGCCGGGAAAGCGGTGACCTATTTGAGAGGCGAGATTGAGGTTTAAAACTAAAATCAATTGACAACTTTTTCATCGACAAATTCGTACATTTACACAATTGAATAAGTTTAGTTATGACTACGTTCGAATTGAAAAAATTGCTAATTAGCCGAATAAAAGAGATAGATGACACCTCATTTTTAAATGAGATCAAGTCTCTTCTTGAATCCAAATCATCCGAAAAGATACTGGTATTGACTTCTGAACAAAAGAATGAGATTAATCAATCAAAACGAGAAATCAAAGAAGGACATTTTATTGAGCAATCCGAAATTGACAAATCGGTAAAAAGATGGGCAACCGAAAAATAATCTGGTCTCATCGAGCACAAATCAAGCTTTTTCAAATTCTCGAATTCTATTCTGAACGAAATCAGAGTAAAGTCTATTCGCTGAAATTGAACGCTGCAATTAAAAAGCAATTAGCCCAAATACAAAGACAACCCGAAATTGGCATTAAATCAGAAATTGAATCTGTTCGCGGATTGATCTATGATAATTTCATCATTTTCTATGAGGTAGACTCAACCAATATCATTATCCACTCCATTTGGGATTGCCGCCAAAATCCTGAAGGTCTGAAGATCGTTTAGCAATTGCTTCTCAATTTATTCTAAAAACTTTCTCCCCTACCCACTTGTTTCCCTATTTCAATTCAGAATAGGGAACATGAAAAATCAGAAATATACCAACGAACTGATCCACGAAACATCGCCGTATTTGCTGCAACACGCACACAATCCTGTGAACTGGCAGCCTTGGGGCGAAAAAGCACTGACCCAGGCTAAAGCTGAAAACAAACTTTTACTCATCAGCATTGGCTATTCGGCCTGTCACTGGTGCCACGTAATGGAACATGAATCGTTCGAAGATACGGAAGTGGCAAAAATCATGAACGATCATTTTATCTGCATCAAGGTGGATCGCGAGGAACGTCCCGATGTTGATCACATTTACATGACTGCCGTTCAGCTTTTAACCGGGCGTGGAGGATGGCCGCTCAACTGCATTGCTTTGTCCGACGGACGGCCCATCTGGGGTGGAACATACTTTCAGAAAGAGAATTGGATACAAGCGTTGAAAGCTGTTTTCAAATTTTATATCGAAAATCCGAAGGAAACACTGGAATACGCCATAAAACTGCAAGATGGAATCGAACAAAATTCGTTGATTCCGATTTCAGGAGAAAATGCCGGCATTGATCCGCTGCTTTTACCGTCGCTTTTGAAAAAATGGCAAAGTTATTTTGATACCAGAAATGGCGGAACAAAAGGCGCACCCAAGTTTATGATTCCGAACAACTGGCAATTCCTGTTGCGCGCAGGGCAACAACTTCTGGATGAAGCCATACACAAGCAAGTTGAGCTGACTTTGCAGAAAATGTCTTTCGGCGGACTTTACGATCAGGTTGGCGGTGGTTTTGCACGCTATTCGACCGATGAGATCTGGAAAGTTCCGCACTTCGAAAAAATGCTTTACGACAATGCCCAGCTTTTGCACCTTTATGCTGAAGCTTACCAAACCGATCCCAATCCTTTGTATCAGCAGGTGGTTTCAGAAACTATTGAATTCCTGAAACGGGAATTGCTATCGCCTGAAAATGGGTTCTATTCGGCGCTCGATGCCGACAGCGAAGGCGAAGAAGGGAAATTCTATACCTGGACAAAACCAGAACTAATACAACTTTTGGGTGCCGATTTTGAATTGTTCAGTGAATATTTCAACGTCAATTCACTAGGCTTTTGGGAGCACAACCAATACATTTTGATGCGAACGGAAGACAACGATTCGTTTGCAAAAAAGCATCAATTGTCAATTGAAAATATTGAAAAAAAGGTTCAGAATTGGAAATCGCTTTTACTGAAAGAGCGCGAAAAGCGAATCCGTCCCGGGCTCGATGATAAAATCCTGACTTCGTGGAATGCCATGACCATTAACGGATTAATCAGTTGCTACAAGGCTTTTGGCAATCCGGAATATCTTGAGCTTGCACTTGCAAATGCCAACTTTCTGAAGCAAAAACTATTTGATGCAAATAGGCATTTGCTGCATTCGTACAAAAACAATCAGGCCAAAATCTCCGGATTTCTGGATGACTATGCTTTTGTGATCGAAGCCTTTACCACGATTTTTGAAGCTACCGGACAAAAAGATTGGCTGAATTTGGCTCAACAACTGACGAAAATTACATTTCAGGAGTTTTACGACGAGCAAAAATCAATTTTCTATTTTACTGCCAGTCAACAGCAGGATTTGATTACCCGAACCATCGAAGTTCACGATAATGTGATTCCTTCGTCGAACTCGGTGATGGCCAAAAACCTCTTTCGGCTTTCGTACCTGCTCGACCGGCCTGACTATCTGGAAACAGCACAAAAAATGTTCAGTACCGTTAGTGGAAATATGGCCGATTATCCATCGGGTTACAGCAACTGGTCGCAGTTGATGCTTGATTTAACAGGCAATCATTTCGAAGTGGCCATCATTGGAGAGAATGCAATCAGCCTGTTGAACGAATTTCAGAAAAACTATTTACCCCATGTTATTTTTTGCGCCGGAACTGCTGAAAACGATTTGCCATTGCTAAAAGGAAGACATGTTTCAGGAAAAACCTTGATTTACATCTGCCAGAATAACAGTTGCCAGCTGCCGGTCGAAACAATAAAAGAAGCACTCCTACTAATTTCAAATTAACTATGAACCGAAAAATCATTCTTTACATTGCCATGAGCCTTGATGGTTTTATTGCCAAACCCGATGGCGACATCAGTTTTTTATCGATGGTTGAGAAAGAAGGTGAAGACTATGGCTACACCGCTTTTATGGAAGGCATCGATACTGTAATTCTTGGCCGAAAAACATATGACAAAGTCTCGTCAATGGTTCCTGAGTGGAATTATGGAGAACGCGATATTTATGTTCTGACTCGCACTCCCCGACCTGATTCAGGAAAAAAGAAATTCTATTCCGGAGATTTAAATGAATTGATAACCACTCTGAAAAGCAGGAATGGCAAAAATATCTTTTGTGATGGTGGAGCCGAAACCGTTTCGCTGTTTCTACAGAATGAATTGTTCGACGAACTGATTATTTCTATCATTCCGGTTCTGCTTGGCGACGGAATTAAACTTTTCGGAAACAATTTACAGGAACAAAAGCTGCATTTGATCAGTTCCAAGGCATTTGAAAAAGGCTTGGTTCAATTGCATTATCTGTGTCATTAAATTGATAAATACTTTCACAATCCGTATTTTGCAGTCAAAATCAAATCGACAGCAAAACACATGAAACAACTTCTTTTTATCATCATCTGTGCATTAACATTAACAACAAACGCCCAGACCGACAAACTACAACTCGAACGCGAATTATTCAATCTTCCCAACGTTTCGTTTACCGAAGCAACAAAACCCGGAGATCCTTACCTGACCTATGATTTGATGGTAAAACAACCCATCGACCATCAGAATCCGGCGAAAGGTTCGTTTTATCAATGGGTGCAACTGCGACACCGTGGCTTTGATTTACCAACAGTTATTGAAACCAACGGATACTTTATGGCGCGGAGCAAAAATGAGGTCGAACAAATTCTCAATGCCAACAATATCAGTGTCGAATTCCGTTTCTTTGGCAAATCGGGTCCCGATTCGCTGCAATGGCAATACCTCACCAATACACAGGCTGCTTCCGATCTTCATAACATAAACCAATTGCTCAGGCAAATTTACAAAGGCAAATGGATCAGTACCGGCATCAGCAAAGGTGGGCAAACAACCATTTATTACAAATACCTCTATCCTGACGATGTTGACATGGCCATTCCGTATGTGGCTCCTATCGACAATGCTTTTGAAGATACCCGGCTTTACACATTCATGGATACCATCGGAACGCCACAAATCCGCCAACGTTTATTCGATTTCCAGAAGCTTTTGCTGATGAACGAAGATGAAGCAATAAAAAAGCTGCGATGGTATGCCAAAGGCGCCAAAATGACTTTCAATTACGTGGGTGACTTCGGAAAAGTTTTTGAATATGCTGTAATGGAATATCCTTTTGCTTTCTGGCAATGGGGACGGTCGGCCGACAGCATACCGACCAATAAAAAGCTCGACGATTATCTTGACGAATTGATGGAAACATCAAGCATCTCCAATTTTTCGGATTCCGATCTTAAAATGTTTGGACCACATTATTATCTGGCTGCTTCTGAAACCGGATATTACGGTTATAACATTGCTCCTTTCAAAAAATACATCAGGCATTTTACTTCAAATCCAACGGCTACTTTTCCTCCTAAAGAAGCCAACGCCAAACCGACCGACGGTTCATTTCACGCAGGCCTGCAAAAATGGTTGGCCGAAAAAGGCAACAACATCCTTTACATTTACGGAGGAATCGATGCATGGTCTGCCGCCCGCGTGCAGGTTTCCGACAAGGTCAATTCCAAATCGTTCCTGATTCCGGGAGCAAGCCATGGCGTTGCCCGAATCAAGAATTTACCCGAAAATATGAAAACAGAATTTGCTGGAAAGATTAAAGAATGGACAGGACTAGACAGTAAAATGGATGTATTGAACCGAAAATAATCAAATTCTGATCAGAAAAGAAAATCCCGAAACCTACAGGAGATTTCGGGATTTTCTATTTCTGTATCAAAGTTCATCAGAACTGGTGATAAACACTTTCTTCGAGATACGGATGGTTTTTGGGAACCAGATTAGCCTTTGATAAGGTGTTTGTGACGACCAATGTAAACAGACCTAAAAATCCAAGGTAAGTTCCAATCTCGAGGATACCGAATTTGGCTTCATGAACTACTGCCGGCCAGATGTAATAATACAATTCAGTGTACTGGCCAACCATCAGCAAAATGATTACCGGAACCATAAACATTTTGCTTCGCGAGGTCATTCGTGGCATCAGGAACAGGAATGGGATAAACCAGTTCAGGATAATATTGGCATAAAACAATACGCCAAATGCACCATGAGAGCGGTTGACATAGAAGATGGTTTCTTCCGGAAGATTTCCGTACCAAATAATCATGAATTCAGCAAAATTGAAGTAACCCCAAATGATGGCAAGCATGAAAATATACCGGGAAAAATCGTGCAAATGGCTACGGTTTAGCATTGGCAAGTGACCAATCCGGGATAAAATAATTACAATAAGGGTGATGACAGTCGCTCCATGCAAGAAAGCGGCAATAAAACTTTTGGCCGCAAACAATCCGCTAAACCAATGCGGTTCGAGCGACATAATCATATCGATGGCAAACAAAGTAAAGCTGATGGCAATGATAAAAATAAACACCTTGGAATATTTTTCAGAATCGTAAAAGTGCTGCATTCCGCCTTCAGCATCTTCTTTCAACGATATTTTGCGCAACAAGCGAACCATTACAATCCACAATCCGAAAAAAAGAATGACGCGTAAGAAGAAAAAAGGAACATTCAGGTAAGGCGCCTTGTGTGCAAGTAGTTTATCGGTTTCTGTAATTCCTTCGTGCGACCAATGGAAAATGGTGTGCATGCCAAAATACATCAGTAAAAAGAAAACTGCAGCTACTGGAATATACGATGCCATGGCTTCAGGAATTCGCTTAAAAGCCGACGACCAGCCTGCCTGCGCAATGTATTGTATCGCACCAAAGAAGGCTGCTCCAATTGCTATCGAAACAAAATAATAATTGTTCAGCAAATAATTGGCCCAAGCCCGGTGCGGATCGAGTATAAAACCGGCAACCATCGAAATAACTCCAATGGCGATCAGCCCATACAACAGGTTTTTAAACTTCTGGGGAACAATCAAACGGTCTTCCATATTGTCCATATCTTTTCTTTTTTCTATATTTTCATGTCCGTCAGCTAAAGCAGACGGCAAAGGATAATCTCACAGATCATTAATAATTTATAATTCATCACTGCTTCTGCAGCACTTCTTTCACATACATGGCAACTTTCCAGCGATCTTCAGGCCTGACTTGCGAACCATGTGCCGGCATTACGCCAAACCCAACAGTTACAACATGATATATCTCGCCAATTGGGCCTTTCCTGACTTTATCTGAAAGCAAACTCTTCGGAGGAAAAGGATACTTGCCACTTGTAAATAAGTAGCCTTTCCCGTCACCTTTATCGCCATGACAATTCATGCAAAAAACAGCAAACACCTGTTTTCCGCGAGCAATATTTTCAGAAGTTGGCTGATATGGATTTACTAATTCCTTTCCGGCAAGTACGCGATCTGTATCGTTTTTCTCATACAGATAGGGCTGATAACCGAGAGGAACAGTTCCCTCAACCGGATTGCGCATGGTTTTTCCATCGGCAAAATTCGGATTAGGAGTATAGGTTTCGTACGCTGCTGAATGTGTCATATCGTCAAAATACTCCCAACCTTTCGTATTTCGGTCTCGGTCGCACGATCCAAACGCCAAAATAAGGGCAATTGCGGCAAGACTTTTTATCGTATTTTTCAATTCCATACTTGAAAATTTTAGTTCAGTTAGTTGGATTCCTTTTCGTATACTTCAGATGCTCCGTTTGTCTGAAATAACTTGGTTACTTCGGGTTTCTCTATTCCCATTTTTTCCTGATCGAGCAGAATAATGAATTTATCATCGGTTGCACGAATGTCAATAATATCGGCCTTTTTCCCCGGATAAATTTTCGACCGGACAGAAAAAGTAAGCAGGGTCAAAAGTGTAATCGTCAGAATTGTTGCAACAATTGTTATCACAATAAACGATGGAAAAGTATTAAATGGTTTTCCCCCGAAATGCAAAGGCCAGTCGACAACCGCAGCATAATACATCCCACCGATCAGCATTATTACAGCAAATACGCCATAAAAGAAAGCTGCCGTGGTAATGTTTGTTTTGGTTTTCATCCCAGTCAAAATCTCATGAATCGGATAAGGCGTATACACTTCTTCGATAACTACACCTTTCGCCAAAGCCTTATCAAAAGCATCAATCAACGTATGTTCGTTGTCAAAAACACCGACTAAATATTTCTTATTCATAATCATGGTGACCCGGTTTAAGGTGATCAGTTTGCTGAGTATTGTATTTCGAAATCATCTTGACTTCACTAATGGCTATCTGCGGAATGAAGCGGAAGAACAACAATACTCCTGCTGAAAACATTCCAAGTGTACCTACAAAGAAGCCAATCTCAACCATAGATGGATGATATTCGGCCCAACTGGCAGGCAGATAATTTTTAGAAAGCGAAGTAATTACGATATTAAATCGTTCGAACCACATTCCAAGGTTAATTAAAAGCGAAATGATAAATACGACCCAAATGTTGCGACGCACTTTTCTTGACCAGAATAATTGTGGCATAATGGCATTGAAAATGAACATTCCCCAGAATTGCATGGCGTATTCACCGGTAATCCGGTTTTTAAAGAAGGTGTACATTTCATATTCGGAACCTGAATACCATGCTATAAATATTTCGGTAATGTATGCAGTTCCCATGATCAGCGAAATAAAAACCAGCACGCGACAAACAGCGTCAACGTGATTTTCAGTAATAAAATCGCCCATTCCATATAATTTCTTCATCAGGGTAACCAAAGTTAATACCATGGCAAATCCGGAAAAAATAGCTCCAACAACAAAGTATGGAGGAAACAAAGTGGTGTGCCAACCCGGCTCAATAGATGCAGCGAAGTCGGTTGATACGATGGAGTGAACCGAAACTACCAGAACCGCAGCGATTCCGCCAAGCACAAAAGCCAGGCCTTCGTATCGCAACCATTCTTTTGATGAGCCAGTCCAACCAAAAGAAAAGAACCCATAAACAGCTTTTTTGACTTTCGATTTTGTAGTATCGCGAATAGTAGCAAAATCAGGAACCATACCGAAATACCAGAAGCTGGCCGAAATAAGTAAGTATGCCGATATAGCTACAAAGTCCCAAAACAGCGGGGAGTTAAAGTTTACCCAAAGTGGACCGCGGGTATTCGGATACGGAAAAACATAGAAAAACAACCATGAACGGCCCATGTGCATCAGCGGAAACAATGCGGCACAAAAAACTGCAACAACTGTCATAGCTTCCGCAGCACGGTTAATTGCGGTTCTCCACTTCTGTCGCAAAATCAGCAGGAAAATGGAAAAAGCGGTTCCGGCATGGCCAATCCCGATCCACCATACAAAGTTGATAATTGCCCATCCCCATGCAACTGTGTTGTTTACACCCCACGAACCAATTCCAACAGTCAGCGTGATATAAATACTTCTGGCACCCCAGGCAAACATTACCAAACTGACACCCATGGCTACATACCACCATCTGGGCACTTTGGCATCAATGGGAGCAAGAATCTCCTGCGAAATCTGACTGAGCGACTTTTCTCCGTCAATTAATTTTCCTCGTACGTCCGTTTTGTACATAGTCCGATCTATTTTCTTTGATTATTGATCATGCATTTGTATTTCTAACCTTAGTCAGGTAGCCTACCGAAGGCAAAGTGTGTAATTCTCCCAATAAATGGTAATTGCGTTTATCCTGAAACAATTTCGAAATGCGGCTTTCCGGATTTTCAAGATCACCAAACACAATTGCATTTCCGGGGCAAGACTGCGAACATGCAGTTTTTATCTCGCCATCAGCAATTGCCCGCCCTTCCAACTTGGCCAACTGTTTTTTCTCCTGAATGCGTTGAACGCACATCGAGCATTTTTCGACTACCCCACGCGAACGAACCGTCACATCAGGATTTAAAACCATCCGGCCCAAATCACTGTTCGATGCAAAATCGAATTTCTCGTTCTTCACATACTGGAACCAGTTAAACCGGCGCACTTTGTATGGGCAGTTGTTTACGCAATATTTTGTCCCTACGCACCGGTTGTAGGCCATCTGATTTAAACCTTCTTCGCTGTGCGGAGTTGCTGCAACCGGGCAAACATTTTCGCATGGCGCATTTCCGCAATGTTGACACATCACTGGCTGGAACGATACCTTCGGATTTTCAGGATTTTCAGAATAATAACGATCTATTCTGATCCAGTGCATGATGCGGCGGTTCCGTACTTGTTCCTTTCCGATCACCTGAACATTATTTTCAGCCTGACAGGCAATGGCGCAGTTCCCGCAACCGGTACACGAGTTCAGGTCAACAGCCATTCCCCAGTGATGTCCGTTATAAACCGGTGCATCATACAATGTTACTGACTTTGCCTTGTCTTCCGCTTCCTTTTCATTTCCTGAAACCGGATTCTTGATGTATTCATCCAACGAAGTTTCGCGAACAATTTCACGACCTTCCATCGAATAATGAGTCTGGGAAATCGCCAGTTCAAATACTTTACCCGGAACTTTTTCAACTTTGGCCGAAGTCATGAAATACTGACGTGTTCCGTTTTCAATTCCGACAAACGGATAAAGATTTGAGCCGGTTTTATCACCAACTTTTCCGGCAATCTGGCGTCCATACCCCAAAGCAACTGAAATAGTATCTTTAGCTTGTCCTGGCTGGACAAATACAGGCAATTCCATGCCATTTACCAGAACGACATCTTCGTTTTTCAGTCCATTTTCGGTAGCATAAGCAACCGGAACAGCAGCGAAGTTATCCCAACTGATTTTAGCAACCGGATCGGGTAATTCCTGTAACCAAGGGTTATTGGCCAGTTTTCCGTTTCCAATGGCTATACTTTCGTAAATAGCAACTTCCAGTCCAGCTACGGCAGGTTTAATTTGGCTTGCAGCCTGAGAAAGTCCTTCCGGAGAATAACTTAATTTGGTTTCCTGAACCGTTTCAAAAATTCCGTTTTGCAACGAAGTATTCCAGAACTGACGGAAATCAGATGTATTTTTCTGTTTCAGGAATTGATTTTCTTTCCAGAAACTTTTGATGTAATCGCGATAATTTAGGTCGGCGCCGATCCACTTCAGCAACGTTGACTGAACCTGACGGCTGTTGAAGATCGGAGCAATTACCGGCTGGACAAGACTGAAAATTCCGGATTTCGGTTCCAGATCGTTCCAACTTTCCAGCAAATTACTTTCAGGCAAAACGTACTGGCAAAGTGCAGTAGTTTCGTCGGGCCTTTCAGAAAACGAAACGCTTAAACCAGTTTTCTTGATGGCCTCTGCAAACTCCTTCCCTTTCGGATGATCGTAAACAGGATTGGCATTCCAAACTAGCAATGCCTTTACATTGCCAGCCTTTAAATCAGAAAGCAGGCGATCTGTATCCTGATCAATTCCCTGTTTGGTTAGTAGATGATTTTCTAACCCGATGGTCTGACCGTAGTTGCCTAACAATTGATTGATGCCATTTACGAGCAACTGTATATTTACATCATTGCTTCCGGAGATCACAATGCTTTGTTTTTCATTTTCGAGCAGGTCTTTAGCCAGTTCAGTAATGTCTACTGAAGATTGAGCTCCTGAAAGTATTTGTCCACCTTTTGCTTTGGCAACAGCGTTATACAAAGCCAGAACAATTGCGCCTTCTTCTGATGGTTTAATTGGGAAGCGGACATCGGCATTCGAACCACTCAAGGTCATACCGGACTCAAATTGGTAATGACGCAGCATTTCCTTACCCCCGTTCTGTAACTGTCGGGCTGAAGTGTAATCTTTTGTATATTCAACAGTTGAGAGCCAAGTTCCAAGAAAATCGGCTCCAAAACTAACCACTACTTTGGCCTGTTTAAACCGGTAGTCCGGAATAAAAGCCGATCCGAAACTTTTTTTGTTCGCTTCCAAAATTCCGGAGGCCGAAACAGGATCGTATTGAATCCATTCGGTATTTGTTTGCTTTTCAGCAAATTTTCGAATAATCTCGCGTGTCGATGGAGAAATAATTGTTGAACTGAGCAGAACCACTTTGCCACCCTGCGACTTTAGTATTGAGAGTTGAGCCATGATTTCTTCGTCAGCTTTCTCCCAGGTAATTTCCGATCCACTTTTTGAAGGTACTTTAAACCGTGCATCGTCGTAAAGATTCAATACAGAAGCCTGAATCCGGGCGCTTGTTCCGCCCTGAGAAATAGAACTCAGCGCATTTCCTTCAATCTTGATAGGCCTGCCATCACGAACTTTCACAATGATGCTTCCGTATTCATTCCCTTCGAAATAGGAAGATGCATAATAATTTGCCGTTCCGGGATTGACTTCATCGGGCTTTACCAAATATGGAATGGCTTTATCGATTGGCCTTTTACAGCTAGCAACAATAGAAGCGGCAGCAATGCTAAAACCAAAAGTTTTCAGAAAATCGCGTCGTGATGCTGAATTCAGGTCTTTGTCGCCTTTCATCAACATGCTCTTCTGTTTGGCTTCTTCACGCACTTCTTCCCGGCGTAGCTCTTTTGGATTGGCAAGTTCTTCTATACTTCTCCAGTATGTCTTCATCGACTATCTATTTTCAAAATTTAAATTCAATATACTTGAGTAAGGAGGAAAAAAGAAAGTGCAACAATTGCCTTTTACTCATTTCTTGTTCCTTGTTTCTTATTTTCTTCTACACTACAAATCCCGAATTTGAATTCCTTATTTCCGTCCGAAATAAAACATTGACTTTGATCAAAATTATCACGCGGACGGCATTCTGGGTTCTTCCTTGTCCCGGGGTTTCGTTCCTTCGTCACTTTACCCCGGGCTATTTATATTACACCCTTTCAGGGTGAGAAACCCGTAACTCGAAACCCGCAACTTCTTAATAATGGCAGCGCATACAATCATTGGCACCAATATTCACTGCACGAACAGTATCAATCTTTCCAGCCTTCACTTCATCGTGCAACTTCATGTAATTATCGTAATAGTGATTGTCCTTAAAATTCACTTTCGTCTGGCGGTGACAATTAATACACCAACCCATCGATAAATCGCTGGTTTGTTTCATAATGTCCATGTTAGCAACATCACCATGACATTGTTTGCAATCAACTTTAGCAACGCTAACATGTTGTGCATGACTAAAAAACACATGATCAGGTAAACTATGCAAACGAACCCAGGTAACTGGTTGCTTCGTTTCATTAGCCTCAACCACTTTAGCAATTTCGAATTTTCCGGAGCGAGCTCCTTCCCGAACCAGCACGTGGCAGTTCATACATAACTCCATGGCTGGAATTCCGGCCGATTTACTGTATTCGGCGGTTGAATGGCAATATTTACAATCGATTTTATTAGCTCCCGCATGTACTTTATGCGAAAATTTGATGGGTTGATCGGGAGCATAATTTTGAGAACGGCCAAGATTGATAGCCGCTTCGGAAATCATTTTTGCCTGCAATCCTAAAGCCACTAGCAAAATGACAACATTAACAATACGGTATTTGATTTTATGAAAGAAAATTAAATCGAGCAGAGCAAATGTCAATAACAGCCCCAACAAAATGAAAAGCATCAACTGGTTGACGGTTGGTCCGGCAGAAGGAGGTCCGGTTTTAGCCAGTTCATCCAAATATAATTTTACTTTCCTGAGATCTTCATCTTCAATTTTAAAATCCTTATGAGAAGCCTCCATTTTAGTTCCGTTGGGTTGCATTACTGCACTCTGGAAACCGGCAAAGTCTTTCCCTGCATACTTTGTAGCAATATCCATAGCCGATGGATTCCAATTCATCGTATCCGATTTCGACAGGATATGGCAAGATTCGCAGGATTCGAATTTGCGATCTTTAGGCAATAAGCCCTTAAAAAAACGTTCTCCCCGCTGAATGTCGTTATGCGAATGAATTTCGGCAGCAGGATCTTCTTCTTCGTCAGAAGATTGAGCATTAACCAGACTTCCGGTAAATAAAAAGATGGATAAAAACAACAGGGAAATAAATGCCTTCAAATTTAACGGGACATGCCGGAGAAGTACAACTTTTCTCATTCAAATAGGATTAGTATTTAATATATAATGGAACCATTTTTCAAATCTTCATGATAAACAATCAAATTACGTTATGGTTTCCCCTCTAAATATAAAAAAATAAGAAACAGTAACCTAAATGATGAAGAAACAAATAACAAATAAGATGAAATACGACTAATTTACTGACAGCTAAGCCAATTTTGAAATCAGTACCACAATTGCGATTAGACAAAATCAATATCAATTTATTTTTCATTCAATAAATACAATGATATTTATTTTTAGATGCAGATTGCAAAACGACTTGAAGAGGTAATGAATTTAGTACAAATAATAATTCAGGAGTAGTGACAAATAGATTCCCTTGTCAGTATTTATTTAACAAATTCAGCTTTGCACACACTGCTTTTTTTGATGTTTAGAAGTATATCATAATTTTCTTATTTCCCCACCAATCAAATATCAGATATTGTTATCTTTATTGCAATTCAATAAATATTGATCGGCGTAATGAACAGCACTAAAATATCCATCTTAATTATTGATAGCGAACAGGAATCAATGGATCAGGCCTTAGAGCTACTTCAAGCAAATCCAGTGGTTTCAGACATTAAGACTGCCGAAAATACAGATCAGGCAATACTCAAAATAATAAACAGTAATCCTGACATCATACTTTTCGATTATCCTTCAAAAGGGAAAGCAGAAAAAGAACTGATCGAATTTGTTAAAACAAAACTTCCCGAAACAACTCTTGTTTTGGTATCGAAAACCAAAGAATATGCAGCGTTTGCTATACAAAACGGAATATTTAAATACTTACTAAAGCCCATCGAAAACAGCGAACTCTTGAAAATTATAAATACGGTTCACGAGGATAAACAAAACAACCTACAAGCACGTGTAAACCAGCTGATAGATGGAACTCCGGAAGAAACCAGACTCAGGCTGCAAACTACAAAAGGGTATCTGATGTTAAATCCGGATGAACTAATTTTTTGTAAGGCTGCTGGTTTTTATACAGAACTTTATTTAACCAGCGACCGGAACGAATTAAGCAGTCAGTTCCTTTCGAAATTTGAAGAAATGTTAAGCCCATTCAATTTTATACGTGTTAGCCGATCTCATTTGATTAACCAGCGTTTTATACGTAAAATATACCGAAGCAACAATATTATTGTTTTATCGGCGAATGGGAAAGAGTACGAAATTAAAGGTGGCAGAACTCACATCAGAAATTTAACCAAATTAGACACTGAATAACGTTTCTATGGATCAAACAACCATTTCAGCGATTATCATTGATGACGAACCTAATGCAATCAACTTACTTGAAATGTATCTTCGGCAGTTTCCGTTTATTGAAATTATCGGGAAAGAAACTGTGGCAGGGAAAGGATTAGAATTGGTAAAAGAAACATTACCTGAGTTGGTTTTTCTTGACATCGACATGCCCGACATGAATGGACTGATAGTGGCCGATAAAATTCAAACAGATAATTTCTACTCCGAGATTGTTTTCACAACAGCCCATCAACATTACGCTTACGATGCGCTCGATATTAAACCACTCGATTTCCTGACTAAGCCGTTTTGCATCGCAGATCTGACAATGGTAATCGAAAAATACAAAGCAAAAGTTGAGAAGAAAAGTCACGAAAAAAAATTAGATATATTTATCAATTCGCAGACAAGCACTCCCAAGATAAAACTTCCGACAACCAAAGGAATACTTTTTCTTGACATCAAAAACATTGTTATAATGAGGTCAAATTTGAACAATTGCGATGTACATATGAACGACGGTACGATAGAAACTGTAACCCGAAATCTTTATAAAGTATTAAAAATACTCAACTCGCCATCACTTTTTCAAATAAACCGTTCGACGTGCATCAACTTGAATTACCTTCAACGTGTTGATAAGAAAAGCTTAAAGTTCATTATTGACTATAACCAAACCCTATTGGAAGAACCCGTTTCTAAGGATAGAATGATTCATTTTGACAAAATGATAAAATTTCCGTTTAGTCAGGATTAAAAATAAAAGCAGCGGAAAACCTGATGCTTCCCGCTGCTTTTAGAGTATCCGATTCTATTTTGTTTATTCAATTTTTAAAGGATTATCAACCTTTGAATCCAACAAAGCAATCTCAACAACTTCCTGTATAGTATCTACATGATGAAACTTAAGTCCCTTGATGTAAACTTCTTTTATTTCTTCCAAATCCTTACGGTTTGCTTCGGATAAAATGATCTCTTTAATTCCTGCCCTTTTTGCTGCCAGGATCTTTTCCTTGATTCCGCCCACAGGCAATACTTTGCCACGAAGCGTAATTTCGCCGGTCATCGCCAGATTTTTCCGAACCTTGCGCTGCGTAAATGCCGATGCGATTGAAGTTACCATGGTTATCCCAGCCGATGGACCATCCTTTGGAATAGCACCTTCAGGAACATGAACGTGTACATTATAATGATCAAAGACTTCTGGATTAATTCCCATTTGCTCTGCATGCGAACGAAGATATTCGAGTGCCAGCATGGCTGATTCTTTCATCACATCACCTAGATTTCCGGTTAAGGTAAGTGAGCCCTTTCCTTTACTTAAACTGGTTTCTACATAGAGAATTTCACCGCCAACGGCTGTCCAGGCCAAACCGGTAACAACTCCGGCAAAATTATTCCCTTGATATATTTCTTTGGTATACTGAACAACTCCCAAATATTCCCGAATATCTTCCTTGGTCAGGTTGATGTTGTAGGCTTCCTCAAAAGCAATCTTTTTGGCAATGCGACGAGCAACCCGTGCAATTTTTTTATCCAATTCGCGAACACCCGATTCACGAGTGTAATTTTCAATAATATGCTGAATGATTTCTTTCGAGAAACTAACACTCTTCGCTTCTATCCCATGGTTTTCAAGCTGTTTAGGAATCAAGTGCCGTTTGGCAATCTCAATTTTCTCTTCTACCAGATATCCGCTCACTTCAATCAGTTCAAGTCTGTCGCGCAAAGCTGGCGCAATTGTACTCAACGTATTTGCAGTTGCAATAAACATCACTTTCGACAGATCATACTCCAACTCCACATAATTATCGTGGAACTCAAAATTCTGTTCAGGATCCAACACTTCGAGCAATGCCGAAGCAGGATCGCCATGAAAGTCTTGCGAAACCTTATCCAATTCATCGAGAATAAATACCGGATTTGACGATTTTGCTTTTTTGATATTTTGCAAAATACGTCCCGGCATTGCACCAATGTATGTTTTACGGTGACCACGAATTTCAGCTTCATCATGCAAACCGCCTAAACTCATCCGGACATAGTTACGTCCCAAGGCTTTGGCTATCGATCGCCCGAGCGAAGTTTTTCCAACTCCCGGAGGGCCGTATAAACAAAGAATTGGCGATTTCATATCGTTTTTCAGCTTCAAAACAGCCAGATGCTCCATGATACGCTCTTTCACCTTTTCCAAACCGTAATGATCTTCATCAAGCACTTTAGCGGCACGTTTCAAATCAAATATATCTTCGGTATATTCATTCCACGGAAGATCGAGCAAAGTCTGGCAATAGGCAAACTGAACCGAATATTCACCGGCAGCCGGATTTAAGCGCGAAAGCTTATGAACTTCCTTCTCAAAGTGTTTCGCCGCATCTTCCGACCATTTCTTCTCTTTTGCACGTTCTTTAAAGTCCTGAATTTCCTGCTCAGCCGGATTACCACCCAATTCATCCTGAATGGTTTTCATCTGCTGGTTAAGCAAATATTCCCGCTGCTGCTGATCAAGTTCAGCCTTTACTTTGGTCTGAATATCTCGTTTCAATTCAGCCATCTGAACTTCGCGAACCAAATAACTTATGGCCTGAATACCCCGCTCTTTAATATCACTGATACCCAAAAGAACTTGCTTTTCTTCCACCTTCAAATCGGTGTTCGAACAAACAAAATTGATCAGGAACGTAGAGTTCTCAATATTCTTAACAGCGAAAGAGGCTTCTGGAGAAATATGCATGGAAAACTGTGCAATTTTAATCGACAGATCTTTTAACGAACCAATAATTGCGGAAAATTCTACGGAATCGTCCTTTGGCTGAATATCGTCAATTGCAGTTACCCGTGCTTTGAAATACGGGAATTCCTGAGTATAATCGACAACCTCAAATCGCTTTTTGCCCTGAATAATGACCGAAGTCGATCCATCGGGCATTTCCAGAATTTTGAGAATCTGGGCGATGGTTCCAGTCTGGTATAAATCATTCTGACTCGGATCGTCAATGCTACCATCTTTCTGAGCAACAGTTCCAAGCAAACGATTTCCACGGTACACTTCCTGTACCAACTGAAGTGATTTTTGTCTTCCTACAGTAATTGGCATTACAACTCCCGGAAACATTACCGTATTGCGCAAAGGCAAAATTGGCAAAATGTCAGGAACATCAAGATTGGTTAATTCAGAATCATCCCCATCACTTAAGATTGGAATAAACTCATTTTCATCATCCATTAAGCTGGGAATAAGTATATTTTGCATAGTTTATAATTTTCTGTCTATATGATATTCAACATTTACAACTGACATCCTGACCGACAAAGATCAATCAGAAATAGATGTGCTGAATTTTGCAATAGCCATGCCAAACCATAAATACCATGAATTTAACGAGGAGAATCGGGAATATAGATAGTTCCTGATTCCTTTTGTCAGTTCAGGAAATGATGGATCAATGTTGGCACAATAGGGTATTATAAAACAAAAAAAGCCTCGCCAATGCGAAGCTTTTAATATTTTATCAAACCAAAAATTATTTATTTCTGATTTCCTGAGTCTTTTTAAATCTGTTATTGAATTTATCAACACGACCTGCGGTGTCAACCAATTTCATTTTTCCAGTGTAGAATGGGTGAGATGAACTTGAAATTTCAAGTTTGATCACCGGGTACTCAACTCCGTCAACCAATTCTGTTTCTTTTGTGTTAACAGTTGATTTGGTTATATAAACATGACCGTTTGACATATCTTTGAATGCAACAGTACGATAATTTTCTGGATGTATCCCTTTTTTCATTTTTAGTCTCTTTACTTTGTATTTTTAACGGCTTGCAAAGTTACATATAGGAATGTAATTTCCAAATATTTCTTTTTATAAATTCCTTATTTTTAAAATTTAATCTTCCAACCCAATAATTGGGGCTCTTTTAAATGGTTTCGTGCGATCGAAAAGATACCGCATGGTGTAATGCGTTTTCGCCTCAACACCCCCAACAGACTTATAAAGCGCCATAATTTTGGGATTAAAATCACCAGCCCACGACAATTCAACCTCTTTGTACTCAGGCTTATGCTTCATTAATTTATCCTGATGCCAGAAAATTGCTGACTCAATACCCGATTTCTGATATTTTGGCACCACGCCCATAATTAAGATACGGGTTCGGGTCATTATCCTTTTACGTTTATAATACAGAAATTTCAGAATATTAATGAAATTCATTTTACCATTCAGCTTTTTCAGGATTTGGTTGATGTCCGGAATCATAACAAACAGGGCAATTGGAACTCCATCATGATAGGCATACCAGATCATCTCTGGATCGATGATGGCTTTAGCCGTTTTGATAAAATCGCGTATTTCATCTTTATCGAGGGGTTCAAAATGTCCATGAAAACGCCATGCTTCATCGTAAATGTAACAGAAGTCGTCAACAAATTTTTCGGTCTTGTCAAACGAGAAATGTTCGAAAGTGTAACCCGGTTTTTGCGCCACCCACCCGGCAATTTTCCAGAAGCGCTCCGGAAAAGGCTTAGAATAATCGAGATGGTAACTGAATTGCTTAAAATAAACTTCGAATCCGTATTTTTTAAACAAATCGACGTAATAGGCAGGATTATAAGGCATCCCAAAACCCTGATGAACAAACCCGTCAGCAAGAAGTCCCCAGTTCATGTAATTTTCCCCAAAATTGACTGGCCCATCCATGGCTTCAATTCCACGCTCTTTCAGCCAATCACGCGAGGCATCAAACAACATTTTAGCGGCATCAAAATCATTGACACACTCAAAAAAACCACATCCCCCGGTTGGCTGTTCGAAGGTATGCACTTTCTTCAGATTCAAAAAGGCTCCAATCCGCCCCAGTAATTGACCACTTTCATCGGTTAATATCCAGCGGCAAGCCTCACCAGTTTTAAATGATGGATTTTTTGCAGGAGTGAATACATCTTCAACCATCGTTTCCAACGGACATGCCCAATTCGGATCGTTTTTATAGATCAAATGTGGCACTTTATGGAATTGCTTCTTGGTTTTTGAATCGGTAACTTCAATGAGTATCATATCTTATTCAATTATTAATCAGATGATTTTGATGTCTGAATATCCAGTATTTTCAGGATAAAATAACGTTCCGAAAGTAATACATTTAATCTATCAAACAAAAACAGGGACCGAAGCCCCTGTTGAATATTTTTAATTTTTATGCTCCTGAAAATTAATTCCGGCTCGATAATTTGGAAAGCAAACGAAGCATTTCAAGGTACAACCAAATTAAAGTAACCATCAGGCCAAATGCACCATACCATTCCATGTATTTTGGAGCCATCGCATTGGCGCCACGTGTAATCATGTCGAAATCGAGAATCAGATTGAGTGCAGCAATTACGACTACAACAAGGCTAAATCCAATTCCCATCATTCCATTTCCGTACATAAAACCTAAATTGGCACCAAACATTCCGGCGATAAAACTTACCAGATAAACCAGCGCAATACCACCTGTTGCGGCAAAAATTACTGTCCTGAATTTATCAGTAGCACGAATAGTTCCTGAACGATAAAGTAGAAGCATAATGAAGAATACGCCAAATGTAAGCGAAACTGCACGCATAACCAATCCGGGATACATGGCTTCGAACATGGCCGAAATTGCTCCAAGGAACAAACCTTCGAAAACGGCATAAATTGGAGCAGTCATGGCAGCGCGGCGTGGACTGAATGTAGTAATCAGTGCAGTAATAAAACCTCCAATCGCACCAACCATTGTCCAGACCATGATTCCTGAAGGCATAACGCCCGGAGTGGCCGGATCGATTGCACCAAAAAACTTACGCCAGGTAAACGTGGCAGCAAAAATAACAATCAGCAACATTAACCCGGTTTTATTGATTGTTCCGTTCACGGTCATCACCCCGTCTTCAGTATTGATTGCTGATTGACTAAATATGTTCTTCCCAAATACGGGATTCGATGATTTTGTAATATCCATTGTTTAAAATTTAAATTTCGTTTTAATACATAAAAACTATACCAAAATTAATCAGACTTGCTGAAATCCGTTCTCAGTTAAGTATTCTTAACAAATAAATCCTGTACATACTCACTTTTGAGTTCTGAAAGAATCATCTCAGCTAAAACTCCACTTTCCTCTGAATCAATCTCTTTCAACCCTTCTGCAAACAGAATAGCTCTTTCGTTCATTGTTTTGCTCTTTGTTCCGAGTAAAATAAACGAACGATAAAAAATCTGCTTCAAATTCGGATCTTTTGCCAAAGGTGACAGTATGTCGAAGAAAGGTTCAAAAAACTCGTCCATAGCCGACTTCTCAGTCAGAGCAAGCCGTCCCATCAGGTGAAGACCAGTAAAACGCACCAAATGTTTCTTTCCACGACACCATTCCAATGCTTTTATAAAGGCAAATTTGGTTTTTGCCCAAAGATATGTGTTCAGGGCTTCAGCAATTTCGGCAGTTTCCAGACTTTTTGTCCAGTAATCCATCTGCTCTTCGGTCACTTCCTTCGGAACGTCAAGCATGGCAGCCAGAATCATGGTTTCGCGCCATTGTTTGTTCCACAACTTGAGAGCGAGCAAATGATTGGGATCAAATTGAGATGCGATCTCGCGCAGTTGAATGATTGAAACGCCCCAATTCATTTTATAGACCAGACCATGTTTTTTCATCTGATCGACTGTTTCGCCGTTTTTAGCCAAACGTATTTTGGTCAGTATCTGGCGAAATTCCTGTTCGCGAATCGGGTCATCAATAATAATATCCATAGGATACAAAGCAAAAGGTTAAATTAAAAACTCGACGACATAAAATAGAACCGCCAAAAGTAACGAATAAAGCAAATGTTGTTTCAGATTTAAATAGGCAGAAACACCAAAACCACATATTTTCTTCACAAAAGCCATTAATATCAGCTTCTCAAAGGCATACGCACAAACCGTTCCGTAGGCAACTCCGGCCAACCCCCAAAACTGCATAAACAAAATACTGAAAGCCACATTCAGAATAATTTCGAGGAACGATGCTCCCATAATTGCCTTGTTTTTCTGAAGGCCAATCAGGATGGTTTGCGGGAAAACTAACCGGCTAACGATTAACAACAAATAAATATTAAATATAGTAGCGCTTCCACCAAAGTTGACATTGAAAATTACAGGAAATGCCCAATGCGACATCAACATCAGGACTCCGGATAAAGGGAATAACCAAATTCCAAGTTTCTGTGAGTTTTGCTTTATGACTTCGAGATTAGATTTCAACTTCGACTGATCGGCAAAACCGGGCAACATCGATGCGCTAAAAGCATTAGCCAATAAAAGAACCAAGGGCAACTCGCGGGCGCCAAACCGAAAAACGGCAAAAGTGGCGCTATCGAAATATCGCGAAATAATAAATCCATCGATGTATTGGCCTGATCCGCTTAAAAACATGGAGAACACAAGTGGCGCAGCACTTTTTAAGTGTTTCCGGATAAAGACCTGATTAAAAGCCGGACTTGAATACTGGAACAACAGAACCAACAGCCAAACGAAACGAAATACCGAACTAAAGACTAATCCGATTAAACTGTATTCGATATTTAACCCGAAGATTGGCGGCATCGCAACTAAAAGCAACATCAACGCATACGAAACAATTCCGTAAACAAGCATTCCTTTCCCTTCATTCCGGATCAGATAAATATATTCAACAAGACCTGAAGGTGAAGTGAATAGCAAATAAACCAGCAGATATTTCAAAAAAGGAATTTCAGAACCTTTCAGCAAAACGCCTGAAATAGAATGCTCAAAGAGTAAAATGAAAAGCGCTGAAAGTATTGAAAATGCCATCAGCAGATAAAAAACATTGAATAAATCGGATGATTTGCGTGAGGATGAAGGTTTGCCCGATGTAGGTAGAAATCCCTGAATCAATCCGTTTAGCCAGAAGAAGCTTACCGCACCAGCCAAAAATAAAAATGTTTCGTATTGCCCGATTTCGGATGTTGACAATGCGGACTTCGTAAAAACGACTCCGATAAGTATCAGTGTCGAATAACGCAAAAGCTGAAAGATCTGCAGTGCAGAAATCTGGGTAACTTTAAATTTTACAGGCAATTTATTGACAAGGTTGATTCGATTTGTATTCTCAAAACTACAAAAAAGCCCGGGATACCGAAACAATGTTTAAAAGATTAAAGAATATCCATTTATGCGATTAAATACTATAATCGTTGGGGCGTTGCCCCATATCCCCAAATCCTTTTTTGTCTTGACCCAAAAAAAGATTCAAAAAAGGTCAAGGCTGCGCCCGCCTCGCACGAAAAACCTGTGTTTGGCGGCTAAAATCTTCTAAACTCGCCTTCGGCTCAGACAGAAAAGATTTTTTAACGCCGTCATCACTTGTTTTTCGGCTCACCGGCCGAGGCCAGTCGCGCTTTCTTATCAGTTACAGGTATAAAGCCAAATATTCGTGAAGATTTACATCCCCAGATTGAACGATTAAACCAGATCGCAGGCTTCCGGGGGCATCCAATGTCTTTCTTTGCCCTCCCATTTGATGTTGCATCCAATCGGGTTGGTCACCGGAACTGAAACCGCTCTTTCGGAAAGCAATTCAGACAAAGTTCTATCCAGATCATTGACGGTGATCTTAGAGGCATCGCGCGGCTGATCGACAGCACGTCCGGTATAAACCAACTTGCGATTCTCATCAAAAACGTAAAAATGAGGTGTTTTCAGCGCGCCATATGCCAACGCTATTTCCTGAGTCTGATCGTGAAGATAAACCCAGGGAAACCGTTTCTCGTTCATCCGCAAAACCATATTTTCGAAACTATCTTCCTCGTAAGTATTCGGGCTATTCGAATTAATGGCTATGAAGCGCACGCCTTGGGATGCAAATTTCTCAGCAGTTTCGCGGGTTACCTCGTCGCTACCCAAAACATACGGACAATGATTGCAGGTAAAAAACACCACCAAAATCCGGGAATCGGAAAAATCTCGGAGTCCGTAATAGTTCCCATCGGTAGCTTTCAGGTTAAAGTCAAAAGCCTGATCGCCGATTTGTAAAGTGTAAGCCATAACTGATAAATTTGTTGATTCTTTAATGCAAACAAAAGCAAAGCAAAAAGGATCAAAAAGAGAATTTTAAAATCAAACGTTGTAATGAACAATCTATTTTACACACCAATCAGCATATTCGTTTTAATCCAATTTATATGAAGCCGATTCAATTATTCCTTTCAAGTTCTGTTTTTTTAATGACAGTTTATGCTTGTCAACCTGTAAAGAAAGATCATGCGCCCGATCCTCTGGTTGCACACATCGATACAACTGCAAAACCCGGAAATGATTTTTTTCAATATGCCAACGGAAACTGGTTTAAAGCAAACCCAATCGCAGCAAGCGAACAAAGTTGCGGTATTTTTCAGGTGATTCAGGATACGATAAATTCTCAGATTCTGAAAATCTGTAAGTCGAGTGCCCTAACCCAGTCGGAAGAAGGAAGCAACAAGCAAAAGATCGGCGACTTCTATTTTTCGGGAATGGACAGCATGAACCTGAATAAGAACGGGATTACCGCCATTCAGAAATACCTTGATCGGATTGATCAGATCAAAGACATCAGTGAGCTTGCAGCAACAACAGCTTCTATTTTCAAGGGTTCAAGTTCGGCCCTGTTTGGATTTGGTATTTGGCAGGATAGTAAGATTAGCAGCAAGAATGCGGTGAATATCTGGCAAGGTGGATTGAGCCTTCCCGACAGGCAATACTATTTTGAAAAAGATGCACGAACCATACAGATTCGCGAAAAATTCCTGGTGCACCTCGAAAACATGTACCGGATTTTGGGATACGATCAGCAAAAAGCGAAGACAGCCGCAGCCAATCAGTTGAAACTTGAAACAGCGCTGGCATTGGCTTCGCGAAAAAAAGAAGACACCCGCGATCCGCTGAAAAACTATACCAAATTAACGACACAGCAACTGGAAACGGCTACGCCAAATTTTAACTGGCAAGTCTTTTTTCAGGAAACCGGACTTCAAAAAGTAGATTCGGTCATTGTTGGTCAGCCTGAATATCTTGCTGCATTAAATTCGAATCTAAAAAAACTTCCACTCGAAGACTGGAAAAACTACCTGAAATACAGACTTACACGAGGACTTTCCTCTTATCTTGACGATAAAACTTACCTTGAAGTTTTCGGTTTTTATTCACAAACGCTGCGTGGAGTTCAGCAGCCAAAACCGCGCTGGAAAAGAGTTGTTGAGCAAACCGACAGCTATCTGGGCGAGTTGATCGGACAGGTTTATGTTTCGGAATATTTGCCTGCGGGAACCAAAGAAAAACTGGTCGAAATTGGGAATGCCGTTAAAACTGTGTATGCCGAGCGAATTCAGAATCTGGATTGGATGAGCGCGGCAACCAAAGAAAAGGCCTTAACGAAACTTGAAACGATGATCATGAAAGTGGGCTATCCTGACAAATGGAAAGACTTGAGCAGCCTAAAGGTGAATCGCGATTCGTATGCGCAAAACGCAATCAATGCCAACCAATGGCACTTTAATTATAACATTTCGAAATTTGGGAAGCCTGTCGACCGCACCGAATGGGACATGCAGCCACAAAACTACAATGCCTATTACAATCCGTCGAATAACGAGATTGTGGTTCCGGCCTGCAACATTATTGTACCTGGTTACGAACGCAAAATGGCCGACGATGCCATTCTGTATGCCATTATCGGCGGATCGACTTTTGGGCACGAAATGACCCACGGGTTTGATGACATGGGAAGCAAATACAATGCTGAAGGTAACCTGAAGAATTGGTGGACTGCCGAAGACAGCACTAAATTTTATGCAAAAACAAAAATGATCGTGAAACAATTCAACCAATACAATCCGGTTGACAGCCTGCACATCAACGGCGAGCTTACCCAGGGCGAAAATATTGCCGATTTGGGCGGAATCATTATGGGTTACCAGGCTTTCCAGAAAACCAAACAATATCGGGATCAGGAAATAATTGCAGGTAAAACTCCGGATGAACGGTTTTTCCTTGGATTTGCACTGGCATGGATGATGAATATGCGCCCCGAAGCCATAGCCAACCAGGTAAAAAGCGACGAACATTCGCCAGCCAAATACCGCGTAATCGGCACTCTCTCAAATATTCCTGAATTTTATCGTACATTCGGGGTAAAAGAAGGCGACAGCATGTGGCGTCCCGATAGTTTGATTGTACGAATCTGGTAAAAGAACGGAGAAAGAAGACCGGAGACGGAAGCCAGAAGGCAGTTTACAGTATTTTATTGAGGTTGTTTAAAAAGTCATTGATCCTGTCATCCTGAACTTGTTTCAGGATCCCAACACCCCTGCTACCGCGCGATTGCATCGCGTGGTAAAGAATAGTTTTTAAATAACAACACACGATACAATCGTGCGGCAGCGAGGAAAACTAAATATTAACTTTTAAAACCTAAACAAAATGAAACAAGTATTACTAGTCTTTCATGTAATCGTTTCTGCTCTTGTTGCTCTGCTTGGAAGAAATCGTAAAATTGGCTATGCCTGGAGCTTTGTTCTTTGTCTGGTTTTGTCGCCAATTATTGGTGTTATCATTATTCTATTTTCGAAAAAGAACGATGCAGTTGACTCTGCAGAGGTGCCAAAAGATATTCAGCAAAATTAGAAGCCCTGCTACCGCGCGATTGCTTCGCGTGGCAAAGAATAGTTTTTAAATAACAACACACGATACAATCGTGCGGCAGCAAGGAGCCTGCAAAGAGTACATAAATGAAAATAACTTTTACTATACTATTGTTTTCATTGATTTCAATGAATCTTTTTGGGACAGCTCAAATTCCGGATTTGATTATTTATAAAGGAGATACTCTTTCTTTATACAATTGTCCCTTAAATTCATTTCCCAATCAAGACTTGATTACTCCCAAAGAATTATTTGGAAGCAGAGGATGTTTTTTTACTTCATGTTGGAGAAATTATGTTGCAACCTGGGAAATAATTGACAATGAATTATACCTCTGCGAAATCCGGAATGCTTGTTACCCAACTTCAATGCGTGGAGTTTCAGTATCTTTTAAATCTGAAGTTGATAAGGATAGTATCGGTAGTGAATATGCTGATTTGAAAGTTCTGTTTCCTCAAAGATTTAAGAATGGAAAAGTGAAAGCCGACTGGGTGAACGAAAAATTGATTTCGCCACAAGGGAATTTATTGTATTACTTTCATGATGCGTTTGAAAGCATTTATGAAACGGAAATAGAGTTTACTTTAGAAAAAGGCACCCTATCAGAAATTAAAACACTGGACAACTCGAAGACAAAAAAATCAAAATACAAAGACGACCCAAAACTTTTAAAGGAGTTTATTTATAAAAGCATTAAACGTGAAAATTTGCCCGGCTCTGATACCATAAAACGATGTGTATATGTTCAAATTGTTTCATCAGACGAAAACGGAAAGATTGATCGAGTGAAAGTAGTCCGTGGAGTAAATGAGTTATATGACAACGAAGCCATTCGGGTTGTTAAGTCGATACCTGAATGGGATGTAATTTACAGACATGGGATGAGATATAATCCGGTCTGGACATTACCGATAAGATTTGATTTGACTGAAAGTAAATAAAAAAGCATCTTCCCCTGCAACCGCGCAATTGCATCGTGTGGCAAAGAATAGTTTTCAAATAACAACACACGATATAATTGTGCGGCAGCGTTGGTGAGTATGATGAACGAAAAGGAATTTCCGGGAATCTTATTGTTGTTGAATAATACCACACCCCTGCTATCTCCTGCTACCGCGCGATTGCATCGCGTGGTAAAGAATAAATAATGCCACACGATACAATCGTGCGGCAGCGAGCGGCTGAGTTGAAAAATTCAGCCTTTATTTTGCTCTTTTCTTTTCTTCCGTTGGACAAAATTAAGCGCAGCTGACAGAATTAAAGATAAAACCAACACGCTTATCATTAAGCTTTTCATGCCAGCTTCAAGTTCTAACAGTAAAATTGAACTGATCGAGATCACCAAAACTGAAAGAGTAATCCATTGAAATATCGTCAGTATCTTATCCATACACGCATCGTATCCCTGTTGGTACAAAACATTGGAACCAAATTTATTCCGCAATAGCTTAAAATCAATCCGTGCACGCCTAAAATTGTCCAGAACATAATTGGTTTTAGCCCGATTCAAAATTAGCGATTCATACATTGGATCATTCAGCAAATCATTCCCTTTAAAAGCTTCATCGTTCTGAAATAAGTCAACAGCTTTATTTAGAAAAATCAAGGAATTCTTAGTGTATTCTTTACTCGCCAGATTAATGGCATAATCGGCAACAAATCTTTTCACTTTTGACCGATCTTCATGCTCAATGTTATCGACGAGTGCCAAAACATCTGTTTTAGAAGATTCCACCATCTGAACAAACCTACCCGAATCCAATGGTATATTATTGGGATATATTTTATCGTAAAGTTCAGTAAATGTTATCATTTCAAATTCTATTTATTCTTTAAATCTTCGGTTAAAAATCTCCTTTGGATATTCAATATCAGTTAAAAACAAGCCATGTGCCGGAACCGATAAACCGGCTGCCCCGCGATCTTTCTGCTCAATAATTTTCCGGAATTGGTTCAGATCAATTTTACCAATGCCCACTTCCAGAATGGTACCAACCAATGCGCGAACCATATTCCGGAGAAACCGGTCGGCTTTCACGGTAAAAACAATGTTAGCACTTTCCTGAGTCCATTCGGCGCAATAAATTTTGCAATTGTTGGTTTTAACGTCGGTATGCAATTTACTGAAACTGGTAAAATCGGTGTATTCAAATAAAATGCGACTTGCTTCGTTCATACGTTCAACATCGGGCCGACTGAAAAAATACCAGGAAGTTTCCAACGCAAACGGATCTTTTCGCAGGTTAAGGTGATATTGGTAAGTTCTTGAAGTGGCATCGAACCGGGCATGAGCTTCTGTGGTTACTTTCGACACCTGAAAAATAACAATGTCTTTACCCAGAAAACTGTTCAGTTTATGCGTAAAATCCGGATGATCGAGATTGAGTTTTCCGGAGTCGAAATGAGCAACAAAATAACTGGCATGAACCCCGGTATCAGTCCGTCCGGCGCCAGTAACTGCAATCGTCTCACGGGTAATAACCGACAACGCTTTTTCGAGGCATTCCTGCACCGAAACTGCATTGGGTTGAATTTGCCAACCGTGGAAATTTGTGCCTTTGTAGGCCAGTTCTATGAAATACCTTTGTGTCAATGGATTGATTTTCGGCAAAAATAAAAAAGTGAAACCAGATTCTGTTAAAGATCGCTGAATTTATTAATTTCACAGCCCTTTTGAGCGCGAACAGCTTAACAAAGTTTAACGAAAATTCACCCTTTTTCAAGCAAGGATAGCTTATTTTCGTGTTCTCTAAAAAAAATACTGGAAAATAAATCATTTTATCTAAAAAAATATGAATCAAACAGTTGATATCCGCGAATTAAACGAAAGAATTCAAAGAGAAAGTTCGTTTGTCGACATCATCGGCATGGAGATGAACAAGGTAATTGTAGGTCAGAAACATTTGGTTGAGAGTCTTTTAGTTGGACTTTTGTCGGGAGGCCATATTTTATTGGAAGGAGTTCCCGGATTGGCAAAAACATTAGCCATCAACACACTGGCAACAAGTATCGATGCCAAATTTGCACGTATTCAGTTTACTCCAGATTTGCTTCCCGCCGACTTGTTGGGAACCATGATTTACAGCCAGAAGAAAGAGGAATTCATCGTGAAGAAAGGTCCGATTTTCACCAACTTCGTATTGGCCGATGAAATTAACCGGGCACCTGCAAAAGTTCAATCGGCATTGCTCGAAGCGATGCAGGAACGTCAGGTCACGATTGGCGAAAATACCTACAAACTGCAGGAACCATTTTTGGTAATGGCCACTCAAAACCCAATTGAGCAAGAAGGTACTTATCCGCTTCCGGAAGCCCAGGTCGACCGTTTTATGCTGAAAGTGGTTATTAATTACCCGACTAAAGAAGAGGAAAAGCTAATTATACAGCAAAACCTGATGAAAGCATTTCCGGTTGCATCAAAAGTTACCCGCACCGAAGACATTCTTAAAGCCCGCGAAGTGGTGAAAGATGTGTACATGGACGAAAAAATCCAGAAATACATTGTTGACATCGTATTTGCTACCCGCGATCCGAAAGCCTATAGATTGGACAAATATGTCGACATGATCACCTACGGAGGTTCGCCCCGTGCAAGTATCAGTCTGGCACAAGCCGCCAAAGCTTTTGCATTCATCAAACGCCGCGGTTATGTGATTCCTGAAGATGTGCGCGCTGTTTGCCCCGACGTCATGCGTCACCGTATTGGTTTAAGCTACGAAGCCGAAGCAAACAACATCACTTCCGAAGAAATTATTGCTGAAATTCTAAATACAGTTGAAGTTCCTTAAAAAAAAACGATTCGGGTTGTGAGTTGCGGGTTGCGAGTAAAAGACCAACGCGTAAAGACCAACCCATAGCAATCTGGAAGTTAAAAAAGTAAATGTTGTGAGTTGCATGTTTAACCCGAAACACGTAACCCGAAACACGTAACATGAAAATTTAATGGAAACAAGCGAACTTTTAAAACGAGTCCGAAAAATTGAAATAAAAACACGTGGATTGAGCCGTAATATTTTTGCGGGCGAGTACCACAGTGCATTCAAAGGACGTGGGATGGCTTTCAGTGAGGTTCGTGAATACCAGTTTGGCGATGATATTCGAAACATCGACTGGAATGTGACTGCCCGTTACAATAAACCGTTCGTTAAAATATACGAAGAAGAACGCGAATTAACTGTGATGCTGTTGATCGATGTAAGCGGATCGCGCGAATTCGGGTCGATGGATAAGTTGAAAAAGAATATTGTAACCGAAATTGCAGCAGTTCTGGCATTTTCAGCCATACAGAACAACGACAAAATTGGGGTCATTTTCTTTTCCGATCGAATTGAAAAGTTTATTCCCCCGAAAAAAGGAAGAAGCCACATCCTGCGGATCATCAGCGAATTAATTGATTTTGAGCCTCAGGCTCGTGGAACCGATATTTCAGGAGCGATCAGGTACTTTACCAATGCCATTAAGAAACGGTGCACTGCCTTTGTGATTTCCGACTTTATTCAAAAAGAAGATAATCTGGAAAATGCACTTTCGATTGCCAATAACCGGCACGATGTGGTGGCTTTGCGTATTTACGATGAGCGCGAAACTCAACTGCCAAACATTGGGATGATCAAACTGAAAGATGCTGAAACAGGCAGTTATACCTGGGTCGACAGTTCGGACCGGATGGCCAGATCGATATACAGGAAATGGTGGAAGGACCTTTCGGCACAACTTGACAACAGTTTTAAAAGAAGCCGGGTGGATTATGTGAGTATCAGCACCAACCACGACTATGTAAAATCATTGATCAGCCTCTTTAAAAAACGTGGATAAAAATAAATTTCAGATGAAGCAAAGTTTGTTATACGTCGTACTTTTTGTTTTGCTTTCAGGTAGTATCCATACGCTTCAGGCACAACAAGTAACCGTTAAGGCAAGTATCGACTCAACGCATATTCTCATTGGCGACCAGCTTAAAATGCTCCTCGAAATCGAGAAACCAAAAGATCTCAATGTTCAGTTTCCGCAGATACCCGACACATTCAGTTCAAAGATTGAGGTGGTCAATCGTTCAAAAATTGACACCTTCAAGCTCGATGACAAAGATCGGGTACGACTGACTCAAAGTCTTTTAATTACTTCGTTTGACAGTGGCCGACACCAGATTCCACCATTCTATTTCAGAATGAAAAATGGACAACTGTTGGATTCGGCAGCTACCAGAGAATTGATGTTTCAGGTGCATGGTATGAAAATAGACACAACCAAAGGGCCTGTTGACATTAAAACCGTTTATGGAGCACCTGTTACTTTAAAAGAAGTAATGCCATATATATTAGCCATTATCCTGCTGGCAGCCATCATCTTTTTCATTTTCTACTACATCCGTTGGAAGAAAAAGAATGTTCCGCTGTTTGTCAAGCCTGAAAAACCGGCAGAACCGGCTCACATTGTTGCCTTGCGCGAACTCGACCGGATTAAAACACAAAAATTATGGCAACAGGAAAAAATTAAGCAATACTATTCTGAAGTTTCTGATACCATCCGAACATACATTCAGAACCGGTTCGACATTCCGGCCATGGAACAGACATCAAGCGAAACAATCGGTATTTTTAAGCAGCAAAAAAACTTGTGCGACGAAAAAACACGCGATCAGCTTCAGCACATTCTGAGTTTGGCTGATTTGGTAAAGTTTGCCAAGTACACACCGCTAACCGACGACAACAATCTGACATTAATGAATGCCTATTTCTTCGTCAATCAAACGAAAAAAGAAGAAATAAAAGCTCCTGAAAAGACAGCAGTTGTATCGCAAGAAGTATCTGCGGAAGAAATAAAAGATGTAAAATAACCGAATGAAACAATGATTGGAATGAGTTATAAGAATCCCGAATTTTTCTACCTGTTTCTGCTTTTGATACCCATGATTGCATGGTACATCTGGCAACAAAAGAAAATGGGTGCCAGCATACAGTTTTCTTCGAATATGGGTTTTGCAAAAATCCCGAAGAGCTGGAAATATTATTTCCGCCACAGCGTCTTCGTAATTTTGCTATCGAGCATGTCGTTTCTGATACTGGCATTGGCCCGTCCACAGTCGTCAAATAGCTGGCAGAATGTGACCACCGAAGGAATCGACATTGTGATTGCACTTGATATTTCGAGTTCGATGTTAGCCATGGACTTCCAACCCAACCGAATTGAAGCAGCAAAAGACGTAGCTACTCAATTTATTTCAGGTCGTCCGAACGATAAAATTGGGTTAGTCATATTTTCAGGCGAAAGTTTCACCCAATGTCCGCTCACAACCGACCACGCCACTGTAATCAACCTTTTCAGGAATATTGAAAGTGGCATGATTGAAGACGGAACCGCGATAGGCAACGGTTTAGCAACAGCAGTTTCCCGGCTTAAAGAAAGCAATGCCATTAGCAAAGTGATTATTTTGCTTACCGACGGTGTAAATAACCGTGGAGAAATAGCTCCGGTAACTGCTGCCGAACTGGCTAAAACATTCGGGATAAGGGTATATACCGTTGGAATAGGAACTATTGGCACAGCGCCCTACCCCATGCAAACGCCATTTGGAGTTCAGGTTCGCGATATGAAAGTTGAAATTGACGAACCCACTTTGCAAAAAATAGCTGAAACAACCGACGGGAAATATTTCAGAGCAACAAACAACACCAGCCTGACCGAGATTTACAAGGAAATAGACAAACTTGAAAAGTCGAAAATCGATGTCAAGGAATACAGCAAAAAAGAGGAACAGTATCTGAAATATGCCCTCGCAGGCGCATTTCTCTTGCTGTTGAGCATGTTCCTGAAGACAACTATTTTCAGAAATATCCCTTAGAAAAACAAAAAGGTACTAGATAATAGATATTAGACAAAAACATAGCTAAGATATCAGACATCGGTATTCGTGAATAAAGAACCGGTGACTGAGCTTGTCGAAGCCGAAATTTGAAGACATGTTTAGAATAGCAAATCCTGAATATTTATATGCATTATTGCTCATACCAGTAATGATCGTTTTTTTCTGGTATTCCAGAATGAAGCGAAAGAAAGCGTTGGCCTCATTCGGACAGAAGGAAATTATGTCGATACTGATGCCTAATGCCAGCACAGGAAGGCCAATACTAAAATTTATTGTATTGTTGATGGCGCTTACGAGCATCATTATAGGTATTGCACGTCCGCAGTTTGGCTCTAAACTGAAAACCGAAAAACGCAAGGGTATCGAATTGATGATCGCACTTGACGTTTCGAACAGTATGATGTCGGAAGATATTCAGCCCAACAGGCTTGAGCGTGCAAAACGAGCCATTTCACAACTGGTCGATAAACTGAGCAACGATAAAATCGGTTTGATTGTTTTTGCAGGCGATGCCTATACACAACTCCCAATCACCGCCGACTACGTTTCTGCCAAATTATTCCTGAATTCGATTAGTCCGGATATGGTGCCAACACAGGGAACTGCGATTGGAGCCGCCATCCAACTGGGAATAAAATCGTTTAGTCCAACTTTCGAAGGCAGCAAGGCCATGATCATCATTACCGATGGGGAAAATCATGAGGATGATGCAATAGGTGCAGCAACTGAGGCAGCAAAAAAAGGAATCGTAGTTTATACAATCGGAATGGGATCTCCTGAAGGCGGACCAATTCCGGAATTCAGAAACGGGCAAAAAAGTTATCGTAAAGACAGGCAGGGAAATACAATTGTAACCAAACTCGACGAGCAAATGCTTCAAAAGATTGCCGAAGCAGGAAAAGGAGCATACATCAGGGCAAATAATGCGCAGGTGGGGTTAAACAATCTTTTAAGCGAAGTGAACAAGATGGAAAAATCGGAGCTTGAAACCCAGACCTATGCTGACTACGATGATAAGTTTCAGTATTTCATTGGCTTAGGCTTGTTCCTGATTTTACTTGACTACCTGATACTTGAACGAAAAAACAAGTACCTGAAAAATTTCAAATTGTTTGGAGAAAGAAAATAGAAGAGATATGAAACGAAAATATATACTGATCCTATTTTTGTTGGTTTGGGCTGCTGCAAGTCAGGCTCAAAACGAACGCAAATTTGTCAGACAGGGAAACAAATTCTACGAGGCTGCGATGAAAGATACCAGCCGTCTCGACACGGTTCAGTTCAATAAGGCTGAGATTGAATACCTCAAAGCGCTGGAGAAAAAGCCGGATGATACCAAATGGAATTTCAACCTCGCTAATGCTTTATATAAACAGAAGAAGTTTGATCAATCGGCAGAAAAATTCAAGGAGATTGCCGATAAAACAACCAATAAAGTTGAAAAAAGCAGAGCTCTTCATAACATGGGGAACTCTCTTCTGATGAAGAATAAACTGGATGAAAGTATTGCTGCTTACAAAGATGCACTTCGCAACAATCCAAATGACCTGGAAACCAAATACAATCTGCTGTATGCCATGAATATGAAGAAAAAGCAGCAGGATCAGAAGAAGAAGGACGATAAAAATAAAGACAAAGATAAGGACAAGGATAAGGATAAAGACAAGAATAAAGATCAGGATAAAAAAGATCAGAATAAGGACCAGAAAAAGGATCAGGATAAACAGAATAAAGACCAGCAAAATAAAGATCAAAAACAGCAGCAGCAGCAACAGAATAAAATATCGAAACAAAATGCCGAACAAATGTTGCAGGCATTAGAAAATAATGAAAAAAAGATTCAGGACAAAGTAAA
Source organism: Aquipluma nitroreducens (assembly GCF_009689585.1). Taxonomy (GTDB): domain Bacteria; phylum Bacteroidota; class Bacteroidia; order Bacteroidales; family Prolixibacteraceae; genus Aquipluma; species Aquipluma nitroreducens. The sequence goes on along the minus strand of NZ_AP018694.1, from coordinate 4,006,069 downwards.
AAAGGTTCAGGCCTTAAAAGCCGAATCGAAAAAGGTTGAGAAGGACTGGTAGAAAAGTAGGGAGACCGAAGACAGAAGTCCGGAGAGTTTTCACTTTGGCTATAGTGTGTGCTCTGTCGGACGTTTGTCAAAAGGAACTTGCAACTTCCAGCGCGGAGATTTAAATTTGGAACAATTTTGAATCAGGAATATTGGAGAAAACTATGATCAGAAAAATAAAAATAGTATTGGTTTTTATGCTGGTTGGCCTTGTTGCAATGGCCGACAGCACGCAATTCGTCATGGAAGGACCGGAAGTGGTTGCCATGGGAGAACAATTCAGGTTAGGCTTTACACTGAATGAAAGAGGCACTGACCTTCAGCTGCCCGATTTGTCGAATTTCGATGTTTTAATGGGACCATCCACTTCGCAAAGTTCAAGCATACAAATCATAAATGGGAAAACAACGCAAACATCAAGCTTTTCCTATATTTTCATTCTTCGGGCTAAAAAAGAAGGGAAATTTTCGATACGACCTGCGTCAATTAAAGTTGGAGGAAAAACATACGAATCAAATAGTCTGAACATTCAGGTTGTTAAAGGTCAGCCCCAACAATCGTCCGGACAACAAGGGGGGTCGCAACAAAATGCGCAACAGCAGCAAGACGATACTCCTTCAGGCAATATTAGCAAAGACAATCTGTTTGTTCGGGTTGCCGTCGATAAAACCAATGTATCAAAAGGAGAACAAATTCTGTCGACTGTAAAATTATACATCAGTCAGAATGTTCCGTTAAATGGATTTGACGACGTAAAACTGCCATCGTACGAAGGATTCTGGACCAAAGACATTGATGTCCCAACTCAGGTTAATTTTACACGCGAAGTTTACAACGGCAAAATCTATCAGGTAGGTATTCTCAAAAAGACCATTTTGTTCCCACAACAAACCGGGAATATCCGCATCGATCCGTTCGAGATTACCTGTCTGGTTCGGCAAAGAGTTCGCCAGCAACAAGGTTTTTTTGACGATTTTTTTGACAACTACCGCGTTGTAAAAGCAAAAGTAGTGAGCGATCCGGTAACCATTAATGTAAAAGATTTGCCCAACCAACCGGCTAATTTTAACGGAGCAGTTGGTAATTTCACTTTCTCCGGAACATTGGACAAAACTACAGCCAAATCGAACGAGGCCATGACTCTGAAATTAACCGTTTCAGGAACCGGGAACCTCAATCTGATAAATCCGCCCAAAATTGAATTGCCTCAGGATTTTGAAGCTTACGAACCCAAAACGACTGACAAAACCATGGCCAGCGACAACGGGATGAGCGGTTCTGTTACTTTCGAATACTTATTTATTCCGCGATATGCCGGAAACTTCACGATACCAGCAGTTCAGTTTGTATCCTTCAATCCATCGACCCGCCAATTCGTGACTAAATCGACCGAAGCGTTCAACATCAAGATCGAAAAAGGGAAAGACGACCAGAATTCAGGAGTGGTCAATTCGTATTCCAAAGAGGATGTAAAAATGATCGGAAAAGACATCCGATACATCAAACAAAACAGAACACAATTGAAACCTAAAGGAAGCACCTTCTATGGCACCATTGAGTTTTACAGTATTTTCATCCTAAGTACGCTCGCATTTGCTGTCTTCTATGTAGTTAATCGCAAAAAGATCGAGGAAAGTAAAAATCTCACTTTGGTCAAAAATAAACGAGCAAACAAAGTAGCCTTGAAACGGCTAAAAGAAGCGTCGGGCTTCCTGAAAAGTAACCAGGCCGAAAAATTCTACGAAGCAGTAATTAAAGCTTTGTGGGGTTATTTAAGTGATAAATTAGCCATCCCGGTAGCCGATCTGAACAGGGAGAAAGCTGCGGCAAGCCTGCTTGATAAAGGGATAGAACAGGATGTAGTTTCTGAATTAATGAAAATAATTGACGACTGTGAATTTGCCCGATACGCACCTTCAGCATTTTCAGGAACTATGACAGAAATATACGATGGGGCTGCCAAAGTAATGGGAATTTTTGAAAAGCAAATCAAGTAAACAATTGAAATTTTAGAGTATGAAACGAATAATCTATACAATACTGGCGATTTTGTTTACTGCGACAGTTTTTGCACAGAACGATCTGATTCAGAAGGCAAACGAACATTACGCCAAAGAGGAATTCCAAAAGGCCATTGATGGTTACAACCAAATTTTAATGGCTGGTATCGAGTCGCCTGAAGTCTATTTCAACCTCGGAAATGCGTATTACAAAACCAAACAATATACACTTTCAATCCTGAATTACGAACGGGCCAAACTTTTAGCGCCTGACGATCAGGATGTTGAATTTAATCTTCAGGTGGCCAACCAGAAAGTAGTCGATTCTATTCAGGAATTACCCGGAATATTTATCGTCAGGTGGTGGAATGCAATTGTAAACAGCCAAACCACCGATACGTGGGCTGTGATAAGTATTATTTGTTTCGTCGTATTTTTAACTATGATGGGATTTTACTTCTTTGCTAAAACCAGCGAGGTCAAACGGATTACATTCTGGTCGGGTTGCTTTCTGATTTTGTTCACGATTTTTAGTTGGTCGTTTGCGGCCAAACAAAAAAGCAGGTTGGTCAATCATTCCTATGCCATTGTGATGCAGCCCACTGTAACTGTAAAAAGCTCTCCATCTGAAAAAGGAACCAACTTGTTTGTCATCCACGAAGGTCTAAAAGTTAGAATTACTGACAAACTTGGCGATTGGGTCGAAATCAGTTTATCCGATGGGAACAAAGGATGGCTGCTAACTGAATCGGTCGAACGGATTTAAGAAATCATCATTTTTATAGAATTGCCAGTCTGGATTTCGCAACCAGACTGGCAATTTGTTTTAATTTGCATGAATTAGCAACCATTTTAAGTAATAGTTGTTATCTAATCGTTAGTATTAATTTGATTTTTAATGGTCACATGCCTGCTTAATGCAGGTGAGGAATTCGTCCCGATTCACGGGTCTCATTTCATAAATTTTAAACTATGGCTTATAATTTACTGAAAGGCAAAAGAGGAATTATTTTTGGAGCATTGAATGCCGATTCAATTGCCTGGAAAGTTGCTCAACGTGCTTTTGAAGAAGGTGCTACGTTTACCTTAACCAACACCGGAGTAGCAATGCGTATGGGTGAAACCGCCCAACTTGCTGAAGCTTGCAACACAATTGCCATTGAAGCTGACGCTACAAGTGTGGAAGATTTAGAAAATCTTTTCAAACAATCGATGGAAGCCCTTGGAGGTAAAATCGATTTCGTGTTGCATTCAATCGGAATGTCGCCAAACGTTAGAAAAGGGCGTCACTACAGTGATTTAGATTACAGTTATCTTTCGAAAACGTTGGATGTATCAGCTGTATCATTCCACAAAGTATTACAGGTTGCCCGAAAAATGGACGCCATAAATCAGTGGGGATCAGTTGTCGCATTATCGTATGTTGCAGCACAACGCACATTTTACGGATACAACGACATGGCTGATGCAAAGGCATTACTCGAATCGATTGCCCGTAGTTTCGGATACATTTATGGCCGCGAAAGAAACGTTCGTATCAACACCATTTCGCAATCGCCAACCCTGACCACTGCCGGAAGCGGTGTAAAAGGAATGGACAAACTGATGGATTTCTCGGAACGTATGGCTCCCCTGGGCAATGCAACCGGCGATGAATGTGCCGATTATTGCATTTCCTTATTCTCCGATTTAACGAAGAAAGTAACCATGCAGAACCTTTTCCACGACGGAGGATTCTCTTCGATGGGTATGAGCATGAGGGCGCTGACTCAATACGAAAAAGGATTAGGCTGCGACTGTGAATGCGGTAACGATGAACCTTGCGGCGAACACATTTTCGATTAATCTTATCTCTGCAATAAGAAACAGAAAAACCGGTTTGTCGCCGGTTTTTCTGTTTGTATCAAAATTAATTGTGCATGTAATCTCCATTCCACCGCTCCATGGGATCAGCCGGAAGAGAAACTGGTTTCCACGAGAACTTTAAAATCCGTGGTTTAACAAGTCGATGATAATCGAAATAGCTTAATCTTATCAATTCGGTATGAGATCCGGCATTAAACGCAATTTCCTTATTATTCGTAAGCGCTTCAGCCAAATAAACATCCATACCATAAAGATTGCCGAAAGGTGGCATTGCCCCTAGTTCGCAATCAGGAAAGCGATCTTTAAACTCTGGTTCGGTTGCCAGAGTCACGAACTTTGTTCCGAAAATTTTTCGCAATGTATCAAAATCGATATGATAAGATGCTGGTAATACGGCCATAGCCATCACTCCATCAATTTTGATCATTACTGTCTTAGCAAATTCTTTTCCGGAAACATGTGCTGATGCAGCAATATCCTGAGATGTAAAGGCACTGGAGTGACTAATTGTCAAATACTTGATATTAGCCTCATCAAGATAGGTTTTAAGCTTTTTTACTGGCATGAATTCGTTTTTAGAGGTTAAAAAAGAATTTCAGAAATATGGTCGGGAGAGAATAATGTGCAGTTCTTAATACCAGCCAATTTTACAGCAGACTCATTAAGAATGTTTCAAAATGATGGTACAAATTAGGAATCAGAGGCTAACATTTCAAAAAAAAATCCCAATCCTTTCAAACTTGAAAAGAATTGAGATTTCTTTATTTTAATTACTGATTTGTGTTTCTTTTTTCTGAAAACGCAGACTGGTCGCCGGATACTTTTCCCATCCTCCGGGGTTCAATCTTCCATTGGCCTAACGGTTTTCTTCGGCAAAATGCCGACCACGACGAAGTGCTTCGAGGTTCATATTTACAACATCTTCGCCTTTACGTCCGAAAATAGTACGGATACCTTCTTCAATTTTCGAAAATTCAATGTCGATAAACGGAGAGGCAGCTCCAAGCATCACCATATTAGAGGCACGGGTACTCCCCACTTCTTTGGCAATGGCATCAGCATCAATCGCAATATACCTTGGGAATTTGCGAATTTCAGCCATCACATCCTCAATTGCAGGATAGTTCGGAATATTAACAAAAGGCGTGGTATTGGTCACCAAATAGCCTGTTTCCGATAAATATGGCAGGTAACGCAACGACTCCATAGGCTCAACTGATAAAATAAGGTCAGCCGATCCGCCGGGGATCAAATCGGAAGCAATTGGCTGATCGGAAATGCGCATGTGCGAATAGACTGCTCCACCGCGTTGACTCATTCCATGCGTTTCGGCTTGTTTGATAAGCAGATTATTGGCCAAAGCTGCTTCGCCCAAAGCTGTTGCGATGGATAAAATACCCTGTCCGCCAACACCTGCTAATATAATGTCTGATTTCATATCTATTGTCTAAAGTTAAAAGTTCAATATTCAAAGTTGATTTTCAAGCCATTGGTCATTAGAAAAGGAAAAAAGGGAAGAAATTTTCTACTGACTATTGACCTTTTCTGTTAACTGCGACTGAGCACTGCCTACTTCTTATTTCTCTTCCGGCTACTGGCCCGCTGGATACACTCACGACGCGGAATAATGACCGAAACGCCTTCGTAGGCAAATTCTTCGCGGAACAAACGAACCATTTCCTCGTGGTTCTTTTTTAAAGGCACAATGGTGTGAATGTGTGCCGGATCGACTCCTACGCCAATGCAAATCGATTCAATTCTTCCGAAAGCTGATGAATCCTGACCACCGGTCATCGAAATCGACTCGTTGTCGGAGATAACAATGGTAATGCTCGATTTTTCATTTACCGCATCGAGCAAACCTGTGATTCCGGAGTGGGCAAAGGTTGAATCGCCAATCATGGCAACTGCCGGAATTAAACCAGCATCGGCGGCTCCTTTAGCCATAGTGATGGAAGCTCCCATATCGACACACGACGAAATCGTTTCGTAAGGAGGCAAAGCTCCTAAAGTATAGCATCCAATGTCAGAAAATACACGTCCCTTTGAATAATCAGCCAAGGCTTCATTCATGGCAAGATAGGCATCCTGGTGACCACAGCCTACGCACAAAGCAGGCGGGCGATTGGCAACAACTTCAGGAATATCAAATCCTTCAAACATCTCTTTGCCAAGCGCTTTGGCAACCAGATCTGGATTCAATTCTCCATCACGAGGCAGAGTTCCATCTAAACGGCCTTTGATTGGTGTTCCATTCGAAAAGAAGCCTTTCAACATTTCCTCTACCATTGGTGCTCCTTCTTCCAGAACCAAAATTTCATCGCATTCACGGTTGAGACGATTGATGTGATTTTCAGGAAGCGGATATTGCGAAACTTTAACAATTGAATACGGACAGGTCCCGTCCGGAAAATGTTCCATCAGGTAATTGTATGCAATTCCACAAGCCACAATACCCAAACTGTGATCTGTTCCTTCTTCGTAACGGTTGTATTCTGACTCTTCTGAAAGTTTCAGGAATAAAGACTGACTATCGAGCAATCCTTTGTATTTGCGACGTGCAATGGCCGGAAGCAATATAAACTGACGAGGATCAGCCGGCATAACCAGTTCGTTTTCGGGCAAAACCTCTTTACGGGCAACTCCGGCACGCGAATGAGCCAAACGAGTTGTAATCCGAAGCATTACCGGCACTTTTGTTTTCTCCGATAAAGCAAATCCATCGCGGGCCATGTCGTAAGCTTCTTGCTGTGAAGATGGTTCTAGTACCGGAACCATGGCAAACTTTCCGTAGAAACGTGAGTCTTGTTCGTTTTGAGACGAGTGCATCGATGGATCATCGGCAACAGTAACAATAAGACCTCCGTTGACACCAGTCATAGCAGCGTTCACAAAGATATCTGCAGCCACATTTAATCCAACGTGCTTCATGCACGACATGACACGTTTCCCGGCATACGACATTCCCAAAGCGGTTTCGAGAGCTGTCTTCTCATTGGCCGACCATTTTCGGTGAATATTTCGTTCTTCAGCAATAGGATTGTCCTGAATGAATTCGGTTATTTCAGTGGAAGGTGTACCGGGATAAGCGTAAACGCCCGACATTCCGCCATCAATGGCTCCCTGTCCGATGGCTTCTACCCCCAGAAACAAATGCTTTTGCATAGTCAGTAATTTAAGTTTCAAAAATCGAAACCAAAATTAGCTCATTCCGGTTGTAAAACAACTGCATTAATCTTCTTTTAAATAAAAGGTTCGTATTTAGATTCGTTCTAAAAAAGGAACTAAACCCACAGTCTTGATAAACCAAAGTCGATATTTCAGGCAAAGAAAAGTTTCATGAAATACCCGTATTTATTGGTATTTTATAAAAACAAAAAATTCAGTAAAATAAATTAAGACTATTTTGTCTCTTACTATAAACAAACTGATTTACCGTGTGTTACTAATATCGATAGCGTTTAACATTTACTCCAAATTAACAGCCAATGAAAACAAATTCTACCTTCAAAACTCGCAGCTGTTTTGCCTTGATTTTTATTCTGGCTTTATCGCTAAATCTGAAAGGACAGACAACTCACAATGTATCTGTAACCAGCAATGTTTTTACTCCATCGCAATTAACAATTACGGTAGGAGATAAAGTTGTTTGGAAAAACGATGAAGGATCGCACAATGTTAATGGGAAACAAGCAACATTTCCTAACAATCCATCATCCTTTGGGAACGAAGTTGGCGCAGCTTGGACATATGAATATGTTTTCAACACTGCAGGCACATACAATTACCAGTGCGACCCACATGCTGGTATGGGGATGGTTGGGAAGGTTATTGTGAATCCAAAGACAGTTACTTCAAGTCAGACCATGGCTGATGTTACCGAAAAAATACGGTTGTACCCAAATCCGGCAAGCGAATACATTGAGCTAATTGTTCCAAGTAATTACAAGACCATTAATTCAGTGAAAATTTATTCCATAGCCGGTTCTGTTGTCGACGAAAAGACCTTTTCGGAGAACAAAGAAACATTCCGGTATGACATCAGTCTCTTCAGAAATGGCATTTATCTGATAGAAGTCAATGCCGAAAATCAAAAAAACGTGTTGAAGTTTATAAAGCAATAAAGAAATGCTTTTCCAGCTTTTCTGGAAAGTCCTTCCCTATCTGATTAGAGAAGGACTTTCGTCTTTTTAAGACTTCATATCCCAGAAGTTTCGTTCCCTTTTTCCAATCGTTGCTTCCTGCCAAACATCATATGTTTGGTACTAATTTTTTTGGTATTTTGGAACTTCTTTATCGTGGTACACTCTCAATTATTAAAAATTCGAAATTTAGCACACTAGTTCCAAAACCAAATTATGATTACACATATGATTAGAAACTCTATTTTTATTTTAGCCTGTGTTATTATGACTACAGCTTGTCAGCCAACTCCGAAGAAACAAAGTACACCAACACCTTCAGGAATTACTGAAGCCACCGTTGCCGATGCAGTTAAAGAAATCAGCAACAAAATGGAGGGTAATAAATCTGACCTGATAGAAAAAGGTGTTAGACATGCGGCATCACTTTGGCGCGACAATGACGGAACTAGTGAGGATTTCGTTAAATTCTGTAGCGAAAACTACCTGGCAGATCCTGCTCAAAAAGAAGCTTCATTTTATCGGTTCGCTGAATACCTGGAATCGCTGAACGGACATTTCAACAAATTAAGTTTGGATATGCAGGAGAATGTTCAACTGATGAAAGGCGAAGTACTGCCAATCGATGCGCAATTTGCTGCCTATAACCCGGGCGCCCACATGATAAACGATTTTTACGACAACAAAATAGCTTTCATTGTGGCTCTTAATTTTCCGTATTATACCACCGAAGAAAAAAACATCTCAGGAGCAAACTGGACTCCGCTACAATGGGGTTATGCTCGTTTGGGCGATGTATTTAGCTCCCGGGTACCTTCTGAATTGATTCAGCAAGCCTCGAAAGTAGCTGCCGAAGGTGATGCCTACATCGCCGATTACAATATATACATGGGCAACATTCTGAATGATGACAACCAAAAGCTTTTTCCGGAAAACATGGTTCTATTGAGCCATTGGAACCTTCGCGATGAAATCAAAGCCAATTATGCCAACAAGGAAGTTGGGTTAAAAAAACAGGCTTTAATCTACCAGATTATGCAGCGGATTGTCGATCAATCAATCCCCAAAATGGTAATCAACTCCGGAAAACAAGATTGGAATCCGGCAACCAACGAAGTATTCGTTTCAGGAACAAAGACCGAAGCTGAACCTGAAATCGATGGCCGCTACCAACAAATCCTGAATAATTTTCATGTTTATCAGGCATTCGACAAGTATGAACCGGCCATGCCAACGGCCATTCAACGAGCCTTTTCTGTTGGTATGCAAATTCCACAACCCGAAGTTCAGAAACTATTCAACGAATTTTTAAGTTCAGCTCAGGTAAAGGAAGTTGCTGAAATCATTAAGAAACGGCTCGGGAGAGACTTATCTCCGTGGGACATCTGGTACGATGGGTTTAAGGCAAGAAGTTCAATCAACGAAGAAAGCCTGAATGCAATCACTGAAAAAAAGTATCCGAACGCAAAAGCTTTGGAGGCTGATTTAGGCAACATCCTTCTCAAACTGGGATTCACCAAAGAAAAAGCAGACTTTATTTCATCACGGGTTTCAGTAGATCCGGCACGAGGTTCGGGCCATGCCTGGGGTGCATCCATGAAAGCAGAAAAAGCCCATCTGCGCACCCGAATTCCAGCAACCGGTATGAACTATAAAGGATATAATATCGCGGTTCACGAGTTTGGTCACAATGTGGAACAAACCATCTCGTTGAATAACGTGCCAAATTACATGATCAATGGAGTTCCGAACACCGCATTTACTGAAGCACTCGCCTTTGTTTTTCAGGAGCGGGACCTGTTTCTACTTAATATGAAAAATACAGATCCGGAGAAAGAATACCTGAAAACACTTGATATTTTCTGGTCGGTTTACGAAATCATGGGAGTTTCGATGGTTGACATGAAAATGTGGCAATGGCTGTATGACAATCCAAATAGCACAGCATCAGACTTGAGAGATGCCGTAATTGAAATTAGTAAAGACGTTTGGAATACGTATTATGCGCCAGTTTTTGGAATGAAAGACCAAACTATACTGGGTATCTATTCACACATGATCAATTCACCCATGTACCTGCCCAATTATGCATTTGGGCACCTCATACATTTTCAACTTGAAGAACATTTTAAAACGCACGAGTTTGCACCTGAAGTACTGCGTATATTTGCATTAGGTCAGCTTACACCTAACGAGTGGATGAAGCAAGCCGTTGGCGAACCGCTATCGAATGAAGCCATTCTAAAAGCCACAGAAATTGCTGTAGGAAAATTAAAATAAGATGGTATCATTTAAAATGAACTAGCTGCAAAAGTAGCAGACTGTATTTGCCAATTCTAAAAATTAAGGTCAGATCCACACATTCCGAATAACGAATGATGCGATCTGGCCTATTTTTATGCCGCCAACTGAAAGCATTATAGAAACACAGGCCATTCATAATACCAACAATAAATATTCATTTATATTGGTGTCCGTTTAAAAATCCAAGATTCTTTGTTCTGCTCAGGATGACAGCTATTTATAGACAGATTTTCTGGGAAGCAGTAATTTACTTATAAATTGCTTTCGAGTGAAACAAAGAGATAAACAGAACGCGAATAATCAAGATTTATAGAAAGGCTCAAAGAGTTTCAGACTTCATTAAACTGCCTTGCATCATTGTTCTCTGAGATACAGATCAATCAACAACAAATCGAGCATGAACTGAAATCGACACGCATAGCATTTGACCATATGAATTCCATTTGTATGCCATTAATTCAATTCTTTAAACAATACGCCCGACAACAACATTAAAAAAAAGTAAGCATTCGGTAAACTCCGTTATATTTTCTTAGAAAACCAGCAACCCACTTTCAGAGGTTCTCTAAAATGTTCGGAGAACTTTGAGAGGCTTAGGAGATGGAACTGTTACAAATCTGGTTTTGAAGTTTGAAGTTGTGTGGAAGTAATTCGGCCAGATCCTTGCTGTAATCGTTATCGTAATTGTGGATGTTATTCAGAAAGTATACCAGCCACTCGCGGAAGTTTACTTCGCTTGCCTTGCAACAGCCCAGCATGGAATACATGATTGCTGCATTTTCGGCTGCATCGTGGTTTCCACAGAACAACCAATTCTTCCGGCCTAGGGCAATTGGACGGATAGCATTTTCTCCGAGATTGTTGTCAATTTTCAACCGACCATCCAAATGGTATCGGGTCAACTTGTGGTAAATGTTATAGGTGTAGCGGATAGCCTTTCCGATACGCCCTTTGGGCAAAACTTTGGGGTATTCATTTAGCAGCCATTTTTCGAAGGCTACCATAATAGGATAAGCCAAGCGGGAACGAAGATCGGCGCGCTCGTCATAAGAGAGTTGCTGCTGATCGGCTTGCCTCTCCACCTGATAGAGCAGTCCTATTTGCTCCAGCGCATAAGAAGCCCTGACTTTGTCCTCTGCCAAAGCCTCTTCAAATTTACGCCGGGCATGAGCCCAGCACCCAATGGGCAGAACGCCCTTTTTGTTTTCGTAAATATCGTAAACGGCATAACCATCGGTCTGGATTACGCCTTGAAAATCCTTAAACAATTGCAGTGCGACCTTTTGTGCCCGGGAACCGTGGTCGTAATGAAAAAAGACCAGGTTGTCCATAACCGCACGGATCATCCAGATGTATCCTTTTATCGTGGTGTGCTTTTCGTTATTTATAATCGGGATCGTTGTTTCATCGCTCTGTATATAATCCGAAGCCAGCACCAGCTCCTTTAACCGGTAATAAGTAGGCCTGATCAGGTCGGCTACATCCTGAAACCAGCCGTTAATGGTTGCAGGTGCAATGGATATACCCTGTTGTTTGAACATCTGGATCTGACGATAGAAAGGAAGATGGTTCACATATTTGTCGATGATAATATCAGCCAAAACACTTGCCCCGGCATAGCTTTTTGCTATGGGAAGTACGGGCATGGGAGCTGTAATGATTTGCTTTTCCACATCCTGGCTTTTATCTTTCAACGCATATTTGTGGCGGATGATCCGGCGCACATACCATCTGGCAGATTCGCGTTCCAGAACTTCTGTAATTTCCGGAGCCAGTTCTATCCAATTCTCGAGTTCAATGTGCTGTGGATAAATGTGGGTTTCTTCTCTCGGTAGACTTTCGGGCAGCGGTTTGCGTACCGGATGGTTTTTCTCCTTTACCTCTATAACACGGATGGTCTTGTACTTTTCGATCTCCTCTTTGGCACTGGTTGCAAGTTCCTTTTCTTCCGGAAGCAGGTCAAGTCCCTCAAAATCGAGCTTTCGTTGCAGGGGATCCTCATTGATATACCGTTCACTGGATTTGCCCCAGATCCTTCGCTGGAGCATCTCTATCTGTTGTTTCAGCTTGTTAATTGTTTCATCCAGTTGGCTGATTGCCCGATCTTTTTCGGTAATCAGCTGGTCTTTTCCGACAATTTGTTTTTGGTAAGTGGATCTTTCTGAATCGAAGTTTTCAAAGTTGGAAAGTTGACTTTTAAGCCTGGAAGTTTCCCTAAAAAGCCGGTCACGTTCTTCCAGAATTTGCTGTAAAAAACCCTCTTCTTCAACTGTCATTTTTACTTGCTTTTGATGGCTTGAAGATACTAAATATCAACCGTATAGACAAGTTAAAAACCAAGTAAAATCTACTGTTTCGAAGGTTTTTCCCATCTTTTTTTATTCATTTTTCCATCCGGTGAGGTACCCTGTACCATCAGCATCAACTCCTGCCAGCTGGCTTGAAACGTATTGGTACTTTCATCAAAAACCGGTAGTTTAAAACTGCCCGATTCCAGTTTCATGTGATAGATCACCAAACCACCGCATTCCAAGTGCAGGATTTTCATGCTGGTACACGGGCGGTTGATAAAGATATAAACATCCCCGTCCTGCACGTTGCGCCCCATCTGGTTGGTCACCATTCCGCTCAGGGTGTAAAAACTCCGGCGCATATCCGTTGGGTACGAATACAGGTAATACCGCATTGACGAAGTGAGGCTGAACATCCTACCGGCGCGTTAAAACCAACAGCGACCGTAATATCTGTGGGTCGGGCAAACCGTTCAGCTTTAAACACACCCCATTCGGATAGCTAATCTCACAGGAGATGGTTTGGGGTCTGGCTCCCGATGTTGAAAAGGTTGTCGATTGTACCTGCACCGGGGCTGGAACCCGCGACGACTGGGCTTGCCCACCATTCTCAAAAACCACCGGGATAAATCCACTTTTAGGTGGCAATAGTCCTTTTAGCTTGTGTTGCCAATAATAGAACTTAGCCTCATTCATTTGTTGATTGGCGCAATAATCCCGAATGGTCAGGCCCGATGCCAGAAACTCGTCATAGATGGCCCGGAATTTTTTCTCATTATACATGTCGTTTGTCTTTGAAGTAAAAAGCAAACTTATAGACTGACATGCAAAATTAGTTGACGCACTTCAGCGAATGCTTACAAAAAAAACATACAATCTCGTATTCAGATAAAAAAAGAGCCGTTCACATCGCTGTAAACGGCTCTTTTATATGAATATTGAAATTCAGAAAGTCGTAATAGAAACTTTCTTACTCCAATTTAAAGCTAATTGGAACAGTATAAGAAACCCTTACAGGGGCTCCTCTTTGTTTTCCAGGTCTCCATTTAGGCAGTGTTGAAACAACTCGTAATGCCTCAGCATCAAGAGATGGGTCAACACCTCTGGCGATTTTAGCATTCGATACAGAGCCGTCTTTGTTAACAACAAAATTAACATACACTTTTCCTTGAATACCATTTTCCTGAGCAATAACAGGGTATTTTACTGCAGTAGCAAGATACTGGCGTAAAGCTTTTACGCCACCCGGAAATTCCGGCATTTCTTCTACAACAACAAATACTTCTTCCTCTTTTTGCACTGGTTCAACTTCTTCACGTTTTTGTTCCACAATTTCCACAGCAGCTTTATTTTCAGTAGTTGCTACTTGTTCGTCGGAGATCATTAATTTACTTTCATCTTCAACTTTAACTGAATCAACAACAACTGGAGCCACGTACTTCACAACAGTCTGAACTTCAGATGGTGGTGGTGGTGGTGGTGGTGGTGGTGGTGGAGCGGCTTCCGTCTGAAGGTCATTGGACATTTCTGCAATTACTTCTTTAGCATCCCGCATTTTATGCGAAGCATTTCGACTTGCATTAATGTAAGGAATAATAACAGCAGAAGCAATGATCGCACAACCGATCAGAGTAGAAATCAGAACAACACGGTTGTACTTTTTCCGTATTTGATACGCTCCATATTCCTTATTTCTATTTTCGAAGACTATGTCGTCGAAAGTTGGAATGAATTGATTATTTTGTACCATACGTATCGTTCTTTATTTTTGAGTTAAGGGAGCGGCAGCAGTTTGAGTTTGCCCTCTGAGAGCAGCTTCAACCATGCCTTGTTCAATCCAGTTGATATCAACAAGAATGTATCGAGCAATTCCTACAATAGACATCTCGTCAATGATATCAACGAAATTTTTATATTTTGCTGTTTTGTAGAACTTAATCAATACGATAGGACCGGTATCATCGTCTTTTTTCAACTGCTTAATAGCGTTGGCCAAAGAATCTTGTTTAATATTCAATTTACCGGTTATAACATCTTGTTGGAACTGTTCAATCTTTTTGAAGAGTGCCCGGTTTCTATCCAACAACACTTCCCTGATTCCTTTAGCGCTAAAATCAGAAACCTGTAAAGGCATTCCAGCTTCAGCTTTTCCTGGATACCAGAAAACTTTGTCGTTAGGACCCAAAATAATGTTTAGAGTACGGCTATCCGCAATTTTTGGCGGATCAACCTTTTCGTTTTTCTTGATTTTCTCAGGCAAAACAATTTCCATAACCTTGGGTTTGCTAAATGCACCTACAAGCATGAAGAACGTCAACAGCAGACACATAAGGTCAACCATTGGGGTCATATCCATATGGGGATTGCCTTTCTTTGGGCGTTTTTTTCCCCCTTTTCCTTTTTCCTCTTGTATAATCTCTGCCATAATACTACTTTTTAGCTTCAGTTGATGTAACCTTCACGTCCTCAAGGCTAGTGATCAAGCTAAACCTGTTGACATTATAATCCTGAAGAACATCCAATACTTTTTTTACAAGGGGATATTCAACGTTGTTATCACCTTTGATCAAAGCCTGAACAGAAGGATTAATCTGACGAGTATAAAGCACCCAATAACCAAACTGGTTATCAATAGAATCGTGAGGAATGCCTTTCTCAAATTGTTCTCTTTCCTTAGAGTCTTTGGCAGCAAGGAATTTCTTCATGTCGTGTATATTTACACCCAATGAAGTACTATATTTCTCAAATGTCCGCAGTTCCTGCGGTGTGAATACAATATTGTATCTCTCACCCATAGCTTTAAGAATCTGGGGCCGAAAATGCAGAATTGTATCCCTACCATTATCCACATTGAAAAACACCCTGTTGTCAGCAGACATCACTACTGTCATGATATCAGCATCAGGTTTAGGTTTTTCAGATACAGAAAATGGAGTATCGACAGGAGCCGGTTCTTGGGGAGTGAATACTGATGTCAACATGAAAAATGTTAGCAGCAGAGAAAACAAATCCACCATCGGCGTCATATCGATATGGGGCGACTTGGTTGGCATTTTAATCTTTGGCATGCGATAATTTTAAATTTTAAATAAACCAAAAGAATTAAACCCAGACTTATTTTCTGATTGATGCGGCAAAGGTCTGAGTAAGGCTAAATCCTGCTTCATCAATCTTGAAAGTATAACCGTCAATTTTTGATGAGAAAAAGTTAAAGAAAACAATAGCAAAGGTAGAACCAGAGATACCGAAAGCTGTGTTGATCAAAGCTTCAGAAATACCGGCTGACAAAGCCAAAGCATCAGGAGCACCAGCTTGAGCAAGTGCAGAGAAAGCACGGATCATACCAAGTACTGTTCCAATCAACCCGATCAATACTGAGATAGAAGCAAGAGTTGAAAGAATAACCATGTTTTTAGACAACATTGGTAATTCCAACGCAGAAGCTTCTTCCAAAGCCTGTTTCATCGAAGTGATTTTCTGATCTTTTTCCAAAGTTTTGTCATTTTCAAGATCTCTGTAACGTTCCAAACCTGCTTTAGTTACGTTAGCCAAAGAACCTTTTTGTGCATCACAAGCTTTAATAGCTTCTTCGATTTTATCCTTAGCTGTTAAAGTCTGGATATTTGCTACAAATGCATCCAAGCTACCTTTTCCCTGAGCTTTTTTCAAAGTGATAAAACGTTCCACTACGAAAATCAAAAGAACTAAAATACATGTCATCAAAACAGGAACAATTGGTCCACCTTTGTAAAGCATACCCATATAATTACCAGGTAGTGGGTGTCCTTTTGGATTTCCACCTTCGAAATTAACTGGATCACCCATAAGGTTGGTGAAAAGTAAATACGCGATCAAAAATGAAATAATGATTGCTCCGGAAGCGAACACTGCTTCGAACTTAGCTTTGAATGATGAAGAATTTTTACTCATTTTTTAATAGTTTTTTGTGGTTAAATAATTATTATTATTATTGAATCTCTATTGTTATTTTGTTGATTCCAATTGTATTACTTACTAAGTGTTGAATTATATACCCTACTCTTTGTCACCGCCACCTCTTTAGTTGTATAGCCGTTGGCACTAATTACAAGAGTCGTTGAAGCTTCAGGCATCGTAAACCGGTATTCACCTTTTGCATTAGTCCATGCTTCGGCAGCAGTATCTTTTACCCGAACTGAAGCACTGGCAATTGGTGTTCCTGATTCATCTTTAATGACACCCGAAATTTCGTTTGGATTGGCTTTGGGTTTAGCGCTTGATTGTAATGCCTGAATGTATTGAATATTTGCCTTAGCAGCTCCGTTGCCTGGCTCAATAGCAAGAATCTTATTGTCATATTCAAGAGCCTTGCCATATTCTCCGGTAGTCATGTAAAGTGTATTTAACGAACTCAATGCTTTAACCTGAAAATCCTTATTATTTGGATCAAGGTTTAACATCCTGTTATAGTAGGCCTTTGCTTCATCATTCCTATCAGCCTGAAGGGCATTGTATCCCAGAAAACGTAAGGCATTAAAAATTTCTTCAGAATATTTAACCGAATCGGTAGCTGCTTTTGCGATCAAAGCTTCAAATCTAGGTTTTGTAAGTCCCAGTTTCGAATCCGGATCTTTGGCAGCAGCATTGTTGGCAGCCCACTGGTAACCTGGAATATAATCAGGAAACTTTTCTGTCATATCTTTAAATATTACCTCTGCTTTATCAAAATCTTTACCTTGATAGTATGCTTTTCCAATCTGAAGATAGTTTTCCTCACTATTCTTTCCTTTAGCAATTAATCGTTCCCAATTAGCTGCAGCTTCAGAGTAACGTCTCTGATTGTATAAATTTCTAGCCTTTTCCTGGATCAAATAAGTATCTTCTTCACCAAAAGTAATTGCTTTTTCGTATGCATCATAACCTTTGTCAAGCTCTTTCTCTGAAGCATCAACACTTTTTTGAATTTCAGCTATTTTAGCAACCAATGGTTCTTCACTCACTTTTTCCTTTTCTTTTGCTGCACCTTTCAAAGCTTCATTCTTTTCCTGAACTTTAGCCAAGTCAGCTTTAGCTTTTTCAAGATCGCCCAACTCTTTACCATAGTCCTCATTATTCTTCATAATGATGCGTGCATAGTAGATGTAATCTTTTTTCAGGATTCTGTCGGCAGGAAGTTGAGCGAATAAATTATTCATGTAGGTCAGGGCTTTTGCATAATCACCTTGCTCGTAACATGAGTATCCGGCAACACGGTTCAAATATGTTCTCGATTTATCCACTGCAAAAATGTCTTCAACATTCTTAACTACTTCAGCATAATTTTTCGAATAGAAAAGAGCGTTTACATAACGAATCTTTGCCGGAACATTCTGATTGGTTAAAGTTAAATATGTTTCGAAATTTTCTTTGGATTCCTTAAACCTTCCAGCCATAGAATAAAGCTGACCCAACTCACGGTAAGCAGGAGCATAATTTTTGTTCAATGCGATAGCCTGTTCGAAATAAGGAATAGCAGCCATTAAATTACGACCTTTAAAATAGATATAGCCGATTTTCATGTTAGCGATAGGTGATTGTGGATCACAATCCTGAGCTCTGTTGTAATTCCGAATCGCAAGAGAACCATTATTCACTAACAAATAAATATCTCCGGCTATAATATAGATGGTTGGGTTTTTCTCGTCAATTGTTAAAGCTTCACGAACTAAAGGCAAAGCCATTGTGGTATCAACTTTATCAAATACGATGTACGACTCGGCTAATTTTGCCAAAGTAAGGGCGTAATCAGCTGCATTGGGGATTTTTGTAACCTTTTTATATGGAAGCAAAAAACTTTTTGCTTTCAATCTCATTTGTGTAGCTGATTGCTGATCACCACTGTATGAGGCAACTTTTGCTAATCCAATATAGTTGAATGGATCGTTGGCATTTAGGGCAATTCCTTTATCAAATAAGCCTTTGGCCTCAGCCATAACAGCTTTTTGCGAGTTGGAGATCGTATCAGCAAAGAAATTCAATAATGTATTTTCGCCTAGCAAATAATAAATTTTACTACTTGCTGATTTCTTTGCCAGATCCTGAAGAATCTCATCAGCTTTATCATATCGTTCATTGTTCATTGCGGTAATCGCTTCGTCCAATGTCTGTGCTTTTAATCCTGCGACACCACTAATCACAATCAGCGCAAGGATTAAAAAAGTTTTCTTAAAAAAAGGAGTGATCATATCTGATTATATTAAAAATTATTTTTTGAATTGTATTAGTCGAATGGGCATTGTTGCAGGAACCAGACCTGATTTAAGAACAATTCGCTGTCCTTGTTCCGATGAAAACCAACTGACGAAACCGGAACCAAGTCCTGAAAAACTTTCTCGCGAAACAAGGTTGATCTTCCGGGTAAAAGGATAACTTTTATCGTAAATCGACCCCTGAACAGGGAGAAAATAAGATCCCTTTTCCAAAAATTTTTGGGAAATTGCAGCAATTTTTATTTTATTCGAAAAAGCACGCATGGTCGAATCCTCTTTATCGCAGATCCAGTTCACACTTACCAAACCAATTGCACCTTTATTTTTGCTAACGTAATCAATAACCTCTTCATTACTCTTAACCGCATAAAAACTGGAAGGTAATTGCCCTTCAAGTTTAAACTCTTCTTTGAAATATCGGATATTTGTCGATTTTTCATTGTCAAACACAGTCGACATTTTACCGCAATCTGAGGCTGGATTAATCGACTTCCAATCGTTTAATTTACCAGTGAACAAATCATTCACATTGTCATAGGTCAAAAGAGAGTCCTTATTTTCCTTATTAAGAACCAGTGCAATCGCATCATAGGCAACGGCAGTTGTTCTGACCACAATCTGCGTATTTAAAAGTAATTCCTTTTGCTTCGCGCTTGGCTCCCATGCTGTAACAACCACTTTTACCGAATCATCCAGAAAGGCAGAAATTAAATCGTTTTCAGTAACATAAGTTGGTGTAATATGAGCATACCTGTACAAACCAGTAAAAGTAGAAATCTCAGCATCAACAATTGGCTGAAATGAGCTGTCGGCTAAAATATGAATACTCCCACTTGTTGGAGTTTCGGTAATCTTATTGCCAGTCCGGTTTGAACATGCTATAGCAATCATCAACATAATCAGTGCACTACTGCTTATTAAGATGATCGACCGCAAATACTTATATGTTCCTGACATTTTCATTTACAAGCTACCAAAGGTTGAAAATTCGTTGCAATAATAATAAATCAAATTCGTTATAGGGCAAAAAAAAACAACATTCTTAAATATTTTTTTTTTTTTCGCGCTTTGATTTTTAAATAAAAACAGTATAAATCGCTATCAAAAATTAAGATTAAATTCAATTAAAGTTAACATTTCGAAGACGATTTTATTCATTTGTTAATTTTTCAACAAGAATTATACCATATCCGACAATTTCGCTTACAATTATTTGAGCACTTTTCACTCCACTTATTTTCAGACAATTATTACTCTACTGACACTGCTTCATTGCGTCATTTATACACGGTCGTCCGATTAGCCACGAAGTTAGGAAAACACATTCCATCCTTTAAACTTGTTTTTTTTCGGGTACCCAATTTATGACTTGATGGTTGCCTGAGAACGATAGCATTTCCCTTTGTGAGTCTGGTCGTTGTCACAAAAGTTTAAATTATCCCAAATTTGCACCAAGTGATCGTTAAATCGGCGGGGACCAATTTAATCATCGAAAGAAAATGAAACTCTATTCTTCATCCCTTTCAAAAAAGGTTTCTTTAATCCTTCGGTAAGAACCAATAGCACGATAAACACCATAAAGCAAAAAAGGAATTGCAAAAAATGTTCTAAGCGTTACATCAACATAACTGAACATGGTCGAGAAAAGCAAAATATAGGCCAACCCCAGATAAAAAAAGACCATTGCTGTTCCAAAGATGGTCATTACTTGATCGTATACTCTTCTACCACTTCCACTCATTTTTGCAATTTTTGTTTGTGCAAATATATACACAATAGATATAAATGCCCATTAATAAGCGTATAAATGTACACTTCATTGTATGCTATAGAACTCGGAATTTGTATAAGAAAGGGTTTTCAGATTCAGTAAAAAATTGTTATTTATGGGCACTCACCGATTCAAACCTAAAAATAAGCCACGAATTATCGTTTAAACGTTGAAAGTTTAACGGCTATTACACAATTCAAAAAAAACACGGCTAAGTATTTGGCAAGAAATATTACCTGATATTAATTAACGGAACTATAGGTTAGTTGAATTTCAGTGAATCTTGTACTAACATTTTTTCAGCCACGAAGTGGCTAAATTTGAATAACCCCGTACGAAGTGCGGGGACAACGCAACGACTTGACCAGACCCCTGAAAGGGTTCAACTGATTTATATTGAACCCTTTCAGGGTTCTCGTCTTGATAGGCTTGCTTCCATCGGTTACAACCGGTAGTTATTCAAATTAAAACCTTTCAGGTTTAAAACCGCTTTGGCCAAATCGTATCATGTTGTAAAGAACTATTAAACCGATAAGTCCGTTAATTGATGCTATGAAATGCAAAACAAACGACAATTACCATCAACTTGTTTTGTCAGGAATATGCGTTTATACCTTTGAGAACTTTCTTAAAAACAATAAGTTCGTATCACGCATTTTTTTTATATTCACAACCTAAAACTTAACGAAATGAAAAAACTCTTTTACTTATTGGCTCTTTCAATGCTCACCCTGACTAGCATGGGCGAGGGAATTAATTTTTCGGGAACCTGGAAACTGAACAACGAAAAAAGCACCCTGTTCGAACAGTTCAGCCTGGCTCCAATCCAAATGATTGTAACCCAAACAGCGGACACTCTCGTGGTGGAAAAGTATGGTAATTTTCAGGGCACGGATTACGTAACCAAAGACAAATTTAGTCTCGATGGAAAGGAATGCGTAAATGTGGGATGGATGAACAGCAAGAAAACATCAACCGCGGTTTGGTCGGAAGACGGGCAAACGCTGACCATTTCGAGCAAAATGCCAGCACAGGACGGGGGCGAAGCAACTATGAAAGAAGTTTTCCAGATGGCTGAAAACAACCTGAAGGTGGGACTGAATGCAGCATCGTCGATGGGCGAAATGTCGGAAACCTACCTGCTCGACAAACAATAAACCAGCCCATTGCCAACAGAGCTTTTAACAGCTCTTAAAATACCGGATAACCAAATCGTATCCGGTATTTTTTTTGCCTGAAATTTCGGGTATTCACTAACTTTACCGGCATGACCGATGTACACACCAAAGAAATACGGAGCTACAACATAATTTACATTCTACCTACATTTAGAAAAAATATGATTATTAATGTATTTTGAGTACAATAACGAATTGAGATTAACTACATTTGTTTATCTAAGAAACTAGCCATAAGCCTAATCAAATAGTAACATGGAAGATTTAAAAAGCCTTAAAATTCGAATGTCAGTTTTTGACTGGTTAAATTCTTTGCTTCCTCAATATCCTGATTCTGTATTTCCGACAAAAGTCTTGGCTAATGACTTTTATTTCAATAACGAACAAGTTGTCCTCTCTGGTCAGCAAGGAATTTGGAAACCAAAACAGATGCAATATCCAATTACAATAAAGTCCAGAGCAGAAAGTATTTATGATGATGAATTTATTTCTGATAGTAGAATTAAATATAGGTATAAGGGGAATAATCCAAATGATTGGGTTAATGTAGGTCTCAGAGAATGTATGAGAAATAAAGTTCCACTTATTTACATGCACGAGGTTTCGAAAGGTAAGTATCTGCTAAATTGGCCTGTGTTTATTGTTGAGGATGATATACAAAATCTTAGTTTTATTGTTGAAGCTGATGCAAAATCTTATCCTATTTATAACGATTTCGATGCGGTGAATGAGCCAAATGAAGTTGAGCGTAGATATGCCACAAGACAAATGATTCAGAGGTTACATCAATCGACTTTTAGAGAAATGGTATTAAATGCCTATAGAGACCACTGCGCGATTTGTGCGTTAAAACATAGAGAATTATTGGATGCTGCTCATATAATAGAGGATAGTAGCTTGGGTAGAGCTGCTGTCACCAATGGAATTTCTCTGTGTAAAATTCATCATGCAGCGTTTGATAATAATATTATAGGTATTACGCCAGACTATCTTATCCATGTCAGGGAAGATATACTGAACGAAATTGATGGTCCAATGCTAAAATTTGGGATTCAGCAAATGCATGGCAATAAGTTAATATTACCAAAATCTGTGACCTCAAGGCCTAATAGAGATTGGCTGCATATTAGGTATACAAATTTCAAAAACGCAGTATAATTAGAAAAACTAAAACGTGACTCATAGTCCGTTGACTTTCATTTCTATACTACCTTTCTTTGGCTAGAAAAGCCATGAATGAGTTTATCCGTTTTAATTATCTGTACCGCGATTCAGGAAACTACAAAAAGTTCGGAAGTAAGATATTCACAAATCCAGATCAGCTTTCCATCGAAGTAATAGAGTATAATATTCAGCTACATCTTTTCTCACATGAATTTTTCTACCCAGATTGTTTGGGTATTAAAAAGTTTAAATCTAATCGATATGAGGATGATTATTCGTGGTATGAATTCGACTCCATAGAAATGCTTGATAAGATTGATAATCCAAAAAAGAAAATGGAATCAATCAATTCGTTTCTAGCAAAACTAGAAGAAATGAAGAATTTCGATATTTATCTCATGGGAAATCAGCCAACGACTTGCCCGAAATGCGGAGCAAGAACTGAATTGAAGTTGGATTAGCCACCTCCCCTGCAACATCGTTGTTTTTTATTGCCTGTCCGCTGCAATTCCATTTGCTGATCCCCACAATATCCGCATACTGATTCGGCTTCTCTTCCGTGTCAAAATTTAGTTTTAATATAGCTAGTCATACTTTTTATAAGCCTAGTAAACTATTTGATATTTCTTGTTATCATTTAAATGATCTAGTCATCTTTTTCATATAACTAGCCTGACTTCTGGAATGCCTAGTCAAACAAGGTATATTAAAAATTAAACCAGACAATAAAATAATTAGACTAGACATAATAAATTATAACTAGATGATTAAAAATATCGACTAGATAATTGATTTTTACTACAATGGAAATTATTTCTTAACCCGGACAGTCATATTTCAGGAGCGGAAATAAACAGATTCTCATTTTTTGACTGTTTTCCGCGTGTCCTCTGGTGATGATTTTTTCCCCCGGACTGAGTTTCTGCTTTTCCAGTAATCGCTGAGGTAACCCGCCAGTCGTTCCGGATTCTCCCTGAATTTATATTTACCGCACACTCGCACTTCATCAACCAATTGTTTCAGGAAGGCATAAGTCTGGTCGCGCATTATTTTGGATTCGTCGCTTAGTTTTTTGTTGCGTTCTATTCTTGCTATCAGATCAGCCATTTCAGGAACCAGTCGGGCTGCTCGTTCAAGTTTCAACGGGTCAAAGTTAATGGACTCAAGCAAGTCCATGTGTCCGCGCCCAAATTCGGAAAGATCATTCAGGCTCTGGACCAAGCTGATACGGCTTTGCTTCTGGGCTATTTCTTTTATTTGGGCAAGCAATTGTTTGTCCTTGCGGAAAGCAAACCCAAAATCATGCAGCAATTCACTGCGCAGGTTCAGCGCTTCTGGTGATTTGGTGTCCCATTCCAGTTTAACCTTATCAGTCGATTTATAATTTTTAAGCCACTGCGACTGAAATTCGCGGCATATTTTGGCACAAACGGGAATAAGAGAAACTTGATTCCAGTCGAGTCCTGCCAAAATTAGTTGTTCCTGATCGTCCTGACACCAAAGATACAGGTCGTCGGCTTCCTGAACAATCACATTAACTGGTACGCTGGGACTATCGGCTTTGCCGGATTTAAAAGCCCGAATCTGGAGTAAAAGCTCGTCGTTATCGTTGGTTGAAGTCATGCTGATTACTTTTAAAAATTAGTCAATTCAGTAATTCATCAAAACGGATTTAATTGTTACCAATTTACAACAGAATACTTGATTATTAAGCAGTACGAACCCATTTTTTATAACAGATGCAAAAAATCAGTCATGCAATTTTGAAGAAATGAAAATGCAAACAAGGTTTGTAGCCAATTCACCTGCTATGCCACTGAGGTTAATTCAAGTAAAATAAGGCTTTCTCTACCCGTACTTTTCTCCTATCTTTCCGCCCTCAAAAATTTCACTTTATGGTTTGGGAAAAACGCGGATTTCAAATGACCATTTTGATGGTCCTGGCCTTTATCTGGGGCAGTTCGTTTATTCTGATGAAAATCGGACTAAAGAGTTTCAGCCCCGAGCAGGCAGGTGCGCTGCGCATCTTACTGGCTTCGCTGGCACTGCTTCCATTATCGATCCGCAACTTAAAAAGCATCAGGAAAGAAGATTTAAAAAGCTTGCTGATTGCGGGTTTCATCGGTAGTTTCTTTCCAGCCTTCCTGTTTATGAAAGCCGAAACGCAAATTGACAGTTCGCTGGCCGGTATGCTTAATTCGCTCACCCCGGTATTCACTTTAATTGTGGGGATGCTCTTTCACAAAACGGGTTTCCGCTGGTTGCAGGTGCTTGGGTTGTCGCTTGGACTGGCTGGCGCAACCGGACTAATCCTTGCCGGAGACGGTTTTCATCTGGGAACGGTTAACAGTTATGCGTTCTACATTGTACTGGCCACCTGTTTTTATGCCATCAGCATCAATCAGATTAAAGCTAAATTGCCACATCTTTCCGGGATTCAGGTTACTTCGTTATCCTTTTTATTTATTGGTCCGGTAGCACTGGCATATTTGTTCACTACCAATTTACAGGCAGTGGCTGCCAATCCGTCGTGGCCTGTTCATTTACTGGCTCTTGCCACACTTGGAATTGTTGGTACTGCTCTTGCTATGTTGCTGATGAATAGTCTGATTCGTCACTCGTCGGCAGTAGCAGCCTCATCGGTTACCTACATCATCCCCATTTTTGCAATTATGTGGGGTGTGCTCGACGGCGAAAAAATAACCTTACTTCACCTGGCTTGCATGGGTTTAATCCTGACGGGTGTTTACCTCATCAGCCGAAAAGGGGTTAAAAAAACTGCTTAAAATTCCGTTCACTAAAGTGAATGGATAAAGCAAAAAAAAGAGCCTCCCATCAGGAAAGCCCTTCAATTTTTAGGATTGAATCCCCCTTCAAACCCAACAACTACAAATATTTTTTAATTACACCCGAAAGATCGGCATAGCTAATCACACCATTATAGCTCCACACTTTTTTGCCATCTTTAAACAGCACAAATCCGGGAATTGTCTGCACCTGATAAGCTGTTGTAATGACTTTATTGGCTTCAATATCTACCTTTTCAACTTTAGCTTTCCCCTTAAATTCGGCCGAAACCTGATCGATAACCGGGCTCATTGCTTTGCACGGCGCACACCACACGGCATGAAAATCAACCAAAACCAGCTTGTTGTCTTTCAGCAATTTACCAAACGATTGTTCGGTGTAGGTTGTGCCGGCGCTTGCCACCATTTCATTACTCTGCTCCAGCGGAAATCCCTGACGATTCCAGGTCATGATGCCGTATTGCAAAGTGTAAATCTTCTTAAATCCCTGGCGAGTCATGTATCCAGCGGCAGCATCGCTCCTACTTCCCGACAGACAATAAATTAAAATGGTTTTGTCTTTTTGCAACATACTTACTTTTGATGCAAAATTGCGATCAGAAATATCGATCAACGTTGAGCCCTGAATGTGTCCCCGCGAATATTCACCAGGCGTACGCACGTCGAGAAGAATCATATTTCCCTTGCCGATTAAATCCTTGAATTTTACAGCATCCACATTTTCTACCGACTGAGCGCTTAAGTCAATAATAAGGCCTAAACTAAAAACCAAAATTGCAATTATTCTTTTCATATCTATAAATCTATATGCTTTCATATTAAGCGTACGAAAGTATAAAAAGTTCACTTCAACAACAGAAAAATTGAATTATTTTTTGCTGAATGGTATTTTTTGTTGAACGGTACAAAAACCGGTTAGTATCTTATCGTTTCTCCAAAACAAAAAAGGATTCCACCCTTTGAAGGTGAAATCCTTTTTATTGATCCGGTCTCCCGTTTCCGGTCCGCGCTTTTCAGCATTCTTTACTTCAGGCTTTTCGCCCTTTGCTCCTTGCTAAAACTCGATGTCGTACAATCCTTCAGCATCAATTTCAAACTGCTTCACACCAATATCAGTCATTGGATGTTTAATCAGTTGATGCAACAATTCTGGTCCAATGGTTGCCGAATGTGCACCGGCCATACTCACGCGGTAAATCTGGTCGACGGTTTTAAAACTGGCTGCGAGTACTTTGCCATTCAATCCGTATAACGCAATATTTTCAACAATATCACCTACCACTTCAATTCCGTGCGACGAAATATTGTCCAAACGGCTTACATACGGAGCAACAAAATCGGCACCGGCTTTCATGGCCACTAAAGCCTGTTGCTGCGTAAAAATTGCTGTAGCTGTAACATTAATTCCGGCATCTTTCAGGATTCGCATGGCACGGTAACCATTGGCTGTAACCGGAATCTTGGCATAAAAATTATCACCAAAATCGAAATAACTGCGGTATTTTTTGGCTTCGCGCACCATGTCGTCCGACTCACCGGAAATCATCTGCACGTGAACCATTCCGGTTCCAACCAATTCCTGAATGCCTTCGATGGCAACAGAGAGTTTATATCCGGAATGAAGTAAAATCGTTGGATTTGTGGTAACTCCTTCCAACGGGAAAAAACTATACAGCTTACGGAGTTCCTCCAGATCGGCTGTGTCGGCCATGTAAATCATTATTTTGTTTCTAATTGTTTATGCGGCAAAGGTAAAGCATCAAAAGTAAGCAGAGGAAAAAGAGACACTAGATTTTAGATATTAGACAAAAGACTTAAGATAAAATAAGTAAAAGGTCATTGGTCATTAGCAAAAATCTTCGCTAATGACTAATGACCCTTTACTAATGACTGATATTAATTAGCCAGCAAATATTCTTCAGCCTCAACCGACCACAATCCCTGATGACGGTCACAGATTTCAGCCAGTTTCGCAAATAAAGGTTCTGTCTTTCCCTTTTCAGCAAAATCGGCAATAGCAGTCAAAGGCATTTCCAGATGGGTATAAATCAGTTTCTTTCCACCCGGAATATTGGGCAAGTGCAATGTCGTTTCAGCCACTGCGTTCAGCCCGCCAATGTGGGTAACCAATCCGGCAGGATCGAGACCAGCCGTCATCACATCAATAGCTTCTTTCATATCGTCGGTGTTTCCTCCAGAAGTTCCCACGATATGCGTATAGGCATAATGAACATTGTAAAAATTCATTTTTGCCTGAAGATTTTGATCGGATGGACCGGCAAAGAAATTCAGACAACCGTCGAAGGCCAGAATAGCATCGCCTTGCTCAATCACCGGAGCCACGGGAGCAAATACAAATACGTCGTCGTAACCAGTTCCTCCGGAAAGACGTTTCAGTTCGGCTACCGGATCTTCAATTTTAGTATTCAGGTAAACGAGTTCGATACCGCGTTGGGCTGCTTCAGCAACGGTATAAATCGAAGCCGCACGATCTAAACGGGTTTGATCAATATCGGTAACCACACACAATTTAGGTTTGCGGTCGGCACGGTGAATCACGTAATTGATAGCTGCCAATCCCATTGGTCCAACGCCGGCGAGGATCGCCATTTTGCCATCGGCTACAATTTCCATGTTGTGGATGTACGAACCCGGAGTGGTGTGGTAGTTGGCATGCATGGCGCCAATCACGCACGAAAGTGGCTCGGCCAGCGAGGCAGGATAAAAACCCGGGCCATCGTAAGCCAGCAAACAATCCTGAACCAGCACATCTTTCGGGATGATCACATAAGTCGCGTCACCACCGATAAACTGGTACGAATAACCCGGAGCGCTCAACACACCCACCGGACCTTCTTCGTAATAAATGGCCGGTTGAATCGAGAATTTCTGTCCGGCCTTGAATTTGTGTTTCCAGTTTTCGCCAATTTCGACCAATTCGCCACTAAACTCATGGCCAATAATGATGGGGTTTTCGGCAATATCATTCGGAACACGTTTGTGATCGGTAGCCTGCTTGGCTGCCTTGTACGACGACATGCAAATGCTGTCGGACACTACTTTTGCCAAAATCTCGTCGGCTGTGATGGCCGGAAGTTCGAACTCTTCGAGTCTCAAATCTTCTTTTCCGTATAAACGAACTGCTTTTGTTTTCATATTTTTTTTTGTTTTGCCACAAAGGGCAACTACACTAAATTTTTATTTACCCCTAAATCCCCTAAAGGGGACTTTTGATTGCAGTTTTATTGAAATTCTGCCATTTCACAGCCCCCTTCAGGGGGTTGGAGGTTCTTAGTGTCTTTGTGCCGTTATGGCCATTTCATTTTTAATTCAACATATTTTGACCACCGGTGACGGGTACCGCCTGGCCGGTTTCGTATTCCTGTTCGATGATGTAATACACGGCGCGCATCACATCGAGTGGCGTGCAGCCGCGACCTGCCGGAACCTGTGCCACATAAAAACGTTTTACATCATCAATGGTTTTAGCTCCTGGCACTTTCCCGGCATTCAGGTATTGCACAAACAATCCTTTCTCTGGATCGGCCCAAAGCGGACCGTCGTAGAAATTGCCCGGACAAACCGAGTTTACCTTGATTTTAGCTGGCATCAACTCCATCGCGAACGACTGAGTGAGGCCGATTCCACCGAATTTACCACCTGCATAGGCGAAATTTTTGTTGCTGCCTTTCAATCCCGATTTTGAATTGATCTGGATGATATCGGTAAAATGATCAGGCTTAAATTTGTTCTGAAGCTTCATCACTGCCGAAGCATATTTGGCACATAGGAAATAGGCCGAATAGTTCACTTTGGTCATTAGCTCAAAAGTTTCAGGAGTCATTTCTTCCAGTCCACCTGCACGCAAAATACCAGCATTGCTAATGAAAATATCCAGTCCACCAAACTCGCAAACTGTTTGGGAAATCAGGTTCTCCACCGAAGTGGGGTTCGACACATCGGCTTTCACAAAGTAGGCTTTGTTTTTGCCTTTTCCGCCATTCAACGACTCGGCAAATTTCACACCCAGCTCTTCGTTCAGATCGGCAATCACCACGTTTGCTCCGTTGGCCATCAGGTTATCAACGATTCCGGCGCCAAAACCCTGAGCGCCTCCGGTAACAACGGCAATCTTGCGGTCAACACGTCCGGTGGGAGCTCCCATTGCAATGGCGCTGCGGTATTGTTCCACTTCCCAGGTATCGATAAACTGAACCTGTTCCAGCGTCATCGGGCTTTGTCCTCCAAATTTTTCGGAATACAGACTCACAAGACAAGTATCCATCATCACGTCTTCCAAAGTAGCAACAGCTTGCGCATTGTCGTTCGCCAGAATGCAGCCGATTCCTTTGATGCAAATGATCTTCGGTGTTTTAGGCTGTGTTTCGGTGTATGTTTTTATTTTTTCGGAAAGGTCATTCAGTAAAGCATTCGCATCGCCAGCATATTCAGCATAAACGAACGACGAATTGCAATACACGATTCCGTCAGGAATAAACGGCAAAGCAATTTTCTGAAATTCGGTTTCCGAAGAAAGGAAACGTCCGTAGTACGAGTTATTTATGACTTTCAAGGTTTTCAGACCGCTCGACGAAAGCATCATACGGATAGCCGGAACGATTTTAGCGGCAACCGGATCAACCGGAAGTTTCACCAATGGCGCGATTTCGCCAATGGCAGCGTCCAACTTGGCAATTATCTTGGTGTAAAGTTCATGGATTTCGGCAGTGTTGTCGGCTGCCACAAAAATTCCGTGGTTCTGCAACAGAATGATCTGAGGTTCGGCCCCTACCCGACTGCGATAAGCATTGATGCGCGTTTCCACTTCCTTGTACAAAATGTATCCGGGATCGACATAAGGAACGTACACCACTTCGTCACCAAACAGTTCGGCGGTGCACTTTTCGGCATCTTTGCCACACATCAGGCCGTTCACTTTGGTACTGTGGGTATGAACTACAAAACGGAAGGCAATTAAATCGTGCAACGAAGTTTCTACCGACGGACGTTGTCCTTTTTCAGGATGAACCCGCGAGTTCAACAAATCGTTTTTGATCTGATTTTCGCGTTCCATCACATCTTCGGAATAAGTTTTCGCGGCGATCAGTTGCAGTCCTTTCCGGTCGAGCTGTGCAAAACCGTCTTTGCCAATGGTTGCCAGGCTGTGTCCGCTGGCTTTGATGTAAATGTGGTTTTCGTCTTTATACGAGGTATTGCCACCACCGGCAATGACAAAATCTTTCTGCTTTCCGTAGAACTGTGATATTTCGATTAATTCCTGAATTTCTGGTTTCATGATGTTTTGTTTCGGGTTACGGGTTTCGGGTTTCGGGTTACTAGACTGGCGATGTCAATGATACTGTCCGGTTGCCCCACTTTCTTGTTTTTTATTTCTTATTTCTTGTTCGATATTTGTTATTCATTATTGAATATTTTCTCCAACAAAATGGTTAATTACGGCCTGTCCCAATTCGACAAACGAATCGTATTCTTTGGTTTTGGCATCGCCATCGGCATTCAAATAACCTTGTTCGCCGTTTGCAATCAGGTATTGGTGGGCCGCAATAATGCAGGCTCCTTCGAATCCAATTTGTTCGAGTTCTTCGTCCAGTTCGACGCCTCCGCTACACGAAACTTTTACCGGATCGAGCTGAGGAGTGTTGTGCTCGGTACCAAATGTGATCAGGAAGTTTTTCGAGCGGAAGAAAGTCACAAAATCTTTCAGCACGGCAAATGTATTGCGTCCGGGAATCAACTCCAGACTATAAACGCCTTTGGTTCTGAGAGTCTCGTAAAGTTTCACAAAGTCACCTTCGTAATCGGTAAAATTACCTTTGGCATCGTCGAGCAAAACCGGGTAGCAAGGAATTCCGCCTGCAGTAATAATAATGTCTTTCACCTGTTCGAGACTTAAAAATGCTTTCGGATCTTCAGGAACAAAAGCACGACCACCAGCCTTCAACAGACTGCCCCGGATCTCATTTTCAAGACCTGCAACGTCAGTCAGTTTCGATTTGACTTCTTTCCCGGAGAAAACCTGCGTATAAAATGCCTTCTTTTCTTCAAGGTTGCTGAATTTTCCGTCGATGGCAATACGCAATGCCTTAGCAATATGGCGTTCGCGCAACATGTTCTTCGCATATTTGGCTTTCAGGTCGTCAAAGTCGAAGCTAAAACCGGCATGGATTTCAGCCAGCAATTCGTTCAGTTTCTTCACCATTTCGGCAGTCTGAACGTTGCTTTCGTGCTGAACCTGTTCCAATAGCCTCAACTGTTCGCCGCCCAGAACAAGCGGACTGGTCAATCCTTTTCCGGAGAAATAGGTACGGCCCGGGTTGGCCGGATCGTTTACCCGAACATTGGCTTCCTGAAGGTCTTTCTGCAACGACATAAATTCGATGTTGAACAGCGGAAAGATTTTATATTTCAACGCCAGTTCGGCAAATTCGGCATATCCGTCGGTGGTGTAAAAATCGTTGATTCCAAGTACCTGAACACCTTCGGCCTCGGCCATCTGGAACGGCTGTTCAATTTCAGTGAATGCACTGAACGAGAAGGGCGTATGAAAATGCCCGTTTACCTGAAGCACTTTCTGTCCGCCTTTGCTTTTCAGGTCTTGAAGCAAAGCTTGTTTGCCCGGATAGCTGGCGAATAATGATTGATTGTTCATTGTATGTCAGTTTTAAAGTAGTTCTTTAATTTCGGGATAAAGTAACAAATTTCAGGGTGGTTTTGTATCCTTTGGTATCCTGTGTTTAATATAGGAAAGAGAAATAAGGAAAAGGGAAAGTGTTGGATGTTAACAAGGGCGTATTGGTGGATTGATAATAGGTACGCACCATCCTGTGTGGGAAGAAAAAAGATGATCTACATTTATTCAAACTTTTCAGTCCTCAAGCCGCACTGGCTCTTACTTTTCCATTCGATGAAAAGTAAGCAAAAATCTTGTCAAAACGAACCCTCAGCCGGGCGTTTTGACGGCCTGCCCACTCGCTTCGATTAAGCAGAACTAAAACACAAAGAATATCATTTCAGATAGATATTTTATTTAAAAACCATTGCGTTGTTTTTGCCCCTTCCGGCAAATGGACAAGGGAAAAGAATTTATGATTTCTTATGCAAGCCGTAAATCAAAATTCCCCACAACAGTAAAATCCTCTATGTCTGTCAGAGAAAAAAACGGCAAAGTATATTGCCCGAATGTTGAGATTGCATTTTCCTTTGCCACTCGCCTTTGGGCAACGGACATAAAATCATCCTTTTTAAATTAGTAATTGAAACAAATCGGGTCGTTCGTTGATGTATTCGGCCAGAAACCCGTTGGCTTCCATGCGCTGAACCAAACCCTGAAAATCATCTTTATCCAAAAGCTCAATTCCGATCAGGGCAGGACCTTGCTCGCGGTTGGTTTTCTTCGAGTAATCGAACATGGTAATATCGTCGTTTGGCCCGAGAACCTGATCAACAAAATCGCGCAAAGCGCCAGCGCGTTGAGGAAAGCGGACGATAAAATAATGTTTCAACCCTTCGTAAAGCATCGAGCGCTCCCTGATTTCTTCGGTGCGGGTAATGTCATTGTTACTTCCAGAAACCATGCAGACCACATTTTTCCCTTTAATCTGCTCGCGGTAAAAATCGAGCGCCGTAATAGCCAGCGCCCCCGCAGGTTCAACTACAATCGCATCCTGATTATACAATTCGAGGATCGTTGTGCAAACTTTTCCTTCAGGAACGGCCACAATATCATCGAGAACCTGCTGGCAAACCTTAAATGTGAGATCGCCAACACGCTGAACAGCGGCGCCATCAACAAATTTATCGATAGTATTCAAGGTTGTGACTTCACCCTTCTCGATGCTCATTTTCATCGAAGGCGCCCCGGCAGGTTCGACCCCAATGATTTTGGTACCCGGGCTGATTTGCTTGAAGTACGCTCCTACCCCGGCAGCCAAACCGCCGCCACCAATGGGCAAAAACAGATAATCGATGCTCCCTGAAAAATCCTGAAGGATTTCAACTCCTGAAGTCGCTTGTCCTTCAATAATCTGTGGATCGTCGAACGGATGAATATAAACCATGCCAGTTTCTTCGCTGTTGCGGTGTGCGGCATCCGAAGCTGCATCGTAGGTATCTCCAACCAAAATCACTTCGACTTTATCTTTTCCGAACATTTTAACCTGCGTAATTTTCTGCTTCGGCGTGGTAGTTGGCATGTAAATCTTGCCCTTGATATCCAACAACTGGCACGAATAAGCCACGCCCTGCGCATGGTTTCCGGCACTGGCACAAACAACTCCACGAAGACGCTCCTCATCGGTCAATCCCGAAATTTTATTGTACGCTCCCCTGATTTTATACGAACGAACAACCTGCAAATCCTCCCGTTTCAGGAATACATTCGCCGAGTAACGGTTGGAAAGGTTCGTATTTCGTTGAAGCGGAGTCGTTTCTACAATGGTATTCAGGTTCAGTTGTGCCAACGTAATGCTACGCAGTGTTGGGTAATATGATTTCTGTTGTGACATGGTGTTTTTCTGTTTTCTGATCGGTGCGCAAAAATAGTTTCAAAAACAGACATAATCTGTTTTTCGCTGTAAAAACAGGCTTCCTTCAGATAAAGTTTACAGAAGAACAAAATCAAATCCCGGAATATTAGCTTCACGTTAAATCAGGAAACGTGCAAGGATACTCCAACTGAAAGTAGAATACCTTTGCGGCTTCATTTAAATGTTCAGGAACGATGTACGAGAAAATATGGAACCGCGATTTTATACTCCTGACATTGTCGAATTTCTTTATGTGCATCACGTATTATGCGCTCATTTCGGCACTCCCTGTTTATCTGGTCAACGAGTTGCACGCCGGAAAATCGCAGGTTGGCCTTGTTCTGGCTGCTTACACTATTGCATCAGTCCTGATCAGGCCATTTTCGGGTTTCGCGCTCGATAAATTTGGCCGAAGAACCATTTTACTACTCGCCCTGATCTTTTACACCAGCTTGTTTGCAGGATACCTCATCGCTTTCAGCATCGTTGCCCTTATTTTTCT
Source organism: Aquipluma nitroreducens (assembly GCF_009689585.1). Taxonomy (GTDB): domain Bacteria; phylum Bacteroidota; class Bacteroidia; order Bacteroidales; family Prolixibacteraceae; genus Aquipluma; species Aquipluma nitroreducens. The sequence goes on along the minus strand of NZ_AP018694.1, from coordinate 3,971,232 downwards.
GCGATTTGCCCAGGGACTGACCTGGGGCGTTACTACCATTTCGGGATCGACCATTGCCGTTGACATTATTCCAACGGCCAAACGTGGCGAAGGAATTGGTTATTTCTCACTGTCGACCACCATGGGCATGTCGGTTGGGCCCATAGTTGGCGCATTCATCATTCACCACGGCGGATATTCCGAGTTGTTCCTGTCGGCACTGTTCATTAGCCTGATGAGTCTCATCTTTGCTTATTCCATCAGGTTACCCCGAAAACTGACAACCCGAAAAGAAATCGATTTCAGCGTGGGAAATCTCTTTCACCGAAAATCGATACTTCCATCGATCAACCTGCTTGTAATCATGACCACCTATGGCGGACTGCTTTCGTTTATCGCCCTGTTTGGCCGCGAAATCGGCATCGAAAACACCTCGCTGTTCTTCCTGATTTTCGCTGCCGGAATTGGCATTTCACGCCTTACCGCCGGAAAGACATTCGACCGGAAAGGACCGCTTGGCATTTTAACGTTCTGCCTGCTCCTGATGATTTTCGGTTTTCCGCTGCTGGCCTTGGTGCGAAATGCGGCAGGATTTTACCTCTCAGGGCTGATTATCGGTTTTGGAATTGGCGTAATTTTCCCAACGTTCCAAACCATTGTGAATAACCTGGCCGACGACCGAAACCGTGGCGCTGCCAACTCAACGCTTTACACTGCGCTGGATTTGGGTATGGGGCTCGGAATGATCGTCTCCGGATTAATTGCCCAATACATTTCAATTCAGGCCGTATTCTTGCTGAGTTCGCTGGTGTGCATTGCAGGACTGGCCTTTTTCAGGATGAAAGTAATCGGCCCGTACAACCGAAACTACAAGAATAGCTAAGCCTGCATTTTGAGTCACTCACAAAGGGTACTTCGAAAGTACCCCCACCCACTTCAAACATGCAATACTGGATCTCTGAGTCGGGATGTTGCTGCAAAAAGAGGGAAATTTGCTTCTCCGGGTAGCTACAATGCATCTAAAAGATGCAACGTTCCTTCTTCGAGAGTTAAACTTCCCTCTCTAAACCTCAACGTCCGAGCTTTTAGACGAAACGTCCGAGCTTTTTGCCCCACATTTAACTCTTTTTGCTTGAGAGTTATATATGCGAAGTGGATAACTGATCCGATGACTTAGAGTCCTCGGATCAGTTGAAAAATAAAACCTAAATCTTCTTACCAATATAGAATACATAGCCGTAATAAGCCTTGTATTTGGTGTACAATTCGGCTTCATAGCGCTGGAACCCGATGAATTCCTCAGCCATTTTGTTACCTGCATACTTCTTCAGAAAATGGTCCTGAACAGCGACTTGCGGAACATGGTAGTTTTCGGTCCAGCAATATTCGGGCAAGATAAAAGTGGCAACGGGAATATATCCGGCTTTTTGCATCTGTGCAACCTTATTGGGGATCGTGTCAATTTCAGGATACGCATCCATCCAAAATTTTTCAATTTCTTCAGGGCGTTCGTCGGTAAACCACGATGCTTCAGTAACCGCAACAAAGCCTCCAGTTTTCAGGAACTTCCGCCATTCAGTCAGGCCACGCACAAAACCAATGTTGTATATCGCGCCCTCCGACCAAATCAGGTCTAATCCTTCCTCCTGAAAAGAAAGGTTATCCATTGAACCGACAATCCCCTTCACCCGATCCTGAAGATTCAGTTTCGCAGCGTTTTGGTTGAACAGCCTGATAAAATCGGGAAACACGTCGATTCCGGTTATTTGCCCGGGAGCATGCTGGCCTAAAACCATGGTTTGTCCACCCGTTCCGCATCCCAGGTCAGCAATGCGCGATTCGTCGGTCAGATGATCGATAAAGCTTAGCGCCTTAATGGTTGCTTCAGGACTTCCGGGCCCTTGCCGTTCGGTACTTGAAAAATATTCGCAGATTAAACTAAAGTCGAATTCGTGTATAGATGTATTCTCTGTATTACTCATGATGTTTAAATTTTTAAATGATTAAAAGCGGCCAAACGAAATCCATCGCTAGTCAGCCTTTTTGTGTAAAATAAAGACGTGAAAACAACCCGAGCCGGAACTGGCCTGAGTTTACTAAAGGAATAACCGAAAGCGGAACGCCCAGGGTTATTTACATCACACGATCCGAAGTAATTTTAAACATCCAATGGTTTTAGTACTGCAAAAATAATATTTTCTACAAAAATAAAAGTTTCACTCAAAGAGAAACCCTCATTAAAATTTGTCAATGTATCGATCAAATACCTCAACCAGTTCTTTGGGCGCAACCGGACGGCCAGTCTGATTATTTACGCAAACGGCAGTTACTTTTCCTTTTACCATCAGTTTCTGATCGGACAAACGATAGATATCCTGCAGGAAAACAAACTTTAGGTTGCCTTCGCGAGCCACATTTACTTTACAAACAAATTGGTCGCCACTTTTCAGTGGCGCTTTGTAGTCAATCTCAACACGAATCACTACCGCATCAATGCCATCGTCATGCATCCGGGCGAAATTCAGGCCAACAAATTCCAAAAATTCATGGCGGGTATGTTCAAGGTAATTCTGGTAAACGGCGTTGTTTACAATCCCCTGTATATCGCATTCGTAATCGCGAACTTTAAATGCCAATTCAAAAACGTAATCCATAATTATCGAAATTTTCAGAAAACAAATGTATCAATTCAACACATACTAAACCAGAGTAAACACCCGTTCTGTTCATGTTTCGTGGCCTTAATATGCCTAAGGCATTATTCAATTTACATTAAACAATCTGCTGCCTGAAACAAAAACTCAAAAATTGAGTCAACTGTATTCAATGATTTACACTATTTTTGCCCAGTTTTGTTTGATCGCTTATGAGATTTATATTAATCATTTTCACCCTGATTTCCTTGCTGTTTGAAACGTCACCAGGCACTTTCCGCGAAAAACAGTTGAATTACACCCGGGTCAGGGAGGCATACTCTTCAAAAGAAAAAGCCGTTATTAAAACCCTGTCGGAACGCTCGTTGTCGCGCGATAGCCTACGAATTTACCTGCGCGCCTTCAAAACCGAAAAGAAGGTTGAAGTGTGGGGAAAGAACATTTGCGACTCGACTTATACGCTCATCAAAGAAATCCCGATTTGTGAAATTTCAGGAGAAATTGGCCCTAAACGCCGTTCGCACGACTTGCAGGTTCCTGAAGGATTTTACCACATCAACGAATTGAATCCGTACAGTAAATATTACCTTTCGATGCGAATCAATTATCCGAATGCATCCGACAGCATTCGTGGTGTTCGTGGGCACTTGGGCAATCTCATTTACATTCATGGCAATTGCGAATCGTCGGGCTGTATTGCCATTACCGACGAGAAAATAAAAGAACTTTTCGTCTATTGCATCGAAGCCTATAATGCCGGTCAGGAAGAAATTGACATTGCCATTTACCCCACCAAGCTGGAAGATAAAACTTACAACCGGTTAATTACAGGATACAGCAAAAACAAGGATAAAATAAGCCTTTGGGCCGATTTAAAAAAAAGCTACGACCTGTTTAACCTAAAAAAAGTTCCACCAACGGTGAAATACTTGCCCGATGGAACACACGAAGTGAATTAATTTTTCCTATTTAATCGTCGCCATTTTAATTCAGTAAAACCTGAATAATTGATTTTGCCAGTTATTTGATACCTTTCTGCTCTAAAAAACACTTGGATGTATCCGAATTTCATCAATCATATCCGCAAATACGTTGAAATTGATGACGAGTCAATTGCGTTTTTAATAAAATACATTACTCCGCTTAAGTTAAAGCGAAAGGAATTTTTACTAAAAGAAAATCAGGTTTGTCAATCCATTTATTTCGTAGAGAAAGGTTGTTTACGAATGTATTTTATCGACAACAAATTGAACGAACAGATTACTCAATTTGCTTTAGAACATTGGTGGATGGCAGATCATTTCAGCTTTATCGATCACAAACCATCACCTTACTTCATTCAAACCGTCGAAAAATCAGAGATTCTGGCAATTAGTTCTTCATCTTTTGAAACGATGCTACGGGAAATTCCCCAAATGGAACGCTATTTCCGGATGGTTATGCAGCGGGCTTTAGCTGCCTCGCAACTCCGTCAAAAATACATGTACGAAATGTCAAAAGAGGAATTCTACCAACTCTTTTCCAACTCTTTTCCGGAATTTGTTCAGCGTGTCCCGCAATATATGATTGCTTCCTACCTGGGACTCACCCCACAATATGTGAGCGAACTTAGAAAGAAGAACTTATAGACCTCGTTTCTTAAACCAGTTTAATTTTTTTGAACGCTGAAACAGATAATTTTGTAGTCACAAATAATCTGAAAACACATAAAAATTAAGAATATGAGCGAAGACAAAAAATTATCCGAAAAATTTCATGAAGTACTGAAACATGAGGGCGTTGTTTCCATCGTTTCATGGGGAGTAGAAACTCATGTGGTAAATACTTGGAATTCCTTTCTGGTTATCACTGAAGATGAACGAATTCTGATTCCAGCCTACGGATTCCGGAAAACAGAGAAAAATGTGGATGTAAACAATCAGGTAAAACTTACATTAGGAACCAGAGAAGTATTAGGATATAAAGATTATCCGGGAACAGGATTTCTGGTAAATGGTGCTGCCAGATACATTTCCTCCGGTGAAGAATACGACTTTATGAAAGAAAAATTTTCATTCCTGACCAGAGTTCTGGAAGTAACGGTTGATCAAGCCAAGCAAATGCTTTAACTTGACGTTTCAACAAAATAGAAGAACGTATAATTCCAGTCACCCCGAATTTATTTCGGGGTCTGTTGCTTAATCCGGGCAGATCCTGAAACAAGTTCAGGATGACACAACACTGGAATACAAAAAAGGCTCCCTGCCTGCGCAAAGAGCCTTTCACTATAATTTGAAAATCTTAGTTTTTAGCAACCCATTCGGCGATCCAGTCACCCACTTCCGAAGTAGAATATGGTTTTTCTGTTGAAATATCTACAGTCACAACTTTAGCATCGAGCGAAGCATCAACCGCTTTGCGGATAATAGCGCCTTCTTCCATCAGGTTGAATGCATATTCAAACATCATGGCCGCCGACAAAATGGTGGCAACAGGGTTCGCAATATTCTTTCCGGCAGCCTGTGGATACGATCCGTGGATTGGCTCAAATACTGAAGTGTGAATTCCAATGGAAGCCGATGGCGACAAACCGAGTGAACCGGTAATTACCGAAGCTTCATCGGTCAAAATATCTCCGAACATGTTTTCGGTAACCATTACATCGAAGTTTTTAGGCCACTGTATAATTTGCATGGCAGCATTGTCAACGAACATATATTCGGTGGTCACTTCAGGATAAGTCGGAGCCATTTCCTGAGCAACTTCTCTCCACAAACGTGAGCTTTCCAGCACGTTAGCCTTGTCAACAACTGTCAGTTTTTTGTTTCGTTTCATGGCGTATTCGTAACCCAGTTTCAGAATACGTTCCACTTCCATACGAGTGTATTCGCACACATCGAAAGCCGTGTTGCCATTGTCTTTCCGGCCTTTTTCGCCAAAATAAATACCGCCGGTTAATTCGCGAATAGCCACGAAATCGGCACCCTCAATCAACTCGCGACGAAGTGGTGATTTGTGCAACAACGATGGAAAAGTAACTACCGGACGGATGTTGGCATACAATCCCAGCTTTTTGCGCATCAGCAGCAAACCTTGTTCCGGACGAACAGGCGCTTTCGGGTTGTTGTCGTATTTTGGGTCGCCAATGGCGCCGAACAAAACGGCATCTGCGTTCATACACAATTCGTGGGTTGAATCGGGATAAGGTGCACCCAATTCGTCGATGGCACAGGCACCGGTTAGTGCAAATTCATATTCGAGCTCGTGGTTGAATTTGGCTGCAACCACTTTCACTACTTTCATGGCCTGATCAATAATTTCAGGTCCGATCCCGTCGCCGGGAAGAATGGCTAATTTTAACTTCATATTTTTGGTCTTTAATTTTTTCGTTCGTCACCCCAAATTTATTTCGGGGTCTATTGAAATTCAGTCAGATCCTGAAACAAGTTCAGGATGACTAAAACATCGGGTTATTTGATTGCCCCGAAGGCTGCAAAATTAAAATGTTTATGCAATACTATTGTTTCCGAAAATCCAACTTGTTTCATCAGATCGAGTTGATAACTAAAGGTACGCGGGGTATCTTCCGATTCGTAACGGCCCAGATACATTTTAACCTCATCCTCATCGTGGTGCTTTCTCATTTCACCAATCCAACCCTCCAACATCATTTGGTTGATTTCATCGGTTTCGCTTAACACAATGTCGTTGATCCAGAATGTTCCACCCACTTTTAGCGCGCGGTAGATTTTCAAAAAAACCGATTCCCATTCCTGATCTTCGCGAAGATGATGAAGTGTAGTTCCGGCAGTAATCACATCATACGAATTTTCTTCAAACACAACTTCACGGTAATCGCCCTGAATGGTTGTAACAGAGCCCGAGATATTTTCAGAAACGCGTTCCTTTGCCTTGACAAGCATATTTGCACTCAGATCAACTAAAGTACAATCGACATTAGGAAGGAAAGACGATACTTTTACCGCGTAATTTCCGCCGCCGCAGCCTAAATCCATGATTCTTGTTGCTTCAGGATTAAGTAACGCAGCCGACCGAGCTACCAACTCCATGCACAAAGGTGAATCGACAGCGGTTGTTTGTCCGGTCTCCAGATTCGAAAACCGCTCAACCTGTTGATCGAAGTTATTCCGAATAGCTTCTGGAGATGATTTTTGTTTGGTATAAGTCATTAATTCTTAGATTCAATCAAATTCAGCATACGCATGGTAGCCTTAATAGCTGCCGCTGTCTGGTCAGAATCAAGCCCACGGGTTTTGAATTCACGGTCCAGCTCCCAAGTGATCAAGGTTTCGACTAAAGCGTCGGTTTGACCTCCAGGAGGAATGGTTACTGAATAATCGAGTAACTTTGGAAGCGGTTTATTTAACTCACTGTATATCATCTGAACAGCATTCATGAAGGCATCATAAATACCATCACCAGCAGAATTTGCTTCGTACTTTTCACCTCTAATCTGTATGCACACTGTTGCTGACGGCCTGAGGTTCATTCCATGAGCCAATGCGTAGTTTACCAACTTAATCGCGGCTTCTTCATCTTCTGAATTAAGTACATCGGCAACAATGTATGGAAGATCTTCGATCGTTACTGTTTCCTTGCGATCACCCAGTTCAATGATACGATCTGTCACCAGTTTCAACGCTGCCGGGTCGAGTTCAATGCCCAATTCCTCCAGATTATTCTTGATATTGGCTTTCCCTGAAGTTTTTCCAAGCGCATAAACGCGGGTACGTCCAAAACGTTCAGGAAGCAAGTCGTTAAAATATAGGTTATTTTTACTATCCCCATCTGCATGAATTCCGCTACATTGCGTGAAAACGAATTCGCCAATCAACGGTTTATTTGTTGGAATGCGGATTCCGGAGAACGATTCGACCAGTCTGGAAATTTTATTAAGCATCGATTCGTTCACCTTTGTTTCCATTTTCAGGTGATCTTTTACGGTAGCAATCACACTCGAAAGTGGAGCATTCCCTGCACGCTCGCCGAGTCCATTTACAGTAGTGTGAACCGTGCGAATTCCGGCCTTGATGGCGTGAAACACATTGGCGCAGGCCAAATCGTAATCGTTGTGTGCATGAAAATCGAAATGTCCATCAGGAAAAGATTCAATCATTTCGCGGCAAAACTCATAGGTTTCGTCCGGATCAAGAATGCCAAGAGTGTCGGGCAGCATGATACGGTTGATGTTGAGTTTGAGTAATTCGCCAACCATGAAATGCACATAATCTTTCGAACTGCGCATCCCATTCGACCAATCTTCGAGGTAAACATTCACCCTGATTCCGAGTTCACCGGCATACTGAACAGACTTTTTAATGTCTTCAACGTGTTGCTCGGGAGTTTTCCGGAGTTGTTGAGTGACATGCTTGTATGAACCTTTGCAAAGTAAATTCAGGACTTTCCCACCAGCAGAATTAATCCAGTCGAGCGAAATTTTGCCATCAACAAAGCCAAGTATTTCAATTTTCGGCAAATGGCCTCTCTCTTTTGCCCATTCCATTATCCGTTTGGCCGCAAGAAATTCACCATCAGAAACGCGTGCAGAGGCAACTTCTATCCGGTCAACTTTCACATCTTCCAGCAAAATACGGGCGACACTCAGTTTTTCCATGTCCGTAAACGACACGCCGGAGGTTTGTTCTCCATCCCGCAATGTCGTATCCATAATACTAATCACCTGATTTTTAACCTCAACTACTTTTCCTGTCATAACAATTAATTTAACCACGAAGGACACAAAGAAACCACTATGAAAAAGTCAACTTGGTGTTCTGTGTGCGAAACTTTGTGTTCTGTGTGTTTATTTCGCTTCAAACGCTGCAATTTCTTCTTTCATGCTGACCAGGTAATCGATATCATCGAGACCATTAGTCAAACAATGTTTTTTATAGGGATTAATCGTAAAACCAGCCGATTCGCCACTTGCACAAATCGTAAATTTCTGATTCTGAAGATCAACCTCGAACTGAGCATTCTGATCGGCTGAAATGGCCGAAAATATCTTCTCCAAAAACTCAGGTGATACAACCACCGGAAGGATGCCATTGTTCAAGGCATTTCCCTGAAAAATATCTGCAAAAAAGCTGGAAACCACCACGCGGAATCCATAATCGTAAATCGCCCAGGCAGCATGTTCGCGGCTCGAACCACTTCCAAAATTTTTACCTGCTACCAGGATTTTACCTGAGTACTTTGCCTGATTCAGCGGAAAATCAGCAATCGGCTGGTTGCTTTTATCGTACCGCCAGTCGCGAAACAGGTTATCGCCAAAACCTTTGCGTTCAACGGCTTTCAGGAAACGAGCCGGAATAATCTGATCAGTATCAATATTTTCGATGGGCAGCGGAACTGCCGGCGATGTCAATGTTGTAAATTTATCGTAAGCCATTATTTAAATATTAGAATATTAGAATCTTAAATCTAGAATGACCGAAAACAAAGCTACTTGTGTGAGTTGTTTTGTAATGTCATTCTTTACTTTATTAAAATCGAAGCAATTTCATGCGCTTCCGTTATTAGAACCAAACCATTAGAATCTGAATTTAATCCTTCATCCAACGCAAATTCGATCCAGAATTCACTTTCGTCTGCTTCCTCAATTGCAATACTCATTTTACTGATGAGCGTGGGCACTGTTTGAGCAATGCATGAGGCTCTGTAATTTGCAGCAACTGAAGTTGAACATCGTATTAACTGACCACTTATGTGCCGCCCAAGTTGATCATTGGGAAGGTTCAACGAGAACTTAACACAATCGTGAGCAAACTTCTTCGTTCGCTTTTTTAATTGATCTTTAAACGATGACAAATCAGACATCTTTCGAATATTAGAAGGTTACTTAAACAATCTTGAATGTTAGACTCTTGAATATTAGAATTTTCAAAAGTCAAGAAAATCTTGATGCAAGCTCTTCTATTCAAGATTCCTAGAGGAATTCTCTTGGATCTGTAATCTTCCCAGTTACGGCAGCAGCGGCAGCGGTTAGCGGACTGGCAAGCAATGTGCGTGCGCCTGGTCCCTGGCGGCCTTCGAAGTTGCGGTTCGAGGTAGAAACTGAATATTTTCCTTCCGGAATTTTATCGTCGTTCATTGCTAAACATGCAGAGCAGCCGGGCTGACGAAGTTCGAATCCGGCAGCTTCCAGAATTTCGACCAATCCTTCTGCAATGATTTGCTTTTCGACAGCATGCGATCCGGGTACAATCCAAGCAGTTACGTTATCCGCCTTTTTCTTGCCCTTAACAGCATTCGCAAACGCCCTGAAATCTTCAATTCGTCCATTGGTACAACTCCCTACAAAAACATAGTCGATTTGCTTGCCGACCATTTTGTCACCTTGGTTGTAACCCATATATTTCAACGACTTTTCGTAAGTCAGCTTATCATTCCCAACTAACCCATCGCTGGTTGGAACATTCTTCGAAATACCGATTCCCATTCCCGGATTGGTTCCGAAGGTGATCATCGGTTCAATGTTGGCTGCGTCAAATTCGTAAACCGAATCGAATACTGCATCGGCATCCGATTTCAATGTTTTCCAGTAAGCCAGCGCTTTATCCCAGGCTTCGCCTTTTGGAGCAAACTGGCGACTTTTTACATAGTCGAAAGTCGTTTGGTCAGGAGCAATCATACCACCACGCGCACCACATTCGATGCTCATGTTACAAAGTGTCATACGACCTTCCATCGATAAACTTTCGATAGCCGAACCAGCAAATTCAACAAAGTGGCCTGTTCCACCTGAAGTTGAAATCTGTGAGATTACATATAAAGCAATGTCTTTTGCTGTTACGCCTTTGTTCAGCTTGCCGTTTACCGAGATCAACATTTTCTTCGGCTTCGGTTGCATGATGCACTGACTGGCAAACACCATTTCCACTTCGCTGGTACCAATTCCGAAAGCAATCGTCCCAAAAGCGCCGTGAGTTGATGTGTGACTGTCGCCGCAAACAATGGTCATTCCCGGTTGGGTAAGTCCCATTTCAGGACCAATGATGTGAACCACGCCGTGCCCTTCACTTCCAAGTCCATGATAAACAATGCCATGAGTGGCACAATTTTTCTTCAGCATTTCAACCTGATTGCGCGACAATTCGTCTTTAATGCTCAGGTGCTGATTAATCGTTGGCACGTTGTGGTCGGGAGTCGCAACGGTTTTCTCCGGACGAAGCACTTTCAATCCACGTTTCTCCAGACCAAGGAATGCAACCGGGCTGGTCACTTCGTGAATCAGATGCTGGTCGATGTATAAAACACTTGGGCCGCCTTCAACCTCTTTCACTACATGCGAGTCCCAAATTTTGTCGAATAAAGTTTTTGCTTCCATTATTTATTTTTTAGCCTCACCCCACCCCTCTCCAAAAGAGAGGGGACTTGGCGCAGCAAATTGTTATTTGTATTTCTATTCAAATCATGTCCGTCAGCTAAAGCAGACGGCAAAGGATAAGGGATCGGTGGAGGTTTTACTCTTTTTTAGCCCTTACTCCGCCCGGAATTTTATTGATGGCATCCAGAAAAGCTTCAACAGATGCCGTAATGATATCTGTGTTGGCGCCAAACCCATGGTAATTTCCACCTTCGTGATTTACCTGCATATGCACTTTACCTAAATCGTCGCTTCCATGTGTTATGGCCTGAATCAGGAATTCTTCCAAAACAACCTTTCGGTGAATTATTTTCTTTACAGCTTTCAAGGCTGCATCAACCGGACCGTTTCCTGAAGCTGTTGCATCAAGTATTTCACCGGAAATATCTAATCGCACATTGGCTATTGGCACCAGACCTTTCCCTGTAACCACCTGTAAGAAATCAAGCTTAATGCGACGTTCTTTCTGAGTTGCATCCCCCAACAAAGCAGCCACATCATCATCCTTCACGTCTTTTTTCTTATCAGCCAATTTCAAAAATTGCTCATAAACTTCATCCAATTTCTCTTTATCCAATTCAAAACCCATGATTTCCAAACGATGCCTTAAAGCAGCACGACCACTGCGGGCAGTTAAGACAATGCTCGATTCATTGATACCCACATCGGCAGGATCCATAATTTCATAGTTTTCGCGATTCTTCAACACACCATCCTGATGAATTCCGGAGGAATGTGCAAAAGCATTGCGACCAACAATTGCCTTATTGGGTTGAACAGGCATATTCATCATATTAGAAACCATGCGGCTGGTCTTGTAAATATTTTTAGTATTGATGTTGGTATCGATGTTCAAAATAGCATAGCGACTTTTCAAAATCATGACCACTTCTTCCAACGAAGTATTTCCGGCACGTTCGCCAATTCCGTTAATGGTTACCTCTGCCTGACGGGCACCGTTCATGATTCCGGCGATTGTATTGGCAGTGGCCATTCCTAAATCGTTGTGGCAGTGTGTCGACAAAATTGCTTTGTGAACGTTTGGTACATTATCGATCAGGTATTTAATTTTAGCACCAAACTCGTGCGGCATGGTGTATCCGGTTGTATCCGGAATATTCACTACCGTTGCTCCCGCTTTAATAACAGCTTCTACCACCCGAGCCAGGTATTCGTTCTCAGTACGACCGGCATCTTCAGCATAAAATTCAACATCTTCAACGTAGCGCTTGGCATATTTTACAGCAGCAATGGCACGTTCAATAATTTCGTCCTGATTGGAATTCAGTTTGTGATGTATGTGATAAAATGAAGTTCCGATACCGGTGTGAATACGACCTTTCTTGGCAAATTTGAGTGCTTCAGCAGCAACATCAATGTCTTTTTCGACTGCGCGGGTGAGCGCACAAATAGTTGGCCATGTCACCGCTTTTGATATTTCTACTACTGAATTAAAATCGCCAGGACTCGAAATCGGGAAACCGGCTTCTATCACATCAACGCCCAATTCCTCTAAAGCTCGTGCAACCTCAATTTTCTCAACGGTGTTCAACTGACACCCGGGAACTTGCTCTCCGTCGCGTAAGGTGGTGTCAAAAATGTACAATCTATCACTCATAACTATTTCTTTTAATGCGTTTTTCAATACTATTTATTTCTACACTCTCCTGACATCTAACAGCCCGGAGGCTTCCCCTCTCCAGCGATAGAGAGGGGGCTTGAGTCAAATTAATTGCGTTTAAATATCTATTTCCTTGTATATTCATGATCACTTAATATTATTGAACTGTAATAAAAAAGGCCATCCCCTGTTTTGAGAATGGCCTTTAGAAAGCTCTTTATAGTTTTACCCATACCATTCTCAATCGCGCATCCAAATTAGGAGAATACCGAGAATGAGACCTAGAAGGGAAATGTTAGCAAAACGTGTCATTTCTGAATAATTTGATGCAAATATGGAACTAATTTTTTAAAATGAAAACAAAACGGACTTTTTTATTCGGATTACTAATAAAAAGATTAATTTGTCTTCTTTTTTACAAATCGTTTTGATTTTCAGAATTTATAAACACACTTTTCAGAAGAAAGTTTAGCAATTGTAAAAATCCCGAACAGATTTAGTCAAAAAGTTACATTTCATCTCCCTTCTTAAGTTACCAGGGTTCTATACCCTCCTTGACAAATTGTGGACGCGACGAACGCAGTAAGACGCAAAACCCGACATACTTTTGTGTAAACCGAAGATTATTCAGATACTATTCTAATTTCTAAAATAGGGATTATAAAGTAACTGGAGCTAGTTTTGCACGTTTGGTTACCTTTATCTTGGGATATTTCAGATGGTGAAAACTCAGTTTACCATTTGGTTTTTGGAAGACATTCACCCGGGCTACATAAAAATCATGTTCTCCGTTGAAAATAGCAATTGGGCGATTTACATCACCAAGTTCAAGTTCCGATTCAAAAAAGAGCTTAAAAATAACATCAACAGAATCTCTCGATTGTACGATATAACTGTGCTTTGTACGATCAGTGAAGTCATCAACAGTAATGTAAAATCCATTACTGGATGAAGATACCGCAGCAGCCTTTTGGACAGACGGCCGAAATGAAAAACAAAAAACAGCAAATATCAAAACAATACGAATTTTCATCTTCAACAAATTATTAAACGATAAATTCCGAGTCTCTTCCTGAACTGTAATGCACTTTGTTTCAAAAGAATTATATACTCCACTCAATCACCTATTAAAACATCAATCCAGCATGAACATTTTTTCTGAACAGGCATTTAATTTTCTTCTGAATTTTAACACCAAAACCTATTGCATCATTCTAAAATCAAGAACAATCTAAGAAGCCATAAAACTAGGAATTTGTAATTCCTGAATGATCACAACGACACTTATTTATCAACAACGATCCATTACTTTTTAACAAAGCAATACAAGACAGATACATACCGAACTTAAAGCTATATGGTAAATCAGTCTGTTTGTTTTGAAGTCCATTTATTAGTCGTAAAACGACCATGAAATTCCAAATCGGAAAGTTCGTCTATAATATGGATAATCAGGTGCCATAAAATAGTTATTGCCAACAAATCCGGAACCTGCATTCATCAGGATAAAAAAGAATCGGGTGCGTTTTAACTTCAAGTTCGCATGTAAATCAATATAGGGGTATTTCCCGATTAGTTGTGTATTCTGGAGATAAAATCGGGCAGTTGCCGGATCGTACGCATCAGCATAAAAAGCTGAATTATATCGCGTGTCGGCGCCAATCTGAAAATGCATCACTTTTGAAATGATTGTTCTGTAGTTCAAGCTGATGAATCCGGCAAATGCAGGCAGATGTATGACATTTTCATTATTTACTTTTTGCACTAGCGCCTGAGTACGAAGAACCCAGTGGTCGCTTTCAAAATCCTTATTGAGGTATGCCGAAAGGATCAGCAATTCGCTTTTCGACTGTGCTGGTAAAGCTTGACTATTGTTATAGATGTAGTTTCCAATCAATGAATAATTGACTCCAATCGTAGTTTTATATTGCTGCGAACGGATGCTCGATTTGATCGTCATCTCATTGATATTATTGAAGTCATTCTTCCATACAAAATTATTAGAGAAGAAATACGAATCATAATATTCAGGCACCAGTGTTTTTAAACTTCCTTCAATCCGGAGACTAGTGGTATCTCTTCCGATTTTCAGTGGCTTATTAACATATCCATTAAGTTCTGTTTGCCCGGAGCGGTATCCCGTCAGATAAATTCGTCCATCGGCCTCCCATTGCCAGAATTTACCTTCTTCCCTGAATATTCCTCCCCCAATATATGTATTTGCCTGTTTGGAAAAGAATAGCTTACCATTATCAGAAAAATTAGTTAACGGACTTGAAATCTGATAAAAAATTGAACCAATTAAAGGAAATGGATGTGCTCCCAAATCACCAAGCTGAGTAGCTGTATGGTACGTTATTTCATCGTGCCCAATATACACCCGCTTCCCAAAAGTGTATTTCCGATCCGGAGCTTCATAAAATTTGATTTGAAATATGTTTGTCAAACGGGTAAACCTTACGCTGTCGTTTGTAAGTCCGGTATTGACGTAATTGTTTGTAAAAAAATCTTCAGACTTATCCTTTTTCGTGAATCTTCTTTTGTTTCCTGAAAGCTCAAATTCGTGTATAAATCCTACTCGCGGAATAAATCGTTTGATCACATTTTCAGCAGAGTCGGCCTCAACCATTTTACCCACCCGATATTCGTTGACTGTAAAAAGCGTATTGTTCTGAAGTTTATTAACTGCATCATCCATCCGGACACTGAAATTTTCAGTTTTATCTGTTAAGTCGAGTGGTTGGTTCGCTTCAATTCCCCCATCTTCCTGCCCTTCCAGGCGGTTAAAAATAATGTTTGTATGAGACAGGAATTTATCGGAATTATAAGAAGAAACCAGAGCTATACTGTGAAATTTATTCGACTGATACAAATACTGTCCCTGAGACTTTGTCTGGTTATAAATAAATTCAAAGTTGAGCTTCTTATTCACATTTTGCGAAAGAAAAACATTAAATCTCGTTTCGTTTTTTGTGTTTTTACTATCACTTTGGCTGTAATCGAGCAACGAAAAGGGAGTTGTCGTATTGAAATAATTGATTTGCGATGGAGTAAGCCAGTAGGCATCAAACGATCGGGCAAAATAGAAATCAGAATTCGGTTTTCGCTGAAAAAAGTCATTGGAAATATATGCTCCACCATTATTTCCGACAAAGGTATTACTTATACTTTTTTGAAAAATTGGTAGATAAACATGATAAAAGGTCATGGTCGTATCCAGTTCAGTTTTTTCAATCCGCGTGCCTTGTCGGCTAACCTGCCATGTTCTTATACGAGAAGGAATCTTAGGCTTTTCGGGTGCCTTGTTCTTCCTTGAAGACGATTCCGATTTCTCCTCCGAACCATTTTGTCTATTTGAATTCGAAACTCCCGGTCTGATTTGCGCATTCGATTGGAATACAATCAGAACCGCAGCAATAACTATATAGATATACTTTTTAAACATGTCGGCGCAAAGATAATTAAAATAAAACCTCATCAATATTCTGAAAAGAAGTTCAAATCTGATTTTTTTAAACAGGATCCGGCTCCTGAAATTTAAGAATGAAGTTCAATCCAGTCATTCCACATCTCATTAAAACGGATGAAAACTGAGAATAATATTGAGATTTAAAAAATCGATCTAAAATCGGAATACGCACCTGTAAACCAATCGGATAAATACACTTATTCTCAACTTATTTTTGAGCCAGCCCAGAGAAATCCGAATAAGTTTTCAACCGCCAATTGTTAGTTAATGTCGGACTCCTGAATTTCCAATCGACTTTTGTTTTCTTTATATTTGTTGCAAATTGGAAGGGAATATGATGCCGAATTATGATGAAGGTTCTATAAAAACGCTCGATTGGCAGGAGCATATCCGGAAAAGACCCGGAATGTATATTGGCAAGTTGGGCGACGGCTCGGCGAGCGACGATGGTATATATGTTTTGCTAAAGGAAGTGATGGATAACTCCATAGACGAGTTCATGATGGGGAATGGGCGAAAGATTGAAGTCCGAGTCAGCAATGAACTGGTTTCAGTCCGCGATTATGGTCGTGGCATTCCATTGGGAAAACTGCTCGATGTTGCTTCAAAAATGAATACCGGAGCAAAATACGACTCTGAAGTATTTAAAAAATCAGTAGGGCTGAATGGTGTGGGTATTAAGGCAGTGAACGCCTTATCAAGTCATTTTTTAATCAAATCATTCCGCGAAGGTGAAGTTAAGGAAATAAGCTTTAGCGAAGGTGTTGTTAAAGAAGAGCAAGAAGTTGTTCCAAGCGATCAACCCAATGGTACTTATGTTGCTTTCACACCTGATGTTAATGTTTTTAAAGCCTATCATTACATTGACGACTACGTAGTCAATATGATGAAAAACTATTCTTTCCTCAATGCCGGGCTTACGCTTGAGTTCAATGGAGAAAAGTTTCATTCCAAAAACGGCTTACGCGATTTGCTTGAAGAAAACATGGAAGGGGAATCCATTTATCCGGTCATTCACCTGAAAAGTACCGACATTGAGATTGCACTAACCCATGGAAATCAATATGGAGAAGATTATTATTCGTTTGTAAACGGACAACATACCACTCAGGGAGGAACCCACCTCGTTGCTTTTCGTGAAGCTCTCGTAAAAGCTATCCGCGATTTTTACAAGAAAGATTTTGATCCTTCCGACATACGTGCTTCAATTGTTGCTGCCATCAGTATTAAAGTTGAAGAACCTGTATTTGAGTCGCAAACCAAAACCAAACTGGGCTCCAAAGACATTGGACCGGAAGGACCTTCCGTAAGAACTTTTGTGACCAATTTTGTGCTGAAGGAACTGGATAATTACCTGCATAAAAATCCAGACGTTTCAGAGGTTTTGTTACGCCGGATTCAGGAATCGGAACGCGAACGCAAGGCCATTTCAGGAATTAAGAAACTGGCCAAGCAGCGCTCGAAAAAGGCCAACTTACATAACAAAAAATTACGCGACTGCCGTGTGCATCTGGACAGCAATCATGAATTGCGCGAAAATTCGTCAATTTTTATTACTGAAGGAGATTCGGCGAGTGGATCGATTACCAAGTCGCGCGATGTAAATACGCAGGCTGTATTTAGTTTGCGGGGCAAGCCACTCAATACGTTCGGATTAACAAAGAAGATTGTATATGAAAATGAAGAGTTTAACCTTCTTCAGGCTGCTTTAAACATCGAAGAAAGTATCGACGATTTGCGCTACAACAAAGTGATCATCGCTACCGATGCTGATGTCGACGGAATGCACATCCGGTTGTTGCTCATTACTTTCTTTTTGCAGTTTTTCCCCGAAGTGGTTCGTCAGGGACACCTCTTTATTTTTCAGACCCCGCTTTTTCGCGTCCGCAACAAAAAAGTAACTTACTATTGTTACAACGAAGACGAACGGGTTGCGGCCATTCAGAAACTTGGAAAAACCGCTGAAATTACTCGATTCAAAGGTCTGGGAGAAATATCGCCTGATGAGTTTAAAAATTTCATCGGACCAGACATCCGACTCGACCCAATTCTGATGAAAAAGCACGAATCGGTAGCCAATATGCTTGAATATTACATGGGGAAAAATACACCCGAACGACAGGAGTTTATCATTGAAAATCTGTATGTCGAGAAAGACGACTTTTAAGAAAAGCGAGACTCATCGGGTGACTTTAAGTCACCCGATGAGTAATACTGCATAAAATGCAAATGAAATAAGTGATTGCAAAAAGCAAAAATGACTGAAGAAAACATCAATAAAGAAGAGTTTCCAAAAGAAGAAAAAAAGGACGGAATAGTCTATTTGTCAGGAATGTACCAGCAATGGTTTTTAGATTATGCCTCCTATGTTATTCTCGAACGCGCAGTACCTTATGTCGAAGATGGCTTTAAGCCCGTTCAGCGAAGGATTTTGCATGCCATGAGCATTATGGACGATGGTCGTTTCAACAAGGTAGCCAATATCATTGGGCAAACCATGCAGTATCACCCGCACGGGGACGCTTCCATTGGCGATGCATTGGTTCAGCTCGGACAAAAAGAACTATTGATTGATTGCCAGGGAAACTGGGGAAATTTACTTACCGGCGATGGAGCTGCAGCTCCACGTTACATTGAGGCGCGCCTTTCGAAATTTGCACTCGATGTGGTGTTCAATCCAAAAACAACCAATTGGAAATTGTCGTACGATGGGCGTAACCGTGAACCACTGGCGCTTCCGGTAAAATTTCCGCTTCTATTGGCTCAGGGAGTCGAAGGGATTGCTGTGGGTTTAGCTTGCAAAATTCTACCGCATAACTTTATCGAGTTGATCGATGCTTCTATCGCTTATCTGCGTGGTGAAGACTTCATGTTATATCCGGATTTCCCGACTGGTGGATCGGGTGATTTTACCCGCTACAATGATGGTATTCGAGGATCATCGATTAAAGTCAGGGCTAAAATTGAGAAAAAAGATAGCAAAACACTGGTTATTACAGAAGTACCTTTTGGACGAACAACAGCTTCGCTAATCGAATCGATCCTTAAAGCCAATGACAAAGGCAAAATCAAAATCCGGAAAATTGACGACAACACATCCGATAAGGTTGAGATCCTGATTCACCTGGTTCCAGGAATGTCGTCCGACAAAACGATTGATGCCTTGTTTGCTTTCACCGATTGTGAGGTTTCTATTTCGCCCAACAGCTGCATCATCGAGCACGACAAACCAAAATTTATTGGTGTCAGCGAAATCCTGAAGATCAATTCCGATCAGACAGTTGCATTACTGAAGCTTGAACTCGAAATCCGAAGAGGCGAACTGGAAGAAGCCTGGCATTTTTCGTCGCTCGAAAAAATATTTATCGAAGAGCGTATCTATAAAGATAAGCAGTTTGAAGATTCAGCCAATATGGATGAAGCGGTCGACCATATTGACATGCGACTTACTCCATGGAAACCCAAATTGAAGCGCGAAGTAACCCGTGAGGACATCCTGAAGCTGATGGAAATCCGCATGGCTCGAATCCTGAAATTCAATACCGATAAAGCCAACGATCATTTATTGGCCATCGAAGCCGAAATTGAAGAGATAAATAACAAGATTGCCAATATCATTCCGTTCACGATAGAATGGTTTGAGCGCCTTCGGACTAAATACGGCAAAGGTCGCGAACGCAGAACTGAAATCCGGAATTTTGAAAACATTGTGGCTTCAAAGGTGGTAATTGCCAACGAAAAGCTATATGTCGACCGGATTGAAGGCTTTATGGGAACCAGCCTCAAAAAGGCTGAATACATTTGCGATTGTTCCGACATCGATGATGTAATTGTATTCAGGAAAGATGGCACATACATCGTTTCTAAAGTATCCGAAAAGGCATTCATTGGAAAAAACGTTCTGCACGTCGCCATTTTCAAGAAAAACGATAACCGAACCATTTACAATGTGGTGTATCGTGATGGAAAAAATGGTTTTGTTTACATGAAGCGCATGGCCGTAACCGGCGTCACCCGCGACAAAGAATACGATTTGACGCAAGGAACTCCAGGATCACGAATCATGTATTTCAGCGAAAATCCGAATGGCGAAGCTGAAGTCTTGCGTGTTACCCTGAAGCCAAAACCGCGTATCAAGAAGCTGATATTCGAAGTTGATTTCAGCGAGTTAGCCATCAAAGGCAGAGCTTCAATGGGCAATATCCTGACTAAATTTGAAATTCATAAAATAGCGCTCAAGGAAAAAGGGGTCTCAACTTTGGGCGGCCGAAAAATTTGGTTCGACGAAGATGTGCGGCGACTTAATTCCGATAACCGTGGCCGATATCTTGGCGAATTCACCGGCGATGATATGATTTTTGTAATCTATAAAAATGGTGAATACCTGATCTGTAATTTTGACTTATCGAACCATTTCAACGATGGCATATTACTCATCGAAAAATTCGACCCCGGGAAAATACTTACTGCAGTATATTTTGATGCTGAGCAAAGCTTTTATTACGTGAAACGATTTGAGATTGACGAATCGCAAAAGGAAACCGGCTTTATTGGCGAGTTCCCTGGGAATCGGTTGGTGAGTTTCACATGGGTTAGTCATCCGCGTTTGGAACTCGTATTTGGTGGTAAAAATGAAGGTCGGGAACCGGAAGTGATTGATGTTGATGAATTTATTGGAATTAAATCATACAAAGCCAAAGGGAAACGACTTTCTATCTATGAAATCAGCCAGATCAATGAACTTGAGCCAACGGTTGTCGACGAAGAAGTTGAGGAGCCGGAAGAAGAACCCAAATCGAATGAAATTGTGATTCCGGATATTGAAGACTTATTGTTTGGACCAGATAAACCAGGCGAAAACGAAGATCCACCAAACCAAATGACACTTGAATTCTAGCATAGAGGGAAAGGTCATTCGTCATTAGAAAAGAGAAAACTGTTCCAAATGACTAATGACTTTTTACTGATTACTTTTTCTAATGACTTTTTACTGATTTTATGAGAATATTCCTGATTGGCTTTATGGGTTGCGGCAAATCTACTCTTGGTCGTTCGCTTGCTTCAGAATTAAATTTGACCTTTATTGATTTGGACTCATTCCTGGAAGAAAAATATTTTAAAACGATACCACAGATTTTCGCTGAGGAAGGAGAAGAAAGTTTCCGCAGAAAAGAACGAAACGTTTTGGAAGAGGTTTGTGGCTTCGACGATGTTATTTTAGCAACTGGTGGCGGCGCTCCTTGTTTTTTCGATAACATGGAACTGATGAATGAATCAGGGTTTTGTGTTTTCCTTGATGTGGATATTCGTTCATTGGTGAGCAGGTTGATTCATGCAAAAATTGAACGACCTTTAATTAAAGGAAAATCTCCGGAAGAACTTCACAAATTTATTGAAGGATTACTTGCCAAACGACGTCCTTTTTACGAAAAGGCAAAGTATATTCTGAAAGGAAGTGAAATCACACCAGTCCAAGTTTTAGAATTGTTGGATAAATAGACTTACCTAAAACTCTGGACAAACTGGAAAAAGTCATTAGTCATTAGGAAATTGCTTTTCACTTTTTCTCAATAACTAATAACTAAAAATCAATAACAAATAATCAATCAATAAAGTGATAGAGCTTTGTGCATTGGCATCGGGGAGTAATGGAAATTGTTACTATGTTGGTAACGAAACGGATGCAATCCTGGTCGATGCGGGAGTTTCTGCCAAGAAGATATTGACGCGAATCCACGATGCAGGATTGGATGCATCTAAAATCAGGGGAATTTTTGTGAGTCACGAACATACCGACCATGTAAGCGGAGTTCGTGTTTTAAGTAAAAAGCTGGGTATCCCGGCATGGTTTAGTCAGGGAACTTACAATGCATTACGAGAAACAGAGCAACCTGAGCTTTTCAACATTTTCATTCCCGGGAAAACAGCGAAAGCCGGAACACTAAGTATTCATTCATTCCTTAAAAACCACGATGCAGCCGAACCATGTTCATTTCGGATTGAGTACGACGACTGGCATATTGGAGTTTTTACCGATATTGGCGAAGCTTGCGATCAACTGAAACAGCATTTACGTAAATGTCACGCCTTATTTCTGGAAACAAATTACGACGAAAAAATGCTCTGGGAAGGTTCTTATCCGTATATTCTGAAACGAAGAGTGGCTTCAGCAGTTGGACATTTGTCAAACGATCAGGCTTTTGAGTTGATTCGCGATCATGCCGGACCAGAGTTGGTTCATGTATTTCTGAGTCATCTTTCAGGAGAGAATAACCGGCCTGAACTAGCTGAGGCGAGGTTCGAAAGTTTGACCGACCGCTTCAACGTAAAACTTACTTCGAGGAACACTCATAGCGAATTGTGCCGGTTACGCTAATTCCTGTAGCATCAGAATAATCCAAAGTAAAGAGCAAAAGAAAAGCCCTGCAATGAATTGCAAGGCTTCGAACTTTAAATCTTAAAAATATTAGACTACTTATGCTAGTTTAACATTTACCGCGTTTAATCCTTTTCTTCCTTCTTGAAGTTCGTAAGTTACTTCATCGTCTTCTCTGATTTGGTCAACCAAACCTGAAACGTGAACGAAGTATTCTTTATCAGATTCACTGTCTTTAATAAAACCGAACCCTTTAGATTCGTTGAAAAATTTAACTTTACCTGTTTTCATAATAATTAATAAAAAAATTGAAATATTGTTGCAAATATAGGCAATTTTCAATGCAAACTAATTTTAGCATTAAAAAAATGCTGATTTTGAGTAAAATAAATGAGTACATCGTTCGTTGATTGCGGAGAAACTATTGAATCAGTTTTTTACCGATATGTGATGCAGATTTTTGCACTTCGGAGAGGATGGAAAATAAAAAGAGCCGCCAACAACTGAAAATCAGCAGGGCAGCTCTCTGTTTTGTGTCGCTCTCAGGTTTAGTTATTCAGCAAATTATTGCTTAATGTCTGGAGCGTTTGCTTTTTGAGTTCTGTTTTTACAAGCACCGAAATGTTATGACGACTGCCTCCGTACGAAATCATTCGAATTGGAATCTCTTTAAGCGCCGAAAATACATTAGCCGCAAATCCAACTTCTTCAGCAATCATATCGCCGACAATACAGGCAATAGTCAGATCAGTATCCACCTCCACTTCGCCGTATTCTTTCAACTCCGAAACAATTTCTTTCAGATGTTTTGTATTGTCTATGGTTAAGGATACTGCAACCTCTGAAGTTGAAATCATATCGATTGGAGTCTTAAAGAATTCGAAAATTTCGAAAACATTTTTCAGGAAACCATAAGCATTCAGCATTCGGTACGAACGGATTTTAATAGCGGTAATCCCATCTTTTGCCGCAACAGCTTTAATCCCGTGTGAGCTTGATTTTGATGTAATCAAAGTCCCGGAATCGCTTGGGTGCATTGTATTTTTCAGGCGAACCGGAATATTCTGCAATTTGGCCGGAAGTACCGTTTGTGGATGCAGGATTTTTGCTCCAAAATAAGCCAACTCAGCGGCTTCGTCAAACGATAACTGATCAATCTTTTTGGTGTTCTCCACAAAGCGCGGATCGTTGTTATGGAATCCATCAATATCAGTCCAAATTTCAACTTCTTCTGAATCGATGGCGGCGCCAATCAGTGTGGCGGTATAATCACTTCCACCACGCTGAAGGTTGTCAATATTTCCGTCGGCATTACGGCAGATAAAACCCTGAGTGATATAGTAATCGGCAACCTCTGATTGTTCCAGTATTTTGCTGATGTTTTCCTGAATAAAATGAGAATCAGCGGCTTTATCGCTGTCAATTTTCATGAAATCCAACGCAGAAAGGTAAACCGTTTTGTATCCGTTTTCAAGCATCAGTTCAGCAAAAAGTGCAGTTGACAGCAATTCGCCTTGTGCAACAATGGTATTTTCGCCCACTTCATTAAAATCGCCCGCGGTTAATGATTTTATCGTTTGAAAGATTCCGGAAACGATAGTTTTACCCTTTTCCTTCTTCTCTTCTGAAGCATATAAATCGTTGACTACCTTGTAGTACTTCTGTTCCAATTGGCTGATCACTTGCCTGGCTGCATCCTTGTTCTTCTTCTGAAGGTAGTTGGCAATTTCAACAAGCGAGTTCGTCGTGCCCGACATGGCCGACAAAACGACTAATTTTTGATTTCCATCGGCAATTAACTGCATTACAGCGCGCATGTTTTCTACCGATCCTACGGAGGTTCCTCCAAATTTTAATACTTTCATAATAAACCTCTTATTTAAAAGGAGTTAAGTAAATATTTATATGTGAGACAAAGATGAGAATTATTTTTGAAATCAAGCGCTTGATTTACGATCTGGAAGTAATTATTGGATATTATTTAAGAATTCGTCTTTTTCGACATTAAATTCAGCCTAAATGCTTACATTTCGAAAGTTGCAGGAAAAATTATATCAAGTGTCCTTTTTAGAACGTTCCGAATATCGAATGCTTGGCCGAATTAAAAAAGATAGTCGAGTAAATGTGAAATCCTTCCCGGTTTGTATTCAGTTTACGCTCCATGCTCAAAACCGGCTCTCCAACTGGAATGTTTAGCAATTGTCCAATCAAATGATCGGCTTTAATGGCTTTTAGTTTTTGTTCTCCTCCACGAATTTCAATCTGGTATTGTGTGCGAAGAGTTTCGAACAGCGATTTGTTTTCGAACGAACGACTCGAAAAGCGGGGCAGATTTATATTTGGGATTCGGTTGATGTCGTAAAAAACTGGTTGCGCATCAACCAATCGAAGCCTTTCCATGTAAATACATCCCGATTCTCGTTCGATCTCGGACAAATCAAATGGGAATCGTTCGGGCCAGGGTTTAATCTGTGGCTTTTGCAAAATCTGTGTTTGTAAATATTGATTTCCGATGGCCGATGCTGTTCCCGAAATACTAAGAATTCCAATATCCTGAGGTGGCTTTCGTACAATACTACCCTTTCCCTGTTTTTTCGAAATGAAGCCATCATTCACCAAGGCTTCAAGCGCCTGACGAACGGTAGGTCGTGTGATGTTATGAACCGCACACAATTCATTTTCGGAGGGCAAAAGGCTTCCTTCTTCGTAAACGCCTGTTAAAATGTGTTTCCGGAGGATTTCGTAGATTTTTTTGTGCTGTGGTATTTTATTCTCTTCGGCCATAATCGAATGAATTTGAGCCAAAAGTAATAAAAAAAATTAAAAATTAAAAATTAACTTGTAAATACAAGTAGAATAATATAGTTTTGACGCATGATATGTGATAGTATTGTAATTGCTGACTTATTAGCTAATTAAGCTAAATAAATCCATGCAGTTGTGTTTACAAGTAAACTAAAGTTGTTAAAACAAATCAAATATGGCAATTCCTGTATTAATGCCTCGTCAGGGGCAATCGGTTGAGACCTGTATTTTAGGTGAATGGGTAAAGGAGAAGGGTGACGCAGTAAAGATAGGCGACATCCTTTTCTCGTATGAAACAGACAAGGCTTCGTTCGAGGAAGAGGCTAAAGCTGACGGTATTTTGCTCGACGTATTTTTTGCTGAAGGCGACGAAGTTCCGGTATTGGTAAACGTTGCGGTCATCGGCGCTGCCGGTGAATCTGTTGACGAATTCCGCCCGGGTGGACAAGCTGCCGCTCCTGTTGCTGAAACTGTTGCTCCCACTGAGGTAGTTACTGAAAATGCTACTGTTCCGGAAGTAAAAACGGTTTCTGAACCATCAGGAAAAGTAAAAATTTCGCCACGTGCTAAAAATCTGGCCGAAAAGTCAGGCGTCGCTTACTTGCAATTGGCAGGTTCCGGACCTCAAGGTCGTATTATTGAACGCGACATTGAAGCTGCCGCTCAGGTATTGCCAAAACTAACTCCACTGGCTCAGGAAAAAGCCAAAGCTGAAGGCCTGAAAGTTGGCGACACAACCACTGGATTAGGTGGAAAAGCAGTTGCAAAAGACCTGATTTCGTACAATCCGATTTACAGCGACGATTTCGAGGTGAAGAAACTTACCAACATGCGCAAGCTGATTGCCAAAGCGATGCACACTTCGCTGCAAAATTCGGCTCAGTTAACTCACCACATGAGCGCCGATGCCCGCACCATCATGGCTTTGCGCAAAAAATATAAAAAAGCGCTCGATGCTGGACAAATCACGCAGAACATTACCATCAACGATTTGGTTTGTTTTGCGGTAATTAAAGCCCTGAAGAAATTCCCTCAGGTAAATACCCACTTTATTGGCGACAGCATGCGCTGGTTCAAAAAAGTACACCTCGGGTTGGCCGTTGACACAGATCGTGGGTTGATGGTTCCTACTATTAAAATGCAGACGATCTTTCGCTTGAAGGTCTTTCAGGACAGATGCAGGCCATCGCCGGACAATGTCGTAAAGGCAATGTGAGTCCGGAGTTATTGGCACCTGAAGCTGCAACTTTCACCATTTCCAACCTTGGAAACTACGGTGTCGAAATGTTCACTCCGGTCATCAACATTCCGCAGACTGCTATTTTGGGAGTTTGTACCATTGTTCCACGTCCGAAAGATTTGGGCGATGGCGTTTATGGATTTGTTCCAATGATTGGTTTGTCGCTGACTTACGATCATCAGGCTTTGGACGGTGGCGAAGCAACCTTGTTCCTGAGAGAAATTAAAGAGCAAATTGAAAACCTGGAAGTGTAATCGTTGCGGGTTACGAGTTGTGCGTTTCGAGATGTTGAAATGCGACGATTTTTGCATTGAAATTAACACCTAGTGAAAATCAAAACCGCGTAGCGGTGAAATTATTGTAGCCCCGGGTTTCAGCCCGGGGGATAATGCGAAAAGGCAGAGATCGTCCGAGGGAGAATGTTGAAAAAAGAGATATTCTATTTTCGGACGAAATGGAAAAAACGATATGAAAAAACGATGTAGAGACGTGATTAATCGTGTCTCTACCCAAATTCAACAAAATGGATAAAATATACGATTTAGCAATTATAGGCGGAGGCCCTGCGGGTTATGTCGCAGCCGAACGTGCCGGCGCAAAAGGCCTCAGCGTGGTCATTTTTGACATGCGTTCGCTGGGCGGTGTTTGCCTGAATGAAGGTTGCATTCCGACCAAAACGCTTCTGAATTCGGCCAAAGTGCTCGAATATGCCGAAGAAGCAGGCAAATACGGAATTCATGTGGAAAACATTTCTATCGATTTCAAGAAAATCATGCTCCGCAAAGACAAAGTGGTACGCAAACTGGTGGCCGGAATTGGCGCCAAAATGAAACACGCCAAAGCCGATGTGGTGATGGCCAAAGCAACCATCAAGGAAAAACGCGGCGAAGTAATTACCATTGAAGCTGATGGTCAGGACTATCAGGCCAACCGCTTGCTGGTTTGTGCTGGCTCGGAAGCTGCCGTTCCACCTATTCCGGGACTGGATGCTTCGCAAATTTTGACGAACCGCGAAATCCTTCAACTAAAAGAAAAACCTGAAAGCCTTGTCATTATCGGCGGAGGTGTGATAGGAACTGAATTTGCCGACTTTTTCAATGCGATGGGAACAAAAGTTACTGTCATCGAAATGCTTCCGGAGATTTTAACTGGGGTGGATGAAGAAATTGCTGCTTTTGTTCGCAAAGAATTTGTCAAAAAAGGAATCGAATTCCACCTGAAAGCCCGTGTGACCAAACTGAATGGCAAGGAAGTCGTTTTCGAGAAAGATGGTCAGGAAATGAAAATCACGGGTGATCAGGTACTGCTTTCGGTTGGACGAAAAATCAATGTGGCCGGAATTGGTCTGGAAAATATCGGTGTTGAATTTACGCCAAAAGGGGTAAAAATCGATCAGAATTGCCGCACCAACGTGCCTAATGTTTATGCAGCAGGCGACATCACCGGATTCTCATTGCTGGCTCACACTGCCAGTCGCGAAGGTGAAGTGGCCGTGAACCACATGTTGGGTCGCAAAGATATGATGCGCTACGATGCTATTCCGGGAGTTGTATACACCCATCCGGAGATTGCCGGAGTTGGTCTTACCGAAAGTGCTGCCAAAGAAAAAGGCATTGAAGTGGAAGTAAAACAATTGCCAATGGCTTATGCCGGACGCTTTGTTGCCGAAAACGAAGGCAAAGACGGTTTTTGCAAAGTGATTGTTGGCAAAAAATACCGCGAAATTTTGGGAATTCACATGGTTGGCGGAGCATGTTCCGAAATGATCTGGGGAGCCTGTGCCATCATCGAAGCGCAACTGCGTGTTCAGGACGTGGAAGAAATTGTATTTCCTCACCCGACGGTGAGCGAGATTATCAAGGAAACGATCTTTCAGTTTTAATCGTTGTGGGTTACGTGTTTCGAGTTACGTGTTTTAACTCGCAACCCGAATCTCGCAACCCGCAAGAAAGAATTCAATAGCAAAACATTTAAAAACTAATACAATGCCTAAAAGTCAATTTATTAATCCATCGGATGTCCGGAAAGCTGGTGAAGTTACATTTCAGCCGATTCCTGTTAATCAGTACAATAAAACAATTCGTGAAGAACTAAAAAGTAAAAACTTCACAACGGAAGAGCTGAAAAAGATTTATCACGACATGGTGGTTATCCGCGAGTTCGAAACCATGCTTCACCTGGTAAAAACTACCGGTGGATACAGTGGAGTTGAATACAACAACCCTGGACCAGCTCACCTTTCTGCAGGTCAGGAAGCCGCTGCGGTTGGTATGGCTTATACGCTCACTGTTGACGATTTCATTTTTGGATCGCACCGCAGTCACGGCGAGATTCTTGCCAAAGGATTACGTGCCATTGAAACGCTCGATCCGAAAGAACTCGAAAAAATCATGAACGAATTCTGGGACGGTGCTACACTTAATGTGGCTAAAAAAGCATACAAAAGTAACGATACCAAAGAGTTAGGAATACGCTTCCTGTTGTATGGTGCATTGGCTGAAATTTTTGCCCGCACAACCGGATTCAACAAAGGTTTGGGTGGAAGTATGCACACGTTCTTTACTCCATTCGGTATTTATCCGAACAATGCCATTGTTGGTGGTAGCGGAACCATTGCCGTTGGTGCAGCTCTTTACAAAAAAGTTAACCGCAAACCAGGTCTAGTTGTTGCCAACATTGGCGACGCTTCAATGGCTCGCGGACCGGTTTGGGAAGGAATTACCTTCGCTGCAATGGATCAGTTTAAACAACTTTGGGCTGATGATATGAAGGGCGGCCTTCCGGTGATTATCAATATCATGGACAATCAGTACGGAATGGGTGGACAAACCGCTGGCGAAACCATGGGCTTTGATGTAGCCGCCCGTATCGGCGCCGGTGTTAACCCAGAACAGATGCACGCCGAACGTGTTGATGGCTACAATCCATTGGCAGTAATCGAAACGTATCGCCGGAAAAAAGAATTGATTGAAAAGAAAGAAGGACCTATCCTGGTTGATATTCTTACCTATCGCTTTAGCGGCCACTCGCCTTCCGATTCATCATCGTACCGTACTTCCGAAGAAATTAAGGCCTGGGAAGAACAGGATTGCATTATTTCTTATGGAAAACAACTCATCGAAGCCGGAGTCGCTACTCAGGCTGATCTGGATTCAACATGGAACGAGGTTAAAGAAATAATGCTCGACACCTTCAAGTTGGCGATCAACGACGAGCTTTCGCCCATTATGGATTTACACAAAAATCCCGATTTATTGGAGACCATGATGTTTTCCAATCAGTCGATTGACTCCATGTCGGACGCAAAACCAGACGTGAATCATCCGATGAACGAGAACCCACGCGTTCAGCAAATTGCTAAAAAAGAGCGATCAACAGTTGATAAAGATGGGAACCCCGTTTCAAAAATGAAACAATTCCAGCTTCGCGATGGTATTTTTGAAGCTATTGTTGACCGGTTCTATAAAGATGCGTCGTTGATTGCTTATGGTGAAGAAAACCGCGACTGGGGTGGCGCTTTTGCAGTCTATCGCGGATTAACCGAAGCGCTTCCATATCACCGTTTGTTTAACTCGCCTATTGCCGAAGCAGCTATCATTGGCACTTCTATCGGATATGCCATGTGTGGCGGTCGTGTGATTCCTGAAATCATGTATTGCGACTTCCTCGGATGTTGCGGCGACGAAATTTTCAACCAGTTGCCCAAGTGGCAGGCTATGAGTGGAAATATCCTGAAAATGCCGGTTGTTGTGCGTGTTTCGGTAGGTTCGAAATATGGTGCTCAACACTCGCAGGACTGGACTTCATTAACGGCTCATATTCCGGGCTTGAAAGTTTGTTTCCCGGTAACTCCATACGATGCAAAAGGATTAATGAACAGCGCGCTGCAAGGCACCGACCCGGTTGTGTTCTTTGAAAGTCAACGTATTTACGAAATTGGCGAGCAGTTCCACAAAGGTGGAGTTCCTGAAGGATACTACGAAATTCCGTTTGGCGAGCCGGATATCAAACGCGAAGGGAAAGATGTAACCATCCTTACCATCGGTGCAACGCTCTACCGTGCATTGGATGCAGCTAAAATTCTGGAAGAAAAATATGGCATGAGTGCCGAAGTGATCGATGCCCGTTCACTGGTTCCATTCAACTACGAAAAAGTACTTGCGTCAGTTAAAAAGACCGGACGCATTGTGATTTCGAGCGATGCAACTGCACGTGGTTCATTCCTGAACGATTTGGCCCGCAACGTTACCGACCTTGCATTCGACGATTTGGATGCACCTCCGGCAGTGCTAGGTTCTCGCGACTGGATTACACCTGCATACGAACTTGAATATGCATTCTTCCCACAGGCAGAAAGTTTCATCGATATCATCAACGAAAAGCTTATTCCGCTGAAAGGGCACATCGCAAAATACAACTTCACTAATGCAGAGCAGATCCGCAGAAGTAAACTTGGAGTTTAATTCGTAATAAGTGCAACTGATCCGATGACTTCGGGTCATGGAATCAGCACAAAAAATAAATGTATAAATGAAACAAGCCCTCGTCGTCCGGAATGGATGGCGGGGGCATTGTTTTTTGTTTCGCTTTGCTCGAAAAGAACTACCTTCGACACGCAACGCTACACGAACAGCGGGTATACTGAAATATTTGCCTTTATTTTACCCCAATCCCCTGATCGTTGGCCAAATCGAGTATGCTCAAATAAAGCAACTTGGCGGCGTCTTCCATAATTTCAGGAGTCAGTGCATCGGCATTATCAAGCGGCGCGTGGTAATAAACGGGTTTTACGGTTCCTGAGGTAGACAATTCCAGCACTTTGTACCCTCCTTTTTCAAAAATTGCGCCATCGGTACGTGGTCTTCCATAATTCACATGAACTTCAGAAGCTTTCAAATCGCGGTGAAGGTATTTGTCATTGGCTTCTGAAAAATGATTTAAAACTTCAGGGAATGTTTTCCCATTTCCAAGATGGAAGCCTGTTCCGTTCCCTACCATGTCGAGGTTAATCATACAAATCACTTTTTCTTTAGGCCAGATGGGCGACTTCACATATTTTTCACTTCCGTAAAGGCCACACTCCTCCCCTCCGAAGAAAACAAAAACAATGGTTCGGGCAGGTTTTACTTCCGAAGAAGCCAGCGCCTTTGCCGCAGCCAGAATATCAGCCGATCCTGAAGCATTGTCGAGCGCACCGGGAAACAAACATCCGGGACTTCCAACAGCATCAAGGTGCCCACCAATAATTATGGCCTCATTCTTCAAGATGGGGTCAGAGCCTTCAATCATCCCGATTACATTGCATGAACGGCTATCCGGGAAATAGTTGGTCGATGCCGAAATCTTTACTTTTTTATTCAGCAAGAACGAATTTGGCTTGATATTTTTCGCAATTGCGGCACGTGTTTCGGCATATTTTTGGCCGGTTCCGGCAAAAAGCTCTTCGGCAACTGGTTCGCCAATGTGCGCGTAAACAAATCCTTCGAGGTACGAGGTGTTTGGATTGGCAATTTTGCTGACGTAAAGTAATCCGGCAGCACCCAATTCGCGAGCCCGTTGAAATTTATACCGGTGATAACTATAAGGTTCCCATTTCTGAAGGGCGCTGTCGTTGCTTTTGTATGGCACGCCGGTTTCCATCAATACGATTTTACCTTTGACATTGATGTTGCTGTAATCATCGTAATTCAGTTCGGGCGCCGAAATGCCGAACCCTACATACACCACATCGCCCGAAACCGTTCCTGAGGCCGAGTTCGATCCGGGATAATAATCATCAGGGAATTTGTATTCTTTTTCTGGATTGTCTTTACCAGCAAGCAAAGTCAGACTTCCGGGAGTAAGTACATCGCAATAGGCATTCGGGAACCACTGAAAAAAGCTACCATCAGCCAAACATGGTTTTACTCCTGCCTGCTTAAGCTGACTAGCCACCCAACTAGCAGCTGCCGCGTATCCCGGAGAGCCGGAAAGTCGGCCTTTGTATTTTTCAGAACTCAATTCAGCGGCATAATTCAACAAATCGTGACTCGAAATGGAATGAAATGTGGTGAGAATGGCTTTTTCCTGATCCTGAGAATTGGCACGAATAAAGAACAAGCACAAGAAAAGCGAAACCAGATATTTTGAATGCATGTATAAAAATTTTTATATCGCGTAAAATTAAGGAAATAGTAATCAACTTAACAAAAACTAATGGTGTATTAACTTGATTCTTTCGTAATCTGGTCATCCCGAATTTATTTCGGGATCTCATCATAAAAGAGATGCCGAAACAAGTTCGGCATGACGCTACGTCAAAAGATCGTTAACACAACACTAGATATTTTGTCCATCTAATCGACCAATCATACAGCAACTTGTTTTTTCAGTATCTCAATTAATTCAGATAAAATCATTGCAGTAGCGCCCCAGATAAACTCCCCATCGTAAGGATAGTATTTCACCCGAAGTGTCCCAGTTACTGTCTCAAGTTCGATTTCCGAAATAATTTCATTGGCAATAAAATCGCTGACAGGAAACAGGATCAGTTTTTCAACTTCACCAAAATCGACTAAGAACTCAGGTTTATGATCGGCCCAGGCCAAAAATGGCTGAATGGAAAATTGACTAACCTCAACATACAGGTCAGATAATTTCCCCAAAATTTCAATTTGATGGTGATCAATACCTACTTCTTCCTTCGCTTCGCGCAAAGCAGTCATCTCTGCGGAAGTATCGTCTTTCTCAACCTTTCCTCCGGGAAAACTAATCTGCCCCGGATGGTGCTTCATGGTATGCGGGCGTTTAGTTAAACAAATGTATAGTTGTTCACCTTCAGGAAAAAGGAGCAATAAAACACTGCTCATTTTTACCGACGAAAGTTCATTGGCATTCGTCTTTAAACGCCTGCCGGGAGGAAGCATTTTTGAATGCGCATTGATGCCTGGCAATTCGCCCTGCAAATATTCTTTCAGATATGTTTTAACCGCAGAATACATTGTCTAAAATTAACGAATTAGGAGCTTAACGCAGGCAAAGCTTCAATTATTTTTCGGATAAAAAAATGATTTAATGTTGGCTTAATTCAACCTAACGGGCAATCGAAATGGGAAAAACCGACCTTTCAAATGATGATTTTTAACAAAAGCAATCAGTCCTTTTTTTATTCGAAGCGAATCGTTTTTTCAGGAGAAACTTTAGTAATAAAATAGGAAGGCAACAGCAGCATCAGTACTGTTATCAAAACGGTTCCGACATTCAGCAAAACCAGGTGCAAAACAGTCAGATGTATTGGAACATATTCGAGGTAATACGAACTTGGATCGAGCTTGAAAACATGCGTGTACTGCTGAATAAGACAAATGCCAATACCCAGAATATTTCCCCATACCAGCGCTTTCAGAATCAGCATAACCGAAAAATAGAGAAACACTTTTCGGATGCTCCAATTGCGCGCTCCCATGGCTTTTAGGATTCCAATCATTTGGGTACGTTCGAGAATAATAACCAGCAGGCTCGAAACCATATTAAATCCGGCCACCAGAACCATTAGTGTTAAAATCACCCACACATTCATATCAAGCAAGCCCAGCCAATCGAAAATATGCCTGTATTTTTCCTTGATACTAACAACCTGTAAAACCGGGCTGTCGGGGGTTGTATTTCTCAGGAGCAAATCATTTACGTCTTTTTCAACTGGCTCGAGTTCCTTAAAATCGTTGACCAGAATCTCGAAACCACTGATCTGATCTTCCTTCCAGTTATTTAACCGACGAATGTGGTTGATGTCAACCAAAACAAACATCCGGTCGAACTCTTCGAGACTGGTTTTGTAAATTCCGGCCAGTTGAAATTTACGCTGACGTGGCACAAACTCCGATCCATTGATAAAAAACATATTGAGATCATCGCCCAGCTTCAGTTTAAGCAAGTCGGCCATTTGTTTCGAAATCCAGATTTTGTTGCTTCGAACAGTGTCCTGAACCTGAAAAGTTTCGCCTGCCACTTTATTTTCCTGAAAAAATGACCAGTCGAAATCAGGTCCGATTCCCTTCAGCACAACGCCCTGAATTTCGTCATCGGTGCGAATAATGCCAGGTTTGGTTGCAAAGATCTGAACATGACGGATACCTTCAATACTTTTGAGTTCAGGAAGAAATGGCTGATTCTGACTAATTGGACTGGTTTCGAACGATTGATTGGAATCGAGATTAACAATCTGCAAGTGAGAACCGAAGCCGATAACCTTGCGCCCAACTTCCGATTTATAACCGGTAACAATAGCCACTGACAAAATCAGCACTACCAAACCGAGAACTATACCGAAAAGGGCAATGTTTACGATCCGGTGTGAAAGATTTTCCCGATTTTCTTTCGAGGAAAAAATCCGTCTGGCTATGTAAAGGTTTATATTCAATTTTCTATTGACTTTTGACTAATTACTGTAACCTATTTATTTTCATTTTTTTTACCCCAAACCCATGAAGGGGCTTTGGTTGCGAATAACGCAACCGACTAGCAGCGAGCTAAGTCCCCTCTAGGGGATTTAGGGGTAGCTAAAAGACTAATACAATACTATATATTACTACTTAATTTACTTTCTTGGGAAAGTCATTCATCATTGGGAAATTTAAATGACTAATGACTATTTTCCAATACTTCTTCGCGTTCGTTTACAAATGGCAGAACCAATACTCCAATAAGGCCAAGCACGATCAGCATTACGGTTGAGGTGCCATGTGCAAGTAAAGCGAACACTTTCCCATCAACCCTGTCAACGCCATAAAGAGCAAGTCCCTCAATGACCATAAAGTGCCAGGCGCCAATACCACCCTGCACCGGAGCCACCATGCCAAAACTTCCCAAAACAAATACGGTTAATCCGGCCAATGGACCTAAATTCGAAGTAAATCCAAAGGAAAAGAATATCAGATACATCATCAGGTAATACAAAACCCAGATGAATACCGAGTGAAAAATAAATGAACCTTTCCTCTTCATTTTACCGATGCTGCGAAAACCTTCAACGAACTGGCCTACAAAACCCATCACCCTTTTCATTAATGAACTTTCGCGAATCTTGTGACGACTAAGCCATAAAACGGCAAAAAATAACAATAATCCACCAATCAGCACTGGCGAGTAAATTACTTTTTGCAGCTTTTCATTAACTTCAGGGTTATTGTTCAGAAATTCAAGCACCTGTCCAAATTGAGTCAGAACAACTATTACCAAAAGGATAAGCAACATCAAAACATCAATCAGACGCTCAGTAACCACTGTACCTACCAACTTGGTAAACGATATTTTTTCGTATCGTGCAATAACTCCACATCTCGATATTTCGCCCATCCGAGGTAAAGCCAAATTCATGAGATAACCAACCATTACCGCTAAAAATGTATTCATCAGCCGTGGTTTCCTTCCCAGTGGTTCAATCAGCAAATTCCAGCGTATCGTTCGGCTAACGTGGCTTAACAAGCCGAGCAAGAGCGAAACCACAATCCAGAAATAATTAACATCGTTGGTTAAAATGCTTTTTATACGATTAAAATCCTGATCTTTATAAACCATCCAGAATATGAATATCCCGAGCGCAAAGAAGGAGACAAATTTGAGGGTTTTAAGTATATTTTGTTTCAAGCTCTTTTATTTATTGAGATGAATGCGTTTGTAATAACATCCGAAATTAACGTACTTTTGTCGCGGCACAAAACCTGCCATCGTGGCAAAAATACAGATTTGTTTTAAATCGGGCAGTTTTTTATCAATAATTAAAAACGAGGTCAGGCAACACCTAAAGAATTATGGCAAACGTAAGGGCAAAAAAGAATTTGGGGCAGCATTTTTTAAACGATAAGAATATTGCGAAAGAAATCGTTGAGAGTCTTCGGGCAACCAATGTGAAAAAAGTATTGGAAATTGGACCTGGAATGGGAGTTCTGACTCAATTTCTGCTGGAAAACAAAGCGTATGAAACTTCGGTGGTTGAAATCGACCGCGAATCGGTTGATTACCTGAATTCGCATTTCACTGAAATCAAAGAACGAATTATTTCGGCAGACTTTCTGAGATTAAACCTGCACAACCATTTTGCTGAACCTTTTGCTATTATTGGTAATTTCCCGTACAACATCTCGTCACAGATATTCTTTAAGGTTCTCGAATACCACAACCAAATTCCTGAAGTTGTTGGAATGCTTCAGAAAGAGGTTGCCGAAAGGCTGGCTGCCGGTCCCGGATCGAAAACCTATGGAATACTGAGCGTATTTCTTCAAGCCTATTACGACATTGAATATTTGTTTACCGTACATGAAGATGTATTTACGCCGCCGCCAAAAGTAAAATCAGGAGTCATCCGCCTGACTCGGAATAAAACCGAAAAGCTGAATTGCGATGAAAAGCTTTTTAAAGGCATCGTAAAAATGGCGTTCAACCAGCGGCGAAAAACCATGCGCAATTCATTAAAAACGATGATTACAACTGACGAATTAAAGGCCAACCCGATATTCGACAAACGTCCGGAGCAATTGGGTGTGACTGAGTTTGAAAAGATCGTGAGGTTGATTGGGCAACAGTCAAAAAACAGTGATCAGTCGCAGTAAACAGCAAATAAACCACAAGACTAGAACTATGAATCTGAATTATTTAATCAAATCAACTATCGCATTTGTGCTACTGTTTAGTTTTAGTTCATTCACTCCTTCAAACGAAAAATGGGTCAACTTACTCGACAAAAATCTTTCTCAATGGGAAGTTTACCAGAGTTTCAGCTTCACAAACAGTTTTAAAGGTGAACAACCGAAAGATGAAAGTGGCAATTTGATTGAACCTGTTGGTTACAATAAAAACAAGAGTAACGTTTTTACGGTTGAAGAAGTAAATGGCGAACCGGTATTGCACATCACAGGTGAAATATACGGGTGTGTATTCACCAAACAGGAATTTGAGAATTACCATTTGACTTTGAAAGTAAAATGGGGCGATAAAAAATGGGAGCCTCGCATAGAGAAGTTGAAAGATTCAGGCTTATTGTATCATTCAATTGGCGAATGTGGCGTCGATTACTGGCGCTCCTGGATGCTTTCGCAGGAATTTCAGATTATGGAAGGACACATGGGCGATCATTGGGGAATTGCGAGTTCGGCTATCGATGTTCGGGCATTTATTCCGGAAGGCAACATGAACACCGTTGCGAGCCAAAAACAACCCTTCCTGCCAATTGGTCCGGGAACAGGGCTCGATGGCTTTTGTTTGCGCAGCGCGGATTACGAAAGTCCGGTTGGCGAATGGACAACCCTTGAATTGATTTGTTTTGGCGACAAAAGCGTTCGTATCGTGAACGGGCATGTCGTTATGGTTCTCCAAAACTCACGATACATGAAAGATGGAAAATCAATTCCATTGACCAAAGGTAAAATTCAACTTCAAAGCGAAGCCGCCGAAGTCTATTTCAAAGACATTCGAATCAAATCGATCAAAGAATTACCGGAAGAATATTCCAGGTATTTCAATTAATGAGTATTGCTAAAAGGGCAAAATCAACAGAGCTATTTGTAAATCGAAAATAGATATTCTTTCTCCACCATCTTAAGCTAAAAACCCGTAAACAATCGCAACTACAGCAAGTGTCAGACTAATAATTAAGTATGGCATCGACATTAGTAAAAATTTGGCGATTGTTTTGCCCCAGGGTTGCTTGTAATTGTACTTAAGCGACAAAACGAGATAAATCAAACAAATAAGAAATGTCCAACTCCATAACATATTGCCCAAACTATCACTAATGAAAATCTGAATACCAAGAACTAAACTCAGGATGAGAAAAAAGATGGTATGTATATGAATCGAAAATATTAAATGTTCATAATAGTATTTCTTCCGGTAAAATATGAGCAAAAGTAATAACGCTGTGACTGGCATCATTACAAACATGGTTAAAGAGATACTTTTCAAAACGGCATGAATAAGCACCTTCATATCATCTTTGTCTTTCCAGTCAAACTTTCGAAATTTCCTTAACAATTGCCGGTTGACCCAATTGGCATTTTCCCCCTTCGAGATCAATACCGAATCAATCTGCGCATCAGAATAATCACGAATTTTTTCTTTAAACTGATTATATTCTTCTGCTGTTTCGAATTCAAATTTGCCATCAACAAAATAGTTCTGTTTCATCGAATCCAAAGCTGAACTATGTTCTGGAATAAGCGCAAGCAAATTGCGAAAGTTCTTCCTTACATTGGCGGTTGTATCCATATCGTCCTCAACCAGCAGTTTGTTAATGACCGAGTCGGGAGCCGATTTGAGTTGTACCAAATACCTCTGAAGGCTATCCTTCGAGGTAAAGTCAAACTCAATCAGGCGCACATCGTTCGAATCTTTACTGTAATACAATTTCTTCTCTCCAAGCAACTCGTTGAGTGAAATACTCATGGATTTCGAAATGGTTAGATTCCAATCTTGTGGATTTTTGCGTTCATCAATGGCATGATCGCTAAGTTTGCCCAACAGTAAAAAGAAAATAAAACTAATGAAAATGTAAAATTTCACTGGTGGCACATAGCGTGCCCGCTTGCCCTCCAGGTAATCGCGTGTAATTTTCCCCGGATGGGCAAACGTAGTTTTAATCGTATTCCACAGCTTTGTGTCGAAATGGAAAAAGTCTTCAAAAGTTTCCAGTAAAATGTGTTTTAGTGGAATGATGTGCGTGGTGTTCTTTTGTCCACAATTCGGACAATAATTATCTTCAGGACGCAAATGCGTTTCACAATTCAGGCAGATTTCGGTTTTTATTTTATTTACTGACATAAACAAGATTCAGCGTCCGAAGGTTGTTCTTCGAACGCAGCACTAAAATACATAATGTACTTATTTTCCAAAGTGAAATAAGTGCCAACCTTCCTTTAAACGTGAATTTGTTAATATTGCGAACAAAGACAATCAGGGATTCACGATCCGAATTAGTTGTTATCCACTTTTTTCATAGCCCGTTTTAGCGAACTAATAGAGCCAAAACCTCCGATGTCGACTAATTCTTCTTTTGTTGTTTTCGGGTATTGTTTTAGATAATCTTCGATATAACGCACTCGAAACTGATTCACAAAAACATTGAAATTCACCCCAAAATTACTGTTAATAACCGCTGAAAGATAGGTTCTGTTTGTTCCAATGACCTTACTTACGGTCGTCAACGTAAGGTCGGGTTGTAAATAAGGCTTCTCCTTTTCGAAATAAGCCATCAGACTTTTAGCCAACTCTTCTTCCTTTATTTTCAGAGAATCGCTGTTCTCGGCAGAAAGCTCCTGAATTGAATCCAAAACAACTTCCGGTTTCTTTTGCTTGAACGACCAAATTCCAAGCACCCAAATAAAAGCTGAAATGGAAAACAGAAACAGAATCAGAAAAAAGTCATTTTTTTCGTGAAATGGATTAAACATATAAAAAGATACACATAATAGTCCAATGGAAACAAACGACACATTAAACCATTTTAGCCAGTTGATAGAGAAATTCTCGATATTGGAATATTCTTCATTTAATTCAAGCTGGTACTTATTCGGTATCTGGATAAATTTTACTGAATAATAAATGACTTGCCCAACAATTAGTAAAACGTCGGTGGAACGAAAAACAGAAACCATTTTGATGTTTTGACTCTCAAATTGAACTCCGCTCCTGTAATTCGACAAATAATAGATTTTTTCGTCGTGGCTCAATAGCAGCCCGAAAAGAATTGCTGAAGTAATTCCAAAAACAAACCCCGGGAGGAAATGCCAGAACTCTTTTTTCAACTGTTTTTCACTTTCAACAATCGATTTAATGTAAAGATATATCGAAGGGAAAATCCAAAGAACAGTGGCAATGTGCAAGCTGTGAACATAAGAATAGGTTTCGAATAACTTATAGAAATAAATATAATTGGCCAGAAATACAAAAAAGGCGTTTAACAACCCAAAACCCATAATCTTTTTCGACAAATTATTCTTCGAAGAAACGAACAACGTAATTGCCAGTATCAGAGGAATTATAAACGACGAAACTAATAAGGTTAGTTTTAAATGATCCATAAGTCAAAGTCAATACCAGTTAGTTGATTTTTACGATTTGAACCTCTCATTTTGTTCATTTGAACCACTCCTCATTCCAACTTCAACTAATTTTATCTCAAATGTAACCATACTATACAATACAAAAAAATCAACAACCAAAATTCAATTACTATGAAACCAAAAATTTTATCGCTAGTTATCGTGCTTAGCGTTATTGCAACGTTTACTTCCTGCCAAAAAGATGACGATGCAGGTTCGCTTGGCGGCACCCAATCAGCCATCGGAAGTGTGAACAACACATTTCAGTTATCTGGAATTCCATCTGGCATTTCCGGAGTTTCTGCCAAAGTAACAGATCTCTCCAATGGGATTTCAAAAGTAACATATACAGGAACTGTGACCAATCAGACTTATCTTAATCTACTTAAAACATCTAAAGATGTAACTGTTTCGGGCAATACAGTGTCCTGTAACTGTAATTGCAAAATCACATCAGAGGGTATGGAGACTGTATTTGATGAAGGTACATTAACGCTTGTAAAAAACGATGCAAAAGTTGGAGATACCTGGTCACTTAATCACGGAGGCAGCACGATTAAAAGAGAAGTCACAGAAGTATCAAACGAAGACACCTATTATTGGGGCGGAATGTACATCAAAACAATAAAAGTAAAAGAAACTGGGCGAAATGTTCCTGGATATGCAGGGACAGAGTTTATTTATAATCATAAATTTGGCATCGTTGGAGTAAAATTACTGTTTGAAGACGGCACTTCGAAAACAATTGGAGTTTCAAGCGCCAATCAAAACTGATAACAGGATCAATGGAACCCAAATT
This sequence comes from Aquipluma nitroreducens, assembly GCF_009689585.1. Classification (GTDB taxonomy): domain Bacteria; phylum Bacteroidota; class Bacteroidia; order Bacteroidales; family Prolixibacteraceae; genus Aquipluma; species Aquipluma nitroreducens. Next base: position 3,929,849 of record NZ_AP018694.1, on the reverse strand, counting down.
GCTTCTGTTTTCGCACCGCTCAAGATTTTACGGACTGATTTCAATTCTGGTCTCACTGGCTTGTGCCTGGTTGTATTTCCGAGGAGGGAAACCTGATCTCTTCAACATCAGAATCTTTGCAATGGTGAGTGCCTACATGGAAACAAGATACTTTGTTTGGGCGCAAACCAATATTCTGGACGAATTGTCAACTGTACTTTTAATTGCAGGAATAACTATCATTTCTTTTTCAAAAGAAATGAATGAATCAGAACTATTAAATTTGTTCAGGATAAAAGCATTGTATAATTCCTTATTTATTACCCTGTTATTGTGGATTTGCTGTATATTCCTGATTTATGGTCTGGCAATTTTCATTGTTTCGTCGGGAGTTATGATTTTTTATCTGATTATCTACAACATTCTATTCAGATATTACATGTATAACCATTCGCATTCGTCCAATTGAAATTTGCTTACCGCTAATCACTATCCTATACTAACTATCCCCTCAAAAAACAAGTCAGGGTTTCACTTCTGGAGTGAAACCCTGACTTGTTTTTTGAATATCTGGCTTCTGAACCCGCCAAAGGAGTCGAAGCATAATGGATAAGCTTAACGAACTATTAAATGCTGTTCATCGCCTCAACCGGATCGAGCCGCGAAGCCGAAAGGGCAGGAATGAACCCGGCCAGAATGCCAATGACACCCGAAATGGTTAAGCCCAAAATGATATTGGCCATGGACAAGGCAATCGTCATATCAGCAACATAGCTAAAGATGAGTGTGCCTATAAATATAAGGATAAGTCCAATAACACCTCCAACCAAAGAAAGCACCACTGCTTCAAAAATAAACTGAAGCAGAATGAAATATTTCTTGGCTCCAAGGGCCTTTTGAATTCCTATAATTTTTGTTCGTTCTTTAACTGATACAAACATGATATTGGCAATTCCGAAACCACCTACCAGAATACTGAAACCGCCAATGATCCATCCGGCAAAATTGAAGACCTTAAAAAATGCATCGAAACGGTTCGAAATCACACTCACTTCATTAATTGCAAAATCGTTTTCTTCCAAAGGTCGCAATCGCCGAAGCGAACGCATCGTTCCTTCAATTTCAGAAACAAATTCATCATGATCGGCGTCAGGCTTGGCCTTTATATTAATGGCCTGACCCTGGTCGCGATCGCGCACATCAACCATGCTCATGGCATAAACAACCGGAATGTGAACCCGCTTATCCATGCTGGTATTGAACATATCAGTCCCCTTCTTCAAATAAACACCAATAACCTGTAACCTGTGACCTTGAATTTTAATCATTTTACCGATGGGGTCCTCTTTGTCGAAAAGTTTAAGAGCAAGTTCGCTGCCCAAAATAGCCAGACTGGCTCCGGAGTTCGACTCTGACTCGGTAAAATATCGCCCTTTTTCAATGTCGAGACTCCATGTATTAATTAAGTCGTGAGTGGTTGCCAAAATCTCGGTATTTTCAGCCTTGCTGTTTTCGAACTGTACAGTACGGTTAAAACCAAAAAAATACACGGCATCCTCGATGTTCTTCGAACGACGAGCCAATTCGTCGGCTTCCTCCATGGTAGGCACGGGCCGGTTCATGTATTTCCACCAGGGATACTCCGATTCACCTTCAGGCGGAGCCCATGGCCATTTCTGAATGTAAACCATGTTGCTGCCCAACGAATTCAGGCTATTCCGAATGTATCCTTCCAATGAATCGATCACCGTAAAAACAGAAATAATGGCAAAAATTCCGATGGTAATTCCCAATAGCGAAAGAAATGTGCGTAACTTATTTCCTCTGAGCGATCCAAAGGCAAATGAAAAACTCTCTATTATTAATCTGGTTAAAAGCATATTTCCCCGAATTGAAAAGTAAATATAAAACAATCCTGAAACAGAAACAGCAATTGCTTTCTAAAAACCAAAAGTAAGTCAAAAACGAAACCGGAATTTCCGGAATCTGAAAAATTAGTTACTGATTTCTGAAATGATTACAGATAATTTGAAAAATTGCAGGAAATAAAATCGGATAATCTGCCAACCAACCTCAACCCACTCAAAATGAATACAAAAGAGAAATGTTCAGAATAAAACCAGACCATAAATATCTACAGTGCTGCAAACCCGTTATCTGAATAAATCTCACTGTCAGCTTTATATTTGTTTTTACTTTTCTATAACAAAGAAGCGATCCGTCCGTTAAGATATTTATACCCGTGCGTCAAAGATGCATCATCGAAATTAGAATCTAATTATAAATGTTAGATTAAGCTTAATTAGTAAGATAGGTAGAGGAAAAAATCAAGGTGTTTTATTATCTTTGAGCCCAAAATACAAAAGGATTATTGATGAAGGACTTAAAAACAATTAAATCGGCGTTAATTTCAGTATATCACAAAGATAAGTTAGATCAGATTGTTAAAAGACTTGACGAATCAGGCGTTACAATCTATTCAACTGGTGGAACACAATCGTTTATTGAAGAACTTGGAACTCCCGTTATTGCGGTAGAAGAACTTACAAGTTACCCTTCAATTCTGGGAGGACGTGTAAAAACCCTTCATCCAAAAGTATTTGGCGGAATTTTGAACCGCAGAGACAATACAGGGGACCAGCAACAAATTGCCAAATACGAAATTCCTGAAATCGATTTAGTTATTGTTGACCTTTATCCATTTGAAGAAACCGTTGCTTCAGGAGCATCAGACGAAGACATCATTGAAAAAATTGACATTGGCGGTATTTCGCTGATTCGCGCTGCTGCCAAAAACTTCAACGATGTGGTTATTGTATCATCTCGTAACCAATACCAGACACTACTCGATTTGCTCATCGAAAAAGAAGGAGCAACTTCACTTGCCGACCGTAAAGAATTTGCACGTTTAGCTTTTGCGACTTCATCGCATTACGATAGCGCCATCTTCAATTATTTTAACGGCGAAAAATCAGAAGAAGCCCGCATTAGTGTTAACGACGGACAGGTTTTACGCTATGGCGAAAACCCTCACCAGTCGGCTACTTTCTTCAAATTCAACAACACAAATTCAGACATTACACTCTCGAATGCAAAAGTATTGCAAGGGAAAGCCCTTTCGTACAACAACATGCTCGATGCCGATGCTGCATGGAAATCAGCGAGTGACGCCTTCCATTCAGTAACTCATTTAGCAAATAAAATTGCCGTTTCGGTAGTCAAACATTTAAATCCATGCGGACTTGCTGTTACTGATGATATTCTGAAATCGCTCGAACTGGCTTGGGCTGGCGATCCGGTTAGCGCCTACGGAGGTATCGTTTGTTTTACCGGAGAGATTGACCAAACAATAGCCGAATGGTTCAATAAACGATTTGTTGAAATAATTATTGCGACTGGCTACACTCCTGAAGCTCTGGAAGTGCTGGGCAAAAAGAAAAACCTTCGCGTTTTGGAAACCCCTGTAAAACCTGAAATTGCCGGAGAGAAACTCTACCGTTCGATCAGTGGAGGTTTACTCATTCAGGATGAAGACGAAGGTCTGGAAACTGAATTCAAAAATGTAACAAAAATACAATTTGACAATTCAAAAATGAATCTGTCGAAATTTGGCATTACCGCCTGCAAACATTTAAAAAGTAATGCGATTGCCCTGGTAACACAAAATCCAGACGGATCTTTCTGGCTCACCGGAGCTGGAATGGGACAACCCAACCGACTAGATAGTTTGCGCCAATTAACCATTCCGAGATTCAATCTAAAAGAAGGCATTCGTATTGAAGATTCAGTATTGATCTCAGATGCATTTTTCCCTTTCAGAGACAGCGTTGAAGCTGCCAACGAATTCGGGATAAAATACATTGTAGAACCTGGTGGCAGTATTCGCGACGAAGAAGTAATCGCGGCCTGTGACGAATTTGGCATTGCAATGGTATTCACAGGAGTGAGACATTTCAAACACTAAAATCAGAAATTAGCCATTGGTCAATAGTCATTAGGAAATATTTCCAGAGACTTCAACCATTGACATTTTACTAATGACTATTGACTGCTTTAACATGTCAAACGACTGTTAATTAAAATTTTAAACAAAGAAAAATAGACATACAAATGGGATTGTTTTCATTTTTAACGCAGGAAATTGCAATCGACCTTGGAACAGCCAACACCATTATTATCCACAACGATAAAATTGTTGTTGACGAGCCATCGATCGTTACCATTGACCTAAAAACTGAAAAGCTTGTTGCAATAGGTGAAAAAGCCCGGCAAATGCAGGGAAAAACGCATGCGAACCTGAAAACAATACGTCCGCTGCGTGACGGAGTAATTGCCGACTTTAACGCTGCAGAGCAAATGATCAGGGGAATGATCAAGATGATGAATCCGAAGTCACGCTTTTTTGCACCTTCGCTTCGGATGGTGGTTTGCATCCCTTCCGGATCAACCGAAGTTGAGATCCGTGCTGTTCGTGACTCTTCGGAACATGCCGGGGGACGCGATGTTTATATGATTTATGAACCAATGGCTGCCGCTATCGGTATCGGGCTAGATGTTGAAGCTCCTGAAGGAAACATGGTCGTTGACATCGGTGGTGGTACTACCGAAATTGCTGTAATTTCACTGGGTGGTTTGGTTACGAATAAATCAATCCGTATTGCTGGCGACGATTTGACTGCTGACATCATGGAATACATGCGTCATCAACACAACATCAAAATCGGTGAGCGCACTGCAGAAGAAATTAAGATCAATGTTGGATCGGCTTTGTCGCAACTCGACAATCCACCAGCTGACTATGTAATTCAAGGTCCAAACCAAATGACAGCCCTTCCAATTGAAGTGCCTGTTTCATACCAGGAAATTTCTCACTGTCTTGAAAAATCGATCAATAAAATTGAGACAGCCATTTTGAGCGCGCTCGAACAAACGCCTCCGGAACTTTATTCCGACATTGTTGCCCGTGGAATTTGGCTGGCAGGTGGTGGAGCTTTATTGCGTGGATTGGCCAAACGATTTACCGATAAAATCAACATCCAGTTTCATGTTGCCGAAGATCCGTTGCGTGCAGTTGCTCGTGGTACCGGTATCGCACTTAAGAATGTAAATAAATTCTCTTTCCTGATCAGATAAAACTGAAAAGGAAGGGGTAAACCTTCCAAATTAAAATGAGAAGTTTATTTCGTTTCTTACTACGAAATTATTTTGTAATGATGTTTCTGGTTCTTGAGGCAATTTCGTTTTCCTTAATAGTCAGTCTCAACAATTACCAACGGGTAGCATTTGTTAATTCCAGTAACGATATTGTTGGAACTCTTTATGAGCGGTTCAGTCATTTTGACGACTATTTCAGCCTGAGCCGGACCAATGCCCGATTGGCTGCAGAAAATGCCTCCTTGCACAAACAACTTGAGTTTAGGATCAGGAATCAGGAAAAATATCCGATTAACCGACCTGATACGGTGGATGCACCTGCCTACTATTTTACATCAGCAAAAGTAATAAGCAACTCGGTAAACAAGCAATTCAACTACATTTCTCTGAATAAAGGCTCAAGGCAAGGTATAAAGCCCGACATGGGAGTTATTAGCGCCGACGGCGTCGTTGGCGTAATTACAAATGTTTCGCCAAACTATTCAACCGGATTATCGTTGCTGAATAAGCGCTTGAGTATTCCGGCCAAAATCAACAAAAATAATTATTTCGGAGCCTTGGTATGGGATGGCGAACATGCGAATACGGCCGACCTGAAAGAAATTCCGTTTCATATCATTGTAAATGTTGGAGATACTGTGGTAACCAGTGGTTATTCAAGCATTTTTCCTGAAGGAATTATGATCGGAACCATTAAAAATTTCGATGTAGAAAGCGGAACGAATTTCTACAACATTAAAGTTGAACTTTCGACCAATTTCAGGACCCTGAAATATGTGGAAGTTGTTAAGAATACCAAGCAGGACGAATTGAAAAGACTTGAATCTAACAACGTAGGTGAATGATAAAAGATCTGGGGAAATACGTTATTATGTTTTTCGTACTTGTTCTGGTACAAGTGCTGATTTTGAACAACATCCAATTCAGCGGACTGGTTAATCCATATATATATATTCTGTTCATTCTGTTGCTACCATTTACTATTCCGGGGTATTTTCTGCTTGGAATTTCGTTTATCCTTGGCATTTCGATTGACATTTTCGGAAATACGCCGGGAATCCATGCCGGTGCAACTGTTTTATTAGGATTTTTGCGCCCTGGAATTGCTCAGTTAGTTTCATCGCGCGAACTCATCGAAAAAGGAACCATGCCCAGCATGGCCCAACTTGGGTTTGCCAGTTTTATTAAATACACCGTCATCTCCGTTTTAATCCACCACTTATTTCTCTTTTTTGCTGAGGCATTTTCGTTTAGCGACTTTTTCGAAACTTTACTTCGCTGGATTCTCAGCAGTATATTTTCGATCATCATTATATTAGGCAGTCAATTCATTGTCTTTAAAAACTAAATTGCGGTGGATACATTTTCTAAACGGAAGCTTATTGTTGCAGGTATCATGCTTGGGGTTGGTGTGATTTTCATTCTCAGACTATTCTCCATTCAAATTACCAACAAAACCTACAAGCAATTTGCAACCCGCAATGTACTTCGGTTTATAACAATCTACCCAGCACGAGGACTTATTTACGACCGTAAAGGCGAACTGATGGTCTACAATAAAGCTGCCTACGACCTGATGATGATTCCACGTGAAGTAAAGACTTTTGATACAACCGAATTGTGTAACATCGTTCAACTCGACCGGGTTGAATTAAGGGACGCGATCAAAAAGGCAAAACAATATTCACGCTATAAACCCTCAATTGTTGTTGGCCAGATTTCGCCTGATATTTATGCCCCACTTCAGGAAAAATTATACAAATACCCTGGCTTCTTTGTACAGTCGCGAACCTTACGTGAGTACCCAAGTAAAAGTGCGGCCCAGGTATTAGGTTATGTTGGCGAAGTCAACCAGAGAATCATCGATAATGATCCTTATTACTTATCGGGAGACTACGTTGGTGTAAGTGGTCTGGAAAAAGCCTATGAAAAAGAGCTGCGCGGGATTAAAGGAATAACCAAATCGATGGTTGACGTACACAACCGCGTTAAAGGGAAATACAACGACGGCAAGGAAGACTCCACTGCTATTCTGGGGCAGAACCTGATGACTGGAATGGATGCCAGCCTGCAGGCCTACGCTGAATTACTGATGACCAACAAGCGTGGAGCCATTGTTGCGATTGAACCATCAACCGGTGAAATAATACTCATGGCCAGTGCTCCTTCGTACGATCCCAATCTTTTGGTTGGCCGCCAGCGAAGTGCCAATTACAGTATTATGGATCGCGACTCAATCACTAAACCAATGTGGAACAGAGCCGTAAATGCACTTTACCCTCCCGGATCAACATTTAAACTTGCCAACGCGCTGATTGCTCTTGAGGAGCATGCCATTACGCCATTCGACCGGTTCTCATGTTCCGGCAAAGGATCGAAACCCATTTCATGCACACACAGCCACGTAAGTCCGTTAGCCATTCGTGAAGGTATTCGCGAATCATGTAATTCATTTTTCTGGAATGCCTTTAGGGAAATCATGAGCCACAAATCGAATTCAGCAGAAAGTTACCAGGTATGGCGCGACTACATAACCAGCTTTGGCTTTGGCACGAAGCTCAATCCTGAATTGTCTTCCGAAAACAGAGGAAGTATACCTGAAGTGAGCCTATACGACAAATGGTACACTCCGGGACACTGGAATGCAATGACCATCAGATCGCTGGCTATTGGACAGGGCGAAATAGAAGCGACACCGCTGCAAATGGTCAACTTGTGTGCAATGATCGCCAACCGGGGGTATTACATTGCTCCACACGTGGTAAGAGCTGTTCAGGATGCCAATAGAGAAGTTCACAAACTCGAATACGAAAAAAAAGTGGTTAATATCAGTCCTGAACATTTCAATACTGTAATTGAAGGGATGCAGGCTGTAATCGCAGAAACCAAATTGCAATACACCGTAAAGCAGGATAATTTCATCGTTTGCGGAAAAACAGGTACCGTACAAAACCCGCATGGAGCGGACCATTCGGCCTTTGTCGGATTTGCACCTAAGGATAATCCCAAGATAGCCATAGTCGTTTTCATTGAAAATGCAGGTTTTGGGGCAACTTATGCTGCTCCTATCGCCGGGTTACTTATGGAAAAATACCTGAATGACTCAATAGCCCCAAAACATAAAGAATTGGAGCAAAAACTGATTGAAACCGACTTGTTAAATGTTGTTGAAGTAAAAAAGAAACTTTAAGGTGGAAAAGAAAAACAACGTTTGGGAAAATGTCGACTGGATAACCATAGGCATATATCTGGCCATGATGCTTATTGGCTGGATAAATATTTATGCCGCTGTTTATAATGAAGAGCACAAAAGCATTTTCGATTCGACCCAGCAATATGGCAAACAGTTGATGTGGATTGGTGCTGCGATTTTCATTGCGGTACTGATGATTAACACTGACTCGAAGTTCTTTGTAGCTTTTGCCTTCCCAATTTATATCGCCATCATTTTTTTATTGATATTGGTACCATTTATTGGCACGACCATAAATGGTGCGAAATCGTGGATACAGATTGGAGGATTTTTACTCCAGCCATCCGAATTTATGAAAATGGCAACATCGCTTGCCCTTGCCCGATATATCAGTTCGTACAACTTCAAAATGCACAGTTGGAAATCTTTACTGACAATGGCGGGTATTCTTTTCGTACCTGTTGGCCTCATATTTTTGCAGAACGACACCGGTTCTGCAATCGTGTTTGGAGTATTTCTTTTGGTACTTTACCGTGAAGGTCTTAACGGAATCGTTTTGTTTTTTACCTTCCTGATTGCCCTGGTCTTCATTTTAACCATGGTGTTAGATCCACTTCCTACGATCATCATTTTAACCGTTGCAGCTTTCTTAATTAATTATTTGCTGAAAAAGAAATTGCAGCGCACCTTGATTGGGATTGCAGTATTTACAGGCATTTTCGGTTCTCTGTGGCTTCTCAATTCAATTTTAGGCGGTTCTGTCAGTTCTGTCTTTTTCATCCTGGTAGCAGCCATAATTACTTCCGGGTTATTTTTCACCTGGGCTATTCTTTTGCACAAGCGTAGCTTGGCTATTCTAATTGGCATCTACCTTGGGAGTGTTCTCTTCTCGGTATCGGTCGACTATGTATTCCACAACATCATGGAAGAACACCAACGAAACAGGATTAACGAATTACTGGGAATTCAGACCGACATTCATGGTACAGGATACCATGTAAACCAATCAAAAATTGCGATCGGCTCGGGTGGATTTTTTGGGAAAGGTTTTCTTCAGGGAACTCAAACCAAATTCGATTTTGTGCCTGAACAAAGTACCGATTTTATCTTTTGTACCGTTGGCGAAGAATGGGGATTTTTAGGTTCAGTAACTGTTATTGGACTATTTCTTGGTTTACTGATGAGGCTCATTTATCTTGCCGAACGTAACCGTTCCAAATTCAGCCGGGTTTATGGATATTGTGTGGCCTCAATTCTTTTCTTTCACTTTGCAATAAACATCGGGATGACCATTGGCCTCGCCCCGGTTGTTGGGATACCTCTCCCCTTTTTTAGTTACGGAGGTTCTTCTCTTTGGTCGTTCACCTTACTTTTATTTGTATTCATCAGACTCGATGCCAGCAGATTTGAGCAATTGAGTTTCTAGAGGAACTGAATTATTGAGCGACTGATTCACCGAATAATCTGAATTTTAGGTTCTCCGAAGTTCTATTATTGGTCTTTTGATTTCGGGTCGCAAAATAATGATTCCAAAATCAGTCTCGACATAGTCAATCATTTCAGCAAAGAAACTGCGGAATAAAGCATCAAACTGATCATATTCCTGATGTAAAACCTGCATCGCCCATTCGCTGTTAGCCGGCAAAGAAGTCCGACGCGACATGATTTCCAGAACCTGAAACATCGAATCCCGATGAGCATACGATTCGAGCCGTTTGTGCTGAATCAGGAAAGGCAGAAACTGCTTGACCCGAAATGGAAGAAGTAAAAAATTGGATAAAAAAACGGCATGCGCATGTTTCGAAAATTGCCGTAAAGTACATTCTGAATACTGATTCCAGTTAGCAGCCAAAAAATGATCAAAAAAAACATCTGTCACAATTCCGGCATAGCGACCATAACCAGGCTTCAGCATATTCATACATTCTTTTACAAGCGGATGTTGGTCGGTAAACAAGTCGATGCTCCGATGAAGACGAATTCCATACGACACCTGTTCCGGATACTCAAGATATTTATTCCCTTTCACATAATCAGCTATAAAATTCCCAAGCAAAATCTCGTCGGAATCTCCTGATAAATAAATATGAGCCAAATAATTCATAGTTTTCCCGAAGTATTCATAAAGACTTTAACCTACCTACATCAATCACAATCAAAACTTCAGCAAATAACAAACAAAATATAAAACTTTGAGTATGACGTAAAGGTCATTTGTCAGATAAAAATGTTCAATTTAAAATTTCTGAATGCTCCATTCTTTTTCGCTTTGTCAAGAATAACAACAGACAAAGATGTAAATTGTTAGTTTAAAAGTAAACTGATTAAGTCTACTTCGTTTTTTGATTTTTTTTTAACTTGCCGGCGTTTTAAAAATGAAAATATGCCGAAGAAAATTGCAGCATTTGGTGAGTTACTTTGGGACCTTCTTCCTAACAGAAAGGTCTTGGGTGGAGCGCCTGCTAACTTTATTTACCGGATTAATTCTTTCGGCGACAATGGCACTTTGCTCAGCAAAGTAGGAAACGATAAAGCCGGAAGAGAAGCCCGTGAAGCACTCAAAAGACTAGGGGTCTCAGATGAAAACATACAAACTGATTACGAATTTCCAACTGGCTCAGTAAAAGTGAAGATCGACAACTTTGGAAATGCCGACTACAACATTATTACTGATGTAGCATACGACCATATTGAGATTAATGCTGAAATGATAGATGCCTTTAGCCAAGCCTCCTGCGTTTGTTTTGGCACTTTGGTTCAACGTTATGGAATTTCAAAAAACACCTTGCGCGAATTGATACACGAGTCTCCGGATGTAGTCAAATTCCTGGATATAAACCTGCGAAATAACTGTTACACAGCGGCCAGCATCGAAGAAAGCCTGAAAATGGCAAACATTCTGAAAACGAATGACGAAGAACTACTGATCACTAAGAATTTGTTGAATTTAAAGCATGAAAATCTGAAAGAACTGGCGCAGGAAACCATTGAAAAATACAACCTTGAGATTATTCTATGCACACTTGGATCGAATGGTGCATTCTGCCTGACCAATGATGACGTATTCTATTACGATTCAGGATACCAAATTAGTTTGGGTGACACTGTTGGATCAGGTGATGCTTTCTCTGCCGGATTTGTTCATTATTACATGAATGACCGTCCTATAGAAGAAGCCCTAAGTTTTGGAAATGCTGCTGGTGCAATGGTAGCCACAACAACCGGAGCAACTTCGCCTATTAGTAAAGAAGAAATTCTCGACTTTATGGTAATTCCCCACAACAGGAATTCAGTAAGGTTTCATCAGTAAATACTTAATGGTTAAATTGTTCAATGGTCTAAAATCATAATGAGTATCCGACATCATGACTAAATTCAAAATGGCATCATTAAATGGTTCATTAGTAGCCATTAATTGTCGCTCAAATGACGACCAATAAATGACAATTGAATGACGGTATTTCCCAGAGCAAAAATCTGATTAGGTAAGGATAAGGACATTCATTAAAATCATTTAACCAATTCCTATTTTCTCTTCTTTCCCACATTGATAAACCCAGCCTGAGCCATAGTCATAACCAATACTCCGGCAATTGTAATTCCCCCGCCCCACAGCTGAACGGCCAACGGAAATTTATCTAAATAGAAATACGCAATAGCCAGCACAAAAATCCCTTTTAAACTTTGGATAATGGAAGATCGGGACGCAGTGATATACCTGTAAGAATAGAAAAACGACAGCAATGCAACAAACGAACCGAAGAAAGCCCCGAGTGCAATGTTTTGAAAGGCTTTAGCCGGAATAACAACAGATTGACCGCTCCAAATAAAATAGCCCAAAAAGAAGAGAAAAATCCAGCCATTCGAGTTCAGGTTAAAAACTTCAGGACTTGCTTTTTGAACGTTCTTTTTCACAATGATCGAAACTAGAGCAGCAAGAAAAGTATTCATCACCACAAAACCAGTCCCCGGGATAAAGAATTTCCGCCAGTCAAGTTCCCCTGAATAACTAATAATAAAAGCTCCGCCAATAGCCATGAGCGCACCAACGGCTTCAATCATTGAGAAGCGTTCCTTTAGAAACGAAATCGCTAAAAGTGTCATGAAAACCGGAAATAAATTCCCAAGAAATGAGGTGATTGATGGATCAGGAATGGCACGAATGGCCATGAAAAAGGTAATGTTTGAGAGAATATCAATTACACCTAAAACCACCAGCAACCCGATTACATTCTTTGAAATTCCGGGAAACTGCCTGAATTTTCCTGAAGCCAGAACAAAGATCAGGTTCAGGAGAAAACCCAAACCAAAATAGTAGAACCCGAATTGAGCCAGTTCAACCTGATTTAACCCAGCCTTACTAAATACATACAGGCTCGAAAAGGCAATGGTACCAGCCAATGCAAATACATACCCTTTCCATTCTTCCGTCTTAAATACTGCCATTTTGAAAATAAAAAAAAGAGAAACCTCATCGTGGAGATTTCTCTTTCGAAAGTTATCGTATTTTTTGTATTACAGGCGCTTTTTGATCGCTTTTATTGCTTCTTCTTAACCTGGTTTTTCGAGCAAAGCAAACATATTCTTTTTATACGCTTCAACTCCGGGTTGATCGAATGGAATAGTATACCGAATCCGTCAATATTGCACGGACTGAAATTCTACCTTGTACTACTTATTACTTTCTAATTTTTTATATTTGTAGAAAGCTTTAATACAAAACACAATGAATTCTACATCAATAAAAAAACAATTTGACGGGTATTTGCCATTATTAACTACCAAACAACAGACCTTAGTTTTAGAGATGGTAAAAGGTTTTTTAAATATTGACACTGACGTTAAACATATTACCCGTAAACAATATAATCAGGAAATAGATGAAGCTGTTAACCGAGTTGAAGACGGAAACTTTGTCACACATGAAGATGCAATGAAGGAATTGTCTAAATGATCAAGCAAGAATTATACACGATTATTTGGGATAGAAATGCACTTGATGATTTCAAAGGTATTCTGAACTATTTATCAAAACAAAGCTCTCAGGCGTCCCAGATAGTGAGGAAAGGTGTAATCTCTCGATTAGGTGATATCGAAAAGAATCCACTTATTTTTGAGATTGATAAACTAAAAGAATATCCAAATGAAGAATTTCGGGCATTCGTTATTTATAACCTCCGAATAACTTATCAGGTAAAAGCAGCAACAAAATCAATTCGAATTTTGAGAATCCGACATACAAGCAGAGAACCACTTGGTTATTGATTTTTAGACATCAATTAGATTAAAATGTATAAAAAAAGCGAAACCTCTTTTCCGAGATTTCGCTTTTTGCATTTTTATATTTTCTGAATTACAATCGCTTTTTGATCGCTTTTGTTGCTTCTTCGTAACCTGGTTTTTCGAGTAGGGCGAACATGTTCTTTTTGTAAGCTTCAACTCCTGGTTGATCGAATGGATTAACACCCAAAGTATATCCGCTCAAGCCACAAGCCACTTCAAAGAACTGAATCAACTGACCAAGGAAATATTCGTTCAGCTTAGGAAGAACAATCTGGATGTTTGGAACTCCACCGTCGACATGAGCCAACATGGTTCCCAATTCAGCCATTTTATTCACTTCGTCAACACGTTTACCGGCAAGGAAATTCAAACCATCCAAATCGGCAGTGTCTGTCGGAATACGAACTTCGCGATCGGGGCTTGCAACTGAAAGTACAGTTTCAAACAAGGTGCGTTCACCTTCCTGAATATACTGACCCATTGAATGCAAATCAGATGAAAAGTCAACCGCAGCAGGGAAAATACCTTTGCTTTCTTTTCCTTCACTTTCACCGTAAAGCTGTTTCCACCATTCAGCAAAAAAATGAAGTTTCGGATTGTAATTCACCAGAATCTCAACCTTTTTCCCGCTTTTGTAGAGTTCGTTACGAACAGCAGCATATTGAGCTGAAAGGTTTTCTTCGAAAGGAACATCAACTCCGGTTGCCTTTTCCATATCAACAGCGCCCTGAACCAATGCACGAATATCAAATCCGGCAACAGCTATAGCAAGCAAACCAACTGGAGTCAGCACTGAATAACGGCCGCCAACATCATCAGGAATAACAAATGTCTTGTATCCTTCGATGGTAGCTAATGAGCGTAAGGCGCCTTTACTGGCATCAGTAATAGCCACAATACGTTCGTTGGCTTCAGCCTTGCCGTATTTATCTTCAATATCCTGTTTCAACAGACGGAAAGCCAATGCAGGCTCAGTAGTTGTTCCTGATTTGGAAATCACAGCCATCGCATATTCTTTCGTTTTCAGCAACTCGCGAAGTTCGAACAGGTAATCTTCGCTGATATTTTGTCCGGCGAATAAAATGAACGGGTTTTTACGGGTTTTCAGGTGAGCAAAACTATCAGAAAGTGCATCGACCACAGCTTTTGATCCGAGGTACGAACCTCCGATACCGATAACTACAAAAATATCAATATCTTTCGACACCAATTTTGCAGCGGTAGCTTCGTAGTCAGCCAATTCAGCTTCAGAAATTGATGTTGGCAAGTTGGTCCAACCTAAAAAATCGTTGCCTTTTCCGGTTTTATTGAAAAGTGCGCGGTTGTGATTCTCAATAGCTTCTTTGTATGAGAAAATCGAGTCTTTTGAAATAAAATCAAAAGTCTTATCAAAATTTAAAGAAATTCTTTCCATTTTACTTTTATCTAAGGTGTTCGGTTAACAATCGGATTTCGATAGCCGGGGAGATGTTTTCGTACAAAATATTATAAACAGCCTCAGCAATTGGCATGTTCACCCGGAATTCTTCGTTGATTTCCTTGATGGATTTGGCAGCGTAATAACCTTCAGCAACCATATGCATTTCGAGCTGAGCAGAGCGCACGGAATAACCTTTCCCGATCATGGTTCCAAAGGTACGATTTCGGGAAAATTGAGAATAGGCAGTAACCAGTAAATCGCCTAAATATGCAGAACTCTTAATATCGCGGGTAATCGGGTGAACTTTATCGACAAATCGTTTAATTTCCTGAATGGCATTCGAAATCAGAACGGCCTGAAAATTATCACCATAGCGCAATCCATGAACAATTCCGGAGGCAATAGCTACAACATTCTTCAAAACAGAAGCATATTCAGTTCCGTAAATATCGTCGGAAACATGAGTCCGGATATACGGACATTCGAGTCGGAAAGCAAATGCCCGGGCCTTTTTCACATCAGGACAAGCAATGGTGAGGTACGACAAACGCTCCAGCGCCACTTCTTCGGCATGACACGGACCTGCAATAACCCCAATCCGTTCGTATGGAATGTTAAAATACTGGTGAAGATATTGCCCTACAATCAGGTTATCGCCGGGGACAATACCTTTGATAGCCGAAACCACAAATTTTTTGGATAAGTCAACGGGAACATCCGCCATCGACTCTTTCAGGAAGGCTGACGGAATTGCCAATACAACAATATCAACATCTTCAATCGCAGCACTTATATCAGTATAAAAGTTAATTCGGTTCACATCAAACTCAACCCCTCTCAAATAGCTTGGATTGTGCTTAAACCTTTTGAATTGCTCAATATTATCAGAATTTCGGAAATACCAATTGATGCTTTCGACATTGTGCAATAGAATTTTAGCCAATGCAGTCGCCCAACTTCCACTTCCGATTATTGCTATTTTTGAGTTTGAAAACATTTTATAGTTTACAGAGTTATGACAACCATTTGGTTACTTCTTCCAATGACGGGTTGTCCAGGCCCAGTTTGTTTTTTTTGTTGTAGCCACAAATGTCGTTAAAAAACTTTCCCGTTTTGATTTCTTTCAAATCTTTAACTTTTTTTAACCCTATTTGCCTGATCACCGGAATCCATTCAGCGGGAATACCCATTTCAAGAAACTTTTCATCCGGATCGTTGGTTTCAGCAGCTTTCTCTGGCTTCATTTGCGGGAAGAAAAGAACATCCTGAATCGACAGGTTATTGGTCATAAACATGGTCAAACGATCGATACCAATCCCCATCCCTGAAGTTGGCGGCATTCCATATTCCAAGGCGCGTAAGAAATCCTGATCAATAAACATGGCTTCATCATCGCCTTTTTCCGATAATTTCATTTGATCTTCAAACCGATCACGCTGATCAATCGGGTCATTCAATTCTGAATAAGCATTGGCTAATTCTTTTCCGTTTACCATCAGTTCAAAACGTTCGGTCAAACCTTCAACTGAACGGTGTTTTTTGGTAAGCGGCGACATTTCAACCGGATAATCAATAATGAAAGTTGGCTGAATGTAGTGGTGCTCGCATTTTTCACCAAAGATTTCATCGATCATTTTGCCCTTGCCCATGGTTTTGTCAGTCTCGATACCCAACTGCTTACAAATATCACGAAGCTCATCTTCCGATTTACCAGCAATTTCGAAACCAGTATATTCTTTAATGGCATCGTACATGGTTACGCGCTTAAACGGACGTTTGAAATCAATTTCGTTTTCGCCCAGTTGAACTTTGGTAGTTCCGTGCAAAGCCAAGGCAACACGCTCAATCATTTCTTCTGTAAAATTCATCATCCAGATGTAGTCTTTATAGGCCACATAAATTTCCATTACGGTAAATTCAGGATTATGCGTGCGATCCATTCCTTCGTTACGGAAGTCTTTGGCGAACTCGTAAACTCCATCAAAACCGCCAACAATGAGGCGTTTCAGGTAAAGTTCGTTGGCAATTCGCAAATAAAGAGGAATATTTAAGGCATTGTGGTGCGTAATAAATGGCCGTGCAGTTGCCCCACCAGGTATTGATTGTAAAATCGGTGTTTCAACTTCCAGATAACCCTGTTCGTTGAAAAACTGGCGCATGGTATTGATGATTTTCGACCGTTTGATGAAAGTATCTTTCACCTGAGGATTTACAATCAGGTCGACATAACGCTGACGATAGCGCATTTCAGGATCGGTTACCGCATCAAACAATTGACCGTCCTTTTCTTTCACGATGGGCAATGGCCTGAGCGATTTACTCAGCACAACAAATTCTTTAACATGAACAGAAAGTTCGCCAACCTGAGTGATAAATGCAAAACCTTTTACACCAACAACGTCGCCAATATCTAGTAGTTTTTTAAAAACATCGTTATACAGGCTCTTATCTTCGTCAGGGCATATTTCATCGCGGTTAATATACAGTTGCAATCTTCCGGTTGAATCCTGCAATTCGGCAAATGAGGCTTTTCCCATGATGCGGCGGCTCATAATACGACCAGCCAGGACCACTTCCAGATAATTACCCTTTTCTGCATTATAGTTTTCTTTTATTTCGGCGGTGGTTACATTTACCGGGAATTCAGCAGCGGGATAAGGATCAATTCCCATATCCTTCATTTTTTGCGTGGAGTTTCTCCTCACAATTTCCTGTTCGCTTAATTCAGATATGCTCATTGTTGGGACTATTTGAAATTTAGAAAAAAATTTCCGCAAAGATAACAAACTATTGCATACAAGAAGTGACCGCCAAATTTGAGTTCAGTTTTTATAAAAAAGCAGTTTTTACAAAAAAAAGAGCCGAGTCAACAGGTATTTTACCATGTCTGTTTAAACGTCAGATCAACACTCTATTTTAGTCTATTCAACTTTGGTTTATACTCGAAACAGCAATAAATTAAATTCAGAAAAATAAGCAACTAAAACCTAAAATTCATTTCATAGTGCTAAGGTTTTGAGAAGATGAACATTACAAAATCACGACCTGAATCCTGTTAACAAAATGTGAATTAATGTGGTTGATTTAGTTTCCAGTTCTAAGTTCATTTTCTATCTTTGAGAAATTTTTGTCAAAATTAAGATTGTTCTGAAATAAAAAGAATGGATAAAGTCTGGAATATCAAAAAGGAGGGCGATATAAACATCATAAAACATTTATCGGTCGCGTTAAATGTGAACATGGTAATTGCCAACCTTTTAGCGCAAAGAGGCATTACTAGCTATGCCGAGGCTCAGGCTTTTTTCAGACCAAAATTATCAGATCTCCACGATCCCTTTCTGATGAAAGACATGGATAAAGCAGTGGAACGACTCGAAAGAGCCATTGACAACCAGGAAAAGGTATTGATTTATGGAGATTACGATGTTGATGGAACAACATCAGTTGCCATGATGTACCAGTTTCTCCGCAGCCGGTTAAAAAATCTCGATTATTATATTCCCGACCGATATTCAGAAGGATACGGTATTTCGAAAACCAGCATACTTTACGCTGCGGAACAAAAGATCACCTTGGTTATTGTACTCGATTGCGGAATTAAAGCCATTGAAAAAATTAAGATGGCTAAAGATTTGGGCATCGATTTCATCATTTGTGATCACCATAATCCTGACGAAACCATACCTGAAGCTTATGCAGTTCTCGATCCCAAAAGACTAGACTGCCCCTATCCATACAAAGAGCTTTCAGGATGTGGCGTTGGATTTAAATTACTTCAGGCATTCTCAAGAAAAAATAATATTCCTTTTACGGAACTGACAGAACTACTTGATTTGGTTGTTGTAAGCATTGCTTCCGACATTGTTCCAGTATCGGGTGAAAACCGCGTTTTAGCTCATTTCGGATTGAAAAAACTCAATTCATCGCCAAGTATCGGGCTTAAAACGATCATGAATTATTCAGGATTAAATACCGAAGAAAAATCGGTTAGCGATATTGTTTTTAAAATCGGACCACGCCTGAACGCATCCGGAAGAATTGAACATGGCAAAAAATCGGTTGCTATTCTGACTGCAACCAATGAACAGGAAGCATTATTGCTTGGCGATGAGATCAATTCGTACAATGAAATCAGGAAAACGCTTGATCGCGATATCACTCTGGAAGCTTTGGAAATGATCAGGCGCGACCCTGAACATGAAGGAAAAAATGCAACTGTTCTGTATAATCGTGACTGGCATAAAGGAGTTGTAGGTATCGTTGCCTCCCGCCTGACCGAACATTTCTACCGCCCAACAGTGGTTTTGACTGAATCAAATGGTCTGGCAACAGGTTCGGCACGCTCAATTCGCGATTTCGATTTATACGAAGCAATAGGCGCTTGCAGCGACCTGCTCGAATCGTATGGTGGGCACATGTATGCTGCTGGCTTGACCTTGAAAATTGAAAACATCTACGAATTTTCGCGCCGTTTCGAAGAAATTGTAACCAAACAAATAACCAATCAGCAGCAAACCGAATCGATTGAAGCTGACGCCAAGATATACCTTTCGGAGATTACGCCAAAGTTCTACCGGATACTAAAACAGTTTGCACCATTTGGCCCTCACAACATGATCCCGGTTTTTATTTCTGAAAATGTTCTTGACAGCGGTACCAGCCGGCCTGTTGGGAAAAACATGGAACATTTGAAACTGGATTTGATTGAACCGACCAGTAATTCATCTCAATTTTCAGCTATAGCATTCAACCATGCTCATCATTTCGATTCGATTAACCAAGGATTGCCCTTCGACATTTGCTATTCGATTGCCGAAAATGAGTTCAGGGGAAAGACGAGCCTGCAATTATACATCCGCGACATCAAGACGAAAGCCTACTAACTGGCATTACAAACCATTCTGCACTAAACATTTCTCCCCGCCGATTACTTTCTTCATCTTAATCAAGTGAGAAAAAATACGGTAATATGGTAATTTCCGAACATTTCAAAGGCGCGGACTGATCTGACATCTCTAAAAAAAGTACTTTTGTTTATTCTTAACCAACAAATAATACACCATGAAAAATGTTCGTTTTTCCTCAATATTTAGTGGCAAGTTCCACTGCTTATTGATTGCCATCACTTTATTTATCGCGATGCCTTCGATTTCTTTTGGAAGCAATTCAAACGCCGGAGAGCAGCCCATTATTGGCCGCTGGGATCTCACGGTTCAAATGGAAGATCAGTCAGTTCCTTCCTGGCTCGAAGTTAAACTTTCAGGAATAAAAACACTGGTAGGCTATTTTGTGGCCGATGGCGGAAGCGCCCGACCAATTTCAAAAGTAAATGTGATCGACGGAAAAATTTCGTTTAGCATTCCACCACAATGGGACAACTCTGACAAGGATATGGTTTTTGAAGGAACCCTTGAAAATGACAAACTCAAAGGAGTGATCACCAGCAGTTCTGGCGTTAAACACAACTTCACGGGTGAACGCGCACCGTTACTTAAACGAAACAACACTTCTCCGGAATGGGGAAAACCAATTACCCTTTTCAACGGGAAAGATTTGAAGGGATGGCATCCTCAGAACCCAAACAACCAATGGGTAGCAGAGGGCGGCATTTTAAAATGCCCAAAACCGGGAACCAACATCATTACCGATCAGAAATTTGAAGATTTCAAATTACACATTGAATTCAGGTATCCGGAAGGTGGTAATACCGGCGTATATTTGAGAGGCCGTTATGAAGTTCAGGTTGAAGACAGCAAAGGAAAAGAACCAGCCTCGATTTACCTGGGTGGAGTTTATGGATTCCTGACCCCGAACGAAAATGTTGCAAAATCTCCGGGCGAGTGGCAAACTTACGACATTACATTGATTGGCCGTCGCGTTACAATTGTAGCCAATGGCAAGGCCATTATTACTGACCAGATTATCCCCGGAATTACAGGTGGAGCATTAGATAGTAAAGAAGGAGAACCAGGACCAATTATGTTACAGGGAGATCACAGACCTGCTGACTACCGAAACATCGTTATCACTCCGGCGAAATAATTGCAGTCTCAGTGTTCAGTCTCAGTGAGCAGGAATAAACTTGCCTACTGCGACTGAACACTGAATACTACACTATGCTTCTTTATTCATCACATTAACTTTCCCAAGCAACCAGAAGATCAGTGACAATACGACTCCAACAATAGCAGCAAAAGCCATTCCTTTGAGCTGAACTGATCCGATATTGATACTTGCACCACTTACTCCAACAACGAAGGTAACTGCGCCAAGAACCATGTTACTGTTTTTGCTGAAATCAACTTTTTGTTCCACAAACATGCGGAACCCTTGAACTGCAATCACACCGTACAACAGCATGGTGATTCCACCCATTACTGCGTTAGGAATAGTTGAGATAGCAGCCGAAACCTTTCCAATTAAAGAGAATGCAATAGCCAACAAAGCAGCACCACGAATAATCCAAACAGAATAAACGCGCGTGATGGCCATTACTCCAATATTTTCGCCATAAGTGGTGTTTGGAGGCGAACCAACAAATCCGGATAAAACATTGCTAATACCATCGCCAAGCAACGATTTGTGCAACCCCGGATTTTCCATCAAATCAGTTCCTGTAATTTTACCGGTTACAATCAGGTGGCTGATGTGTTCGGCCAAAACTACGATACATGCCGGTGCAATAATAACAATTGCATTGAGATCGAAAACCGGAGTTTGAAATTTGGGTAAAGCAAGCCATGAAGCATTTGCAATAGCAGCTGTATCGACCATACCCATTCCCAACGCCAGTAAATAACCGGCCACTACGGCAAAAAGGATAGGGATAACCTGCATAAAACCTTTAAAAAGTACAGATCCTGCAATACCTACAACCAAGGTGAACATGGAAACAATCACGACGTTGGTCGACATCACAAAAGGCTGAACGACTTGTCCGACTGCAGTAGGCCATGGGGCCAATCCTGCTTGCTGAGCAGCAACAGGGGCAAGTTCCAATCCGATGATCGCAACAACAGCACCCATTACGGCAGGAGGCATCACAATATCGATCCATTTAATTCCCCAAAACTTAACTACAAACGATATTAGGATAAAGAACAGACCAAAAAAGATAAAACCGGACTGAGCATGAGCAAAACCACCATAAGTACTGATAACCAGCATGGCCGGTGCAATAAACGCAAAACTTGATCCGAGGTAAGCCGGAATTCCACCTTTGGTAATCCATGTGTAAATTAAAGTACCAATACCATTCATCAACAATGCAATAGCAGGGTCAACTCCCAATAAAATGGGGACCAGGATTGTTGCACCAAACATGGCAGTCAAGTGCTGAAAACTGAGCGGTAAGCTCTCTAATACAGGTAGTTTCTCATGAATACCAATGATTCGTCGCGCCATTTGTAGTTCTCCTTTAGTTTTTAGATTTGGTTATTTATAAAGTGATAATTGGATTTGGTTAAAATCGGATGAAAATAGTGATAGTTTTGAAATATGAACTTCAGGAGAAGCAATTAGATATTAGTCAGTTTTCAACAGATAATTACAATGCAGTATTCACTAGAAGTAAGGTTTTGACAAGATTCCTTTCTAATCAAATTCCTATTTCGCCAACAATTGCAGCAAATTAGCTTCAAGCTCCTGGCCTGAAATATTCTTGCCGATAAAAACAAGTTTGCTGAAACGCGCTGCGTTGCCCCAGGGCTTTCCCACTTCAAACATAAACGAGCTGCGAACGGCATGAAAAACAAACTGATCTTCGGTTTGGTCGAAACTCATGATGCCCTTTACCCTAAAAATATTTTCACGATTGAAGTACAGGTAATTCTGCATCCACAAACCAAATTTATTGACATCGAAGCTGCCTTCAAACGTAAAACCTACTGATGAAATATCATGTTTAGGATTGGATTCGTGAGATTGAGGATTGTGTATAAATGATTTCTGTCCAGCTTGTTTTTTCTCCTGAAGATCCATTCCGAAGAATGACAACGTCGATTTCTCAACAACCTCGCCCGAAAAAGAATTGGTATCCAAAACCGCCGTTCCATCAACGTTGCAGAACGTAGTATTAACGATTTTAGCCATCGGCGCAACCTGTTTAATCAGTCGGGTTAAGTGCGTCAAATAATCAGAATGTACACAATCCGTTTTATTCAGCAAGACCAAATCGGCCAAAGCCAACTGCAAGCGCACTTCCGGTTGCTCATCAAATAAATCTTCCATATTTTCGGCATCAGCAACGCAAACCACACTATCAATTCGGAACCGCTCCTGCACTGTATTTCCGGAGATAAAAGCATCGACGATGCCTGATGGGTCGGCAATGCCAGTAGTTTCAATCAGTAAATGGTCGAATTCGTATGAACTGCCTAACAAAGTTTCGAGAGTATGCAAAAAATCTTCGCCAAGTGAACAGCAAATACAGCCATTATTCAATTCAAAAATCGCGTCAGTAGCTGTAGCAATCAATCCGCCGTCGATGCCGGTTTCGCCAAATTCGTTTTCAATGATGGCAAATTTCTTTTCCGGATGTTTACCAATCAGCTTATTCAGCAAACTGGTTTTTCCGGCGCCTAAAAAGCCGGTAATAATGGTCACCGGTATTCGTTTCTGTTCCATGGAAGTTTTAGTATTAGCCCAGCAATTGCGAGATCGAATCGATAACCAAAGCGCCAGTAGCCTGAAGTACTTCTTTCGACTGATGCCCGTCGGCTATTAAAACGCACTGGCAGCCCAGTTCGGTGGCTACTTCAAAATCGTGAACCGTATCGCCAATCAAAATCAATTCGCCGGCATCCAGCTGCAGGTCAGCAATCAGCCGATGTCCGTTTTCGATCTTTGAGGCTGCGTAAATGTTATCCAGCCCCAAAACATATTCAAAAAAATCACTGATTTGGTAATTGCACAGACAATTATCCAAAACCTCCTGCTCCATTGCAGAAAGAATATATTGCTTTACATCAATCGATCTGAAATATTCCAATACTCGTACTGTATCTTTCTGAAGTTTGCATTCAGTTACCCGGCTGTTGTAGCACTCGATGAATTCCTGTGCCGGAACTTCAAAAGGTTCTTTCTGAAAATCGAAACCTATCTTTTTGTAGTAATCTTTAACAGGGAAAGTAAATACTGACTTGTAATCATCAACCGAAAGCACTTGGAGTCCGCGTCTTTCAAGCATTTGATTCATGGTTTGAACAGCAAGATCGGCATCATTGAGCAAGGTACCATTCCAATCCCAGATTATCCCACTGATGTTACCAATCATCTTACATCAATGATTTACGTTTGTTAATTAATGGATTTACATACATCTGCAGGAACATGGTTCGTATCACCTCTTTGTCTCCTGAAATTGTTTCTACTGCTTCATTAAGCATCGTAGAAAAACGATCGAATTGCTCGCTTGTATATTGGTCGAGATTGGTATTGGTCTGATTCAGGATATCTTCAGCAATATAATTATTTGGCCAAAGCTTAAAGTTGCTGTATATATTGGCATCAATAATCTCAGCCAACTTTTCGATCTGATTCGAAATGGTTTCTTCTTTGCAAATTAAATCGATCTGACTTGAAATTGGTTCACCAAATCCAAAATGCACACGTCCTTTGGGTCTTACCAGCCCCTCTCCCATGCTTCTGAGGTCGTCCTCCTGCGTCTTTTCAAAACCCTCAGTTTGCTTTTTGTACAATTCGGCAACTTTAGAAATACCACATGGCTCAATTTCATAGGAGATTGAAAGCGGAACAATCCGCAATTCTTTAAACCCTTCACCCACTTCATGAATATTGCTCAAATTCAACATTTTAAGCAAGGACTGTTGGGTTTTATCATTTCCATCTTTCGTTCGTCCTTCGCGTTGAGCAATCCAAACCGAGGTATTTTTTCGGGTAATATCTCGTCGTATATATTCTGACAGCTTTTGGGAAGCCATCAGCAACTCCCTCACAGGCAAATTTCTACGAACAACAAAAGCACGGTTAAGTTTAACTGTATATTCAATCCATTTTTCAATGAGCAAATTATTTCCAATTGCAATCTCCGTAGTATTCATTCCTTCCAGCACAATCAGAAAGTTCATAATGGCTGAATCGAGGATAATATCCCGATGGTTCGAAATAAAGAGATAGCTGGCATTTTTATCAAGCAAATCAAGTCCACTTGAAGTCAATCCATCGGTTGATTTTTTCAGGATCAAATCATCAACCATTTGATACATAAACTTTAGTTGCAAATCTTTAATCGTATGAACATGGGAAAGAAGCAACTTTATCTGATCAATCTTTTCCTGATCTTTGAAAATGAATTGTAAAATATGCTGAAAACCTTCATCCTGAAGCAGTATTCTCAGGCTTTGATTTACCTCAGAATCATCAAATGGACGAATATCGTCGAAATTAATTTTATGAACCATCCCTTTTTTCTATTTTGACGTGCAAATATAGTAATTGAGAACGAACTATGCATATAGCAACCTACAAAACGCACAAAACATTGATTTGCAACACATATGCAGCTACAGAAAAAGAACTTCTCCAATGATTTATATCCTTTTATCTCCACTCCTTTTCTCCAAAAAGTAGAATTGGATCAAAACTGATAACGAACCTGAAATTTCACTTCCGATTTGGTCGAAGAATCAACACTCGTTGAAGCAAATTGATGAGTTGTTGCAAATTTCAGCCAAAGTGTAAACTGATTTCCGAACTTTTGCTGAAGATTAAAATAGGCGCGAATTCCTTTTCCATAAAGCGCCGGAACTGAAAACGAATACAACAAATCATTCTCGTAGGCATAAAGCCTTGAATTATAACCATCTGTTGAGTAAAACGCAAAACGTCCATTCATTGAAAAAGACTTTTGGAGCGGTTTAAACGCAACGTCCTGGTAAATGAGAATGCCCTTTTCATTACTTTGTTTTGAATAAAAAGAAAACTCAATCCTACTTTTCAGGCTGACCTGCTGAGTTAAATCGTGGTTGTAATTTAATCGCAAACGGTTAATCAACTGTTGCTCGTTGTATCTTAGGCTTTCCGTAATCAATCGCTGCTCTTTTTCTTCCTGAAAGAACCTCAGATAAAAGCTAGTTCGAAGAGATGGACTGTACGACACCTGCGCCAGAAATTCAGTGCCAGACGATGGCGCTGAGGTTGTATATTTCAGCCATTGATGTTGAAAGAAATCGGCATAGACCCAGAGAATCCAACGAGAAACCGGAAAGACTTTTAACCCCAGGTATAAACCATGCTCATCGTTAGTCCTTGATGATTCGGTAAACGCATTAGAGAAAAAGCTGAAATATGTTTTATTGATATTCCGGTAAACCAAAGACAATTCAGCATTCGAAGCAGGTTTCATCATAGCACCAGCCAACAGAGCTTTTCCCGAATTCTTACCAATAGCGGCTTCACCAAAAAAGAATATTTTCTTTACTGAACCTTTCCAGTCAAAACCAGCCACCAAATTATCTTTTCCCGCCGGAAGAAATTGATTATACGGCTCGTCACTTCGATCCATAATAGCATCAAAACGGGTATAAACTGAAGTCAGTCCGAACGACCATTGATTATGCGAATAAGTCGCATGTCCGCCACCCACAAACTGTTCCAACGAATTCTCGCCGGCAATTTCAGAACCTGTCCGATGATATCCGCTGGTCTGAAACGCGCCAAAATAGCGCTGCACGTCCAATGTGTCCAAACTGGCATCCAACCTGTGCCGCGAAAGAAATGAATAGAATGTAAAATTACGATAACTAAACCGACCCGCTACTCCCCTGAAAAACTGATTTTCGTCGGTCGACGAATAAGATTTAATGCCCTGATCGGAACGAGAAACCTGAGTCGTTTCGGCAGACTTACCCATTGAAAAGCCTTGCCAGGCAACTAATCCCTGTCCGAAACGCACATGATAGCCTCCAACATAAATCCGGGAATCTTTATGCCCCAACCTGAAGTTAGCAAAAGCATTGGTATAATCGAACCCTTGCTTATTCGAACGCCGAAAAAAGGCTTCGCCGGGATCTTTTTCAGCAACTACGCCATACTCCATTCCATGAGAGACATGTTTCAATCTCGCATAGTATCGTTCCGGAGAACCTTCATATTTGGCCTGGTCGGCCTGACCCGTCGAAGAAAAAGTCCGGTTCGAGCGCACAAAGAGATCGGTTGACGATCGTTTCTTTCCTGATTGTGGCTCCAAAATATCAAACGAAATAAATGACTCCAACTTTTGCATCACATCCGGAGTAAACTCATCAACAGCCGCCAACTCATACAAACTGTAAATAGTACCCGTTTTCGCTCTGTAAGCAATCAGGTTATTAATCTGAACCTCTGACAACAAATGCAATCGGAGCAGATCATCTCTTGAAGCCAGATTGATTTTCAACGGATTTTGACTGAAACCCTCCAAATCATCCAGAATTTCCTGAATATCGGAGTCGTCACTCATATTTTCGCCTACCGATTCAAGCAAATCTTCAGTAATTTGGGTCACCTTGGGGTTCTGTGCATTTGAAAACACAGCTAATCCTGAAATCAATATCAGTAGAAATATTTGCTTCATCAGAATTGATATTGAAATGAGACTGAAGGTGAGTTGCCCAAATACTGATTATAAACAGTCGCCAAATCAAGCGTAAGACGTTTCACCTGAAAACCAATTCCGCCCGAAAGCTGGTAAGGTTTCCCAGCCACCCCGGCACGCAGAAAAAGCTTTTCGAGGATGCAATATTCGATTCCGGTCTTCATTATAAAATGATCCTCAAAATCGTTTTCCAGCTCTGTCGTCAGGTTAAATAAATCAGAAAGACGGTAAAATGATCCAATATTGATGCGCGAAGGATACCGAAATGTTCCGGAGCTCAATTTCACCCCGGTACGGTAAGGGTTCATCACGTGAAATCCGACCACAAAACGATCGGTAAATAAATACTGGGCGCCCAGTTCAGCACCAAAAGAACTAACCGACCGGTTTTCTTCGGAAAGAAACAGCCGATAACCATTAAACTGCAAGCCAAAATTAAGTTTTGGAGTGACTTTCCGTGCAAAGGCCAGTCCATATTTTCCTTGGCGAAAAGGAATCTGACCAAACTGGGAAAGTGAAAAAGCAAATACTGAAGACTGAATTGGATATACAATCAAACCAGATCGAGTTGACAGTTCATTAACCAAAAATCGATTCTGAAAAGAACCGCCTACTGTTGGCCGTTGAATTCCGGCAAGTCCTGCCTGATTTCCGAAAACAGACCAGCAATCTGACAATCCAACCGAAGCATCAGACAAAGCCTGATAACGTGAACCTGACACAAACACATCCTGCGCCATGCATTCTCCTGATGTAAAGAAGATCAATACGAACAACAAAAACGTCGGTAACAATTTCATAACATTGAGGCAAAAAAAATTCCTGATAAAACATCAGGAATTCATTTACATCATAAAAGGTACAAACTTTTTGTTAAAAAGTCAAGTCTAATTTGTTTTGTACCTGAATTTTATCTCTGCCAGGTCTTTATTCGCCTTTTCAATCTTTAATTTCAGCGTCTCTTTGAAACTTTCCAATTTGACAGCCAATCCGGCATCGCCCAAAGCCATCATCTGAACTGCAAGAATACCAGCATTTTGAGCACCATTTACGGCAACCGTAGCAACTGGAATTCCGGGAGGCATTTGCACAATAGCCAGCAACGAATCGATACCACTTATCGAGGCATTAATTGGCACTCCAATTACTGGAAGTGTTGTCATTGCAGCAATAACCCCAGGCAAATGGGCTGCCATTCCTGCTGCAGCGATAATAACCTGTATCCCGCGGGCTTTCGCTCCTTTGGCAAAGGCTTCAACTGACTCGGGTGTCCGGTGTGCTGATAAAGCATTGATTTCGAAAGGGATCTCAAACTCATCCAATATTTTAGCTGCTGCTTCCATAACTCCCAAATCGGAAGTACTTCCCATAATAATACTGACTCTTGGTTCCATCTTTTGAGAATTTAATTTTTCCAATATAAATTAGTTTTGTTACTTTGTCGCTTTATTTTCAAACAAAATTAGTCGAAAAAACTCATAAAAAATCAAATCTATCTCAAAATACCAGCAAATGAAAAACGTAAAAATACATGACAAGGAGTTTGAGCTTTTCATCACATATGAGAAGATCCGGTCAATCGTTGAAGAAATGTCAGAGAAAATGAATAACGATTTCAAAGATAAAAACCCTTTGTTTCTCTGTATTCTAAACGGCTCGTTTATGTTTGCTGCTGAAATTTTCAAGCGTATTTCTTTACTCGATGCGGAGATATCATTTATCAAGCTGGCCTCATATTCCGGCACACATACTACCGGATCGGTGAAGCAGTTAATTGGACTAAACGAAGATTTGACAGGTCGCACTGTAATTGTGCTTGAAGACATTGTTGATTCAGGCATCACCATTGTTAATACCATCGAACAAATAAAAGCAAAGAACCCTGCTGATATCAAAATTGCAACCCTACTTCTAAAACCCGACGCACTTCAGGTTAAAGTTCAACTCGATTACATCGGACTGGAAATTCCGAATGATTTTATTGTTGGCTATGGCCTGGATTACGATGGAAGAGGTCGCAATTTGATTGACATTTATAAAGTAACCGAAAAAAAGTAATCTATTTTCAAATGTTAAATCTAGTTTTATTTGGCCCTCCTGGTGCAGGAAAAGGCACTCAGGCTGACTTTTTAATTGAGAAGTTTAGGCTTATTCACCTTTCAACAGGTGATTTATTACGTAGCCAGATCGCTGCCGAAACAACTCTCGGAGTGGAAGCGAAAAGCTATATGGATAAAGGATTTCTGGTTCCTGATTCGATCGTTATTGGTATGATCAAATCGAAACTCAACGAGAACAAAAGTGCCAACGGATATATTTTTGATGGTTTCCCCCGGACAGTAGCACAAGCAAAGGCACTCGATGAATTGCTTGCTGAATACAATACACCGGTTTCAGGCATGCTTTGCCTGTTAGTTGAAAACGAAGAGCTGATCAACCGATTGCTTTTCCGTGGAAAAACATCTGGCCGACCAGATGATCAGGATGTTTCGATCATTGAAAACCGGATCAAAATCTACCACGAAAAAACGGCTCCTTTGAGAGATTACTACCGCGAACAAAACAAGTACTATAAAATTGACGGTACTGGAACCATTGAAGAAATTGCTCAGCGACTCAGTCAAACGGTATCAACTCTTTAAGATTCTCATAATAAACAGAAAAGACGGATGGTTAACTTACCATTCGTCTTTTTTTGCTTAACTTGCGCCCCCAATAAAATGGTCAGTGATCAGTCGCAGTAGTCATTTGCTTCGCATCATAAAATTGTCATTCGTTGCCGTCTTTACTATAATTGACAGTTAAATGACAATCAATGACTAATACTTGGGACTTTGAACTTTGAACTTTGAACTTTTTTTATGGCAGATACTAATTTTGTTGATTACGTTAAAATATATGCCCGGTCAGGAAACGGAGGTCCCGGTTCAACGCATTTCCGGAGAGAAAAATCGGAACCCAAAGGCGGCCCGGATGGTGGAGATGGCGGTCGTGGAGGACACATTATTCTGGTTGGCAATACTCAAATGTGGACTTTGCTACATTTAAAATACCGCAGGCATGTCTTTGCAGGCCATGGCGAGTCGGGCGGAAAACAATGCAGTAGTGGAGCCGACGGCGAAGATGTTTATTTGGATGTTCCACTTGGCACTGTGGCCAAGGATGCCGAAACAGGCGAAACACTCTTCGAAATCACAACTGATGGGGAATCAAAAATTCTGGTACAAGGCGGTAGAGGCGGGCTTGGAAATGTTCATTTCAAATCGGCTACGCAACAAACACCGCGTTTCGCTCAACCAGGCGAACCTTTCGTCGAGGGTTGGTTTACGCTCGAATTAAAGATTTTGGCTGATGTTGGTTTGGTCGGATTTCCAAGTGCTGGTAAATCGACCTTACTTTCGGTTGTATCGGCGGCAAAACCTAAAATTGCGGATTATCCATTCACAACTCTGGTTCCAAATATTGGCATTGTAAGCTATCGCGACAATCAATCATTTGTTATGGCCGATATCCCGGGAATTATCGAAGGAGCTCACGAAGGCAAAGGCCTGGGGCTACGCTTTTTGCGCCACATCGAAAGAAATTCGATGCTTCTGTTTATGGTTCCTGCCGATGCAAAAGACTATCGCAAAGAATTTGGCATTCTGATGAATGAATTGCAGCAATATAATCCGGAGTTGTTAGACAAAGATCGTTTCCTGGTAATTAGTAAAAGTGATTTTCTGGACGATGAGTTGAAAGTGGAAATCAGCGAACAACTGAAAGACATTCCACACTTGTTCATTTCATCGATAACCGGACAGGGAATTATGCAACTAAAAGATAAAATCTGGCAAATTCTGAATAAATAAGTGCGAAGTGCCTAAAGTTCGGAGTGCCTAAAGTAATCCAGCCACTCCGAACTCCAGGCGCTCTAGTCACTCCGAACTTACTTAATCAATGAAAGCAGACCTTCTGGCAAATTATCAGGCACTTGCCGATCAATATCAATCATTAGCGAACAAAAAGAAAGATCAGCTTCGGCTCATCGCCATTGCACGCCTGATCAGTTTCATCGGAATTTTTCCGGCGTGGTTCTATCTGAGTCCAGTCAATGAAATACTGGCGGTCACAATTTCGTTTGTTCTTCTGGTCGCGTTTTTTCTCCTGATCAAAAAATTCATTCAGACAGAGAAACAACTTTTTTATTATCAGTGCTTATGCAAGATCAACCGCGACGAGATTAGCGCACTAAACCGCGACATCAGTTCCTTTGATCCGGGAAACGAATTCACCGATCCGCACCACGACTACAGTTACGATCTGGATTTATTTGGCATTGGTTCCCTTTTTCAATTTCTGAACAGAACAGTTACCCGGCAAGGCAAAAACCGGCTGGCAACACTCTTGAAGAAGACTCAACGCTCGTCTGAAGAAATCAGGAGCAGGCAGGAGGGAATTCAGGAACTTGCTGAAGAATTCAGTTGGAGACAAAACTTCATGGCCAAAGGAATGGAAACCGATGGGACTAAAGATCATTACAATGAGTCGATCGATCAGGTAATACATCTGAAATCAATCCGTTCCCTGAAATACCTGCTAATAATACTTCCTGCTCTAACCATTTTCCTGATTGCATTAAGTATTGCCGAAGTTGATACTCATTCATTATACCGGCTGGCACTTTTTGCACAATGGATAATTATAGGGCTTTACTTTAAAACGATTTTAAAATTCCACCAGAAA